>JBDWHY010000020.1:0-71391 GCA_039974975.1 Fuerstiella sp. | reverse complement strand
GAGCATCATTCGCAACGCAAGTATCAACTACATCAGGAGTTGTGGCCATCAATGCATCGCAGCAGCGTTGCGATCAAACGCATTACGCATTCCCGCACTTTTAACCAGACTCGGCATAGTCATTTAATGAGCCGCCCTGGGTGATCAGGCGTCCTGCATGGACATTTGAACTGTAAGACGCTAATAGAACGCGTTGAAAATCAATTCATTGCAGTGGTTTTGGGTGCTGAACAGAATCTGCGTGAACGAATTTGTGAGCCATGAAATCCTTGGTTTCACCTCGTTCCCACATTTGCACCAGCCACTTGCCGACTATGGAGCCCCAAAACAGATGAGTGAAAACGCCAACATCAAAAGTGTTTTGAATGAAACACGTACGTTCGCTCCGTCCGCTACTTTTCAGGCTCAGGCGAACATCGCAAGCCAAGAAGAATACGATCGCTTGTGGAATCACGCGAAAGACAAGCCCGCCGAATTTTGGGGCGAGATGGCCGAAAACCTAGACTGGTTCCAAAAGTGGGACACCGTCATGGAAGGTGAAATGCCCAACACAAAATGGTTCACCGGCGGAAAAATCAATGTCAGTCACAACTGCATTGATCGCCATCTGGAAACCGACCGGCGCAACAAAGCGGCTTTGATCTGGGAAGGCGAACCGGGGGATACTCGAGTTCTCCGGTATCAAGACCTGCATCGTGAAGTCTGCAAATTCGCGAATGTTTTGAAGTCGCTCGGCATCGAACCTGGCGACCGAGTCACCTTATACATGCCCATGATTCCCGAACTGGCCATCGCAATGCTGGCCTGCACTCGAATCGGAGCCGTTCACTCGATTATCTTCGGTGGCTTCAGCGCCGATGCGATCGCCGATCGCAACAGTGATGCTCAAGCAAAGCTGGTCGTCACATCTGACGGTGGCTGGCGTCGAGGCAAAGAAATTCCGTTAAAAGCCACCGTCGATAGCGCGATGGAAAATTCGCCCAGCGTTGAAAAGGTGGTTGTCGTCCATCGCACGGGTGGCGATGTCGACATGGTGCCCGATCGCGATTTGTGGTGGCACGATTTGATGCAAGACGCTTCGACCGAATGCGAAGCCGAACCACTCGACAGTGAACACCCACTGTTCATCTTGTACACATCTGGCAGCACCGGAAAACCCAAAGGAGTCCTGCACACATCTGCGGGCTATCTGCTTGGTGCGATGATGACGTCGCAGTGGGTCTTCGATCTGAAAGAAAACGACACATACTGGTGCACGGCCGACATCGGCTGGATCACCGGACACAGCTACATTTGCTACGGCCCACTGGCAAACGGTGCATCCATCGTGATGTATGAAGGTGCCCCCAACTGGCCCGACGAAGGTCGCTTCTGGGAAATAATCGAAAAGTACGACGTCAGTATCTTTTACACAGCGCCAACCGCCATTCGAGCATTCATGAAGTGGGGTGACAAGTGGCCCGAACAGCACGACCTTTCTAGCTTGCGTTTGCTGGGAACCGTCGGCGAACCCATCAACCCTGAAGCATGGATGTGGTACCACCAAGTCATCGGCCAAGAACGCTGCCCAATCGTCGACACTTGGTGGCAAACGGAAACTGGAGGCATCATGGTGACTCCATTACCGGGCATCACATCAACCAAACCGGGCAGTTGTGCTCATCCGCTGCCCGGAGTTGTCCCGGCAATCGTGAGTGAATCAGGAGACCCCATCGAAGACAACGAAGGCGGCCTGCTTGTGATGACTCAACCATGGCCTCACATGCTCAGAAGCCTCTATGGTGATCACGAAAGATTTGTCGACACCTACTTTTCCAAGATCGAAGGTTGCTACTTTGCTGGCGACGGAGCTCGTATCGATGAAGACGGATACGTTTGGATCTTGGGGCGAGTCGACGACGTTATCAACGTTTCCGGCCATCGCTTAAGCACCATGGAAGTTGAAAGCACATTGGTGGCTCATCCTCGAGTCACCGAAGCAGCTGTCGTGGGCTTTCCTCACGAAATCAAGGGAGAAGGCATTTGCTGCTTTGTCACCTTGGGGGTAGAAGAAGATTCTGAAGAGCTGAAAAAAGAGCTGATTCAGCACGTTCGCAAACATATCGGAGCATTGGCAACACCAGACCAGATCCGTTTTGCCACGACGTTGCCGAAGACTCGCAGCGGAAAAATTATGCGACGCTTGTTACGAGACATCGCTGCCGGCCGCGAATCAACTCAGGACACGACAACCCTAGAAGACTACACCGTCCTTGCGAAACTCAGATCCGACGACTAGTCGCATGACTCGGAATTTTGAAGGAGCTCAGACTTCGGCTCACGTCACTGGCTCAATCGCTTCAGTCACACATCGGGACAGAAGCAGCCAGTGTCGGAGCCCGGTCCAGCATCCCCACGCGCGATCCCACTCCCACGCGCCATCCCAGCCCCCAATCGCTAGCCACCGGACACGTTGACACGCGCACATCGCCGATCAGCTTTTCACCAACACTGCTGCCTGCAAGCCCCACATTTGCACTCACAGCGCTGGTCACTCGAACTTGACAAGAAGAATCATCCAACGCTTGGCTGCAACAGCACAGCGACGGTAGCATAACGAGCAAACCAAACAGCCCTTGCTCGGAAACCTGCGATGAAATTTTCTGGTTCACTTCTTTGTGTCATGCTGTGCATTGCGGCGCCAACATTTGCCTCGGCTGCCGAAGATGACACGAAAGAAAAAAGCCCCACCGCTGATGCATCCCGACAAGCTCGATTGCGAGGATCAGTCACACCTGAACGAGCTTGGTGGGACGTTCAACACTACCATCTTTCATTGCAGGTTTTTCCGGAACAAAAGCAAATCGCAGGTTCGAATCAGATCACTTTTACAGTGCTGCAACCGCGAAAACGCATGCAAATTGATCTGCAAGAACCACTCAATATCACCAGCATCACTCATGATTCGGCGAAACTAGAATTCGAACGAGAGGGGAATGTTTATTGGGTAACGTTCCCAGAAGAACTTGCCGTCGCCACAGAACAACAAATCACGGTTGCATACGAAGGCACTCCAACAGAAAGTCTGCGACCACCTTGGAGCGGCGGTTTGACATGGAACAAGGACCCGGAAGGCAATCATTTTATTGCAACATCGTGTCAGGGAATCGGTGCCAGCATTTGGTGGCCAAACAAAGACCACTGCTATGAAGAACCTGACCGAGGAATGAATATCAGCGTCACCGTCCCTGAAGATTTGACGGCTGTGTGCAACGGTCGATTGATCAAAGAGGAAGCCGACCCTTCGGAACACACAAAAACTTTTCACTGGCAGGTTGTTAACCCAATCAATAACTACGCTGTCAACATGAACATCGGAGACTACGTCCACTTTCAAGAGACGATCGAAGCCGAACTTGGCCCCCTCGACATGGACTATTGGGTACTTCGTGGCCAAAAACAGACTGCCGAAGAACACTTCCGCGAAGCCCCACGAACTATCGAAGCTTTGGAACATTGGTTTGGCCCATACCCTTTTTACGAGGACAGCTACAAACTGGTCGTCGTGCCTTACCTCGGCATGGAACATCAAAGTTCGGTCACCTACGGCAACGGATTTAAGAATGGCTACAATGGAAAAGATCTGAGCGAAACCGGAGTCGGTATGAAGTTCGACTTCATCATCGTCCACGAATCAGGACACGAATGGTTTGGCAACAACATCACGGCTAAAGATATCGCCGACATGTGGGTTCAAGAAGGCTTCACCAACTACAGTGAAAATCTGTTTGTGAATTATCACTTCACCCGCACCGAAGCCGAAGACTATGTCATTGGGTGCCGCAAACGTGTCAACAACGTTGAACCGATTATCGGGACGTACAACGTGAATAAAGCTGGGTCAGGAGACATGTATTACAAAGGTGGCAACCTATTGCACATGATCCGCAACGTCATTGACAATGATGAAAAATGGAGATCCATACTGAGAGGACTCAATCACGAATTCCGACACTCAACCGTCACCACAAAACAAATCGAAGACTACGTAAGTGAACAGGCTGGCATCGATTTCTCGAGCGTCTTTGATCAGTATCTTCGTGGCACAAAAATCCCCGTGTTTGTTTACTCAAAAAACGAGAACACGGTGAGCTACCATTTTAAAGACGTCGCGAGCGACTTTACCGTTCGCACCAAAGTCTTGGTCGACGGAAAGCCGGTTTGGATCACGCCCACAACGACGCCACAAATCCTGTCTGTACCAAGTTCAGATTCGACCTTCGCCGTCGACCGCAATTTCTATTTTGAAATCGAAAAAACCGAACGATCAGATCAGACAGCCGAGACTCCTTCATAACAGCACGGTGATAACAGCACGGTGATAGCAGCACGGTGCAAAAACAGAAGCATTGCGATTTCTATTTGATCAGCACACCGCTTAAGTCAGCCGATCGGCCATGTCCGGTGAATTCGCCAAAAACGTGAGATATTCTTGACCAAAACATTTTCAGCGGTATGGTTCTGGCTCAAGGTCATTTTACTCGAGCGAGCTGCAAGACCAGCCGCAATCAAATGCCAAACCGATCAACTGACGAAAACATCGTCAGGCTTTATCGACGCCTTCTGAATAGCCGAGACTTAAGAGACCAACGCAAGCAGTTTCCCGTAGACGGAATCCGCAACATCGTGGCGGCCGAACAGAATCGCTGGCAGATCCAGCACATCATTCGGTCTCGCACCCTCCTAAAAAGTCTCGCTGGCCGCACGGCGGTCGCAACTTTGCAAGCTCGACAAATCCCTGTCACGGATGTTTCTCCCGAGCAATTTCGATCGCTCAACCGACAGCCTCGAGCATCTGGTGTGCTAGCCATCGTTGGGCAAAAGCTACAATCGCTTGCCGAAGTGACACCAGCTCAACACGCCATTTGGATTGCGATGACACGAATCAGATCTCAGGGCAACCTTGGAACCTTGATGAGATCTTCAGCAGCTTTGGGAGGATCGGGGCTGATATTTATCGGTGACAATCCGGATCCATTTGACCCGAACGTTCTGAGATCCGCAATGGGCTCAACCTTTCGGCAAACTTTGATTCGCACAAGCTGGAGCGAACTGAATCATGAATCCTGTAAGGGCTGGACAATCATTGGGGCAGACGCTTCAGCAACGCAGAATGTGGCCCACACAAAGTTTCCTAGAGGATCGATCATCATGCTCGGAGACGAACGGAAAGGACTGTCATCTCGTCAAAAAGTGGCCTGTCAACAACTGGTCAAAATTCCTATGCGCCCCGAATCCGATTCGTTGAATATCGCGATCGCAGGCAGCATCTTGCTGTACCAAGCCCAGCGCGAAATTTCATAGTATCGTTTGCACCCAAAAAAGGTATGGCAACACCAGACCCCCGACCGCCTCAGTAAACACTGTGACAGGTTGACTCCCAGAACCCTAAGGGCGACAATTCAGCTCACACTCGTTTCCCGAGCAATGTTTTGAGAGAGCCTCGACCATGTCTTTGCTTGCGCAACGCCACGATGGTACGTACTTCGTCATCGCCGTTCTGATCCACACATTAGCTTGGCCACTGACTGTGCCGGCACTCGGGCAAACGGATGTTGTTCAGCAAGAGAAGGTCGCTGCAGATCGGTTCCTGAAGGTTCTTATTCAGAGACCTCGGCCAGGCACATCTTTAAATCAGGTCTACGGGTTTCATGTTCGCAATGGATCGCTCGACCGTTTTCTAACTTCGCTGCAAACGGTACCAGACCAAGTGGCGGGCGAAAAAACTTTGGCCAGTGCAGATACGGGGGCCTCGCTCATGATCTTGGGGCTTATTCAGCTTCAACGTGGCAAATCCGACGCTGCCGTGCAGGCATTAAAGCAAGCTGAAGGACTTCGCCCAAGCGATGCTGTTTGTAGCTTTTATCTCGGCAAAGCTTACCTAGCTTTGAACAAGACCGAACTTGCCGCCGAGGCGCTGGAACGAGCCATTCAACGTCGTCCAACACGTCACGAAGCAATTCCCATTTTCACAGAACTGGGCAAACTTTACGGTCGAGCCGGAGCATCCAAAAAGGCTTTAGCAGTTTGGCATCGCCTGGAACAACAGTTTCCCGGAGACCATCGTGTTGCAGGCCAAATTGCAGCCACATTGGCAGAAGACGGCAACTTGAATGAGGCGCTCACGCGATTTGAATTGCTGGCCAATTCTGCCCGTCGGGACAACGATAAAATCAACTTTGCAATTCAAGCGGCCGAAATCAAACGGCGACTCGGGAACACAAAACAAGCGACGCAAGACCTAGAAACAATTCTAGATCGGCTTCGGCCTGGAAGCTGGCTCCACACAGATGTCTTGAATCGCATCGAAGACGGCTTTCTGAAATCTGGTGAATTGAACGCACTGGCCGACTACTACCAAGACCGGCTGAACTCAGACGTTGACAACTTAGAACTGATGATTCGACTGGGACGAATTTTCGTTTCAATAGGTCAACTTGATGATGGCAAGAAAACTCTACAAGCAGCAGTCGCCCGAGCTCCCAACGACACTGATGTCCGTCTTGCCTTAATTGACATTCTTGTCCGGCAGGACGACGCATCTGCAGCCGCGACACAATACGAACAGCTTGCAAAACAAGATCCGTCCAACCCAGACTACCTCTTAAAATGGGGCCAATTGCTGCTGGAAGATCAAAATTTGGACTTCGCAAATCGTCGAAATTCTGCGGCAAGAATTTGGCAACAACTTGCAGATGCTCGTAACGACGACGCGGTCACATTGGCTCAAGTTGCAGATCGCATGAAGTCGATCGATCGTCCTGGCGACGCCATTGCCTTGTACCGCCAAGCATCCGAATTGGATCCAACAGCGGCTCAGTATCGTGAATATCTGGGCGAATACCTGTACCAACTGAAACGCAAAGCAGAAGCATTTGCTGCATGGGAATCTATTGCACAAGATGGCCGTCGCAATGCAGACTCTCTGATTCGCTTGGCAGAAATTTATCGATCGTTCAAACTTCATGAAAAATCATTGACGACGTGGAAAGCGGCATCAGAATTCGATCTCACGTTTTATCAAGAAGTGCGATATGCCGAATTCTTACGGGCAAGCAAGCAATTCGAAGCTGCACTAAAACGCCTCACAATCGCAGGACAGCTCGCAGAAACATCTGGAGATCGTCTGAAGCTACTTGAGGAAAGAATCAGTACGTATTCCGATGCTGGCATTCTTTCTCAGCAGATCGAAGCTTTGCAGTCAGTGATTGATCCCAGCGTCAATCAACTGCGGGAACTGGCGATGATGCATCAAGCCGCAGGACAGCTTGCCAAAGCAACCTTGGCAATTACTTCCGCGTTACACCAAGCTCCAGATAACACTGCTGCATTGTCTCTTGCTGCGGATATCCTGGAACGCCAATATCAACTTGAAGAAGCCACAAGGCACTACAAAAAACTGGCATCACTGGATCTTCGGCGACAAACAAAACATCTGAAAAAGGTGGCTCAGTTACAAATCCGCCTTGGCCAATCACAAACAGCCATGCAAACGTGTGAACAACTGATTCAAGCCAACCCATCAAGCATAGAATCATACCTATTCACGGCTTCAGCATCATTTCAGTTGAAGCAATCAGAAAACGGAATCGAAGCGCTTCGCCGAGCAATGTCGGTGGCAAGACGTGATACTCGACCACGCATAATGCTGGCATCCGAATTTGCAGCTCTGTACCGCACCAGTGAAGCGATCGAACTATATTGGCAGGCGTTTCACTTGGAATCAAAACGCCACGACCGAATCGATATCATTCGCAATCTCGTCCCCTTGTACCAGCGGCAAGAACAAACCGGAAAACTGCTGGAACGGATTCGAGCTTCAGAAGCTCTAGATCACGACACTCACTCCACTGAACTATTCTTAGCAGCAGCCAACGAAACGCTTCAGGACTACGCCGCCGCGACCCGAGCCATCGAAAGACTGCTGGCGCGCAAGCCCAGAGATCTCGACTTGCTACGATCGATGGTCCGGTTAAGCCTCCTGTCGAAGAAGTTGGCAGACGCTGCCCAGTTTCAGCAGAAGATTGTCGATATCGAAGACACGACTGCCAATCAGTTTCAATTGTTGAAACTGAAATTCGATGCAGGTCAAATTGACATGGCGGGCTTAGTCAGCCAGAAACTTTCACAGACCAATGATCCTGTGATCCTGTTGGAAATGCTGAACAGAGCGGCCAATCAAGGTGACTTAGATACGGCAATCCTGATCGCTCGTGATACTCTGCAAAAGGATGCCACACTCTGGAATGTCCAACTCGCACTGGCTTCATTGCTAGCAAGCCAAGGCAGTGAAGAATCTGCCGCCGAAGCTTCCAAAATCTGTGATGACATCGTTGCACTGCAACTGCTTCCTCAAACCCTTGCTCCCACTGGGGCAGTCTCGACGGTGCCTCACGTAAGCTCTCGGTCGAGTCTCTGGATTTCTAAACTCAGTCATCTGCGTGCGTACATGATTCAGCTCGCCACGCATCCGACTCTTAATCAGCTGCCCATACATAGAGGCTCTTGGCAGAGAGGTTCATCGCGAATCAAAAAATCAATGTCGTTAAGCGTGAGTAGCTATGGCGAAGCAATGATCGCGGCAATCATGATCGACAACCAAATCCGAAGTCGAAAAATCGATCAGAGCAAACGCAAAGCATGGTTGCTGTCAGAAATCGAAACACAACATGCTCTTCCAGATGATCTTCAACAGGTCACCAATTCTTGGGACATCATCAAGTATCAGACTCTTGTGAGCTTGGCATCTTTAACTGCACCTCATATCCCTTCCACGCTCACTTTTGGGGCTGGCATTGCCCCCCCTCCTCCCTCGCAAATTTATCGGTTACAGCAGGTGCAATCTCTGGGGACTACCATCGTCTTGCAAACACCCATCGGAATTGCGTCCTTTACGCCGCAGACTGTGCCCAGCATTGCCCCCGTTGATTGGCGACTGTTTGAATTGTCGCCCGCCGATGGCTGGACGAAGATTTCTCATTACTGTGACCTTCGCTTCGGTCACCATCATCAGGTCCTTCATGCGATCAGCCAAGCTGATGAGGACTCGAATACAATTCAGCAATTCACCAACAATGAACCACTGACTGAAGCACAACTTTCATTGCTGGTCAGTCAATTCAATCGACTGCTTGCAAACAACGGCACACCCCAGACAAGCTCTTTCATACAAATTTATTCACTGGCATCTAAGCTTCAATACGAATTTGCATTAGCAAATAATAACACGGCGGCATCAAAATACGCCGTCTACACGGACGTAAGCAACGTGTCTTATCGAGACATGCAGCGGGTGGTTCAGTTTCACGCAACTGCCAGCGACAGACAATCGCTGGATGCGTTGGTGAAACAAATGTCGGTCGCCCTTCGAAAAGAAATTAGGCTGAATTCGGAACGCCGAAAGCCAATCTCAGTCGGCCCCCATTCCACATTGACTTGGTCCATGCCGACCGACATCAAAATCAATCTTCGACCACACCTATTAAATCAACTGATTGCGCTCACCAGCTACCACGAATCGATTGCCCCACCAAGCCGGAAGGCTTCCCGTCCATCTCAACAAACCAGCCTGCCCAAATACGCGATCTACAATCAAAACGTAGTCAGCCGCCCCCAACCACTGATGAATGGCACATCGCCTCTCTTGAACCCGATTCTGATGCATCAGCTGTACAGACTCTATCCAGAACTCTCCAGCAGGCAGGCGAACTTCCAACACAGTGTCATCAACCGATCATTCGTTCAGCCGCGAGCAACTCGATATGTTCAGAATGTTGACTTCAAAATCGAAGAAGTCACAGATGAGCTCACCAAAGCGGTCAGCGACATACCGAACTATGAAATGAAAACTCGACGAATACTTGCAGCGTTTCTGCTCCTGAAAAACAGGAAGCGTGAAGAATCCTTTCAGGTTTTGCAGCAGCTACTTAAAGACTTCCCCAAAGACGATGCGATTCGAATTGAGCTTGCTCGCGTTGCTCAACTGATGCAAAAACACGATGAAGTCATCGACATTCTTCAAGCATCCAAGCCCTTTGCCGGGGAACTTCAATTGCAACAAAGTCTGCTTCTAATGAGCTCAGCAGCGAAGCTGAAAGAAATGCAGATTTTAACACAAGTGGCCGATCGTTTGACTAAAACGCCAATGGACTGGATCACCGCATTCGGAGTCAGCAAGACGCTCTCTGAAAACCAACTTACTGAACAAGCCATCGCTGTTTTGAAATCGCTGCCCAGAGATGTCAGCGTGGGCCACGATTCGCAAGTTCAAATCGCTGTGGCTCTTCATCGATTGGGCGAACAGGACATTTCGGTCCAACTGGCCACTCAATTACTGAAAACAAACATCAGCCACTCACAGCCGGTGCAAAGCCGAGCCTCTCACGACATGTCTGATGTCGTTACAATTTTGCGAGAAACGAACCAGCTAAACGTTGTGGTTGAGGAAGCGAAACAAGACGTATTCGCTTCTCCAGATTTCCAGCAACCGGTTAACCGACTGTTCCAGCTTTACGAAGTCGTTGGCATGACGCAAGAACTGCTTGACTTCCAAGATCATTGGGCCACACAGAACATCAATCTGTCTGCTTCCATGCAGATCAAATTTGGAAAGCGAATGTTGTCACGCGGAGAATATTCCGCCGCTGGCAAGCTGATCTTGATGGCCTGCAACGCACACCCCGATCGAACCGCTCAGCACTCAAACGATCTTCTGACAGTCGCCGGAGCAGGGTATCGTGACCAAATCTTGGAGGGACTTCTAACGATTCCTCTGAATCAGATTTCAGACGACTTGATTAAGGACCTGCTTAGAGTAGACCGACGGCTCAGGTCAAAAACCTTTTCCTACGCGGATTTTTCTGACACTGAAAAATCTTTCATTGTTCATCTTTTGACTGCCGCCAAAGATATCAATTGGGCGCTACACTTCATGAACACTGTTCCCGAGGATGTGCGAAGACGACAACCGGAATTCCACTCAGCCGTACTAAACGTCATTTCTCATGCCCCAATCTTCCAAAGTCACTCAGCCGTCTGGAACATAAAACCCACGATTGACGGAAGCATCAACACAATGGTAATGGAACAAGTTTTGTCACGCTGTTCCACCGATATCGAAGCCCGAAAGATTCTGACTTCAAGAATCACGGCCGCTTTAAGAAATGCCGAACAATCAAAAACTGCCAGTTTTTTACAGGCCATCTTAGAACTGCGTCTTGCATCAAAGAACACGCAGTCAGAGGCACTCATGAACAAAGCTCGTGATGATCTCTCGGCAATTCTGAAACAGATGCAAACATCCAAAGAACTTTCCAACCCAGGCCTGCTTCGCAACCATCAAACACCTCAACTTTCACAGATGTTTCTGCGTCAAGCGGCTCAAGTCATAGAATCAACTCCACGCATTCCATCCAAGCTTGAACTCCTCCACGCAATCTTTGAAATTTGCCCACTGAATGTGGACCCAGCAACTGTCACATTCGACAACAGCATTTTGCCAACGATGCTGAAAGCCTATCGTCGTGCTGGTCAATCTGAGCGTGCAATCGACAGGCTATTAGCCGCAGACCAACAAACATCTGACATCAGTGAAATGGGATCCTCGCAAACTCTGTGGGATCGCTATTTGAAACGCAAACTCTGGATTGCAAACGAACTTCTCCAGACAGGCGCCAGCCTAGAAGCACTCGCAATCTGCCGCAGAGAACTTGATGATGAAGTACGAATCACAGCATCTTCAAAACTAAAAAAAGTGGAAACCCCCAGCCGCTTGCGAGCACTCGAAGCCCAAGCTCGTGGCTCAATCACTCCAGACTCTTCTGCCCAATATTTGCTTCGACTTGAAGATCGAATCAAAGCTCCGCATTCAAAACCGCTGGCAATCGACTTCATTGTGTCACCCGCTCTTGCTTTTCGTTCCTCTGAATCACGGCCCATCTTTCTTATCGCCGTGCAACAGGTCGCCACAACGAAGCAGGGCCAACAATGGCTGACCAAATTGGATGCCGTTCTTGACGACAACTTGGCCGCGTTCGACACCCCGTCCTCAGCAATCGCGGCCCGCCTGACAATCGGTTGCGTGTTGAATTCAGATCAAGTGGGCGAACTTGCAAATCGGTACATCCACAGCATGAGGCGGCAAAAATTTCCGACGCCTGAATCCTCAAACCAGATCAATCCCATCAGAACCAATCTCGCCGTGCTGGCCGCTCTTTCCAGCTGTGAAAATGCCCAAGCAACGCAAGCATTCGAAAGTATCAAAGCTGACGTCGCCGAACGGATTCAAGGTCAGCAAGATTTTGCATCTGCCATCATTCTTGCTCAACGTTTTGGCCATACCGATGTATTAATTGATCAGCACATCGCAGATTTTCAACGAACACCCGAGCAACAATTGCGTGCCACACAGATTCTGTTCAACATTCTGAAGCATGCTCTTAATGCCGCAGAAGTTGGTCAGATGCAGTCTGCGACGGCAGCATTTTCTTTGGCACTTTCGCGACAACCTATTGGCTTTAATCGCTGGCATGCTGCTTACCCAAAACCACCAAGCAGCCAATCTGCTGGATCGGTAATCGCAATTCACGAACGCCAGAAACTGACGAATCAGATCCAGAGTCAGACTCGCCTCGTTTTGAAAGCATTCGAATTTCAATGTAAAATTCAGGAAGCAAAGCTGAATCCTTCGCTACAAATCCAATCCAGTACCGTCGTTGCCAAGAAGCGTCACCTGACCGTCACGGCACTGCAACAGTTGATCTTCTCTGCAGATGGAACCAGCGTTGCGCGACTTTATGCGAAAGACATCGCTCCGGCTGCAGGACAAAACATGCAAGGGGTGAACTTCACGAAAAACGGTTTTGAAGTACCAGTTTCTGCCGCTCAAACCCTAATTCGAATTGCAGCTCACTGTGGTCGATTGGATGAAGTCAGCCAAAAAATTCAGGGGCAATCGACAGAGTCAGCGATCCTGCGTATTTTTGTGGCGAGACAGCGAGCAGACTCAACACAGCTTGAAGATCGCCTTCGTGACTTTCAGCAACAAATCGAACCAGAACTTAAGTCGCTCCTTTCGCAAACTCAGTTGGCATCCGTGGCGGCCATCCCAACCAAAGGATCGACATCCGTCAGAAGGACATCAACGCAACAAGCCGCAGCGCAACTTAAACTGAATCAGCAATCAGCGGCAAAAAGCAGGATGGTCAACCAGATCCTGCATGCGACTTGGGCCATCAGCTTAACTCGCACGAAAAATCCTGATGGGCAGCGTTCGCAAGCACAGCTTTTGGCAGACAAGCTGCTGCTTCAGGCAGATTCCATCATTGAATCAGACGACGTCACGATGGAGCGGCTGAGCCGAATTTCTAGAATTATTCAAAACCAAGTGAAAGCAAATACGGCAGCCCCCAAAGAGACGAGCCGTTGACGAGCCGTTGACGAGCCGCTCGCCGACTTCACGAAGTGCCGAGTTTCCGCTCGGGAAACTCGGATTGTTGGATTCACTCCCTTTTGTTAGATTTACAATTGGAGGGAGGTCTCAGCGTTTTCTCGAGTAAATTTGTGAAAACTTCGACCGCCCAGGACGCTGCACAGCATCAAAGGAAGACGTCTCAAAGGGATTTTGAGACTGATACCGCCAAAGGAGATGGCCATGGCTAAAACGACGAAACACAAACTACGAGTGCTGTTTGTCGACGATGATGAAACCATCGCCAACCTGATGGAATCTGAACTCCCTCGCATGGGTCACAGCACCACGGTCTGTCGAAATCCAAGCGAAGCCATCAACGCCATCGAAAAAAATTCCTTCGACGCGGCCGTTGTTGATTTAAAGATGCCGGGAGGAAGCGGCTGGGATGTCATCGACGCCCTTCGAAAGTTGTCGCCCGACACCGAATATGTCATCAGTTCCGGCCATGGAAACATGGACGACGCCATTCGAGCCATTCGAATGGGGGCCTACGACTTCCTGCCCAAACCCTGCACGCTCTTCGAAATTTCAGCCGCGTTGCAGCGAATCGGCTCGAAAATGGCTTTGGAAAACAAAAACGTCGCTTTAGAAAGCCGACTTCAGCAGGTGGAAGGACGCTCCGATTTAATTGGCGAATCCACCGCCATGAACCGAGTCAAAACGCTGATCGAAAAGATTGCTCCCACTGATTCCGCCGTCCTGATTCTTGGTGAAACTGGAACCGGAAAAGAAATGGTCGCTCGAAGAGTTCACGAACAAAGTGATCGCGCCGATCAGCCATTCGTCGCCGTCAACTGCGGGGCCATCCCCGAAAACTTGGTCGAAAGCGAATTCTTCGGACATCGCAAAGGAGCATTCACCGGAGCCGATACGGCTCGAAAAGGGCTCTTCGAAGTCGCCAATGGCGGAACTCTGTTCTTGGATGAGCTTGGGGAACTGGACAAATCCATGCAGGTCAAGCTGCTTCGATTCCTTGAATCTGGTGAAGTCCGTCGAGTCGGCGAAAACGAACCCTTCAAAGTCAACGTTCGCATCGTGTGTGCGACCAACAGAGACTTAAACGACATGGTGGCCGAAGGAACCTTCCGAGAAGACTTGGTGTTTCGAGTCAACACTTTTGAAATCCATCTGCCGCCTTTGCGAGAACGCACAGACGACATCCCAGACTTGGCTCAACACTTAGTCTGCCGCTTCCTAAAACGCGATACGGTTCCTGAAGACATGATGCTGCCTGAAACAATGGCCATTCTGCAGGCTCAAGATTGGTCTGGAAATGTCAGACAGCTTGCCAACACGTTGGAACACGCCGTCATCCTTTCTGATGGCAAGCATATCCGCCCAGAAGATCTTCCACAAAGGCTTCAGAAGTCGGCACCTGCCGCATCAACACCCGCCGCTTCCACGGGAAATTCTCTGTTCGATATCAACCTGCCCATCACGCTTCGAGAAATGGAAGACCGCCTAGTTTGGCATGTTTACCAAAAGCATGAATGTGACAAGCCCTCCGCTGCCAAGGAATTGGGGATCGCGCTGAAGACGCTTTACAACCGCCTAAACCAGCTGGAAGAAAAACGAGAAGCAAGCTGATCACTTCAGTGCCGAAACGTTTGAACGGCTTGAACAGTTTGAATACATAAAACTGACAACCGTGAGGCAACCTTTGGGGGAGGCAACCTTTGGGGGAGGCAACCTTGAGTGAGGCAACCTTGGGGGAGGGCAACCTTGAGTGACAACCTCAACCAAGCCAAACAGCATCAATAGAAAACGCCTCACGAAGTCTCATAACCAACCTCGTGAGGCGATTCTGTGTGAATCTTGTTGTTGCCGCCTGAGCCGGTTCTTCAGCTTCGATCCGCTGCCCACTTAAGCGATCATCGACTCGACATCTTGTTCGACGTCCAACGGTGAAAACTTTCGGATCACTGCAGTGACGGTGCCGATGACAGAATTCAAGGGGCCTGCATTCAAGACAGGAACCACGGGAACAAGGCGATCATTGACCGCGTTGCGACGAGAGAGCACAAGGCTTCGCCGATCATCCAGAGCTGCCACAAGAGCACCGGCAGGCTGTGAATCTTCTTCTCGAATCACAAGCATGTCGCCATCGTTGATGCCGAGTGAAGAGTAATGAGCCCCTTCAATCTGCACACAAACGGAATGGTCAGCCCCAACCATCGAGCCCAGATCCATGGATTCGTCTTCCGGATCCGCGGGCTTCAAAGCGGCTCCAGAAGAAGCCGTGCCCAGCATTTTGAGTGTCGATTTGCTGGATGACGAATCCACCAAACAAATCGCTCGTGACATATTCGATTCTCGACGAATCAGGCCCTTGCGTTCGAGAGCCTTCAAATGGCACATCACTCCGTTCGGCGACTTGATTTTAAATTCCAATCCGATTTCACGTACAGTCGGGCCATACCCCCGGTTGGTGATTTTATCGGCCAGAAAGTCGTAAATTTCCTGCTGACGCCGCGTAAGTACCTGACGCTTGTTAGTCTCAGACAATTGCGAAACGCCTTCTGCAAAATTAACCATCAACTCCACTCCAAAAAAATCCAGCCCCGACCTGAATCCTCGAAGAAGCAAAACTGATGCCTCTTCAGTGAAGTTGGTTGAAAATTCATGAACGCAAACTGGGTTCCAAGCTCCTCATTTGGGTGAATTAAGAAACTGGGGTATAAACCCAGCGTTTATGGGACGAACAAGAGCTCGCTGAAGGACTCAGAAATCGTGGAGCATTATTCGGGACGCACGAACCAAAACGTTCACAAGCGTCCGAGCTGCCAATCTTCAGGCAGGCATGCTAATTTTTTCGGCATCCACGGGGCCACGGAGCCCAGACGATCGCACGGCGCAAGATGCGAGCTTCGTGATATGACAGGGCCAGATTTCCCTTGCGAGACACTTCGCAAAAGCTACCTACGGGTGGCCGCGTGTTTGAATCAACACAGATCGAATTGAGTTCAGCCACTCAGCGTTTTTCCACTTGGGAAGTGCAGGCTACGGACCGCGAAAAAGAATTCGCATCTGACTCACCAGCTGCTTTGCTGTGACGTCAACCGCCGCAACAGTGCGATCTCTGTTAATCAACCAGCATGTGGCACCACGTGAGAGCCCCCAAAATCGAACCAGCGGATGATTCCATCCGCGATGATTTGGATCAGAGCCAATCATTTGCATGCCAGGGACATGATGTCGCTGCAAAAATTCATTGAGCTGAAATGGGTTGTCGGCTAATGGCACACCAACAAATCGTAGCTGCCCATTGGCAACATCCGAAGCTTGCTGCAACAACGGCAAAAGTTCCTCTTGGAATTCAGGATCACCCACTTCCCAGAAATAAACGACCGTCACAATGTCGACGAACGAGCGACCATCAATCAATTCTCCATCAAGGGATTGCCCTGAAAACTGACTTAAAATTTGCCCCGGCAAGTTCAGCCGACGCAGTACTGCGGTCGCTTCGCTTGCTTCGATAGAATCAGAAAACTGTTCAATCAGTTGCTGATAGTTGCGAGTCGCCAATTGGATGCATTTGATCGCCTGATCCGATTCTGGCAAATCTAGAGCTCGCAATTCACAAGTCCGCGCACTTCCCAATAGCAGGGCTGTCGCACGCTGTTTTTGATCTGGAAAACGACCAGCAAACTCACGCGACCACTGACAAAAATTGTCGAACCAAATCGGCTCATCTTCACCGTTTCGTCGGACCATTTCATGAGCGAAACGAGCAAGAGTAAATACTCCTTCCGCTGCCGCTTTTGAACTTGGATCTCGTTGAGTCAAAGCTTTCACGTCAGCGTACAAGCTTTGAATATCATCAGCGTTCCCAGACACGGCCAGTTCAAGCCGAGCTTCCAACAAAAAACGGATCAGTTGCAAGAACGCATGATCATCACCGGATGGGGACATCGCCAGAGGGAGGGCTCGTGTGACGAGATCGATGATGCGAAAATTACGACGTCGACGTACTTCCATTTCAGCTGCGCCCGTGGCACTGATTTCTGAACCACGCAGTAACTGAATTCGCTGAATCGATTCACGGACTTCAGGTGACACAGAAGAATCCTGCAGCTGATCCAGTAACCCTTGCGCGGGGACTTCTCGTCGGTCATCCTCGAACGGCTTGCCCATGGTTGTGAGATCAAGTCGTGGATCGTCAGCTGCCACGGACAAGACTTCGGCGCTCTGCAAAGGTTCGATATCCGACGGCTTGGCGGACAGGTCCGGAATGGGCAAGGTGCCAAGTCGCTGACCGTCGGCTGGAAGATCCGATTGTCCAACGGAATCCATCGACGCCACAACTCCAGATGAATTGAAGACAGAAACATCTGATCGGGAATCGTTCAAAGTCGTCGGCTGACTGGCTGAATCTTGGCACCCCACAGCACATAGGCTGAAAATCAGCAATAAGTGCCGAAAACAGGCTATCTGCGGCTGAGTCTTCAGTTGAAAAGCAAAAGTGATCATAATGATCGCCATCAGGAATACGTCACGACTTCATCATGTCTTTTTTATCGGCTTTCCAGGCTATGCCATCCCAATCGGACGCTGCAATTCATGTCCTTGCCATCCATGCTCATCCCGACGACATTGAATTTCAGTGCGCTGGGACGTTACTGAAGCTTCGAGACAAAGGTTGTCGAATTTCCATCGCCACGATGACAGCCGGTGATGGTGGCAGCGCTGATCTTCCTGCTGAAGAAATTTCTGCCATCCGCCGCACAGAAGCAAAAACGGCTGCCACCCTGATGAAAGCCGAATACACATGCCTCGACTTTCAAGACCTGCACATCGTATTCGACAACGACAGTCGCCATCGAGTCACAGAATTTGTCAGAGGTAGCCGGCCCGATATCATTCTGACGGCCCCACCTGTGGACTACATGCACGACCATGAAATCACCAGTCAGCTTGTTCGTGACGCCTGCTTTAATGCGTCGGTACCTAATTACAAGACGCGACAATGGGACCCGGCCTCGCCCACCACAAAAATTCCTCATCTGTACTACGTGGATGCGTTAGAAGGTGCCGACACGTTTGGAAATCGTCACCCCGTCGATTTCATCGTCGATGTCTCGAAAGAATTTGAAACCAAACTGCAGGCCTTGGCCTGCCATTCGAGTCAACGAGATTGGCTGCGACAACAGCATTCTGTCGACGAATATCTGGACGCCGCCCGGCGATGGAGCGAACTGCGAGGATCCGAAATTAAAGTCGCTCATGGAGAAGGATTTCGACAATACAAAGGCCATCCGTACCCCACAGACAATTTGCTTTTGGAATTGCTGACAGATTGAACTAAGCTGTTTTCGAGTCCACCGAAACTTGTCGGTATCCTATTTCAATGCTCAACTAACTTGTCTTAACAAACACTTCCCCCATGACCGAAATTCACTCGACCACCGCGACTGCGTCTTTCACAGAAACCGAAATCTCACAGTTTCAAAAAGACGACCTGACCGCCGGAAAGTTCATTGGACGAACTCTGGTTCTAATCTTCCTGTACAGCGCGATCATCATGGGTGGAGTCATCTGGTGGACTCAATCGAGCATCGCAGAACGCAGCGAAACGAATTCGCCACCATCAACGGCAGGACAAAATGAGTAACAGGGAAGTCAATTTGCAACCGGACTGTGTCCTGCAAACGGTGTCCCGCAAACTGTGTCCTGCAAACTGTGCCCTGCAAACCGTGTCCTAGGAACCGTGCCTCCCGAACAGCGCCTTCCAGACCATCTCTTCGAAATTCGGGCGTTCGATCTGCCAGCATTCGATAATGCTGCACCTGAACCCATTGATTGCCGCCATCCCGAATTCTCAGATGTCTTTGACACTGCAAGCTCGAAGTCCCACAAATCCAACGACTCGAAGAATCAATCTTGCAAGTCGGCTAAGTGACCTCGGCAATGCCTAGTCTCTTACGAGCATGATCTGCCCATGGTCCTCGAGAATCGTATCGCAGGTATTTTTCCCAGACGCCCGCGGCTTCTTCTGTGCGAGCCATTTCGTCTAGCAGCTGAGCATAGTGGAGCAGCGCATCTGGATTCGACGGGTGAATCGAAATTGCCGTTTGAAAGGCTTCCTCGGCTCGCCCAGGTGCCTGAGTTTCGGCCAGAAGGCACCCCAATTGAGTCCACGCTTCGATAAAATCAGGAGCGAATTCAATCGCACAGTGGTAACGTTCGATGGCCCCACCGATCGCCCCTGCACGATACAACGCATCCGCCAAATGAAAGTGAACGTCGGCTGGATCGGGGAACAATTCCAAATCCGCCGGATCAGAAGTCATTGATCCCGGAGCTCCAGTCACAGCCCCCAAGGGCGAATTCATCTGATCAAGAGACAACCGACTTAAGCAGTTGCGAAATGCGTTGATCGCGGAATCAAATTCCGACTCTTCCGCCAGCCAACATCCCTCGTGAAACCATTCGCCAGCCGAAAAATCATTCATCGACCTTTCGTCACGGCGAATGACGGCCGCTTCAAACGACAGCGAAACAGGCTGCTCGGCAGAGTCTGACTCACGGTTTTCTGATGGTGTTTGCTCAGTGGCTACCGAAAGCTGCAGCGAATGACGTGCGTCGACGGAATCCTCTGCCGGAAACGCAGCGGGGCGAACGTCAGCAGTGTGGATTTCAGTCTGAGCCTGATCACGATCACCGGCAGCATGACCATCCGCAGCACAATCATCGACAGCACAATCATCAGCAACGACAGTCAACGCAGCAGTTTCTTCAAAGTCCAATAGCCGTTGCCCTGTTCGAGGATTCAGAACACCATGAGTATCGCGGAGAACAACTTTTTTATCTTGGATCAGCAGGTTCAGTTGAGCAAGACTGCGATCTGTCCCGGTGAGCGCTAAGCTTAATTGCCCGAGACTTTCTTCAAGCACTTCGGCCTTGATGCCGTCTTGTAAAAGACTGGCAAGACGCTGAGCATTGGAAACTTCCCGGAAGTCAAAGTAGGGCAGCCTGCAAACTCGGCGAACAGGTCGAATTAAGCCAATTCGAGACCAACGGCGGATCATCCCGACAGGCAGATCCAACAGCCGGCTTAACATCGCCGGAGTATAAGAGCGTTTAATTTCGTCGCGCCGCTCGTTCAAACCAATCAGGTGCAACCAATCAGATTCTGCAACAAGTCGCAGATCTGCACCGTCTGTAATTTGAGCCGTCGCAGCCAACATTTTCTGAGACGGCTGACCGTCTTCTTCCAAGGGCCAACCTTCTTCACCAATAATCACCATCGTGACTGATTTGGACATCGATGAAACAGCACGGCCACCATACGTTTCAACCAACGCGGCAGCGTCTCGATGATTCATCGAAGCCAAACGGCCTGTGAAGGTGACGCATTCGCCCTGCAAAGGCAAACTGCTGTTAAGTTGCGATATTTGAGACACAGATTCTGTCACAATGACGGGCATCCGTTGCGAGTCTTTTGACTATGGTAAAAACACTTCGAACGAAAAAGCTGCTCGTTCGAGTGGCTAGGTTCCCCGTGTTTCACAAAACGCGTTCGAACCCCTGAGAATCCAAGCCCCGACGATACCGTCACAATTTCAGGATGGATACCATGACCGAAACCTAGTTGCAGAAGTCAGACAATTTGACGTTGAACGCAACACAGTCGGTTGAAACCGCAAACTTTCTGCGGTCACTAGAAACTGATCCTTAAACAAAAATTTCATCTGTTTCACAGCCTAAATCAACAGACTTCGGATTGTGCCGTTGACACCGAATTCTGATGACTTCAGCTGAGTTAACGTCCGATTAATACGATCTCAGAATCTTTCGCTCTGGTTCGCTTTTTCAGAATTCAAGCCGATGTCTACTGCCAGCTCTTCTGTTACACATCCCACAAATTCCGTGATCGAAGGCAAAGATCCGGATGTTTGGAAGTCCATCTGCGATGAACGAGTTCGCCAGGCTGAAGGCCTCGAACTGATCGCTTCCGAAAATTACACCAGCGAAGCCATCATGGAAGCTGCTGGCACGGTCCTAACCAACAAGTACGCCGAAGGATATCCTGGCCGACGTTACTATGGTGGCTGCGAACACGTCGACACTGTCGAAGACATTGCTCGAAATCGAGCATGCGAACTTTTCGGAGCGGAACACGCCAACGTGCAACCTCACGCAGGTTCTCAGGCCAATATGGCCGTCTACCTGACAGTGATGAAACCCGGTGACACCGTGTTGGCGATGGACCTTGCTCACGGGGGACATCTGACTCACGGCATGCGACTGAACTTCAGTGGCAAGTTGTATAACACAGCTCATTACGGAGTCCGAAAAGAAGACCACCGAATCGATTTTGATCAGGTGGCCGCGTTGGCCAAGGAACACAAGCCGAAGATGATCATCGCCGGTGCCAGCGCCTATCCTCGAGAAATCGATCATGCGAAGTTTGCTGACATCGCCAAAGAAAACGGAGCAACGTTAATGGTCGACATGGCTCACTATGCCGGACTTGTTGCAGGTGGAGTCCACAACAGTCCCATTCCCGTCGCAGACTTTGTCACCACCACGACTCACAAGACTCTTCGAGGTCCTCGATCGGGCCTGATCATGTGCAAAAAAGAACACGCCAAAAACATCGACCGAAGCGTCTTCCCCGGAATGCAGGGCGGACCATTGATGCACATCGTGGCAGCCAAAGCCATCTGCTTTGGAGAAGCATTGCAGCCAACGTTTAAACAATACGCAGAACAAGTCGTCGCCAACGCGAAGACTCTGGCCGAAACGCTCGTTGCCGGAGGCCTGCGACTTGTTTCCGGAGGCACAGATAACCACTTGATGCTGTGTGACATGACCGCCTTGGGCCTGTCCGGAGACATCGGAGAAACGGCCTTGGACAAAGCGGGAATCACAGTCAACAAGAACATGATTCCATTCGACGAACGCAAACCGATGGATCCCAGTGGAGTTCGCATTGGAACAGCCGCTTTGACAACTCGAGGCATGAAGCAGGATGAAATGAAGAAGGTGGGAGCTTGGATTCTAGAAGCGCTAAAACATCACGATAGCGACACCGAATTAGCTCGCATCCGAGCCAACATCGCTGAATTCGCGATCAACTTCCCCGTTCCCGGTATTGCCTAAATCGTCTCTAAGGTCCGTGAATTGGAATGCCCAGCCAGATTCCAATCACAGACCTTCGCCGATCAGTCACTCATCAATGACAAGAATTGGTGAGTGGCCTGACTTCGATGCGGCAACAAAACAGGCTCCACTCGGTGAGTTTTAATCGGCAGTCTTCATCCGGCGGTCTTCATCCGACGGTCTTCACTCGACGGGCCCCTTCGCTGACAAATTTCAACCGTCAGCAAAGTTTAACCGTCGGCAAGGTTCAACCGTCGGCAAGGCCAATGCTTACCTCGTGCAACAAACCCGCCCATCACCTTCCAACACACTCCACTTGGGCTTCACGACATGCAACCACTGAATGCACTGTTCGTATGCTCAAAAAACAAGTGGAGAAGCCCGACGGCAGAGCGAATCTTTCGAAACGATTCTCGTTTTGCCGTTCGATCTTGTGGGCTTAGCAAACAGGCAGTTCGCACAATCACTCACAAAGATGTCGACTGGGCTGACGTCATTTTCGTGATGGAAGCAGAACACAAATCAAGACTAAGACAGTCCTTCCGAAGGGAACTGAACGACACGATCGTCGATTGCCTTGATATCCCCGACGACTACCAATTCATGGATCCAGAACTGGTAGAACTGCTGACCGATCGAATCAACGAACGCCTGTCGCAGCTGCAAGAAGATGAAGATCTCGATGAAGATCTTCCCAACGATTAACAGGCTGATCACCGCAGACCATGACTTCAGAGCATCCCCGTTGAACGAAGCGGGGCGGTAACGTTGGTCGCGGACACAAGCCGGCCAGAAGGCGTCAAGCTGCCTTACGCAGCACAACCTTCTGCCGCTCTTTCATCCCCGGCAGAACAAACTGAAACCCCTTTGCTTTCAGTCTGGTAATAATGCATTCGACGGCCTCCGACACCCAGCTTCGATTTTCGACACTGCGGTTCCAGTCCTTTTCTGCGATCAGCGGAGGCACTAAACTTCCGTCATGTAGCACAAAAAGACCACCCTCTTTTTCCATGGCATCTTCCACCAAACCATCAACCATGGACTGCCAGTTATGAGGTCCCAACCGAGTATCCCAGCCGTAATGAGTTAACAAAACGTGTTGCATCTTACGGCGTTTTAGGACTCGACGAATCGCGGGAGTCACAATTCCAAACGGAGCGCGAAAGAAATCCGATTGATAGTCTGGCTGCCCCAATGCTCGACCAATTTCCATATCACATTGCGAAATTTCACGTTGCAGCTCGACGCTCTTTTGGCGAAGCGGATGGATATGAGTTTGAGTGTGATTGATCAGCAAGTGGCCGGAATGAAACATTCGGCGCACCAATTCTTTTTGCCTTCGAACCTGCTTGCCGACCAAGCAAAAACCAGCTTTGACAGAATGGCGATGCAACACATCTAGGACATTCTTGGTGGCCCGTTCTTCGTCGTTGGGGCCATCATCGAAGGTTAATGCCACCTGACCGGGCTTTAGCCCCACCTTGCGGACGCTGCGCCTAAGTACTGTAAACAACGACAACATCACATGTCCCCCCGTCCTTGGCGATCACATCTCTTAGCCATCTATCGGCATTCACCAAGCCTCCACGACTCCCTTTTATGAGTCATTCATCAAACTTCCGAGAACGACATCTTTTGACTCAAGTGGAGCTCTACGAGGCAGTCACGGGGTTTCTACGGCCAAACGCATTTCATTGACTCCAAGATGGACTCTGGCGATTCAAGAGAACTTGCGTCATGCCAAATGCCCCGCGACCGAATTTCAACGGACTGAATCTCAACGGACCGAAACAAAAAATCAGCTTAAGCTGCACTCTCACTGATACAGAAAGGCGCATCCCCGCTTGCCGCCGTCGCTACGAAGGTTGAAAATTGAGGCAGCGATCTGCAAAGACATCGCTGCCACTGAAGGGAAAATGCGCGCCAGACGGCTCAGAGATAGCAGCCACGTACGCCCGAAGCGTCGTTTTCATTGGCCACAGCACATGTCTACGACCGCAGAAAGCCCTTTGATGTCAGCAAATCAATGACGGCGTCGGCACATTCGGTGACGGATTGTTCGGACGTCTTAAGCACCAAGTCTGGTGATTCGGGAACTTCGTACGGAGCGGTGACTCCAGAGAATTCTTTAAGCTTGCCTGCATCAGCGTCAGCGTATTGCCCATTGGTGTCTCGTTCTCGACACAGTTCAACCGGAGCATCCACATGAACCGTTAAGAACCGATCGCTTCCAATGACTCCGGCCACTTTGTCTCGAACGGTTGCATTCGGAGCCACGAAAGCGGCGACACAAATGATGCCAGCGTCATTAAGAATATTGGCCAGATGAGCCGAGCGACGTAGATTTTCAGATCGCTCTTCAAAGCTAAAGCCCAAGTCTTTGCTTAGCCCGCGACGAACCTGTTGCCCATCCAAAACCATGACGGCTCGGCCACTGTCGAATAACTTGCGTTCAACCGCCTTGGCAATCGTGGTCTTGCCGCTGCTGGTTAAGCCAGTCAACAACACAGTCGCTGGCTTTTGGCCGTAACGAGCTTCGCGTTCGTCGGACGTAACTTCGCTTAGGTCGCTCGCCTGTTGAAGATCTTCTTCAACAGCCATTTCCTCTTCCCACGCAGCCAACTTTTTGCCGCTGGCACTGCGGTCCAAAATCATGGCGGCAGCCACAGTTTCGTTCGTGAGCCGGTCAATCAAAATGATTGCTCCGGTAGAACGATTGTTCTTGTAAGGATCAAAGCAAATGGGCTCGTTCAAAGACAACCGGCAACGACCAATTTCGTTGAGGTTAAGCTGAGGCGAAGGACTGCTGTGCAGCGTATTCACATCAATTCGGTAGCGCAACGATTCAATGGAACCAGTAATCTGCTGAGCTGAATGCTTCACAATGTAGGTCTTGCCTGGAACCATCGGTTCTTCAGACATCCACACCAGCATCGCTTCGACAGTATCAGACGTCGCAGGAACATTGCCAGGTTTCACGATGACGTCGCCTCGGCTGGCGTCAACTTCGTCTTCGAAGGTTAAAGTGATTGCCAGCGGAGCAAAGGCTTCATCGATGTTGCCGTCAAAGGTGACGATTTCTTTGACTCGAGTCGTCTTCTTGCTGGGCATGACCATGACTTCATCACCCTTGCGAATGATGCCCGAAGCGATGGTGCCACAAAAACCTCGGAAATCAAGATTCGGACGATTCACCCACTGGACGGGCATCCGGAAGTCTTGCAGGTTTCTATCCGAACCAATGTAAACGGATTCCAACCGATTCATCAAGGTGCTGCCGTTATACCACGGCATGTTTTCGCTGCGGTCCACGACGTTGTCGCCGTTAAGAGCTGACAATGGAATAAAGTGCAGGTCTGGCAGATCTAAGCGACGAGAAAACGCGCTGTAGTCGGCACAAATTTTGTCATAGGTTGCTTCATCGAAGTCCACCAAATCCATCTTATTGATGGCAATGATCACGTGGCGAATACCAAGCAAAGACACAATAAAACTGTGCCGTTTGGTTTGAGTCATCACGCCGTGTCGGGCATCAATCAAGATGACAGCCAAATCCGCAGAACTGGCGCCTGTGGCCATATTGCGAGTGTATTGTTCGTGGCCAGGTGTATCCGCGATAATGAATTTACGCTTCGCCGTACTGAAGTAACGATAGGCCACGTCGATGGTGATGCCTTGTTCGCGTTCTTCTTTCAGTCCGTCCGTTGCCAAGGATGGGTCGAACTTTCCACCGACAGCTCCCTGAGTCTTTGAATCGGCTTCCATCTTTGCCAATTCATCTTCGTACAGCATTTTGGAATCGAACAGAAGGCGTCCGATAAGCGTGCTTTTGCCATCATCAACGCTGCCACACGTGATAAATCGAAGCAGCTGCTTTTGCTCGTGCTGCTTTAAGTACGCGTCGATGTCGGTTGAGATCAGGTCTGATTGATGCGACATGGATCTTATTGTTTGCTGTATGTAAGTGATTGGCGGTAGGGGCCGACGCCCGGCTTAAAGCCTTAGCTACCGATGAATGTGCTAGGTACGAACTGATGTAACAATTCGCCAAGTTCTGTTTGGAAGCGACGACGCTGAGGCATGATTCGACCAGCTGAACTGTTGACGAATGCCGCGACGACAAGTCATCCCAAGTGAATCTTGGCAGGTTGCTAAAAGTATCCGCGTTCTTTTTTCTTCTGCATGCCAGAACCGCCTTCGTCCTGATCGATGACTCGCCCTTGACGTTCGCTCGTTCGAGTCAGCAGCATTTCTTGAATGATCTGTGGAAGCGTGGTTGCTTCTGATTCAACAGCTCCGGTCAATGGGTAGCAGCCGAGTGTGCGGAAGCGGACCATTTTCTCCATGGGCACTTCACCGGGCAACAACTTGACTCGATCATCATCAAGCATGATCAAGACGCCGTCACGTTCGACCACTTTGCGCATCGCCGATTTGTACAGCGGCACAATGGGAATGTTTTCTAGATGGATGTACTGCCAAACATCCAGTTCAGTCCAGTTGCTCAGCGGAAACACGCGGATGCTTTCGCCTTTGTTTACCTGAGTATTATAGATGTTCCACAACTCTGGACGTTGATTCTTCGGGTCCCAACGATGCCGCTTGTCACGGAAAGAAAATACGCGTTCCTTGGCGCGGCTTTTTTCTTCGTCCCGGCGAGCTCCACCGAACGCCGCATCAAAGCCGTGCTCATCCAAGGCCGCTTTTAACGAATCCGTCTTCATGATCTCGGTGTGCTTTTCGCTGTCTTCCAAGGGATGGATGTTCAGCTTTGCTCCCTCTTCGTTCACGTTCACGAAGAGTTCGAGTCCCAATTCCTCACGGATAAACTGATCTCGAAAGGAAATCATGTCCTTGAACTTCCACGTCGTATCGACATGAAGCAAAGGGAAGGGCGGCTTGGCCGGATAAAACGCCTTCAAGGCCAACTGCAGCATGACGGCTGAGTCTTTCCCGATCGAATAAAGCATCACGGGATTATTGAATTCCGCAACGACTTCACGAATGACGTGAATGCTCTCGGCTTCAAGTTGCTTCAGGTGGGTTAGGTTGTAATCGCTCATGGTTTTCTGGAGCGGATCTCATGCTGGAAGGATTGTATTGAACATAAACTGCTTCACATCAACGACTTACGCGAACTAACGTCACTGAATAACGGCGACGGAACAACGGCAATTGAACTTGATGGATCAATTGCGTCAGGTGCAACCTTTCCGTTTTCGCGTGAGCTGTCTTCAGGATTATGGCAGGAAGATGACATGCCAGCCACCTCGATTACAACTGGCCCCAAACGCGGGCAGGAGATCTCCGTTTTCACAAAACGTTCAAATACAGTCGACTGAGTAGTGAAACCGGCGACGATTCTGGCTGACGACCTGGGCACAAACAACAAAGAAAACTGCCTGCCACGGAATGCCCATCTCATAGAAAAACGGGGCAGTCGCCGCCCGAAATCGCGATCAGAAAAGTTTGCTCCGTCTCATCCCGTCTCAGAGAACAGAATTCACAAAGACCGTGCCGCGACGACCATTGATGCTCAACTTGCAAAAACGAGTGCCGAGCTAAACAGAATGAGGCAGTCGCCCGTTCTGCAACCGGGCAACATGTCGTGTGTTTTCGAAATTCCGATTCTCACCCGGCAATCGAGAAATCCAAGATCGCAGCGGCTTTCACTGAATCCGCAGTACCGACGGACGTGCTGCTTCAGGAGCACGAATGGATACGCGGCATTCGACAGTTAAAAAATGGCCCATCCGGGTTCGTCGGGAAACGTTACTCGGATACACTCCACGCTAGTGACTTGAACTCGAGCCGCTGGCTGTGGTTCGTCGGGAAGCTTCACTCGGATACACTAAAAACTGCCTCACGGCACTCTCCTTAATTGCTGTGGTTCGTCGGGAAGCGTCACTCGGATACACTCGGTCAGCTGATCCTCACGATTCCACCCGCGCTGTGGTTCGTCGGGAAGCGTCACTCGGATACACTACGCAGTGAAGGCCGACTGCAGGTCCGCCGAGCTGTGGTTCGTCGGGAAGCGTCACTCGGATACACTTAGGTTTCCAGATACAAACGCAGGTCATAGGCTGTGGTTCGTCGGGAAGGGTCACTCGGATACACTCTGGCAGCTTGGGCACTTGTCGCCAACTTGGCTGTGGTTCGTCGGGAAGCGTCACTCGGATACACTACGTCACGAACTCGAGCGACCAGTCCGGAAGCTGTGGTTCGTCGGGAAGCGTCACTCGGATACACTTATTTCAACAGCCGTGTTTGGTACAAGTTCGCTGTGGTTCGTCGGGAAGCGTCACTCGGATACACTAAGATTGCAGCGGGCCAAGCATGGGATAGGCTGTGGTTCGTCGGGAAGCGTCACTCGGATACACTTTGGAATCCTCGATCACTACGTCGACCCGCGCTGTGGTTCGTCGGGAAGCGTCACTCGGATACACTAGACCTCACCTCGAGCCTTGTGGGCTGCCTGCTGTGGTTCGTCGGGAAGCGTCACTCGGATACACTTCATTTCTGTTATGGGCGTTTGGGGGAGTGGGCTGTGGCTCGTCGGGAAGCGTCACTCGGATACACTGCAGACGGCGATGTAACGCGATTCATTCTTGCTGTGGTTCGTCGGGAAGCGTCACTCGGATACACTGAAACGAAATCTACACCAGCCTTGTCCGTGGCTGTGGTTCGTCGGGAAGCGTCACTCGGATACACTTCGACTTGCACCCTATGCCATCCCAACAGAGCTGTGGTTCGTCGGGAAGCGTCACTCGGATACACTAGAACTGACGCAAGTCTTTTACTGACAGGTGGTTACAGCCTACCGCACTACTAAAAAAGCTGTAATTGATCTGGTTTTGACTCTGTTTTACCACGTTTTCTTCCATAGAAAACTTCCATTTTCCCAAACTGGCGGTCGGTCACTGCCAGTAAACGAATGTGACCATCTTTGGGTAGCACTCGTCGTAATCGCTCACGATGAGTTTCCGCAACTTCTTCACTGCCACAAAATCGAGCGTAGATACTAAATTGCATTTTCGAAAAACCTTCCTTTAGCAACAAGGTTCGAAAACGGGTATATGCTCGCTTTTCTTCTTTTGTTTTCACTGGCAAATCAAACATCGCAAACAGCCACATTTCCAAATACCCCGACGACACAAGCTCACTACGCGGCATATGAAAATTCCTGCGGTAGTGTCAGTTTGGCTTCCGTGCGAGACATAGCATCCACCAGTGATGCCGAAACAAGGGCCAACGCATCCAAAACTGTTCTTTGCCGATCATGTACCAACACGCGATTCATCAAACAGCCAATTAACTTGGCTCTGACGGGCTGATCCATTTCAGCTTCGGCTCCAACTTCCGAAATCAGTTCCACGACCACCTTGTCTACCGTTGGCCGGAACGGTTCCATCACGTCATCTGCTAGGCACCACGAATTGTATTTGTTGTGATGATGCAGTCCGAGCGAGGGGTGTAACCCAGCGGCACAGATGGCTCGAGCAGTCGCTGCTCGCAAGATGGCGTAGCCATAATTTAAGAATCTGTTTTGGTTATTCGCATCAACATCTCGCCGAAATTCTTTACCAAACAAAGCGGTCCAGTAACGTCTGGCAGCTCGAGCTTCCACATTTGTGGTGTCGCCACTACGAACTAAGGGAAGTAATGGCGATAAACCAAACGTATCGCCATGGACCTCGTTCAGCAGGCGAGCCTGCATATCAATTTTAGACTTAACAATCTGAGCCCAAAGCCGTTTTTTCCGTGGGATGGTCAAGTCCAGCTGCCGACGAAAGCGTTCGGTTTGCACGCTATTGGCATCAAGCGGTAGCAGAATACCAACCGGCATGCGGTTGCGATTGCAAGTAATGAAGGCTGCCCCCCGCTCGGACAATTCCGCCAGTACAGTTTGTGTGTAAGACACCTGTGGATGAGCGACAACAACAGCGGCTAAGTCTTCCAGAGGAATTTTCGTGGCAAACAAACCATCAATCTCTGTACCTCGATCAATCACCAATTGCGAATGCTCAACTCGCAAACGGCAGGCAGATTCAGAGATTTCAATGATTCGATTACGCATCACCAAGGGCCTTTCGTGGACTCCCCATAGTGAGCCCCCAAAACACCCTAGTTCAACACGAAAACTGGCAATTCTACTTCAACACACAAATCTGACACGAGTGAGTGGTACATTCACACCGCGCCTTGTCCCCGAAGCGACTGATATCCACCGTTTCCACATGGCGAAATGTGCCGTTTTTGCATCCGCCTTTCTCGAAGTCGATCAATGGCTCTGATCTGATTCGACGGGTTTCGGTCATTGCCTCGAATGGTAGAAACACAGAGTGGACACAGTTGAATTTCTCCCTGACTTAGCTTTTGCACGCGGTATAGGATTTCCTCACCGTCTTCCCCGAATAGGCTTACAGTATCATTTTTCACAAGTGCCACCTTGAAGACTCGCTTCTTGTCGTCATCAAAATCACTACGGTCAGGCAGCAGAACTTTTTCGCCCTGTACCCTGTGATTGCGTGACTTGCGTTCATGAGCTTCTCGTCGCGTAATCACTTTGTGTTCCCACTTGATTTCATTGCCGTGGTCGTCCAACACTGCGTAGATCATGCTGGCAAAGTTGGAATCCTTTCCGGATGCAACTTGTCGCCGCTTTGCCCCCTCGCCAACGGAACGAGGTTTCTTGTCGGTTTCAACTCGTACCTTATGAATTGGAATTTTCCGTCCATCTTTGGTTGTGAGACATGGATGATTTTTTTCTTCCGCGAATGCCTTTTCCGGTTTGCCCCCTCCCAGTTCTGTCAACTTATCTGTGACCAATTGACGAATCTTAGGATCGACGATTTTGTCTTTCTTGATGTCTGTCGGTGATAATTTTGTGATGTGCTTTCTGATTCGATGCGACACATTGCCATGCTGATCTGTGTGAGCTTTGCTGTAGATCGATTCCGCATGCAAAAGGCCAGCCAAGGTCCGAGTAGGACGATGCGACACAGTGATTTCATCGATTGACTTTTGCACGTCGCCAATGAATTTGGGCCATGGGTCTTGAACAGCTTCATAGAAACGTTTCGAATGATTGCGTTGAGACAATTCGGCGGCCTTCACCAACGATTGAACGCGGCGTGTGTCCGTTAAAGCGATTACGATTGCATCAACAGCGTGGTGACGGTGGTCGTCTCGTGTTTTTTTGCCATCGTCACTTAAGACAGAATCCAAGTGCCATTGACGGCGAAGTATGGCCGTATGGCCTCCCGTCACAGCGTGAACCCGTAACGTCCCTTCCGCATCAGATAACCCGCCGTACAACGTCTCAAGATACTTTTTAGCAGCCACCGCGTTATAGCGAGTGTCGTTTAAATGCTTCGACGTGAAGTCATCGGGAATATCCTGAGCGGCCGTCAGAAACTTTTTTCGCTTCAAAGCAGCCACTGGGCCAGTAAAGTGTTGGACACGTTGTAAAATCTGGCCCCAGTCATCCAAGCCAGAACAAGCATCGAACGCCGTCCTGTCCTTTTTGATGTTGCGGTTGAATTGTGCATCGCACAAAGTTTTGTTGGCAAAACTATTGTCCAGATAACGCCTCGGCCAAATGTGTTCGACATCAAACTGAGAATGACTACCAACGAGGCTTTGCTTAGAAATTTGCTTGCCGGTATAGGGGCACAGCCAGTTACATTCTTCAGCCAACAACCATTTTTCGATGTCTGCTCCGCTGTATTTTTGGCCTTTTGTCACTTCCAAAATTCCATCGACCGCCTTTTCACGGCGACGGCGTCGGTCTTCATTGTTTTTATGCAGCCTGACTCTGTGGTCTCGCGAATTCTTGAGATCTCGAGACATCTCGATTCGGATCGCAGCCGGCTTGCCGTACTGACGGATCAGTTCATTCACGACCTTTCGCAATTCAGTCAGACCTCGAATCACGGCTGGATTGGTGATCTCCAGACTCGTTTTACTCAGAGGCGGCAGGAAATCCATCGGGGCGGAATCGTCGACTCCCGTTAGCTGCTGGCGAATCGTTGAGTAATCTTCCCCCTGCTTCATCCGTTCAACAAACTTGGTCAAGGAATCTGCTGAGTGCCGGGCATGACCTTCTTCTAGTCGAATCCCTGGTAGTAAAGCGGCTTGATCTTCTGACAATCCCCAAACCTGTTGACCTCGCTTTCGCAAAGCGTCTGGTTTTCTAAAATACACGATTTCTTTGGTAATGGAATCGCGATCGTCAATCGACATCTGCAGCCATGCTTCTTCAAAGACGTGCTGCATGGCACAATTTGTTTTATGTCCAACCAGCCCCTTCTTATTCCATTCTTCAATCGTAAATTTCACCCCCTTCACTTTGCCCAAGCCCACAACGGTTTTTAATTTTTTCCAAGTCATCGTCACTTGACTCTGCAAAGCGTCAACAACAGCTTGTTGTTCTTCCAGTGAAAGTCTCGCTTCTCGTTGATAGTCTGCTGCGTCGGCGATCCGTAAATTCTGAACCGTGGTCCAAATACGGAACTGCTGATAGACGTCTAATGCATCTAAGCAGCGTTGCCCACCATCGATTTCGCATTTTCCAATTCGGTGTCGTTGAGATTTCAGCGGACGTTGAAAGAAGATGGTTTTAAAAAGTTCGTCCCACTGCTCATTTGTCAGCTGCTGATGCGAATTTTGCCGATCACGGATGCGTTGGAACTCATCATGAAACATGCTTCGTGCTGTATAACGTCCACGAACCTTTTGCTGCTCGGGATCGTTCTGATCTGGGCTCACGTCTTCAACAAACATCTGACCTAAAGTGCGCCCTTGCAACTGCTGGCTTAACCCGGAAATACTGGCCTTCACGATCCCATCTTCTTTTTCATCAGTGTCGGCTTTTCGATTACTTAAGAAGCCTCGACGCTGAGCCAAATTGTAAATCGCTCGCCCTAATTCATAGGGTTCCAGCTGCTGCGATATCGCAAGAGATCGCAGCAAGTAGGGCAACTGTTGATTGGCAGTATGATCGTGTGGATCGACGTGCTTAGAACGCAGATCGCGGTCCAAGTCGTCCAGCATCTTCTTGCGACTGGAAGAATCGGACTGCACTGTGGTGGGTAACAGCCCAAATTGCTGCAACTTTTGAAACAATTTCTTCTTACGGAACTGAGTCCTCCAGTTTTGCCGACGGGGCTGACGCGCTTTGCGACGCTTTGCCGCTCGCGATTCGTCTTTGCCTTGTTCAATGGTGCCATCAACACCTGCTTCGTAAATTCGAACTCCAGACCGTTCAATTCGCGATGGAACAGTTGAACGTTGAAGATCCTGGCATTCAAGAACAGCCCACCCCAATGATGCCGAACCAAGGTCTAAACCCAATATGTACGGTCCAATTAGTTTTTCTTGTACTGTCACGGTATTGTCTCGTGCTAAAACATTCACCCCTAATACTAAAAGTATCAAGGTACCTCGGTTGAATATATTTTCAAGCCCCCCTAAGATTTGAACCAGTGTATCCGAGTGACGTTTCCTGCTTATCACAGTAAGGTTTCATACTCGCACGGCAATGTGTTTTCACATCCGTTGAGGTTGGTCTTGGACCAACCTTTTTTATGCGCACTTCTGAAACACAAAGCGAAATACGGATGCCCTCTTCGAGCCACGCTCGCTCTGCCGTCCGACTGACTTCCGAAGCCTGCTTCAGCTTGACCAAACCTGCTTAGCAATCATCAAAACGCTGCCTGTGATTGTCTGTGCAATCGTTTTTATTATGTGTGGTCGACAGGAAGTTTTAATTCGACCGAAGTCAAGTGATCCGCAGGCAGTCTGTCGTTAAGGCTGCCGCTGCGGAAACCTGCCAGATCGATCGTGATGTTCTGAAAACCAACAGACTTCAACTGAGTTAAAAGTTCTGTTCGAATCGGATCTTGCACCAGTTCCAGAAGTTCATCAGGGCAGACTTCAATACGAGCCAGTAAGTTTGCTTCCATGCGAACTCGAAATTCACGAATGGATGTGAGTCGTCGAACGGCCGCTTCTGCTCGTTCAATCATGTGAACTCGTTCGGCCGTCACTTCGACTCCGTACGCGATGCGGCTGCTTAGGCAAGGTGAAGCTGGCTTGTCGGCGACACTTAAATTCCAAAACTCGGCGATTTGCCGGACGTCAGCCTTGGTCATTTTTAGATCAACCAAAGGGCTTTTGACGTGTTGTTGATTCGCAGCAATTAAGCCCGGACGATGATCTCCGTAGTCGTCTAAGTTGGTCCCGTTTACTAAAACGTCGACGCCCCATTCCGCTTGCTTCGCTACCATCGCGGCATACAACGTCTGCTTGCAGAAGAAGCAGCGATTGGATGGATTGGCAGAATAGTCTGAGTTGTCGAATTCATTTGTCGCGACTTCGACATGCCGAATCCCCATAGAGCTTGCCACTTCTGCCGCGATCTGACGTTCAGACTCAGCCAAGCTTGGGCTGACGGCCGTCACGGCAATGGCCCGATCATTCAACGCAAGAACTGATGCCTTCGCAATGACCGCACTATCAACTCCTCCAGAAAAAGCGACGGCGACAGAACCAAGGCGGCTGACATGCTGAACCAATTGATGAGCTTTGAATTCAGAATTTGACGTCACTTGGAGAGTCCTACCGCGAAAAAAATTTTTGACTATAAGCCGGTGCCGTCGCAGTCCAGGCAACCTGCCCGGTGCCAATGCTCGGTGCGACTGACCGGTGCGACGGAACAGCGCCACTGCACAGTCCGTCACCTGAAAAGTTTGATGAATGAAGTTTGAAATCGATTCCGTGTTTTCTGACTTCCCGAACGGACGGGGTAGCATAATCCCTCCCCTTGCATCGTCAAAACAAGCGCCCCTCGTGATTTGGCATGCCACGGAGTGAGCCGTCTTTGAATTCAAAGATCAACGAAAACCTCGTTGTTCATGACGTCAATTCTTCAGATTCTTAGAACGGATCGGTGTTGAAGCTTACTGAATTTACGGCCAAACATCTGTCTTCTGAATTCCCATGCACTGAGGGTTCTGAAAGTTCGAATCATCAGCTGCACTTGAAGATGTAAAAACCATGAAAAACATTGAGTTTCCACATCGTAAACAGGTGCAAGAAGCAATCACAATGCGAGGCAGCAGCGGAAGTGCTCAGAATTGATTCTGGTGAAGTGATTCCCATGAAGCGATTCCCGTGAAGTGTTCAAAGGTCGCGTAAAAAGAAAGCAGAGATCCGTTGTGAAGGCTGACATGATCAAGCAAAACGGATCTCAGTGCAGGTTCAGAAGTAAGATAATAAGTGCTGGCTGTTTGTTTGGGGCTGTACCGAATACTTTGCGGTGATTGACAGACCACAAGTTGATGAATCAGCGTGTGGTCTCGCGTTGCAGGCCCATGAACTGACTAAAATCGTTTGAGAGAGGCTGGTTTTCGAAATGCCGACAACCTTTTCACGTTTGTGTTTCATCTTCGCGTTCTTGACTCTGCCAGCAACAGCATGCTTGGCTCAGGACAACGATGCCGATCCCGCCGCAGCCAATCCGCCTGAATCACTGGTGCAAGAATGGGACCGGCTGATCTATGTTCCCTTTCAAGAATTGAAAGACGTCTTCGACAATCAAAAATCATCAGCCGTCATTCCCTATGCTGAATACATGGAACTGATGAAGGTTTATTTGGAACGCCGAAGTCACCAAGGGCATTCTCCGGATGCGTTGATCTCGAAGGCCGATTACCAAGCGACAGTCGAAGCAGACGTGGTCCGTATCACCGCTCAGCTACAAATCGATTTAGTGGAACAAGACGGCTGGAAGCAGCTGGCGTTGCCATTCGGCAATTGTGCCATTGGGGAGGTTGAAAGTGACGACGATGACTGCTTACTGAAGGGCAGAGGGAATGGAAAATATGATTTATGGCTGAAGGGTTCCGGTACAAAAACCGTGACGCTCAAGCTGCTGACTGCCGTGACTCGTAGCCCCGAGCACCAGTCCTTTGCAATTCAATGCCCTGCAACGGCGATTGGCAGCTTGCGAGTTTCAATTCCCAAGGCAGATCAGCAGGTTTCCGTTCTTCCCTTGCAGATTCTGCTGCCAGAGCGTGACGTCGACGACAACAAAGTCGCAGAAGCGAATGACCAAGAACCAGCCGAAGCGACCGTGGTCAATGCCAGTCTCGCTTCGACAAACCGTTTTGAAGTCCGCTGGAATCCCAAGGCCAGCAGCAAGCCCGTGATGGACCTGCTCACCAGTGTCCAAAACACGACCAGCGTGAAGATCGAACCGGGCTTAATTCAAACGTCAGCAAAGCTGTCTTATGAAGTGCTTCGAGGCGAAATGACGGAAGCCAGTGTGTTGGTTCCAAAGAATGCTCGAGTCATCGATGTGGCGGCCACCGTAGGACAAATTCGATCTTGGGATATCGAAACTGGCGATTCACAGCAGACTCACCAAACATTGAAACTGGACCTGCTAAATCCCATCAGTGATCGCTTTGAGGTCACCATCGAAACAGAGCAGGATCTTGAGAGCGAAGCAGCCTCGCTGCTTGGAAAGTCGTCCGATGGCAACGTACACGGCATTCACGCCGAAGACATCATTCGTGAAACGGGAATCCTGACGGTCACGACAGATTCCACTTTGACAACAACCGTGCAGGACATGAGCGGAGTCAAGAGAACTCGGCAAACAAAAAACAAGTCGGCATTTGATCAACAAGCATGGTCATTCACTGGCCAAACAGGGCAGTTAATCCTGAAGATCAGCCCTGTAAAACCTCGCCTTCTGGCTCAACAAACAGCCAACGTGATTTTTGATGATGACCAAATTCGCCTGACATCACGAATCACGTTTACCGTCGAACGAGCGGGCGTCTTTCAGCTCGCAGTCAAATACCCCGAAGACCTAAAAATCGATTCCGTGCGAGCAGACGGGATGACAGAATTTCAACTGGACAAAACAGCCGGCACCTTAACCTTGTCGTTGGCTCAAAAACGTATCGGCAAAATCGCAGTTGATATTCAAGCTCATCGCCCATTCGATTCCACCGTCGCTTTAGACAAAGTCGACATTCCTTTTCTTGATGCTGCTGCCGTGGAAAGAGAAGACGGGCAAGTCAGAATTCTTGCTCCTCCGTTTTTAGACGTCATAACGATTGATGAATCGATCAGTGGACTGTTCCCCCATCAGGAAGCATCGTCCAAGGCGTCTGGTCGAGCAATCGTTGTGTCAGCATGGAAGTACAGCCAGAAACCAACTGCTCTGTCGGTACGTACCAGCCCGCGCTCTGCTCAGATTTCCAGCACCGTAGCAACGACGGCAAAAATCGAACCGAATATGATCGCTATGAACAGCGTCATCACCTTTAACGTGAAGAACGCCGGCATCGACACCTTCCGAATTTCCGTTCCCGAAGCCGTTGCCGATGACGTTCGTTTTCGCACTTTGAATGGACGTCAATCGATCCAACAACGCAACCAAGGGGACCCGAATAACGGATTGGTGACGTGGACGTTAGTGCTGCAAAACGAAGTGATTGGTGCCGTTCCATTTTCAGTCGACTGGGAAGTTCCCATCAGCACGGTGGTCGATGACGCAGCCACGGAACCGGCAACCGAAGCGAACGTTCCATCTCAAGAGGAATCTCCACAGACACGACTGACGATCGCTTTACCAGAAGTGCTGGCTCCCTTCGAAGACGACGCCGACGCTCGTCGAAGTGTCACGATGACAGGAGTCACAGGAGAACTGCGTCTACTACGACATGACTCACTATCGGTGTCGGCGACTGCCGAAGAAGATTCGATGGAAGCGATCGATGTTCGAGAGCTCAAGCTGATGGATTCCAATGGCTATCTGGCATTCCGCTATTTTGAACAACCCGCGTCGGCCAATATTCAAATCACTCGACATGAAATTCAAGAGGTCGTTAAGACGGTTATTGCCAAGGCGGCCATTGAAGTCGTGACAGACGAACAACGCCTCGCTAATTATCTTTGTCAGTATGAAATTACCAGTAGCGAGCGGCAGCGGCTTCGAGTCGACCTGCCTCAAGACGCCGAACTACAAGCCCCGTTACTTAATTCTGCTCGAACAACTTTCGAAGCGGCCGATGATGTGGAACCACAGACCGGCTGGCAGGCGTACTACGTTAACGTCAGCCGCAAGTCGACGTCTGATCAAGCATTCGTGTTGACTCTTCAGTTTCGCTGCCCAATTACCGATGAATCTCGATACCCATTTCAGGGGCAGGGCGGCAAACAGATTCTAAGAATCCCTAGCCTCACCTCTGCAGACGAAGCCGTAGTGGTTCAAGAAACTCGATTGGCCGTGTATCACCCGACTCAAATTGCATTGGTCGGAGACGCCAACCAATGGAAGTATTCTGGAAAGGTCGATTGGAACATCACCAGCCCACTGGTGTCTTCCACTGCCGAAGAAGCAGCCAGTGATCTGAAAACTTGGGTTTCAAATGCGGCTCAAGCATCAGATTTTGCTCGCCAAGGTCATGTCAGCGTCTATCGAACTTTGGGGCACCAGCCATCTATCGAAACCACATGGTGGAACCGTCCATTCTTGGTCGGCATCATCAGCGCAGCAATCTTGCTGATCGGCTTTATTCTCAGACGCACGTCCTGGGAAAACCGACTGTCAATTGTCGTACTTTGCACATTAGCGATTGGAATATGGTCGCTTCAAGATCGATCAGAAACCATGCAATTTGTAACGGCAGCAGTGCCAGGACTTGCCGCCGTTGCCGTGCTTTGGCTGGTCGGATGCGTGACTCAATTCGGAGCCTCCAAATCACCTCAATCGCCACCCCCTCAATCGCCACCTTCACAGTCGCCACCTTCTAGTCCGGCCCCTTCAACGGATGACCAACCGGATCCGCCCGGTCAGTCCCCACCGAGCACTGATCCAGCCGTTGTCAGCCCATCTCCTGATGCCAAACAGATGACCGACGATTCGATGGGAGGTAAGTGATGAATCATTTATTGAAAACGATGCAGCGATCAAATATTGCCATCACACTTTTGTTGATGTTGACGGCTGCCGTTAGCATGTCTCAACTGGTTGCCCAAGACGGCTCGGGCAAAACCCAAGTGCAGCCATCCCGAGAACGCTTTGTTCCCGTGGATCAGCTGGACGCCATTCTTAAGCAGACGCCGTCCGGAATTTTACTACCGAAAGCCGATTTTCAAGACCTGCTTTCGAAGGCTCGACAGGCAGCTCAAACGTCTTCACCCGGAGACGCTGTCATGACATCGGCTCGCTACAATTTATCTGCCGAACAGCATCGCGCGTTGATTGAACTCACGATTCAGTTTCGTCAGTTCAAAAAGGGCTGGACAACTCAGTCGATCCCACTTGGGAACCTGCAACTCGAATCTGCAGAACTCAACAAAGCGACGGCCACCGTTGGTACCAGCGATAAGCAGCCTGGACGCCTGTTGATTCTTAACAACTCGGTCGGCACCTTCGAACTGAAGCTCATCTTGTCGACTCCTGTTTTGAAGTCTGGCACAGATCGATCTGTTGTTTTCAAAAGTTTGGATAACGGCCCAGCCACACTGGATGTGTCATGCCCAGCAGGAGAACACGTGATTCTGAACGCTCGCAAGCTAGAACGCCTCGATGATCTCAACAAATCGACAACGTATGAGGCAGCGATTGGCAACACGTCGCAAAAACCGGGTGACGTGCGAGTAACTTGGACAACTCGGCAACAACAAGAAATCAGTGACAACTTGGTTTTTGCAACGTCAACGATTCAAGTTGCTTTGAATGACGCCGGCCTGAAATGGCAATGTGAATCTCGACTTTCAGTCTTCGGTGAAAAATTTGATCAGCTGTCAGCATCCATCCCCGCCACTTTGGAAATTACCAACGTCGAATCAGCCGGACTTGAACAGTGGACATTGGAAGATGATCCAGAAACGCCGGACCGAATTCGGCTGCAACTCAAGTATCGACAGCCGTTTTCGCAGGATCGCATGATTCGTATCGACGCGGTTTCAACGGTGACGTTGCAGAATTCTAGTCAGCCCCAAAATACGAGTTCAAAAATACCAACGTTGCACTGGAATCAGCTGACCGCTCACACGGGGCAGATTGCCATTCAAACAGAATCGACTCAACGACTGCTCACAGAGCCGGTGTCTGGACTCGATCGCATCGCATCTCAACAGCGCACAAATCGTCAGTTTGACCAACAGGCCGACGTCTTCAATTTTTGGAAGCAGAACTTTGATCTGCAGGTCAGCATTCGCTCGAAAGATCGCGAACTGTTTTCAAAGATTGATTCCGTCTTGCACACTGCTGACACCACAATGACGTTTCATTCGACTCTGACCGTCGAAACGTTGAATGAGCCACTCTTTGATGTCACCTTAGAGGTCCCCCAAGATTGGCAAATCCAAAGTCTGACTGATAGTTCTTCAGCGAACCTGCCTTGGGTTAACGCGGCCGATGGCAAGTCAATTTTGATCGAACTTCCGAAGCCCATCGAAGCGGGTCAGCTGCTCACCATGTGCCTTAACGCGACTCGCACAATCAACGACCCCGTCGACAGCCAAGCTGTGCCCATACCCATCGTAAAAGTGACAGACGCCATCCAAGCAGAAGTCACGTATGGCTTGTCTTGTGCCAGCGACTTAAAGCTATCCTTTCCAAAACTTGTCGGCTTGGTCCCCATCGCAGATTCCAACAGACGCTTGGTGTTTGAAGCTCAGACGTCGACCTATGGTGGAACAGTTCAGGTCGACCGTCAGATAACTCGTTTAGCATCTCGATCAGAACTGCGCACCTGGATGCAACCAGACAAGGTGGCAACGGAAATCGACTTAACGGTCGATGTTGTCAATGGTTCCATTCGAAACTTAACAGTGAACCTTCCAGAAACATTGACCGATGCCGTCAGGTTTCAGCTTCGAGCCATCGGACAAGTGCCGGGACAAAGCCAACCGAACGTTCCAAATCGAATCAACATCATCGAACAAACGGCTTTGCCCGTTCAAGATGGAGTACGTCCCTTTCGACTAACATTCGATAAACGCTTCGTCGGATCGATCAACCTGTTTGCGATGGTAGAAAATGATCGAGACGACAATTTTGAATGGTCGGCTCCGTTCGTGCGAATCAACGAAGCCGCTCGGCAACAAGGACTGATCGTTTTTGAAGCTCGACCAGAACAACAGCTTCATGTCATTGATCCGAACGCAATGAAGGGACTCACAATCGCCGATGCCAGCATGGTTCCTGTGTGCAATGAAAGTTCAAGCCGTCGAGTTGCAATGGTGTTTCGGTATGTCACACCCGACTACTCTTTGTCTGTTGGGGAAACCACATTCGCAACTCAATCTGTCCCTTCAGCCGTTTGTCAGAACATTCAAAACGTGGTCGTGTATGATGTTCAGCAATCGATTCAGAGGTCGGCGAAAATTAATTTTCAAACGTCAGGAGTCCAAACTCTTCGATTTCGATTGCCAACAAATTCTTACTTGTGGTCAACCGTGTTGGATGGCAAAGCTGTGCAGGTTCGTCGAGATGCCACAGACTATTTAGTAGCTCTTCCCATTCCAACGCCCGGATCATCCGATCAGTCGCATGAACTTGAACTGCTGTTTCAGAACGAGGCAAAAGAAGGCCAGCGGCAGGCGACCGTTCAAGACAGCGTATCACTGTTCATCGACACCAACAGTGGTTCTTCTGTTGGAGTTGAAATTCTGCAGCAGTCGTGGAAGTTAAGTTATCCCAAGACCATGGCTTTGACGGAAGTGCCAAATGGGTTTCAACGACAAAACGGCAAACCCGGTCTCGGATGGATCCAATCGATGGTTGAACATCTTCAGGCTTATCGGCGACCATCAAATCGAATCTTGATTGGCCGTGCGTTCCCCGTTGTTGTGGCTTTGCTAGCGTTGTTTGTGCTCACAATGGTTATTAGTAGAAAGCGTTGGAAGACTCTGCTGGGGTTAGCCATGGCTTCCGTCATCGCGACTCTCATCTTACTTTCTCTGAACACATCAATGACATCCGTCATGCCAACTTCAGAGACAGCATCGATGAGGGCAGATGCAACGCCAGATTCTTGGACAGATGCTGGAGTTGAAAAGCAAGAAAATGACAATGAAAGTCTTGCTGAACAGGCAGACGCTTCCACATCTCTTTCTTCCAACAATGCAAGGGGAGGTGGACTTGGAGGTGGTGGATTTGGTGGTGGATTTGGTGGCGGTAGCGGTAGCGGTAGCGGTAGCGGTAGCGGTAGCGGTAGCGGTAGCGGCGGGTTTAACATCGCAGGACAGGCAGCTCAGAATGACCCATTCGCGGATGACATCCCATTCGATGGTACGCTCAATGGGCCCATCTTGAGCAATCAGGCGGGTGACAATTTGTCCCAGCAATCTTCGTTTGATTATGTTCAACAAGCGGAAGAACGCGGGACGGACTTAGCGGGGCTTGGTCGCAATGCGGCCTTACTTTCAGTGAAAGCAAATGTCGCCAACCCAGACCATTTTCTATCCACTGAATTTCGCTCAATCAATTCAGGATCAGCCAACCAATCGTTTCCCGTACAACTTCAGTCGGCTCAAGTGAAACAGGCATTCATGATTGTTGCCGCTGCTGTCGCGGTCCTAATTTGCCTGTATTTCAGTAAGGCATCCATCGTGGTTCGAACCACTTTGATCTGCTTTCTGACATTCACAATCGCGGCACTTGTCCCCTTGCTTTCTGTTCGCTGGCAACCCATTGCTGACGGCCTTTTCATTGGCCTATGTACAGGAATCGTGCTCTGGATTGGTCTCTCGTTAGCTCGACTTTGTGCCACCTGCTGCAAGCCTAAAACGCTGGTGCAGCTTCAAGGAATCTCAAACAAAGCAGCACAATCCGCCAGCACGACTGCCACCGTGCTGCTGTTGATTTGTGCGGCAAGCCAGTCCACGTTGGCTCAGCAATCAAATCGGCTGCCCGCGACCGCTGTCAATCAAGCGGTCACCAATCCAGCAGAAGCCATGCAACGTGCTGCTCAGACTTCAACTGAAGAAGAATCAGCTGCCTCAAAAAGTGCAATCCAACCCGACATCGTATTGCCTTATCAGCCAGGCCAACCAGAACTGCTCGCTGACAAAGTGTTCCTTCCAAAAGAACAGTTTTTACAACTGTATCGACTTGCTCACCCAGATCAGCTTCGTGAAACCAATTCGGACAAAGCGGCCCGACTGATTGCCGCGTATTACACCAGCGGTCAAATCAAGTCGACGGGCCAAACGCAACCGACCGATCCACAGCAGTGGGTTCAGAATTTCGAAGCACGCTACATCATCAAAACATTTGATGACCAACGGACAATGGTCACGTTGCCGCTGAAAAACACGTCGATGATCTCCGCAACAATTCAGTCTGAACGTGACGATTCAGCATCTAAGAAATTACTGCCGCAAGAAAACAGCCAACCGGCTTTCATTGCCCCGACTGCAGGCGGCGGTTTTCAAGTGAAAGTGCAAGGAGCAGGATTACATGTTGTCGACGTGGCTTTCCGAGTGACTCTTGAAAAGCAGGAAACCACAGGCCAAGTGGAATTAAATTTGCTTCCTGTTGCCACAGGCACAATCACTTACGAACTTCCTAGCGACAACTTAAAAGTCACGGTGAACGACCAAGTGAATGGGCTGAGAAGAACAGATCGAAAAGTGGTGGTGCCTATCGCGGCAGGTGGCCCCTTTTTGATTCGTTGGTCACCTGAAGGAACTCAGGAAGCTCGCAACACGTTCTTCCATGTGAATTCTCGCTCAGCGGTCAGTGTCGGGAATCAGGGACTTTCCACTGTTTCAACACTTAACGTGACAGTTCGCCAAGGAGCCATTAATCGAATCACTGTGAATCTCCCAGCAGCCGATAGTATTCTTGCCGTTCAGGGTGCCAATATTTCGGGATGGCAGACCTTGAGGCAAGCCGAACAGAATGAATTAACCATCGATTTTCTGGAACCTGTCGATCGTCAAGCGGTTGTCACTGTGAATCGTTTTCGCAAGGCAACCATTGATTCAACTGCTGTGGATTTCCAGGTTCCCATTCCTTCTGTCGTCGGAGCGACTCGAGATTCCGGGACCGTGGCTGTGCAAGTTGAAAACGGGTTTGATATCCGAGTCAGTTCGCTATCAAGCGTAAGCCAAATCGATAGCAACACGGTACAGCTACCAGACCTGATGCGAAGCGGTTCAAATCGCACGGCTGCCGCCTTCCGGTACACTCGGCAACCAGCCGTTGTGAAATTAAAAATTCAGCGAGCCCCGGTACGGCGGACGGTCGACATCGTAAACGCCGTGCAAGTGGACCTGCAAAGACAGCGTTGGACCACACTGGTGCGCACGCAGACCAACGGCATCGCCATCCGGCAACTTCGCATTGCTTTGCCACAGAATTTTCTTGTCCTCGATGTTCAGGCAAACGGTATGCAAGATTGGTACATCGCAGACTCAGAGGAACAAGCTGGCAATGAAAACGCAGACAGCGACGCAGTTTCAGAAAGACTGCTGACAATCCTGTTGTCAGAAGCTCGAATGGGAACCGTGAATGCTGTGATTCAAGGACAAACGGGGCGAACAGGAAACGGCCGGCTGGAAATTTTAAATGGCCCCTCACTTCCAGTCACCGCGACATCTACTGACAATCGTTTTCGAGGTCAGTTGCATGTTTGGCTCGATGGCACTTCTGAAATTTCTTCGATTCAAGCGGATGAGTGGAAACGAGTTCCCGCAGGAACATCGGCCCCTGCAGAAGTTCGCAATTTAAATCCAGCGGCTCCTGCAGTCTCGTTTACCTCAACAAATTCTTCCCCATCAACCGTTCAACTGAATCTCAGAAAATCGACTCCTTCATTTCTGGCGGAATCGGTATTGGTCACGAACGTCACAGACACATCGCTGGAACTTTCATTGGCATTAAACTGGCAGATTTCTCGAGCAGCGGGTGGCGACTTTTCGTTTTCGATCCCGTCTGAATTCGCGGACGCTTTCGATTTTCGAATCCCGGGTTTGAGGCAATTGGATCAGCAACAGGATGGTGATCGAACTCAGTTCATTGTTCGTTTGCAACAACCAGTGACCGATCAGTTTTTTGTAATGGGCACAGCCACGTTGCCGCTCCCTTCGGAAAATCGGATTCAGCCATTTGATACTCGATTCGCCGTCGCTGATTCCTCAGAAGCCATCATTTCTGGGCAAACTCATTACTGGGTGTTAGTGAATCAGTCGGCAGGCCTACTGCAATTAGCCGACATCAATTCGCAACCACCTGAAGTCGAGCCCAGCGAATTAAAGACCAATATTCCAAAAGGATTTCTGCAACAATCGGTTTCCATTCAACGCTGCAAAGCCAACGGTCAGACTCCCCCGTGGAAGCTGTCGTTTCCAGAATCAGAACAAGTGACTCCGGCCGTGATTTCTCTGGCCGCCCATCGTTTGATCATTGCAGAAGATGGATCTTGGAAGTCTCATCATCGCCTTCAAGTCCGTAACGAAGGTCGTCAATTTTTACCGATCTTGCTTCCGGAAGATTCTCGATTTCTATCTTGTCTTGTGAAGGGCAGGCCGAGTCGAATTGTGCTTCAAGAAGCAGATAGTCAGATTCGATCTTTAATTCCAATTCCTCAGTCTGGACGACTGGCCACCGTCTTCGAAGTCGAATTTTTGTTGGCAGGTCAAATTGAAATCAAGCCAACCAATTTGGCTGGTCAGCCCATCGATTTGCCACTGCCCGCGTTTCCAGAATTTCGAGACGACCCAGATTATGGAATTTCAATTGCTCGCAACACAGTCAAGGTCTTCACACCAAAGGCTTGGCATGCTTCAGCCGTCGATGATCCTCGAGTGACAAACGTGGTCGCAGCACAGCAGGAACAGTTAGAGGATGCGAGGCTGTTATCAGCTGTCGACAATCTGAGAAATCTGATCGACTCTGCAAAGTCATCTAACAACGACGTGGCAGATTTGAGACTTCAAGCTCAATTCTTCGATCAAAAACAGGTCTTGGATTCTCTTGGAGGCAACAGCAAAGATGCTGCGACCGAACGAAACCGCCTGCTCAGAGAATTCGATGACTTCTCGGCTTCGAACAGTCTGAAAAATTGGAATGCTCCAACAGACTCTTCGTCCGTTCAACAACTTGAATCCATCAAACTGGATCTCGGCAACACCGTACTGCAAGAAATCGATCTGAACCAAAACCGGTTCATCATCGACAACAACGACGAATTTATTTCAGGCAATGGTGGTTACGGTATTCCGCAAAACTCGAATTCATCCGACATCAGATTTAACTTTGTACTTCCTGAAGCGGCCACGGATAAAGCATCGAAGGCCGAAGAAAGCAATCTGCCCCCGTCATTCAAAGGCAAACAATCGAAGTCTGATGGAAAACCAGCTGGCGGCAAAGCAGGGCAGATTCGGTCGCAGCTGATGCAGAGATCTCAATCGAGCAAAGGTGGTCGATCGCTGGGAAGAATGGAATCAAGCGGCAATATAAGTCGCCCCTTCAACCGCATTGAAAATGAAAAGCTGCAGAATTCACGAGACGCTGTGCCGGATGCGACGCTCGGCTTAGATGTCTTCGCGCCCAATGCTTTCTTCATTCCTGATGCAGACTTTGATGTTCCCGCAATTCCATCTCTGAACAACAGTATTACTCCTAACCAATCGCCCAACTTTCGATTCATCGAACCTCAGATCTCAGAATCCGACTTCCAAATCCAAACAGGATCTCAAGGACAATCCCGTCAGAGTTCGCCGCAAGTTGGCTTGCTGTCTTTGGACTTCGACCTCCCCGAATCAGGCAACGAAGCAGACTTCATTCGAACGGGTGGCAACCCACGACTCACGCTGAAAGTTCGTGACACCAAGCAGGTGAAGACATCTTATGGTTGGCTTTGGGCGGCCGTGTGCGTGGGGCTGTTCATTGCCATTCGCCGCACGTTGGTGAAGTCTCCAGAACGACTGGCCATCCGATTGCTTTGGCTTGGACTCGTCCTAGCACTTGCCGGCTGGATCTTTCTGCCAGAAACGGTCAGCATCGCCTGCTTGATCACAACCGTGCTGCTGGCATTGATTCTTTCCATGATGACCATCTATCGATCCTTCATGCCGGTTCAGCCTGCGTAACCCATCGATTGCACACGAAGTTGGCGACGCTTTCAGCCACAAAGAAATAGCAAAAGGCGGGCAAAAGAACGACTTCTTTTTCGCACGTTTCAAGTGTTTGGTGGTAACGATCCGGCAAGAACGCACTGGTTTTTCGCCGACATCAAACGACACAGAAGGGCGGATGTTGGTCTCCGGTTGCCTGATGCCGTTCATCAGTGATATGGTTACTTGCTTGGGAAACAATTCGAAGCATTTCTTCCGCAACCACCCCGCAGCAGGGACGCTGTGATTCATGGCAACATCTATTCATCAGCAGTTGAAACAGCACTATGTTGCCGACGAAAGTCAGCACGAAGTGGATCTCGACGGATTTCGGATCGACGCGATCGATGATCAGCAGCGGCTGATCGAAGTTCAGTGTGCATCTTTGCTGGCAATTCGAGACAAGATCCAGACGCTCACAGCCGCCGGACACAAGGTCGTTGTGGTGAAGCCTTTGGCGACTCGCAAAAAGCTATTGAAAAAAGAACGGCGCAACGGCAAGGTGACGAGTCAGCGTTATAGCCCCACCAAAGAAACTCTGCCTTGGATTTTTCAAGAGCTCGTGCATTTCACCAGCGCTTTTCCTCATCCAAATTTGCAGCTCGATATTTTGCTGACAGAACAAGAAGAAATTCGTGTCCCCGCCAAAAAGAAAACTTGGCGACGAAAGCACAGTGTTCAAGATCGCTGCCTTGTTGAAGTTCAAAGTACAATCAGTGTGAACACTGCGCAAGATTTGTGGAAAATTCTGGATGCAGATGTTCCCGAATTATTTACCACCGCTGACTTGGCAAAATCCGCTCCGATGCCTCGCTGGTTGGCTCAAAAGGCGGCCTATTGTTTTCGCACCATGGACATATTCGAGGTTTGCGGAAAGCAAGGCAATGCCATCGAATATCGGCTCACAAAACCAAAAGCGAAGCCCAAAGCCCGCAAATCAAGTACGAAGAGACCTCGACGCAAGAAAGCGGCGTGATCTGCTGGGATGCATTCCATCTCATCAGTGGTATGAGCCGAAGTCTGAAACACGACGTCGGTGTACGACGTTGGTGTACAACTTCTATCGCAGAGCAGGGTCGTTGATCAAGAATCCGCTTGGGCACATCGACACTTCGCATAATCTGATTTAATCTATCGCATTCAGTCGTTAGCGCCCCAATGCGTTTCATCCAACAGATGCGGTCATCATCACTCGCGAGGGCGTTCCTTTTTGCAGAGTGATTTCAGGCCGAGCGTTTACAAAAGGCAGTGCCATGAGTGACCGATGGATTTCTGATCGCCTGAATCAAATTGATGCCTCGGGCATCCGTAAGGTCTTTGACCTTGCGGCGACGATGAAAGATCCGATCAATCTCAGCATCGGACAACCTCATTTCGACACGCCTCAATCTGTCAAAGATGCCCTCTGCCAGGCCGTGCAAGACGGCAAAAATGCGTATAGCCAGACTCAAGGGATTCCACCGCTAAGGGAAGCCCTGAAAAAGCAGGTTCATGAACAGTTCGGGCACGAAGACCGAGACGTCTTTGTGACGTCTGGAACAAGCGGAGCACTGATGCTGGCATTGTCGACATTGCTAAATCCAAACGACGAAGTCATCGTGTTTGATCCATGGTTTGTCATGTACAAACATTTGACCACGTTAGCCGGAGGTAAAGTTGTTCAAATTTCCACGTACCCCGACTTCAAAATCCCGGTCGACAAAGTGGAAGCAGCCATTACCGATCGCACCAAAGTCATTTTGTTGAACAGCCCTGGAAATCCAACCGGAGCAGTCGCGAGTGAGGCGGAAGTCAAAGGTCTTGCAGAACTTGCAGCGAAGCATGACATCGCATTGATCAGTGATGAAATCTATCGATCGTTTAGTTACGACAGCGACGTTCCGAGTGCCGCCACTTTTAATCCTCAAACAATCGTGATCGATGGTTTCAGCAAGTCACATTCGATGACCGGCCATCGCCTAGGTTACGCTCATGGGCCGTCGTTCGTGATTCAACAGATGATGAAGTTGCAGCAATTTACGTTTGTGTGTGCCCCTCATCCGGTGCAGTGGGCAGGCCTGTCTGCCATGGAAATGGACCTATCAGATAATCTGGACGCGTACCGTAAAAAGCGAGACTTCATGGTGAATGCGTTGAAAGACGACTTCGAAATCCATGGAGGTCAGGGGGCATTTTATCTGTTTTTGAAGGCTCCATGGGGCACAGGCACACAGTTCGTCACTGAAGCAATTCGCAATAACTTGCTCATCATTCCCGGCAATGTCTTCAGTCCTCAAGACACTCATTTCCGAGTTTCATTTGCAGCAACGGATGATCGGCTCGCGGCGGGGGCCGAAATTCTGAAGCGTATTGCACGGCTGGGACAGCCTCAGGATGCCGGTAACTGACGCTGTTTCGTTCAAAAACGCTGGAAAATTCAATTTCGCGAGACTTCTTGGAAAAAAAACAACAATAATTTGGAATGTCAGCGTTCATAATGAAATGAATGGCGACCCGTTCAAGACCGACTAAAATAGTAGGGTGACGGTCTGTGATGAATCATTCGGTTTGGTGCCTTTCTGGCACGCCGTCAAGAGCAACAGAAACGTTCCGCTGTGAACGAACCTATTTATACATTTCTCTCATCAATCAGGAATTTTCCCATGCGTCGAATAGCGTCTCGAAAACGAGGCTTCACACTGATTGAGCTACTGGTGGTCATCGCCATCATCGCCATCTTGGTGTCACTAGTTCTCCCCGCCGTTCAAAAGGCTCGTGAAGCAGCTCGCCGAACAGAGTGCCTGAACAATCTCAAGCAAATGGGCTTGGCTCTGCACAATTACCATGACACCCACAACACATTGCCACCGGGCATGATTGCTGCTTGGGATCGACAACAAGTTACTCCTCCTGACCTTGGAACTAGCGTCAGTGTTGTTGACCCGCTGGAAGCTGAATCAACCGTCTTTGGCCCGAACAATGCCATTTCTCCGCATGGCGTCAGCTGGATGTACCACATCCTTCCACAGATCGAACAAAGAGGAATTTACGATCTTTGGGTGCCCGGTGGGAATGTTTACACCAACGTAAATTTTGCTGCGTGGCGGCAGTCGATCGGAGCAACGAATTCGATCAATGTTGCTGATCGCACAGCCGCACCGGGAGCAGAAGACATCAAATTTTTCTACTGCCCTTCTCGAAGAAGCAAGATGGAATCAGGCGGCAGATTTTCGTTTACCGTTAGAGCAGATCCAGACCAAACAAGTGGTGGCAACGACTACGCAGGGTGTGCTGGATCAGGAGTTGTCTTTGATGTCCGTCCATTCACAGGCAACGGTGCTCGTGAACGAGCAACCTACAACTTACTGCCTCGCGAACTCACCACCATCAACAACACAAACGCATTGAGTCAATGGCCTGTATACCAATCGAATTCAAGGATTGGTGTTTTCGGAGTCAACAGTTCAACTCGTTTTGCAGACATGTCAGACGGCACGTCTCAAACGATCATGGTCGCCGAAGCGGAACGATTTGAAGGTTCAACTCCAGACGAAAGAAACACAACGGGTGACACTCGACGCATTCCAAGTGATGGCTGGGCGTTCGGCGGACCGGCAACGATGTTCTCGACGTTTCGTGCTCCTAACAAGCAGGAATTTTTCGAATCTGCTGGCGGACCTCATGACGACATCGTCCAAGTCTTGCTCGGTGATGGTTCTGCCAGACCAGTGAGCAGTTCTGTCGACCTCAGACTGTGGCAACGACTGGGATCCATGGGCGAAGGCAGCAACGTCGGCCAATTTTAATCTCATATGCTGATTGCCGACTTCGTCTTGCGTGACAACAGCAGGCAGCATAAGAATCCCGGCAGTACGGATGACGGCTCGGCTTGATTTACAGGCCGAGCCGTTATGTTTTTGGTTCCGCTTCCATAGCAAAGACTCATTCGGAATATACTCAATGACCATTCGAGTTCGTTGCGACGGCTGTTCTGCCGTGATGAAAGTCAAAGATGAGTTAGCGGGAGCCAAAGGGAAGTGCCCGAAGTGCAAGTCGCCATTTGTCGTTCCAGAAAAAGAGGCAACGGCGTCTGACGCAGCTGCAACACAGAAGAACGACGACACATCCCCAAATCACTCGTCGGTCAGTGACGAGCAAGAAAACGGCACAGGCGACAATCAGGCGATTAAAGCCCCAAAAGACAGCGTTAAAAGCGAGGCGAAACCAGAAGGTGCAGCGACTGCTTCAAGTAAAGAAGCTGCGACATTAGAAGCTCCTATCGACCTTCCTCTCGAGCCGACTCCCCAAGTTCCAGCGATGGACTCCGAGGAGTTTGATCCGCTGTCCGCATTGGCACCTGGATCCAATACGTCAATTCCGGCAATGACGGCCGTTGCGGCAACAGAGCCTGTAAATAAGCCTTCTGTTGCCGACTTGATGAAAGAACATAGCGAGAAAAAAGGACGGCGCACTCGACGGCAGGAAAAAACGAAAACGTCGAAAGCAGCACAGCTGGCTCAACCTGTCGAAACTTCAGGAAGTGCGGCAGACGCATTGAATCGCAAATACGATCAAAAGCGAGATGAAGCGGCGGACAGCGAAAAGCTGATGACTCGTGAAGAGCGTCGACAGTCTGAGCAAAAAGAGGCCATGATCGACTTCGCGAAAAAGGGCATTCCAGCTCTGGCCGGAGTCCTCCTGCTTTCTTACGGTCTTATTTCCTACATGTTCAGCGTTTCTTTGCCTCCGCTTGGTTACGCCAGTGGCACAGTGACTCGGAACGGAACACCGTTGTCCGGAGTCCAAGTTGTGTTCGCTCCTAAAGCACAGCCAGGGCAAGCACCGCCCGACAATTCAACTGTCTCGCAGGGCTTCACTGACTCAAGTGGCAAGTACACCTTAATGTACAACCAAGACAATGAAGGCGTGTTGCCCGGCTACCATGAAGTCTCAATCATGAGCAGTTCTGGGATGATGTTTACCCTGCCAACTGAAAAGCAGTTTCAAACAATTCAGGTGGATGAAGATCACGCGCTTGACTTCAACTTCTGAGAAAAACGTCTGATCGAATACTCAACGGCGAACGTGCTGCAGCGCGAATGTGTATCAACCGCACATACCGGTTGATACACGAGCTTGTGACCGTTCCATTTGAAGCAGCCACGATTGTCCTGCGACGTGCTCAATCTCTTTGAACCATCAGATATCATTACTGAAGAACGGCAATCAAAACATGCCAGACATTGCGATCATCGACTATGGAATGGGCAACTTAAGAAGTGTCCAAAAGGCGATCGAAAAATCGGGCAGCCAAGCAGTCATCACATCGAATGCTTCAGAAATCGCCCAAGCAAAACGCGTGATTCTTCCCGGAGTGGGCGCATTTCGAGACGCAATTGCCGCGTTGCATCAGCATGATTTGGTCAAATGCATTCACGACGTCGTCGCCAGCGAACGTCCCCTGCTAGGAATCTGCTTGGGCCTACAACTGCTTTTCGAAACTTCATACGAAGACGGTGAATTCGAAGGTCTGGGCATCATTCCTGGCAAGGTTCGTAAATTTAATATTGCCGCAGAACTGAAAGTGCCGCACATGGGCTGGAATCAGTTGCCTGTGCGAGCCGCCAACAACCCGCTCCTAGACGGGATCGACGACAACGCTTGGGTTTACTTCGTTCACAGTTACTATGTCGACCCAGAAGATCCCAGCTGCGTGGCGACTGAAACCGACTACGGTGGAAGCTTTGCATCGTCGGTTCGGATTGGAAATTTGTTCGCCACACAATTTCATCCCGAGAAAAGTCAGGCCACCGGTTTGCAGATTCTGAAGAACTTTGTCAGCCTCTGATTCGACTTAATACAACGCCTTTAACGACCTCAATTTCTTTGAAGACAATTCTGTGATGCAGCTTTATCCCGCGATCGACATTCGCAATGCAAAATGTGTTCGCCTTCGTCAGGGCAATTACGACGACGAAACTGTATTTGGAGATTCGCCAGTCGACATGGCGATGCAGTGGAAAGAACAGGGAGCCGAATGGCTGCATCTGGTGGATCTTGACGGAGCTCGCGAAGGTGCTCCTGTCAATCATGAAGTGGTCAAGCAAATCGTTGAAGCCACTGGGCTTCCCTGTCAGATGGGTGGAGGGATTCGTTCAACTGATAGCATTCGGATGTGCCTCGAGGAACTGGGATTAAGCCGAGTCATCATTGGCACGAAAGCCTTGAAAGAACCCGATTGGTTCGTCGATGCCTGCCTGCAGTTTCCGAACAAGCTGGCATTGGGACTGGACGCCAAGGATGGCAAAGTCGCAACCGAAGGGTGGCTTGAAGTCAGTGCCGTCGATGCCATGCAACTTGCCGAACAATTCATTGAAGTTCCTATTGCTGCCGTCATCTATACCAACATTGCCAATGATGGAATGATGCAGGGGATCGACCAAGGAACCCTGGGCGACCTCGCAAAACTGGCAGAAATGGGACTGCCTGTCATCGCTAGCGGTGGAGTCACCACAATGGACGACATCGTTGCAGTCCAAGCGATTTCGCAACAGTTCCCTTCATTGATCGGAGCCATTGTGGGCCGAGCGATCTATGAAGGCACGATCGATGTGCAAGAAGCCTGCCGAGTGCTGCAAGCCACCTAGCCGCTGATGTCCTTCTCGAATCAGCCCAGGGCTCGCTGGTTTCGTTTCACTTGTTGCATTCTGAAAACAGATTCAGAACACGGCTCCCGTTCTTCAACAACCTGAATCCTGACAGTGCTGTTGACAGCATTCATGTTGCTGGGATTGGAACTGATGGCGATCTTTCATTCAGCCGCAGCTGTCACCGACAGTATTCGTCAATGGTCTCAAGAATTGCAGCTTGACCTTTGCGGTATCACGCCTGCCATTCAACCACCAGGCTATCATCCCTTGCTGGAATGGATGTCCAACGGCTACTGCGCTGACATGGACTGGATGAAACGCCGCAAAGACGCCTATGCTCACCCCGACGGAGTTCTCCCAGAGACACGAAGCGTGATTGCTGTGGGTCTGAATTACCACAACGGCAATGAAACCAATCCGGGCTGCCGTATTTCTCGGTACGCTTGGGGGCAAGAAGATTACCATTCGCTGCTAAAGAAAAAGCTAAAACAGCTCAGCCGAATGATAAGAGATCTCCAGCCTGATGCGGTGACTCGACCGGTTGTGGATACAGCTCCTTTGTTGGAACGCGACTTCGCGCAATTGGCAGGGCTTGGCTGGAGAGGAAAAAACACGATGCTGATTAATCCTCGCATCGGAAGTTGGTTCTTCTTGGGTGCCATTTTGACCACTGCACAGCTTGTGTATGACGAACCATTTCAAACCGACCACTGCGGCACCTGCACTCGGTGTCTTGACGCATGCCCCACGAATGCGTTCCCAGAACCCGGAGTCCTCAATGCCGAACGGTGCATCAGCTATCTGACAATCGAACGCCGCAGCAAGTCAATTTCTGAAGACCTGATGGCTCAAATGAATGATTGGGTATTTGGCTGCGATGTGTGTCAAGACGTCTGCCCTTGGAATCGCTTTGCCCCAACCGGCAGTGTCGAAGGATTCCATCGCCGCCCGGAAGTCCATGATCTGGATTTGCCTCAACTTTTGAATCTGACAGATGCAACGTTCAAAGAGCTGTTTCGAAAAACTCCGCTAGAACGCACGGGGCGAGACGTCATTGTTCGCAATGCTGCCATCGCTGCGGCGAATACGAACCGTTTCGACTGCATCTCACACCTTCAAGCATTAGTTCACGATTCATCCGACCTCGTTTGCCACGCGGCAAAGTGGAGCTTAAGCCAGCTACAACATTCACCAAGCTAGCTCAGTTTTAGGCAGCCGCCCAAAACGCCATCTCGAAACAAGCTTGAGGCGACGGACGAACCGTTGCCCAGACAAAATCAATCACGGACCTGTGAAGACACGAAGGTTGCGCGAACGCCCAAATTTATCGATGCGGCCCAGAGACCAATTCGGGGAATGATGTTCAACATGAAAGCGATGAAGTCTCAGACACCAAACAGCGGTGAAGGCAGAACATAGGCTTCACCCAAGATCCTCTGTTTACGCCGCGAGGCATGATTCGGTAGATTCTGCTGATTCGAACGTCATGGATGTCGATCGCAAGCTTGTTTCAGGGACGATCTGAAATGCAGACGGACTTTCAGCAGCAAAATCTTGACCAAGTCTTTTCGGCTGCGCCTGCCTCTGCGCCAGACGCTACATCTGTGCCAGACACCACTTCAGTGCCAGACACCAGCGCAAATTCCGGGCCTGCAAATACTGATGAGGCAGAATCGTCAATTTGGGAAAATATCACAGACTGGGTCGTCGAACATACATCCGTCGACTGGATCGTGACGCAGATCGATCTGTACGGCTGGAATCTGCTAGCCGCGATTGCCGTGTTTGTGTTCGGACGATGGGTTGCCAAACTTGTCACTCGAGCCATCGTGCGAGCCGCTCGGAAGGCTCGAGTCGACGAAACCCTGGTTGGCTTCTTCGACAACCTGATCTACATGGTCTTGCTGACCGTCGTGTGTATCTCTGCTTTGGCGAAGCTTGGAGTCGATCCGAATGGATTGACGGCCGTGCTGGCAGCGATGGGATTTGCCATCGGCATGGCGTTGCAAGGCTCACTCGGCAACCTGGCTGCGGGCATTATGCTCGTGTTTTTCAAGCCATTTCGAGTCGGAGATCTGGTTGAAGTTGCTGGCAATCGAGGCACTGTGGTTGAGATTCAGATCTTCAACACCATCCTGTTGACTCTCGACAATATTCGAATCATCGTGCCAAACAACAAGATCACTGACGGCACCATTCAGAATTATTCTGCCGAACCTGAACGTCGAATTGATCTGATTGTGGGCTGTGGCTACAACGATGATTTGAAGCAAGTTAAAGAAGAACTGAGCCGTCTGGTTAGGCAACACCCAGACGTCTTGAGCAGTCCAATGCCTCAAGTTGCTGTTTCAGACCTTGGCAGCAGCAGCGTTAATTTTGTTGTACGACCGTGGGTCAAGAGTCCCAAGTACTGGGATGTTAAATTTGAAATCACAGAACAGATCAAGCTAATGTTCGACGAAAACGGCTTTACCATTCCGTTTCCGTCTCAAGATCTGTTTCTTCACAAACCCGGCGAAACGATTGCGTCCCATCAACCTGCCGAAATTTCAACAAAGCGGGCTGCCTAAATCACACCTTTAGGCTTCACCATCATTCTGTCTTAGAACTCGTACACCATCGATGATCGACGCTGAACTGACCTACCTAAAGCAGTTTCTTCTCGAGGACAGACGACAGCGTCTTGAACAGATTTTGCAGTATCGCACTCGCCACTTAACGGTACTGCTGGAAAACGTATTTCACGACCAAAACGCAAGTGCATGCCTTCGAACCGTAGAATGCTTCGGAGTCCAAGACGTACATGTGATTGATTCGTACAACGACTTTCGCCCCAACCGAGAAGTCGCTTTGGGAGCCAGTAAGTGGCTCACCTTTCATCATTATCAAGCTGAAACAAAAAACGCTCCAGACTTGGCCAAACAGACTCAGCAAGAATCTTGCTATCGCCATTTGCGTGAAAAAGGCTATCGAATCCTTGCTACATCGCCTCGTCCCAGCAGTGTTCCGCTGCCAGAAGTTGACGTCGATCAGCCGACTGCAATCGTATTTGGAACCGAGCAAACAGGTGTTTCAGAACCGGCACTCAACGATGCCGATGGCATGATTCACATACCAATGAGCGGTTTCACAGAAAGCTTTAATATCTCTGTGGCAGTTGGGATTGTCTTGCAACATTGCCTGTTACAACTTCATCGCTCAGAAATTGCTTGGCAGCTTTCATCTGAAGAACAGCAGACCCTGCTGCTGCAATGGGTCAAAAAATCCCTCGGAAATAAATACGAACCACTCAAAAAGCGATTTGATCAGCAGGCCGGTGGGCCAAACTAGACCTTTGCTGCCAACGCCCGCTCGTATGTCTTTACCCGCTAGCTCCTTAAGCGACTTTCGTCCATAGCAATTGTGGGCTTTGATGCAATCAATGCCACTCACACTGTCTTTTCCAGTGATCTGCATGCTGTGAAACCGGCAGAAACTGCGGGCGACTGGTGGTTGCTCGCCGTCACCAGATCTCCCCTTGAGACAAATCAAGAATCCAGCTATTGCTACACCTATCAGAGTGGTTGGATCACGCCACGAAAAGCATGAAGACGAGATTTCAGGACATTTGACACTGAAAAATCGCTCTCTTGGCAGCAAGGATGTTGTCGGTGGTCAGAACGGATTCGGTAGAACCAGACGGACGAGATCCCCAGATGATTTCCGACAGAACAAAAACGCAGAATGATACGGACTTGCTCCCATCGAACTTTCCTTCTGCAAACATCTGCCGACCAGCAAAATTTCGCTGGCATGCATCGTGGATTGCGCTCGTGATGACGGCCGTCTTCAGCTCTTGGGTCCAAGCTGACCAGCAAGTTCCTGAAACGATTACCGATATCGTCATCGAAGGAAATGAAACCATTCCTGCGTCAACGATTTTGCAGGAAATCATATCTCAACCTAACCGCTCTATGTCCAATCGCCAGCTGCGAGAAGACAAGCGTCGATTGATGAGCACCCGGTGGTTTTACAGCGTCACAGAACGTTTTGAAAACCGTCCGCAAGGTGCTGTGCTTATCTTCAGCGTGCGTGAACGTCCTATTGTTCGCAAGGTAGAATTTCGAGGAATCAAGAAGATAAAGCTGAAAGAATTGGCATCTTGGACGGGTCTGAAAGTAGGCAGTCCATTTGATCACATTCAAAATCGAGAAGCCGAAAACCGAATCCAACAAGAATACAAAGAACGAGGATTCTTCTTCGCAAAGGTGAAGCTTGTTTCAGGAAGCCAACCCACGGATCGCGATGTGATCTTTCAGATCAATGAAGGCCCAAAAGTTCGAGTTGATGAGCGGCGTTTTAACTTCATTGGCCAAGAAGGCATGACGGGCCCCTCCGCCTTAGATCAAATTGAATATGTGTTTGGCAGACGTCAGTCCAAAGATGGTTCCTATATTTCACCATCCGCTGCTCAAATTCGCACAAAGCTTCAGAGCAAAGAATCATGGTTCGGACTCTTCGGTGGCCAGTACAAACCCGAAATGGTCGATCAAGATGTCGCATCGATCAAACGGTACTACCAAAGCCAAGGATTCTTCGATGTAAAGGTCACAGGCACACCGCAGTTTTCTAAAAACCGTGCCAGCGTACGATTGCTTTACACGATCGATGAAGGCATCCCGTTTAAAGTTCGCAACATTAAGCTGAACGGTAACTACGTCATTCCATCGAAGCGTTTGCTGGCCGGAGCCGAACTGCAAAAGGGCAGGTACTTCAATGTCTTGCCATTGTCTAAAGACGTCAGCCGTATGCTGCAATTCTATGATTCACGTGGTCACTATTTTGCTTCAATCGTGCCTGTTCCTAAGTTCACCGAGCAAGCAGGAGTCGTAGACGTCGTCTTCGAAATTGACGAAGACCGACCTCGCTTTATTCGTTTGGTCAACGCAAAGCTGCTGGGTGACCATCCGCACACAATGGAAACTGTTCCGATCAACCTGTTTCAATTGGAACCAGGAGACAGAGCCAGCCCTTCGCTGATCAATCGAGGTCGGTCGAGAATCGGTGGCAGTGGCATCTTGGATAACGTCGATGTCAGAGTCACACCCGTTGATCCAGAACAAACGCGTTTGGCGTCTCAAAACAGAACGATCCGAGGTCAAGATGGCGTCGGTTATCAACCATCATGGCAATCACTGCAGCGGAAAAACGGCACACACAATTCTCCGTTCATCGAATACGGCCACAGTATTTCACCGAATGCAGAATCTTCGATCAAGAAACGACACTCGACCAGCACAGCTGCCGGATATCAAGAAGCAAAAGCGAAGCCAGACAATCGACAGTCACGGTTTGAATCGTCCGTACTTTCAAATCGTACGCCCGTTACTAATGCGGTCGCGTCTCATCAACATCGCCAGCAGCTTCAGGATGTCATCACCTATCAGGCGGCAAAACCACAACTGTTGTTCAGTGGTCCACCAAAAGCACTGCTGAATTCAGCCTTCCCATCTAACACCGATGACGACGTCGTTGTGCGAGGCCAAAGTCCAAACGGAAGATTTTTCCAACCACCACAACAGGGTCCTCAGCCGGGAGACGCTGTGCTGGAAGGCAGCCCCTACAACAATCAGTTTCGATCATTACCACCCGGTTGGGTCGACGTAGACATCACAGCTCAAGAAGGACGTACGGGGCGTTTGATGTTTGGAGCAGGACTGAATAGTGACGCGGGAATTGTGGGATCATTCGTTTGGGATGAACGCAACTTTGACCTGTTCCGTCCTCCTCAGACATTTGCTGACCTGATCGAAGGAAGAGCGTTTCGTGGAGGTGGCCAGCGATTTCGATTGGAAGCGGCCCCCGGAGACCAAGTGAGTCGCTACGTTGTCAGCTGGACGGATCCCTACTTTCTGTTTAGTGACTATAGCCTTGGCGTAAGTGGATTCTTCTTCAATCGATTCTATCCCGACTGGGATGAAACTCGACTGGGAGGACGCGTCACCATTGGGAAACAGATTTCACCCGAATGGTCCATCAGTGGAAACATCCGGTTGGAAGATGTCGAAGTCAATAGTGCGAGAAACACAGTTGCCAGCACCGCAGCTGGTATGCCTGTCTCAGTGCCAGAACTTCAATCCGTGCTGGGCAACAACTTCCTATCCAGTATCGGTGGCACACTGACCCATGACACTCGGGATTCATCCATGATCCCATCCTCTGGGCATCTGAATTCAGTGACGTTTGAACAAGCATTTGGCGATTTTGTCTATCCCCGAATTGAAGGCGAGACTCGGAACTATTTCACTCTGTATCAACGGCCTGACAGCAGTGGAAAACAAGTTCTGACTCTGGCCGGAAATCTTGGCTGGAGTGGTGATGAAACGCCCATCTTTGAACGATATTTTGCGGGCGGTTTTCAGTCGTTCCGTGGATTTGAATTTCGAGGTGTGACGCCTCGCGGCGAAGACAACATTTCCACAGGCGGTACATTCCAAGCTCTTGGAACTGCAGAGTATCGAGTTCCACTGACTGCAGATGACATGCTGAACGTCGTTGTCTTCAGCGACTTTGGAACAGTTGATCAAGACGTTTCATTCGACAACTTCCGAGTCACCGTTGGCGTTGGCCTACGCGTCGTTGTTCCTGCTTTAGGTCCAGTGCCTTTGGCATTCGACTTCGGCTTCCCAGTGAAGAGCCAAGAATTCGACGACGAAAGAATCTTCAGCTTCTTCGTCGGCCTCAATCGATAAGCGACACACGGCTCACGTGAAACGTCAGTTGCCACAGATCAATCCACTGCTCAAGACGACAACTGATGATCACTGCGGCTGCAACACAAGGTAACTGGTGATCACTGCAGCTGGTCAACACTGCAACCACAGCGAAGTTTGATCAAAGACAAATCGAAAGAAGCCCGATCGCTGAAAGCAATCGGGCTTCTTTTCGTAATCGCTTCGGATTCATTAAAAGCAGCGGCAGGGCGACTGCAGCCGGCAGAAAATCACGTCATCACACCGACATGTTCTCGGAACCAGTCGCTGGTTCTGAAGCCGCCGTTTGACTTTCTTCGGCAGCTAAAACAGTGTCACTCGCACCGACGGGACGAATCCCTAAAGCTCGAGCAGCACCCCAAGCCACAAGTGCGGCCACAGCTGACAACACAGCTCCCATTTTTGCAGCACCACGAAGAGTCTCATCAACAAACGCTTGTTCACTCACAAACAGAGCGACAGTCAGTCCCAAGGCGGCGATCAAGCCGGTGACAAACAAATGACGCATCTGCATGCCAGCAGGTAGCGGGAAACCCAACTTCACAGCCAACCAGCTGCAACCAACGATGCCGACAGTTTTGCCCACCAGCAAAGCAGAAAGCAGAATCCACGTCAGGCCGTTGACTTCTGAAAATGGTACTCCCGCATTGGCCAGCGCGAAAAAGAATAATCCGAAATCTATCGTAAGCTTCATGTGATGCTCGAAATTTTCAAGCGGACTATGTTCATGATGATGCCCATGAGCATCCACTTCGTTTCCGTAGTCAGCAGATTCAACGAAAAGTCCAAGGTCCTTTTTCGGCCCCGGAAGAAACGGAACGATGAATACCAACGCCAGAGCAGGGTGCAAGTGAGCTGTGTACAGGCCCCACCAACTTAAAGTTCCACCAATCACAATGTAGGGAACCCAAGACTTCACTTTGCACAGCCGGAGACCAAAGGCAATTCCCATGGCTGGAATCAGCCACATCAGGTTACTCCAAACCGTTGGGTGATCGGGGTTCGGGTATCCAATGGCGATGATTCCCAAACCGATCGCATCGTCGGCAACAGCCAACAACAGCAAAAAGCTGACAGCCGAATGGCCATTGCCAAAAATCAAACGGGCGACCAACCACGCCAATGCGATGTCGGTTGCCGTTGGAATTCCCCATCCATTCTTCCAAGCGTCACTTCCCGTCACTGCGTTCAACGCCAAAAAGACGCCGACAGGCCCAAGCACACCACCGACCGTACCGAAGAGCGGATTGACCGCCTTGCTGACAGGATTCAAAGCTCCATTTGGCAAACACGCTTCTGTAATTTCCTTGGCTGCGATGCCAAAGAAAAATGCCATCACAATATCGTTGGCCAGAAAGTGCAGGCAGGTGTAATGCCTCCAACCGGTTTCTGATGCCTCTCTGGCCGCCGGAATATCCAACGTGCCAGCAAACAATGCCCACAGATCAACCACAGACACTTTGATTAACGCGGTATAAAATTCCGGGTTCATATTTGCGATGATCATCGCAACCACAACGCCTGCAATCAGCGGTATGGAAAAGTCTTGGAGAATTTGCAGAGTCTTTTTCATCTCAAAATGTCTTTCGGACACATGGAATAGGGGTCAGTTCGAATAACACAAATGAAATGACGCAGGATCAACCAAGCTGCCTCATCGGACAGACTTGAGCAAACTTGCGACAAACTCACAATTTTGAAGCAACCCGACCGTAATCAATTCAAGTTGCAAGAATCTCAGGGACTTCACTACCCAGAAAACCAACGATTTTCCGCACGTGGCCCTGATTCTTGCTGTCCAGTACAGGAATCCCGAGCACTGAGTGCGGGCGTCTGTTTTGGACAAACTTGTCTTTTAAATCGTCACCCGCCCACCGGAACTCCAAACGATTCAGCCAGACATTCATGCCGTTTCAATCAAATCTGTCGAGCAAGTCCAAGAGGCATCTCAACGTTTTCCGCCATCGACAGACAGACTGCTTCGCCAACTGATTTGCTTGCTGCAGAAAGCTGTGTTGGGTTTTCCACAGCGACGTACTATTGACTTGAAAACTCAGATGACAATCGTGAAGCCAATCTTGACCAAATCCGGGACAAGGCCATGTCGAATTCAGCAACTTAGTTCCAGTCGGCACCAGAAATCCTCAGAGCCGATTGCCTCCCAGCTAAAATTCTTCGTGAAAACTGGATTACACCGGCAGCAGTCCCAGCCTTTGATCTAGCCCAAGCATCAAGTTCATGTTCTGAACGGCAACTCCACTGGCACCTTTGATCAGGTTATCAATGGCAGAAAACACGACGATGCGACCACGATTAATTCGCACGCTCAGGTCACAGAAGTTGGTATGAGCCACATTCTTCGTGGCCGGAATTGAATCCAGCACTCGCACAAACGGCTGGTCTTTATAAAATTCGCGATAGGCTTCCAGAACAGAATCTGGCGTGCATCCATCGATCGCTTTGGCATAGATCGAACACAAAATGCCTCGATCCATGGGCATTAAATGTGGGTTGAAGATCACTTCTACATCCTGCCCACTGAAGGTGGTCAAAACTTGATCGATTTCAGGCGTGTGGCGATGATCGCCAATGCCATACGCAGTCACACTTTCATTACATTCCGCAAACAATGTCCCCAGTTTCGGTTTGCGGCCCGCACCGCTAACGCCGCTTTTGGCGTCGATAATCAGGCCTTCAGCTTCCACGCTGTTTGACTTCAACAGCGGCGCTAAAGCCAAAATTGAAGCACTCGTGTAACAGCCTGGATTCGCAACCAAAGTCGCTCCTCGAATGTCATCTTCGAACAGTTCTGGCAAACCATAAACAGTGGTGCTCAGTCGAGACGGATCAGTATGCACATGGCCATACCACTGTTCGTAGACAGCGGAATCATTCAGACGGTAGTCAGCACTTAAATCTACGACTCGGCAACCAGCGTCCAAAAGTTGTGGAACAAATTCCATACTCGCGGTGTGAGGCAAAGCACAAAACACCAGATCAGCTCGTTCACCGATTTGTGTTGCTGTCAAATCTTCACAAACCAGATCAAACAGACCGGTCAGCGAAGGGTGAATTTGGCTGATATGAGGGCGATCCTGCTGCCGAGTCGTCAGAGCAGTGACTTCTACCTCCGGGTGACGGTGCAGGATCTTTAGCAGTTCCAGAGCAGTGTAGCCGGTGGCTCCGAGAATGGCGGTTCGAATCATGGAGTGAATTTTCAGTGACGATTTCGGAAGACAATGTTCATTTCCCACGAAGTCAGAAGCCTGTGCTTTGCGGAGGTTCGCCGCATTCTATTGCCGTGGACGCCATCTACAACATTCACTGTCTTTTCTAGGCTTTGGTTCCGAGTAAAACAGATTTGCCGGGAAATCGCCGCATTCCCTTAAAAACAAGTTTGTTTGTTGTCAGAATGTTCAGCGTTTCCGGCAGCGGGGCCGACCGGAATGTTAGTCCCATTTGCACGCAACGCCGCTGTGTTGCGGCGAACAAAGATGAGTTTTAGCAAGGCAACTTTCAAATCATGGCCAACATCGCTTCCCTCGCAGATAAACTGCACGAGTATCCTCAACAAGATGTGATCGACGGAAGTGGCGGAGGATCTGCTTCGATTCTCGATGACTGTCTGAACCAGAACGACGGGGTGCTCCAGCTGCTCCATCGCTATGCCGGCCGGACATTCTGTTCGCCAGGCAAACGTCTTCGACTTGATGAACGATCTTACTACCCAGACTACATGAACGGCACCGGCCTTGATGAAGTCTGGATGTGTTGCACCGTGCCCATCGTGACGGGCGTGATCGATACGCGGACGAACAAAGCACCATTTCGCGAAGGTGAATCGCATGTGCTGACTCCGGATGGGCAAGTCATCTCGCTGCAAGATTTGATCGTCGCCAACCCGGAAGCTGTCATGGGTGAGAAAATGACGGCCTTTTCCAAAGCGTTGTTTGGCGATCCAACGTGGCCAATTGTGTCGAAAAAATTCGATAACCTGAATCCGATTCCGCATCATCTTCACTGGGCAAAGTGGGAAGTTTATGACATCAATTCTTTCGACAATCCCGGAGTCTGCCCGTCGCATTATCACACCACGGCAATGGGACTGTACCCGTTCGTAACAAAGGATCAGTTTCTTGACTGCATGAAGAGCTTCGGGCAGGGTGAATACAACGGTGTCCGACATCTATCACCACACGTGATGATGCAACTGGACAACGGCTTCGTAATGCCGAACGGCGTGCTGCACTCACCGACCGATCTTTGCACACACGAACTGCACGTCACAATGGATGAGCACTTCCTCGCCGAGGACCTGACGCTTGATGGGCGTATCGGAGCTGCGGATGCGTTTTACGCATGCAGAGAAGAGGACTATCCGAAAGACCGACATCAAGACTGGGAATACCTTGTTGAAACGTTCGACTTCGAAGCCAACCAAGATCCAGACTTTGTGCTGAAGAATTCGCGGCCGGCAATCACCGCGGAAGAATTTGAAGGCCAAGGTGTCGATGCAAAGTGGATCGTTTACGGGGATTTCCTCGGCGACCAGAAGTGCTCAATTCTACGACTCACCGTGCAGCCTGGCGGGAAGACCAAGTTTTGCCCCGAGAGTCCAGCGCTGTTCCACACAAATGGCGGAAGCGGCCGCGTCGGAAAGCTGGAAGTGCGATACCACCAAGGCATGGTTCTTGGCGAAATCTATCCCGAGATCGGATTCATCACTCAGTCAGCACTGGCAAACGGCGGTGTGGAAATTGAAAACACGGGAACTGAACCGCTCGTGTTGACTTTCGACTTCCCACAAAACGCGCATTCCAAAACGCCTGGTGTTGCCCTGACGAAGTAGTAGAAACACTTTGGTAATCCGCATGCACGACTGTCCCATCGGTGATACTGACGTGGCAAGTCAATTCCTTCATTGGGCGGCCGATCATTGCACCGCCACTGGTTCAATGCTAGGTCATCGGCTAAGCTTTCTAACCCTCAAAATCATTGGTTATCCCAACATAAGATGGCGGCACACGATGTCGACAAAGGAAAGAATATGAGCACACTGAAACTTCATAACGCGATGTGGCCTGGACTGGTTGGCAAAGGCACGGACGAAGGCCAAGAACCTCCGATCAGCCTAGAAAGAATGCTGGAATTAACAGCGGCAGCTGAAGTCAATGGGCAGAAGTTTGATGGAATCGATTACTTCCTGTTTCACCCCCATACGGACCCTGAAGCAAGTGACGACGATCTTCGAAAAATCGCCGACCAAATCGCATCCTACGGCTTCAGCGTTGGATCTTTAGTCGCCCCCATTTGGCCCGGCACGGTCGGCGATTCTGCCATGGGTGATGTTGAGTCTCAAAGTAAGTTCTTGGATGCCATCAAAGTCGGCTGTCGAATTGCGAAGATCTTCAACGAGCACGGAGTTCGGCAATACGGATGTATTCGCATCGACAGTGCTGAATTTGGTGTCGAGCAGTGGCGCGACGACGCACCCGCCAACACAAAAAAGATCGCAGCGACGTTCAAAGAAGCGGCTAAGATCGCAGCGGATCACGGCGAAAGATTAGCAGCAGAAGGCGAAATCTGCTGGGCCGGAATGCACAGCTGGAAAGACATGCTAGACCTTCTTGAAGAAGTGGGCATGCCAGAAGCTCTTGGCTTCCAAGCTGACTTAGCCCATACCTATTTATACCTGCTCGGATACAACGCTCCCGAACATGCTCTGGTACAGCCCGGGTACAACGACGAAGAATTCTATGCAGCGTACAAGACCATGACTGACAAGTTGCGACCATGGACTGTCGACTTCCATGTGGCTCAAAACGATGGTGAAGTGCACGGAGCTGGTTCACACGACAAAACAGGCAAGCACTGTCCCGCTGATGACCCCAATGGCAAGCTCGACATCGTGCGTTGTTCAAAGTATTGGCTGGAAGGTCACGAAGCACGAAACATCAAACACATCTGTTGGGATGGTTGCATGTTCCCGAACGCCATGCTGGAAACTCCAGCCACTTGGAACACAATTCTGGATTCCATGATTCAGGTTCGTGACGCCGTCTAGACCAGACTCGTTTTATTGAGCACCAACCTGTGCTCGAGCATCCAGTCAGCCGTCACTTCAATGGATGCCGAGCCTTTAAAATTTTCATCGACTTAAGCGTCTTCTTTTAACAGGAATCACTTCATGCAAAAGCCAGTCAACATTGGTCTGATCGGTTACGGCTTTATGGGCCGTACTCATACGAACGGGTACAAACGAGCGAACGACTTTTTTCCAGACCTGACTCATCGCCCCGTGTTAAAAGCCGTCTGCGGTCGCACCAAGGAAAAGACTCAGGCATTTGCTGACCAGTGGCAGTACGAGTCAATCGAAACCGATTGGCGAAAAGTCATTGAACGCGACGATATTGACGCCGTTGATATCTGTACGCCAAATAATTCTCATGCTGAAATCGCCATTGCGGCGGCTGAAGCTGGCAAGATGATTCTGTGTGAAAAGCCATTGGCTTTGAATCCCGAAGAGGGAGCTCGCATGATTCAGGCCGTGGAAACTGCAGGAGTCGCAAACACGGTTTGGTACAACTACCGTCGAGTCCCCGCAGTATCACTCGCCAAACAGTTGATCGACGAAGGACGCCTTGGAAGGATCTTTCACTACCGAGCCAATTTTTTGCAAGACTGGACGATCAACGAAGACCTGCCTCAAGGCGGTGAAGCGTTGTGGCGTCTTGATGCCAAAGCGGCTGGATCAGGCGTTACCGGCGACCTGCTGGCGCATTGCATCGATACAGCTGTGTGGTTGAATGGTTCTGTCAAAGATGTCAGCGCGATGACTGAAACATTTGTGAAAGAACGAATGCATCAAGGCACAGGCAAGATGGAACCAGTAACCATCGACGATGCCTGTTCGTTTATGTGTCACTTCGGCAATGGTTCGTTGGGCCTGTTCGAAAGCACTCGATATGCTCGAGGACACAAGGCGCTTTACACGCTGGAAATCAACGGCGAGCACGCATCTATTCGCTGGGATCTGCATGATCTGCACCGTTTAGAATACTTCGATCATTCAGATGACAGCATCGTTCGAGGTTGGCGATCAGTTCATATTAGTGATGGCGACATGCCTTACATGGACAAGTGGTGGGTCCCCGGTCTGAACATCGGATACGAGCACACATTTGTTCACCAAGTAGCAGACTTCCTCAAGTCGCTGGAAACTGGTGAGCCCTGCAACCCAACTTTCCGAGACGCCCAGGAAACTCAACTGATTTGCGATGCGGTACTAGAAAGTGCCCGAGAACGTCAATGGGTGGATGTGGGGTAGTCAGCGGCGTTCTGCCCGCTATATTGATGACTAGAAAATCAACACATGGCCGATCCCAAACAGGATCGGCCGTGTCATTTTGTTCAGCGGACACGAATGGCCATTGTATGACAGGCGTTCGTGTCCTTTTGTGTTTGTCCGGAACAAACCGGATCAACAAGTCAGACAGATCAAGGTAGAACAATGGAACGTCAGCCAATTTCCCAAGAGGGCTATGACAAGATCCGTGCAGAAATTGATGAACTGGACGCCCGAAAACCAGTCATCCTTGAGCGGATTAAGTCAGCTCGAGAAGAAGGTGACCTCAAAGAAAACGCAGAATACCACGCGTCTCGAGAAGACTTGGCTCACCTAGAGCGAAGGATCTCTGACCTTCGCGGAAAGCTGGGTGGATGTGAAATCGTTGCCAAAGACAAAATGCCCAAAGGTGTCATTTGCTTTGGAGCCAAAGTGACCGTCAAGGACCTGTCGGACGGCATGAAAGAAGCCTACATCTTGGTCGGGCCAGGCGAAGAAGAATTGGATGCCGACATCCCAAAAATCTTGACTTCAAGCCCGTTCGCTCAAGCAATGATTGGCAAGAAGGTGGGCGATCAGTTCGAAGCAGAAATTCCTGCCGGCGTGCTGAAAATGGAAGTCCTAGAAATCGAAAACCTATAAACGATTCAAGATCGCTGCTCTGCTGCACTTCAGAGCAGCTTTTACTGGGCACAGGCATGAGAAACTGCCAACAGGCACAACAACGATCGCACTCCATGACTGTGCATCAAAATCCTCTCTCCGGATCAATTTTTCGGGCGGAATGACGCTGAATGCAAAGGCTCGCCAAGATGCCTGGCCTGGACTCTGGAATGCCCATCGTGATCACTCCCGAGTCCGTCTAAAGAATGATAGTTGCCGCTTGCAGCACCACATCCATCTGCAATAACCGATCGCCTCGATAAACGTCTAAGGTTACTTGGTCGCCAGGCTGGTGTTTTCTGATGGCAGCATGCAGTTCTCGCAACGTCACAACCGGTTGTCCGTCGATGCCGGCGATCTGATCCCCAATAATCGACTTAAAAATCCCGTTGCCTAGATACAGAATCCGAGTCGGTTGAAGGCCCAATTGAGCGGCCGGGCCACGCGGGTCAACAAACTGGATCAGCAGCCCGCGAGCCACCGTTTCTTTAGGCACCTGATATCTTAAAGCTCCCTCGGGGCTCATCACGGACACACCGATGATTGGTCGAGGTGTTCCGCTGGCGTGACTGAAAACCAGATCAACCGATTCCATCACTTTGGATGCTGGCACAGCAAACCCCAATCCAGAATACGCGCCTGTCGGAGAAATGATGGCGGTGTTCACACCGATCAATCGACCATCAGAATCTAACAGGGGGCCCCCCGAATTGCCGGGGTTAATGGCGGCATCTGTTTGAATCAGGCCAGTTAACGGAGTTCCCTGTTCACTGGAAACAGACCGATTCAAACCACCGATGACACCGGTTGAAAGTGTCTGATCAAAACCAAACGGACTACCAATCGCCAACACAGTTTGACCCACTTCAAGATCGTTTGAAGTCCCCAAACGGATCGGCACAAGTTTTGTCGAATCCTTACTGACTCGAAGCACGGCCAGATCATCTTCACGAACTCCACCGACCACGATGGCATCCAATACTGTCTGATCGGCAAACTGAACTTCCAGCACGAACTGAGTATCAATAACGGCTCGTTCCACGACGTGGAAGTTGGTCAAGATATGTCCTTGATCATCCCAAACGACTCCGCTCCCGGAAGACACTTCTTGTTCTCGGCCCGAATAGGCCTCAGAAATTTTGACACGAATCGAAACAACCGAAGGCGAGGACTGCCGAAAAATTGAAATCGTTGACTTTTCGTCTGTTGAAAAATCGCCTCGAGCTTCAGGATTGCGAGACTGATAAGTCACAGGCGAATTTGCGGCGCTGTGGTTGGCCCACCACTGAAACGCCATGATCGATGCCAACACGGCAACGACCGCTACTAAGAAAAGGTTTGTCGAAGAAGATGCGGGGGAGTTCGATTTCATCTAATGATCACCTCGTCTTGTCGTAGCCGGGTTGATGGCGTTCTTGACGTCACGGTCAAAATTTTCGGCACAACCCGGGAATCGGTTTCAACAATTCTGCTTTAAGCCCATCACCTAACAAATACCAAGGCCAGAAGACTTCAGCGAAAAAGTCGTCACAAGCAATCGATGGAAATCTCATTCCATCGGAAGCTCTTGACGACAATTCAATTTTGAAGATGCTTGACTGAATAAGCAATCAAACCACTTCAGACATCTTTTCTTGAAGCTCTGCAAAAGCAGTCGTAAATCGCAACTGAATTTTCTCCGGCTGACCGCCGTACGAAGACATCAGCTTTGGATCCAAAGTACTGTTAAGTCGCTCCAACATTCCTACCAAACGCTTCCATTGCTGCTCGTCCGTCTGCTCTGGACGCTCAAGAACGGCCACTTCATCCGCCTGTTCGCCCGGAGCGGGGGCCGCTGCATCACCGCGAAACGGAGCATAGTCGCTCGTGTCTCGGGCAGCACCCGCCATGGTTTCTGTTCCCGACGCTTCGTAAGTTTCGGCACCCGCACGAGGTCCTTCGCCGGCAGCAACAAAATCTTCAGGATTTTTAACCGCAGTGGTCTGCATATCCTGAGTATCTAGGTGCAGGGGAGCGGCCCATTCAGAATACTCTTCGTTTGACTCTTCAAGCAAATCTTCGCCGTTTTGTGCCCGCCGCCAAGCTCGCATTTCAGAAACAGTCGACTCGTTGTCATCCGCCCACATCAGGCATTTTTCAGCATCATCCCAATTCAAGGCCACGTAGAAAAACGACCATTTCAAGTTGGGATGTTTTTCAGCACCGTTTCCGAATTTTTCCCAGACGCGACGA
>JBDWHY010000019.1:0-211290 GCA_039974975.1 Fuerstiella sp. | reverse complement strand
AAGAGAGGTTCAAAAACCTGTTTGTCAGTCCGGTCAAAGACTGACTAGTTCGCAATTTTGTTTGCCAAAACTCACAGACTCACAATCTCAATCAAATTGTCAAAGATCTTCGCTCAACTGCAAACCTTGGTAGGTGCCGTTTGGCGAGCGGGGAAGTGTAGCCGTCAAAAACTGACTGTCAACCCCGCGGTTCAAGTTTTAAAAGAAAGTTTGAGGCTTAACTTCGACTCAGAATTTTCTTCCAACAGAACTGACTGAAAGGCTTACCTCTCATGTGTTCCAACTTGGTTCCCAGCCTATCGGAGTTTCAACGGATGCACTTGAGCTGTCTTGCTGAAAATTTCAACTTTCAACGAATCTCCATTCTTGGCCACACATCGTCGATTGGGGTGCGGTGGGGTTGAACTCATAGAAAATGTGGCCTGCACGATTGCCCCGCCAGGATGCCCCCGCCTCGTTCCGCGGCGGGAATTTATCCCCACCATACTGCCATCGGTCCGGTGACCTCAAATTCAATGATGGATTCGCAGGGGATTCGTATCCGCCTCACTCGCAAACACCTGCACCCCGGAAACCTGCTCTTGAATTTCACTCGCCAGCCACTCAACTGCGGGTCGCTCACTTTCATAGTGCCCCATCAGAATCAAGTTGACGTTCGATGATTGAGCTTCCAATACGGAATGAAAGCGAGCCTCGCCCGTCACAAATGTGTCGCAACCATGTGCAATTGCATCCGCTAGAAACTCGGCGGCTGAACCACACGCCACAGCCACGCGATTTACGTCAGATGCTAAATCGCCGCAGTATTCCACATAATCAGCTGCGACCGCCTTTTTAATCTGGCCAAGAAAGAAGGACAGGCTTGTGCCTTCAACCAAACATCCCCAGCGACCACTTCCGGGATGCTCATCCAAAGTCGATGCCCGTAAACATTGAATCTGCTGTAAATCTAAAGCATCAGCCAAACGCTGATTGATCCCCAGCTGACTGCTATCAAAAGCCGTGTGAGGACTGTAAACCGCGATCCCACCAGCGATCAATTTCAATAGCATTCGGCCTTCCGCACTTTGAGTTGTGATTTTCTTTGCTGCCCGAAACAACACAGGGTGATGAGACACAATCATGTCAACTCCCGCATGAACAGCTTCCGACACAACATCTTCTGTGACGGTCAAACAGGTCATCACATTGCTGACATTTTGATCAAGATCCCCAACCAACAACCCAGTGTTGTCCCAGTCTTCAGAAAGCGACAACGGAGCCAACTGGTTCAAAAATTCGGCCAAGCTTCCAACAGTATTCACGGCATTCTCTTTTCTCAGATCGTTGGAACGAAACTAACAAAGGTCTCCAATTTTTCATCCCGAAACTGGAGACTCAGATTTCAGTCGTGTACGGCAACTGCTATCGCTGCACAAAAGACTTTTCACTCTCACAGGTTACAATGTCCGCATCTGCTTGAACATTGGTTACCGACTCGTGACTGTTTCACGACGCTTGCAAAACACCAGTTCACACCAACGTTAACGGCCGATGATCTACAATTAACGCAACCTGATCATTCAGCGGCTTTGCCACGAGGGACACATCGTCCTCCCCTAGCCCTCACATTCCCGAACATCTCAACCGGCACCTCATTCTCATGCCTTTACGACTCGCGGTAGCCACAGAAAACCTTAACTCCAACCTAAAGCGAGCGATCGCGATGGCTGGCAACGGATCAGCGGATGGAGTTCAGCTGAATAGCCGCCATGAACTGGAACAAGCAAACGCATCGGAAAGCAGCCTGAGACAAATCCGACTGTACGTAACAGAACGCGAAATGAAGGTTGCCAGCCTCTTTTGCCCAACACGCCACGCTCTGTATGCAGATGATTTTCTTGAACCTCGATTGGGCATCATTCGAAAATCAATGAGCATTGCTCGAACGCTGCAGACAGATCACGTCATCGTCAAGTGTGGCCGCATCCCAAACCCAGATCACGATACCCAACAACCACAACAAAGCAGCTCAGCACAACTGGATCTTGATACAAACCCATTCTCACTTGGTTCGACTCCCAAACCAACAGTGGGGATGACGTCAGCAGAACGTTTCCAAATGCTCGTGGAAATCCTGAACGACCTCACTCAACATGGTAATCATGTTGGATGCCGGCTGTCCTTGCTGCTACCAAACTACCAAAGAGACTTGGTGGACAGCCTTCTGAAAAAAGTGACGAACGGCCCCATCAGTATTGCATTCGACCCAGCGACCGCCGAGCTTTCGGGAGAATCATCTGTCAATACGTTCCGAGATCTTTACTCCCAAGTATCATACTTAAGAGCTCGCGACACCATCACAAACTCAGACGGCGGAGGAGACGAAGTCCCGATCGGATCTGGCGTCGTGGATTGGATTCAACTGATCCCAACCCTCGCAGAAGCTGACTTCGACGGCTGGGTAAGCGTCCACCAAAAAGGCGGACCTGAAATCGCAGAAAGCTGCCTCGCAGGAGTTTCACACCTGAGAGACCTGTTTCCCCGGAATCCTATTTGAACTTCCGCGAACATCTGCCCACCATAGCTATTGGGGAAGAGTCAATCTTTAGGCTTTAATGACGCCCCTAATGCCTCTTCGAACTACCCGCCGGAATCGCGGCCGATTTTCTTACCCACCGAATCCATCGCCATGAACAACCCCTTCACAGCACTCGTGACTCTCGCCGCAGCTGTTGTCGCAATTGTGGTCCTTTCCATGGGAGGAAACTCAAACGAACCGGAGGTCGCCCCCCCCAAAGTAGATAAAAAGGATACGGAGAAAAACGACACCGAACCCGAAACTCAAGCAGCTCCGGCTGCCCCGCAAACACCATGCAACGCATTGGGCGTGCCGATCCCCGTTGTCAGAAACAAGTCCGCTTTGCATCGCCCTGAAGTCGTTGAAAAATTACTCTCCGCGATTCCAAATTCTGTAAAGGATACTCTCCTCCAACAACCCCCAGCCTCTCTACCAGCGAATATCAAAACGGGATCGATGGTCTGGATTCCAGGAGGCACTTTCGTCATGGGAAGTGATACGGGACCTGCAGATGAAGTGCCACCACATGCCGTTGCCATCGATGGATTCTGGATGGATAAAACTGAAGTGACCAACGCGCAGTTTCAAGACTTCGTTGACTCAACAAACTACGTCACCTTGGCGGAAAAACAGCCCGAATTACGCAGCATCCAACCAGGTTCTGCACTGGAACAAACCGCGATTTTAGAAGAATTTAATCAACCCGGTTCGATCTGCAGCCTGCAGCTGAAAAGCCGAGATGACATCGATCCAGAAAAAGGAGCATATAGCTGGTGGCAGTATGTTCCTGGCGCAGACTGGATGCACCCCGAAGGACCAGACAGCAACATCAAAGAACGCATGAACCATCCCGTTGTTCACCTTAGCTGGATCGACGTCCAAGAGTACTGCAAGTGGGCCGGCAAATCCTTACCATCGGAAGCTCAATGGGAATACGCCGCTCGAGCCGGTCAGCAAGGTAACTTTTACCCATGGGGGAACCAAAGAAACCCAGATGGCAAGCAGCTGCAAAACATCTGGCAGGGAACATTTCCCATCGAAGACACTGCTGAAGATGGCTTCAAAACAACGGCTCCCGTTGGCACCTTCCCCGCCAATCAATTTGGCCTACACGACATGACGGGCAATGTCTGGGAATGGTGTGCCGACTACTATCAACCAGACTACTACTTCAACAGCCCTCAGAAAAACCCAGCTGGCCCAAACAGCAGCTTCGATCCGCAAGAACCCGGTATCATCAAGCGAGTTCAACGCGGGGGCAGCTTCATGTGCAGCGACGAATACTGCATCGGTTACCGCGTCAGCGCACGAATGAAAGGCGAGCAAGACACCGGCGCTTTTCACACGGGCTTCAGATGCGTCATCACCCCACAAGCAATGCCAAAACCGAACGCACCATAGATCGAACCACCCAACTGACGGCAATCGAATATCACGGCCCCAAATCACGGCTCTAAGATCAGCGGTGGACTCGATTCGCCATCAAATCAGCTCTGACAGGCCCAGAGCCATAGCAGCCCGTTGAAAAGCTCAGTTGTGGTCACCCGACGCGTAAGCGAAGGATGAATTCCCCCGAAACCCTGAGGTTCTGCACATTCAATATCCCTCGCTGACGCGTCGGGTTGCCTTTTTCAACGGGCAGATAGACCCAGCGTTCAACTCTGGGACTCACCCGAGAGCCGGCATACAACATCTACTTCTCAGATTTAGATCTGCTGATCAATCAACAAATGGCGTTCGAAACTAGACGCGACTGCCCAACTATTCCGGCCGAGGCAAATCAAAGCGATCTTTGGTTCGGCAGTAACTAAGCCCCCCCATTCGCCCAACAGCGTCCAGGAGATCCGGATCGATCAAATCTCGAGCCCCAATCACGCGATCATCAATGTGCATTTGAACCACTTCGCCAATCACAACGTTGGCCCCTCCCGGCCCCTCGCCAAGGTTCAAAACTTGCATCTGACGACATTCAAACTGAACCGGCGACTCCCCCACCCGCGGAGCGTCGACCACAGTACTGGGAACTTCAGTTAGCTCACAGAATGAAAACTCAGACTCCTCTGCAGGTAAGCTTGTCGCCGAATCATTCATCTGCTTTGCCACCGAAGCCGACACGATATTGACAACAAAGTCCCCCGTATCCTGAATGTTCCGAAGGGTATCCTTCGGCTGGCCGTCCCGTCCATTCGCTGGACAGAACAGTAAGCAGGGCGGCCGACTACCGACGCCGGTGAAATAGCTAAATGGGGCCACATTCGAAACACCATCGCCGGACCGTGTCGAAACCCAAGCGATCGGTCGAGGCACAATCGCATGGATCATTCGCTGATAAAACAGCGACGGTCGCACATCCTTGGGGGCAAACTGCATCACTCACCTCTCACAATTTCAAACAGACATGCGCCAGCCGCAAAAACACTCATTGATACCCCGCACCTCGAACACCATGAAGGCCAAAGAAGCAGGCTCAACCTGATTCACTCAGCCAAGACAAGAACATCGTCACATCACTACGGCGCTGGCCTCAGCTTCAACTGCCCTGCCCCAGTCATCATGATGAAAAAGAATCTCAACGAACCAAGGGTTGAATCCAAGATCTACGCGGCTTCTTTAGCGGGTACCGGAAGCACACGAGGAATCGGTACTCTTAACCCAACCACCTTGCCTTGCTTGCGTTCGAGGCCACGGAAATTAGTCTTCAGGAACGAACGCTTGGTGGGATCCGTCGTGATCCTCAGATATTGCCGAACGTATCTGGCCATCCGCCGGTCGTATTCGAGTTGACTCTCAGAATGCAGATAACAGGCCCCCGGAAACCGACGCACATCACCAGTGAACTCTGGATCAATGTGATAGAGCTCGTGAAACACCGTCACCAGCTTCTCGGTGTAAGACTGGTCCTGAAATCTCGGAAGATAGAACGTCAGCAGGTAACGCATCTCTAGCCCGTCATGCCAAAGTCGCTGCACGGCCCAATATTGATCTCCTCGCTTCTCCACTCGTCTACCGTTCGCGAATCTCAAAGGAGTAAGCTTCGCTTGCCGGCCGAACTTAGACGGAGATCTCGTCTGCGCCACCGAAACCAGCACTTGATTCATGTCAATATGCCGAAACTCCCGATGCCGCTCACAAACATCGCGACACAATGAGGTCATCGCCTCGCAGAAGTCAAACTCAGCAACCATCAACTCGATCTCCACCCACGCAGGAAAACTCCCTGAATAAATATCGACCATTCCATCAGATTGGCGCACAAAAAAACCACCCGACTTGGGTGGTTCAACTTTTCGAAGCAAAATCGTGAGCTATTCAGCTGACTTTTCGGTGTTCTCTTCTTCAACGTTAGCCGCTGGTTCTGATTCAGCAGACGCTTGCTCAACAACTGGAGCAACACGCTTCCGGCTCTTCACACGATCTCTTGTACCCACGAATTCAACCAGAGCTTGCTGGCCAGAGTCGCCCAATCGCACTTGAGGCAAACGTACAATCCGAAGGTACCCACCGTCTCGATCAGCCATCGCTTCAGATAGCGAACCGAACAACACAAGCACCGCCTGTTTGTCTCTGAGATCAGCAAACGCTCGCCTTCGCAGAGCGACAGCAGGTGCAATCGCAGCGTTCCACTTCTGCCACTGATCACTCTTTCGCCACTGCTGCCATTCATCTGTGCCCGGTGCAGCATCTGTCGCAAACTCAGAAGCAGCAGATTCGTGTGCACGTGCCTTACGCGCCAGTGTCACGAGCTTTTCGACAATAGGACGAACCTCTTTGGCCTTAGGAACCGTCGTTACAATTCGACCAGCAACGAGAGGAGCATTTTCAGCATCTTCGTCAATCTCGAATGATTTGATCAGGCTGCTCGCCATGTTGCGAAACATCGCTTTGCGATGAGAAGCGTTTCTGCCGAGCTTACGACCGCGGACTTTGTGTCGCATGGCGACACCTTTCGAACAAATGAGTTAATGAAAAAATGAACGGGATCTAAACTACCCGTTTTGCTGATTGGGCAAACGCATGCCGAGACGAAGATCAATTTCCTCAAGTCTCTCACGAACTTCGTCCAATGTTGTCTCACCAAAATTACGAACCTGAAGCAGCTCATCTTCACTGCGAACGACCAAGTCACGAACCATGTTGATCCCAACAGATTCCAAACAGTTAGTCGCTCGAACTGACAGATTTAGTTCAGCTAAGCTCTTGTTCAGCTTCTCTTCCAATTCCATATCGACCGGGCTGTAGCCGGTGGATTCCATCATTCCACGCAAACCACCTTCAGGACTCGATTCTGGCCCCGGTTCGCGATACGTGATGAAGCAATTCAAATGCTTCCGCATAATCTTGGCAGCTTCCACCAGTGCCATCGAAGGTGAAACCGTGCCGTTCGTCCAGATTTTCAGAATCAAACGATCGTAATTCGTTCGCTGGCCGACTCGAGTCTCTTCAATTTCGTGACGAACACGAACGATTGGAGAAAATGCTGCATCCAAAGGGATGACGCCAATCTCTGGGTCATTCTGTGAATGCTCAGCAGCAGATACGTAGCCACGACCGTTCTCAACAGTCATTTCAACGTTGAACGGCACATCATCAGTCATGGTCGCGATTACCAAATCACGATTCACAACCTCGACCTGATCGTCGCAGATCACATCAGCACCGGTAACCACACCGCGGGTGTTCTTTTCAATCCGTACCGTCTTCGTCGAAGCACTGTGATTTTTCAGTACCAACGACTTCAGATTCAGACAGATATCTGTCACATCTTCCACGACACCAGGGATCGTCGTGAACTCATGCTGAATCCCCTGAATCCTGACTCGGGTGACGGCCGCCCCCTCGAGCGAACTCAACAGAATTCGACGGAGACTGTTTCCAACTGTAGAGCCGAAACCACGTTCGAACGGCTCAGCAACAAACTGACCGAAGCTACTCGTCAATACATCCTTAACCGGGTAGACCCGGCTAGGCAACTCTAAACCACGCCAACGAATTCTCATAATGATCTCCTGCTAAGCAATTCAACCTGTAACCAACCAACAAACAGGCTCAAACGCGACGCTTTTTGGGAGGTCGACATCCGTTGTGTGGAAGCGGTGTAATATCTTCGATCGAACGAACCGTTATTCCAGAAGATTGCAAACCGGTAATCGCACTTTCACGACCACTCCCAGGACCCTTGACCCGGATTTCGATTTCTTTCACGCCGCATTTGGCAGCACGCTCAGCAACTGTTTCTGAAGCACGTTGAGCCGCAAAGGGAGTGCTCTTTCGAGACCCTTTGAATCCAACCGTCCCAGCTGTCGCCCAGCACAGGACGTCTCCGTTGGTGTCCGTCATTGTCACGATCGTGTTGTTGAAGGTTGCCTTGATGTAGGCAATTCCCTTCGTCACGTTACGACGAACGCGCTTCTTTGTCTTTGTCTTAGCCACAGTACACTACTTCCAAACTCAAGGCGTTCTTGATCAAGAACAGGATAGCACAGAACATAAATCACTCATCACCGACGACTTCGGTTAGTGTTTCATGTCCTTCACGCCCTTCTTACCGGCAACTGTCTTCTTACGACCTTTTCTTGTCCGTGCATTCGTCTTCGTTCGTTGACCGCGAACAGGAAGTCCACGCCGATGTCGTACACCGCGATAACTTTGAATTTCACGCAACCGACCGATGTCTTGCTGAATCTTTCGACGCAACGGACCTTCGACCGTGTAGTTCTTGTCCAAATGATTGGTGATCTGGCTGACTTCATCTTCAGTCAACTCGCTTGCACGCGCCTGAGGATCAATCCCCAGTTCGTAGCAAATATTCACCGACTGAACACGACCAACGCCGAACAGATAAGTCAACGAAATGTACGTTGGCTTGTTATTTGGGATGTCAACACCGAGGACACGAGGCATCGAGTCACACTTTCAATATCTAACGAGATTAACCTTGGCGCTGCTTATGACGCGGATTTGAAGGGCAGATGACGTAAGTTCGTCCCCGACGCTTCACCACTTTGCAGTGCTCACAAATCTTCTTAACGCTTGAACGAACCTTCATGGATTCGACTTTCTTCTCTGACACCACGGCGAAGGGCCGCAGACGATGATCGAATTACTCTTCTGTGTCCAGCAATCCCGGGTAATTTCTCATAACCAGATGAGAATCCACTTTTTGAACTAGATCTAAACCAACACTCACAATGATCAACAGACCAGTCCCGCCAAAAAAGCTGGCAATTTGATAGTCGCCCGTCAGAGTTGTCGAAATGACCGTTGGAATGACGGCGATGATCGCTAGAAATGCGGCCCCGATGTAGGTGATCCGCAACATGACTTGCTCAAGATGAGCTGCAGTTCGACCACCAGGACGGTAACCGGGAATAAAGCTTCCCATGTCCTTCAGATTCTCCGACATGTCCTTTGGGTTAAAGGTGATCGCAGTCCAAAAGTAACAGAAGAAGTAAATCAGAATGACAAAACAGATGTTGTAAACAAAGCCATTACCCGGCCCAAACGCACCAGCCAGTGTCTGAACGGTCGAGCTCGTTGGCCAAATATTGGCTAACTGATTGAAGACGAAGTAAGGCAGCAGCAATAAACTTGAAGCAAAGATGATTGGCATCACGCCAGCTTGGTTGACTCGAAGAGGCAACCACTGACGCTGTCCGCCCGTGACTTTACGACCGCGAACGTGCTTAGCACTTTGAATTGGAATCTTGCGTTGGCCCTGCGTAATGAACACGACCCAAACAACCACCAAGATGAACAACACAGCCAAGACGAGCAGTAACTCAACTCCGCGATTTGTTCCTAGCTGCCAGCCGTTGTCAGCGACTTGGCTTAAAAAACCACCCGCCGCGGTTGGCATCTGAGCGAGAATTCCGGCCATGATTAGTAGGCTGATGCCGTTTCCGATACCGTAGGCATCAATCTGCTCGCCAATCCACATCAGGAACACTGTTCCTGAGGTCATCACGAGCGTACCCAACAGCATCCAGTGAAAGCCTGTGTACTGCGACAGCACAAATTGCCCGCCCAAGCCACCGTTTGCCAATGTCTTGATCAAAAAGAAACTTTGAATCAAGCAAATTCCAACAGTCGCATACCGAGTATATTCATTCAATCTGCGACGGCCAGCTTCGCCCTCTTTCTGCAGCTGCTCCAGCGGCGGATAAACCGTCCCAAGCAACTGAAAGACGATCGAAGCGGTGATATAGGGCATGATGCCCAAACCGAAGATTGAACCGTTTGTGATACTGCTGGCCGAAAACATCGACACAGTGTTCAACAGGTCTCGAAGCCCGGACCCTGATCCACCCGCGTTCGACAGCATGTCCTTCAATGCGGCATGGTCGATAAATGGCAGAGTCATATTGAAACCCATGCGATAGACTGCGAGCAGTCCGATCGTCAGGAGAATCTTTTGACGCAGCTCCGGGATGCGAAATACGGTCAGAAGTTTGGAGAACATAAACTTTCCTCCGAGATCACAAACTGCGAAACTCCGGATGGCCAGTTAAAAGGATGAAATTAAACGCGTTCGTACTTACCGCCGGCAGCGACCAGCTTCTCTTCGGCACTCACCGAAAAACGATGGGCCTTCACGACAAACTTCTTCTTTAACTCGCCGTCACCCAAAATCTTCACCAAGTCATGACGACTCGGGATCAGACCTTTAGCGATCAAGTCGTCAACTGTGATTTCAGCACCATCATCAAAGCAATCGTTCAACTGCCCGACATTGATAATCACAACTGTCGATGCGAACTGCTTGTTATTGAACCCACGTTTCGCGACGCGGCGGAACAATGGAGTCTGGCCGCCTTCAAAACCACTCCGGCGCTTCGAACCAGAACGGCTGTAGTAGCCGTTGTGACCTCTGCCAGAAGTCTTGCCGTGACCACTCCCAGGCCCTCGCCCGATTCGCTTCCGTGGCTTACGCTTCTGAATTCCAACATGTACGTCGTTGATGATCATGTCAAGGTTACCCCACGCAGCAGTGCAACCTGCTCTTTTGTCTGCAAGCGGCTAAGAGCGTCAAAAGTCGCTTTAACCAAGTTTAAAGGATTATTGGATCCAAACGACTTGGTCAGGATATCAGTCACGCCGACAGATTCTAGAACCTGACGAACACATTCGCCGGCAATGATCCCCGTTCCCGGCTTAGCAGGAAGAAGCAGAATCTTCGAAGCTCTAAAAGTGCCGATTACATCGTGAGGGATCGTACCTTCGACGATTGAGTACGCTTTTGTGGAACGATTGGCAGCCTTGGTTGCCTTCTCGATAGCAAGGGGCACTTCAACGGCCTTGCCGTATCCATAACCGACTCGCCCACGACGATCACCCGACACTACGAGTGCTGCGTAGCTAAAACGACGACCGCCTTTTACTACGCACGCACATCGACGAATCTGAATCGTTGACTCTGGAGACTCTCGTTGTTGATCTGATCCTGACACAGGTACCACCTCTGGATGTTTCTTAGAAATTCAAACCTTGGCCGCGTGCAGCATCCGCTAAAGCAGCGATGCGACCATGATACCGAAATGCACCACGGTCGAAAACAACTTGCTCGATGCCCTTTTCAGCGGCACGCTTGGCGATCAACTCACCGACAGCTGTGGCGGCAGCAACATTGCTTGCCACTTTGCCAGGTCCCGCGATGGACGATTCCATTGTGCTTGCTGCCACGAGCGTTTTACCCGCAACATCATCAATAATCTGACAATAGATATGTCGATTACTACGAAATACAGCCAGCCTTGGTCGACCTTGGCTATCTCGCCTCACTCGATTGTGAACTCGAAAACCGCGACGCGTTTTTCGTTGTTGAAGCTTCTTCTGAGCTCTCATTTGACTTTACCTTACGGTATCAACCGCTTTACTTACTTAGAGCCGAATGCTTTGCCTGCTTTACGTCGAACTTGCTCATTCTCATATCGAATCCCTTTGCCTTTGTATGGCTCCGGTGGTCGAACGGCTCTGACATTGGCAGCAAATTGGCCGACAGCCTGCTTATCCGCACTGCGAACAATCACGCTCGTCACAGCTGGAACGTCAACTTTCACGCCGTCTGGAATTTCCAACACAATTGTGTTCGCGAATCCAACCGAAAGAGACAGCTTGTTACCAGCCAGACTGGCATTGTAACCAACTCCCACAATCGTAAGACGTCGCTCGAACAGTTTTTGAACTCCGTCAACCATGTTCTGAACCAAGCTTCTGGTCAGGCCATGAAGGGCGCGATTCTCGCGGGAGTCGTCTGGACGAACCACCTTCAGAACGCGACCATCGTTGTCGAGGTCGAGCGACATGTTCGGGTGAACAGTCAGATTCAATTCGCCCTCTGGTCCCTTAACGGTGACCGTCTTTCCGTCAACGGCTATTGTAACCGCCGCTGGAAAATCGACAGGCTTCTTTCCGATCCTCGACATAGCTCTCACTCACAAACTAATATAACTGATCTACCAAACCTGACACAGCAACTCACCGCCAACACCCTTTTTTCGGGCTTCGCGGTTGCTGAGCACGCCGCTTGACGTCGACAGGATAGAGATTCCCATACCCCGACGAACGTCTTTGGTTCCGCTCGCATCAACATAGACACGACAACCCGGCTTACTCACGCGCTCAATATGCTGAATCACGTGTTCGCCGTTGGGGCCATACTTCAAATTCACTCGAAGCAACGAGTACGGAAGCGTTTCATCTTCGATCACTTCGTGATCCCAGACATAACCTTCTCGGGCCAAAGCTTCAACGACTGCAACCTTAGCCTTTGAACAAGGCATATCAACGTACGGTCGTTCAACATGAACGCCGTTACGTATCCTAGTGAGCAAATCAGCAATTGGGTCGGTCATCATAATACGAATCTTTCTTCCTGCCGTGGCTGTCTACCAGCTGGCCTTCTTTGCACCAGGGACCAAACCGTCGAGACACAGGTCGCGAAAACAAATTCGACAAACCTTGAACTTGCGATAAACCGCCCGCGGCCTGCCACAAAGATTACAACGACGTTCGATACGACTTGAGAATTTTGGCGTTCGATTAGCCTTCTCGATTTTTGCTTTACTGGCCATTATTCCGCTCTTGTCTGTATTTAGTCATTTTTAAAAGGAAGCCCCATTGCTTTCAGCAAGGCTCTTCCGTCGTCATTATTTGTGGCAGTCGTCACCATGGCAATATTCATACCCTGAGGCTGATTCACAGTCTCTGCATCGATCTCAGGAAACACCAATTGCTCTTGCAAGCCGCAGTTATAGTTTCCATTGCCGTCAAAACCGTTTGGATTAATCCCTCGGAAGTCGCGTACTCGAGGAAAGGCCAGAGTGATCAGTCGCTCTAGGAACTCGTACATCCTCTTGCCTCGCAACGTGACTCGACAGCCAATGGGCTGACCTTCACGCAAACGAAAACCCGACACGCTCTTACGAGCCCGACAGACAATTGCCTTTTGGCCTGCTAAAGTCGTCAAGTGATCAACAGCTGAATCCAGCTTCTTCCGATCATTAACAGCTTCACCGACGCCCATGCTCACCACGATCTTTTCCAACTTTGGAATCGCGTGCACATTGCTCTGACCTAACTCTTCTTTCAGAGCAGGAATAACTTCTTGATTATACTTTTCCAACAGACGTGGCATTGCCAACCCTTGTATCTGATCGCCCAAGACAAATCGGTGAGGACTATACGACCTCGTTCGCCAGACTAACAATCTTCATATATTTTCGCTCGCGCAACTCGCGGGCAACAGCTCCAAAAATACGTGTGCCCCGAGGATTTCCATCAGGATCAACAAGCACAACCGCGTTCCGGTCGAACTTCACGTAAGAACCATCATCACGTCTCACCGAACGACGAACGCGAACAATCACACCACGAACAACAGTACCTGACTTAATACTGCTACCCGGAATGGATTTTTGAACGCTACAGATGATCACATCTCCAACGGTCGCGTAACGACGACGAGAACCACCCAACACTTTAATGCAGCGAACAATTTTCGCCCCAGAGTTGTCAGCGACATCGCAAACAGTTTGCATCTGAATCATAACAGCACCTCAATCATCACTGCTTACTCAGCAGTAACGCTCCCTGTATCAGCCGAAATTGCCTCAAACTTCTTGACAACCCGAACCAAATCCCAACGCTTGGTCTTTGAACGTGGAGGACACTCAATGATTTCAACGAGATCGCCTTCACCAGCGACGCAGCCTTCATCATGAACAGCGCAAATTGTTCGGCTTCGAACAATTTTGCCGTACTTTTTGTGCCGAAAACGACGCTCGATATCGACTCGAAGTGTTTTAGCCGCTTTGGCACTCGTAACGGTGCCGGTCAATACTCTTTTCATGACTCTTCTGTCCAACAACTCTATTGACTAACGGCAGCAAGTTCTCGCTGACGCTGGATTGTCTTCACACGAGCGATCCCACGACGCAATTTCTTCAAATTGCTCGGAGTATCATTACGCTCCGACGCCGATTGAAAGCGAACATCGAAAAGCTCTTTTTGGGCCTGAGTAAGCTCAATCTGCAGTTGCTCGTCAGACAGTTCCCGAAGGCTTGTCGCTTTGGACATCTCGAACCCTAACTTCAATCTAAATACTACGAAAGTTCCGGAAGCTTACCGACCAAACGAACGCGAACCGGAAGCTTGTGAGCAACTCGGTTAAAGCAATCGCGAGCAGCAGCTCGATCCACACCCTTGACCTCGAACATCACAGTTCCAGGTTTAACGATGGCGACCCAACGATCCGGTTCACCTTTTCCCTTACCCATTCTTGTCTCGAGTGGACGGGAAGTTACAGATTTGTGCGGAAACACACGAATGTATAACTTACCAACTCCACGAATATATTGAGTTGCCGCAATACGACAGGCCTCAATCGTCTGAGCAGTTACATGACCCGCTTCAAGCGATTGGAGACCCCACTCACCAAAGACCACCGTGTTACCACGATGAGCATCACCTTTTATACGTCTTCTTTGGCTTTTTCGATGCTTGACCCGTTTTGGCATTAGCGCCATCAGAAGTCTCCTCGTCCGAATAATCCCCTAGGTCGATCCACACTTTTACACCAATCACACCCTGGGGTGTTTTCGCTTCAGTGAACCCGTAGTCCACATGACGCCTGAGAGTAGACAACGGAATAGACCCGCGAATCGCCTTCTCTTTTCGTGACATTTCTGAACCGCCAAGGCGGCCAGAGAGTTCCATCTTCACGCCATAGACGCCGGAACTCATCACTTCATCTAGTGTTTTCTTAATTGCTCTTCGGAAGCTACCTCGCTTCGAGAGCTGTTGAGCAACCTTATCAGCAACCAACTTCGCGTTGCGATTTGCATTGCCAATCTCAACAATCTTAAGGTCCATTCGGCGTCCAGTCAGACTCTCCAAATCACCCTTAAGCCGATCAATCTCTTGACCTTTTCGACCGATAATCACACCAGGTCGAGCCGTGAACAGATGAACAATCACCTGATCTCTTGTCCGCTCGATTTCTACCTTAGCGATTTCAGCAAACTGATACTTAGTTCGCACATACTTACGGATCTTGAAGTCCTCAAGAAGTAAGTCACCGAACTCACGCTTAGGTGCATACCAGCGGCTTCGCCAGTTCTCCATCACCCCGACGCGAAACCCCGTTGGACGTACCTTTTGACCCATCACTCCACCTCTTTGATAATCTTAAGGATCAAACAACATCCGGGGCGTCAACGCCCACATGAATGTGAGCCGTTCGGCGTCGAATCAGAAACGCCATACCTCGAGCGCGAGGCTGAACACGCTTAAACATCGGCCCACCGTCAACACGGCACTCCGAAATCTTGAGCCGCTCTGGACTCCTTACACCACGATCTTCAGCATTTGCAATCGCACTCTTAAGAACCTTTTCAAGGAACCGAGCACCGCGATTTGGAACATATCGAAGGGCCTCAACGCCCTCAGCAGCAGTCATACCACGAACCATATCCGCAAAAGGACGAACCTTTGTCGGAGAGATGCGAGCATGTCGATGAACAGCACGAACCATACCCATGACTACTTCTTACCTTTCGCACCATGACCGCGGAAGGTCCGAGTTGGAGAGAACTCACCCAACTTATGACCAACCATGTCTTCTGTGACGTAAACACTGATGTGAGCACGTCCATTATGTACAAGAAAAGTATGACCAACGAACTCTGGCGCGATCGTACAAGCTCTCGCCCAAGTTTTCACAGGCTCTTTCGTACTATCAACGTTCTGCTTCTCGATCTTCTTAAGAAGCTTCGCGTCTACGTACGGGCCTTTTTTTAGCGACCTACTCATGACTCAATTCCGCTTGACCAACGAACCTAAACTTTAACTTCACCATACCGCCGTGATCGACGTCGACGAACGATCGCCTTGTTACTTGCTTTTCGCTTCTGACGAGTACGACCACCTTTAGCTGGCTTACCAGTTGGACTACAAGGATGACGTCCGCCTGAGTTTCGACCTTCACCACCACCAAGCGGATGAGCAACCGGGTTCATTGTTGTACCACGAACATGTGGACGCCAACCAAGCCAACGTCGCCGACCAGCTTTCCCATAAACAATCTTGCTATGGTCAGCATTCCCAACAACGCCAATTGTGGCCCGGCAACGACTCGGCACACGTCGCACTTCACCACTTGGCAAAGTCAACTGAGCCCAACGACCTTCACGAGCATTCAATACAGCTCGAGTACCCGCACTGCGGACCATCTGGCCGCCGCGACCGGGCTGCATTTCAATATTATGAACTTCTGTGCCAAGCGGAATATTCGCAAGGGGCATACAATTACCGACATTTGGCTCGACAGTCTCGCCGCTCATCACCACTGCTCCGGCAGCCAAGCCTTCGGGAGCCAAGATGTATCGCTTCTCACCGTCAGCATATTCAACCAACGCGATTCGACACGTACGATTCGGATCGTACTCGATATGAGTCACGTTGCCTGCGATATCGTCTTTCGTCCGCTTGAAATCAATCAAACGATACAGACGCTTGTGACCACCACCGCGGTGACGCGATGTGATCTTGCCTTGATTATTTCTACCGCCGGTCTTCTTCTTACGAACAGTAAGAGACTTCTCCGGCCGCTTTTTCCGGTCCGTAATCTCAGCGAAGTCTGAGACTGATGCCCCACGACGACCCGGAGTGACTGGTTTATAAAAACGAATACCCATGAACTCTATACCCGACAGAAACCAAACGGAATTGCTTAGAAGAAGGAGATCCTGTCCTCATCGTGCAACTTCACGACGGCCTTTTTCCAACTCTTTGTCCGCCCCATCGCAACACGCTGCCGTCTTGGCTTGCCTTGTCGATTTTGAGTACGCACTGAATCAACGCGAACACCCCACAGGTGCTCAACCGCAGTCTTCACATCAGTCTTCGTCGCCAATGGATGAATCTCGAAGGTGTATGCGTTCAAACGCTCAGAAGCGTGAACACCCTTCTCCGTCACCAAAGGACGACGGATGACCTGATGCACATCGAGAGCAATACCCTGCCCTTTTTTCACACCACCTGCCATCACAAACCCCTTAGGCAACTACCGCGGATTCACCGCGGCCAAGAACAACATCCATCGCACCGGAAGCCATCACCAAGTTGCGATGCTTCAACAAATCGTATGCATTTAAATCCGAAACAGGCAGAACGGCAACTCCCGGAATATTCCGAGCCGACTGGTACAGAATCTTATCTAGACCAGCGGACACCAACAGAACCGAACCGCTTACGCTCAGCTTTGTCAACATCTCAGCAATCACCTTGGTCTTCGGAGCAGCACAAGCCAACTCACTCACCAAAACAGCCTGCTCATCCTGAAACTTGCTTAACAAAGCCATTCGCGTCGCAAGCCGAATCGCCTTACGCGGCAATCGATAAGAAAAATCTCGATTCTTCTTACCAAAAGCATGACCACCGCCACGACGAACAGGAGTCCGAGCATTTCCAGCACGAGCTCTACCAGTTCCCTTTTGCCGAAACAGCTTCTTTGTACTTCCCCGAACCATACCGCGAGACTTCGTCTGCACGGTACCGACTCGACGATTGGCCTCATACATCACCACAGCGTCGTGCAACAACTGACGATTAATATCGCCCGGAGCCAACTCTGCTGCGTCAAACTCATAGTCGCCGGCTGAGCCGCCCGACATATCACGAACCGGAATCTTCATCATCACAACACCTACTTCCGATTCTTGGCCGAGTGACGAACAACAACAAAGCCACCGTTAGGCCCTGGAATAGCACCCTCAACCAAAATCACGTTATTTTCAGAGTCGGCCCGAACAACCTTCAAGTTACGAACAGTCACTCGAACGCCGCCATAACGGCCGCTCATTCGAGTCCCCTTCATTACCTTTGCAGGATCCGCAGACTGACCAATCGAACCACCGTGTCGATGAATTCGCTTAGCACCGTGACTGGCACGCTGACCTTTAAAGTTATGCCGTTTCATCACCCCGGCAAAACCTCGACCCTTTGATGTGCCGATCACATCAACGAATTTCCAGTCAGCAACAACACCGGCATCAAGCACATCGCCTACAGAAAGATCAGAACCTTCGCGATCTACACGAAACTCCCGAACAAACCGCTGCGGCTCGCAGCCAGCTTTCTCAAGCAACTCAACACCAGCAGCAGCCTTCTCCTTCTGACGCCGCCCGCCGATGTCGGCAACATGCCCACGCTCAGCTCGCGACGCTAGACGTCGTGGCTTCGAACCAAACCCAAGCTGCACAGCACTGTAGCCATCCCTATCACTGCACCGAACCTGAGTTACAGTACATGGGCCAGCTTCAATGACTGTGACAGGAACAATGACGCCATCGTCATTGTAAACCTGAGTCATTCCGATTTTCTTACCTAAAAGACCGACAGGCATAACACAGAACCCGCGCGCCAAAACTCAAAAAGGAAAGACCCGCAACGCCTTGCGGGCCCAAATACACAACAGACTACTACACCACTACGCAGTGGCGGTCGTCTTAATCTTAATATCAACACCGGCAGGCAGAGACAGCTTATTCAAAGCATCAATCGTCTTACCAGTAGGCTGACAGATATCTATCAGCCGCTTATGTGTCCGAATTTCGAACTGCTCACGCGACTTCTTGTCGATGTGAGGGCCTCTCAAAACCGTATACCGCTCCACTCGGGTTGGCAATGGAATCGGACCGTGCACAATCGCACCCGTCCTCTTCGCAGTATCAACAATGTCCGCAGCGGACTGATCCAAGACCGAATGGTCATAAGCCTCCATCCGAATCCGGATACTTTCGTCTCCCGCAGCCACCGCAAATCGCCTTCACCAAAGAGTTTACGTAAATTCATCGAGCCCCCGGTCGCGGGGAATCGCACATGTTAGGGACGCTATCGAAAAGTGTCAACGATTGGTGCCACTGTTTCGCAAGGTTTCGCAGAATATCAACCAAAAGAATTAGCGATTGGAATCCAACGGAGCTTTTGAATAGCGAGAGGGCTCCATTGAATACGACGCTCTCCCCTGAGAGAGACTCCGAAGCTCCGTAGAATACCCAAACATCTTCACCAGCGGAGCCTCAGCCTTAATCACACAGAGATCCCCGCGGCGGGCGGAGTCTACTATCAAGGCTCGTCTTGCGCTTAGGTCAGACTGCACATTTCCTAAAAATTCCTCAGGTGTGACAACCTCGATCGCCATCACTGGCTCCATGGTGACAAAATCGCCCTCCTGAATCAGCCGATTAAACGCCTGAGAAACCGCCGAACGAACGGCAGTGTCGTTTGTCCCATCCTCCCGATAGTCAACCCCTGTTACGGTCAGCTGCAGATCCATCAGTGGATAACCAAACTTTCCGCCTCCTTCTGCTTCAGCCCCTAACGACTCCAACAGAACCTGCATCAATTCGGACGGAATGGCACCGGGCTTGAGCCTTTGCTTGACAGAAACTGGCTCTTCCATTTTTGGCACACTTTCAGCCGACAAGGTCACGCCGAAATACAAGCTAGCCGCCGGAGTCGTGACGTCAAACACAATTTCGACCGCGATAGACTTCTCAAGCATCTCCCGGTAGCTCACCCGAGGCTTATGAACCCGCACCTTCAAATTAAAATCCCGCTCCATCCGATGCTGAATCACTTCAAGATGAAGCTCTCCCATGCCACTAATGATGGTTTGACCAGTCTCAGCATCAACGCGAGCCGTAAAGGTCGGGTCCTGACGCTGCAGACGATCCAAGACGTCGACCATCTTCTTTCGATCAGCACTGCTATCCGGCTCGACGGCCACAGAAATCACTGTGTCAGGAAACCGAATCTGCTCTAACACAACTTGCTGCTGCGGATCACAAAGAGTATCCCCGGTCGCCGAATCTCGCGGCCCAATAATCCCACAGATGTCCCCTGCCTCAACCTGATCCACCTTCTCTCGCGAATCCGACTGAATGTGCCACAGCTGAGTCACCAACTCCTTCTTCTTATTTCGCGGATTCACCAGACGCGAATTGCTTTTCAGCACCCCTGAATAAACACGCGCAAAATAGAGATCACCATGCGTATCTGCCTGAATTTTAAACACCAGCACACACACAGGCTCAGCCAAGTCCGTCTTCCGCGTAACGATCGCCCCCTTCCCTTTCGGTGTGGGATCAATCCCCGTCACTGGCGGACGATCCAAAGGGCTGGGCAGGCATTCTACAATAAGATCAAGGAGCGGCTGCACTCCGATATAGTCGAGCGACGAACCGCACAAAACTGGCTGAAACTTCGCCTCAACCACCCCCTGCCTTAGTGCACGGTAAATCATCTCTTGAGACACCGGCAGCTCTTCCATCACCGCCTCCATGATGACCTCATCCAAATCGGCGAGCACATCAATCATCTCAGAACGCATCAACTCTGCATCATCTGCCATAAACTCCGGCACATCCTCTTCGCGAACCTTCTCCCCCTGCGAACCCTCCTCCCAATACATCGCTTTCATGCGGATCAAATCCACAATCCCCCGAAACCCTCCCGGATTCGTCACAGGGCCTTCACCAATCGGCAGCTGCAAAACCAAAGGCGTGGCCTTCAACCGATCTTCCATTGCCGAAACCACATTTTCAAAACTCGCACCAATGCGATCCATCTTGTTCACAAAACAGACACGGGGAACGCTGTAGGTATCGGCCTGCCTCCAAACCGTCTCACTCTGAGCCTCAACCCCTTCTACAGCACTAAAGATCACCGCAGCTCCATCTAAAACACGCAGACTTCGCTCAACTTCAGCGGTAAAATCCACATGCCCGGGAGTATCAATAATATTGATGGTTCGCCCCGCCCACTCACAGGTGACTGCAGCAGAATAAATCGTGATACCACGATTGGCCTCTTCCTCATCGAAGTCAGTTGTGGTTGTACCATCGTCCACATTGCCCATCCGATAGGACGCACCGGTGTAGTACAAAATCCGCTCAGTCGTTGTCGTCTTGCCCGCATCAATATGAGCAATGATTCCGATGTTTCGAATATTTTCAATATCACGCGACATGTGACCAACTCTTCAATTTCAGCGGAACCAAAAACAACAAACTGCCTGAGACACAAAAACAGCAACCAACAGGCGTAAAAAAACGCCACACAGGAAACTCCCGTCTGGCGTGATTGAATCTTCCATCCAAGAAGGATGAACTACCAAGCAAAATGCGAAAACGCTTTATTCGCATCAGCCATTCGATGAACATTTTCACGTTTCGTCATCGCAGTGCCTTCTCGGCGATAAGCCGAAAGCAACTCATCGGCTAGCGAGCGATCTGTTGGACGCCCTTTCCGACCGCGAACCGCTTCAAGCAACCACCGGATTGCCAACGCCTGTTGCCGTCGAGGACTCACTGGCGTTGGAACCTGATAAGTGGCACCACCAACACGCTTAGAGCGAACTTCAATTGCCGGCTTAACATTGTCTACCGCCGCCTCGAAAACCTCGATCGGAGACTCGTCAGGAAGCTGCTTGCCAATGATTTCCAACGCGTCGTAAACGACTCGAGTGGCAACACTCTTCTTACCATCGTACATCAAGCAATTGACGAACTTGGAAATCAGCTTGCTGTTGTAGCGAGTATCAGGCTTAAGCTGAGTCGCACTTGCTGTAAATTTCTTAACCATGTCAGGCGTGTTCTTTCAAACTGTTTATTTGGGGCGTTTCTGGCCATAACGGCTGCGAGCCTGTCGTCGATCGCTCACACCGAGCGTATCCAGAACACCGCGAATTACCTTGTAGCGAACACCGGGAAGGTCGCGTACTCGACCACCACGAACAAGAACAATGCTATGCTCCTGCAGGTTGTGACCTTCACCAGGAATGTACGCCGTACATTCCTTTCCGTTCGAAAGTCGAACTCGAGCGACTTTTCGCAACGCAGAGTTCGGTTTCTTAGGCGTTACAGTCTTCACCTGAAGACAGACACCACGTTTTTGAGGACAACCCTCGAGAAGTGGAGTCTTATTCTTGGCCTTTTGCTGCTTTCGCGGCTTTCGAACCAGTTGATTAATCGTTGGCATATCAAATATTTCCGAACCGCAGTTTTCCTGCTTTTTTGGGCGAAGCGACGGACAATACCCAGACTCTGGATGATCGTCAACCTTCTGTTGTGCGAATCAATGTTTTGACAGATCTAGGAAAGAATCTCCCTGTCAACACACCCGCAGCCAGAACAGTGAAATCATCACCATTCGGCTGAGGAAATTTCCTATTTAGTCATCTGGGGTCAAATCAGCCAAAGAGGGAGCCCGAGGACGATCATCGTCCATTTGCCGGCGAGCCATCAACTCTGAATCAGTCAACATGTCGTCACGAGCGGCAATCATGCGAGCTTTTGCCTCTTCCTGCTCACGAATCGCATCTTCATGAATACGCACATGCGAATCTTGATGCAAATGGAACCCGGTTCCCGCGGGAATCAGGTGACCCAAAATCACATTCTCTTTCAATCCAACCAACCCGTCGGATCGACCACCAAGGGCAGCTTCCGTCAGAACTTTTGTTGTTTCCTGGAAGCTGGCAGCCGAAATGAAACTTTCACTTTGCACTGACGCCTTCGTAATCCCCAGTAACTGAGGAGTTGCTTTGGCAGGTCGTGGCGTGGTGAATTGAACTGGTGAATCCACCTCAGCATTCACTTCTTCAACCTCGGCAACCGGCACAAGGTCATCAATCTGGTACTCAGTATCGCCCGGATCGGTGATTCGACCCATTGATTGCAATTCAGTGTTCGTTTTCTGCAGCTCGAACTTGTCAACCAAGACTCCCGGCAACAGGTCAGTGTCACCGACATTTGTGATCTTCACCTTACGTAGCATCTGAGCGATCACGATTTCGATGTGCTTATCATCGATTTCTACACGCTGAGCACGATATACGTTCTGAATTTCGTGAAGCAAATACTGCTGAACTTCTTCAGGGCCACTGACTCGCAAAATGTCTTCTGGAACCAAAGGACCTCGAACCAAAGCATCTCCTGCAACGCACAAATCACCGGTGTGAACCAACAATTGCTTGCCGTGAGGAATAATGTGCTCAATTTCAGTGCCGTCGCCGCCTCGAATCACAACGATTCGCTTGCCGCGTTTCTTTTCAGCAAGCAGTTCGACTTCACCGTCGATTTCAGCCACGACAGCCGGGTCCTTGGGACTTCTTGCTTCGAACAGCTCCGTCACTCGAGGCAAACCACCGGTAATGTCTTGAGTACCTGAGGAATCACGAGGCGTTCTGGCGACAACAAATCCGGAAGCCACCTGATCACCATCGCGAACCAGCAAAGTGGCACCTTCAGGCAGATAGTAGAAGTCAAGAATTGTTCCCGCACCGTCTTCAACCATCACCTGAGGATGTAATCCACCTCGATGCTCAGTGATGGTTCGCTGAATATTACCTGACGCCTCTTTTTCAGACCGAACTGTTTGGCCTTCAACACAATCTTCCAGCCGAACCTTACCGCCGACCTGACAGATAATCGGAACAGCATGAGGGTCCCATTTACACAGAACATCGCCTTCTTTTACAGGCTGATTTTCTTTGACCTGCAGAACCGAACCGTTGGGCACTGTTTGCTTTTCAACTTCACGCCCCTTCGAATCAACGATGCTGATTTCACCGTTTCGTCCAAGAACGACGGGCAACCCTTCAGAATTCATCACGCTACGAATTCGAGTAAACCGAATCTTACCGCTGCGCTTGGCCAACAATTCGCTTTGCTCTGTTCCACCCATCGCCACACCACCGGTGTGGAACGTACGCATCGTTAGCTGCGTACCAGGCTCACCAATACTTTGAGCAGCAATGATTCCGGCAGCGAGACCTTGTTCAACCAAGTCGCCTGTTGACAGATCCATGCCGTAGCAAAGCTGACAAAGTCCCAAAGACGAGTCACAAGTCATCGGGCTACGCACTTGAATTCGCTCAAGCCCCATGGCTTCGATCTTACGAGCCTTCTCTACCGTAATCAGTTCGTCTTCACGAACAATGACCTCATCGGTAATGGGATTAACGATGTTGGTTCGGCTCACACGACCACGGACCGAATCAGCCAAACCGGCTTCAATCTTTTCACCACGGTAAACAACACCTCGAGTCAACCCCTTGGTTGTCCCGCAGTCGTGCTGAGTAATGACCATGTTCTGACAAACATCAGCCAACTTTCGAGTCAAGTAACCACTATCCGCTGTCTTCAGGGCAGTATCCGCCAGCCCCTTTCGAGCACCGTGAGTCGAACTAAAGAATTCCAATACTGTCAAACCTTCGCGGAAGTTTGACTTAATCGGAGTTTCAATAATCTCACCACTCGGCTTGGCCATCAAACCACGCATGCCGGCCAGCTGCTGCATCTGACCGACGCCCCCTCGAGCACCCGAATGAGCCATCAGATAGACAGGGTTTACATAGCGGCCTTCGTCACGAACATCGTGCTCAAGCTGATGCATCATGCTCTTCGTAATTTCTTCACGAGCATGAGTCCAGATATCCAGAACCTTGTTGTAACGTTCCTTCTCAGTGATCAATCCACGATTGAAGTTCTTCATCAACTTCAGAACATCGCTTTCGCCGTTCGCAATCACCTCTTCTTTATTGGGTGCCGTTTTCAAGTCACTCGCCCCGAACGACAGACCACTGGCCGTCGATGTTTCGAAGCCAGACTTCTTCATGCGGTCCAGTAGCTCAATCGTTTCGCGACGACCCAGCTCTTGGTAGCAATCTGAAATCACTCGAGCAAGGTCTTTGCTTCTCATGGTTTCATTGTAAAACGACATTCGTGATGGCAACACGTCGTTAAACATGACTCGACCGGGCGAAGTTTCAACCAGACCGCCTAAGCGGTAACCCTTGGCACCTTCACCGATCACTCGCTTATCTTTAGGCATCCGCAAGCGAATGGTCGCATGCCGTGCAACTTTCCCCTGCTGGAAAGCCATAAAGACTTCATCAGCTGACGCGAAAACCATGGTCTCGCCAGTAGCGTTTTCACGCTTCATTGTCAGGTAATAGCAACCCATCACAATATCCTGCGATGCGGTGATAATTGGATCACCATTCGCTGGACTGAAGATGTTATGAGTCGACATCATCAGCGTGGTCGCTTCAACCTGAGCTTCGATCGACAACGGCAAGTGAACCGCCATTTGGTCGCCGTCGAAGTCGGCATTGAACCCTTTACACGCCAACGGGTGCAAACGAATCGCATTTCCTTCAACCAAAGTCGGCTCGAAGGCTTGGATACCAATTCGGTGAAGCGTAGGAGCTCGGTTCAGCAACACAGGATGGTTGTGAATGACTTCGTCAAGAATGTCCCAGACATCTTCGTCACGCCGTTCAAGCATGCGCTTCGCGCTCTTGATTGTGTCAGCATGGCCCAGTTCTTTGAGTCGACGAATCACAAACGGCTGGAACAATTCCAAAGCGATTTTTTTGGGCAGACCACACTGATGCAATTTCAGCTCTGGCCCGACAACAATCACACTACGAGCAGAATAATCGACTCGCTTTCCAAGCAAGTTCTCACGGAAACGACCTTGCTTTCCTTTGATCATATCCGTCAGCGATTTAAGCGGACGATTCGATGAGCCCAACACAGGTCGCTTACAACGATTGTTGTCGAACAACGCGTCAACAGACTGCTGAAGCATTCGCTTTTCGTTGCGAACGATCACTTCAGGAGCATTCAAATCGACAAGCTTCTTCAACCGGTTATTTCGGTTGATGATTCGACGATATAGGTCATTCAAGTCACTGGTCGCGAAGTTCCCAGAATCCAACAACACCAAAGGACGCAAGTCCGGAGGAATCACGGGGACAACATCCAGCACCATCCACTCTGGACGGTTATCACTGTCGCGTAATGCCTCGATGATCTTAAGTCGCTTGATCAGATCTTTCGTGGTTGATTGGCTTTTTGTCGTCGCCAACTGAGCACGAAGATCCTCGGACGATTCCACAAGCTTCATCTGCAGCAGCAGCTTCTTGATCGCTTCCGCACCCATGCCCACTTCAAAAGCATCTTCCCCGTAATCACGGCGAGCCTGCTTTGCCTCATCTTCAGTCAACATTTCCGTTGGTTGAAGAGGAGTGTCACCACCGTCAATGACGACGTAGTCTTGGAAGTAAACCACCTTTTCCAAAGACGTGGTCTTCATGTTCAACATGGCACCCAATCGACTTGGCATCGACTTAAAGAACCAAATGTGAACCACAGGAGCGGCAAGTTCGATATGCCCCATGCGCTTACGACGAACGCGACTGTGAGTCACTTTCACGCCGCAGCGATCGCAGATCATGCCTTTGTACTTCATACCGCGATACTTACCGCAAGCACATTCCCAGTCCTTTTCAGGTCCAAAAATTCGCTCACAGAACAAGCCGTCTCGCTCGGGACGATAAGTACGATAGTTAATCGTCTCCGGCTTCTTCACTTCGCCGAAAGACCAGCTGCGAATATCATGAGGACTCGCGAGGCCGATTTTTACAGCCGCGATGTCGTTCACTCGATCAAATGTGGTTTCACTGACGCTCACGTCACGAACTCCTCGAGTAGGTTGCTAGTGAGACGAGTCAAAATCGACTCGCCTTGAATCCTTGTTGAAATTAGCGGTGATCACCGCTGCTTAATCCTCTGCACTGCACTCACCAACCCAGCTTAGTGGTTGGATTTTTCGAGCTGCAGGTTCAAGCACAAACCGCGAATTTCGTTGTTCAGCACGTCGAAGCTAGCAGGCGTTCCGGCTTCCAATGTGTTTTCACCCTTCACCATCGATTCGTAAATCTTGGTACGACCTTCCACATCGTCACTCTTCACCGTAAGCAATTCTTGGAGAATGTAAGCAGCTCCATATGCTTCAAGAGCCCAAACTTCCATCTCACCAAATCGCTGCCCACCGAAGCGTGCTTTACCACCAAGAGGCTGCTGAGTGATCAGACTGTAAGGCCCGGTTGCTCGAGCATGAACCTTGTCATCCACAAGGTGATGCAACTTCAGCATGTAGATATAACCTACGGTCGTCTTCTGTTCCATCACTTCGCCCGTCCGGCCATCCCGCAAGAACGCTTTGCCTTCTTCTGGCAAACCGGCCTCACGCAATGCTTCACGAACTTCTTCCTCGGTAGCTCCATCAAAGACAGGACACACGGCTCGGTAACCCAAAGTCCCCGCTGCCCAGCCAAGATGAGTCTCCAGAATCTGACCCACATTCATACGACTCGGAACACCCAGCGGATTCAAGACAATGTCAACCGGAGTTCCATCTTCCAAGTAAGGCATATCCTCAACAGGCAAGACCTTTGAGATCACCCCTTTATTCCCGTGGCGGCCAGCCATCTTGTCACCAACAGAAATCTGTCGCTTGCTGGCAACATAAACCTTCACCATCTGCAGCACACCACTCGGCAATTCATCGCCTCGCTTCATACTGTTCAACCGATGATCTTCCTCATCAATGACGACCTCAACAGCCGGCCATTCTTCTTTGATCAATTTCCGAGCAGAAGTCTTCTTCTGAGCACTGCGAATATCCAAGCCTTCGAAGTAAGCCAAGAATCCACGGGCGAATTCTGCAACCGCCTTCTGATCTTCTAACTCACCCATATCTCGACCGTCAGGATCAGTGAGCGCTTCGCCTAGTTCTTCCTTCATGCTTTTCGCGAAGACTCGGAAGACCTCAGTGATGCGAGCATCACCCTCTTCCTCAACTCGCTTCAACTCATCCTCGAACTTCTTCCGCTCGAGCTCCGACAAACTCATTCGTCGAGAGAAACGCTCTGTATGAATCACGATTCCCTGAACACCGCTGGTCACTTCCAGTGACTCGTTCTTGACGTCTTCACCCGCGCGACCAAAAATCGCGTGAAGCAGTTTTTCTTCCGGAGTCAGCTCAGACTTGGCCTTTGGAGAAACCTTACCAACAAGAATGTCGCCAACTCGCACTCGCGTTCCGATTTGGACAATCCCATCCTCATCAAGGTGATGCAGAGCCTTCTCACTCACATTAGGAATATCGCGAGTGAACTCTTCACGACCAAGCTTCGTCTCACGAATTTCAACGTCAAATTCATCCAGATGGATCGAAGTGTAAACATCTTCCTTCACAAGCCGCTCAGACAAAATAATCGCGTCTTCGAAGTTGTATCCACCCCACGACATGAACGCGACCATAACGTTGCGACCAAGAGCCAGCGAACCACCTCGAGTCGCAGCACTGTCGCATAGCGTTTGCCCAGCCTTAACCTTGTCGCCGACAGCAACCAAAGGCTTCTGATTCAGACAAGTTCGCTCATTCAATCGAGTGAACTTACGTAGCGGGTACTTCCAGCCGTCAATTTCAATCATCGTTGCATCGACGTACGTCACTGTGCCAGCTCTCTCAGCTCGCAGCAACATCCCCGAGTTCTGGGCAACGAAATCTTCCATTCCCGTACCAACGACGGGACGCTCAGCAATCAGCAGCGGAACTGCCTGCCGCTGCATGTTCGATCCCATCAAAGCACGGTTCGCATCGTCATGCTCGAGAAACGGAATCAAGCCCGCACTGATACCAACCATCTGACAAGGAGCAACGTCAGTGAATTGAACTTTTTCCTTGGGCACCCAAACCACATCGCTGCGGTAACGAGCGAGTACCAAATCCTCTACCAACTGACCATCGCGAATCAGAGTATCGGCAGGAGCCACATGACCAAATGATTCTTCATCTGCTCGCAGCCAAACAACCTCATCCGTGACGCGACCATCTTCAACTTTGCGGTACGGAGTGATCAGGAAGCCGTAATCATCAACCTTGGCGTAAATTCCAAGACTCGAAATCAAACCGATGTTCGTTCCTTCCGGAGTTTCAATCGGACAGATACGACCATAGTGAGAGATATGCACGTCACGGACTTCAAAGCCCGCACGCTTTCGATTCAAACCACCAGGCCCCAAGGCACTTAAACGACGCTCATGTGCCAACATCGAAAGCGGATTTGTCTGGTCAACAACCTGTGATAGCTCGCTTCGCCCATAGAAGAAATCAATCGCGGCCGACACACTCTTAGGATTGATCAAAGTCCGAGGAGTCATTGCATCGACTTCCTTCAAACTCATCCGCTCTTGAACGGTTCGTCGCAGCTTCAGAAACCCCTTGCGAATTTCATCAGCAGCAAGCTCATCAATCGTTCGAAGACGACGATTTCCGAGGTTATCGATATCGTCAATCTGAGCCGTTTCGTCGTTAAGACGCAGACGCATCAAGTAACGAACGGCATTCACAAAGTCCTCTGGACGAAGAGTCATCTCATCATCTGGGACATCCTGATCAAACTTACGATTAATGCGGAATCGACCAACTCGCCCCAAACGGTAGCGATTCAGATCAAAGAACTTTTCACGGAACAGATCATTAGCCTTGTCCAGATTTGGCGGATTACCCGGACGCAAACGCTGATAAATTCGCAACAACGCCTCTTCATGAGTAGCCGTTGTATCTTCGATCAGTGAATTCAAAATCACCTGATCGGGAACGTCGGTGATCAGTTCAACGGCTTTCAAACCGCTTCCCACAAGCTCCTCTGCAGACGTTTCTGTCAATGCCAAGCAGGCATCACAAAGAATCTCTCCAGCCCGGTCATGATCCGCAGGGAAAACGATATCCTCAACTGCAAAACGACCAACCAGTTTCTCGGCCTCTGTTCGAGAAGAAATCACCACCTCTTCCGTATCATAATAGAGCCGGACAAGCTGAGCATCACTCGAATATTCGGGATCCATCGCCCGCATCAACGTCATCGCAGAAAATTTACCGCTCTGGTCGATCCTTACCGAAACGGCATCCTTCTTCGTAACAATCAATTCAATCCAGCTACCACGCTCTGGAATAATTCGGCACGACTGAGTCTTCCGGTCACTACTGGCCGTTTCTTCAGCCATCACGAAGTCCACACCTGGCGAACGGTGTAATTGACTCACAACAACGCGTTCAGCTCCGTTCACAATGAACTCACCGCCGCCGATCATGATCGGGATATCGCCGAGATAAACCTCTTCCTCAACTGGCTGTTCTTTGATAAGACGCAACCAAACCCGAAAAGGCATGCCGTAAGTCAGTCTCAATTGCCGACATTCAGCAGGAGTGTATCGCGGCTTACCTAACTCATACCGCACATATTCGAGGCGAAACTGTCCGTCGTAGCTCTCAATCGGAAAGACTTCACGAAGAATGCCTTCCAGACCTTGCTCCAAACGATCTCGCGAAGTGCGATCAAGCTGCAAAAATCGCGCGTAAGACTCAGTTTGAATTCGAGTCAGAGCTGTGATCTCGTAGTCAGCCTGAATCTTTCCGAAGTTTCGAACCGCGTCCTGATCGATAGTGCGAACAGAGGGAATAGGCATCTCAGAAACAATCCTCGGAAACGAAGCAAAAAACTATAAGCAACCAACATACGCAGCGCACAACGAAAGACACCTGCCTCAAACAAATAGAGACAACTGCCTTACAACAAAACGCGTTTCCACTGAACGTAGTAGATACTTAACCAACCGCCGACATCTGTCGCACAAAACTTCTTCACTAAACCAACACACCAACAAGCTGCTGAACGAAGGAAGGCTGAGACACAAAATCAATATGTCTCAGCCATCACATCGAAGCTTCAATACAGCGTGTACAAGCTGATTTACTTGATATCGCAGGTACCACCGGCACCTTCAATTTCTTCTTTCAACTTCTCAGCGTCTTCTTTCGACACGCCTTCTTTGATCGCTTTTGGAGCACCTTCAACCATTTCCTTGGCTTCTTTCAAGCCAAGACCGGTTGCAGCTCGAACGACCTTGATGACGGGAATCTTATTTCCGCCATCACCAGTCAGAACGACATCAAATTCAGTTTGCTCTGCAGCACCACCGCCACCGCCATCGTCGGCAGGGCCAGCGGCCATCATCACAGCTCCGCCACCAGCAGGCTCGATGTTGTGAACATCCTTCAGGTAATCGACAACCTTCTTCGCTTCAAGAAGAGTCAGGCCAACGATCTTGTCGCCGAGCTCTTTTGTTGCCGCATCGTATTCTGTTGTTTCTGCTTCAGCAGTAGACATAATTCATGACCTTTCGTTCTGTAAAGAAGCGTTCGCTCTTGGAACCCGTTATGAGCTCCGCAATTGTTTAACCAAGCAGCATGGAGCCACTTACTATTCAGATTCTTCGGAGACTGATTCGAAACAACCAGCCAATTGACCGCCAGGGCCCTGCATCGCACCAGCAAGCTGAGCACCAGGAGCAAGAAACAGACCGGCAATCTGACCAATCAGCTCTGCACGCCCCGGACTCTTACTCAATGCCTCAACAGCTGAAGCATCCAAGCTACCACCCTCAACAGTGGCACCCTTGATCTCAAGCTTACCGAGCTCTTTGGCCCAACGAGAAATTTCTTTGCTCAGGTCAACAACGTCCTCACCACCCCAAACAAGAGTAGAAGGACCAGCAAGAATTTCATCCAAACCCGTCACGCCAGCTCTTGAGAGAGCATTGCGAGCAATGGAATTCTTAACTGTCAGTGCCTGAATATTTTTTTCCTGCATGCCCAATCGCCACTGATTTGCGGAGATAGCATCCAACTTGGAGCAATCGACGACCACCATATCCTTGGCATCACCAATTTTTTGCTGCAGATCTTCAATCAACATGTCTTTAATTTGACGGCTCATGGCTCAATCCACTTTCAAAAAAACTAGAGAGCCACCGAAATTGCGGGCATCATCGTTGCTGAGACATTCAATGAACGCATGTAAACACCCTTGGATGTTGCCGGCTTCAATGAACCAATAAACTTCAAGAAGGCATTCGCATTTTCAGTAAGCTGCTGCTCCGAGAACGACATCCGACCCACAACGCAATGCACGTTGCCACCAGCATCAACACGGAACTCAACCTTACCTGCTTTGTACTCTTGAACGGCCTTGGCGATATCTGGCGTTACTGTCCCGGCTCGAGGCGAAGGCATCAGACCGCGAGGACCCAGAACCCGACCAAGAGGACCAACCACACCCATCATGTCAGGTGCAGCAATCGCGACATCAAAGTCAAGCCAACCATCCTTAACCTTGTCAGCCAAATCCTTACCACCCACCGCATCAGCTCCGGCACCTTCTGCCACAGCAACATTGTCACCCTGAGCGAACACAATCACCCGCTGAACCTTGCCGATACCATGTGGCAAAACCAGCGAACCTCGAACCAACTGATCTGCCTGCTTTGGATCAACACCCAAACGACAGGCAATCTCAACAGCCTGATCAAAGGCGACCGGCTTCACACCCTTTGGAAGACTCTTATCAAGATTCTTCAAGGCGGAAAAAGCACCGTCAAGCTGAAGCTGACCGAGCCCCGAGGCCTTCTCTGACAACGCCTTCATTCTTTTTGATTGTCTTGCCACTACCCTACCCTTAACGCAAAAGTTGCTTGCAAAAGAAACTCACCCGAATCAGCCAATCACTTCCAAACCCATACTGCGGGCCGTACCAGCGATCACTTTCACGGCTGCATCAACCGAGCCAGCATTCAGGTCGCTCATCTTCATTTTCGCGATTTCTTCAAGCTGAGCACGAGTTACCGAGCCAACCTTGTTCGCCAATGGATTCCCTGAACCCTTAGCAATTCCGGCCGCCTTCTTCAACAGCACGGCAGCGGGTGGGCTCTTCAAAACGAATTCGAAGCTACGGTCATTATAAACCGTAATCACAACAGGGACAGTCGTCCCCATCATGTCTCGAGTCTGATCATTAAACTGCTGAACAAACTGGGCAATGTTCACACCATGTGGACCAAGCGCAGTACCAACAGGTGGAGCCGGAGTCGCTTGACCGCCAGTAACCTGAACCTTAATTTCGGCTGTAACCTGCTTACCCATTTGAACGCAAACCTAATCTCACAAGAGCACAAAAGACCAACTAAACTTTAGACCGCGTCAACTTGCCAGTGATCGAGCTCAACGGGAGTAGACCGTCCAAAGATTTCAATCAGGACTGAAATCTTACCGCTACTCTCATCAACCCCACTGATTGTCCCTTCAAAGTCTTCGAAGGTACCCTCGCGAATCTTAACAACATCACCTTCAGCAAACCCAATCTTCACCTTCGGTGCAGCCTGAGCATCGTCGCCAGCCTTACCTAACATCCGATCAACCTCGTGCTGCTCCATCGGCTGAGGCTTACCTGCAGCCCCGGCAAAATCACCAACACCACCGGTATCTCGAACCAAATACCAGGTCTCATCATTCAACACCATATTAATCATGATGTATCCCGGAAACAGCTTCCGATCCATCTCCCGCGCCTTACCGCTGCGAGTGTCCACAACCTTCTCGGAAGGGATTAAGATTTCACCAAAAGCATCCTCAAGACCTTCAAGCTTGATCTTCTTGAGCAAGGCATCCTTAATGGTCCGCTCTCGGTTTGTCTGAACCTTCAGCACATACCAGAGTTTTTCTTCAGCCGAGTCGCCGGACTCGGGAGATTCAACAGACATAACGAACGCCATTCTGGGCGAAAGCCCCTCAGCCGAAAAAATCGAAGCCGCGTATCCTGACCTTGCGACCAGTGAAATGCAACCTTAGCCACACACACCTTTTCGCTTTTCGCGGCAGTGGAAACAAAACCCACCACCCACACAATTCTTAATACTCAATAAAGTGGATCAAGCTAAAGAACCACTTCCAAATCAAGTCAACAATCGCCAAAAACGCGCCCATTGCGAACATCACCACAATCACAACGACCGTCGACTGAGTCACCTGCTGCCGCCCAGGCCAAACAACCTTTTCACGTTCGACATCAACGGCGATCATAAACTCAGCGAAGCGAGGCACATGAATCACACGAAATGCGAACCATGACACCAAAGCCCAAATCGCAAGAGGCACACCGACCCGAACCGCTTGCTCCTGACCGCCTAGTGAAACATTTGCTAAGGCCAGGCAACCAAAAGCAGCAATCAGAACCAAACCAATGAATGTAGACTGACGAACCAATCGCCCCTGAGCCGGCTTATAAAGCGACAGACGAAATAACTCAGGCAACACAGACGCCACTACGGATTTACTGGACATGCCAAACAAGTTCCAAAAAGCAAAGCACACTAAAAGCACGGACGGAGGGACTTGAACCCCCAACCTGCGGATTTGGAATCCGCTGCTCTGCCAATTGAGCTACGTCCGTCCAGAACAACACAAACTATTTCTTGCGTGATTCTTTATGAATCGTATGCCGTCGCAACTTGGGGCAATACTTCTTCAACTCAAGACGCTCAGTCCCACGAGTCTCTTTAATGACTCGATAGTTCCGCATCCCCGTCTCAGTGCATTCCAACCAAACATACTCTCTCACAGGACCACTCCAATACACGCCGACAGCAGAGACAACCAACAAAAACAGAAAAGCCGCCTGCTCACAAATACAGCAAACAGGCAGCTAATTGCTCAACCACGAGACCAAGTCTCGCACTACTCAACAATCTTAGTCACAACACCAGAACCAACAGTTCGCCCACCTTCGCGAATCGCGAAGCGGCTACCGTCAACCATGGCAATCTGCTTACCCAAAGTCACACAAACCTTGACATTATCGCCAGGCATGCACATCTCTGCACCGTCCAGAAGATCAGTTGAACCCGTCACATCTGTTGTACGGAAGTAAAACTGAGGACGATAGCCACTGAAGAAAGGAGTATGACGACCACCCTCTTCTTTACTCAGAACGTAAACTTCAGCTTCAAACTTCGTATGAGGCTTAATCGTTCCTGGAGCAGCAACAACCTGACCACGCTGAATGTCTTCCTTCTTCAAACCACGAAGAAGAATACCAACATTATCCCCAGCCTGACCCTGATCCAGAGTCTTCTGGAACATCTCAACGCCAGTACAAGTGGTCTCTTGAGTCTCACGAAGGCCGAGAATCTCAACCTTGTCGCCGACCTTCAAAACACCCTGCTCAATTCGACCGGTCGCAACAGTACCACGACCTTCAATCGAAAAGACATCTTCCACTGACATCAACATTGCTTTGTCAACATCTCGCTCTGGCTCTGGAATGTAGCTATCCAAAGCTTCCATCAACTTCGTGATGCAGTCACTCGCAGCGTCATCGCCAGGAGCATCCAAAGCACCCTTCGCATTACCCATTACCAACGGAATGTCATCACCAGGATAACCGTACTTGGTCAACAGGTCGCGAACTTCAATTTCAACCAATTCCAGCAACTCTTCATCATCAACAAGGTCACACTTGTTCATGAAGACAACGAGAGCAGGAACATCTACCTGACGAGCCAGAAGAATGTGCTCACGAGTCTGAGGCATTGGGCCAGTATCAGCCGCAACAACCAGAATCGCACCGTCCATCTGAGCGGCACCAGTGATCATATTTTTAATGAAGTCAGCATGGCCCGGGCAGTCAATGTGAGCGTAGTGACGATTTGGCGTCTCATACTCAACGTGACTTGCCGCAATCGTAACCGTCTTCGTTGCGTCACGAACTGTACCACCCTTAGCGATATCTGCGTAACTCTTTACTTCACCGAGCCCCTTGGCCGCCTGCACAGCGAGAATCGCTGCGGTGGTGGTCGTCTTACCATGGTCAATATGACCAATAGTCCCCACGTTCACATGAGGCTTAGTACGCTCGAAATTTGCCTTTGCCATTTCCCAACTCCAAATCGACCGTCGATTCCTTCACAACTGCCAGCGGTCGACGAACAAAAGAAAAAAATTCATTAGACACCCAAACTCAGGGCATCACCTCATGCCTACACAAAGCTGCTGATGGGACTTGAACCCATGACCTCATCCTTACCAAGGATGTACTCTACCAGCTGAGCTACAGCAGCCGATCACTCATCACAAATAGCGGGCGATGGGAATCGAACCCACACGACCAGCTTGGAAGGCTGGAGTTCTACCATTGAACTACGCCCGCAGAAAACTGCTTCACAAGATGAAGCAAACTTCCTTAGGATTGGGGGCAGCAGGATTCGAACCTGCGAAGGTATACACCACCAGATTTACAGTCTGGCCCATTTGGCCGCTCTGGAACACCCCCGACCAATCTTTGCATCGCAACTGGTACGACACAAAGACTGAAAGCTAGCGGAGGGACTTGAACCCACAACCACCGGTTTACAAAACCGGAGCTCTACCAATTGAGCTACGCTAGCGCACACACGCCTTCGCGGCGAGCGGGGCAGTATAGCGTTCCCTTATCGGCTAGCAAGGCCGAAGACGGAAACCTGAACAGACCCGGAAGATTTGTCGATTCTTCTCATTTCAAGAACGGAAAATCTTCACTCAACGAAGGACCACAACAATGAAACACAACTCATTTCGTGGTCGTGGTACTGTCGGCATCAGCAGTTTCGAAATTTACGAAAGCAGCTGCTCAATCCCGTTTTTGCCAGAAAAAACACGAAGAACCCCATGCCCCACAAGGACGAAGGTTGCAACGGTCTTCTAAACCGGCCCACGAAGCTGAGCATGAGACGACCATCAGACCCACCCACCATACGAGAAGTTCGGGCCGTGAAGATATTTCATCCAGATCCAGGAATGAAAAGTGTCCATCGCCCCAGGTGGCTCGGATGGAGCTCACTAAGATTCGATGGACACACTTTAAGACCGATCAATAAACCCAGAAGATCGCCGGCTCACCCCACTGAGCAGTCCGCCGGACAAACGAGCCCTCCTCAGACTAAATGCCGGGAATATCAACCTGCTTTCGTTCCGCGATACGACGCATGCGTTCCAGAGCCCTCACTTCAATTTGTCGAATGCGCTCTTTTGTGACACCCATTCTTGACCCAACCTGCTCTAAAGTTTCCGGCTCCGTCCCCTGACTCAAACCAAATCGACAGGCAATTACCTTCCGCTCTCTCCCGTTTAACTCTCTCAGAATCTCGGTAATCGCATCACGCTGAGCTTTATTCACAAGCTCATCACTGAAAGCCGTCCCCCGGCCTTCATGCACACTTCCAAATAGCTCGTCGTAACCCGTGCGAAAGCGATCCAGCTTCGTGTACTCAGCAGGCACAGACCGAGCATAGTTTTTCATAATGGCCCACGACGCGTACGTTGAAAACTTGTTGCCGCGAAAGTAGTCGAACTTTTCAATCGCCCGAATCAGTGACATGTTTCCGTCGCTCACAAGCTCAAAAAAATTGGCCCCGGGCTTTAAATGACGCTTGGCGATTGAAACAACCAAACGCAAATTCGAACGAGTCAGCAGGTTTTTCACACAGGCAGCCTCTTGCAGACAACCCTCCATTTGCTTCGCGACTCGAGCCGGCGAATCACTGGCAGAAAGCCGCTCTTGAAGCTGACTCGCCTTCCATTTCAAGAAGTTCATCTTCCGAAAATAGTACTGCTCTTGAGGCTTATTAAGCAGAGGCACACGGTACAACTCAGACAAATAGGACGGCAGCCCAGAAGGAACTCGAGCCGATTTCTTGTCACTGTCGTAATCTGGAGCAACTCCACAAATCAACGCCTCTGCATTCTCCATGCGAAATTCATCGTTATCCATGAAGTCAATGGGAAGCTCTTTGAGTCGCCGAATCTGTACATCCGATAAAATCGACTTGACTGATTCGATCGATCGGCTGAATCTTCTGGCCAAATCCTTCACAGAAACCCCCTGCTGCCTAAGGTCATACATCAACGCTTGATGCTCAGTTGAAATCGCGACACCACGAGCCTGAAAAATCGCATTCTCTGGGTGCTTACGGTCGTAATCTCGAAGCGTATAACGGACCGTCTCGGTGGCCCTTCTGAGCTTCCTACCTAGCTTGCGACTGACGTCCGTCAAAGTCAGACCGGCGGCTGCCAACGAACGAGCATCAGAAATCATCTGCTCGCGCTCATCCACTGTGAGTTGCTTGAATGAGGTGCCCCGCTCTACCTGATCCTTGTGCAGCTCAACGAAGCGGTTCAAAGTTTCCTCCAAAACCACAACTCGACTGCGGCCGCTGAACTTAACTTTGCGACTCGCAAGGCCCCGATCACGCCAACGATCGATCGTCTTGGCAGACACATCCAGCTTCTTACTGATCTCTAAGACCGTGTATAAACGCTGATCAAAGTCACTTTCGGTTAGATTCAAGCTTTCAGAAAGGTCTTCGATAAATCGACGGAGATCGCCCTGCAAACTGGCCACTGCAATCGACTCCGAGGCGTTCGCTTCGGTGTGATAGCCGGTGATCGCAAAACACACATCACCATAAACACAGCTGGCCTGTGAGCGATCCAATTCAACAAGATAAGTTTCTGCACGCTCTATTTGAGCCTTACGAACTGCCTGAGGTGAAAACCGAACCTGCTGGTCCGCTAGCTCACTCATCAGTTCTGATTGATACAAAGACATGCTTATCCCTCCTGTTTTCCAACGATCAAAGCGGCAACCATTCTGTTGGCTGACACCTAAACCTGAGTGGCAAAACGCGTGCCAGAAAGTACCCAACGACGCCAAAATGCCACAAAAATCAATCGAGCACCTGAAAATCAGGCCCTCACGTGACCTCCTGCCAACAAAACGCTTCCTGCAATCTTCGAATACCAAGTCAATTTGAATGACTGGCAAGTGATGCCGATTCTTCCGTTTGCCTCGAACTCACTTTGTAAACCACACTGCACTCACAATCCTGAACGTGGACCCGAGTTGTAAAAACGCCAATCAATGGCCTTTGGATTGAAATTTCGACGAATCGGCCAAGATTCAGCACGAAACACGCTTCTCAACAGAACACCGACGGTGCTCACACCCAAATCCTGACGCAGATAACCATCGAATATCGAAAACGCACCACTTTAGAATCATATTGATCACACATTGCGTGTTTCCGTCTTGGATACATGTAAGAGTTGCCAAAAAGCCCAACCTCCCAACCAGAATTTTGCCATCGAGTTCTGGAAACTGCTTAGAATTTCCGGAAGCCATCCCGTCGGTGACGACTCGCAGCAGCAAATCAAATTGTTGTTCATGCAAATGAATTGAAGCGAACGCCGGACGATTACGAGCCAAGCCTAACCATCAGACAAAGAGCCAGAAGACATGCGAGACGACCTGATCTTTGCGGGTTTCGGAGCCGCTTTGGCTCTCATCGGGGTGATTCTGATCGCCCTACAAATGAAAGCTCGCCGTCGACAGCTAGAAGACACAACGCTGGACGAAAGGGAGCAACGTTTTTTGACCCGCCAGCATTCTCACCGGATGCAAACCTCTGCGTTTACAGTTGTCCTTGGTGGTCTGATCGCCGTTGGCAACCGAGTCGTTTTGCTTGGCAAGTCGCCGTGGATCGCCACGGGATACATTTGCATCCTGCTGGTCTTGGCTCTGTGGCTGATGCTGCTGGGAATTGGAGACGCTGTCGCATCAAGAATTCACGCTCAACAGAATGGCCGTTCAGGCAATCGAAAGCACACGAATCTTGCCGACGCTCTTGCAGAAGTACGTTCAGCCTACGGTCTTGCCGACCCGGAATCTTCTGACGCGTCCGACACGCCGTAGGCTTACAACACTGCAGACGACTCGCGCGGACGATTTGTAGCCTGCCAAACCAAATTCAGTCGAAGAACTGGTCGACTCGCACTCGAAATGCCGGCTCAAAAACAGCGACCAACACAAAGACGCTAGATCACATCATCCACAATTCTGCGGCGCCGAGTTCTTCGGCGGGCTCGATGAGCCAGCTTATTGTCGTGATCGTTGCCTTCGGCGAAGAAGCTTCCGGCAAGCAAGCGATAGAAAAACAGCAGAGTAAATGCTCCCAGAGTGGCGGCGACAAAGCCCTTGCCACTGATTGGGTCAATTTCAGCGTCTCGCCAAAAGAAGAGCACGATTCCACAGCCAATGACGCTGCCACCGATCCCCATTAACATCGTCCCAACGGCTCCGCCTGGATCCCTACCGGGCATAATAGCCTTGGCGGCAAGTCCCACTAACGTGCCAAATCCAACCCAGCGCAGCAGTTCATTCAAACTGGTGCGGACAATTTCCATGAAGTCAGATTCGGACATGCGTCGAGGCCTCCTGCCTTTGCCAAAAGTGGCGGCTCATCCAGCTTAGCTACTGAATTGATCCGCCCTTCTCTGACTTCGGCAATCAGCCTACCAAAAACTGAATCCGTCGTGAGCTGAAACCAAAGTCCCGCGATGTTCGCTGGTGCTTCGGCAAAATCTGCCATGAAAACAACGCAAGTCCAGTGTTTTAGCACGCAGAAATGACGAACCGCCAAAACCTTGAGACGAAAAGCAATGCCGCTTGGGACGACGGCCGCTCGTGATTGCATCCGCTTGCCGACGCGCGACCGACACTGAAGGCAGGAACCGCGTATGGCAGGCTTGAATATCCCAAACTCCGGACGGCTGGTCGTTGATGCGTTGAAACCTAGGCGTTGACGACCTCGGAAGTGGCCCCCTGCCCTTGAGCTTCAATCAGCAGATCTAGCTCGTGCTTCAACTTGGGCAATATATCGTCGTAGGAATAGGCTCCTAGCTCTTCGGTCCCCTTCTTCAGATTGACATACTTAGGACCACACCACAGCCCCAAATCTGCGTCATCTGTCTCGCCCGGCCCGTTCACTCGACAGCCCATCACTGCAATCGTCAGCGCGTGATCATGAGCATAGGCCGTCATTTCCTTGACCTTTTCAGCCAGCTCCACAAAAGCTTCGTTTTCAACTCGAGAACAACTTGGACAGCTAATGATGTTCAGGGTATTCAAGCCAAAATCTACCACCGTGCGAACTCGACCATTGGCAATGTCATCCAGAATGCCTCGCCCGGCCGCGATTTCTTCGTGCTTGCGGTCATTAGATACTGTCAAAGACACTCGAATCGTATCGCCAATTCCATTCCCAATCAGCTGCTCGAAAGCCATTCGAGTCTTGATAATGCCATCTGGTGGCATGCCGGCTTCAGTGACTCCCAAATGCAAGGGCACATCAGGACGCTCTGCGGCAAATCGCTGATTCACCTCGACCACCTTTTTCGGATCAGAATCCTTCAGCGACACGCAATAGCGAGTAAAATCGTAATCATCCAACAAACGGCAATGATCGAAGGCACTTTCCAGCATGGGTGAGATCGAATCGTCTGCCCCGTATTTTTCCTTTTTCGCTGGATCAACCGATCCGCAGTTCACCCCGACCCGGATCGCACAGTCATTGTCTTTTGCGATGTCAGCGATGTAGCGAACTTTTTCTTCCCATGGCTTGGCCGTTTCGTGATGATACAGGTGCCCCGGGTTGTATCTCAACTTCTGCACATACGGAGCAATCATTTCAGCCAGCCGATAGTTCTCTTGCAAATCCACAGACAAATTGCCTTCAACTTGACTGCGGATTTCAATCAACGCTTCGGCGTCTTTCTTGCTATCAATCGCAACGCGGACCACATCCGCCCCCGCGTCGACCAAACTGCGAATCTGCGTCACAGTGGCATCGATGTCTTGAGTCTTCGTGGCCGTCATACTCTGGACAGCAATCGGATGACCACCACCAATCGTGATGCTTCCCACCGCCACACTTCGAGTCGGATTTCGCTGAATTGCCACGTTTTCTGCCTGTCTTGTCTGAAGATCCTGAACCTGCCGTCCTTGGATTTTATCCGCTCCTAACAATACGCCATCACCGCAAAAGCCGCAAAAGCAAAGTGATTGCAGGAATCACAGATCTCAAAATTCAGTCAGGCGCCCATCAACGATTGAAGCACATCCTCACTCATCGGCGCCGGCGGCGACTCCCGTGACGCTGGAAGACATCTCGAGACTGGCTCAGAAATTCAGACTTCCTCCGCAACTGTCCCATCCTGCGTTTCGCCAGATGGTAAGCCTTTCCGTGGTCGACGATCGGCGGCGGATAGTCTTTCCCGATGATGCATTCACACTCGGCCTGCTGCCCAGTCGGCATTCGATGAGGTTCCGCAATGTGTTCGTTGGGAACCTTGGCCAGTTCTGGCACCCAACGGCGAATGAAAATTCCTGTTGGGTCTTGGTCAGCAACCTGCTTGATCGGATTATATATTCTCAGGGTGCTGATCCCCGTGGTTCCAGACTGCATCTGAAACTGGTTGTAATGAATTCCTGGCTCATAGTCGGTGAACATTCTCGCCAACCAGCGGCTGGTCGGTCGCCAGTCCAACCACAAATGATACGCAGCAAAGCTAACGACCATGGCACGCATGCGAAAATTCAGCCAGCCAGTTTGCTGCACGCTTCGCATGCAAGCATCAATCAATGGGTACCCCGTCCGTCCGTGCTTCCAAGCTTCAAAGAATGCGGAATCAGGAATCAGCGGTCGCAAACCAACGCACTCCGCGTGCATATCGACGTCTTCGAGATCAGGTTGATCTTCCAATTTCTGCATAAAGTGGCAGTGCCAATGAAGTCGTTCACCATAAGCCTTCAATGAGGTCGCCCATTCACCCGAAGCGCTTGACGAACCCGACCGGCCACCCCGAGCCGCCAAACGAGAGCTCACAGCGTGCCAAATCAAGGGCATCGAAATCGTACCGAAAGCTAAATGAGCGCTCAGTCGACTGCAGCTGTTGTCAGCAGTCACGGGGCTCGACATTTCCCTGTAATAGCGATGGCCGCGTTGAGACAAAAACGATTGCAGCAAACGCTTTGCGACAGTTTCTCCTCCCACTTGAATCTGACTCGGAGATGGAATTGGCGGCAGCTTCAGATCTTCCTGATGCAACTGCCGTCCGTGATCAAGCCCTTCCAATCCGCGAATCGACGCGGGGGCAGGCTGCAATGGCTCAGACATCCGCCGATGCCATCTCTTTGCCCAACCATCACGAGTCTTCAAGCGGCGGATCACTCCATTTTGAGTATGTTCTTTCCAAGGCACATTGTGCTGCCGACACCATGCGGCAACCTTCAGGTCACGAGAATAAGTCCATCGATTACCCGTCTCCTCGTGACTCAGCAAACGGTGTATCGAAAACTGCTGGTTTAGGTTTTCAAGAACGTCCGTGATATCACCCACTCGATAAACCAAAACCCCGCCCAATCGTTGCAGGCCGACTTGCAGTTCTGCCAGACTTTCATTGATAAATTTGAGATGCCGGGCATCCGCATCAGGCAAGCTCCACAATTCAGGTTCATAGACATACAGGCAGGTGACCGGCTCGGCCGTTCGAATCGCATCAATCAAGGGCCGATGATCCGACAGCCTTAAATCTCGTTTCAACCAAACCAACTGCATAATTTTGGGAAGCTTTTAGGTGAAAAATGTAAGCACCTGAATTCTAGGCCCGTGACCTCAATGGACGATGTGAAACAGGGACGGCAATCGACCGGACAAAGAAATGAATTGAAATCACGATGCTCTGCGCTACGATGATTATGACAACCTGTTCTTTCGGGGAGAGAGATTATGTCGATCGATCCTGTTCAAAACATGACGGCGATTCGCACTGTAAGGCTGTTTCCACTCTCGGAAACCATGCTTTATCCCGGAGTCGTTCAGCCACTACACATCTTTGAAAGTCGCTACTGCGAAATGATCGAAGATGCTCTTGCGGACAACCGCCTGATCACCATGGCGACCTTAGTCCCGGGCTACGATGATCAAGAATACTTCGGACGACCGCCGCTTGAACGTCCTGTTTGCCTCGGCAAAATTGCAATGCATGAGCAATCTGAAGACGGCACACACAACTTCCTGTTGGCTGGAGTATCACGGGCTTACATCCTGGAAGAACTTCCACCGCTGAAATCTTACCGAGAAGCCAATGTGGCAATCATCGACGAACTCGACGATGTCCCGGAACACGAGGCATCGGAAATCCGAGACGAATTATTGCAGCAGCTTCTAAAGCGCACGGACGAAGTCCGAGTCATCGGGGACTCTCTACAAGGCGAAGAAATCCCTCTGCCTCGTCTGCTAGATGCCCTCGCTTTTGCCTTGCCACTGTCTCGAGAAGAAAAACTGGAACTTGCAAGCGAAGCTTCCGTTCGGCAACGCCTAAAGCAAATTTCCTCGGCTTTGCTGTAAGAGCCCCTCGGAAAGCGAATTCAAAATCAACTGAAGTTTCGACAACTTTCGTCCACTCCCGTAGTGATTCAAACCGTCTGCAGCGCCACTGTGCTGCAGACGGTTTTCTTTTGACCAACGACTCGCAGTTTCATCGCAGATTGCCCAGCAATCACTCCGCCTGGCTGAAATCGTCAAATCGAAAGGCCGTCAGATCAAAGTCGCTGTTAGGTTTTGGTAGGCTGGTTGACACGTTCAAAGACCAGTTTTCGACTCTTGCCGCTTCATCGACGACTTTGCCATGCCAGCTTCCAAACCAGCCGCCCCCGATTTATTTGCCCCCGAAAAAAAGCTCGTCCTGCTGGACGGCATGGCCCTGGTTTATCGAGCTCATTTTGCCCTAATCCGCAGCCCACGTTTCACCTCCGGAGGAACCTGCACGTCAGCCGTGTTCGGAATGTGCAACACGATCACGGATATCATCAAGAAAGAAAACCCGACTCACATCGCGGCAGCGTTCGATACGAGCGAACCCACCGAACGCCACAAGGTGTTCCCAGAATATAAGGCTCAACGAGACGCGTTGCCCGAAGACATCGCTGCTCAACTTCCGTTGATTGACCGCCTGCTAGAGGCGTTCAACATCACCACGATTCGAATGCCCGGCTACGAAGCTGACGACGTGATTGGAACCTTAGCAACAGAAGCCGCTGCCGAAGGCTACCACACGGTGATGGTGACTCCAGATAAAGACTACCACCAGTTGGTCAAAGACAACGTGGTCATCTTCCGCCCTGGCCGGCAGGGATCAACTTTCGAAACTCTTGGAATCCCAGAGGTATTGAAACACTGGGACGTCGAACGAGTTGACCAAGTCATTGACATCCTTGGATTGATGGGAGACGCCAGCGACAACATTCCCGGCATCCCCGGAATCGGTCCCAAAACGGCTCAAAAGCTCATCGCAAAATACGACACCATGGAAAACATGTTACAGCACAGCCATGAGCTGAAGGGCAAGCAAAAGGAGCGAGTCGAAGAGAATGTCGACCAAGCATTACTATCAAAGCAACTGGTCACCATTCAGCTTGATGTGCCCCATAAATTAAAGCTCAATCAATTCGCCATCAAAGAACGCAACGACGAAGCACTTCAGACACTGTTTGAAGAATTAGAATTTGACGCACTGGGCAAGAAACTCTTCGGCAACAAGTTCAGTTCGTCTGCCAGCCGAGCCACCGTCATTCGTGAAAAACGAGAAGCTCAAATCCAAACAACGCTGTTTGGCGACGATGAAGAATCCACCGTAAAAACCTTGGCCGATGTCAAGCACTCGTACGAGACCATCGTCACAAAAGAAGACCGAGCTGCTCTATTGACAACACTGCTCGAGCAAAAAGAAGTTTGTTTCGATACCGAAACCACAGGCTTGGACGCTCGTACCGCCCTCCCCTTGGGACTGTCTTTTAGCTTCGAAAAAAACAAGGCCGTCTATGTCGTCTTATTCGATGCATCAGCGGCAGAATTTGAACAGGAACAAGCTCGCAAAACAGCGACTGCCGTCTTAGAAGAATTCCGTCCCTTCTTCGAAGCAAAGAGCATTCGCAAGATCGGCCACAATCTGAAATACGATATCACTTTGCTAAAGTGGAACGGCTTCGAAGTCCACGGCGCCATCTTCGACACCATGCTGGCTCATTCAATGAAAGAGCCAGAAATGAGGCACGGACTCGACTATCTGGCCGAACTGTATCTCGCCTATAAACCTATCCCCACAACAGACTTGATCGGCCCCAAAGGTGACGATCAAAAGTCGATGGCCGACGTGTCGCTTTCGCAGCTTTCAGAATACGCCAGTGAAGATGCCGATGTGACTCTTCAAGTCGCAAGAATCATCGAACCAGATATTCAGGCTCAAGGGGTTGCCCAAGTTTGCCACGATGTCGAATGCCCGCTGATCACCGTGTTGGCGGATATGGAACACGAAGGAATTCGACTGGATGTGGACGCGTTAGCGACGTATTCAAAGCAACTTGAAGTTGACATCAATCAGCTTCGAGACAGCATTTATGCGGCCGCTGGGCATGAATTCAATATCGACAGCCCAAAGCAACTGGGAGTCGTTCTCTACGACGAATTGAAGCTTGAAGAAAACCCCAAGAAGACAGCGACTGGCCAGTACTCAACAAAGGAAAGCGAACTCGAACGACTCAGTGCTCGGCACGAAGTCATTGCCAATGTTCTTGACTATCGCAATGCAGCAAAGCTGAAATCAGTTTACGTCGATCAACTTCCGAATCACGTGAATCCTCAAACCGGACGACTGCATACTCATTACAGCCAGACATGGACGGCCACCGGTCGCATGCAAAGCAACGATCCCAACCTGCAGACAATTCCTGTGCGAAAAGAACGCGGTCGAGAAATCCGAGCCGCATTTGTGCCTCGAGATGAAAATCACTTGCTGCTATCGGCCGACTATTCGCAAATCGAACTTCGCATCATGGCCGAACTGTGCCAAGACCCAGCAATGGTAGAAGCGTTTCAAAAAGACACAGATATTCACAGCGCGACAGCTGCCAAGGTGTATGGAATCACGCCCGACGAAGTGACTCGAGAAATGAGATCCAAAGCCAAGATGGTGAACTTTGGAATCATCTATGGCATCAGCGCCTTCGGGCTTCAGCAGAGACTGAATATTCCTCGCAACGAAGCCAAAGACCTCGTTGATGGGTATTTTGCTCAGTATCCCGGAGTTCAAACGTGGATCGACAAGACGGTCGAATTCGCTAAGGAACACGGCTATGTACAGACTCAAACAGGTCGTCGTCGATATCTTCGAGACATTAATAGCCGCAGTAAGTCGCTGGCGAATGCCGCAGAACGCCTAGCGATGAACAGCCCTATCCAAGGCACTGCAGCCGACATGCTAAAACTGGCCATGATCAAAGTTCACAACGCTTTGGCCGCAGGAAACTTCCAGACCAAAATGCTGTTAACGGTCCACGACGAAATCGTGTTCGACATGCCGAAAGACGAAGAGCAAACAGTGAAGCCTGTCATTGAAGAAGCCATGAAAACCGCGTTGCCCATGAGCATCCCCATCAAGGTTGAAATGGGAACCGGCGTGAACTGGTTAGAAGCTCATTGATCAATCTCGTTCCACCAACAGCTGAATTAGGTAGCAATCGATCCTGCTGTGATGGTATCAAATTATTCTGCCAGCTCAGGAAGTCTGATCAACACGCCGGCATCGATCCCCCCACGTCTCTGCGGAGGAAACCGGCCGTTGTCGTCTGACCCGTCGTCACCAATCGAGTAAATAAGCAACTCTCGATTGCGGCTTACCATCTTCAGTGGCATCTCAGTTTCGGAATCTGGACGGGCAAACGGATCGTTCCGCCAATTCTTGTTCCAGTTCGGCGGAAGAAATTTTAGTTGAATGTCCACCACCGAGCTCGGCGCAGCTCCCGTGCTCATCAATTGCCGCACAGCAGCAATGGCGAGCACGCCAGCATGGCCACGAACTTCCGAATGCGCCATAACAGCTCCGTGGGGCATCGACATCATTCGGCCAAAAACAGGATAAACCAATCTCCATGGATAGCGATTATAGTCGGATCGCTCAGCCTCAGCCTCAGAAAAGGAAAGATGCCACGATAATTCAGGAGACTTAAACCCCTTGGTAACGAGTGCGGCAAATTGCAGATAAGCAGATTGATGGATTACCTTAAAGAATGGGTTAGGCTGAGTATTCAACAGATCACAGTCGATCGCTCGATCCGCAATCCATGCACTCTTCCATGCTTCGGCGGCATCAGGATCCAGCATCCCTAACTGAAGATCAGACAGAAACTTATCGTCGCCTGAAAATCGTTCTGCTAAGACCAACGCCAGCTGTCGCGACCGGCCAATCGCGAAGATCCTCATCATCGGAGTCAAATAGTGAGGCTGCTGGAACTGAACATTGGTCAATGCCCTCAAGAGTTGAAAACGCTGCATGGCAAGTTCACGTTTGCCATCAAAAGCTTTCAGATATCCGTCCAGCAGAACAAGTCGCACAGCATTCCCATACCCTTTAAATTCGGGTGAAGTCGCGGAGGGATACTGCGAGTAGTCAATCGGAAAGCGTGCATTGGCAAACTGAGAACTGGTTGCAGCAAGCCTTTCCAGATCTGAAGACCAATTCTTTAAAAACTCGCGCGCAAATTCAGCGTCGGTCCAGTCAGCAATCACGAGTTGATTAGCGTGAGGAACAACAAGCCTTTCATCGTCAAATTTCACCCCAGCAAGGCGTTGTAGAATCAGCATTAATTCTTTGGTTGATTCGTTTTCGATTGTCTTAGAGTCGGCATACTCTTTTAGCTGAATTCGATCCAAGGGCTCGCCAGCATCACGAATTTGCTTGCGGGCAGACGCGACATATTCAGCTTCATTACCGACGAAAGCCACAGCGAACAGCAGCGAGGCTATAAACAGAATTAATAGTGGTTTCTTTAGGCGATCCATTTCAAATTCCTAAATCGGTCGGTTCAACTTCTCGACGCTTTACGACCTCTGAATCATGCTTGGGTGAAAGTATAGATCAAAGAGCGAGGGCGAGAGTCTGCCACGTGAGAGCCAGCGACGTGAGAGCCAGCGACAGTAGAGCCAGCGACAGTGTCGATATTGTCAGAAGGATAGCACACCAGCAATAAACACCTCCAACGTCCCAACCGGCAGAACGCAACCAAAAATCACGTCCGCACCTGACCAACAACAGCGCAAAAAGAAACCCCGCCGACTGCCATGCAATCGACGGGGTTGATCTGTTCACTCAAGGGCTAGTCACGGCGAAATTTCTTCTTGGCAAAGCTCTTGCCCTTGAAGCCGCCGCCACCTGAACCGCCTTGACCACCACCACGGTTACCGCCAAAGCGACGTCCTCCGCCGCCACCGCCGCCGTTGCGATCGCCAAACTTCTTGCCGCCACCAAAACGCTTTTGCTCTTGGTCATCACTTGGTGATGCTCGAGTCAATTGAAGCTGCTTACCGGCGACTCGAACTTTGCGGAGCAGTTGAAAGATGTCGGCTGGCATGCCATCTGGAAGGTCAACCGTGCTGTAGTCATCATAGATGCTGATTGGACCAATCTGATCTCCGTCGATGCCGCCTTCATTTGCAACAGCTCCAACAATGTTACCGGGCTTCACATTGTCTGCCCGACCCACTTCGATCCGGTATCGCTGCATACCACCTCGTGCCGGGCCACTGTTTCGACGTCGATCCTGCTGACCGCCACGGTCACTACGGTCGTATCGATCTCGTCCTCCACGGTCATTGCGATCTCGACCGCCTTCGTTATCACGTCGGCGAGACTTAGGAAGATCAGCGGCAAAGAACGAACGTCCCTGTTGCAACTGATCAGCCAAAGCAGCGGCGATGTCGATCAATTCGACTTCGGTGGCCACCGCATGATCCTGCAGCATCTGCTTGAAGAAACTTAAGTCTCGATCAGCAATCGTTTTGTCAATGGTGGCAAGAAACGTCTTCTTGCGAACTTCATTAACCTGATCGGCTGTCGGTGCTTCCACGATTTCGATGGGCTGCCGAGTCGCTCGTTCAATACTTCGCAAGCGATTCTTTTGTCCGCCCGTCACGAACAAGATCGCATGCCCTGTTTTGCCAGCTCGCCCCGTTCGTCCAATTCGATGGATGTACGATTCGTTGTCCATGGGCACGTCGTAATTAAAGACGTGTCGAATGCGGGGAACATCAAGACCTCGAGCGGCGACATCCGTCGCAACCACGATGTTTAGCCGGCCAGCTTTTAACTGATCAACCGTGCGTTCTCGCACTTGCTGAGGCATATCGCCATTCAGTGCGGCCGCCTTAAAACCGCGAGCATTTAATTCATCAGCGACGGTTGACGTGGCTTCCCGAGTTCGAGCAAACACGATGCAACCATCTGTTTCTTCCACTTCAAGGAACCGAGCCAACACTTCCATTTTGTCTCGTGGAGAAACAAAAGCTGCTCGCTGACGAATGGCCTCTGCCGTCATCGTCTTTTGTTTCACTGTGATCTTAACCGGCTCGTTCAAGTAACGATCCGCGATGTTGCGAATCGGAACGGGCATCGTCGCTGAAAACAAAGCCACTTGGCGATTTGCCGGAGTCTTTTCCAGAACAAACTGAACGTCTTCCAAGAAGCCCATATTCAGCATTTCGTCGGCTTCGTCCAGAACAAGACAATCCAACGTGTCTAGCTTCAGTGTTCCCTTTTTGATGTGGTCAATCACTCGCCCCGGAGTTCCCACAACAACCGAAGCACGTCTCAACTGACGAATTTGATGATCATAGCCAGCTCCACCATAAATGGCTGCAACTTGAAAGCCTCGAACATTCGCTCCGTAGGTTTCAAACGATTCGGCAACCTGCATCGCAAGCTCACGGGTTGGAGCCAGCACAAGTACCTGAGTTTCGTTTTTGCCTGTCTTAATTCCAGACAGAATTGGCAATGCAAAGGCTGCCGTTTTTCCGGTACCCGTTTGAGACTGAGCCAAAACGTCTCGACCTTCCAGCATGTGCGGAATGATCTGAGCCTGGATCTCGGTGGGAGTGTCATAGCCAGATTGCTTCACGGCGGCCTGAACATCTTCACTCAAAGGCAGTCCACTGAACTTCAGTTTTCCGTCTGATTCAACAGGCTCAGCTGCTGGCTTCACTTCCGCTTTCACTTCAGCTTTCACTTCAGCAGTCGCTGCTTCAGCAACGGGAGCTGGAGCAACAGGTGCTGGAACAACCGCAGCTGGAACAACAGGTGCCTTCGCTGCGGATGCTGGAGCAATAGAAACAGCAGGAGCAACGACAACTGGTTTGGGCACTTCTGTCGCTACTGGAGCTACTGGAGCTACTGGAGCGGGTGTCGCAGCAACGACGGGAGTTTCAACCACAGGCTCGGCAGCAACCGGCTTCGTTGGTGCTTTCTTAGACGTTGCCGGTGAAGTCGCTCGAGCCCGAGCTGCTGCTGCCGCGACAATCGCTTCCACCGTCAATGGCTTCGGTTCAGGATCCGCAGCCGCTTCGACAACTTGTTCAACCGGTTGATCGACTGTTTCAATCGAAGACTGTGTGATAGGTTCAACGACTTCAGCTACTTCAACGACTTCAGCTACTTCAGCTACTTCAGCTACTTCGACTTGAGGCTTCGCTTCAGCGACAGGAGCTTCATCAGGCACCGTCGCCACAACCGCAGCTTCTTCAACGGCTGGCGAACCAGATTCAATGACTGCTTCGGCAACTGGCACTTCGGCAACGGGTTCAACAGTTTTCTCAACAGTTTTCTCAACAGCGGGCTGTTGGGCAGTGGGCTGTTGGGCAATGGGCCGCACTTCTGTCTTTACGACTTCAGTTTTCACAACTTCAGTTTTCACGACGGGAGGTCGCAAAACAGGATCAATCTCGTCATCGTCATCGTCATCTGCACCGGCAGCCACAACTGGCTCAACGGCCTCAACTGGCTCAACGGGCTCAACGGGCTTGGCCTCAATCACTTCCTGAGCCACCACTTCTTCAACGCTGGCAACAGCTTCAACGACGCGTTCTTCCTCAACAGCGGGTTCTTGTTCAACCACAGCTTCCGGTTCCGGCTCAACAGCAGCGGATGGTTCAACGGCCGGCTGAACGGGTTCACTCAGACCGTTGACTGGCAACTGTGGCAGTTCGCCGGAAACAGCGAAGGAATCCAGCGAAGGAATCGCATCACCAGATGATTGAAACGTATCAAAGAATGAAAACGTACCGGGGGCGCTGTCGTTGTTCGACTTTTCTTCGGACATGATTTGTCTTCTCACAGAATCAGCGAGCGCAATTCGATCGCGAATTTGCTCGCACATTTTAATTCAACAGGATCAGGGTGATGCCTGTCGGGCTGATGCGTCGCCACACGATGTTTGCGACATCGCTTCAAAGCCCGTGGAGACTGTCGATCAGGGATAAACCGCTGAGACAGAAAACGCCGATTTCTGGAAGACCTGTCGCACTGAAGCTTGGCTGATCAAGATGACCTAAGCAGAGGTTCTCTTGCAAAAAACAAAGAACATGGCTGCCGCTTCAAGAGCTAGGTACGGTACCCAACCTTTTCCGGAATCGACAGAGCGAAGTTTCTAAATTGACGCTTTTCACACAGGTCTGAACATTTGGCCCTCAAATTCTCAGTCGAACCATGCCGTCCTCTCACTTCTTCGAACCACGTTCACATTCGGCAACATTTGACACACCAAGTGTCCGCCGTTGCGAAACAAGATCCGAATACTGCTACCACCACGCTCGTACGGCAACTTCGATTCTCGCTATCATTCCCAGCTTCTGCACCAATCGCAGGCACTCAGCCAGCCTGCCCAACCCACTTATCTTAAAGGCGATTCTCTATGATTTTGCACGTCGACATGGATGCCTTCTATGCATCTGTCGAGCAGCGAGATCAGCCAGAAATCCAAGGAAAGCCCGTCATTGTTGGCGGCTCTGCCGATGGTCGTGGAGTCGTTTGCGCGGCCAGCTATGAAGCCAGAAAGTTTGGAATCCGCAGCGCGATGCCAACTTCAGAAGCTTTTCGCCGCTGCCCAGAAGCCGTCATTCTGAAACCTCGAATGGACCACTACGCTGCCGAATCCGCAAAAATCCGCGAGATCTTTCTGCGTTACACACCCACCATCGAACCGTTGTCACTGGATGAAGCGTTTTTAGACGCCACCGGCTGCGAAGCTCTGTTTGGCTCCATTGAAAAAATTGGCCGGTCGATCAAGCACGATATTTGGACAGAATTAAATCTGGTCGCCTCTGTCGGAATGGCGCCCAATAAATTTTTGGCAAAGCTAGCCAGCGACTTAGAAAAACCGAACGGCTTCACCATTATCCCCGCAGATCGCATCGATGAAATATTGACCCCACTGTCCGTGACTCGAATCTGGGGAGTTGGCAAAGCGACACGCAAAATCTTCGACACGATCGGGGTGTCCACAATTGGTGATCTTCGGCAAATTTCTGAACAATACTTGCAGCAGACTTTTGGCAAAAGCGGAACGCACTTTTACCGCTTGGCCCGAGGCATTGATGACCGCCCTGTCGTTGTCGATCGCCAAGCAAAATCTGTGTCTCACGAACACACATTCGAAGCTGATGTGACCGACATGGATGTTTTACGAGCGTGGCTTCGAGAACTCACAGAACAAGTCGCAAGGAGACTGCGGAATCACGAACGCCGAGGCAAAACCATCCATCTAAAGGTGCGCTACAGCAACTTCGACACAATCACTCGCTCAATCAGCTTGAAGGAACCGAGCAACAATACGACCACCCTGTGGGAAGCCGTCTCGAAGCTGCTTGAAAACAAACTCCCCCCCAGACCACTGGAAGTTCGACTACTGGGGATGGGGGTCAGTAAATTCAGTTCAAAATCAAAAACATCAGCCATCCAAAAGACTCTGTTCGGCGATGACGACAGCAATCACAATGAAGATGGAACAGCAGATCAAACACAGGCCGACCAGATACACGTCGATCAGGATCGCAGCCAAAAACTAGATTCAGTCACCGATGCGATCCGAGATCGCTTCGGCACGAAGTCTTTGAAGAACGCCAGCACCTTCCAGCATGATGCCAACCATAAAGCACTACCGCGGCCCGAATAATTGACAACAAGTCTGTCAGCACTCGCTTCCAGCGCAGCCACCGTCCTCGTCGCGGCCGCCACTGACGTGCCCAAAGCGTTTGATAAATCAGCTTGACTCACGTTGTCGATATCAGAAGTTCAACCCGAATAGACTTGATGGTGGATGTGATCCGCACGGGTCATCACAAAAACCTCACCATCGACAAACTGGTGTTCAGCTCAGACTGCCAGTGCATTGACTGGTACTTGGTTGCCGTCATCCGTTGATCTTCGGCAGCAAACGCAGACAGAACTTGATTCAATTTTCAATCTCGAATCCCCCAAACGTCTTATTGACTCAGCGGCTGCAAGAATTGTTCAGCAGATTTTGATCGCCGACTTGGCGAATCAAAAACTTGATCAGTTCCGAAACAATTCTCAACCAATTCGGCGAACCTGTGGTGCTTCATCTGGTCTTGAAACCGACGCTGTTTGAGACCAGTGGCCGTCACTTCATCGGGCTTCCGATTCGGAGCTGCCGGTTCCAGACATGGCATCGAAACACAGAACAGCGTCGCCTCCGGGTTAGCTCAATGGTTAGAGCATCAGATTCTTATTCTGAATGTTGCAGGTTCGATTCCTGTGTCCGACACCAACTGTTCAAACGTAAAACAACGTTTGCTCTGACAGCCTGAAGGAGACCGCCGTGACGGCAGACCAGTGCCTGTTGTTGTAGTCAATCTGCTGTTCGCAGCTGACTGAAAACACAACCAGCACATCAATCAAAACACGCCCTGCAGCAAGCGGATTCCGTTTGCGAATGTTTCAAACGATTGACGTGGCCCACACCACCAAAGATGCCAGCATAACTCTGCCGGCATCGCGGTGCGACTGGCCCGTCAAAACGCTGAACTCATTCGCTCACTTAAGCAAGCTCCGTGATGTTCGTTGAGGTCCACTGAATCCAACGTCTCTGGATGGTTCTGCATGAAACGGCTGACAAAGCCGATGACTTCTCCGGTTTTCCCGGAATACTCTCGCTGCGAACTTCGTTCGCCACTTCTCTGACAACTTGCAGAGGGGAAAATTAAATGATCTTTCAACGTATCCATATCAAAAACTTCGAACTCGGCTTGATGTTCAAAGACGGAGACTTCGTCGGCATCATAGAACCGGGTCGTCACCAGTTTTTCGACTTCAATAATCGGTTAAGTATCGAGGTGCATTCTCAACGAGCACCCTTCTTTCAACACGAACAGCTGGATGTGATTGTGAAGTCCGGCGCACTCAAAGGTCGAGCCATCGTTCTCGACCTGAAGGACGATCAGCGAGCCTTGGTATGGGTCGACAATCGATTTAGTCACGTGCTTGCACCTGGCTTGCACGCATACTGGACAGGCCAAAAGGACGTGTGTACTGAAATCGTGGATGCCACTGATGTGAGACTAAACCGCAGTGACTGGAAGACAATTGTAAATTCCCCGATGTCAGCTCACGTTCTGCAGACAGAAATTGTTCCTCGAAATCACGTGGGGCTTCTGTTCTTCGACGGTCAGTTTCAGGAAACGTTGTCGACAGGCAGCTATGTGTTCTGGAAAAACATCACGTCTGTTGCAGTAGAACGAGTTGACCTTCGAGAACAATCGATTGATGTCAGCGGCCAAGATATCATGACGTCCGATAAGGTAACGTTGCGACTGAATGCCTCGTTGAATTACCGAGTCACAGATGCTCGCAAAACGATTTCCGAGGCGAATCAGCCAGAGCAATCGCTGTATCGTGAGGCTCAATTGATTCTTCGAGCCGTGATTGGTTCTATCGATCTGGATCGTTTCCTGACAGACAAAGATGCCATCGCCGATTCCATTTTTAGCGGAATTCAACCTCGAGTTGAACGGCTGGGCTATCAACTGCTGTCCGTTGGTATCCGAGATGTCCTTCTTCCGGGTGACATGAAGGACCTGATGAACAAGGTGACGGAAGCTCGCAAGGCAGCCGAAGCGAATCTAATCTCACGTCGAGAAGAAACGGCGGCGATGAGATCTCAAGCCAACACCGCCAAACTGCTTGCCGACAATCCGGTGCTGATGAGATTAAAAGAATTAGAGGTTGTCGAACGAGTGGCGGCAGCCGGACAATTAAAAATTGTCCTCAGCGACACCGGTGACGACAACAAAAGATTGACCGACAAGATCACAAGTTTGATCTAAAGTCAAAACACGAACAGGTCGCTTCAAATTTCTTGAAGCGACCTGTTTTCGTTCTGTGTCAACGCTGCATTCAAGGGAGAGCAGAAGTCGCCAAACTTTAGGCCCCCGTGCAGCCTGCCCGAGCCCAACGACGACAAACCCATCGCCTGTCTTACTCGCCTGTCTCACTCAGCTGTCTCACTCAGCTCTCATCAGCATCATGATGATCGAAAGCAGAACTCCACTTCCTTGGATGAACATAGAAAGCCAATATTGCCCGGGGCGTTTGCTTCGTTTCACAAACCCGTCTTCAGAAAGAGCCTCACCAGTCCAAAGTTGGACAAGAAAACAGCTGGCCATAATGACGAAGATGGTCCACTTGATGAATGACACAGTCATCGCAAGAACGTGCTTATTTCACCATCGCATCGTCGTATCCAGCGTCAGCTAGAACTTGCATTGTGGCTTCGCTGCTGACTTCAGCATCGAACTTCACAGTGATGCGATGATCGTTGATCGCAACTTCATCTTCCTGAGGCACAAGCTCAACAACTTCAACGCCTTCCATGCCTTCCAGCGTTTCTTTGATCTTGGGGAAGCAGCTAATCTGGCAGCTCATGCTGGGAATTTCCAGTGTTGTTTCATCGCCCGCAGCAAACGAAGTCAACATCGCTGCGTTGCCAGGCACTTCCATTCCGACAGTTGAACCGCTTTCTGCGCCACTATCGACTTCAGATTCGGCACAACCAACAAACAGAACAAGCCCCAAAGCTAACATCAAATTCTTCATCGCAATTTCCTTCATCTTCGTTGTGCAAACGTGTGCCTGAATGGCACACAAAATTGGCAGATTCGTCGCGGCCTAGTGCCACCGTCTGCTGAAATCATAGAGTGCATGTCGGCGACGACAAGAGCCGTCCCAAGGATCTACTGTCAGACTCACAATTGGCACTCGTGAGAAACTCAAGCTGCACGGCTGGTCAGAATCTGCCAATTACCTGCGGCTCGAAGAATTCAATTAAGCATCAAAAGGGACTTCATGCATCACCAATCGATTATGCAACGTATCCCATTCTGTCACGTTCGCCAAAGTCTGCCAATTGTCGCCTCGATCAAGATCCTCGAGCAATTCATTGCTACCAACGACCGTGAACAATTCGACTTCATGTTCTGTGCCGGGAATGTTTCCAATGATGGTTTTTCCACCCAGAAATCGATCGTCATTGCCCGTGGGATCAATCGTAGATACCAGCCGTTGAATGATCATCGTAATATCGTAGGCATCACTGCCCGCGGTCTCTAGAATCTCAGTTCGCTCGTTTCCATATCGCTCAGCTTCTGCAATGGAATCTAACAATCGCAAAAGCGGCATCAGATCAGCGTTGGTCGACGAAGCTTCGGCCAATGAAACAGGGGCTGTTGCACCCATCATCACGGGAGCATCGGTAAACGCGTTTTTCGCTTGCACCACTGGATCTTCAGTAGCTGATACTGCGACTGCCGCATCATCAAAGAATTCGCTTGGCAGTAGCTGAAGCTTGGTCGCCTTCTTCCAGTCGGGGAATCGAGGAATATCGATTCGAGCAACAACATCCCAACTCACAACATTCGAAGGCTGCTTCAAACTGTACGCGGCATTGGTCGGGATCGCGATCGTCATCTCTTCGTCGATGGGTTGCATCGCTTCCAGGCGGCCAGCAGGAAGAATGCCATAGGTCTCTTCAAACACCGTATGATTGTAGGTCGTTGCATTGGTACCACTGCCTGATGTTGCAGATTCAACCGCCTTCAAACGAACTGTAATACCATTGATGGAGAAAGACTTCTTCGGAGTAAAACGCAATCGCACCTTCCAATTTTCACCCGGAGTCAAAATCACATGAGGCACGGTGAGTTCAACGTTGCCGACTCGACCTTCAACCGCTTTCTTCCAAAACCAAACCAGCAAGCCAACCACTGCCAAGACAGGCAGCAGCACTACCAAAAACACAGACAGCATCACCGCCAGCACACCAAGTATGCCAAACACGAACACTTTAGCGAGACCAGACAACTGCCCTGCACCTTGGCTTAAGTCCGCAAGCTCACCCCGACTTTCCGGCAGATCACTGGGCCGATCACCTGGCACCACAATGAAGTCTTCTTCCAGCTTTGGGTCAAATGCCCACGGCACATCGACACCCACATGAACATAGTGATCGACATTAATATGATGGCCATGTTGAGTCACGGGCCAGCAGTCGGCTTGAAATTCAAAGGAGAACTCTAGCTCTTCCCCGGACATCAGCATGGTGCCTTCAGACAAAATCAAAGACTCAATCTTGCTTTTATGAGTATTTCCTCGACCGTGAACTTTCCAGAAGTACGTTAAAGCAATCTTCTTACAACGGATGTCTTCGTTCACCGAAATGTAGACTCGACCCGTCACGTTCGAGCCACCTCGAACAGTACGGTCTGCGGCATCAAACTGAATTCGAATATCACATTTCGACATAACTTTTGCCCTGCTGAGGAAGGTCCGACGGCATTGAAAATGTTTCAACAAACATCATTGGAAAAACGCCGTCACTACAACTCAAGTTCTTCCGGTCCTGTCATTTTCTGCAACGCATCGTACAGAATCTGCAGCATGCTGCGTATGTCACCGCTCTGACTTTGTAGAAGGCGCTTTAGAGTTCTTCGGTGAACAGTCGGAACAGGCCCTCGTTCTCGACGAGCAAATTCAATCCGATCAATCACGATCTGCTGCAGCCGATTCAAGCTTGTTTCGCCGCAGGCAGCAATGGTTGTCACGTGACGACCTGCCTTCTTCAGTTCTGCCTCGAAATCATGATGAGTCCCCAATACCAAAGCACGGTCTTCGCCAAACAACTGCCTTCGCTGCCGCCAAGTCAGTCGCTGAGCTTCATCAATCAGCACGGGCTCACCAGCCGGTACAGGACGGCGTTCACCTTCCGGAATATGCACATAACCGCATTGCGGAAGTACGGATCGAATCTTCAGCAAATGAGTCGTCTTGCCATGCCCTTTTTCACCGACATACTGAACAGCTTGACGAGAATTGTTAAGTGAAGAGACCACGTCATCGATGCAAACGACGGCCAAATGAATGCGTTCAGATTCCGTTAGTTCACCAAAAGGGTTATGCCGCAAATTCAATTCAGCGTACGGAAGACTCAGATGCCGCAAGCCTGCCGTTGGCTCTGTCATTCCCAACCAGCGAATCGCCCGAGCATTGCCCAAATTCAGGCGATCGTCGGGTGAGTCTAAAGCTTCATCATTCATTGATAAAATAGGGCAGCATCAGCCGGCTTGATTCGGATGGAATGTAGTACGGAATTGCAATTCGAGAAATTCGCTCTGCGATGGTATCAGCAACCGCTCTTTGAGTCTCAAAGTCGTTCGAATCTGGTCCAATCGATTCGCCGACAACAGAATACCAGATCAATCGACTTGTCTGAGCATCAATCAGTTCCAGAACAGTGACTTTGCCGTCTTGGAGCCCCGCACGATTCGTTAATTTCAACTGCAAGCGTGATTCCTGTGAGACAGAAATTTGTTCATCCGCAAGCCGCTGCTGAATCGCGTTTTCCAGAATCGTTTTCAAGACGACTTCTGAACCGTTTCCATCTTCGATTTCAATCGCCAGCTGAACATGACCGCCAGGCTTCAAGAATGCAGCCCCGTCATCTGCCATCGCCGCGAGCGAATCATCAATAAAAGTCCATGGAATTTGACGATGGTAAACGTTCGACGTATCACTGCGAATCGTTGTTAACAAAGAATCATCGTCTCTCAAAGCAACCAGAGCGCCCTGATCATCACGATGGGGAACGGCAACAACGACTCGACGATGTTTTGCATCGATGACACTGCCATTCACAAGCCACGCACTTCTTTTTTCGAACCACTGAACGGCAACAGGCTGACAGTTTTTCGCAGCAACGGCAAAAGGAAGATCGTATTGCAAATTGCCCGATTCCCCCCACGCCATTAGAGCAGATTTCGGCGATTTCCGAACTGCGGCCAACTGCAACTGATCGTTTGAAAACTGAATCCCACTGAGTGAATGCAACATCGCTGTTGAATTCTCTCGACCAATTGGCACCGAAGAATTTGCCATCGCAACCTGCACGGGAACGGGCAAAGGTGAATCCAACTTTGTGGTGACGACTCCTGAAACACCGTTGATAATCGAAAACTGACTCCCCACAAGCGCCGCAAACGCACTGCCTTCTCGAGTCATGCCCATCCGCTGAGAACGAAAACGATCGGCTGGAAGTGTGAGCACTCCTTGTTGACGCCGAGACGTCAGGTTCCATGCTTGAAGCAAATGTGCTCGATCCGTTTCTAGATACAGATACTTATCAGATAAAAATAAGTTCCGAAGTGTACGCCGGCCATCGCCATCGACTTCAAGTTGAATTCTTCCCGTCTTGGTATTCCAAACTCTTACCTTGTAATCGCGATCTGTTTTATCCGTTGTCGTGGCGGCAAACCATTTGCCATCGACCGACAACGTGGAAACACCGTCGAAGGCATAATCACCGGACAGCATGGCAATCTGCTCGCCCGTCTGACGCGAACGAACGGATCGACCACTCACAAAAACTTCGGCAGTGCCATCGCCAAATCCTGTCAACGTACCAGCTGGAAAATCAAAAAGAGGACTGGCTGATTGTGCATCCAAAAAGTCAGCCAATGCAGAACTTGAATCGGTCTGCACGCCTGAATCATTCGGTTTTTCAACACGCCCATCAGCAACTGATTGATCGCTTGAACTCACGTCTTTGAGCTCAGCTGCGGAAACCTTTTGTTGCCGAGACTCTTCCGTGGGGAGCTGCTTTTGAGATTCGGACGCTGGAGCCTTACTTGGGTGGCCAATGGCAGAATTTTGAGATTTGGGGTGATACTGCCCCGTTACTAATTCGGGCGAAATTTCATCTGCGCCCCAAGGCGACCAAACCGTCATCACCAATGAAAACACGGTAAAAACTGCCAACCCAACCAAAACCGCAGGATGCAATTGCTGACCAAACACGTTGATCAATTTTGAGTCCTTGGATTTCGCTGGCACCGCTCGTCGTCGCCCCGAACTGCGTGAGCTTGAACGTGATGAAGCACGTGATGATGCAGACGAAGCATGTCCGGATGAGTATCCTCCGGATTGATCCATGTCGAACCAATCAAGATCCGCATCCAGGGCCGACGAAGAAGAGGAAGCTACTTGTCGCTGAGATAAACGAGAGGACTTGTTGGCCGCCGCACGATTCGAGTCGCCACGCCGAGCCTTGTCTTGAACTGACACCTTCTTCTTGACTTGAAGATTTGGACGCGGAGGCACCGCCTTACGTTGTTTCCGAACACCATGACCAGTTGATGAATCGGCAGACGCAGGCGTTGCTCTGGCTGATTTCGCATTTGACTGTAAAGCAGGTTGAACACGCTGTTTTCGAGAAGACGCTGAAGACGTTGTGATTGATGACGACGACTGAGAAGATGTTGAAATCAATGGGGCAAATCGAAGGCCTTCAATGACGGCTTCGGCAAATTCGACACACGTATTGAATCGTCGATCAGGATCTTTTTCGATCGCCTTGCGAACAGCCACTGCGAGCGGACGAGGAATGTCATCGCGAACTTCTGACAGCAGCGGCAAGACCTTTTGAGTTTGATTCATCATGGTCATCGTCGCAGTGTTTCCCTGCATCGGAGGACCACCAGTGAGCACGTGATAGATCGTAATCCCGAGCGAATACTGATCTGACCGACCATCATAATCTTTGCCTTGGACAACTTCTGGTGAGATATAGTTGGGAGTCCCAAGAACAACTCCGGCAGCCGTTTCATCGGAACTCATTTCCGAATGCTCGCCCCCCATGATTTTGGATAAACCAAAGTCGCCGACGTACGCGTTTTTATCTTCATCAAAAAGAATGTTTGCCGGTTTCACGTCTCGGTGAACCATGCCCTTGCGGTAGCAAAAATCCAGAGCTCGCGCAACTTCCCGAATCCACGTTTTCAGCGATTCTGGACTCATACAGCCGTTGTCATCAGATTCACGAGCAATACGATCTGAAAGGCTACCACCTTCTAAAAGCTGCATCACGACGTACGGCAGTTCGGCGTACTCGCCAACGTCCAGCACCTTGACAACATGAGGATGCGAAAACCGAATCAGCATCTGACTTTCACGATGAAACCGCTCACGAAAATCGGCCGTATTCACTTTTTCTGGCTTCGGAACCTTTAAGACGACGTCCGTTTGCAGCCGAGCATCGGACGCTCGAAAAACATAGGCCATGCTCCCTTTGCCAAGCGGTGACTTCACAATATAGCGGCCATCAGCGAGCGACACTCCTAGCAAGTCGCGAGGGTGTTTCACTGGGCCCGTGTTGGCTCGCCGAGCTTTCGATATCCGAGCAAGCTTGGATTCTTTTTGGCTTGGAGCGACTCGCCGAAGGCGCGAAGCTGCGGAAGATGCTGCCGATTCTCTCAGCGGCTTTGCAGCAGGATTAGCTTGAGGAAGTCTTGATTCGGATTCTTCTGAAGATGAATTTTCCGACATGATAAACCACCAACCGATAACCGAACGACATCTTTTTCTGGAGAGATGGTGGAGTTATCGTCAGACTTGAGGAGAAACCTTTCTTGTGGATCAGTAGTCCTGGTAATTTGAGATGGATTAAACGATTTCTTGTGAATCGAACGGCAAAAATAACGCCGCCCATTCGTTTCAAAGCAAACTTGAACAACGCCTGACATTGCATTGACTGAACACAATGCTCTGAAATCTCGAGGAAAACAAAAGACGGCTCGTGTTTGCTGAATCAAAGAATCAGGACGCAAGCCGCCAATTTGACTAAAGTCGGCGCAGTCCATCTTCCTTCAATGGGTTGGGAATCAGTTCATCGATTTCATCTATGCGAGCCAAAGTTTCGGCGTCCAAAATCAAATCAACAGCTTCCAAACTTTCCTTCAGCTGCTGGACTGAAGTGGCTCCTATAATCGTCGATGCAACAAAGTCGTGTTGCCGAGACCATGCTGTGGCCAAGCCGGCCAAACTGACTCCGACGTCTTTCGCAATGGGTACGAGCAGCTCGACAGTTTGACGAGACCGATCATTCAAGAAACGATTGGCCATTTTTTGCTGACGTTCGCCCGCCTGTTGATAGTTGGTAAATCGAGCACCATCAGGCCAACTGTCGCGATACTTTCCAGTTAAGACTCCTCCACCTAACGGTGAATAGGGCAGCAGGCTCACGCCTTCACGACGACAAACCTGAGCCAGCTCGTTTTCACAGCGACGATTCAACAAACTGAAATGGTTTTGAATGGTATCGAAACGACACAAACCATGCTGCTCGGCTGCCCAAAGCCCCTTCATAGCCCCCCAACTGGTTTCGTTGCTGGATCCAATGGCTCGAACCTTCCCCTGCTTCACCAGCAAAGTCAAAGTTTCCAAAACATCTTCGTACCGCATGCCGTGATCGGGCCAATGAGTTTGATACAGATCGATGTAGTCAGTCTGCAGCCGACGAAGACTGTCTTCAACCGCACGAGTAATTTGAACTCGATCAAATGCCGTGTGACCATGTCGAACAGGAGGAACAAACCAACCATGAGCCGGTCCGGTAACCTTTGTCGCAATGATCACCGAATCACGAGGCTTGGTTTTCATCCAACGACCAACAATCTCTTCAGTCACACCCACAGTTTCAGCATCGGGTGGAACAGGATAGATTTCAGCAGCATCATAAAAGTCGATTCCCGCATCGTAAGCACAGTCCATGATCTCGAACGATTCTCGTTCATCATTTTGAGCTCCAAAGGTCATGGTTCCCATACAAATATCGGTCACCGTCAGAGCGCTGCCGCCAAGGCGTCTGCGTTCCATTTTTCTCATCTCCTGAGGATTGCTATTGTGTGGTAAATCGAAACACTGCCTGACCACAGTTTAGTAGATTCAAGCAGGATATCCCACTCGCCATTCTGCGTGACAGAAAGGCGATTTTCACGACAGCTTCGCAACGACCTGAACCTGATAAAGATGATCGAATGAGCACCGCTGCTATCCCTGACCTAAAAACTGCCACCACCATGAAAGAAGCTGCTCTTGGGCAAATTCAGTGGACGCGGCAATACACGCTCGAACTGCTTGAAGCGACTCCGAAGGAGCTGTGGTTCGACATGCCAGCTGGATTGCCAACTCATATCGCATGGCAGGTGGGACATTTAGCTTACAGCCAATACGGGCTGTGTATGTTTCGAATTCGAGGCCGAGAACCTGATGACCTGGATATTGTCCCAAGCGTCTTTCGCAAAAAATACGCTCGGTCATCTACTCCCAACCCTGATGCATCAAAACAGCCGTCAGCGGACGAACTGCTCGAGCGCCTGATCACCGTGCATGAACGATCAATCAAGGAACTCAACGACATGGACAACGCCGTCCTGTTGGACCCGGTCGAAATGCCATACGCCGTATACCCCGCTAAGCTGGGCTGCTTACTGTTTTGCCCGCTGCACGAGCAAATTCATTCAGGGCAAATTGGCCTGCTTCGTCGAGCACTGGGCCTAGAACCTGTCAGATAGACAGAATTTGCCATATCGCAAAGTGAGGCCCAGAACGGACCAGCATGAAACCATGTTGCACTCAAAAAAGGAGACCAAGGTTTTGTCAGTCATTGCGGCTTCGGCGATCAGCTGCTTTGGAAGCTTTCTTCTCGCGGGCCATTTTTCGAGTCGCAAAGTCTTCGTCCATAAGTAGGTTCAAAAGCGCGTCGCTATAAAGATCCCAAGCTTCATCAACGGCCGTTTGTTCTGGCATTGCGAAGGTGACAATATCGCACTGCTGGCTTTCAGAAAGAAAGCGTTCCAAGGTTCCAGTCACCGATCGACCGGGCAGGTCCATGAGTTCAAAGCCCAACCAAGTTGACAGATCTTTCGCCACATCATTTGCCCCAGAACTACAAGCCACCACACCCTGCTCACGTCCAATGGTTCGCAGATGGATGACCCGTTGAGGCTGCAGATCTCTAAGTTCTCGCAGCAAGAACTGGATCTCTGTGGGCAAAGCTGATTCGTTGACAGCTTGGTTGATCGATTGAGGAAACTGTCGATTCAGATAAATGCCATGAGCTGTTTCTGATTCATCAGCTGCTTCGCCATCTGGATTTAAATTTCGAATCACAGATAGCTGGACACCGCCTAGCACGATCTGATTTTCTTGAACGTGGCGAGCCAATCGGTCTGCGATTTTCAGAGCCAAATCGTCGTTGCCAACAATGCTACCAATCAGCAACGTGCGATAGCCGTGCTTGCCAATCACTACCGTTTGAATATCTCGATCACCAGCACTCTTCGCGGCTGTTGTCCACTTAAACTTGTTGGGCTCTCTGACGAATCGAGGCGCAACTCCTGCACTGGCGATGCGATCCGCGGGACGATCAAGGGCCGATCTTCGGCCTTCAGAACGTTTTTTTTCAGGATCGCCTGAAGCAGATTCAACAACAGCATGGCGATCTAAGATTGCATCTGCTGTTGGCTGCAGATCCCAAATCGGAGGGCCCGCATCTTGCACAGCGACGGCCGGTATTCGCTGAGTAAAATGAGGCATGCTCAGACATCCAGTACTGGACATCAAGATCAGTGCAACGGCAAAGTGAAGCGGAAAAATTCGAGAACAAAAGGAAGTACGTTTCATTGCGATGTCTCCGGGGGGAAGGAGTCAGGATTTCGCGTGAAGCAACATTCCCTTGTTGATTCGAACACTGCCGATTCGGCGAGTTATCTGAAGTCGTTAATTGACCAAACTTAGACACATCAACAGGAAGACCGTAATCAGCGTGTCTAAGAAAGTGAGTTGTCTGAAAAACGAATGAGGGACGGCCTCCGTAATGGAAGCCGTCCCAGCGTGATTCTTAGATCAATGATGAACCAGCTCTTGAATCAGTCGTCGATTCCAAGGGCGTAGCAAAGTTGATCAAAGCGTTCCTGAGCATCATCACTTGAACTATGAACGTGCTCACCTTCTGTAATGAACTTCAAGTCTTCATTGCAGGGAACTTTGTTGTCGGCCATTGCCCATTCATGAGCTTCGTTGTCGTGACCATAAACGAACAGAAGTTTGTGTTCGTCCAGTTGCACTTCCATTGGCTTGCGAGGATTCAGGATGGCGATCCCGCAGCATCCATCATCAAGCAACAAGTCTTCGAAGTCATACAAAATGCTTTGCAGCACGGGCATGTCGATCTGCTCGCGATACAAATCTGTGTGGTCGCCGTTGGTTTTATCGTGGCTTGTTTCAAGGACCACATCGACCGTTTCACCCAGTGGGTCAAGCAGCGACAAGAACGTGTCGAAGAGGCGCTCTCGAGTCACAGAACTCATCAAAACTGGAATTCGAGCACCTGATTCCTGATCAAGGTACCACTCATGGCGATAGCCAGTTTGAGGCAGGACTTCCAAATTGTAGGAAGGACGAACGGCGTCAGTCAGAGTGAAATCGCCGTAACGAGCGACACTCATGTGCTCTTCCAATTGTCGTTCAGACAGATTTCGGAAGCTGCTCGCACCGTGGCTTTTTTCGCCATCTCGAGCTGTTGTTTTCAGGAAGTTCTTCAGAAATCCCATGGGATCCTCACGCAAGTCGTTCATGCTGCGGAACAAAAATTTACTTGGACTGAAGCAACAACCCGTTTGTCGCGACTTCAGAACGCAGCAAACCTAGCATCCCTTCTCACGAAGTCCGGGCTGATTTACGAACCGGCCCTAATTGCACTCAACTGCAGTTCACGCAGACACGAAAGTACGGTCCTGTGAAACTATTCCTAATGGGACGATCGACCGACCAATCCGAAAAGTCAGCCTGACCGCACCAGTTCCTTTCGCGTCATCCCCTTCTTTCTGTCACAATCACCAAAATCGTTGAAATCGCCGAAGCTACGATTTCTTCACAGCACCCAGCCCATTTCAGCTTGCGTCTCCCTTCGGGTTCCCCCTCTTTTCAAGGAATGCCATCATGCAAGCGACATCCCGTCTTCACAACAAATGCCGCATCATGACGATGCCTAGGATCAGCACATTCGCAGCTTTCATATGCTGTGTAATGTCATGCCCTCTGGCCCAATCCGCTGTGAATCCCGCTGATCAAAGCCAATGGTTTGTGATTCGTATGGACGGCAAACCCATCGGCTACGAACAACTCACCACATCAACAGTGGAAGGCAGTCCGACCTTAGTGAAGGTTTTTCGGCGGACGGAAATGAGAATCCGGCGGCTGGGTTCCGAAGTTCAAATGCAGGCATTTCTCTGGACGACTCAAACCACAGATGGCCAACTGCTTGCGTTTGATCTGCAACGCATTGATGCAGCCGGCAACAGAATTGAAAGAAGCGGAGCTGTTGCTCGCAATGGAAGATCGTTTGAAATCAAAGAAACTGTCGCTGCCACAAAGTCTCAACGTTCTATTCGATTGCAGAAAAGGCCGATGTCTCCGGTCACAGAAATGTGGTTGCCCGCCGCGATGGCGTCAACCATCAATCAGCCAACTCTGACCAACAACCTTGCTCCTAGTAGCCGTGCGGCAAACAATGGGACAACAACCAATCGCCGGCAGCACTTCGACGTCTTTTTTCCCGAGACCTTGGACGTGGCCAAGGTCACTGCCTCCATCTTACCTTTCCGACAAATCTTGCTTCCAGATGGCCAACGAGTCACAGGAGCTCGGTTGGAATATTCAGTCGAGTCCCGCCCTAGTCAGCCAACACGCATGCTGATCGCCCTCGACAAGCATGTCATCCGAAAAGAAAAGTCACTCTTGAATCGACCGTTGACGTGGGATCAAGCATCAGCCGACTTGGCCCTCGAAGCCGTCCAATCCAAGACGCTCGATCTGACAGCTCAAGCCGTGATCCCGGTGGATCGTTTGATTTCATTTCGAGATCCCAATTCACCCGTTCAATTAAGACTCACCTTGCGACAAGGATTTTTGGGGCAGATTCCAAAGACAATCTTCCAAACAGTGGATCCAATTTCATCCGGTGCCGCGATCATTAAACTGAAGCCGGTTGTCTATCCAGGTTCTGTTCCGTCACGCCTGAATGGGCTTCGTCCTGTTGCGTTGCCGCCCACAACTCTTATGCCAACAGCCGATCCCATGCTGCAGCGCATGGCGAGCCGGGGGACGATCGGAAAATCGCAGGCGATCGATCAGTGCCTGAGTTTAGAAAAACACGTTGGCAGCACTTTGACGTTCAGTCCGTTTTCAACCAATCTGCTTCCAGCGAATACAGTTGCGAAACAGAAAAAGGGAGACTGCACAGAGCACGCGATTCTGCTGGCAACGTTGATGAAAATCCGAGGAATTCAGGCTCGAATCGCCTCTGGTTTGATTTTGACTCCGGGCAGACCCGGCTTCACCGGGCACGTCTGGGTTGAAGCTCAAATCCAAGGCAACTGGTACCCTTTCGATTCCACGTCCCCTATGTCGTCTCGGCAAGTGCGTATCAAGCTGGCGGGTTCCAGCTTCGACGAAGACTCCCAAAGCTCGGGGCTTTCCCTGTTTACCCCAATCCTAGATCTAGCGGGGCGCAGTTCATTCACAGTGGAATCTGCCAAATAGCTTAGATTCGTCGAATCCAAGCACGTTTAAGGAATTCCAGCATTGCCGCCCTACCCTGCTGGCATCGATAATGAAGCAGCCTCACTTCGAAACCGCAGGACCTTGAATCATGCCGCTGCGCACAGACAGCTTAGAAGAACCTCAACTGAACCTGACGCCGATGATCGACATTGTGTTCTTGTTGATCATCTTCTTTATGGTCGGCACAAAGTTCAGTGAAATCGAACAGCAGTTTGATGTGGACCTTCCCAGCGCGTCGGCCATCGAACCGATGTCATCGACCCCCGACCCTATGATCGTGGCGATCGCGAAATCGGGAGACCTGTCACTCGCCAACGAAACCGTAACGGCGGAGCAGCTGGAACAAAATTTAATCGAAGCAAAAACGACTTTCAGTGGACAGGTCATCTTGATTCGAGGTGACGGTCAAGGTTCGTACCAATCGATCATCGATATCATGGCTCTTTGCAACCGCTTGAAACTAAAATTTTCTCTGGCCTTCCAGCCTCAAGAACAATAGACACTTTTCCGTGGGCCTGCCTTCGCGACGATTTTCATGAACATCATCCAAGACCTACTTCTGAAAATCTGGCGGGGACAGCAAATGTCTGGCGACGATGTCATCGCGCTCGGCTTGTTGCTGGCGATGGCCGCTTCTCTGTGCCATCTCTTCACGATGTTGGTGACTCGCTGGGGCGAACGACACATTGCCGCCAAGTCACTTCTGGCATCTCTTTTAGTTCATGCCGTCTGCCTACTCGGTCTCGAAGTTTTTGAACCAGCCAACCCAGACTTACTCAGCCGCCCATCGCAACTGGCAGCTTTACCGGAACAACAAATCAGTATTCTGATTGAAAGCGATGACAACATCGCAATGAAACAATCAGGCAACACGCCCCTTGCCGACCAGCTTGCAGATCCAGAACAAGAACTGGAACGACTTCCGCTTGAAGCTCGATCCATGGAAACTCCTGAAGTCCAAGATCGCGAACCCGAAGTCCTTGATAGCCTCAATGCGAATGCCCAAGACGTCAGCCAACAAACGATCAGTGAACTGCCACAGATCGCTCGGCGAGTAGATGCAGGAGCAGAAGGCCGTCGAATCGTGGCTTCTGAAGCCCCAACTGCAGACCTAGAAGCCACACTGCCAACAAACGAAAACGATGTTTACGTCCCCGATAAGTCTCGCACGATCGCTCAACAGGGAGATCTTCGAGACAATGAAATGCAGACAGATGTCACCGATCCAACCAAAGGCAGTGTCGAACGAATCGCGCAGGATTTATTGACCGAAGATTCGGCAATCGCGATGACGACAACGGAATCGGACATCCAAGTTAAACTTCCAGACGCCACTTCACAGGACACAATGGAACGCCGAGCGGCCCCATTTTCAACTGTGGAAAACTTAGAATCCGCCGGAATTTCAGACACATCCGTCGCTGATGCCACGAGGAAGGCAAGGAGCCTCGAATCTCTGACACCTCGACGCCTCGCTGCGCCCGAACGCAGCTTCAACGATCCTCGCCCAGACCGCATGAATCCAAATTCCGCACGCACGCCTTTGCCGCTGATCGACAACACCAACGACGTTCGATCTGGACGAACAATGTCAGACATTTCTCAGGAACTGATTTCTTCAGCTCCCAAGATCGATGTGAATCCCCCAGAAATTCGCCGACGACAATCACGCTCAGCAACGTACACACTTCGAAATCGTGAACGACGTCGAGAAGCCGCTCGACGCTTCGGAGGGACTCAGAAATCTGAAGCTGCCGTTGAACGATCACTCAAATGGTTTTCTTCCATCCAGCTTCCCGACGGTCACTGGGACGCATCAAGTTATGGATCTGGCCTCGTTGACAGAGACGAAAACGATATTCCTCGAAACTTCGCTGGGCGAAATTCTGACACGGGAATCAGCGCTCTGATTATCCTGTCCTACCTTGGAGCCGGCTACACACACGAAGGCGGTCAGTATTCGTTGCAGGTTGACCGAGCACTTGATTGGCTGATCAGTCAACAAGGATCCGACGGCAACCTCGGAGGCAACGCTGGACACTACGCCAAGATGTACTGCCACGCCATGGCGACCTACGCTTTGGCAGAAGCCATCGGGATGCAGCGTTCAACCATCATGGGGCCCATCATCGAACCCGATGCATTGTCAGCGGCTGGTCTGGTCGCTCATCAAGCGGCAAGTTCGATGATGCTGCAACAAGGATTGCCTGCGGGCCCTTTTATGGCTTCAGGAATTGCAGTGCTGCAAACAGAAGCAGATCGCAACAGTTATCAGCTGCGTAAAGTAGACGACCTGCGACTGGAAGCAGCCCTGCTGCGAGCCATTACTTTTACTCTAAGCCAACAAGATCCAGCAAGTGGCGGCTGGCGTTACTCACAAGGACAAGAAGGCGATGTCAGCATGTTTGGCTGGCAAATGATGTCTCTGAAAAGTGCGGCGATCGCAGGTGTCGAAATCTCACCCAAAGTTCGAGATCGCATGACGCAGTTCCTGAACAGCGTGCGACAAGGTCAATCAGGAGGACTCTTCGGATATCGGCGTTCTGTTCAAATCGGTGGCCAAGAAACCGAACAGGTCACAGCCGTGATGACTGCAGAAGCACTGTTCTGCCAACAGATGCTGGGGTATCAACGAGATTCTGCGACCAGCCGAGAATCCGTCACCTACATTTTGAAGAACCGCCCTCGCCTTGCGGAACTGGATTTTTACTACTGGTACTACGGCACACTTGCTATGTATCAATACGGCGGAGAACCGTGGAAAATGTGGAATTCTGTCGTCCGTGACACACTGATCTCTGAGCAACGCACCAATGGCACCAACGCCGGAAGCTGGGACCCAAACGGCCCATGGGGACGCTACGGTGGTCGACTTTATTCCACGGCATTGGCCACCTTAACACTGGAAGTGTACTACCGACTGCTGCCTCTTTATCGGATGAACGACAATCCGGAAAACGCCACCAACAACTAAGCTGCCGAGTCAGTCAAACTTCTAGAGTCGGCCTCTGCGAAACCGATCGAGGTCGGGCTTGAACTTGGACTCACAGAATCCAGCAACAGAATCCCACGACAGAGTACGGACTGACAAGAGATCGACGAAAGACATTGCTCACACAGCAAGATGTGTCGAAGAATCGAAGGCCCCCGCAGAGCGACAGAGATCAGGCTTGATATCGCTCTGTAAACAGCTTGCATCGAAGACGACCACTACTCGCTTTCCGCAGTTGCTCGTTTTTGCTTTTGAGCCTTCAAGTACTTCGGACGGTACACGCCAAGCTTGTTCAAAGTAAACTGCAGCATCACCCACAACGTCAGCAGCCCATATCGAGTACTGCGACGAAAGTTGATACTGCTGGCTTCTTCAAAATATCGCACCGGCACAGGAATGTCGGCGAGACGAAAGCCAGAGGTGACTGTTTGAGCTAAAAACTGAGTATCAAAGACGAAGTCATCTGAATTCTGTTCCCAAGAAATCGTGTCCAAAACGTCTCGACGGTAAGCTCGAAATCCGCTGTGGAAGTCACCCAAATTTTGCCCCATGGTGACGTTTTCAAACGCTGTCAAAAAACGATTGGCGATGTACTTCCACACTGGCATGCCGCCCTCAAGCGCTTCTGCTCGAGTACGAATTCTAGAACCCATCACAACGTCACAGTTGCCCAAACGGATTAGCTCGGCCGCCACCGGAATCACTCGACTGTCGTATTGATAATCGGGGTGAATCATCACCACGATGTCAGCCCCCAATTCCATCGCCTTGCGATAGCACGTCTTTTGATTGCCACCATAGCCCGTATTCCGATCATGCGAAATCACGGTCAAACCAAGCCGCTCGGCCACTTCCACCGTGTTGTCCGAGCTGCAATCATCCACCAGAATGATTTCCGCCACACTGCCTTTAGGAATATCGCGAACTGTCTTTTCAACTGTGGCAGCCGCGTTATAGGCGGGCATCACGGCAATGATTCGAGGAGATTCGAATTCTGACATGCGGACCAATCTTCTGTTTGCTTGAAGTGAGATAGCTGGAAACCAAAAGGTTCACCAGTCCTACGCCCATCCCGCTCAGTTCGATAATTCTGTCTCTGGAACGTCGCCCATTTTTGCAAATCTCACTCAGCAAACGGTTCACCGCAACATCATCAGAATGAACGTCTTAGGGAAACAAGTCGCCCGTAGCCGGCCTGTATAAAGTCGGCCAAGCCGAGATTTGGGCTGAAAGAGCAAAAATGCTGGCTGCAAGCATCAAAAATGCACCGCCGAAAATTTGCACCGCCGCAGAGCCACCGCATGCACAGAGCCAACCTGGGCCTTGCCAAATTTCGACGTTTCCTCTGTTGATCTGCTACGTCGCCACAGTGTGGACCTAGGGTGGACCCAGTTCTTGGCGAAGTCGCACACACCCGAAAACCAAACCCATCGACGCCCCCGAACACGATTGCCCCCAAGGCGAAACTAACCTCTGGGAACCTCTGGGAACCTCTGGGAACCTCTGTGAAACCCTAAAACGCTGGATCTCCGGACCGCCGCGCGAAACCATTGACGCACGAAACCCCTGAGGTTTCGTCCAGATTTGGGCTCAAAGAACTGGACGACAGCCAGCTTGGCTTAAATAGCCCGACTTTCAGATCACCGCAAAGACCAATCATCCGACCAGACACCAAATTCGGCGCATGAAAAAACGGGGCCGTCAAACGGCACCCGTTCATGTTTCTACACCAGCCAAATGCAATCTGCATCGATGGCAGGCTTACAACTTAGCGGCATCAGCCAAACCAGCAGAGTTACGCTGTGGCTGTTTCGGCAGCTTCAGTTTCAGTTTTGGCAACCACTTGCAAGTTGGGCACAGTGATCGATTTGATCTGAACTCGAGTATATTTTTGACGATGACCAGTGTGGCGTCGGCTATTTTTTCGACGTCGAATCTTTTGAATTTCCAGCTTTGGACCTTTGTCTTCTTCCAAAACCACTTCACCAGTGACGGTTGCGCCTTCGATGAAAGGAGCACCAATCACGCTGGCTCCACCGGCATTGGCCAGTAAAACATTGTCAAAAGTCAGAGTTCCACCGACTTCTGCGTCGCTCTGGTAGTCAACGGACAACAAATCGCCTTCCTGCACTCGATGCTGGCGGCTTCCATTTTCGATGATGGCAAACATGGCAAAATGCCCAAGAAGAGAACTGTCACAGAGTGATTGAAATCAGAAAATCGCCAGCGGTTTTCCGGCGAGTCGCGGAGTATAACGCAACTTTCGGACAGATCGAGGCGGAAAAACAGGCGTTCAGCCCTATTCCCACCTTTCTATCCAATTTTAGAATCGCATCACCAAAAAATCAGTGATTTCAGGTGTTTCGATGGCTTCTCGAAACGCCAAAAACGCCACGATTCTGGCTAAAGAACCAAACAGGCGTCGCAGAAGCCAAGTTTTGGCCCCAACCGAAGCCTTGTCGACTTCAGCCGCCTTCAAGCGCCAAGACATCGGTCTTAGCGCCTGAAACCCGCCAACTACGAACTTAAATCACCTGAAACGGAACATCTTTCCCGTTGTCGTCTTTGCAGGTGACAGACAAATATTCCGGCTTCACGTCTGAACGCGACTTAATTGTGACCATAATATCTCGTTCGTCTTCCAGCGCAATCAGCTCTTTTCGCTTCCGATTGTTCAGGTCATTGGCGACTCGATCGTGAGTTTCAATTGTAATCACGGCGACGCTGTCATTACTTCCTGCTGACATCACCAGTCGCATCACTTCGATGGTCAGGCTTTCAGCCGTCTTAACCTGTCCGACTCCATTGCAGCAAGGACAATCCTCGTACACGCTTCGACGCAGAGAGGGTCGGATTCGCTGTCGAGTCATTTCAATCAGACCGAATGGACTGATTCGCAGAACTCGTGTTCGAGCTCGGTCACGCTTAACGGCATTTCGCAACGCTCGCTCAACACTTCTTCGATGACGCTCGTCACGCATATCAATGAAGTCATTTACAATGACTCCGCCGAGGTCTCGCAGACGGATCTGTCGAGCAATTTCTTCAGCCGCACGCATGTTCATGCGGTAAGCAGTTTCTTCAGGATCGTTGGCAACTCGAAAGTTCCCACTGTTCACATCGATCGCGACCAAAGCTTCTGTTTGATCGATGACAAGAGAACCGCCACCATCCAAAGGCACGTTGCGATCCTGAATTTTGACGATTTCGTCTTCGATGCCGTAGAACGCAAACATCGGTTCTGGTTCACGGTATCGCTTGATTCGACTGACGTGCTTCGGCATCACGATCTTCATGAATTCGCGAGCCTTTTCGTAGGCCACGTCTTCGTCGATCCACACTGCATCAACTTCTTTGTTGTAGATGTCTCTGATCGTGCGAATCATCATGTCTGATTCCGCATAGATCTCGCATGGGCCCGTTGTCGCTTCGATCTTTTCGACAATGGTTTCCCAGAGTCGCAGTAGATACTTTAGGTCGCGTTTTAAGTCCCGTTCTTCGCGATCCACACCTGCCGTTCGAACGATGAACCCCAATCCTGGGGGCGGCTGAATGTTCCGCATTGCATCGCGAAGTTGTCGCCGAGCTTTCTCGTCAACAATCTTGCGGCTGATACCGACTCGCTGCAAACCAGGCATCAACACCAAGTAGCGACCGGGAATGGAAATATAGGTTGAAAGAGTGGGACCCTTGTTTCCAAGACCTTCTTTGATGACCTGAACGAGGACTTCGCTGCCACGCTGAAAGATCTCCTGAATCGGAGGCTTATTGCGAGCATTGCGTTCGTTGAGATGCTTGGGAGGTCGGCCGCCACGACCACGTTGACCGCCTCGTTCTGATGGGCCATCTTCATCGTCGTCTTCGTCATCGTTGTTGGACTGGCCTTCGCCATCCTTCATCAGATGCTTGTAGTATTGAAACTCAACATCACTAACGTGAAGGAAGCCATTACGACCAACTCCGAAGTCGATGAAAGCCGCTTGAATGCTGGGCTCGATGTTGACCACCTTGCCCTTGTAGATGTTGCCGGTGTAGTTTTCGGCACTTGTGCGTTCGACGTACAGTTCTTCCAGAACCTCGTCTTCAACAACTGCAATCCGGCTTTCTTCCGGTTGCAGTACATTGACTAGCATTTCTTTCTTCATTGTTTCGCTTTCGTTCGTGTGAACGAACACCGAACGCATGATGATCCATCAGTTGAAAATCGGCGCGTGGCCATTCCATTGTTGAGCGACTGGAAAAATAGAACGTCCGTGATTCCAGGCAACTTTGAAATATCATTCGCAGAATCGCAAATTTCAGCAGAAGCCGATCGCAGACTCCAAGGCAGCTGCTTGCCACTTGAATGTCCCTCGTTGATCTGAATCTTAAGCTGTAACGCACTCACCCTGCATGGTCGTCAATGAAATCGCAATCACGGAATGACGGCGATGTAAGTCGACCCAGAATGATCGTTCGTCGGCAGGGTCCTTCGGTTGAAGAACCTTCCTTCAAACATTGGCTTTTGCGACGCCTTTCTTTTTTAACAGTGATCTTCAAACGCCGAGCATCAGCCTTTTGCTGATCTCGTTCAAACCTGTTTCGAAAGCATTCCATTTGGCTTGTGGGCCAAAGGTCGGCTCGTGAAACCTAATTTGTGTGTTCATTCGGAGTGAATGGGATGAATGACCGTTGATGATCATTCGTGGTATGTCAAACAACGAGATCCGGACAGATTCTGCCCAGCTCTCCTAAAAGGTAATGTTCTACATCTCGAGCCAGATCCTGCTCGCAAGCGTAGGCTGCGATCCGTTCTGCCTCGGGAATGGATATGTTTCGTACGACTTCTTTCAGTCGAGGTATTGAATGTGGGATTGCGCTAAACTGTCTGAGCCCCAGCCCCAACAGAAGCGGCACAAATCGAGGATCAGAGCTCATCTGACCACAGACTGAGACTGGTTTTCCTTCGTGTTTCGCCGCTTGCAGCACCTTCTTAATCATTCTGAGAATGGAAGGATCGCCAGAACGGTACAAATTTGCAACTGAAGGATCAGAACGGTCGCACGCCAACGTGTACTGAATCAGGTCATTCGTGCCAATCGAAAAGAAATCGACTTCGCGAGCAAACTCTTCAATCAGCATCACTGCCGATGGCACTTCAACCATCATTCCCACGGGAATACCGCGTTGAAATGGGATTTTTTCGTCCTCAAGGTCTTCCATCACGTCCGTCAAGATCATCCGAGCCTGACGAAATTCAAGCAACGTTGACACCAACGGGAACATAATTTTGGCCTGCCCCGTCAACGCAGCTCGCAAAAGTGCTCGTAACTGAACCTTAAACAACGACGTATTTTGCAGGCTAAGACGAATGCTTCTTAAACCAAGCATGGGGTTTTGGCTGGCACTGAAACGATCGGTCATCTGAGACGGAACTTTATCGGCCCCAATATCCAACGTCCGAAACACGACAGGCCGGTCGCCACAAGCCTTCAGAACTTTGCAATAGGACTCGTAATGGTCCTGCTCGGTGGGCACCGTGTCACCGTTGAGATACAAAAATTCGGTTCGGTACAAGCCGACGCCGTCTGCCCCTCGATTGATGCATGCTCCCACTTCTTCAGGGAATTCGATGTTTCCGTGCAGCATCACACGTTCGCCGTCAGTCGTTTCGGCGTCTAATGATCCCAGATCATCCAGACGCTGCCGCACACGCACATTGCGATCTCGTGACGTGCGAAAACGCTCGTAGCTGCTTTCATCTGGCTCAATGATGACCTGACCGTGGTCACCGTCAAGAATCACCATTTCACCGCCGCTGACTCCGGCAAGATACTTACCCAAACCAACCACGGCAGGAATTTCAAGCGCCCCAGCCAAAATCGCAGTGTGACTTGTATGCCCGCCCACTTCAGTCGCAAAACCAAGTACGAATTCTGTGTTTAATCGAGCCGTCTCGCCTGGAGTTAAATCATGGGCCAGAATGATCACCGGCTCAGTCAGATTGCTCAGCTCTTCCCGACTTTCGCCGAGGAGATTTCTGAGCAGCCGTTTTTCGAGCTCAAAAATATCCAAAGCACGATCAGACAAATACTGGTCGCCAAGGTTTTGCAATTGAACGGCGTACTGACGCAGCGTTTTGCTAACCGCGTATTCCGGAGAGTAACACTGATCTTGAATCAGCTTCTCGACCTCACCCACCAATCGCGGGTCCCGCGCCATTTGCAAATGAGCAGAAAAAATCGCTCCATATTGGCTGCCCAACTGGTGGCTCACCAACATTTCATTGTCTTCGATTTCGCCGCAGACTTTCTCTAACGCAGCGTGAAACCGCTCCGTTTCTGCTTGGACAACATCTTTCTGGACGTAGCGATGAGGAATCCGAAATTGTTCAGAACCCAGCACAAGCGCCGGCCCCTCAACAACACCAGGAGAAACCGGAATTCCCGATCGAACCTGCATCGAATTCCCTGCCTTTCCGCGAAAAACTTGCCTGACGAATCAAATTCTGCCAAAAATCCCAGTCTGAAACCGGCTACCTAAACAATCAACCACCCGTGGATAAATGGCCGAAACCACAGCGTCGACCTTGCTGATCCAGTCCTGTGTGTTCGGAACAAAAAAACGACAACCGACCACAGACCTGACTGACTTTCATGACAAAATTTTGCCCGAACTGCCGAAGCCACAGCATTGAAAACACCACGAAACTTGTTGTTTTCACGATGGAAACTGTCAACCTCGTCAACTGCCAACCACCCTCTGTGCAGTCCAAGCTACCAAGAAACTGAACCTTTTGTCGATCCAGTCCGCATACTTCTGATCGCCCCACTGAACATTCAACGCCGCCAAACAGCGTGATTCAGTCAACGTAAGCAGCTGCAACCGAACTGATTCGCGAGTTTTAAAGTAGCCCAATTGACAGACTACGCGGCGCCGGCCACTGGGTGAACACAAGACTTCACCGGTTTCACCAAGATCGATGATCCAAGATGACCTGAGGCGAACTGCAGGTGAAGGCGAGCTCGAGTAAGACGACCGTGGCAACTATGCCGATCCTTCAACTTCCACTTCGGTTGACAAAACTTTCACGGCAGCTGCGGCTGCTTCTTCAGCGTCCGCACCCACTGCTTCGATTGTCATCAGCGATCCAAATGTCGCTGCAAGAAGCAGCAAGTCTAAAGGCGACTTCGCATTCGCCGACTTTCCGTCAAAAAGCACGCGGACGTCGCTTTCAAAGGCACTCGACTGCTTGACCAGCATGTGGATTGGAGTCAGATGCAGACCATTTCGGTAGGCAAGTTCGACTTCCTTCCGAATTGTCATGTCGTCTGCCACCGATAAACTCCTCTATGCCATTCTCAGATGAAGAATGCATTGAAATTGACTCACGCGGAATCGAATCCGCGGAGCCTCAATGCCGTACCTATGCTTACTCGTCTGCTTCTTCTTCTTCGTCACTCGTATCCGCTTCTGCCAACAGTTCCCAAACATCTGGTTCTGTGGTGGATTGCTTAAGGAAGTTGCAAAAGTCGTTACTTCGCAGGTGTCGAGAAATATTCTCGAGACCTCGAAGATGATCGCCGGGACGATCTGGAGGCGAAACCAACAGAAAGAAGATGAAAACGTCTTCTCCGTCGAGGCTGGAAAAATCGATGCCACCTTGAGAAATGGCGACGGTCGCAACCAATTCTTCGGCTGATGGATGCTTTGTATGAGGAACAGCAACACCGTTACCAATTCCCGTGGATCCCAGCTCTTCGCGCTTCAAAATTGCGGCAACCACTGCCTCTTCATCGTCAGGCTTGATCGAACCATTTTCCTTCAGGCTCGCCACCATTTCTCGGATCACTTCTTCTTTGGTCGTTGCTTTCAGCTTTGGCACAATGGCCTTGCGGACAACAAAATCGGTTAACTTCATGGCTGCTTCTATCTTTTTTCAATGCAGATTTGCTGTAGCTGAACCCGAATGGGCAAGCGAGAACAAAATAAAATTCGTTGCGAAAATTCAGAATCTCACAACAAAATAGTAGGTTTTCTAGTTCACTGACCAAACACGCAATTCGCGGCGACTCAGAAGCACTCTGAGACCCTGACATCAATTCACCACGACATTTCCAAAACGTCTTTGCTGGTCTTTTCTTACTCTTTTGTCGGCGATTCGTCTTCCGGCAAAGCAGTCACTTCGCTGATCGGAGCCGTCCGACGGTGATCTCGTTTCTTTTCTTTGTATCGATGCAGCTGGTGCTCCATCTTTTCTGACGTGCGATCAAATGTCGCCTTCGCGTCTTCGCCTTCCACGTGTGCCACGATGGTATGATAACCTTCGATTTCGACCAACATTTCCACAGTGGACCGAGGACCTTCGAAATCGACTGTGACATCAATTTCGCTGACTTCGGCGAGATACCGAATCAGCTTTTCGGATTTCTCCGTCATATAGTCGCGTAAGTCCTGACTCACACTGCCGTGGCGACAGGTAATGGAAACCTGCATAGAGAAAGCTTTCCGCCGAGAATGGATGGAACCGTTATTGAGCCTGCTTTGTTTGGCCTGAAGCAGTCTCTTCGTGTGAAAGACGTGTGACTCTGAAAGAAGATCGCACCTCTTTCAAAACGTCGCCTAAATTTCCGAGTCTGGCCAGTCTAGCCCGCAATTCCAGTGAAAAAAAGACCGCTGAACCCCTTCTTGTCCAAAAGAAACTCGGACTGATCCACTGACTGCCCCTCACCAGTCTCTCCCATGACGTTTACCCGACTGCATTTTCTCCTCAGAAACGGGTTCTGGCCACATCCTGTTGTGACTGACTTGCCGCCACGATAAGGTGCCCGCTCGCAACAGTTCTCTCGACGGATTCCCTGAAATGTCTCGTTTCAAATTAATTGCCACCTCGACATTTGGGTTGGAAAAAGTAGTCGCCCGAGAGCTCGAAGACCTGGGATACACCGATTGCCGAATTCAAGATGGCAAAGTGGTTTTTTCCGGTGATCTGAAAGACATCGCTCGCTGCAACCTGTGGCTTCGTTGCGCTGACCGAATTTTGATTCAGGTCGGTGAATTTCACGCTCCCGACTTCGGAGAACTGTTCGATCGAATCATTGAAATGCCTTGGGCAGATCTGTTACCTGTCGACGCCCAGTTTCCTGTGAAGGGCCGCAGCAATCGCTCCAAGCTGCACGCCGTTCCAAAAATTCAAGGAGTCGCCAAAAAGGCGATCGTCGAAGCCCTCAAAAAGAAACACAACCGTTTTCGCTTCGAAGAATCGGGTTCCGAATACCCCATCGAAGTGGCCATCTCTCGAGACACGGCCAGTCTCACCATGGACACCACGGGCCAAGGCCTTCATCGACGAGGATATCGCCAAGTCTCTGGAGCAGCCCCACTTCGAGAAACCATGGCAGCCGGTCTGATTCTGCTCAGCTACTGGAACGAAGAACGTCCGTTTCTCGATCCATTCTGCGGCAGCGGAACTCTACCCATCGAAGCAGCCCTCATCGGCCGCAACATCGCTCCTGGATTGCAACGTTCATTCGCTTGCGAAGACTGGGAATGGTTTGACCGTAAAATTTGGAAGGAAGCTCGAGAAGAAGCTCGGGACGTCAGGCGTCGCAACATTCCGGCCGCCATTACAGCCAGCGATCATGATCCAGATGCCATCCGAATGGCCCAGCGTTCTGCAACCAATGCCGGAGTCGGAGGCAGCATTCGCTTTAGCTGCGCAGAAATTAGCGACGTTCGCAGCCACCTAGAACACGGCTGCGTTATCACGAATCCTCCTTACGGCGAACGCATGGGGGACAACCAAGAAGTGGAAGCTGTCTACCGAGTTCTCGGTGAAACTTTGAAACGACTCCCAACATGGAGCCACTATGTGCTGACATCGTATCGAGGTTTCGAACATCACTTTGGCCGTCGAGCTGACCGACGACGCAAGCTTTACAACGGCCGCCTAGAGTGCCAGTACTATCAGTACCAGGGACCTCGGCCACCACGTGCGGACGACGAAGAACGGTCTCACCGACAAGCAACTGATGCCGTCTGGAATCATTCCACTGATATCAACATTGCGCCAACCGAATCAGAACAGCCAGCAGTCTCACAACCACGAGAAGCCACCTTAATCAGCACTCCAATTTCACCATGTGCCAACGTTCCATTGAACGAAGCCGTGACCTCTGCAGTCGACGATGGAAGTATTGACCTGCCTACCACAGAGCAAACGCTGATTCAGCCGGCTGCCCCCTTCAATCCGTTTGGAACCTTCGTCGCCGACTGCGGATCGGCAACTCCTAATTCCGCTCGTGACGACCAGTAACCCAAACCATCGAGCGGCCACACGGCAATCGCCAAGGTGCCGAGCTCACAACGTCAGCCCAAGGACGCATTTCAAACAGCCCGCAGCATCCAACTCTGCAAACCTTCAATGCAAAAAGCTCGTCACCGCAGTGACGAGCTTTCTTTCTAATATCGCTTCAAAACCACCTAATCCTCGAACCTATCTGCCGCCGTCTGAATCGATGTTTTCAGCCTGAGGCGTTTCTTTCACAGGCTCGTCCAGATCGAGTTTTGCTTCGGTCGCTTCCTTTAAAGCCTGCTTGACCGCTTTGTTGACAGCCTTTTGAATGGCTTGTTCCATCGCCTTTTTCGCAGCCGCTTCTTTCTTTTTGGCTCCACTGTTGGCACGCTTCGCTTCATATGCGGCGACGCTCATTTTTTTGCCCCCCGACATCACATACGGGCTTGAAACTCGCTTGCCAAAAGGGGGCTTCAAATCGCGAACCCAAATGTTTCGGAAACGAACCGGGTTACCGTGATCTTGAAGGCTAATCGGTCCGGTTGCTTCATGAACTTTGTATTCGGGAGAACCACTGTAATTTGTTGGCCCGTACAGTTCGAAGTGATTCAAAACAACGACTCCGTTGTGAACCACCGTCACTGTCGCCGGTGCAACCAGTTTCGTATCGACTCCAAACCGAGGAGCCGTCCAAAAGATGTCGTACGAGTTCCACTCGCCCGGCTTTCGCATCACGTTGGCCATGGGCGGAGTCTGCTTATAAACGGAAGCTGCCTGGCCATCGAAATAGGTTTCGTTGTCAAAGTTGTCCAGCACCTGAATTTCATAGCGCCCCATCAAGAACACACCGCTGTTCCCTCGACCTTGGCTGCTGCCCTTCACTTCAGTCGGAGCCGACCATTCCAAGTGCAACTGAATATCGCCGAAAGATTCCTTGGTTGAAATCCCCCCCCTTGAAGCCACCATGGCGCCGTCTTCGACTTTCCACGGCCCACCATTCCAAGCCGATAAATCTGCACCATCAAACAAGACCGTGGCATCTGAAGGCGGCTGATCGTCGGTAGCTCCTGGAGTCACAATCGGCGGCTGCTGCCACTCAATCCCACTTTTGTAGTCTTGAGCGTTCGCCGTTGCCATTGGCACCAAAAGCAATACAACAAGGCAGCCCGCCATTCGTCGTTTTAAGTCCATCTCGCCAGCTTCTCCACAGGAATTGAATTCGTTCTGAAGGACTATCGTGTCGATCCGGTGCTCTGGATGCAATTGCGGAAGGCTGAGAATTCGTGCGGGTTGAAAATCCCGGTTTTGCAATCTTCCGAACGCTCTGGCGGCACTGCTTGTGATTCCAGCAGCCCACTGAAATACTGCCTGCTCAGGCCGGTCTACGCCGCTTCTGGCAGCTAAACCGTCCCATGCACCATTCCTGATGGAACGAAAACGAGAACTGCTATGCTTTGGGAAGTCGAAATTCTGCCATCTCAGGACGCTCGCGATCACGAGGGTCTGAGAATTCTGTCCGACGCGAAAAGCCTTGGCATTACCAGCCTAACCGCTGTGAAATCGGCTCGCTCTTTCCTCATTCAGGGTGGATTAACTGAATCTGATGCCATCAAAGCAGCCGAATTGCTGCTATGCGATTCCGTCGTCGAACAATTCAGAATCACAGCCCTGCCCGATCAAGCGGCGACCACAGAATCCGGCGCAGACTGCAAAAATGTTCTCCTGCACCCCGGAGTCACCGACAGCGTTGCCGAAAACGCTGCAAAAGCTCTCACAGATCAAAACCTAAACGTCACCAATGTCGCCACCTGCCGCAAATACTGGCTGACCGGAGACCTATCGGCGGCAGAAGAAAGCCGCCTATCAACAAAGGTGCTGGCCAACGACGCGATCGAATACATCATCCAAGGACCTCTGCCCCTCGATGACCTGTCCGTTGGAAGCGACTATCAATGCAAACTGTCGAGCGTGCCCATTCGAAACATGGCCACCGACGAAGAACTGATGCAACTGTCCGCTGAAGGCGAGCTCTATCTGCAGCTGGCAGAAATGCAGACCATTCGAGACTACTTTAAGTCGCTGGATCGAGATCCCACCGATATCGAACTGGAAACAGTCGCTCAAACATGGAGCGAACACTGTTCTCATAAAACCCTCGCCGGTCGCATTCACTACACAGAAACTGAAAACGGCGAAGTGGTTCGAGACATCCAATTCGACAACATGTTGAAGGAAACTGTTTTCGCCGCCACGATGCAAATTCGCGAAAATCTTGGAGACAAAGACTGGTGCGTCAGCGTCTTCAAAGACAACGCGGGCATTGTCACCTTCGACGAAAACCAAGATGTCTGCATCAAGGTTGAAACTCATAACCACCCGTCAGCCATCGAACCATACGGTGGAGCCAACACGGGACTCGGCGGAGTCATTCGAGACCCGATGGGGACCGGTTTGGGAGCTCGCCCAGTTTGCAACACAGACGTCTTCTGCTTCGCCAATCCTGACTTCCCCGCCGACGAACTGCCACCCGGTGTCCTGCATCCAAAAGCTGTGATGGAAGGAGTGATCAGCGGAGTCCGAGACTACGGCAACCGCATGGGAATCCCAACTGTCAACGGAGCCGTTTATTTTGACGACCGGTACCTCGGCAACCCTCTGGTTTACTGTGGCAACATCGCCATGATTCCCACAGGAAAAAGCGAAGGCAAAGTCAGTCCCGGAGACCTAATTGTCGCCGTCGGTGGACGCACGGGCCGAGACGGAATTCACGGAGCCACGTTTTCTTCTGCTGAACTGACCGAAGACAGCGAAAGTATCAGCGGCGGATCCGTACAGATTGGAAACCCAATCACAGAAAAAATGGTCCTCGATGTCTTGCTGGAAGCTCGAGATCAAGACCTATATTCCGCCATCACTGATTGCGGAGCCGGTGGCTTCAGCAGCGCGGTGGGCGAAATGGGCGAAGAAACAGGAGCCGAAGTATGGCTTGATCAAGCTCCGTTGAAATACAGCGGTTTAAGCTATACCGAAATCTGGATCAGTGAAGCTCAGGAACGCATGGTTCTTGCCGTACCCGAAGCCACCAAACAAGCGTTCATCGACTTGTGTGCTTCTGAAGGAGTCGAAGCATCCGTCATTGGCAAGTTCACTGACACGAAGGAACTGGTCCTGAAGTACGAAGACACCGAAGTTGGCCGAGTGACCATGGCGTTCCTTCACGACGGTCGTCCGCCCGTGATCCGAGAAGCCACCTACGAACTCGACTCTGTCGTCGACCGAACTTCAACAACACTCGGCCTCGCAAAGACCGATCAAACCGAAACTTTGAAGCAAATTCTCGGTAGCCTCAACGTCGCCAGCAAAGAGTGGATCATTCGCCAGTACGACCACGAAGTCCAAGCGGGCAGCGTGGTCAAACCTTTGGTGGGCATCAACAACGATGGACCTTCTGATGCTGCCGTCGTTCGCCCTGACCTGAATTCCAACCGAGGACTCGTTGTGAGCTGCGGAATGAATCCTCATCTTGGCGACGAAGACCCCTACTGGATGACGGCCGCTGCCATCGACGAAGCCATTCGCAACTGCGTGGCTGTCGGAGCTGACCCAGCTAAGATCGCGATTCTAGACAACTTCTGCTGGGGCAATACGGAACACCCCGAAACCTTGGGAACACTCGTCCGAGCGGCCCTAGCCTGCCAAGACATTGCCGTCGCCTACAGCACACCATTCGTCAGTGGTAAAGACAGCCTGAACAACGAATTCAGTTATGAAGATGCCGATGGCAACCGACAAACCGTTGCCATTCCATCAACATTACTGATCACAGCACTCGGCCAAATCGACCACGTCGAACAAGCCGTCACAATGGACCTGAAAGCAGCAGGCAACAAGCTGTACTTGATTGGCGAAACTCACACGAATGAACTGGGAGGCAGCCACTACAACCTCGTGAACAACATTGAAGGCGGAGACGTTCCAAAAGTCGACACGACAAAGAACTTGGCCAACTACATGGCACTGAATTCCGCCATCAAAACTGGCTTGATCCGTAGTTGCCACGACCTGTCTGAAGGAGGCCTTGCTGTCTCTGCCGCTGAAATGGCATTCGCAGGAGGCATCGGAGTTTCACTTAACGACAGCCTTTCCACAGCCGAACTATTCAGCGAAAGCAATGGTCGCCTGCTGGTAGAAGTCACCGCCGACAAAGCGGCCGACTTCGAAGCGGTTGTGTCATCTGCAGTTGAAGTGGGAACCACCAACGATTCAGATCGCGTGACAGTCGGCAGCCTAATCAACGGAACCTTGGAAGAACTGAAATCTGCTTGGCAGGCACCGTTGGATTACTAAGGGAGATCATCCATGGACCTGATCGACGAACTCGGACAAATCACGACCGCCTTTAACGAAGCAGAGATTGAATTTGCTTTGTGCGGCGGGCTTGCCATGGCCGCGCACGGGTTGATCCGTGCGACCGAAGATATTGATGTCATCGTTCGCTCAGAAGATCTGTCTTCTGCACGGACAGCCGTGGCCAGTTGTGGCTTTACAATCCTTGGCGGAGAAATTCCGTTGAGGGTAGGAACCACAGATGAGGGGCTGATTTTTCGTGTCTCAAAGGTGATCGGCGCAGAGCTGCTGCCACTGGACATCATGCTGGTAACTCCTGCTTACGAAACGATTTGGCAAACCCGAACTTTCGCTTCGATCGGAGAGTACGAGATTCCTGTCGTTTCAAGAGAAGGCATGATCAAAATGAAGATGCTTTCAGGCCGAACCAAAGATCAAACAGATCTTGATTTTCTGAGATCCAAAGATGACTAAAAAATCATCACTCCCACGGCTCGATCAGTCTGTGCGACATCCGATCGACATGTCTCCCGAGGCAATCTTGGCGCGCCTAAAGCGATGTTCGGCCCTCAGTGTTCTGTGCATCAAGCTGAAGAACGCCAAGAAACGTCCGATGGCGGAATCGATGGCTAAGCAGAATCGCGACGGCTTAAACTAAAAGCTGAGACAAATGAGAACTGCTTGCAGGTCTTCACTTCACGACGACTACCTTGCAAGGAGTTCCCATGCAGACAGAATCGCCACTCTCAGACCAGTTGCAGCTGAGCTCATCACCGCGAGGATGGGTGACTGTCATCGCGGTCGGATTCTGCTTTGTTGTCATGGCAGCCATAATTGCCCCAATGATTTTGGCTGCCAGAGAATCTGCGAGGAAAACGCAGTCAATGAACACCCTAAGGAACATTTGCCTGAGCATACAGAATTTCCAAAGTAGTGCTCGAGGCAGACCGCCTATCGGAGCTGGTATTGGTGATGACGGAACCGCGAGGCACGGAGTTTGGTATCGCATCCTTCCCTTCTTCGAATCGTCACCGGTTTTTGACTGGGTCGATTCCGATCATGCGTGGGACGACCCAACCAACGCTTGGATATTTCGACTCCAGCACAACTACTTCCAAAATCCATCAGAGGCTCGAAGAACAACAAAAGATGGCTTCGGAGTCATCCACTACGCCGTAAATCAGCAAGTGATTGGGCCAAACCACAGCCTATCTCCGGACGACATGAAAACTGGACTCGACCAAATCCCGCTCTGCGGAGAAGTCGCTGCAAACTTCGTCCCTTGGGGCTATCCGTTTCAATCGAGAGATCCTCGCTTGGCTCTGAATTCCACACCCGAATCATTCGGCCGGCCCACAGGTGATGGCGCCCTCTTTGGGATGGCGGACGGCAGTGTGAAATGGTTGGCCAATGATGCTGACATCACCTTCAACACCGATCTGCCACCTGCAGCATTAACAGTCAACGCGCCACCCTACCCTGATCGATTCAATATCGAGGGAAAGTTTGAGTCCATTCGAATTTTGAACTACAGCAAATCGGGACCCGAACCAATCACAACCGAAATGGTTCAAACAGCGATTAATGAAACTCCGAACGCTCAAAGCCTAATCGCCCCCGGCTGGAGCCCAACAGAATCAGATATCGACATGCTCAAGTCATTGAAACACATGCACTATCTGGTCATCGCAAGCCCCGAATCTGATGCAGCGATGGACAAGCTTGTCGCATTTAAACAACTTGACACCATCGTCTGCGACAGAAAAGTCATTCGAGATCAAGCAAAGTAGCCTTCACTGTCCTCAGTGAAGAAAGCCCACACAACCGAACTTATTCTCAAAGCGGATCACCTGCCAGCTATTCAACATCATCACAACACGAATCACACCAACACGAATCAAGCACCCGACGAAACCCAAAAGACTGCAACGTCAACACGCCGAATCAACTTCACTGGGACAGTGAAGACTACTAAAAAAATGAAGACCGCAATAAAAAAGCCCGGCTGATTTCTCAGCCGGGCTTTTGTTCTTCATCAAGCTGTCACCAAGCGGCAACTACCCCATTTCGATTTCGTATCCCTTGCGGTACGGTCGAGCCAGAAAGCCGTTTGCTTCTTCGTCACCAGTGATCTCTTCTTTGGCATTGTCCCATTTCAGGTCTCGGCCAAGTCGAGCAGAAATGCCAGCCAGATGGCAGATGTTCAGCATTTCCATGTGAGAATGAACATCTGAAATTGGCTCTTTGTTTTCCATCACGCAGTGGATGAAGTTGGCCCAATGCTGCTTACGCTCGTTGTGTTCCATCGGCAGGTTCTTGTAAACCTTAGCCATTGTGTCTTCAGACAATGGATTGTCTTTCAACGCATCAACTGGAGCACCAACCAACTTGCCGCGGTTCACAAAGATGCGTCCCTTGGTTCCGGTCAACATCACTCCGTTGTCCGTGTCGTTGCGAATGATCATTTCGCAACCGTCGGCATAGTCGACGTTGAACTGGAACTTCGTTGCCGTGTTGTAACGGTCCGTCTGGACTGCAAACCCGTCCTTGTATTCCACAGGATGAGTGGCCGAGCCACTGATACCGGTTGGGCCACCCGTTTGACCGTTCAGCTTCAAGGCCCAGTTACAGATGTCGACATGATGAGCGCCCCAGTCGGTCAGCTTGCCGCCAGAATATTCATACCACCAACGGAATTCGTAATGAGCGTTCGAGTTGCCACGCCCCTTCTTTCCTTTCTTCGGAGGCAGGTGACGGTAATCCACGGCTGGTGCTGGCCCAAGCCACAGATCCCAGTTCAGGTTTTCTGGAACTTCTGCAACAGGAATTTCGGGACTAGAAGGTGCTCCACCAATTGCTGCTTGCACCTGAGTCAACTTGCCAAGGCGACCTTCAGCGACAATCGCCATCGCTTTCACGAACACGTTGAACGTACTTCGTTGCTGAGTTCCCACTTGGACAACTCGACCGGTTTCCTTCTGCACTTTTCGAATCAACTTACCTTCGTCGATTGTCAGAGTCAGAGGTTTTTCGCAGTAGATGTCTTTGCCAGCCAGCATCGCTTCAATCACAGGCTTGGTGTGCCAGTGATCGGGAGTCGCAATGTGGACAACCTGCACATCTTTGTGATCCAGCACTTTGCGGTAGTCTTCGTAGACATCCGCTTTACCATCTGAATACTGCTTATTCATTCCCTGACGGCGACCTTCGTCGGCATCAGCAATCGCCACAATGTTCAACCAATCCTTTGCGGCACGCATGTTACCATTGGCCATTCCACCGGAACCAATGACTCCGATGTTCAGCTTGTCAGCCGGTGTGCGGATCGCTGCATCAAGACTGGTTGATGTGTCGAAATACCAAGGTGCCGTCACAGCGGCCGCCGTAGCACCACTGGTTTTCAGAAAGTTTCGTCGCGATTGGGAGGGAAGAGCCATTCAGAAGTTCTCGCAAAATGAGGTGAGATTTGTATTCGAGGAACGCTAAAGCATATCTTTGACGCCAAACCGCTTCAAACTGCAGAATGTGAAATCGAGCGTCGAACCCAAAAGAATTTCAGCAGCACAACAAAACGAGTACCGTTTGAAAACATTCAAACGGTTCAGCAATGCTTAACCGACCTGTCATCGAACTCAGTACCGACGGCTCTCAAGCATTGTTTCATAGTTTTCGCCCCAGCCGCAAAATCAATGAATACGGTCCCCTAAGGTAGCTGCAGCGACCTGTTCTGGGGGCCATTCATTAGAAAAGCCAACTGATCCAAGATGACTGGCCGACTGCCATAAAACGAATGCCCCAAGCGATCAGTCGCAGTAACGCCCGTGACTCGAATCGTCGTCAGCCCGGGAATTTTCATTGATGCTCGTGAATCACCCGCTCGAAAACCTTGGCCATTGATCAGGCGAGATCCTTCCAGAGCGAAATCTGTATCCGAAGCGTACAACACCATATTCCCACACGTATGCTTTAGGCCGGCAATCCAAGCTTGGTACTGAGAAACGCCAACATCCGGAGCCGCCATGATCAAGTTGTCGATCGCAGGCTGTGGTGTCGAACTCGCCCGCCAAGCTCCCCATTCTGGGTACCGCTGCTTGATTTCACCAACAGTGGAACGCACGACGGATTGAAACACGGGGGGATCAGTTTGTCTGTCGCTGCCCCCACCCGATAAATCCGAAAGCGAACGCAACGCATATAAGTCGCGATTTCCCATCGGATCAATCGTTCCGCAGAGCGCATTGATCGCCCGCAACGTGACTCGATTCCCCATGCTATGAGCCAACACATGTAACCGAGAATCCGGCAATTCTGTTTTCAAATCGTAGAGCAGCTTTGCCAAGTTCCAAAAGTAACGTTCAGCCGTCCGCTCATCCGAACGATACGCTTCCGTGCCACCTTGAGACTGCCAACTGAAGGCGATGATTGTTCCGTGAAACGGAAGATCTTCGGCCAGCTGAGCTGCTCGAGCAATCGCATGGTCAAGCTTCACATTAAAGCCGTGAACAAACACCAACACATCTAAAGGTGTTGCCTGAAGCTCTTGCAATTCATGCAGAAAACGATCGCGAGACGACACTTGCAATTCGCCAACTGCAAGTCCCCCAGAAGCCTGTCGATCTAAACTGCACGTCCCGCGAGCTCTCTTGCTGGAAACCCTGACATCGCAAAACGCATAAGTCGAGTCAGGATTCTGAAGGCTCAATTCACGCGTCTGCTGCAGCAATGAACCCACGGGGCGGCGATCTTCATTGATACCAACTGGCACAGCTGCATCTTTGCGATTTGTCACGATCGCCACTTTCCAAACCGCATCAGTTGCAGCTTGAAATCGCTGAGAGGACATCGACGTTCGTTCCCGAAAAATGTCCTCGTTCATCGCGATGGACAAGGGCCGTTCCACGTCACAAAACAGAGAGCTGTGAACATACCGGCCGGCCAAAGCCAGCAAGGCAACAGTTAACGAAGCGACAATGCTTTTACCAAATCGAAACGCGCCGTCCATGGTACAGTGGCCCTGCTGTCAGTCGTAATCTCTGGAAGCCAAAGCTTAACAAAACCAGACCTACCCCAGCCGCTACCAAACTTGCAATCCACATCCAGAAACGAATTCATCAAGTTGCACACACACACACCGGCAATGCCTGCCGACAAAGTGATTCAATTTCGGAGGCCCGTTCTATTCCTTCAACGGACGCCTTTCACCCACTTAGCAACGACGACTTGCCGCCGAGCCCGATCGATTCCATAAATTGCCTGACCATCCGGAGCCCACGCAAAACCCTGCCCTGTAATCGGAGCAGGCAAAGTCTGTTCCAACACCAACGTTGAACCGGCCTTAGGCAACCGCAACTGATAAATTTCACCCAGATCATGTCCACTGCAATAGATCATTCCGTCTGGCCCCCAACTGCCCCCGGAACAGCTATGAGGATCAAAGCGGTCCAGCACCGTCTTCGGAAAAATGTACCCCCCTTTGCGGCGCCACTGATCGTCGAAATGCACCAGTGAAGTATGAGTATGATCTTTCGCAAACGGATTTTGGTTCACCTTCTTCGAATAATGAGCAAACACAGCCCACCAATCTCCGTCATGCTGATCAATCCATGTCAATGAACCTTCATAGATGCCAAGACTCTTCGACTGCACGTGCTGTAACGTCGTTGTGTCCCACACCTCAACCGAACTTGCCTCGGGAAACTGAGGGTAGTTTGAATGAGCACAATACAGCTTGCCATCAATGACGATCCCAGAATTCAAATGCTTCAGCGGACGTTGCGCATCGGCTTTCCAAATGGCAACTCGCTGACCACTTTGGCGTTCATACTTTGCGACCACCGAATTTGAAATCGCATAAAAGAAAGTATCGTCCACAGCCACCGCTTGCCCCGCTTCGGGGACATCAATCCGACGGACCAAATCAAACCGATCACGCTGCCCGTAAGCCGGAAGACACAAGGTAACGCCAACCAAGAGCGCGAGCCAAGACATCAGAAACTTCCCATCCAACTGCACCATCGAAAACTCAACCTTCACAAGAACCTGAACTCAAATCGAAACCACGAAGGCCAGAGTGTGAACAACCTAATGTGCAAAAAATGTGAAGCGGCCGACTTTTTCCGGTAAGATTGCTGAAATCCGCACGAAGTCAGTGATGCGGCGAGCTCGCACGAAGATTGCAACAATCAAATTCCACCCAAAGGAAACGTGATGACCAGAACGCTTTGTTTGCTTGTTTTGAGTTTCCCGATTTCGATCTGCAGCCTGCATGCTGCAGATCGATCGCCAACAGATCTTCTGCCCGCATCCTGCGTATTGTACGCCGAACTGGCAGCACCCGATGTGTTGATCGACACCATTTTCGATCACCCAATTCGCCAACACGTGGAACAGCTTCCACAATGGAAACAGGCCACTCAACAAGACCAATACAGCAAGTTCTTAGCTGGGCGGAAGTTCTTCGAACTCCAAATGGATAGTCATTGGCGAGATGCTTCGAAGGCTTTAACAGCTGGAGGAATCTATGTCGCTGTCGATGCGAAAACAGAAGCTGTAATCATGCTGGTAAAAGCCGACAACGCGTCCACCATGAATCGCTTTCGAGACAAGCTGCTGGTCCTGACCCAACTTGGCAAATCCTACCAAGAAGCAGAAAAGGCAAAGTACGGCGACATCCAAGCTTACGAAATCGACAAGTCTGTGATCGCGGTCTTCGACGAATGGTTGCTGGCAACAAACAAGCCCGCCGCCGGCAAAGCGGTCATCGATCGCTGGCTGGATCAAGGTGAAGGCAAACACAACAACTCGCTGACTCAAAACGAAAAATTCCAAACGGCAAAAGCAGCTCGAACAAACCAACTTTCCGGCTGGGGCTGGGCCGACTTAAAGACTCTTCGAGAAGCGGGGGTCGCAAGAAAACTGTTTCAAGGAAACACTAATAACCCGGGAGCCGAATTGCTGGCCGGAGGCATCATGAGCACACTTACAGAAACGCCTTTTGCGACCGCAGAATTCAAAGCTTCAACCGATGCCGTTTCTCTCAACTTTCGCACTCCTCACGATTCGTCGTGGGTGCCAGAAGAACGATCATTTTATTTTGGCCCCAACAGTTCGGGAACGGGACCACAGCTTGCCGATGTTCCAGAAACGCTATTCACACTAAGCACCTACCGAGATGTAGGGGAAATGTGGTTGCGAGCTGGAGACCTATTCGACGAACAAATGAACGACAAGTTTGCTGAAGCAGACGCCAATCTTACAACTTTGTTCGCCGGTCGAGATTTCGGAGAAGATATTCTCGGTTCCCTCACTCCTGAAGTCGGCCTGATTGCTGCTCGGCAGACATTCGAAGATGTGCTTCCCATTCCTGCCATCAAGCTTCCCGCCTTTGCTTTGGTCGCAGAAATGAAGGACCCTAAAACCATGACAAGAGAACTTCGCAGAACGTTCCAAAGCATGGTGGGATTCTTCAACGTGATCGGAGCCATGGAAGGACGACCTCAACTAGAAATGGAAATGGACAAACGCGACGACGGATCGCAAACCGTCACCACGCTGTATCTCCCAGAACCTGATGATGCAGATTCAACGACAGCCGATCTCATCTTTAATTTCAGTCCATCGATTGGCTTCCGAGACTCGCAAGTGATTATCTCTAGCAGCCGGTCTCTGGTTGAAAAATTGCTAGACGCAAAAGCTCCCGAAGGCAATTCAAAATCGAACTCAACGGTCGACCTAAATGCGAACGTGCTGCAAACCGTGCTGCAGGACAATCAGCAACAGTTGATTGCCCAAAACATGCTGGAAGATGGCAACAGTCAAGAAGAAGCGGAAGTTGCAATCGGGTTACTGCTGCAAGCAGTCGGCTTATTCCAAGACGCATCCGCTCAACTGGATGTATCGCAGAACGAAATCTCCTTCGGATTAAACGTCCGCCTGCAATCTCAGCTTGCACCAGCCCAACTTCCCATCACCAAGGACGCACCAACAAATGAATAGTGCCAACTTCAGCAACGCAGAATGGGCGTGGCAGCCTTGGCAGCCAACCGCTGAAGACCCTTGGTCCAAGCAAAAAGCGGCTCATTTATTACGACGAGCCACCTTTGGCGCAGCACAAAACCAGCTACAGGCCGCCACGAAATCGACTCCAAACCAAGTCGTTAAAAAGCTGTTGGAAGACTGCACCGAAAGTGCCGAGTACCAGCAGCAGATGCAAGCCCTGCTTTCCGCAGCGCTTGCAACTGGAAACTCAAAACAGCTTGCAGCATGGTGGGTGTACCGCATGCTGACCACACCCGCCGCGTTGTTGGAAAAGATGACTTTATTTTGGCATGGCCACTTCGCGACCAGTGCGGAAAAGGTTGAAGATGCCGATCTCATGAATGCTCAAAACCAGTTACTGCGCAAACACGCCTTAGGCTGTTTTCCAGATCTGTTGGTGGAAATATCGCAAGATCCCGCGATGCTGATTTACTTGGATTCCGCTTCCAATCGCAAAGCTCATCCCAACGAAAACTACGCTCGTGAAATCATGGAACTGTTTTGCCTTGGAGAAGGCAATTACACCGAAGCTGATATCCGAGAACTGGCACGTTGTTTTACCGGCTGGGAAGTGAAACGACAGAAGTTTCGTTTCAATCGCTATCAGCACGACAACGAATCCAAAACTGTGCTTGGGCAGACTGGAAAATTTGGAGGCGAACAAGCGGTCACCATCGTGGCTTCACAGCCACAGGCCGCCGTCTTTATTGCCCGAAAGCTGGTTCGATTCTTTGTCATGGATGAACCCTTCGCAACCGACGAACTGGTCGAACCACTGGCTCAGCAATTGATAGAAAATGGCTTCATCATTGGTCCTGTCGTGCAAACAATTTTGACCAGCAACCTGTTCTATTCTCAACAAGCGATGGCTCGAAAAATTCGCAGCCCTGTTGAATTTGCAATCGGTTTTGCAAGCTGCCTCAACGCATCGACCAACAATTTCACACTCGCATCTCGACTCGAAGAACTAGGCCAAGGACTGTTCTACCCTCCCAGCGTAAAAGGCTGGGACGGCGGTCGTACTTGGATTAATTCATCTACACTCTTGGGCCGCTCTAATCTCATTCAAGAACTATTAACAAGCGACAAAAGTCGATTTAATAAGCTGCCACTGGCAGACTTTCTTAACAACGAAGGCATCACAAATTGCGATGACCTGATTGACTACTTCGAAAATCTGCTGTTCGCGATCCACATCCCATCAGCGGCCAAAGATCGCATTCGCAAACTGGCCCAATCAGCGAGCCAGTCAGAGTCATTCGAAACTGCCATCCAGGCCCTTTGCACACTTCCTGAATTCCAACTGTGTTAACCCTGCCACTCGCCTCTGAAGGGCCAACTCGACAGACTCGCGATCATCGAACCCGACGACAGAAATGAGACACCGCAGCAGTAGCCGTAGAACACCACTGAAGATCGCCGCAGCAGCACCACGATGAAGAAGTCATGAGGAAAACAGATCCATGAACCCCATCCAACGTAGACACTTTCTAAAAACCACTTCGGCAACGGGAATCGTGGCTCTCAGTGGCCAAGCACCCTCCGCCTTCGCAACCGCAGCTGCCAATGCCAATTCAGATGGACGGATTCTGGTTGTGGTTGAAATGGCAGGAGGAAACGACGGACTCAACACCGTGGTTCCGTTAAACGACGACCGCTACCGAAAAGCGAGACCGACCATTGCGGTATCAAAACCCAACGCAATTGCCATCAACGATGAACTTGCATTTCATCCAGTCATGACCGGCATGGCAGACCTGCTCAACGATGGAAAGCTGGCTGTTGTCCAAGGAGTCGGCTACGACAACCCCAATCGATCTCATTTCGAATCCATGGATATCTGGCACACTTGCCAACGCAAAACACAGAACCGAATCGATGGCTGGCTTGGCCGCTACCTTCACCGCAACGGCGCTGAATCATCGTCTGACCCAGCCGCACTCCACCTTGGCGAAGAAAAACAGCCCTACGCAGTGATGTCTCGCAACGTGCCAGTGCCATCAATCCGCAACCTAGAACAATTCCGCCTTAACAGCCGTGAAGGGAGTTCATTTCGAGACGCCATTCAAGAACTGGCGGCGGGCAGTCGGGGTGATCAAAATGACCTGCTGAATTTTGTGCAGTCCAGCACCGACGCGGCCATGTCGGCGAGTGCTCGATTGGAATCAACTGCCATGCATTCGAAATTGTCCCCCAACAAAACCACTTCAAGACTCGACAAAAAACTCATGACAGTCGCCCGACTAATTTCGTCGGGACTGCAGACTTCAGTTTACTACGTTCGCATCGATGGCTTCGATACTCATGCTCGACAACAAGGAGCTCATCAATCTTTGATGAAACAAGTCAGCGAAGCCGTATCAAAGTTCCAAAAAGAAATCACAAGCCGAGGCTTTAGCGATCGAGTCCTCACTCTTTGCTTCAGTGAGTTTGGTCGGCGAGTTCAAGAGAACGCAAGCAAAGGCACAGACCACGGAACAGCGGGCCCCATGTTCTTAGTCGGTGACCATGTTCGATCTGGCGTTATCGGCAAGCACCCTGACCTCGGAGATTTAGTGGATGGCGATTTGAAGCACCACACCGACTTCCGTCAAGTTTATGCGGCCGTTCTTGAACAATGGCTGGCCTGCGATTCAAACAGCATCCTGAAAGGCTCATACAAGCCTGTGGATGTCATCTCGTAGGGAATCAGATTGACAGTTTTGTACATGCCCCTGTCGGCGACCTCTTTAAGATCAAACCCTCTCTGGTCCATCCCTTCTCTGGTCCATCCCTTCTCTGGCCAAGCCTTCTCTGGCCAAGCTCGGTCTCGGGTTCGCAAAGCCCAACGACAGAAGAATCAAACTGTTGCCGTTTCAATCCAGCGCACAGAAAAACGCTTAGCAACAGTCTCCGGACGAGATATCACTAAGCGTTTTCAATTCTTCCCGGCTCACCCAGTCGTGGCCTACCAACCGCGATAACGGCTACGGTAGTAGCTGTTGTATCTCGGCTGCACACCATAGCGGCTACTGCGTCCGTAAACCGACGACGGATGATACCCAAATGAATTCCGACCAACCGGTGCGCGGTACGAGGATCGCTGATAACTGACCCGTGGGGCTGTCGTAAAGCCAATTGAAAAGGACGATCGTGGTGAATAACTGGAATAGCCAAAGCTGTTGCCGTAGCTAATTCCGCCGTAACCGCCGCCGTAGCCGCCGCCATAACCACACTGAGCTTGAGCAGATTCCTGCCCAGTCATCATTGCTGCTGCGACAGCACAGGCCAAAAGCATTACCTTCTTCATTTCGTTCTCCTAGCTTTGCATCTTGCGAAACATATCGAATCATCTGAACGACTTGAGAACAAATGCGAAAATCGGCCCAATCTGAACGATATGACACAAAACCAATAGCAGCAAAACTTTAAGGCGATTCAAGTCAAACCAAGCGTGTCACAGAATGTCTCACAACCGCGACACATCGTCATCAAACCGACGTCACCCTTTGCCTGCAACCACTATTTCAACCCGCGCCGAATCAGCAACGCATCCACAGAAGGCTGTTGCCCCCGAAACGCTTCGAATGAATCCATTGGAGGCCTGCTGCTGCCGCGAGACAATACTTCAGCACGAATCAGATCGCCATTTTCGCGAGTCGCCCCGCCCTGCTGGATCATGAATGAAAAGGCGTCAGCCGCCAAAACTTCACTCCACAAGTAAGCGTAGTAGCTGGCCGAATAACCGCCGCCCCAGACATGAGCAAAGAACGCCGTGCGATATCTTGGAGGGACAGCTGGAAGATCGATTCCATGCTTCTTTAACACGGCCGCTTCAAATTCATCGATGTCACCGGGAAGATCGGTTTCAGTCAACAGATGCCATTCTAAATCCAGAATCGCAGCCGACATGTATTCTAATGTTTCAAACCCTTGATTGAATTTACTGGCAGCAATAACTTTGCTCAACAGCTCTTGAGGAATCTGTTCACCCGTTTCGTAGTGCACAGCATAGTTCTTTAGAATCGCTGGCTGAATGGCCCAATCTTCTTCAAACGTCGAAGGGAATTCCACAAAATCACGCGGAGTCGCCGTTCCCGCTACGGACGGATAAGTGACGTCCGAAAACAGTCCATGAACGGCGTGTCCCATTTCATGAAACAGGGTGGTCACGTTATCGAAGCTGATCAATGCCGGGTCGCCATCAGCCGGCTTCGGAATGTTCAGCACGTTCACAATCACTGGTTTCTGATCGAGCAAAGCGGTTTGCCCAACAAACGCATTCATCCAAGCGCCACCTCGTTTTGTGTCTCGCTTGTAAGGATCAAAATAGAACAATCCCACCACACTTCCATCTTTGTCCAGCACATCAAACGTGCGAACATCCGGATGATAAAGCGGCAGGTCAGTGCGTTCTTTGAACGTGATTCCGAACAGCAAATTCATCGTGTGGAAGACGCCCTTTTGAAGAACGTTGTCCAATTCGAAGTAGGGTCGAACAGCAGATTCATCGACATCAAATTTTTCTGCTCGAACTTTCTCAGAGTAGTATTCCCAGTCCCAAGCTTGCAGCTCGTGATCGGCTTTGGCTGCCATGATCGCAGCTTCCAAATCGGCAGCTTCTTCGTTGACTCGAGCCACCACACCAGGCACAAGATCTGTCAGCATCTTCAGCGCGGCCGTCGGATGTTTGGCCATCTGGTCGGACAGTTTGTAGGTTGCAAAGTTCTTAAAACCCAGCAACTTCGCTTTTTCTGCTCGCAACGCAACGAGCTCAAGAATCAAACCTCGGTTATCGATGCCACCATCTTTGCCCAAAGCTCTTTCAGCTGATGCTCGCCAAACTCGTTCTCGCAAACTTCGATTGTTCAACGATGCCAAAACGGGCACTCGAGTCGTATTGGAAATCTCCAACAAGTACTTACCAGCATGATCTCGCTCGGTCGCCTTTTCGGCGGCAGAAGCTATTTCCGAGTCGCTCAAGCCATCCAATTCGGCAACGTCATCAACGAGCACAGATCGCTCTTTCATCACGGCCAACAGATTGTCTTCGAACTTCGTTTCCAAGGTGGAAAGCTGTTCATTAAGTACTCGAATTCGAGCCTGCTGCTGATCCGTCAGATCGGCTCCTGCGCGAAGACTGTCTTCGTAGTATTGATCCAAGACCTGCTGTTGCTCTTCTGTCAGATTTCGAATTCCCTTGGAATCAAAGATCGTCTTCAGTCGAGCAAACAGCTGCCGATCCAACAGAATGTTGTCTGAATGGGCAGCCAACAAGGGAGCCATTTCTGACTGAATGTTTTGCAAGGCATCGCTGGTATGAGCACTTGTGAGACTTCCAAACGCAGACTGAACTCGGTTTAAAAGCTGGCCTGATTCTTCCAACGGCACAACCGTGTTTTCAAAAGTCGCTGGTTGATCATTCGAAGTGATCACACCAATTTCTTGCAACTGCTGCTGCATACCAGCCATCATGGCGGGCTGAAAATACTGTGCCTGATAGGATTTGAAGTCTAAAGTCTTCAAGGGCAATTCAGAGGATTGACTGAATGGATTTTCGGCGGGCAGATCGGTGTTTATGGACACAGGAATTGGTTCTTTCGCATGGATTTGACTATGACCTGCGATCAGTGTTGAGATCATGATCAGGAACAAAGAGCGAGACATGAATTGGCTCCGAGCAGGCAAAGTAAGCAGAAGGAGATTCTGTGACGGACGATAGTTCATTGCGGAAACCCGTCCAGTGCGAATCGACTGAGTTGGCTCATGCTGCCGCGACGGCCCAAAATTCCACAGCGAAAGAGCCGAATCTGGTCGCTGGAAATCCATTGCTACTGACTGTTTTGTCTGCGATCGCCTTTTTCGTCGTCGGAGCATGGGCGTGGTCTCCAAAGTTTGCTCTGCTGCTGTTCCCCATCTTACTGCTTCATGAACTCGGGCATTTCGCCGCGATGAAACGGTTTGGATATCAAGAAGTGCGACTATTCTTCGTACCACTTCTCGGGGCTGCTGTTGCCGGACGTTCAAAGTCGGGATCAATCAGCCAGAAAATCATTGTCAGCCTTGCCGGCCCCATTCCGGGGATCATGGTGGCCGCCATGCTTTGGTTCAGCGGTGTCACGGCAACCCACCCAACAGCCAACGCAGTGGCAATCATGCTGCTGGCCGTCAATGGATTTAACTTGCTGCCCATTCTTCCACTGGATGGAGGGTGGCTTGTTCAGACGCTTTTAGCCAAACGCCCATGGCTAGAATTTGCCTTCCGTTGCATCACCATCCTCTTGCTGCTGGTCATCGCAATCACGACAAAAGCATGGATCATCGCAGTCATCGCCATCCCGTCCGCAAGCAGGCTGTATTCAGCATTACACTTGTGCCGTATTCAATCTCAACTGCTCAAAGCAAATCCAACTCGGTCACCAATCACCGACGATAAAATTCTTCAGCAAGTCCGTTTGGAATTCCCCGGAGCCATCCTGACAGATAAAACGGCCGAACAATGGCTGCAGCGAATTCACCAACTGATCAACGAGGCAAAACTGAAACGATCGGTCGTCATGGCGATCTGCTTTCTCTTACTTGTGTTGATTGCAGGGTCAGGAGCCATCATGTGGAACTTGCTGGAACAGGATCGCACAGAAAATCGGCTACAGCCAGATCCGTGGCAGCACGAGTACTAGCAACGTAACTGCTCGAATAAAAAGGTCACCCGAAACGCAACTTTCCAGTTCAAAGCGGACCATCTGCATCCGGCTGTCAACACCCCAGAACACTTTAAAAACCTTGCCCGAACGTCCGAAGGGGGTCGTTGAAGCTTCTATCAGAATCGGCAAGAGCCAATACAAAGTTCTCTGTGGGCAGCCAGCTATTTTCCAACTTCAATTCGCAGGTCTTGCTCAGACCCTGTCAGGCGACGTATCACGGCAGCGCGTTTACCAAGCACGTGCACGGTCGAATCAAACCACGGCATCAAGGCGTTGGTGATCTTGCTGTCGGGCAACATATTTTCGGTTCGAGATCGATGACGTGAAACGACAATCAACTGATACTCATCAGCCTTGACTGGACTGCCGATCGAAAATTTCCCGTCATCATCCGCTTCAACTCGTAGGCCTCCCAGTGCTTGTAAGGCGGCTTCAGAAAATCTCCGATCAGCATTCGATGATTCTCGTTCAAAACTTCGAGCATGTACTTTTAAATTGCCCTGTCTGGCCGACGGCAACAGATAAACAGAAGCGCGGCCGTCTGGCAGACTCTGACCAGATTCATCAACATACTGAACCTGCCCAGCCATGGTAACCACCCAGCCTGTTGGATCGAATCGAATCGCAGCAGGAATAAATGCTTCAGCAGCAACTTGTTGACGCTCATCCCCAATGCCTAAACCGAGATCTTGATTGCGACCTTCCCCAAGCCAATGTTCAAGACTTTCAGATTTTGCCAACCACCATCCCCCAGCGCCACTGATCGCAACCAACAACACCGCGGCAATCAAACTGGCCAACCATGAAGACGGATGGCTGGCCTGACGCATTTCCGTCAGCAAGTCTGTCGCAATTTGGGGATGAGCTGATCGAGACACAGGAACGGCTTCAACATCTGCCCAAGACGCTAAGTCTTGCAAAGCTTCTTCCGAATTCACCGATGGGCGGTCGCTATTTTCAATCCGGCTCACGGCACCGCTGGCTACAACGGAGCTTTCAACCGCACGACTTCTTTGCTCTGCTGGCGCATCTTGCCCTTGAATCACCACCGCAGAATCATCGAAGGGGCGATTCAGCGAGGACGCATCTGATGCATTCGCTTCCGAATCATCATCTGCATGCCCCAACATCGTCAGCTCATTTAAGGCAGATAACAAATCTGTGTCTGAATTCGTTGACGGCTCAGACTGCGGTGTCTCTGTGGTCACATTTTCAACAGAACCAGGCACCCGCAAAGACCGGCCGCACTGAGGACAGTCTACAGTCGCGGCGGCTCGGGAACGCGAAATCCCCAGCAGTTGCTGACAGTGTTCACAGCGAAACTTGATGGGCATGTCCCAGCCTTCTGGACGAATTCAGAATGAGTTTTAGAACAGCAACGGTTCAAAATGGATGCAACGACGACCTTTTTGGTATCTCGGCAGCATCTTAAGATCGCCGATTCCAATATCCCCTTTGCCGTCTCAACTATACGTAACCCAAACGTCTTCCGCAGCTTTGCAGCAAAATTCTTGGCCAGGATCGCATAAGCATCCCCAAGTGGCACACCAATATCGCTGCGCCATCAAACATAAGCTCCCTTACGGGCCTGCCATGTGATCAGTAGAAGCCAAGCGTCAGATTTGATTGAAAAGTCAGTTTAAAGCGCTTCACCGAAGGTTGGAATTTGCACACCGATGATTGAATCAGACTCCACGGGCTTTGTGATTACGTCTTCAGCTGAAAGAATTCCCTTCAACAACGGCTTCGAACCATGCCACTTTGGTTGACGTTCAATGTCTTCCGTCTGTCGATTTCCTTTCTCAACAAAGTCTTCCACGTTATGACAACGATACCGTCCGGCGACGAGTCCCTTTCGGCTCTGCAGCAAATCGCGATTCAAGCTGCTCATGAAGGAGGTCAGATTCTCCAGGACTGGGTGGGCCGATTTTCGGTGTCCGAAAAACGCAAAGCCGATCTTGTGACAGAAGCCGACCATGCTTCTCAACAACGCATTTTCGACATCATCAGCGGCCAATTTCCCAACCACGGTTTTCTCGGGGAAGAAGGCTTAAACAAGGCAGCCGTCGATTCAGATTTTCGTTGGGTCATCGACCCTTTGGATGGCACATCGAACTACGTGCATGGCTTTCCCTATTACGCAGTTTCCATTGCTGTCGAACGAGCCGGACAGTTGGTCGTCGGTGTGATTTTTGATCCAACACGAGATGAAACATTTGCGGCCACTTATCAAGGTGGAGCAACGCTAAACGGAAAGAAAATCACGACCAGTGGCGAGACTCAACTTTCAAAAACCATGGGAATGGCCAGCCTGCCCGTTGGAGCAGACGGCAGTGATCCTGCTGTAAAACGATTTCTGGCAGCAATGAGTCATCTGCAAACTGTGCAAAGAAGCGGATCTGCTGCACTGAATCTGGCATGCGTTGCAAGCGGTCGAATCGATACGTTTTGGTCAACCAGCTTGAAACCTTGGGATGTCGCTGCTGGCCTACTGCTGGTGCAAGAAGCCGGTGGGACCGTCACAAACCTGCAAGGCCGATCAATCGACATCATGGTCCCTTCTCACTTAGCCGCTTGTTCACAGTCAATTGCGGACGGAATCGTCAGCATTTTTGAATGAATGGCCGCGGTTTCGGGAATCTCTTCACTCATCCGATTTTGCGTCGTACGATGGAGAGGCAGTTTTGGCAAACTGGATCAAGCTCCGTGTGAAGCTGCCCCGGTATTCCAACGTCTAGATTCTCAGTCACCATGTTTTCCCCGAATCGACAGGCTGATCGCTTTCTTTACTTCGCGGCGCTCTTTTTCGCCGTTGTGATGCATGCTGCGCTGGGATTTGGGCAAGATTTAAGCACTCGACCAACTGACGAAACGACTCAGGAATCTGCAGGCCCAAAACTTCAAAGCCTGCCAACAGGAACTCAGTTGATTTACAAAGATCCTGCAACGGGCAAGATCTTCACGTTCCCAGGCTTTTCAACACAGATGCTCAATAGCCTGAAGGCTCGCTCTGAATCTCAGATCGACACCCTTTATGACATCCGCCAACTGACGATTGAAGGATCAGTTGAAGACAGCTTTGCGAAGCTCACCGTTCAAACATGGATTGAAATCACGGTTGCCGATGAATGGGTTACCGTTCCCCTTGGCTTTGATGATTTTCAATTCTTGGCCCCTGCTCCGGCAAATCAATTCACCGCACCAGCCCGTGTCGACGAACATGATCCCAATCAATTGGACGGCCGCTTTAATTTGGTTCAGGATGATGCGGCGGCAAAGTCATTTCGATTTTTCGGCAAAGGCACCCACCAATTGACATTTCATTTGATTGGTCCGGTCAGAATTTCGAACGACCGAAGGCGTCTGAAAATTGACGCACCACCCGCCAATCAAAGCCGACTCAAGTTACAGGTCAGTGAATCGATTCAAGATGTTCAAACATCAACGGATCGACCTTTAGATCAACAACTGAATCCGGAAACCGAACAGACCGAAATCGAAACTTGGGGCTTGGCAGATCAAACAGAATTATCTTGGACTCGGCGAATCAGCAACACAGATCGGCCGACCACCATTCGACAAACCGCTCCAACGAAAATGAAGCTGGACCTGACTTCACAGCCCCCCACCCTGACGGCCGTGCAACCAATTTTGGTTTCCGGCACGCCCGTGAAATCTTTCGAACTGAACTTCCCAAAAGGGTACGCTGACCTTTCCGTAACGGCATCAACGGAAACAGACTCCAATTTGTTGGTCGACGTGGTTGAACGTGACAATGAATCAACGCTGCTGGATTTCGAATCAGCAGTCAGCGGCGCCATTGAACTGACGTATAACTTGGAATACACGGACGCAACAGATGCAGTCGTGGTTGTGCGTCCGCCCGACTTGGAAAACTGCGATTCTGAAAACGCGGATTTTGACCTGCTTGTTCCCGCCGGCCTTCAAGTCGACCCTCAAAGAACGGGTGAAGGCAGTGTCAAACAAAAACGAACTGACGCCACAGCAACAACTCGCACAAATCAAACGTCGCAGGTGGCATACCGCATGCTCTCGGCAGAATCTGAGCTCACCTTGAAGCTGCAAGAAACAGTTGCCTTTTATTCTGTCGCTCCAACAATCTCGTTTGAAACCGACGATAACTCACTGCTGATGACAGCCAGCTTTTCGATCAACGTCCTGCAAGGTTCAGTCAACTCGGTTACTGTCGAATGGCCGGGATACAGAGACTGGCAACTCTTGAACGACTACACTCAGTTAGTCACAGGAGCGACGTCTCAGAATGTGATTCCAACCCGCAGCTGGGACGACAAATTTCTCCTAGAATTTCCAGAACGACAGTCTCGTCAGTTCGTCGTAAAAATTGAAGCGATTACCGACCTAGAAGAATTCCAAGCTCGAGACCTTCCATTGTCCTTACCCGATCTTCCCACCGCCACGCCTCACAGCGCGACAGTGTCACTCTTGGATTCTGACGAGCACTCGATGCAGTTGCGCTCAGCCGACGAATTGACGGAATTTCCAGCTTTGCCTGACAGCCGCTGGCCCGACAGCTTTAAGGGAACGGAAGATTCTCGAACTGTCCAGTTGATGAACAACCCCACTCGTCCCGTCAGACTTCTGATCAAACAGCAAAGATCTGAAACGAAAACTCGAGCATTCGTGCGCCTGTCAATGGAAGATGAATCCATTCAGGTTCGGCAGACTTTAAGTTACGACGTTCGCTATCGAGATCTTGATGAGATTCGCCTGAACGCGCCGCCAGGAATTATTCCTGTTGTCAGACTCAAGTCCACTGCAGAAACCTTGCTGGAACAACCCTCTGATCAGCAAACACTTTCATACTTATTGCCAAAGCCGGCTCGAGGTCAATTTGACTTACTCATCGACTACTTTGTCCCCGTCGCTGTAAATTCAATCTCTAGCGAAACCACGATTGAACTGCCGTTAGTCACCCCAGCCACAGTCGAACGCACACTGAAATTCATCCAAATTGTCACCGATGATATTGGGCGACTCAGCATTGGCAACGATCAGGACTGGAGCCGAATTTATTCTGATTCGGCAGCGACAGCGTGGATCACAAGGAAAGCCCTTGCTTCAGCGCCGATTGTGGTCCGGTCGAGCGAAACGGCCGACAGTACTCGAGCAGAACTCTTGATTTTAAAGTCAGCGATTATCAATCATCAGATGATGAGCTCCACGACATACGTGTTGCCGAAGCCTCAAAACTCGGTCCGTTTTCGAATTCCAGCGGGCGTAGAAATTGTCTCAACCAGCATCAATCGACAGTCTGCCAGCTTCATGGAAGTTGCAAACAGTGACTTTCGAGACATCGAAGGCCGCAGCGACGAATCGATTACGACAGCCACCGTCGTCATTCGACAAAACTTTCACAACGCAACTTTGTTTGAACGCGTCAAGCCGCAATTTGCAAGACCAGCCGGAGTATCAGAATCATCACTTTGCCTTTGGCTTGTCCGCCAACCTGAAGGCGCAGTCGCTGTCCCGTTAAACACGGAACTGACCCGTGTGAATCTGTTACAAAACCAAGCAACTTCAGCCAGTAGTCAACTCTTGGAATCAATGCCTCTGGCAATTTCAGATTCCCAACAGATTCAGCTGATCAAGAATATCGAAGAAGCCACCGCAGATTCAGGAGCAGTCAAAGCGTTCGTCGGAATGCTGCTTCAAGAAGCTCAGCCAGTCTACGTGTTTTCAAGACAGACCATTCTCCTGGCAGCTGCCATCCTTGGCTTAGTCACCTACTTCCTGTTTGCATCGTTGCGAATGCTGCCAGCAATCACTGCCGTAGCAATCATTGCCAGTGTCTCAGTGACAATCATTTCCATCATTCCCCCAGCAGCTCATGATGTGCTACTGCGAGTCATTCCGGGATGTGTGGTGGCAGCGATCGCTGCTGTATTGCAAAGACTTTTAGGAGGCGGGCACAAAGAGCTTCGAAAAGAATCAGCATCAGCGAGCAACAGCACCATTTTTGCGATCGATCATGCTGCCGAAGCCATGCCCGATCCGAATGATTCCATCCCTCCCGTCACCGCGTTTCCATCAAGAGTTTCCTGATGCGAATGCGCCCGATCGCCATTTGTGCCGCCCTTCTGTGCTGGTTCGCAAACACGACGTCTTGTCATGCGCAGCAAACGGCAACCGCTTCCGCTGATTCCAAACTAAAGTCGTTCGAAGCCAAAACCGGCCGACAGATTCGTCAAGCCACGTCTGACGAAATTCAACAAGCCGTCCAAAACCAGAAGTTTGAACCGGTCCTCAAAGAACGGTTGCTAGATCGCATCCTGAATGCGAACACAAACCTAGCAAAACAACACGACAACGACATTATCAAAGCGACCTACCAAGCGACGTTGACCGCTGGCAATCAATTGAACGGTGAACTGACATTCGAATTTTCCAATCATGAAGCAAATGTCCGTCGACTGGGCCCAACCAATCTCAAAGATCTGAAATGTCTAAGCAGTCAGCAACAGTTAACACTGGGCAAAACAGCAGACGACACCGCCGTGCTACTGGTCCCTGCGAATATTCAAACTGTCACGGGTTACTGGAATAGCGAAGGGCAGCAACAATCAGGAAGTGCGGTTTTCGACCTCCAGCTTCCTGTGGCTATCATCAGCGAATTCCAACTCACCACACCTCATGATGTTCTCGTCACCAGCCCCAACAGTCTCGTCTTAAGCTCCGATTCTCCTTCGCAAAAGAATGGCGAATCTCAGCAAACCTGGACACTGTACCCGGCGTCTTCTGGTCGCCTCACGATCAACTGTTCAAACCGTTCCGTCTCTTTTCTGTCCCCGAACAAAAACATCAGCTCTCAAGCTGACTACCGAATTCAGCCCGATGGTTGCCAAGTCCGCTGGAATCTGAACCTGCCAGGGATTCCTCTGCGAAGCGATGTGCGATTCACTTTCAGTGAACCGTTTCAACCTGAAAGCATCCTAAGCGGAGGACAAGCTGTCTTAGACTTTTCATGGGATGCCAAACAAAAACTGCTGACAATCCGCAATCCAACAAACTCGTTATTGTCGACCTTGGTGATCAATGGCAAATTTTCATTGCCTGAATCTCATCGCTGCCTGATCCCTGTTTTGAACGCTGGCACTTGGCAAGATTCGATGAGCGAAACTGAAGGTGAACTTCAATTGTCGTCGGCCGCGTTGCGAGTCAGTTTTTCGTCAGACATGACGGTCGAAAGTTCAACGCTTTCTGGCCTCGTTGAAACTGACGTTGAATTCACATCAGACGGCAGCCAAGGGTTGGCCCTTGAACAGTTTGCCAAGCCGGCCAAAGCAGAATTTCAATTGCTCTTACCGACTCCCGTTTTGCAGGACGAAGTCGTCACCAGAACAACTGCAGAACCCGGTCAAATTGAAGCACTGATTCGAATCGCCAATCAATCGGGAGTCGCAGAAACAATTCGCTACGAAGTGCCTCTTAAATATCGAGTCACAACGGTTACAGAATTAGGCACTCAACTGCCCCTACTGTTTCGAATTATGCCAGGAAATTCATCAGCTGAAACTCAGCCCATCGAAATTTTCTTTCGCAGCCCGCTGACCCGGTCTTCCCAGCAACTGCTTCTACTCAGGCTTCAATCCACAGCCAGCGAAGTTGATCTCGCCGAAGCCACTCTGAGCAATCCTGAGTACCTCAGACTCTCCGACTCGGTCGTCTTCGATTCTGCTCGAATCCCTGTCGGATTGAACGAAGCCGAAGGAACCGACTACACGGAATTTCGTCAACGACACCCTTGGATCCCCGCAGCCGACGATGTTACTGTTTTTGATCGCCCCCAGTTGCCTAAAACGGAAACGTCATCTTCAGAGGAATTTGTCGTAACGGCCGCAATCGATCACGCGGTTGCCGTTGAACGCAGAACGATTCGCGAAACAATTCAAATCCGACTAGCCTCGGCCGCCTCTTTGCCTCCTGAAATTATTTTTCAAACGGCAGATTCCGGTGACCTAGCACTGAAGCCTTCCGACGAACGTCTGGGCTATTCCTTGCAACGCAGAATCAACAGTCGATACCCAAATGAATGGATGCTCGACCTGCCTCGAAGAGAATCCAATCGAACGGCGACCTTCACTCTCGAATGCGAGCGACCCGCGACCGGCCAACATATCCCCATGCTGGTCGTGCTTCCGGCTGCCAGAGTTCGAACGGCGGATATCCGAATCGTTGAACCCACGGCAGATTGGTCGCTGATTGATTCAGACGGCCGAGCGATCACTGACGCGGTGAGCTACCCTGATTTGACACTCGAAACAAATCTGAGAATTCAAATCCGCAACGCGCGCGACCAGTCTAAACAAGCACATGGTACCGCAACGTGGCTGCTGGATCAGCCATCTGATTCGATTCGTGCGGGAGTCCTCATTCAGCTATCAACCTACGGCATTGCGAATCGCATCTCGTTCGACATGGGTGAATTGGCAGCTTCACGAATTCACTGCCTTGTTAACGATCATCAGACAGAAGTAGAAATTACCGGCAATCAAGTGGATGTCCTGCTCCCCAAAAATGGCCGTGATTCGCGAATACAAATTCTGATTCAAAACATACAGGTCAATGTCAATTCAAGAGGCAGTTTTCGACTCCCTCGAATCAAACTCAACGACAGTTCCTTTCAAGGCATCGAGACCATCGTTATTCCACCGACAGGTCGCTCAATCACGGCTGTCAGTGCTTCGCCCTTCATTCGTATCGCCAACACAGACACAAAATCGAATCTCACGGAATCCGCATCACCACTGAACGACATTCAACATTTTCATGCCAGAAGATCGATCCGTCAGAAACACGTGGAATCACTTTTGTTAAGGCCAGCTCCCGACCAAGAAACAATCACCCTTTCCCTGTTGCAACACAATGCCCTGCTGGCAGTTGGTCTCGTGACAGGCTGTATCGTGATGATCTTGATCGCACTCATGGTCCCCAGTGGCCCGATCTCTTGGGTCGTAACGGGGCTTGGTATTCTACTTGCACAAAGCCTTGCCATCGCGTTTCCACACCTCGCCCCAGTCCCGTCGATTATGACGGCCGCATTTGCAACTGCAGGAGCAATCGTCTTTTTCAAACAACGGCTCTCGCCCCACGATTCGACCGCCCCAACAGCTTCGCCCTCGGCAAGCAAATCAGTGGTAACAAGCATCGTTGGTCTGCTCATTGGAACATCACAACTGCACGCTGGCATTCCACAAACGTTTCTGGCTCAAACCAGCCAAGCTCCCTCCACTCAATCGCAGCTTCAAGACGATATTCTTATTCCAGAACAAGACTCACCCATTGTTTTTGCGCCGCCCGAAATCGCATCACTCGTGCATTCCTTGCCTCAAAAACACGCAGCGTCGCCCGTATTTCTTGACTCTCAAGTCACGATCAACCTGCTTACAAAGAACTCAATTTCTGCCACTGTCACAAGTCACATCGCGGTGGACAGCGCCTTCGACCAACAAGTTGAATTGCCTGTTTCTAATGTCACTTTGATTCGATGCCAGCTAGACGGCAACGCGATCCTGCCGATCAAATCCGATTCAGGAAGTCCAAGCATACTGATTCCAGCTATCCCGCAACCGGCGCGCAAACTGGACCCGAATGCAAAAATCGTCGCTACCACCATGAAAAACTGGGTGTCCGAGTTATTGGTCTATGAACTCAGTTACACAGTACGGATGGTCACAAGACCGGACGTTGCCGGAGCACGAGCCGAGCTGCCTGTGCCACCAGCTCCCATGACTCAAATCACAGTCGAGGACAAAACTGAAGCGGTCACGGAAGCCACTTTGCTGGCTCCCAAACCGACTCTTGGAGTCCGACTTGGAAGAGAATTCAGCTACCCAGCTTTCAGCAATCTGTCTCGAATCGAAATGCGATTCCAGTTTGCAGCATCCGCAGCTGACGAAGAAACTCAGCCGCAAGAATCCGAAGTCACGGCGAGAATCTTCGCGTCTCCGACCGGACTGAAGATTAACTGCGACTACGAAATTCGCCCGGTTGACGCTCGCAGTGAATCTGTTCGAGTTCCCGTGCTGCCCAACATGAATTTGATCCAGGCCGAAGCAGCAGACGGAACAGCGTTGAATTCTCAAGTGACTGACGGAGTGGTGGAAGTTCAAACGACCATCGATCGACAAGGGCTGCAGCGGTTTCAGCTCGCTTGGCAAATGCCTCTCACGTTCGTCCAAGAAGTCGCCATTGACGTCCAGCAGCTTCGCCAACTCAATCGCATTCCAGCGGATCGCTTTATCCTTGTCGCGAGCACATCCGATCGGTTTACCATTGCATCAATTCGCACTCAGCAAGCCGCACTGGACCCGATGCCAGAAGAACGAGAACCATCAAAGCTTATCCTTCGGCAAAACGAACAGGCCTATTTAATCCCCGCAACTGTCGACACTGTTACGCTTCAGCTTGTGAGATTGCTTGAAACTCGAGAAGCCAGTTTAACTCAGTCAGCCGTCGTCGAACGCAATCAAATCAAGTGGAGCTGTGAATGCGAATTACAGATTCCAGACGAACCCATTTTTCGGCAAAACTTGACCGTGTCTTCGGATCTAAAAATCCAATCAGTGACTGCAAGAAGCGAAGAAATCGATCGGTTGCAGTCATGGTATCGCGACGGAGATCAACTGGTCGTGTGCCTCCGTGAGGCAACGCGAGGATCGCTGGCGATCACCATCAATGGCATTCTTCCTCGGCAACCACAGCAAGACACTCCCCTGCCGAAAATCACGTTGCCTGAATCGGTCGAAGTGCTGGAATACTCGTTACTGCTTTCTGCAACGGAAGCAGAAAGTGTCTTCATTCGCAGCCTAGAAGGAACCACGCCGTATTCTCAGTTCCGTACGGAAACTGTTGCTGTTCCGACAAACCCAATCCGCTTCTACGTCAACGACGAGACCAAACCGTTAATCATCCGAGCCGAGCCCACAAAGGCTGCACAAGCGACCGCCGTAGCGTTGCTGTCGGAACAAGACGGCCAAACTCAAATTGCAATTTTCATGGCTTTCAAGGCGGTGGAATCTCCGTTCAACCTGCAGTTTTCAAAACCATCCAATGTGGCCTACGCAACCAGTAAAGTATTACTGCTGCCAGCGGAAGGCAGCGTGCTTTCATCAGACAGCACTCTGCAGGCGATTGATATTACTGCCGACGGTTCCGTGGCCGATAACGATCTATCGGTCATTGTCATCACCGGAATCATTCCGGCGACGACAAGCAGTAATCTCACAATTCCTCTGCCAGTTTTTGACGCACCTTGCGAATTCGATTCATTCCGTGTGCTGGACGGGCGAAACCAGAACGGAGTAACGGCCGTCCCTCGTTGGATCAGAAACATTCTTCCCGAGCTGCCAAACGCCACATCTCCGGGTAACACGAACCCTTTGCAAATGACAGTGAGCCAAGCAGGCGATCAAATTAAGATTCAGCTACCACTGTTAAATTCGGCTCAAGACAAAGCGTCTGAAGAAAACAGACCCGCCTTCGCGATTTCTACTCACAGCGTGAACGGAAATAAAGACGCGGTGAAAGGAACATTCAGCACCCTCGCATTTTCCCCCACAGCGAATGCGACTCTTGAAATCGCTCTGCCAGCTGGCGCCGTACTGCAACAATTGCGAATCAATGGCGATGCAGCTCCTTTCAAAACCAATGACACACAGGACATCATCGTCACGCTGGCTAACCGAACATGCTTGGTTGAAATGGAATGGCTGCAAAGTGTCCCTCAAAACAGCATGCTCAGATCATCTCACGTTCAACTCCCCACATTAGGCAACATCGAAGGGAGCGTCTTCATTGACCGCAAACTTCCAGAAATCGGCTGGCGACCACGAAACGTCATCGCAGATTCTGTCGAAGTCAAAGATCTGCTCACCGAGATCACTTCAGGGCTGCAGATCATCGGCACTGGTCAAGCGGCCGCGACGGCCCCGCTTCCGGAGCAAGACCCAAACCAGCCAAATCCACTCACCGATGACCCCACTTGGATCGAACTTCGATCGCAGTCAACAGACGCCGCCGAAGCGTATGCAAAGCTGTTGGAAAAGCTTCAGGATAAAGAACCACAACTCCTTCTGACCAGGCTGGATTCCGCAAACCCAGTGATTGAAATCCGCCAACAATTTCCGGTCAGCTCGCTGATGATGATTTTGGCGGCGGTAGGCATGATCATTGCCGGACTGTCCACTCGAACGACTGCAAAGACAACAGCAAGAGACGCAAATTCTGCCACCAACATCAGCCAGAAAGACGCAGAAGGCTCGACGGAAATCTATCGTTCAAAAAGACCTTAGGCACCATGAGCCAGTCAAACCCGGCGAGGCTCTGTCCCGCAATGGGTAAGCGGCAAGGCACTCGCCGCCGTTGGTGCTGAAAAACCGCGGCGAGCGCCGTGCGGCTTACCAGATTCCTCGTGAAGTTCGAATTCACGGACATAGCTCAGGACAATTGCACGAGTGCTCAGATTAAACAATGCAGTCGCACATTACGATCAGGACAGACTTGCTTAGCTGGCGGGACTGATCAGTTGCCACGCGATCGTCGCACAACCGACAACGACACAATAAATTGCAAACCAATGCAGCTTATCTTTCGCGACGATGCGAAGCAGCCACTTCAAGGCAACCAAGCCAACAAGACATGAAACGATCATTCCAAGAATCAATGCACCAGCATCGCCTGTGAATGGTTTTTCGCCGGTGACAAGATCCTTCAGCTCTAAGACAGATGCTCCACCAATGGCTGGGATCGCGATGAGAAAACTAAACCGAGCAGCCGCTTCTCGTTTTAAACCGCAAGCAAGCCCGGCGGCAATCGTACTCCCCGATCGCGAAATTCCTGGCACAATCGCGACGGCCTGAAAAATCCCCACCGCTAACGCTCCGCCAAACGTCAACTTTTCTGTGGCCTGTTCGCTGGCCTGAAGTTTTTGGCCCACCCAAAGAAATCCGGCAGTCACCAACAAGGCACACCCGGCAACCATCGGCGATTGAAAATGCTCGTCGACAAAGCCCTTTAACAACAAACCAATAATCCCCACAGGAATTGTGGCCACGATCACCAGGGCTTGAGTTCGAAAATCAGAACGCAACTTCCATAAGGAATCGAAGTACACAATTAAAATGGACACCAATGTGCCAAAGTGCAAAGCGATATTCATCGTCGCTCGAGCCTCAGGCATTTCGCCACCGTTTAGCTGCCGCAACAACGCATCTGAAATCACGAGATGACCAGACGAGCTAATCGGCAAAAACTCGGCAATGCCTTGCACGACCCCAAGGATCACGGCATGCACATATTCCATCATGATCTTCCACGAATTCCATTTCCTCAAACTCGACGCTTGCAGCGCCGCACTGTGCAGAGTTTGACGGCACAGCCAAGACAGATCAATCCGGATTGACCACGTTCCGATCGATCCCATGCAGATCAACGCAACGCATTCTTCACATTGACTCTAAAGAGCCTGCTGCAGAACAAACCAGTCTGCAATCGTTTTCGCAATGGGTGGTAATCCGGCCTCAGAAGGTAAAACGGTGAGCCACGCACGGGCTTCTCGCAGATCACGCATGGCCTGTCCGAACAAAGCCTGCTGCTGACGAGAAATCGCTTTTCCTTCAACCAACAGCATTTTCAACGAAGCTGCCGCCAATGATTCCGCTGTCACAGCCGTGGTTTGAGGCCATGATTGCAAAAACACGGCTGCTCCCGCAATCCGCTGCTCTGTCTCTAATAAAAAGTCGCCGGTTAAAGCAGCCTGCTCGGAATCAGTCACCACAATGCGACGGTCTCCGGAAATCAAATACTTCTTTGCGACGAAGCCAACGCTTTTCCGAATCAAAGCTCGGTCTTCCGCCGTCAATTCGGTCTTTTCTACGTTCTTAGGCACAAGCAAAATCAGCCCCCTTTCTTGACAGATTTCTGACCACTGGCTGAGCACACGGTCATTGTCAGTCGTGGAATCTGAAAGCAAAATCAACATTCCAAGCCCTGCCTTTGCTGACAAATCGGGTGCATAAATCCAAGCCTTACCCAGCTCTTCGAAGTTCTCTTCAGACTGCTTCCAATTCTTAAATTGAGAGATTGGAGCGGCCGCCTTTGTAAACTCATCCGAAACTTCTGGAAATGTCTCCGTTCGGCTGATGGCCGTAATCAACACTTCACTGGGCTGATCATCACTGGGCTGATCATCATCAGCTTGAGCATCATCAGCTTGAGCATCACCGGCCTGCGAGTCCTTTTTGCCAACGTCTTTTTCGTCGACCTGTTCCTGAAGCTCTTTCGCTTCGCTCGTCGGTAACACGGTCAACTTAAGTTCCTGCCCTGGAACAATGCGTTTGAATTCTGTCGCCAGCTGCTTCCGGCTTTCAACCGTTTTCCCATTCAGTTTCACAATCTGAATCAAATCAGAATCAATTGCTTTTGCCGCCGGACTATCCGGCACAACGACCGCTCGCACGACAGCATCAGCTCCCTGCTTCTTTGCAGCTTCGGCAAGCAAAACGATACCCAAGTAACCTCGCTCTGGTCTGACCAATTTGTCCGTCAATTCTACAGCGACGCTGCGCACATCCTTGCCCGTCTTTACGCGAAGGTCGAGAACATCTCCGGCATAGGAAGACTTCACGACGGAATCAAAAATCCCCACTCGATCAATTTTTGTACCGTTGGCTTCCACAATAAAATCAGCCGACTTTAACCCAGCTTCATCGGCAGGAGATCCGGGCAGCACGTTTCCAACTTGCACAATGGGGCTAAGAGGATTTCGAGTCGTCAAACCCACTCCCATCACACCCCGCACTCGATCTGTTCCGTCTCGCAAACGCTTTGCAGCTTCAACCATATCCCGAGCGGGAATGGCGAAACCGATTCCCGAATCATACCACTCAACCCCTGCTGCTAATCCGTCCCCGGTTGCTCGAGGCGAAAGGGGAACCAATATCCCCATCACTTCACCATCAAGATTCACCAACGGCCCACCATAGTTTACGGGTGAGATTTTGGCGTCTGTTTGCAAAGCCATTCCAAAGACACGATTCACTGCACTGACAACTCCGACAGACAGTGTCGGTGACGAAGAATCGTACAATCGACCAGCTGATATCGCATAGGCTCCCACGTCAGGCCAACGCTCGGCAGCCAGCTTGGGAACAACAAAGCGACCGCTTTCACACTTCAGCAAAACCAGTTGCCTTAAAGAATCTCGAGCAACAAGCTTTGCCGCCACACGTTGGCCATCGGCATCTTCCACGAAGACTGCAGCTGCCGTTGACGGAAAACCAAAGGTACTCGACAACACATAACCGTCATCCGAAATCGAAACCCCAGTGGTCACCTGAGACGAAATGCCACTTGCTTCTGTAGAGTTCCCCACCGTTCGAATTCGCAAGGTCGATTCAGCCACTCGACTGATGGCCTTTCGAACAGCGTCTCCCAATTCATCAGCACACGCGGGCTGAAAACCGATCAAGACGATGCAGGCGAGACTTATTACCCATCGATTTTTCATGGCAACTTACGATTCCGAAAGAAAGCAAATCAACGAACCATGCATTCACACCATGGCGTCACTCGTTGTTTTTCGAGACCCCTATTTTGCCACACCGGCAAACTGAAAACTATCAACATCTAAGATCCCGACCGAACCATTTAAGCCAATCCGAACGATCATTTCACGAGCAGTCGCTGGAACTCGGATCCGCCGCCGAAACTGCTGCCAGTTTTCTGTGCCTCGCCACACAAAAACCACCTGAGTACCCACTTCTCGACGAACCGAATCATAGAAGTGAACCACCAGCCCCGCCGGATTTTCGCCAGCAAGAGTCACAACGGAGTCTCGACGAGCCCAAATGCTAAAATCGACCGCCCCCAAGCGACGCCCGTTGACCGCCGTTCCCTGCAAAATCTGTGACATTTCGCCCGGCACACTGTTCGTAAACCGATGACAAAAAGAGCCACCCATTTGCTCTTCCGAACACATTTCAGACTGCCGCTGGTAATGCCATCCATCGATCCGACCATCACCGTTTGCGTCCGTTTCGAATCCTCCGTTGACGACCATGGGGTGATTGGGGTCTGGCTTCACCCGGCGAATTTCTTCTGCCCCTCCTGTCATCGGAACGAACAAAGTGGGCACCAGTTTTTCTTCAACCAAAGCTCCGTCTTCTTTCTTCATCAGAAAAAACGACTGCTGATAACGCTCTCCCATTGGAATAATCATTCGCCCGCCCTCTTTCAGCTGACTGATCAATGGCTCAGGCACGCTTTCGGGCGAACACGTTACGATAATGCGATCAAATGGCGCAACATCGGGCCAGCCCTTGTAACCGTCGCCATGCTTGACATGCACATTGTCGTAACCCAAATCTGTTAATCGCTCTGTCGCAGATTCCGCCAGCGTCTCCACAATTTCGATCGAATACACATCCTTTGCAATGGTCGAAAGCACGGCCGCCTGATATCCGCTACCGGTGCCAATTTCCAGCACACGATGGTCCGGTTGAACGCCCAGTGTTTCCGTCATGTAGGCGACGATATAAGGGGCAGAAATGGTCTGTTGAGAACCAATCGGCAACGCCTTGTCCGTGTAAGCTTGATTGCGAAGCGACCCCGCAACAAATTCATGACGAGGCACCGTCAACAAAGCGTTTAAGACTCGTTCGTCAGAAATCCCCTCTGCTTTAATCACTGTTTGCACCATCAGCTGACGAGCCGTCTCATAGCGGTCTCGCCGTTGACCGACCGCCACTGATGGCACTTGCCACTGCAACGCAATCAGCAACAACATGACGAGTAGCCCGGTCTGATTAAGCCGAACACCTGCGGCGCAAGGCAGCTGTGAATCTCGATGTAACATTTGAATCTTTCCGGTCTTCGTTATTCTGGCTTTGATGGACCCCACAGGCCATTCGGCCTACCGATCGGCTGCTTCTATCAAAACGCGCTGCAGCTTCGACATGATCTCAGACACACCAAAAGTTTCTCGCACGTGCCGCTTGGCGTCTTCGGCCATGCTCTCTGCGCAGCCTGGCTGATCGATATATCGAAGCATCCCACGTTTCAAATCCATTAAACTGCCGACTTCACACAACTGTCCCCAACGCCCTTTTTCAAGAAGCTCAGCCGGACCAAAAGGACAATCAGATGACAGCACTGACGTGCCGCAGGACATCGCTTCCATCAGCACATTGGGAAACCCTTCGAACAGCGAAGGCAACACCAAGAGGTCGGCCTCATGATACCAAGCAACTGCATTTTCCATAAAGCCGGGCATCACGACCTGTGTTTGCAAGTCATGATGATTGATCTTTGCCTGAAAATTGTCCCGATCAACACCTTCCCCCAAAATCGCCAATCTGAGTTCAACAGCCGGACGCTCTTTTTGAATTTCGGCAACCGCATCAATCAACAGGTCAAAGCCTTTCTGAGTCGTAAGACGACCGGCGGTGACAATTCTAAACACGGGCCGTGTTGATTCAGCCACGCGCCAAGCATGAGCCACAGGAACCGCTGACAATCGATCAATGCGTTCAAGATCGATCGCGTTGTAGATCGTTTCAATCGAATCCGATGTCAAACCATAAAACTGCTCGGCCGCTCGAGCCGCTCCGTTTGAATTGGCAAGAACATTCGTGGAATTCGAATACAGCCGTCTCAACATTCGTCGTTTCATATTCTGGAAACGGCCGGCCAAAAGCGGAAACGCGTGGCCGGGTTCAGTGACGACCGTCGAAACATTTGGCACGTTTAAGGCCTGAGCCGCCTCTGCGGCGATCAAGGTCATCAGAAACGTGCGGTCGTAACAAACATCAGCCTGAACTTCGGCCAGATAGGCTTTCATGTCCGCAACTCGGCGGCCGTGCATGAACACGCCAGGCCATCTTGCCCCCTGCCAACGTTCATCAAAAGCGACCACCGGGACATCCTCGGGAACCTCCCGTACAAGCGGTCCCGTGCGATACACTAAATACAGAAACGGCTGAAACAGACTGCGGTCTAGATGCTGCAGCACCGTGATCATCTGGCGTTCGGCTCCGCCTCCGTGTAATCCCCCAATTCCAAAAACAACTCGAATTCTACTCATCAGGACTTCACCTTTCTTCCATCTTCCCACAGAAAACGATTGTCCCTGATGTCAACGAATGAGCACCAATTTTTACGAATTCTAAGCACAGTCAAAGTCCCCGACCGAAGCATTTCCCGTGGACGGTTTTCTAAAACCTGACCGGTAAAGAACGATCCTTCTTCTGCAATGCTGTAGCCGCATTTCCTTGCCTGAAAATCGCAAGTCGCACTGCCGACAGGTGTTCGATCAACGATTGAATAACATGCAGGATAAATGAAGGAACGTGATTTGACAGTTGGGTTCGCCGGGTTAGTATCGCGATCGTTGAATTGAGTATGAGCTTTCGGATTCGGCCTCTGCAACCGTTCCTGAAAGCCCCGTAAAATAGCCAGCTTTCCTCTCACACCGCTGCCGGCGACGGAGTGCCTTTTATCGCACGACCTCCCAGCTTTGAGTGCTGCGCGGAATTCTAAACGGAGGTGGGTCGCATGAAGCAACCCGACGTGCACGGAAACCAGTCTCTCCCTGACATTTCCCCAACACCAAAGACACAACATGACGAATCATTCCTGACCATTCACAACATCCAGAATTCCACACCACAACCTGCAATCGGCGTGGATTCCCCATCATCACTGGACGAACTTCCCCATGAAGCGATCACCGCTGCCCTGAAGGAAGCCATCGGAGAAGCAAACTTCCAGCATTGGCTGGCCGAACGTTGTCGGCACGAAGTCACCGAAATGGCTTTAATCGTTCACGTCCCGAATCCGTTCATCGCGAACTGGCTTCTTAAGCGATTTCGTACCCAATTTGTCAAAGCGGCCGCCGACCTGCTTGGCCCAGCAGCACAATTCGAACTGCTCGTCGACGAATCTCTTCAGGCAATCGACGAATCAGCCACGAAAGCTGATTCGAACCAAACCAAAGTTCAGCAAGAACTGACTGCGAATCCTCAGCCTAAAAGTTCACAACAACCTCGAGCCCCCTATTCCGGAGACAGTACGTCGTCCGACAATGCTCGGCCACTGGCAGTCAAAACCACCGGGCGTCGTCGCTTTCGTCGATTCGACACCATCGTCGAAGGGGAATGCAACAAGCTCTCCCTGTTAGCGGCTCGGCAAGTCTCAGAATCTCCAGGAGAACTTTTCAACCCACTGTATGTCCACGGCACAACGGGCTGCGGCAAGACTCACCTACTGGAAGCAATCTACAGCGAGACCAAACGCAATTTTCCGACGTTAAACGTCATGTACATCTCAAGTGAAGCCTTCACGAATTATTTCCTGCAGGCCTTGGAAGCTCGTACAGTCGGATCCTTCCGCCAGAAGTTTCGCAACGTTGACGTTTTGCTGATCGACAACATCGAATTCCTTGACAACAAAAAAGCGACCCAAGAAGAATTCCTGCACACAGTCGTCCAACTGCTGGAAAACGGAGGTCAGCTGATTGTTTCCGGGGACCGCCATCCTCGACTGCTGACTAAACATCGAGAAGAAGTCACAACACGCTTTATGAGCGGCATGGTGTGTCGCATTGAAGCTCCTGACGAATCAACTCGGCAACAAGTCACCAAACTGCTCGCCCTACCCTTCACCAACTGCTTTACAAAAGAAGCTCTGAATTACGTCGCAAAAAAGTGCCGCAAAAGCATTCGAGAAATTCAAGGGGCAATCAACTGCCTGCGAGGCCACTTCCAGCTAAGCGGAGAAAAAATCACGCTCAGCCGTGCTCGTGAAATTCTAGGAGACCTAGAACGAGAATGCCGACGCTTGGTGCGAATCGCAGATGTCGAAAAAATCATCTGCGATATGTTCGGAGTCACCGTGTCTGATCTCAGATCAAAATCACGTCGCAAGGCGATCAGTGCTCCCAGAGCTCTCGCTATGTACATTTCTCGCAAGCTAACCGGATCAGCCTACCGAGAAATCGGAGGCTACTTCGGAGGTCGAGACCATAGCACAGTGGTTGCTGCCGAACGTCGAGTGAAGAAGTGGATCGAAACCGAAGAACGGCTCAAAATCCCAACCGCTTGCAAGGGCCAAAACGTAAGCGAAATGATTCATGAATTGGAAGAAATTCTGATGACGATGTCCGCATAGGCCAGCGTCATCAGAAAGAAGAGAATCACCGAAATCTAGGTGACTCCGGCGACAACCAACAGCCCGATTCAAGAACGATTATTGTCCTGAAAACCCTCGACCACCCATCTGCTGCAATGCCTGCTGATACTGGTCATTAATCCGGCTCAATTGCTGCTGTTCAAACTGCTGCATGGGCCCGCCTTGATTCCCCGACTGCACCCCGCCATTGAACTGATTGTACATTCCAGTTTGTGGCATACTCGACTGTGGCATACTCGACTGCGGCATTCCAGCTTGCGGCATGCCTCCTAGGCCTTGATTCACGCCCGGCCCAAACGGTTGAGCCTGAGCGTTGGGGGAAACTGCTTGGCCATTCATTGAATTCGGTTGGCTCATGCCGCCCTGGTTCAAAGTTCCTGAAAACTGCCCCGGGACCTGATTTTGCATACCGTGAGGCGGACCATAATTCGCCTGCCCCATTCCAGCATCAGATCCGACAGGCTGACTGTAGCTGATCGACTTAGTATTCATCTGGCCAGACGCAAACTGTCCGTTTGTCGGCTCGCCAAGCGGTTGACGATGAGCTGGAAGCTGGCTGATTTCTTGCTGCCCATAACCATTCCTCATCGCAGAGTTCGCAGCGGGGGGGAAATGTGCTTGATGCCCCTGCCCTTGGCCACCATGAGCTTGGCCACCATGAGCTTGGCCTGGAAAAGCCTGGCCCGGAAAAGCTTGATCGTAATTCGCCTGCCCAAAACCTCCACTCGGCATTCCCATGGCTCCTGAATCGTACTGATTCAACAACGGTTGAGCCATGTTTTGAGCCCCTGGATTGTACTGACCCTGCTGTTGAGGATTCACGCTCGCTGGACCTCCAACGGGAAATGGCATTCCCGGCCCAACGTTTAACCCCATGGTCGGAGCACCATAGCCGTTCAGCGAATTCATCCCACCGTTCTGACCACCATGAAGCTGGTTGAACGACGGCTGAACGTTCGCATGAGGCAAAGAATTGGCCATCGGTGAACCGTGGTTTGCTGTCGGCATTTGCCCGTTCATATTTCCGCTCGGGAAAGCCTGAAAAGGAGGCTGCCCACCGGAAGCCGTATTGCCGTAAGCAACATTCGAAAACTGAGAATTCGGGTAGCCAGCATTCGCGATCGCTTGAGCACCATTCTGAGGCTTTGGCTGCCCCTGCGAGAAGCCTAAATCATTTCCAGCTGTTTGGGCCGCAGCCACATCTTCACGAATGACTCCTGGCGGATAAAGCGATACAGGCTGAGATTCTGTCACTCGTAAAGCCGGGTCAATCGCCATCGTTCCACCCGAGTCACGAAAGTGTTGAATCCCCTGCCCCGCAGGAACACCTTGAGTCACACCACCATTTGCAAGGCCACCGTTTGCGAGGCCACCATTTGCAAAACCACCGTTTGCGAATCCACCGTTGCCATACGCTGGATTCGCTGAATTCGATTGACCGTAGTTTTGAGCAGTGGGACGATTTGCATTCCATTGAGAAGGCTGACCCTGAGAGGCCTGTTGGAAAGCACTGTTTCCGTTTTGAGTCAACCCAACCGTCATCGTAGAATTGTGATCCGGGTAGCCCGCAGCCGTTCCAGCGTGCTCTGCATTCAGCTTCATCAAGTCTTGCTGAAGCCGAGCCAAGTTGTTTCCAATTTCCTGTTGAGAATAAACCTTGGCCAATGTCTGACGAGCAGTATTGACGTCGCCTCGACGAAGCGAAAGCAATGCCAAGTTTAAATGAGCCCGTTCGTGCTGTGGCGAAATCTGAATCGCTTGATTCAAGTACTGTTCAGATTCATGGTACCGACTTTGTAACAAGTAGCTGTATCCCAAGTCATTTAACAAACTAGGATTTGACGCGTCACCAGACAGTGCCTGCTTGTAGTGCTGCTCGGCAGCTTTCCAATCCTTCTGCAGGTCAGCAACAATCGCAATTCCGTGATGGGCATCTGCGTTGTTCGAATCCGCCGCCAAAGCCTGCTGAAACAATGCTCGAGCCTGCTGAAGACCTGCCGGGTTGTTTTGCCCAGCATCTCGAATTGCCTGCTGCCCGGCTTCAACTAAACCTTGAGCCGAACTTTGCCCCGCCTGCTGAGGCGTGTTGGCCTGATTGTAACTGGCCAGCGACACAGCACTGGTGTCTTGTCCGCTAGCTCCCGCATTCACAACACCTCTGCCAAGTTCGGGCGACGTCGCCTCGGGAAGAGGCTGACTTAAAGCCAACATTTCTTCCGTAGAATATTCCGGAGTCGACGCAAATCGATTCTGAAACAAACCACTCATTGTCTGGCAGCCAGACAAGGCAACAATGGCGAATAGCAGACCGTGGCGGTATCGAATCATAATGATCGTATCCCGATGAAAATCGAGAGAGAGATGAGAGAGAGAACTACCGTTTTGTGTTCTGAAATGTACCCAAAACACGTTGAGAGCAAGCGTTATAAGGCTGCTGAAAAAGGTGTGTCGAGATCGAAGTTCAGGCGAAACTGCATACCGGCAGAAACCGCCACTCCTGATTTTCCGAGCACTTGCAGATCTTGCTGGTCGGCAGCAAAAAATGACTCCTCAAGCACCTTCTTCATCCCTCGCCCGACTTGGCCTGAGGGCAACCCCGCCTTTCTTAGCCAATTCTCGCAAGCAAAGAATGGCAATGATCCAGCAGTTGAACGGCAGATTCTCAGCAAACGTGAATGACTCTTAAGACATTGCAGATTTAAAATCGCAGACATCTCCCGATCGACTTAGGGCATCTGTGCCGTTAGAAACGCAATTGCAGACCGATGCCATTCGCCTCTCTTCCCCTTTCGCGAGTCACCGTTTCGATGAAAATCGCACGTCTCAAACTTTCTGACAATTCCACTTGCCACGCCGAAGTCCAACCAGACGGGTCTTTTCGACGCATCGAAGGCTGCATCTATGATTCCCTGACCGTCTCAGAAACGGTCGTTACTGGAGAACTTTTAGCCCCTGTGGACCCAGTGGATATTTTGTGCATCGGGCTGAATTATCGACGTCATGCTGAAGAAGGCAAGCAGGCCATCCCAGAAAACCCGGTCTTGTTTATGAAGAACAGCACGGCCGCCCAGCACCCTAATCACCCCATCGTTTTGCCGAGAAAGCTAAACAGCGACAAAGTAGATTACGAATGCGAACTTGCGATCGTGATCGGAAAGACATGCCACAACGTGAGCAAAGATCGTGCTCTGGATTATGTTCTCGGCTACACGTGCGCAAATGATGTGAGCGCCCGAGATTGGCAACGCAACGGCGGCGGAGGGCAATGGTGTCGAGGCAAAACGTTTGCCACCTTCTGCCCACTGGGACCTCATTTGGTGACAGCCGATGAAATTCCAAATCCAAACAACCTTAAGATCAAAACCATCTTAAATGGCAACGTCATGCAAGACTGGAACACAGATGACATGATCTTTGACGTGCCAACTTTGATCGAATTTCTAAGCGGTAGCACCATCCTCGCTCCCGGCACAGTCATTCTCACGGGAACTCCACACGGAGTCGGCTTTGCTCGTACACCTCCCGTCTTTTTAAAGCATGGCGACACTGTCGATATTGAAATTGAAACCATCGGAATGTTAAGCAACCCTGTCATCGACGAAGTTGTTTAAGCCACCACAAAGCACTTTCGATCACTGAGTCCTCTTAACTCAATCCCGTGCCATTGGCCTCACAAAGACCAATGACAACAACACCCCATCCACCTCACAAGGTGGAGCATCGGCCAAAACCAAACGGCTCAAACAAGCAATCACCTTCATGTCGAAATCTCCTCGCTTCCTATTCGTTTGTTGCCAAGTCGGAGCCGAACAAACCTGCAAACAAGAACTCACCGAACGCTACCCCGGGCTACGCTTCGCCTTTTCTCGCCCCGGCTTTATGACGTTCAAAGTGGTTGATCCAAAAATCAAAACAAAAACGTTTCGATTGTGGTCAACGTTTGCTCGACTGTGGGGCTGGTCCGCCGGCAAAGCGATTCACGATGACAGTGATTTACTTGCCGCTGACATGGCCGAACAAATCACCGCCCTTTGCAAGAAGACGCCTCTTAAGTCTCTGCACTTTTGGCAACGAGACACCAGTCAACCGGGCAAAGGGGGATTCGAACCGGGCATTAGCCCCGTCGCTCATGAAGCTTCAAAACAGTTGGTTGCCAAGCTGCAACCCACTTTCCCCGACCTGAAATGCAATAAAGTGAGTAAGGCAGGAGACCGCACAATTTGTGTGATACTTGTCGCCCCAAACGAATGGTGGCTGGGCTGGCACGAATCGTCATCCACCGCTCAAACATGGCCCGGCGGAGCTCCACTGATCCAACTACCGGGAAGTGCGATTAACCGAGCATGGTTAAAAATGAACGAGGCCGTTTTATGGAGCCAACTTCCGATTCATAAGGGAGACGTCGTCGCTGAAATCGGAAGCGCGCCCGGCGGAGCATCTCAATACCTGCTGTCACTCGGAGCAAAAGTCGTTGCTATCGACCCGGCCGCCATGGATGCAACCGTGCTGAAAGATCGTGGCTTAAAGCACATCAGACGCAAGGCTCGAGACGTTCCCAAAAAGGATCTGGAAAATGTACGTTGGCTGACGATCGACATCAACATGCCACCGTCGTACACCATCGAAGTGATTAAAGACTACGTCCTAGAAAGAGGTCTGCCGGTCCGTGGCATCATTGCCACGCTCAAGCTGCCCGACTGGAAGTTAGCCACCGAAATTCAGACGTACCGAAGACAGCTTGAAGATCTCGGCTTCGCATCTGTCAGCACTCGACAACTGGCTTTTAACCGTCAAGAAATCTGCCTCGTCGCCGTCAGAAAACGAAAACCGCCCACCCGAGTTTCCATCGGCAGAAAGTAGCCTTCACTGTTACTTAGTGATGACAGCTCCCAAAGGTCGATCGCGATCAAACCACCGAACGTGCAAACCTAGCTGCGCCCCTCATTCATCGCAGCCTTCCAACATGCATCTGGATCGAGGATCAGGGAAACGCGTCTGCTCTGCGTACAACGCTCGGTTTGCCACCAGGTTTGCCGCTAGGTCTTTGCCCTCGAGCGTAGGAAAAAGAACTTCCTGCAGCAAAAGTGCTCAGCTCGTGCAGAATCGCCACAGCAGACGTCGTGAATCGCCACGTTTGAGATCGCAACAGAATCAATTCCAGACAACATCAGCAAGATCAGCTGGCACTGAATCCACCACCGAGAATCCTCAATCGAACAATTCTCAACCGGTCGTGTCCTAGAAACCTGCTTTGCCTTGGTGATGCTGGGCTCTTAAACTTCGCACACCTCTGCTTTTTGACCTCTTCAATACGCATCAGATCATGTTTCAGCCCGTTTCCGACAGCAATTTCGTTCCCGGTGAGCACAGCGTTCTGCACTTTTGGAAGGCCGCCGACACCTTCCGAAAGCTGCGAGACAAGAACGCAGGCAAGAAAAAGTGGAGCTTCTTAGACGGGCCGATCACTGCCAACAACCCCATGGGCGTCCACCACGCCTGGGGCCGCACTTACAAAGATACGTACCAGCGATTCTTTGCAATGACGGGCCACGAGCAAAGGTACCAAAACGGTTTCGACTGCCAAGGACTGTGGGTCGAAGTCGAAGTCGAAAAGCAACTGGGCCTTAAGACCAAAGGTGCCGTCGCAGAATACGGCATCGACAACTTCGTGAATGAGTGCAAACGTCGAGTTCTAAAATTCGCCGCTCGCCAAACAGAACAATCTCAGCGACTCGGCTACTGGATGGACTGGGACGACCCAGATCAACTGCGAGAACTGGCCAAGCATCTTGGCACCGACGCCGACATGACCATCACGGCTCCCAGTGGCAAAACAGAAACCGCGAAGTCTCATCAGCTTGTCGAAAAACTGGGCAACCCAGAATGGGGTGGCAGCTACTTCACCTTCAGCACCGAAAACAACGAAACGATCTGGGACTTCCTCAAGAAGTGTTTTGATCGAGGCAAGGTCTATCAAGGCCATGATGTCATGCCATGGTCTGGTCGAGGCGGCAGTGCCTACAGCCAAATGGAAATTGCCGAAGGCCGCAAACTCACGACTCATAAAAGTACGTTCGTTCGCTTTCCATTGAAAGACGCCGAAAACGAATTCCTGCTGATCTGGACGACAACGCCGTGGACCCTCACCAGCAACGTCGCCGCAGCTGTTAACACGGATCTTGACTACGTCAAAATCAAAGCGAAGAAAGACGACGCCGTCTACTACTTCGCAAAAGACAACCTGAACTTTCAACGCCTCGCAACAGAATTCAAAGAAGGCTTTGGACGCCCCGAATGGAAGTGGCCCAAGGGAACTCCTAAGCTAAAAACACTGGCTCAAATCTTCAAAGAACAAGGTGGCTTTGAAGAAGTGGGAACCATCAAAGGAGCAGAATTAGTCGGCCGACCTTACACCGGCCCCTTCGATGAACTGCCCGCTCAGAACGCCAAAGGCGGCTACCCGATCGAAGACGAAGCTAACAGCGTATGTGGTGCTGAATGGCACAAGGTCATCGATGGCGGCCGAGATTCTCGAGGCAGCGCGCATGTTGTCGCGGGCGAAGGAACGGGCATCGTGCATATGGCTCCCGGTTGCGGTGATATCGACCACAAAATCGGAGCATCAGTCGGCATGCCTGTGATCGCACCGCTGGGCGACGATGGCAAGTACACGGATGGCTTCGGAGACTTCGCTGGCAAAGAAGCCATCGATCCAGCAACCACAGAATTCGTCTTCGCCAAGCTGAAGGAAAAAGGTCTGCTGGTCGCCGTTGAAGACTACCCACACATCTATCCTCACTGCTGGCGAACGGGTGAAGAACTGGTCTTCCGACTGGTTGATGAGTGGTTCATCAACATGGACTGGCGAGACGAAATCAAAGATGTCACCAAGCAGATTCGCTGGTTGCCCGACAGCATCGATGGGCAAAATCGTGAAGTCGAATGGCTGACCAACATGAGCGATTGGATGATTTCCAAAAAACGCTTCTGGGGATTGGCTCTGCCGATTTGGGTCGACCAAGAAACGGGCGACTTTGAAGTCATGGGATCCATGGCCGAATTAAAAGAACGAGCCGTCGAAGGCTGGAATGACTTCGAAGGCAACACGCCTCATCGACCGTGGATTGATGGAGTCAAAATCCAAAATCCAAAGACGGGCAACCTCATGCACCGCATCGAAGACGTGGGCAACCCATGGCTTGATGCTGGCATCGTTCCGTTCAGCACGATGAACTTCAATGAACGCTACAGCACCGAAGCGCTCAACTGGGCCGACTGGTATCCGGCGGACCTTGTTACAGAATGCTTCCCCGGCCAGTTCCGCAACTGGTTCTACAGCATGTTGTCGCTATCCACGATGATGATGCACGATGAATCAGGCCAGCGCACCGCCGAACAGAAAAAGCCATTCCAAACATTGCTCGGCCACCGGCTTGTACAAAACGAAGAAGGCAAGCCCATGCACAAATCAGACGGCACCGCCATCTGGTTTGAAGAAGCAGCCGAACAACTGGGCGTGGATACCATGAGATGGATGTATCTGCAGCAAAACCCGGCAACCGATCTTCGCTTCGGAACGCGGCATGGCGACAAACCCATCACGTTGCAGACTCCGGAAGGCCCGATCAGCGAAACCAAAGAAGGAGTTCCCACATCAACCGTCACCAGCGGACCAGCCGATGAAACTCGTCGACAAATCCTGATCCCATTGTGGAACTGCTACAAGTTCTTTGTCGACTACGCCGTCGCCGATGGTTTTGTCCCCAGTGAGGAACTGCGAAGTCGAGTCACCCAAAGTAGCCTTCACTGTCCCAGTGAAGAAAGCCCACAGAACCAAACTGGTTCAGCCAAAACCAATTCTGGTGCCAACGTTTCTGACCGACCTGAAATCGACCGCTGGGTGCTGTCCAATCTGCAAACTCTGATCGATACGGCTCAGAGAGAAATGGCCGACTTCAACGCTCCCGGTTTCTGCGAAGCGGCAGCCGCATTCATCGATGACCTAAGCAACTGGTACATCCGCCGCAATCGTCGTCGTTTTTGGAGAAGCAAAGACGCCAGCGATACAGATAAAACGGCCGCCTACGAAACTCTTTACGAAGTGCTCGTTCGGCTCAGCCAGTTGCTGGCACCCTGCATCCCGTTCCTTACCGAACGCATGTACCAAAACTTGGTTCTCGGTCGAGAACTCTCAACTGTCACCGGCCTCGCTGAGTCCGATCACGCTGCCCTTCCAGAATCCGTCCATCTTTGCGATTTCCCAACGTCGGATAGCAGCCTGTTGGACGAAGACCTGAACCACCGAATGGCGGCCGCTCAAGTGGTAGTGAAGCTAGGCCATAAGCTGCGAGAAGAAAATTCTCTTCGAGTTCGACAGCCGCTGGCCGAACTTCAGTTTGCTGCCAAAGACCAAACCACAGCATCAGCAATCAATCACTTAGCCGATGTGATCAAAGAAGAACTAAATATTGAAAAGGTGACTCAGCAGGACAATCTGGATGACCTAGTCGGCTACAGCTACAAGCCGAACTTAAAGACATTGGGCCCAAAATACGGCAAACTATTGGGACTGCTGCGAACGAAGCTGCCCGAACTAGGAGACGCCACTCTATCCCCGTTGCGTCAGGGAGAAAGTCTGTCTGTAGAAATCGATGGCAACACCATCGATCTGACTCCCGCTGACGTTTTGATCAGCACCGAACAAGCCGAAGATTGGGTGTGTGCCGACGAATCTGGTTTGCAAATCGCAATCAGCACCGTCTTAACAGACGACCTAAAACGCAAAGGAATGTCTCGAGACTTCGTGCGGCAAATCCAACAACTTCGCAAAGATGCAGACCTGCATATTCAGGATCGCATCAATATCGAATACCACAGCGAAGACAATCTCGTCCAAGCGATGGTCACTGAATGGAGCGATTTCATCTGTGGCGAGACTCTGGCTGAAGGCATTGAATTCGTCACCGTTGTGTCGGGCGATATGAAACAGGCATCAGCGGGAGACATCACGATTTCCATCCGTATCGTCCCTGTCGCATAACCTTCCGTTGTTTCCGGGCTCCGCCTGGAAGCCGCTCCCCGGCAGCTCTTGCTGGCACCAGGAGATCTTGGTTGAGTCCAAAACGCAAACGTAATTACCTTAACGAAAAACGTCGCAAGCGCGGTGAGACAGTGTCTTTTGAAAACCCAGACGACAACGTCGTCTGGGCGGACGTCCGCAAGCAGGTCCCCAACAGTTCTTGGGGGCCGCCCGTTGAGTATTACGTTGACATTCGATTTCAATGTGTGGATTGTGACTCGGGCGAAATCTGGACAGCAAAACAGCAAAAGTGGTATTACGAAGAAGCGAAGGGGTCACTCTATGCGACCGCAGTTCGCTGCAAGAGCTGCCGTGAAAAACGTCGGTTGGAGCGAAGCGGAAAAGCACCGCCCAATCCTCTTCGGACTACTCAGGATTTTATGCGGCACTTGGAAACAGAACTCGCAGAACCTCTGACCGCCGCGGGATTCACGCTGGCGCAAACAGCAACATTGCCAGCCCGAGGATCATTTACGCTCGACTACTCTCGAGGGACACTTAGCTTGTCGTGCTGGTACGATGCCAGCAGGTCATTGCTAATCGCCGAGACTCTTGACGGAAACGCACGACACACTCGAATCGCAAAACGATCGAGAACCTGTCGTGCTGACCGGTGGCACATTTTGGAACGTATCACAGAATTTACCAAGATGGTTTCAGAATGGTGCGAAGATTCTCTGACCAACGACGAAGAACGCGTGGACTCTTAGGACTTAACTTCAACACGCCGCTGACGTTGGCAACTCTTGACGAAACGATCGCGATCTTGCGTGAAAGCGTATTCGATTTCGTCTTTTTGGCAGTCGAGCGAATCTCGAATCACACGGATGTGTTGAATCCCGTAGACGAAATCTTGGAACTCGATGTGGAGCATCATTGATGCAAATTTTCCCCAGCGCTCTCAGCTATCTGATTCTGCTCGTTAGCAGCCTGTCCATAGCAACGGCAGACGAAAAGCCTTCTGGCTACAACCCCGCTCGAAAGGCTCAGCCCAGCACAGTTGTCAAAGTCGAATTTCAATACGACGATCGAATTGTGCCGCTGAAGTTCTATCTTCCAAAAGACTCTCAGCCAGCTCCTGTCATCCTGCTCAGTCATGGGTTAGGTGGTTCAAGAGAAGTCGGGCAACATCTGGGCGAATACTGGGCGGGTCACGGATATGTCGTCGTGGCGATGCAACATGCCGGCAGCGACGAATCAGTGTGGAAGGGCGTCCGGCTGAGACAAAGGATGGCGGAACTGAAGAAAGCGGCCTCCAGAAAAAATTTCATGGCCCGCAATCAGGACGTGAAAGAAACGCTGAACCACCTTCAGAAGCTGAACAAAGGATCAGAACAGTTTCGTGGTCGATTCGACATGAACACAATTGGTATGAGTGGACATTCTTTCGGTGCCGTCACCACTCAGGCGGTCAGCGGGCAGAACTTCGGCCTGACGGGAAAACAGTTTACTGATGCTCGAATCAAGGCAGCGATGCTGATGAGTCCCAGTCCCCCAGCGGTTGGTTTCAGTGACCAAACCTTTGGCGGCGTCGATATCCCTTGGCTGCTGATGACAGGAACCAAAGACTCCAGTCCGATTGGAAGAAATTCGGACCCCGAAAGCCGACGAAAAGTCTTTCAGGGTCTGCCAGCAGCCAACAGGTGCTACGAACTGTGCCTTTGGGAAGCTGAGCATTCAGCGTTTTCGGACGTGAGAGCATCCGGCCGAAAACGCAATCTAAACCCGAATCATCATGTCGCCATTCACGCAATCAGCCTAGCGTTTTGGGATGCATACCTGCGACAGAGTGAGGATGCCAAAAAATGGCTGCAGAATAACGGGCCTCGGAAAGTCCTAGAAGCCAAAGACAGTTGGTTAAAGAAGTAAGCCCTAAGGCTCTTTATTCATCTGCGGGTGACACTGCTGATCCACCGGATTTGTAGACGATGCCAGCTTTCATCACGAAGTCTACTTTTCGCATCAACGAAATATCGTCGAGAGGATCTCCCTTCACAGCCACCAGGTCGGCGATCAACCCCGGCTGAATGGCTCCTAAACGATCAGTGATTTTCAGCAGTTTTGCTCCTTCGATCGTGGCACACTGAATTGCTTCCATCGCGGGCATTCCAGCTCCAACCATGATTTCAAATTCTTCTGCGTTGTCTCCGTGAGGCGATACTCCACTGTCGGTTCCGAAGGCGATTTTGACTCCCGCCTTGTAGGCTTCTGCAAACGTGTTGCGAATCACTGGGCCGATCATCGCAGCTTTAGGACGAACCACGGCGGGAAAGTAGTCAGGTTCTTCCGCCTTACGAGCCACCCAGGCACCGGCAACCAATGTTGGTACTAAATAAGTGCCCCGCTCTTTCATCAATTGCATCACCTCAGCCGTCATGTACGTCCCGTGTTCAATTGAATCGACTCCGGCTAAAACCGCTCGCTTCATGCCTTCAGTTCCATGAGCGTGTACGGCAACCGTCATGCCGTAGTCCTTTGCTGTATCAACAATCGCAGCAAGTTCTTCATCAGTGAACTGAGGATTCTGACCATTCTTCGCGAGGCTTAGCACTCCGCCGGTGGCAGTCAGTTTGATCAAATCGGCTTGGTCTTTGTATCGCTGCCGAACTGCTTTTCGAGCATCATCGGTTCCGTTGACGACTCCTTCCACCGGCCCTGCGTCTTGCTTGTAATCGCCGCGCAGTCCATTCGTTGGATCTGCGTGCCCCCCAGTTGTGGCCAGTGATTTTCCGGCGGTAAAAATTCGTGGTCCAACGATCCAGCCATCGTCGATGGCCTTGCGTAAAGCGACGCCGTTGGTGCCATCGTCACCCAGTTCTCGCACCGTTGTAAAACCAGCCATCAAAGTGCGTTTGGCGTAGACCGAGGATCTCAAAGCGTACTCGGGTTTGTTCATAAAGAACTTTTCGGTGTACGACTTTGCCGAATGTTGCCACATCAGGTGAGTATGCATATCCATCAAGCCGGGCATCACCGTGTGTCGCTTCAAGTCAATCAGCGTGTCATCTGACGAAGCAGCCTGAAAGCCACTTACAATCCTCACAAACTTGCCTTCGGCCACAACGACGGTGACGTTCGTCTTCGTGCTTCCTTCAACAACATCGATCAAGCGCCCTGCATGGATAAATGTGTCAGCCTGACAGTGAGAACAAGCAAAGGAGGAGACGCATGCGATGGACAATAGAATTCGAAAGGCGATCATCGTGAAATCTCATGAGAACAGAAATGACTGGATTCAAACCAGCATGACTGAAGCTCGAGAATCAAACCAGCGACTTGATGTCCAAACGCTCACTGGCACTTAAGAAAAGAGGCAGTGATTAGCGAACGACCATGCGGCCACAGACCGTAAAGTACGGCCCACGCAATCAGATCGTGAAGACGGGAATCGCGTTCCAAGCTTAACCGCTAGTTGTAAAGCGGCGCTCCTCGGCGGGCGTCTTTCAGATATTGATCCAGCAATTGGCGTTCTTCTGGAGCACACACAGCGATGCAGCTTTCCAGTAAATCGATCGCGGCTCCGGGACGGCCAGCCCTGAGAGTGATCAATGCCAAGTCTCGTTTTTCGCGATAAGAACCAGGACTTAGCAAAGTTAACCGCTGCTGTACTTTCAATGCGGCCGGCCAGCTTTGATCAGCGCCGTGAATTGCCTTCAAATTGTGCAACATTCGGACGATAATTTGACGCTCAGATGCTGGCTTCAGCGACGGGTAAATTTCCGAAGACGGCAATTCAGTGAGCTCACCCAGCCATTCCACGCATTCCCGCTCATCCATGATCACGCCTCCTCGAAAGGCGTCGACATACAGAGGTCCGGAATCCGTATTCAATTGAGTCAAGAAGTGAGACGGAGCAGCCACTCCCACTAATGGAATTCCCAGTTCGTTCGCCACCGCCATGTAAAGAACGGATAGCGAAATTGGAATGCCTCGACCTGAATCAATCACTTGATTTAAATAACTGCTTTCCACCATTTCAAAGTCATCGTAATCGCCCTGAAGGTGCAACACCGATGTCATATAGTCGATCAGCAAGCGTAGCTCTTCGATGTCAGATCCTGCCATCGCAACGGGACGCGTTAATTCAGACACCGCCGTTTTAAGGCTTTCAAGAGTTGGTTCGAATGCCAAATCCGGTTGTTGATCACGAGCAATTTCTAAGGCAGCAACAACCAAATTTACGTCATGGTCGCGACGGACCAGACGCAGGAAGTGCTCATCGTTCTCAAATTGCTGCAGGGTTGTCATCACTTTTTTATTCTGCCACGTCCAAAGTCAGGTTCAAGGTCAGGCCAAGCTGTTGAATTACTTCGATCAGCCATGATAAACCCGAAGACAAGATGCCACAATGGCGACCGGCCTGAAGGAATGCCAACGAAACTCATTGCTTCGCTTTGAAGATCGAATTTTTATGCTCCTCGGCAGAATGTGCTTGCCGCCACCATTTCGTGTTCAATCGTGGCCGTTCATCTCACAGCGGCCCACAAAAGAGGTCGTTTTGATTCCTGTTTTTTGGCCACACACCGATTTGACCCGACGCACTGCCACCCCTACCCTAAGCAATTGCCGTTTCACTGGTATCATCTCACGAGTTCAACGGACCTTATTTAATCATTCAAAGGGAACTTATTCGATGCGACGAATCTGGTGCTTAACCCTTCTTGCATGCGTTTCTGTCATGGCTACTGGCTGCGACGGGCCAGACAAGAACGACTCAAAAAGTGGCTCAAACACGACGGCTTCAGAAAACACAGTCCGAGTCGCCTTTGTTACAAATCAAATTGCTGACTTCTGGAAAATTGCTGAAGCAGGTGCGAATGATGCGGCGGCCGAATTTGATGTCGAAGTTGATGTCGTGATGCCACCAGAAGCCACTGCTGTTGTCCAAAAGCAGAAGGTGGAAGATCTACTGACTTCAGGCGTTCAAGCAGTCGCAATTAGCCCACTGGATGCCAACAACCAAACCGAATGGTTGAACACTTTGGCAGAACGAGTGCCATTGATTACACACGATTCGGATGCCCCAGCTTCCAACCGCCTGATGTATATCGGCATGGACAACTACGCCGCCGGCAGAGCATGTGGAGAACTTGTCAAAAAAGGTCTACCAGACGGAGGCAATGTGCTGCTAACGATCGGGCGACTTGAGCAAGACAACAGCAAGTATCGCCGTCAAGGAGTCATCGACGTTCTGCTGGATCGAGACCGAAACGCCGCGTATTACAAAGAACAAACTGACGCGTGGGATCCGACCGAAGGCGAGATCGCGGGCGATAAATATACGATCGTCGCAACAATCACAGACCAAGGCAAAAAAGAGCTGGCTCAGTCCAAAGCAGAAGATGCCTTAAACGCCTACGACGACCTGAACGCCATGGTGGGACTGTTCGAATATAATCCTCCCGCTTTGTATCAAGCTCTTAAGAAGGCCAACAAGTTGGGTCAAATTGCGCTGATTGGATTCGACGAAAACGACGTCACCTTGCAAGCCATTAAAGATGGCGAATGCGTGGGAACCGTCGTTCAAAACCCATACGAATATGGCTATCAGTCTGTAAAAATTCTGAAGGAACTACTGGACGGAAAAGAAGATGTGATTCCTGAATCCATGTACATCGATATTCCGCCACGATCGATCACCAAAGACAACGTGGATGAATACTGGGACGACCTGAAAGCGAAAAAAGGTCAGTAGCCTGTATGTCGGATTCAACCAACGACCGTCCACGTCTGCAGGTGAGTTCCATCTGTAAAAGCTTCCCAGGAGTCCGCGCGCTGCGCAACGTGGACCTGCAGGTGGGGCCTGCTGAAGTGTTGTCTGTTGTGGGCGAAAACGGAGCCGGCAAAAGCACGTTGATGAAAATCCTTGCCGGAGTTCAAGCTCAGGATTCAGGATCGATCAACGTCGATGGCAAACCACAAAGCTTTCGCAACGTTCGAGACGCAATGGCGAGCGGCATCGCATTGATTCATCAAGAATTGAATCTCGCCGACAACCTGTCCATCGGAGCCAATATATTTCTAGGACGCGAACCGCTACGACGAGGCATGATTGATGAAGCCGCTGTTCATAAAAAGTCTGCGGAAGCTCTCGAAAAAGTGGGGCTCGATGTTTCCCCCAAAACGCTCGTCCGAGAACTCACGATCGGACAACAACAACTTGTCGAAATTGCAAAAGCTGTTTCCTTTGATGCTCAAGTGCTGATCATGGACGAACCAACGTCCAGTTTGTCTGCCGGTGAATCAGAAAAACTGTTTGACGTGATTCGCAACCTGAAGTCTCGCGGAGTCAGTATTCTGTACATCTCGCATCGTCTTGCTGAAGTACAAGATCTGTCAGATCGTGTCACCGTGCTTCGAGACGGAGAGAACGCAGGAGAATTGCTAACTGGCGAAATCAATCATGACAGCCTTGTGCAATTAATGGTCGGTCGTGACATCTCGCGTTTTTATTCTCGTAAACCACACGACAAAGGCAGCCTCGCTCTTCAAGTTCACGATCTAGTCACTTCAACGTGGCCTGCGGAAAAGCTCAACTTTCACATCTGTGCGGGCGAAATTGTGGGGATCGCGGGGCTGGTTGGAGCGGGACGTACAGAAATGCTGCGAACTCTGTTCGGCGTTGATCGCCCACTGGCGGGACGGATTTCTGTCGGCGAAAAAACGATTTCCCTTCAATCGCCTCAAGACGCCATCGAAGCGGGCGTTGCCTTAGTGCCAGAAGACCGCAAACACGAAGGTCTGGTTCTGGAGATGTCCATTCGGCAAAACATTGGACTTGCCGGCCATCGTCGAAACGCTGGGCTTGGGGGCTTCTTGAACTTCCAACAAGAAACCACTGATTCGTCTGAATACAGTCGCAAACTGAAAGTGAAAGCTCCTCACGACCAACATCTTGTGAGCACATTGTCTGGAGGCAACCAGCAAAAAGTGGTGCTGGCCAAATGGCTTTCGATGAATCCCAAAGTGCTTCTGCTAGATGAACCGACTCGAGGGATCGACGTCGGTGCCAAGCAGGAAATCTATCAGCTGATGGATGAACTGGCCGGTGCAGGAATGGCCGTGCTATTTGTCAGCAGCGAACTGGAAGAAGTCATCGGCATGAGTGACCGAGCCATCGTGATGCACGAGGGTCGTATCACGGGTGAACTGTCTCGAGAAAAACTGACGGAAGAAGCCATCATGCAACTGGCAACAACCCATCATCATTCGATCAACAAAGCAGATGTAAGCACACTGTCTGGAAAGGCCAACTCGTGAAGGGAAAAGTCCTTGGAATCTTTGGGTTGCTCGTCGCACTGTGTGTGTTTGTCACGCTGATGACAGCCGACCCATGGTATCACATTGGGTCTTCAACATTCCTTCAGACCAACAATATCGAAAATCTGCTCAGCCGTACGGCCATGTATGGCATCTTGGGCATAGGCGTGGCCTTCGTGATCATCACCTCTGGAATTGATCTTTCGATTGGATCTCTGGTTTGCCTCTCGGGAATATTGCTGGCCCTATTTCTTCATGTTGAATACCAGCCACAATTTGTGACTCAGGTTTCACAAGTTGATAGCATCAAATCGACATTCGAAGTGAGCGGTGATCTTCAACGACTGAAGGAAGGCGACAGAATTCGCTATACCGGAGGACGTCGAGCAGATTCTGGACTGTTCACCGTAAAGTTTGTTTCTGACAAAACGATCGCTGTTACAGAAATCATTCCACGAGATGACACTCAGGGACAAATCGCACTCGCGATCCCAATCTCTAAAATCGAACGCAGCAAGGCGGCCGATTCTGACGACGATGAAAATCAGTTTTCTTTAGTGATCGCTGAAAAGCTAGATTTAAATGCAGGCGACAAAGTCACTTTGGTGCATCCCGTTTCGGGACTGAAAACAGAAACAATCACAAAGGCCAGCCAGACGGCCGACAGTACCGAATTGATCTTGGCGAATGATCCGGGCGATCGAGTGACGAGTGAGTGGCTGGCATTGCCTCAAAAACGCCACCAACGCATGTCCGCGCCAGTCGCGATTTTGGCTGTCCTTTTCATCTGCGGATTGCTCGGCTTGATTCATGGACTGTTAGTGACCAGAGCCGGCCTGCAACCATTTGTCGTCACGCTATCCGGACTTCTGATTTATCGAGGACTGTCTCGCTGGCTGACAGATGACAACCCGGCTGGCTTAGGTGAATATTCTGATTCCCTGTGCCAGATCGGCAGCGGCAATCTGAATCTGCTGACAACCGCGGGGGGCAACACATTTGGCATCCCCTATCCGTTTTTCTTTTTGATCGCGACAGGCATCATTGCTGCCGTTTTCTTGAACCGTACGATCTGGGGACGTTACCTGCTGGCATTGGGCCGCAACGAACAAGCGGCTCGATTTAGCGGGATCAACACAGGAAAAGTGACCATGATGGCTTTTGTCATCTGCTCCACTTTGGCGGGGCTTGGTGGCATGCTCTTCGCACTCGATTATAAATCGATTTCGCCATCGAGTTTTGGCAACTTTTTTGAGCTCTACGCCATCGCGGCGGCCGTTTTAGGAGGATGTAGCCTGCGAGGCGGCGAAGGTTCGATTGTCGGTGTGATTATTGGGACGGCTGTGATGCAGGTACTGAACAATCTGATTTTGCTATTAAAAATCCCCGGCAGTCTCGAATTTGCAATCATTGGGTCCGTGATTTTAGTTGGAGTCCTCGTAGACGAAGTGTTCAGACGAATGACGGCAGAACGTCGACGTAAACAAAGACTGCAGGCATAAACGTGTTTGACTGCAAACGCATGCCCTGCATGGCCACTGTGAGGCCAACTGAGACTGCGTATAGCTTCAGGCTCTCAGAACCTGACTTCGTTGGAATGCCGTTCGACCGACTTCAGGCTGAAGCACTGTGGGCCTAACGACAAACTTTGAACTCGGTGAGTTCAACGGTAGCTCGACTGCCAACCCTCTGGCCATTCAAACATTTTCACCACCTAGGAACTTTGCTCGGCATGGACCGCCCCGAACCAGATCAACGATCGGAGCATCGGCTCGCGGGATTTAAACTGGTCAGCCTATTGACCCTGCTAAGTCGTTTCACGGGCTTGGCTCGCGACAGCTTGATGGCCTCGCTTTTTGGAACCGGTTGGCTGCTGGATGCGTTTACTTTCGCATTTCGTGTCCCCAATATGTTTCGACGCCTGTTTGGCGAGGGAGCTTTAACGGCCGCCTTTCTGCCAATGTTTGTTCAAGTTGACAAGCAGAAAGGAAGAGATTCAGCCAACCTGCTTTTCAGTGGAGTTGCATGGCGACTTCTGAAAATTTTGTTGTCATTCCTCATCTTTATTGAGATCGTTTTAGGTGCAATTCTGATTGCCCTGCCGATGAGCTATCGATCGACATTGCTGTGTGAGCTTGGCCTAATCCTGATGCCATACATGCTGTTGATTTGCATGGCAGGGCTTTACGCGGCCGCACTTAACGGAGTCCAGCACTTTCTCACTCCGGCACTCGTCCCCATTGTCTTGAACCTCACTTGGCTGGGCGGAGGCTGCTGGGCGGCTCTCAACTTTTCAAGTGGGCCTACAGAAATTCGCTGGATTGCGGCCTTCATCACTTCAGCCGGTTTTCTACAACTTGCAGTTGTGGCATGGAAAGCGAGGCAGTACGGAATTCGGCTTCAGAATCCGACACCGAGCGGAAACAAAGAATCGAAAGCCGTCTTCCGATTAATGGCGCCCGTGCTTTTGGGACTATCGATCACTCAAATCAATGGCATTGTTGACACACTGATGGCATGGGTGCTGAGTTCCGGGAACCTCGCTGACTACCCGTCACTCGAACGCTTCCGACTACCAATTGGCACTGCGGGAGCACTGTATCTGGGGCAACGCTTGCTTCAATTTCCTCAAGGCGTTTTTGCCGTCGCGTTGGGCACTGTCTTATTTCCGCGTTTTGCAAAACACGCTGCTTCAAAAGATCACGACGAATTAAACCGAGATGTGACTCACGGTTTACAATTGGTCTTGCTGGTTGGAATTCCGTCCAGTGTGGGTCTGTGGTTTATGGCAGCACCGATCACGAACTTGCTGTTTCGCTACGGCCAATTCGATAGCGACTCGGCCTACATCACCGCCCAAATGATTGGCAGCTACGGACTTGGAGTCTGGATCGTGAGCGGCCTGCTGATCGTAAACCGTGTCTTCTATGCGGTCGGAGATCAGATTACTCCGATGCGTTTGGGAATCGCGTGCGTCGGCTTAAACCTGATCTTCGATGTCATCTTTGTTCCGATGCTTGGAGGCCCAGCGTTGCCCATTGCCAGCATGACGGCGACCTTGTTTCAGCTTGCCCTGTCTTTAGAGGCCTTGCGAGGTCGATTCCTGAACCTGCAGTCTCGGTTCTTTGGCCCGCTTCTTTGGCGCATCGTTGTGGGCAGTTTACTGATGAACCTCGCGGGGCTCGGAATGCTGTATGCAGTCTCTTCGCTGGACGGAACGATGTCTGAATTCATGTACCGACTGATCAAAGTGGTCGTGCCGGTCACCGTATCAGCCTTGGTGTACGCCACCACGTTAAAGATGACCGGGCTATCGCTGAAAAAGATCTCTAAAGACGTCTACGAACCGGCAGCTTAAAGCTCACCAAGCAACGCTATCGTCGCCCCTGATATTCGTTGTAGCTAATGACGCTTTGAGCACAAAAGATACCGAACATGATCATCAAGAACCGCGTGTTCTGCGTGAAGCCCCAGTAGGCAATCGCTCCTGCTGCGACAATCGAAATCTGCAGTGTCCACTCAACGCCTCGGCGAGGCGCGTAACGCATCATCAAAGCCTGAACGATTCGCCCGCCGTCCAAGGGAAGCACGGGAGCCAGATTCATGATTCCCCAAAACAGGTTGATCCGCTTCAACAGCCAGATGCTGTAATCAACCGCATCAATCGAAAGTGATTCCGGCGAAACTTTTGCCAGCCCGTATTCAATTCCGAAGACGATTCCATACAGCACGAATCCCGCAAGTGGTCCGGCAAACGAAATCCAAACACTTCGCCAAGTTGAAAACTGAGTCGAAGTGGCGTAGCCCCCCATGCCATAAAGCACAATTTCAGACGGATAGCCCCACTTCCGAATGAAAACCGCATGCCCAAGTTCGTGGACCAAAATCGATAGTAGCACGCACAACACGCCCAAGAACTTCAATTTGGGATCAGGCGTTGACCGCCAGACCACAAACGCAGCCATTGCCCAAAAGAGAGGGTGGATGCGAACATAAATTCCAAACAGCGTAAGCCGGACATCAAATTCGGTTTCCCCAGCTGCCCCCAACATTCAGTTCTCTCCGAAATGATCTCAAACAAAATCAAAGCTGCATCTGAATCGCAGCTTCTGCAATTCTACGCCAAGACAAGCCAGCACTACATTCGCACCGTCAGATCATAGGCGATATCGGCCACTTCGGCAGAAAACCCTTTCGTTTTCCTCTGAACACCCAAAAAACCAAGTCTGCACCCCCTCGCGCGCGTCTCGGATGCAGAACCACGGCTCACAGATTTGTCTCTGGCCACTTGAATCAGCTACCATTCGGCCAATGAGGCAAACTGCTGACTGGGTCGACACCACTTCATTGCACCAGCAACGCGCCCCAATCTATCGCGGCAACACGCCAGCAAACTGTCTCACTCATTTTCGTTTAGATACAGAAAGACACATAAGACGTGGGCGGGCTTTTTCGAGCAATGATGAATCTGCCAATGCTGAAATCAGCATTGCGCCCCATCACGCGCGTGTTAGTTGGTGTCATCGCGATTCCCATTTTCCGCTTCATCATGCGTCGAGTCTTTCGGCTGCAAGATCTGGACGATGAGCTGGAAAAAGATCTCGAGCAATGGTTTCGAGGCGCTTTGCTGCTTCTCGCTGCCTCTGCCAACATGGAACACCTACTGTTTGGCTGGATGACAAAGCTAGACTGGATGGATCGTGCCGACTGGCTGACCATGGGCTTGCGGCTAATGCTGGCGATCGGTGTGATTGAAGCGATGCCCGACCAAGAACTATTTGCCGTGATCCATCCGGGGCCTCCCAAGGTCAAACCCGGCAAGAGCTTTCTCAAAGAGTTCTGGCGGATGAAATGGTTGTTCTTAAAGGGATTTGTATGCCAACACTTGAACCGATCTTCTCCTGTTCTTGCCATGATGGCGGCGATCGTGGGAGCTCAAATTCTAACCGTCTCTGAAGTCGAACAAGCGAAGCTGGACAAACTTACTTACGTGCAATGGGGCTACGTTCAACAAATCAGCCCAATGGTTCCGGCTCAACAAGCCCTGGCCATGTCCATGTCTCATGAAAACGATCGAGACTTCCGGCTGAACCTTTCAGAGGTCATTCAAATTGACTCTCAGTTTCGTCGCAGCAGAGAACGCTGGATCGTGGGATGGTGCTGCTACCTGCTCGCAATTACTCAATACCTCATCATTGGACTCGTCACTTCACGTGACCGAGCGATGGATGTCTTGTCTGAATTTGACCGAGCTGTGGCCGTCCGACGTAAACAGCTGATGGAAGAATTCGAAATCCCAGAAGACGTCGCCGCCAATCAAGCGGCAGCAGCTTCTCAAAAAGCGACAGATGCCACTGGTCCAAACCAGCCAACAAGATCCGTCAAGTCGGGCACAAATCCACCAGCGTCTGACTCACAATTAACTGAACCAACACAGCCTGAACCAACACCAACGGAACCAACACCAACCGAACCAACACAGCCGTCGGGACCAACTCAGCCACCTCACAACGATTAAATCTTACCAGCTGGCAACACCCCCAGACCCAAATGCTGGCACAGAAAGGCGAGCCTCGAAAAAACTGCAAGAGTAGCCATCTTCGATCAAACGACGACGGCTCTGTGATCATAAAAAAACGGCGGCGAGCAATCCCATTGGATCACTCACCACCGTCTCGGCTCTGTGTTGAAATCAGCCCAACAGGGCAAAAATCATCATGTTCTATTTCACGGGGGCATCCCACCACCAACGGCCATTTTGCTGGCCCATTGGAGAGGCAACGGCCGTTTTTTCGTCCAATTCAGAGTTGGCCTTGCGGTCCGCCTTAATCAGCTCGCTGAAATCAGCTCGCACACCGCCTGCCACCTGCACGACAACGCTACGACCGTTGAAGACTCGGTACTCTGCAGCCGTCATTAGCTTCTCAGGCACAGCCACAGGAGCTGGCTTCACAAGTCGATCGGAAACAAATGCGTCGGCACGAAAACCAACCTGCTGCCCTAATCCTTGCTGCTGAATCAAAGATGACACGATCGCAAGGTCAAACACGTTTTCTAAGTCTGCAAACACGACGTCCTGCTTCGCCAATTCAGGCAGGAACTTCGAGAAGAGTTCCGCGAACTTTGTGTTCGCTCGGCTGTTGCGGCCCTTGCCTGTTCGAGAACCATCAGCTTGAACCATCTGATCTTCAGACAAACACTGAATCGGATTGCCAGAAAACTCGAAGACTTTCGCGTCGTTAGAAACCTGAATCGCGTCGTACCCGACAGCCATCCACCAACGCAATGCATCCATCTTACCGGAACCACGTTGTTCAGACCGTGTCAGCAAATCGAAGTAGCTCTTCATGCCATCGACGCCTTCGCGACGACCAACACCAATTTCTTTCATGCGGTAGTCAGCATCAACAATGACCGATGCAATGCGTGAATCAGCAGGAACACCTTGCACGATCACGTTCTGCAATCCAAGTTGCTGTTCCACCCGAGAAGTAAATTCAGCTGCCGTGGCTGGGTTCAATGCCTTCTTATTTTGAGCCACAAAATCTTGGACAGCCTGAACCTGCTGCTGAACGGGATCGATGGAACAAACAAATCCACCCGCTCCGTTACGGCTGAAGGTTCGCAGCAAAGTCACAAGATCATCAAGCTGCAAAGTGGGACGTCCAGAATCAACATTCACGACTCGCTGATCTGCAGCAGTCGTCCAGTCGCCAGCAGGACCAGCGATTACAATGTCGCCCGTTTCAGGATAGGCAAACACGTAGTCGATACGATTCAGGCCCGCAAGAACTTGAAGGTCTTCAGGCAGGCCACCACTTTGCTTGGCCGTGCTTCGCACAACGGCTGCAAGTCGAGTCAACGACACCATTCGCATCTTGGAAGTCTGACGAGCATCCAGGTTGTGATTGGCTTGCTTGTATGCCTCAGCCATCTTGACCAAATTTGAATCGTCTTTGATCGTCGATAGCGACTTCAAAACAGAAGAAGAAGTCAACAAGACTCCCTGCTGTGAGATCGAAATTTGACCCCCTTCGCCGTCAATTTGAACCCATTGGGCGGGTGGCGAAGTTTGCTCTGTAATCAGCTGCAAGATTTCACCAAAGTTGGCGAACTGAGAACCACCCCCCGGCATTGCCTGCCGAGCTCGATCAGCTGTGGCTTGATCGCCAGAACGAGTGGCCGCATCTTTGATTCGGCTAACGGCGAGGCTGAAATCGCCTCGCTCGGCCGCGATTCGAGCTTCTTGTCGAAGCTGCTCGACTTCAGTTCCTGTTGGAGAAACGGAGGTCGCGTCGTCGGCAACGAGACACGTTGCCGACATCAGAATCAGGCCCAGCATTGCGGGGATTCGACAGTAGAGACGCTGCATGAATGAAAGCCTTGTCACTGAACTTGGTCGCTGAACATGGTCGCTGCAAATTTGCCGCACGACTTTATAACGATGTCGTGGCGTGTGCATTATTATATTCTGGTCGCAGAAATATTGATTCCCGCGTGTCATCAGGATCGTCTTACAGAACGCCAGCGTCAAGAAATTTCCAGCATTTCCGCTTTCCCCGACCTGTTCTCATCGATCCGACTTTGGCAACTATACAGAAGATTCGGGTCATTCACGCGAATTGCCCCTACAACCTGTGCACCTAGGGACTGCGAAACCTAACAAAATTGCGATCCGGCCCTCTTCTGCTCAACCATTTGCAATATCAGAGAAGCAAAATTCGCGAACCCAATTCATCGTTGGCAAATTGATTCACAAACGGCCACCGACAGTCTCTTTCCGACCCCTCTATCAATCTGATCATCAGCAATGCCAGAACTCCCCGAAGTGGAAACCATGGTCCGAGGGATTCGCCCTCATTGTGAAGGGCGAAAGATACTTGAAGTTCAACAATGTGATTGCCCTCGCAAACCCATCACTCTTGCGCCCGAATTCACGGAATTTGAACGGCGAATTCAAGGGCAGCGAATCCAAGAAGTCACTCGTCTTGCGAAGCGAATTGTCATCCGGTTGGATTCCACCGACCGAATCGTGATCGAACCTCGCATGACGGGCCTTATGCTGGTGGCCGACCCACCCACTGAAACTCACCGTCGTTTGTTATGGATGTTAGAAGCAAACGACACTGACATCGACTCATTCGAATTTTGGGATCGACGAGGCCTTGGAACCGTTCGACTGCTGAGCGTGTCTGAATTCGCCGAACTCACCGAACGTCTTGGCCCCGATGCGTTACAGATGTCGATCGATGATTGGCTCGCGATCAAACGCCGAACGTCTCGGCCAGTCAAAGTGGCGATGCTAGATCAGACTCTGGTCGCCGGCATCGGCAATCTCTACGCCAGTGAAATTCTTCATCGAGCAGCCGTGTCTCCCAAACGAGCCTGTTCCAAAGTCACTGCAGCTCAGTGGAAACTGATTGGCCAACATACGCTGGCCGTCTTGAAAGAAGCCATCCAATACGAAGGGTCAACTTTAGGCGACGGCACATATCGCAACGCCTTAAACAAAGATGGCAGCTATCAAAATGCTCATCAAGTTTATGCGAAAGAAGGCGAACCCTGCCCTCGCTGTAAAGACAAACAGAAAACCATCAAACGCATCGTGCAGACTCAACGAGCCACCTTTTATTGCTCTAGCTGCCAAAAATAGGGCTCAACGTTTTGCCAACGCAGTGACATCACTTCCTCAAAATGTTGGGCGCGGCTCAGAACAGTTCTCACAGTTTTAATGAACTGCAATCTTGCTCCAGCCAAGCAAAATTTGTCAGAATGCTTTGCATCTCCGATAGCACACTTAGTCTGGCAAGTCTTCGCCTCTGGTTTCAACCGCAAGCAGCGTCACCACGATTCCGACAGCATACAGCGGAGCCAAATACAGTGCCGTTTGTTCAGACTGCCAGCTGTAATGTGCTGCAATCAACATCGCGAAAGCTGTTCCGAATCGCCCCGCGTTAAAGCAAAACCCAGTGCCCGTGCCGCGTAACCGAGTCGGAAACAGTTCCGGAAAGTACACTGCATAGCCCGCGTGCATCCCCAGTGTCATAAACCCAAACACCGGCAAAGCGACACACAGAACTGCATAGGATGCGTTCGACGGAATCAGAACCTGAAACATCAGCAGTGCCATTGTGAATCCACCGGCATGATAGAAGATAAACGCCCCTTTCCGACCAAGCAGATTGGAAATGCCACCGAACAGGACAAGTCCGAGTCCCCCACCGATCGCGTTTAAACACATGCTGATCATTTCCGCTCGCTTGATCGCGTCTTCGCCAGCTTTTAAGGCTGCCTTCTTTTCGCCCTTCGACGCATCGGCTGTGACTCCAGCTTCGGTCAACGCAGTTTTCTCTGCCGACCTTAGCAAAGCATTCTTCCCATAGATATGGCATCCCCAGAACGTCACCAAACCAATCGTCGCTAAAGATACTCCCACAACCGTGTTTCGAAGATTGGTTCCTCGAAACAATTCCGTGATGGCACCGGTTACCTGAGTCTTATCTTGACGCTCGCGTTCCTTTGCAGCCGTCCATTGATCGGGCTCCTTCATCTTCCAGCGGATGACGACAACCAACAGCGCTGGGACAATGCCAATCAGAAAGCCGAGTCGCCAAGTGTCTTCGCCCCATACCTTTGAACTCAAAATAAAGTAGCCCACGCCAGCGGCCATCAAAGTGCCCAAAACACTACTGGCATGGAAGATGGAACCCATGACAGGACGAGATCGTTTGGGCATCACTTCAGCAACCATCGCGCTGGCAACCGCCCACTCTCCACCGACTCCCATCGCGACTAAAAACCGCAGCAACACCATTAGCCAAGCATCATTCACAAACGCCGTTAGGCATGTGAACACTGAATAGAACAGTATGGTCAGCACCATGGTTTTAGATCGACCAATACGATCGCTCAGCATTCCGAACAGAATCCCGCCAAATGCTCCGCCCAATAAAAATGCGGCCAACGCATAGTTGTTCCATCGAAGCACCAACGGGTCGTCGGCCGAAGCCGCATCAAGCAACTGAGGCATGGCGTCGCGCATGCTGGCGACAAAAATCTGACCCTCGAAAACGTCAAAAACCCAGCCCAGTGAAGCAACCACAAGGACCAGCCATTGATAACTAGAAATCCCTTGGTTCCACTTTAACTGATCATCTGAATTGGATGCCGCCGGTTCATTGCTGCTCATAGAATTGACATTTCTGTGCATTGAGTTCTGGTGCTCGCCACAGCACAGTCTATTCACTCACAACACATTATGTCAGTGTTTACAGTCGGTGTTCACTGAAAGTCATTCCGCAGCATGATCCGACAAATCAACAGTGTCGCGACAACAGTGTCGCAACAACAACGTCACGACAATACATCATCGATCATCACGGGCTGCCCCGTTCGAATGGATTCCTGAGCGGCAAGGCAAACAGCCACGTTCATCCGAGCAGACGGACCGCCGTTCAATGGGCTGGCTCCCGTGCGGCAGCATTCCACAAAGTGTTCAAGCTCTGCCTTAATACCTCGATCCACTCGGCCAGACGCGTCCTGAAATCCAGCTTCGTCGTCCGGGTCAGAAACTTCTTTCGACCAGTTTTTCCCGTCTTCGAACCCAACAAAGTCCATGCGGATCGCCTGATTCTTGGTATCAATGCGACCGAGACTTCCAACCACACCGATTTCACAATCGCCTCCCGAAGGAGCAAACAGACAAATTTCCAGCACCGCACGGCGACCATCGGGATACTCAACCAACACCTGAGCATTGTCCAGTAGCTCACGATCCGTCAGCACGTCGCGACCGCCCATCCCGAAAACTCGAACGGGATCACAATCCATCATCCAGTTAAACAGGTCGAAGTGGTGGCAATTTTTTTCCAGCAACAGTCCGCCCGTCACAGCTTCGCTGGAACGCCACCCCGGACGCATTGGTCCCCGGTACTCACGACACCACATCACTCGAGGATCACCGACCTGCCCCTCGACGATCATCGATTTCATTTCTTGATACAACGCCTGATGCCGCATTTCATGACCGACCTGCAACACCTTTCCAGCGGCCTTTGATGCGGCAATCACATCGTCACATTCCGCGATGGTCAACCCCAGTGGCTTTTCGGCCAGGACATGAAGGCCCGATTCAAATGCCTTCACAGCGGCATCGTGATGCACATCATTTGTCAAGGCCACGATCACTGCATCAAGGCCATCAACTGCCAACACGTCGTGCCAGTCTGCGAATGTTTGCAGATCATCTCCGACCAGTTCTTCAGCAGCAGTTCTGCTTTCGCGGCTCCGACTACTGGCCGCGACGATGTCCACACCATCAAGTTTCAGCAGATTTTTTACGTGAGCTTCACGGCCGAACCAGCCTGCCCCCAAAATCCCAATGCGAAGATTTGCCATGACCACCATCTTGTATCGATTGAAAGAGATCTTGCAGCAAACACTGGCCATCAAGCAGGACCTGCCACGATTGGACGCTCATTCATGAGCCAACAAGCGATCGAATTTCGGCATCGCCAACGACGTAAAAACTCTACTCGTAAATTGGTAGATACGTATTAAACGCGGCTTCACCAAAATCACCCGGATCGTTGAATCGTCGACCTTCATCGAGACCATCCAGTTGCCGCATCTGTTCTGCCGACAACTGAAAATCGAACACGCGAATGTTCTCAACCATGCGGTCGATCGACGACGTTTTCGGAATCACGGCGGTTCCTCGTTGGACGCCCCATCGCAACAACACCTGAGCCGCCGTACGCTGAATTTGGCCAGCTATTGTTTTCACAACGGAATGTTCAAGCAGCGATTCTGACTGCTCGGCCATGTTTAAACTGTAATAGCTTTGAGCGCCCAATGGACTAAATGATGTGTAAGCAATTTTTTCCTGCTGGCAGTATCGTAGCAGCTTTGACTGAGTCAGCCGTGGATGAGTTTCTACCTGCAATACGGCGGGGCGAATATGAGCATACGCCAAAAGGTCACGTATCTGAGACGTTCCGAAGTTGCAGATTCCAATGTTTCGAACAAACCCCTCCTTGGTCAATTCCTCCATGGCTCGCCACGTTTCCTGAATAGGCACACGAGCCTCTTCGACCACAGGATTTGCAACGTCAGGATCGAAGAACCAACCCGGTGGATAACGAGTTTCAATGGGGACGTACCTTTGAGCCAACGGAAAGTGAATCAAATACAGATCCAAATAATCCAATTGAAGATCGGCCAACGATTTTTCACACGCCATACGAACGTGTTCGGGCGAATGGTACGTATTCCAAAGTTTAGATGTGATCCACAGATCTTCACGATCGACGAGGCCATCTTTAAGGGCTTGCTGAATGCCTTCGCCGACTTCCTTTTCATTCCCGTAGTCGCACGCACAGTCAAGATGACGATAGCCGACTCGAATGGCGTCGTAGCAAGTCTGAGCCGTTTGGTGTTGATCAACTTTCCAAAACCCAAAACCAACACTCGGCAGCTTTGCTCCCCACTTTAAATTCAGTGCACTTACGGAATCCGCATGACATGCCACTGAGGAAGTGGCTTTAGGTTTTGCGGAAACGACTTTGCGAGGCTGGTCGGAAACAACAACCGCAGCCGTGTCTTCAGATAAGACTTCTGTGGCAGGCTGAGCCGTGGCAGTTTTTCCAACTGAAGCTGCCTGCACGGCAGCAACCTTTGTGGTCGCCTTACGAACGGGCTTCCTCTTTTTCTTCACTGTTCGAGCAGATGTCTTTGTTCCAGCATCCGTTGTCTTCTGTGATTGCTTAGCACTGATGGCTGTCTCATCGACTGGCTTCGACCGCGAGCTCTGAGGTGCAGCCTGTTCGCTTGAAATCACTTTTGACGCTGCCGAAATCGGTTGAGACTTTTCAGCCACGCGACTTAACTTTGCTGCAGCCCCCTGCTTCGCTCGTGATTTTTGCGGCACAGATTTCTGTGACGCTTTTCGTGCAGCTGGCTTGGCAGTCTTTACGGGCTTCGGCTTGATCGTCTTTTTATTCTTCCGCTTGCCGGATGTGCGTTTCGATTCACGAGCAGTCGACGAAGCATCTTGCTTGGCTGATTTCGACTTCTTGCCTTTGCCGTTTTTTCGACTTTTGCCCGGAGCAGCCAGATCTCCCCAACCAAACGTCAACTGTCCCGGAAGCTCAGGGACAGAGACTGGTTCGCCCCCTGATGTCTCGACCACCGATGTCTCAGCATCTTCGGTTTTCGAACTTACATCCTTTGCGGCTGCAGCATCACTCATGACAGAACACGATCGCATCTCAGGTGACTCATTCCCAAAGCAATCATTTCGATCGCCTGCTTCCTGCCGGGAACCAGAATCCTGCCGCCCCAAACTTCAAGAAGAATCAGGGCAGAAGCAAGCAGCAGGCTCGCCTCTTTTCCAAGGCAATTTGCATCGTACCGCCGAAAAACGGGATGTTCACCATACATCCGCGAATTTCTGCCAACGCAATTCATCAGCAGCATGAATCCAACATGCGCAAACCCTGCATTCCGCGTCAAAGTCCAACTCATGGACACCAAAACACACAGTAAATCGATGGTTTTAGTTGCCAGTCCACATCAAAACTGCAAATGAAAGCCTTCCGTTAATGACGGAACCCATCGCAAAAAATCCTCCCCATAGTCAACCCCCCTATTACCCCTACTTGCAATCGTTCATTTGTGGTGGCAGAATAAAGAGCAAGGGAGGCAGTCACGTCTCCCTTAAAGAGTTGCCGATCAATGAAAGCTAAACGGGCCGCGGTTTTCGTTTACGCGAATTCCATGGGCCGCCACCCCACGTCGAAACACGCTGAGCTTTTCCGAAAATCCTGATTAGCCGGGAAAAGACCAAGCAACGATTTCAACGCACGGCAGCTTCAGAAGATAGAAGTGTCTAACCAAAGGTCATCCTGACACAAAATCAGCACAGCCCTTCCCCCCGCTTTTCCTGCCTTTTCAATTGAGCAGAAGTTCTTCCCGAGGTGATCATGTCGATCGGCGTTCATTGCGAGTCTTGTACTTCAGAATTTCATGTGACAGCAGAATTCAGTGGCAAACTTATTCGCTGCCCGTCCTGTCAAGAACCGGTCCGAGTTCCCGGGCAAACATCTGATTCATCACAACCCGTGATTCTCGCTGCTGAACCAGTGCGTCAAGAACCCGCACGCCCCAGAAGACAACGCTCGAGGCCTGCGGCGAAGAGACCAGCTGCTCGCAATCCGTCCTTCGAAACGCAGGGACGAGCTCCGACAGAAGCTCTCAATCGGCGATCTGCTCGCGTCGACGTCGCAAGGCGAAATCGCAGAAAGAAATCGCAACAAAACTTCCCAGTTGGCTTGGCCGTTGGGTTAGGAGTTGGAATTGCCGGTTTGCTAATCGCTGTCGGTGCATTCTTCCTGCGAGATTCTGACGATCACTTGGTCGCAGATTCCTCGTCATCTCAGACTCCTGCCCCGTCTACTCACAACGAAATCGACGACAACGCAGCATACGCTGACACGTCTTCGCAACCTGTCACTGAACCCAGTACTGCCAGTGCCCCCTCGAACACTGAAAATAGCAGCCCAGTCACAGTGGCGGGAAGTCAAACTTCGCCCCCATCAACCACCAACTACGGTTCAGCCACAGATTCGGCCGGCCTGCCATCAACTGACGACGACATAGCAGATTCAGGATCCAATACGTCAGCAACGAATTCACCACCGACCATGGCATCGTCGAGCGATAGCTCGACTGACACAACATCAGACCGTCCGCCCGTGCTACCTTCTTGGAGCGCTGTGAATACCTTGGTTGGTCCGTCTGTTGTTCGAGTTGACGCGAAGCTGTCCGGAGGTGGTGGGCAAGGAAGTGGTTTCGTGCTGGACGCAGAACAAGGAGTCGCAGTTACAAATTATCATGTGATCGAAGGAGCGCTCGATGCTTCGATCTCTTTTGAAAACGGTGACCGAATCCGAGTTGATGGATTCCTCTTCCTGGACAGTGTTCGAGACATCGCGCTCCTGAAATTCGATCCCTCTCAGTCGACTCAAGCAAAATTAAGATCGCTTCCCATTGCAATCGCTCATCCGCTAAAGGGAGCGGAAGTTGCAGCTTTTGGGGCTCCCATCGGTCTCGATTTTTCAATGACCCAAAACATCATCAGTGCCATCCGCCCCGCGCAGCAAATGAAGGAAATGGTAGGAGTACCCAATGCCAAAGGAACATGGCTTCAACACGGTGTCGCGATTTCGCCGGGGAACAGTGGTGGCCCATTGGTGAACAAACGAGGAGAAGTCGTTGGCATCAACACTATGCACCTTGCGATCGGGCAAAACCTAAACTTCGCAATCTCGGGGTTAGACATTTCTGATGGCTACCAAAGCCAACTGCCCAAAATGCTGGCGGTTTCTCCTGTCAATGCACCAGAAATGAATCAGTGGGGAGGATCTGGTCCAGAAGGTTCTTTCGAGGACCCGTACGAACGACCAGAAATCGAAATTGTTGACGTAACCGGAGAAGATCAAGCCCAAGAACTGCTTGCCAAGATGAAGTCGCTGACCATCCTTTCGATCGCGTTTACCGACGACCCAAATGGAACTGTCACGGGTGCTGTTCGCACAGAAGCTCGAAAAACAATCGACCGCTGCAAAATCAAACTGAGCAGCTCAAGCAGTGCCGACTATGTCATGATCATGGTCATGAACTTGGAAAGATCAGGCAACAAGAACACGCTTCGAATGACAAGCCAGATCTTGACGAAAAACGACCGAGCTCGACAGGTCTTGAAAATTTGGGAACTGACCGAAGACGTCGGCACAATTTCCATGCAATCAATCTACAGAGCCTACTTGCCCCCAAATCTGAAACGAGACATTCAAAAATACTTCGCCAAGGTTCGCTTGGAATTAGTGAACGCTCGTCGCGACTACAAACCCAAAACTGATGACGACGAAAAGTCAGACAAGAAGTAAACACTGATGGGACGTTGCACCAAGCCGGCACTGATCATGCCAGCCGTGGCTCGCAGCAGCTGCCGTGACTCGCGGCTGTCATGAACCAGTGTCGTGCACACAGACTGGCCCTACTGATCTCATTGCACCACTTGATCAGGTTTCACACAGCCGCCCATGAATTTTAGGCAGCCATTCATTCACTCAAATCTCGCCCCAGCAGAGACTCAGCGTTGACCTGTTGTGGGGAATTCCGTTGAGTTCGAAAACCACGAAATGAGCAAGTCTGACGTTCGTAATTTTCAGACTCGACGTCAGTTACAAAACTGTGACGGATCGGCAACAAGAACACGTTCACCGACCTAAGCGTTCGTCTCACTGACCAATCGCGCTGCAACAGCTAGGTTTTCAAGCTGCGTGGCAGCATAAACCGATCCGTCAGAAATGGGGACGTTGGCAACGTTCGTGATAAGAACCTAAAGCCTCGGCTCTGTCCCTTAATTCGAACTTCACGGGGAATCTAATGAGCCGCACGGCGCTCGCCGCGGTTTTTCACCACCAACAGCGGCTCACGCCTTTCTGCTCATCAATTGCGGGACAGAGCCTCAACAACGATGCCCCCATCGCAATCCAGACACCGTTTCTTGCTAACCGTGAATGGCTCGTTTATCGACGGCCATCGCAGCTTCTTTGACGGCTTCAGCCAAGGTCGGATGAGCATGGCAGCAGCGAGCAATGTCTTCAGCACTGGCTCCGAAGCTCATGGCGACTCCGGCCTCGGCAATCAGCTCGCCAGCATGTGCTCCAATGATGTGCACGCCCAGCACACGATCAGTTTCCGCGTCTGCCAGAACCTTGACAAAGCCTTCCATATGCCCGGCCGCTCGTGCTCGACCATTGGCGGCAAACACAAACCGCCCCGATTTGTATTTCGCTCCACGATCTTTCAGCGCGTCTTCCGTTTCACCAACCGACGCGATTTCCGGAGCCGTATAGATGACTCCGGGAATGCAGTTGTAGTCAATGTGACCGAAACCCGTCTGCATCTTTTCAACACAGGCGATGCCTTCTTCTTCGGCCTTGTGAGCCAACATCGCTCCACCAATCACATCACCGATTGCATACACGCCTTCGGCGGTTGTCTGGTAAGAAGAATTCACTCGAATGAATCCCCGCTCATCCGCGGACACATTGGCCTGTTCGAGACCCAGGCCATCTGTACAGGGACGACGGCCGACAGAAATCAGTACTCGATCGCAAACAATGGAATCCTTGCCTTCCATTTCGATCGTGCACTTCGCTCCATCTGAAGAAACTTTTTGAACCTTGGTGCCCAGTTCAAACTTAAGTCCCTGCTTGGTCATGATCTTCTGAGCTTCTTTGGCAATCTGAGAATCTGTCCCCGGAAGAATCCGTGGCAGGTACTCTAGCACAGTGACCTGTGCCCCCATGCGTCGCCAAACTGTGCCCAGTTCTAACCCAATGACTCCGGCACCAATCACGACCAAGTGTCCTGGAATTTCAGGCCAAGACAAAGCTTCGGTGCTGGTTCCGATTCGATCGCCGTCAGGTTCCATGCCCGGAAACGATGAAGACACACTCCCCGTGGCAATCAAAATTTTCTTGCCATGAATTGTCGTTGAATCGTCAGAGCCATCCACTTGGACATTGCCCTGCCCCAACAACTTGCCATGACCAAAGTGGCGATCGATTTTGTGTTTCTTTAGCAGCTGCTGGATCCCACCATCCAGCTGCGAAATGACTCCGTCTTTATGAGCCATCATCTTTGGCAGATCAACTTTGACTTCGCCTGCGATCAGACCGCGATCGGCAAATGAATGTTGAGACTGTTCCAGTAGTTCTGTGGTTTCCAGCAGTGCCTTGCTAGGAATACAGCCAACTCGAAGACAGGTACCACCCAACTTAGGTTCACGCTCGACGACAGCGACTTTCATCCCCAGTTGAGCACCACGGATAGCTGCCACATAGCCACCGGGACCCGCACCAACAACAATGAGATCGTAAGAATCAGACATGGAACAATGGCCGTGGAAGTCAATTTACGAGGGAGTAAACTCGAGATTCAAAAACAGCCAGCGAACGTCGCTGGCTGTTGGGTTTCTATTGCAGAACGCACAAGTGTTTCCAGAACAAGCAACCCGACAGGAAACGTCTTGGCTCGGCATGGAAAATTCATCTGACGTGCGATCAGATCTCTAGAATCAACCGAGCTGGATCTTCGATAACGTCTTTGATGCGTTTCAGGAATGAAACAGCTTCGCGTCCGTCGACAACTCGATGATCATAAGTCAAAGCAACGTACATCATCGGACGGATGACAACTTCACCGTTGACGGCGACGGGACGATCAACAATCCCGTGCATTCCCAGAACACCACTCTGAGGTGGGTTCACGATCGGAGTCGACAGCAGCGAACCGTACACACCGCCGTTCGTAACGGTGAAAGTTCCGCCTTCCAATTCATCCAGCCCAATCGCGTTGTTCTTGGCCCGAATGGCGAAGTCCATGATTGCGTTTTCGATTTCACCAAAGCTCATGTTTTCAGCGTTGCGAAGTACGGGCACGACAAGCCCTTTTCCCCCGCCTACGGCAATCCCGATATCACAGTAGTTGTGATAAACCAGTTTCTTGCCTTCCATCTGAGCATTGATGGCCGGAAATTCTTCCAGAGCATCCACGATGGCTCGTACGAAGAAAGACATAAAACCCAGCTTGATGCCATACTTCTTTTCGAACGAATCTTTGTAGCGACCTCGCAGTTCTTTCACTGCAGCCATGTCAATTTCGTTGAACGTTGTCAGTAAAGCGGCTGTTTGTTGAGCCGCGACCAACCGACTGGCAATCGTCTGCCGAATGGGACTCATTGGAACCGTTCGAGTCTCACGATCCCCACCAACAGAAGCTGGGCCGCCACCACTGATATGACGAGCGACGTCTTCTTTAAGAATGCGACCACCCGGACCACTGCCTTGAACACCAGATAAAGACACGTTCTTTTCAGCAGCCAAACGTTCTGCAGCTGGCATGGCAGTCGCAGACGGACCACCAGAAGACGGAGCGGCTGCCGGTGCTGGTTGAGAAGCAACGGGGGCTGCCGCCTGCTGTGCAGCAGGAGGAGGACTGGCAGCGGCAGGAGCACTGGCTGAAGGAGCCGCACCTTCCGTCATGTAGCCAATCACTTCGCCCACTTCAGCCGTTTCACCAGCGTCTTTTAAGACTTTGCTGATCGTGCCATTCACAGGGGCCGGGACATCGAATGTGGCTTTGTCGGTTTCCAAGCCCACGACGTTATCGTCAAGAGCGACTGTCGAACCAGCCGGCTTGTACCATTCGCCGATGAACACTTCTGTGATGGACTCACCAACAGAAGGGATTTTGATTTCAACTTCGTTGCTCATGCGACTTCAAATGCCTTTTCGAGGATTGCTCGTTGCTCAATTTTATGACTGGTTCCCGAACCGGTTGCCGGGCTGGCAGATTCGGCTCGAGTGATTCCAGATAGTTCGTGTGTATCAAACATCGTGTTGGCAAAGCGGAACCGGATCGTCGGCCATGCTCCCATATTATGAGGCTCTTCTTGAACCCAAACTACGGGAACATCAGCACCGTATCCCGATAGTTTTTCCTGCAGCTCTTCCAACGGAAACGGATACAGCTGCTCGATACGGACAATGGCGACATCATCGCGGCCCGTTTCTTTTCGCATTTCATCGAGCTCGTAGTAGATCTTGCCGCTGCACAACAAAATGCGAGTCACCTTTTGTGGCTCAACCGACGTGTCTTCAAGAACTTCACGGAACGAGCCACTGGCTAATTCGTCTCGAGTTGAAACCGCTTCCTTCAATCGCAAAAGACTTTTCGGAGTCATCACGATCAATGGCTTTTTCCACCGACGCTTTGCCTGCCGCCGAAGCAGATGGAAGTGCTGAGCCGGTGTGCTTGGCACAACGATCTGCATGTTGTCTTCAGCTGCTAAGGTCAAAAAGCGTTCCAATCGAGCACTGCTATGTTCTGGGCCCTGCCCTTCAAAACCATGAGGCAGCAACATGACCAAGCCGCTCAGTCGCTTCCACTTGTCTTCAGCACTGGAAATAAACTGGTCAATGATTACCTGAGCCGTGTTAACAAAATCGCCAAACTGAGCTTCCCAGATTGTCAGGCCTGCGGGACGGTCCAAACTGTAGCCATACTCGAAGCCAAGGACGCCAATTTCAGAAAGAGGGCTGTTGTGAATTTCGACAAGCTCTGGCTTTTCCGCCAGATCTTCAATTCCAATCCAGACCTTGCCATCATTCGCATCAAACAATGCCGCATGGCGATGACTAAATGTACCTCGACGTACATCCTGTCCGGAAAATCTTAACTGATCGCCGGCCATCACAACCGACCCCAATGCCGCCAGCTCGGCAGTGCCCCAGTCGAAGGAAGCTTCACCCACTGCCATCTTACAGCGATTTTGAAGCATTCGCTTGAGGCGGGGATGAGGCGTGAAGCCTTCTGGAGGGCTACTAATTGTTGTCACGATCTTTGCGAGATCTTCGTTCGACAATGTGGTGTCCACTTGGTCGGCTCCGGAAACCGGGCCTCCTAGATATTCTTTCCAAGTGCCACTGCCGCCGTCTTTTAAGAAGCTAAATTTGTCCTTGCGAGCTTCCGCCAATTCGTTTTCCAAGATCTCTGCCTGCTTGGCTACGATTTCATCAGCTTCTTCGCGAGTCAGCTCGTTTAAAGCCAACATGCGTTCCAGATAGCTTTCAAAAACCGTCTTTCGCTGACGAATGTTCTCGTACATCGTTGGCTGAGTGAACGCTGGTTCGTCGCCTTCGTTGTGGCCCCGACGACGAAAGCAGTACATGTCGATAATCACGTCTCGCTGGAATCGCTGACGGAAGTCCATCGCCAATTGGACTACCTGAGCAACCGCTTCTGGATCTTCGCCGTTTACATGGAAGATGGGAATTTGCAACATACGAGCCACGTCTGTCGCGTAGGTACACGAGCGACCTTCAGACGCCGATGTCGTAAAGCCAATCTGATTATTCACAATGATGTGCAACGTGCCGCCCGTTCTGTACCCAGACAGCTCGCTTAGGTTGAGTGTTTCCTGAGTCACCCCTTCCCCTGCAAAGGCCGCGTCACCGTGAATCAAAACGGCCATGCTGTGCTTGCGATCTGGGTCTTCGCGATGATCCTGTTTGCCTCGAACTCGCCCCAGTGCAACCGGATTCACGAATTCTAAGTGAGACGGATTGAAGCAAAGCGTCAGATGCACTTCGCTGCCTTCAACAGTTTGCCAATCGCTACTGAATCCAAGGTGGTATTTTACATCACCGCGGCCCATCAGACGTTCGGGGTCACAGTCTTCGAATTCTCGAAAAATGTGGCTGGGACGTTTGCCCATAATATTGGCAAGCACATTCAGACGACCTCGATGAGCCATCCCCAGCACGACCAAATCGACTCCTTGGCTACCCGCTCGTTCGATCGTCATATCCAACAAAGGAATCAGGCTCTCGGCCCCCTCCAGCGAGAAGCTTTTGGCTCCAACAAATTTCTTCTGCACAAATTCTTCAAACATCACAGCGTCGCTCAGCCGACGCAAAATGCGAACTTGTTCGTCTCGAGACAACGTCAGGCGATTGCCAGAACGTTCCATGCGATCTCGCAACCAAGATCGCACCTGCAGACTATCGATGTGCATAAACTGTACGCCGACAGATCGGCAGTAAGTCATTTGCAACCAGCTCAACATGTCTCGCAAGGTGTTGCACTCGGCTCCGCCAAACCACTGAGTCGAAAATTCCATGTCCATTTGCTCTTCGGTAAAACCGTAGAACGCAGGATCAAGTTCGGGTGGTTGAGGACGTTTTGCTTCCAACGGATCGATCTGAGCCATGATATGGCCACGAACTCGATAGTTTCGAATCAGCTGATCTAATCGTTCCTGCAAAATCGCGGTGTCGCTGGCAACGGCGGGGTCCGCCTGAACCTTTGAACCACGATGAAAAATACTCTCGTGGTGAAAGGGTTGCTGCAAGACTTCAAGAGTCACGTCTTCATGACCGGCGTGAATTTCTTCGAAGTATTCTCGCCAGTCGGGACTGACCGAATTGCGATCATGCAAGTACAGCTCGTACTGCTCTTCCATGAATTCCACGCTCTGAGTGCTCAACGTTCCACGAACACGAGGTGCGGGTTCAGAAGCTGACGTCTCGGAAGACGCACTATCAAGAAACGATGGTGCTGCAGCAGCCTGATGTGATGAGTCAGACATGAATAGCCTAAGAACCTAAGAAGATCGACGAAGAGTCCAGTGAGGAGTATCGGCGTTTGAAGACCCGACTTCCTGCAATTTTTGCAGGTTATTGGATCGTTTTGGACCCGTTTTAACATGATAGACAGACTGTATTGGATGGGAAGTTCAGCACCATGTGCAATGCTGGATTTCCACTTGAAAGGACAGATGACACCAAAGTCTGACGATAGACACCGTCGGTTTCCCGTCGGATCAAGCAGAAGGCCTCACACTGAGTCATTCCACGCGACCCACGGCGATCACACGGCGCCTCTCGAATGCTCAATCCCCAAACACGACCAGCAGTCACCTTCCCCACAAACACTCAAACGACCGCAAACCGCTATGATCTCACACGCCCAGCGGCATTGAAAAATGCACGAAAAGCTCACACACTGATTCAACAACACAATTCGCCGAGACCTGCCCTCACAGCTCTCTGCCAACCGCCCTGAACCAACTTCCCCCAACGCAAGTCAAAGGGGAATTGATATTTCGAGGCCGGCAGCAATATCGGCCCACACCTCTTGCTCAGCAATGTTCGTTGACGCACGATCACCCCACACCACTGAACGGCAAATCACCCCTATGACCATCGCCATCGGAATTCTGACAGTTTCTGACCGAGCCAGCAAAGGCGAATACGAAGACCGAGGCGGCCCAGCCATTCAAGAATACCTAAACCGCATCCTGTCATGCGAATGGCAGCCAGAAGCAATTGTTGTCAGCGATACTCAAACCGAAATTGAAAACGCCCTGTCTCAATTGGCCGACAAACAAAACTGCCACCTGATCATCACGACCGGAGGAACAGGGCCAGCAGCCCGAGACGTCACTCCGGAAGCAACCGAAGCTGTTTGTAATAAGATGATGCCAGGCTTCGGTGAACTCATGAGAAAAGCGTCTCTCGAAAAAGTGCCCACGGCAATCTTGTCAAGACAAACGGCGGGCATCAGAAACCAATCACTCATCGTCAATCTTCCCGGGCAACCCAAAGCCATTTCCGAATGCCTCGATGTTGTCTTCCCGGCCATCCCGTATTGCATCGACCTAATCAACGGCCCCTTCCTCACCACAAACGAGGATCACATCGTCGCATTTCGCCCCAAAAAAAAATAGCTGCCCTCACCCATCAGCACACAACGACTCACTGAGACAACCGTGCTCTCACGCCACACCACGCCACGCCAGCAAACACAAACGCACCGCCTGAACTCAATCACACTTCATTTCTTGAGCGAGCCTCGTCCCATGCAACGGCCACTTTTCTGTCTGCTTCTTGCGCTGACAACGGCAATGACTTCTGTGCCTGCAGCAATGAGACAGAAGTCTTCCGCCCCCCAGCGACCACTGACAAAGCTGAACCGTTTCTACAATGTCGTCAATCAATTCCAATCTGACCTTGGCAGCCTCAACCGCTTCTACAATGTCAAAGAATCAGAAACTCGCTGCCAACGCCTCATTCAGTTTTACGACAACTGGCACGCGGGACTCACTGAACAAGACAACAAGCTAAACAGCCAACTCTCGAAATTCGATTCGCTGACAATTCAAGAAACAGAAACCGCTGAACGGCTTCTGCAACTTGTGAAGAAAGACAGATCAAGACTCACCCGAGATCTCGCAGTCGCTCGCCAACTCCAAGAACAGCACCCGTTCACTTCACAAATCATCGCCCTTGTTGAAGCTCGCCAACGAATCGAACCGATCGATGCCCGAGCAACCGCAAAGGCGATTTCGGGTTTGACTGTGGCCCTTCAAGAGGCGACCGAACAGTGGAAGACCAAACCGCAGCAACACGCGCTCTCAGCCACACAAACTTCAAAAGCCCTCGTCTCTTTGAAGTCACATTTCGCCGAATGGTACCGGTTTTCGGATGGCTACAACCCCACGTTCTCATGGTGGATCAAACGCCCCTACAAAGACTGCGACCGGGAATTCGACAAGCTACTGGTCGCAATAAAGAGTGCACCTGTCGCACGCTTGGCAAAAACCAATCCAGCAGCAGCCCCCCAAACGCAACAGCCCCCCAATCAACCAACAGCACCGAACGCCTCTACCACAAAAATCGACATCGCCGCTTTGATCAGCCAACCGGATCTGATCCTGCCGAATCTGATCACCGAATTCCGAAAGGCGAAAACCTCTGCACGCCGCCCGAACAGGTACTCAGGCAATGATGGAACAACAACCCCACAAACAAAACGCCGCAAACTGTTCAATGAATGGCAGGCACGGTTAACTCAAATTCACTTCGCCCAACTTCAGCCCAGCGACCAAGCTGACTACCTACTGCTACAAAACGACATCAGCTACGAGCTGGCCAAACTCGCCCTTCCACAACGCAACATCGAAATCGAATGGACGCTGCCAGAAGATCCTCGATCCATGTCCGGATTCCCCGTCGGAGCCGAAGCGCTCCAAGTGGAACTGGATCACGAAATGATCCGCTATACGCCCGAACAACTGGTGATCATTGCTGAAAAGGAACTTCAGTGGTGTCGCAGAGAACTCATCAAAGCATCCAACGAAATGGGGCTTGGAGACGATTTCCGAGCAGCCATCGAAAACGTGAAAAAGATGCATGTCGAACCCGGCCAACAGCCGGCGATGATCAAAGGACTAGCACTGGATGCGATCAACTACCTCAAGAAAGCAGACCGACTTTCCATCCCGCCTGTGGCCGAAGAAACATGGCGCATGACCATGATGTCTCCCGAACGCCAACTTGTGAATCCGTTCTTCTTGGGTGGCGAAGTGATTCAAGTGTCGTACCCCACCGACACCATGAAACACCAAGACAAACTGGAAAGCATGCGAGGCAACAACATCCCCTTTGCTCGAGCCACCGTGCATCACGAATTGATTCCTGGCCACCACTTGCAAATTTTCTGCTCACAAAGAAACAAGTCCTACCGCCAAGCTTTTGGCACCCCCTTTTGGATGGAGGGCTGGGCTTTGTATTGGGAAATGATGCTGTACGAAGCTGGCTTCCCAAAGACCGCAGAAGACCGAATCGGCTTTCTCGTTTGGAGAAGCCATCGATGCGCCCGAATCGTCTTCTCACTGAACTTCCATCTCGGAAAAATGTCTCCTCCCGAATGCGTTGACCTGCTTGTTAACTGGGTGGGCTTCGATCGCAATAACGCGGCCGCAGAAGTTCGAAGATCTGTCAGTCGAGCTTACAGCCCGCTGTACCAAGCAGCCTACATGTTGGGTGGACTTCAAATTCGACAGCTAAGAACAGAATTAGTCGACACCGGCAAGATGACTGAAAAACAATTTCATGATGCCATCCTACAGGAAAACAGCATTCCCATCAGCCTGCTACGAGCCATATTAAGCAAGCAGCCACTGTCTGCTGACCAGAATTTCCAATGGCAGTTTTATGGTAAAGTCGCGCCAAACAAATAACTGTCGCCCCCGCTCTCTGCCTGCGGCTCTGTCGCCAACAAAACACCTGCCTGAGATATCCGAACTGGGACACCACGGTGAAACCAATGAAGCATGCCCTCATAACCGGCCTTGTCGCGTCTCTATTCATCGCCCTGCCCAACATCGGCACCGCAGACGAACAGGATGCCGTTCAAGCAAAAGTCGACAAGGCGATTGCAACCTTTAAGTCGACAGTCGAAGAGACTCGCAAGCAGCTCATTGTCTCTCTTGAAACCGCAGCAAATCGAGCTCAACGAACGGGCGACCTTGAAACCCTCACAGAAATTCAACGTGAGAAATCTGCCTTCGAATCCTTCGGAATTGTGCCAACCATAATTTCCACGACTGCCTTCGATCGACGAATGGAGACCGCCCGCAAACGACTCGTGTCTCGCTACGAATCAGCCGTGGAAAGCTTCACTCGACTCGGAACGATTGATGCAGCCAAAAAGACACAACAAGACCTCGAAAGATTTCGCCAACATGGCCTCATGAAGACTGTGGAACTTGACCTTCTGGATGAGCAGCTCAGCGCGTGGAAACCAGATAACGCGTCGGTACCACACTGGTCGGTACGAAACGGAATTCTGAAATTCGATGGCACTCAAGGTGAAAAGGCCACGCTGTATACTCAAAGACCATTTCGCAACTTTTCATTTCGCTGCCAATGGCGAATCGGGCCCGGAGGCGACAGTGGAATTTTCCTACGAGGTGTGCCACAGGTTCAGATTTGGGACCACACACGCGGAAACGGCAAAGGCATCGGATCTGGCGGCCTATACAACAATCGCTCTTCCACAAACGCACCCACTGAAATCGCAGACAAGCCCATTGGACAGTGGAACACAATGACAATCACCTTGGTGAAAGATCAGGTCACCGTGACATTGAATGGTCGGCGAGTCACAAAGAAAACGAAAATGGAAAACCACCCAAAGCACAAGATCCCATTGCCGACCGAAGGCCCCATCGGTCTTCAAGCTTTTCGTTCCCCCATCGAATTCCGAAACCTCACCGTGCTCGAACTGCCCTAACCGCAAGTACGTGCCTTCACATCACAGTCGGTAATGACATCACAGCCGGCCAGCACATCACGGTAGGCAATTGCATCACAGCCGGCCAGCACGATTCTGCGCTGCGGCAGATGTGAGCCAGACTAGCCATTCGATTCCAGCAAGTGCTGCTTCAGCTGAATTCGAGCTCCAGCATCGTCGTCCGTCGACATCACGACGATCGCTTCACCATCATGGCGACTTAAGAATTTCATCGAAAGAATGTTGATTTCGCACTTCATCAGCTTCGCTGTCACCGCCGCCAACTGCCCCGGAGCATCTTTAATTTTCAACAGCAGCAAGTCATCGCTGACTGAAAAATAGCCAGCCTCCGAAAGCACTCGTTCGGCTTCATCATGAGGCTCTGCTGTCAACAAAATGACTCCTTGCCAGCCATCTTCCATGACCCTGCACTGAGTAATATTGATTTCGTTTTCGCTGAGCGTTTGAGTAATCGCGGCCAGAGTTCCGGGGCGATTTGGCGGAGCAACAATTGTGATTTCATTCATTGTCTTCATTCCCCTTCGCGATATCTGCAATCAGTTGATCAATCATATCCGTGGACACATGCGGCAACGTGATGATATGCGCAATGTCTTGACTGGGAGCAATCTGCCAGCGTTCAATCACGGCTGACGATGGGCGAGGAAACACGACCGTCACCGAATTGCGATGCCGCCAAGCTTCAATGCCCGCCTTTTGAAAAGCGGCGATCGCGTAGTCTGCCAACTGCTCGCTATACCGCATGCGATCTCGAAACCCCTGCTCTCCCCAACGTTGAATGGCCATCCAAATTACGATCGGAGTCAATGCATTTCGACTGCCCGCAATCGTGGTATCGCTGGCGCCAACGTATTCGATCAAGCGAGCCACTCGGTCAACGTTTTCTTGTCGAGCGATCACGATTCCACAAGGCATCGGGCTACCAATAAACTTGTGACCAGAAACAGAAATCGAATCAATCCCGTGGCCAAACCCAAATGGCTGAGGATCATCAACCCAAGGCAAAAGCATGCCAGACAAAGCCGCATCACAGTGGATGTAGGAACGAGTAATCGCCAGCTCCTTCAACAATCCTTTAATCCGCAACAGATCATCAATCGCTCCATGCATCGTCGTACCCACGTTAGCCAACACAATGGGTGGTACATCGCGATGAATCTGTAAGGTCGCCTTCAAGTCTTCATAATCGATTTCTCCGTTCGGAAGACCTCGAATCATGATGTTGCGAACGCCCAAAACCCGCACCAACTTGGCAACCGAATAATGAGTGTGTTCCGAGTAATAAACGATGCCGTCGGGAAACGCTTCTCGAGCCAGATACAAACCGTACAGGTTTCCTTCCGTCCCGCCGCTCGTCATGTAGCCCCAAGTTTGCTCGGGATCAGCTCGCAAATGACGGCTAAAAAAGTCGACCACTTCACGCTCCATTTGAAACGTGTTTTCGCGATAGATCGAATCCGAAAACGGATCACCTACGTTGTTAATCGCGAACCGCAGGAAAGGCGCTAGTTCAGGGTAATCGTAATCCTGAGAACAAGGATAGCCGACGAAGCTCTTGGAAAGGTCGGACAACGAATCCTGCAAAGTCTGCAGCCGTTCAGACGCTGCGGGCGACAAAGGTGGAATTTGGGGTGGTTGTAGCTTCGACGCCATTTCACGACCTTTCAATAAACGCCCCTTAGATTGGGCGTTCCACGAATCTCACTTCGAACCCACATCAAAAAAAACAAACAAAAAACCTCGTCGATTTTCATCAGACGAGGTTTCATGGATTCAATCTATCAAAGCCAAAATGGCTTCGGATCTGCCTATTCGTCTGATACGTATTGCAACAGACCAATAAATCGAGCTCGCAAAATCGCCTTGCGGACGGCTCGTTGATACAAAGCAGAAGTGCCCGTTCGTCGACGAGGCAAAATTCGACCTTCTCGATCGACAAGATTTTTCAGCGTTTTCAAGTCTTTGTAGTCGACATAAACGGGACGAGGAACCACTCCACCGGCGGTGAAGGGGCACGTCATCTTCTTCTTTTTTAGACGAGCACGACGCTTACGAAGCTTCTTGAGATCTGATTTTGAAATTGTTGGCATTGAACTGCGAGTCGCTTTCTGTCATTCAGCGATCAAAACGGATCGGGCAAATTTCCCGTAAAGCCTTCTGTAGTAACAGATTAAGAAGACCGCCCGGTCGGATTGGCCAGAAAAAACGGGCCAACGGGAACTATTGAGGTTGAGCATTGTAATCGGCTACTTCAGCTCCACAACACAAACTTGTCTTTCAGTTTCCAGTCTCCTGCCGATGCGAAAGCCGAGGCAGCAAGAAGGCCACTGCAAACTTCAGCCCAAGCCAGCAGACCAAACGGACGACTGATCTGCAATCAATTTGGAGGCAAGCCTGACGCCAATCTGTTGCCGGGATGCCGACAAGCTGGCTCGAAGCGGACACGATGCCGTATTTTTCGGTCGCCGAATTCATCGAGAAACCTAAAACAGCCACGATGACCTGAAGGCCTTGCCTTAGGATCACAGCCAAAACCCCGCTTCGCCGACCAAACTTAAGCCTCACGCGCACGGAACTTCCCATGACGACATCGTTCAGAATCTTCAGCCTCGTGCTTGCCGCCTTGACGACTCAAGTATCTGCAGAAGACACAGATTCGTGGAACCAATGGCGAGGCCCCAATCGAGACGGCTCGATCCAAGCAAAAGCTTGGCCCAAAACCATCTCAGACGGAGGACTTGTCAAGCAAATCGAAATTCCGCTCGGTGAAAGCTATTCCGGGCCGATCGTCGTTGACGGCTTGGTTTTTACGACGGAAACCAAGGGAGACACCGAATCAGCAATCGCAATCGACCGTAAAACTGGTGCAGAAATTTGGAAGACATCTTGGAAAGGACAAATGACAGTCCCTTTCTTCGCTGCTGCAAATGGCAGCTGGATTCGATCAACTCCTGCATGGCATAACAATCAATTGTTTGTCGCCAGCATGGAAGACGTGCTTTACTGCCTGAATTCAACCAACGGAGACATTGTCTGGCAAAAAGATATTCGTGAAGAATTCAGCACTGGAAATCAGTCCTTCGGATTCGTCTGCAGCCCGCTGGTTTTAGACAATCACGTGTTTATCCAGACGTCGGCGGGTCTGCTAAAAATGGACTGCGACACCGGAAAAACGGCTCTTCGCACCCTTAATGAAGACGGAGGCATGATGGGAGGAGCTTTTTCTTCTCCCGTTGTGGCGACGATCGCCGGAGTCCGACAGCTAGTCGTACAGACTCGTAAATCGCTCACCGGAGTTTCTCCAGAAGACGGCACGGTTTTGTGGAAACAAGATATTCCCGCCTTCCGAGGAATGAACATTCTGACCCCGACCATCATCGGGGACAGCGTATTCACAAGCAGCTATGGCGGAGGCTCGTTTCTGTTCGACATCACTCGCACGGACGCTGAATTCAGCGTGAAAGAACGTTGGAAAGTGAAAGCGGAAGGCTACATGTCTTCGGCCGTCCAAGTGGGCGATCAACTGTACTTGCACCTGCGAAACACGCGTTTCACCAGTTTAAACGTTGAAGATGGGAAAACAGCTTGGACATCCACTCCATTCGGAAAGTACTGGAGCATGGTGGTGAATGGCAATTCGGCGTTGGCACTGGATGAAAAGGGTATTCTTCTGCTGCTCGACCTGAACGGCGAAAAATATTCCGAGATCGACCGCCTGAAAGTCAGCGATCAGGAAACCTGGGCTCACCTTGCTGTGAGTCGAAACCAGATCTTTGTGCGAGACCTAAAAGGGCTCACAATCTGGCAAATTCAGTAGCCTTGCTGGATACCAAGTCGTCAAGTAAGCCTCTTATTCACGGGAAATGTTCAGACCATTGAGCAACGCTCGGCAACATTGCCTAGGATTCCGTGCGAAACAGCAAAGTTGGGAGGTTGCTTGACTGGACTGTCCACGGTAATGTGCTCGATCCTTTTCCCGGCTGAAGACACCTTTTGTAGACCGAGATCCGCGCCTTGGCACTCGACGACCGCATTGTAATTACTGGCATCGGCCTGACGTCTCCGAATGGAAATACTCTGGGCGAGTTTCGGCAAAGCCTCCTAGACGGCAAGTCTGGTGTGGTTGATTACGAAACTCGTTACATGGGTGCTGTCCTTGCGGGCGTCTGCGATTTCGAACAAACAAAGTACCAAAAGCGGAAGGAAGTCCGCCGAGGAACTCGAGCCGGTTCAATCGCCGTGTACTGCTCGAACGAAGCGGTCAATGACAGCGGCCTCGACTGGGAAAACTTAGATCGTTCCCGAGTTGGCGTGTATCTGGGCATCACCGAACACGGCAACGTCGAAACGGAAAACGAGATCTACGAGATCTCGCAATTCGATTACGACACCAAAGTTTGGTCTCACCACCACAACCCCAGAACGGTAGCCAACAACCCAGCTGGTGAAGTCACCTTAAGCCTGAATATCACGGGGCCCCACCTGACCATCGGAGCAGCCTGTGCCGCCGGAAATGCAGGTTTTATTCAAGCCGCTCAGATGCTGCGTCTTGGTGAATGTGACGTGGCAATTGCAGGTGGAGTATCAGAAAGTATTCACACGTTCGGCATCTTTGCGAGCTTCAATAGCCAAGGAGCCTTGGCAACAAACGCTGATTCCACCAAAGCGTGTCGGCCTTTCGACCAAGACCGCAATGGCATCGTTGTTGCCGAAGGAGGAGGCATTTGCACTCTTGAACGTCTTCAAGATGCTCAAGCCCGTGGTGCGAAAATTTACGGTGAAATCATCGGCTACGCCATGAATTCCGACGCTTCAGACTTCGTCCTGCCGAATCGAACTCGGCAAGCCGAGTGCCTGCAACTGGCGTTAAAGAAGGCCCAGCTTTCGGCAGATGACATCGACATCGTCAGCAGCCACGCAACAGCCACAGAACAAGGCGACATCGAAGAAGGGGCAGCCCTGCAGAAAACGTTTGCCGGCAAGAAAGCGGCCATCAACAACACCAAGAGCTTCATCGGTCACGCCATGGGGGCAGCAGGAGCCTTGGAACTGCTTGGCAATCTTCCCGCATTTGACGACGGTGTTGCCCACGCTACAATCAACCTTGATAATCCCGATCCAAGATGCGCTTTTGACAATTTAGTGGCCAACCAGCCGCGAGAATTGAGCGAAGTTCGGTATATTCTAAATAATTCCTTCGGAATGCTCGGTATCAACTCAGTGGTGGTTGTGAAGAAATTTGAAGGCTAAGCTGATCTGATTCGTTCTAGACGCGAATCACTTTGGCCGAACCACCATAAGAAATAACGGACTGCCACTGCGTGCGTCCACTCACTGTTTTTACATAGACCGCCTGCCTGAATCTTTCAAACTTTGCTTGGCAGGCACTCAACTGATTTAGGGGAAATTTGATGACGGGTGAGGATATCCGACAGGTCATTCTGGACATCCTGGAGCGGATTGCTCCGGACGAAGATCTGTCCGACCTGGACGATACCGTCGCGTTCCGAGAACAAATGGAACTCGACAGCATGGACTTTCTGGATATTGTGATGGAACTTAGAAAAGCCTATCGCGTGCAAATTCCAGAAGAGGACTATCATAATCTTAACACCATGGCGACGACGGTTTCTTACCTCGAACCCAAACTCAAAGATGTTCCGGTTGCCTCCTAATTAGAGCTCCGAATCAGCACTCAGATTTGCAGCGCCTCGGAGCCTTCACTCCGAGGCGATTTGCGTTCACCCCATTGCCCTTTCATGCTTCCCCCTCAGGAATTCTGCCATGCATTTTGACACCGTCATTATTGGTGCAGGAATGTCTGGCCTTTCCGCCGGAGTTCGACTGGCGTACTACGAAAAAAGCGTCTGCATTCTAGAACGTCACACCACCATCGGTGGCCTGAATTCGTTTTACCGACTCCGTAAACGCAACTATGACGTAGGGCTACATGCAGTCACAAACTACGCCGAACCAGGCACCAAAAAAGGGCCTCTCAGCAAACTACTGAGACAGTTGCGAATGAAATGGGAAGACTTCGATTTGCGGCCTCAGCTGCAATCGACGATCGCCTTTCCCGACTGCAAAATGAAATTCACGAACGACTTTCGTGTCTTCTTAGAAGAAGTCGCAGCAGCGTTTCCAACTCAAATTGATGGCTTTCGAAGACTCCTTCAAGTCATCGATACTCACGACGCCCTGAACCTTGAACGCTCGTCGGCGTCCGCCCGAGAAGTAGTCAGCGAACACATCAAAGATCCAATGCTGATCGACATGCTGTTTTGCCCACTGATGTTCTATGGCAGCGCGACGCCTCGAGACATGGACTTCAATCAGTTCGTGATCATGTTTAACGCGATCTTCTACGAAGGGTTTGGGCGACCATTCGAAGGCATTCGCTTAATCCTTCGCAAGCTGGTTCGCCACTTTAAATCACTCGGCGGTCAGCTCAAACTACGAGCTGGAGTAAGCGAAATCATCCAAGATTCCGGCGAAGCCAAAGCCGTGATTCTGGACGATGGAACGCAAATTACGGCCGACAACGTGCTGTCCAGTGCGGGTGCTGCGGAAACCATGAGACTGGTGGACGCGACCTTGCCCGCATCGAAACCAATCCCGGGCGACATTTCGTTCGTTGAATCAATTTCGGTCATGGAAGAGCAACCAGCCGACATCGACCACAACGATACGATTGTGTTCTATAACGATGCCCCAGCATTCCATTATGAACGCCCAGAAGAACCCGTTGATCTTCGCAGCGGTATTATCTGCAGCCCCAACAACTTCGACTATGCCAAGCCTTTAGAAGACGGACGAATTCGCATCACAGCGCTGGCGGAACCCGACTATTGGATGAATTTAGACGAAGACGAATATCAACAGCGGAAAATGGAATGGAATGATCGCATCATCGAAAGCGCGATTAACCACATCCCTGACTTTCGAAAACACGTGGTCGATACGGACGTGTTTACACCTCGAACGATTCGCCGATTCACAGGCCACCTCAATGGCTGCGTTTACGGAGCTCCCGAAAAGTTTGTCAACGGCCAGACTCCTGTTCGCAACCTCTACCTGTGCGGCACTGATCAAGGTTTCCTAGGAATCGTAGGAGCCATGTTATCGGGCATTACGATCGCCAACCGCTACCTGTTGAAGTAGCCCAAACCATCCTCACAGAACCTGTCGTTGGGTTCTGTGAACTCAATTCTGTGTGATCTGCTCAGTCATGCCGAACTCGCGCCAGCTGCGAGTAAGATTCCAACGAAACACAACACGTTTTTGCACGCGGTCTCTCGCCAATCGAGGATTTGGTCTCCGCCGACCAAAACCAAAAGTCGCAGTCAAAAGCACGCCTTGCGTCCACCAAGTCGCTGCCTATAATCGGACGGGGTAAGCCGTCGGTGAAGCGACGCAAGTTCTTATTCAATTTCGACCATCAGCCAGCAAAAGTCAAAATCATGCGAATGTGGTTTCGCAATGTGCGAGTCGCCGTGTTCACTGTCATTCAGGGGATGTCCATCACCCTGAAGCAGATGATCAAGACGTACCGTTCCGGTCGCAAGACGTTTGCTGACACGTACACGTATCCAGAAACAGCCCTACGAGTCAAACCTCGCTACCGAGGCTTTCATCGATTCGATTTGACCACCTGCATCGGTTGTGACAAGTGCTTTCAGGCCTGTCCGGTGGATTGCATCTATATCGAAAAAGAAAAAAGCCCTGTCGGCAAAGGCTTTCGCGTTAATAGCTTTATCATCGACTACACCAAGTGCATGTTCTGTGCACTGTGTGTGGACCCGTGTCCCGTCGATTGTATTTTCATGGGATCAAACCATGATTTAAGCTGCTACAGTCGAGACGGATGCATCGTCGATTACGGAAAATTACCACTTGAAATTGCATGGGGGAAAGCAACCCTAAACCCTACGGTTGTCGCCGAATCAAAAGTCCTCAGCGAACCCGTTTGGGTCAAAGGTGAAGAGAGCCCTTTCATCGCGGTGTGACGCTCAGCGTTTTGCCGCAAGATAAACACAACACACTCGCCCTTCTGTCTTGTTCCCGGAAAGTCATCCTCATCATGACCTCATCCGCCATTCTGTCTCTTGAAGATTCAAACAAGCGTTTGCCACTGGTACGTGTGATTGCCCGAGACGCTATCAAAAGCACGCGAACGATCGAAAGTTATCGCCAAGAAATGCGAGAACTGGAGGACGCAATTGCGGCGGCCGACCAAACATCAAAATCATCAGTCGAAGTTTCTGAATTCGATGTTGCTCGAGTCCACGTTCTAAACAAGCTTCGAGAAACCATTCAGGCCGAAGAAGCCACCCTGTCGCGCTGCGTCGAAGAACTGAATCAAGTTGGAGCACGCTTGGTCGACGCGGCATCTGGCCTTGTCGAATTCGAATCTACTCTGGACGGTCGCAATGTCAGCCTAAGCTGGCAGTTCGATGAACCCGAAATTGCTCATTGGCGATCTCCAGAAGAAGAACGATCAACTCGTCACCCACTGCAGCCTTCTCATCAGCTCTAGACTCAGAGCAAGAACAGCACGGCTACAACAGTACGGCGGCGGCAGGACCGCAGTTGTAATTTTGGCTTCGCTGAACTTGCCAGTATTCACGCTGAATGCTCGAAGCTTTGCATCAAGATTCACACCAAAACTCTCGCCCACACAATCCTAGGCATACTGACCGCGAGTAGAGAATAAACCAACATGACAAATCTGGTTGGACACCTGTTGCTGTTCGGAACCGCTGTTTGCGTGTTGCTTGCGATCCCTATGCTGGTCGGCCGGTGGCTCAGACCAAAGCTGCCGACTCCTGAAAAAGATGCCATCTACGAATGTGGGGAAGACGCGATTGGGTCCAGCGAGATTCAGTTTGATCTCAGATTCTATGTGGTCGCCTTGTTATTCATCGTTTTCGACGTCGAGGTCGCATTCTTCTTTCCGTGGGCCGCCATCTATGGCAGCTCGGCGCAACTGGCCGACGCAAGACTGTCTGAACCTGCACGCGAAGAACTCAGCGCTCGACTGCTAGACATCAACACAGCCAACATGACGGCCAATGAAATTGTCAGTGCCGACACGGCTCAAACATTGCTGTTCACCGGCTTCTTTGACCTGCTCGTCTTTTTTGCCGTGTTGATGGTGGGCTTTGCCTATGTATGGAGCCGAGGCGATCTAGATTGGATTCGAGCCATGTCGCAACAGGCCCAAAACAAAGACAGCCCGCAGTTGTCACTCGCCGATGCAGAACAACCACCTGCACTCGAACCAGCGAACTGATCGCTCGATGCATCTCAACTGAAAAGCTGCCTTGGACGATTAAGTCGCCATGACCTCGATCGCTTGGCAGCCAAAACATGACCGACATCGGTCACTTGCCACGAAACACATCAGCATCGCTCGCCCCTTGCAGCTTGTCAAAGACAACAGAAAACCGAAAACCGAAAGCTGTTGACATGAACATTCAGGACATCGAAAAAAAAATCAACGAGGCATTTGCTGGTCAAACCGGCGGCCATTCGATCGTCGTTGATTCCAACACAGAAGCCACTGATCCGTGGCTTGTGATCAACCCGCAATATCTCGTGGCCGTCTGCACATTTTTGAAAGACACGCCAGAACTAGAATTCGATCACCTGAACGATCTTTGTGGAGTCGACTATCTGGAAACAGATCCCAAGAAGCTGGCAAAGTTCGGCCACGATCCTCATGTCGAAGTGGTGTACCACTTGTCCAGTGTGGCTTTGAAGCATCGTATCAAACTGAAGGTACTTGCCCCTCGATGGAAAGATGACCAGCCTGATCAGCTTCCCGAAGTGCCGTCAGTCAGCAGCGTCTGGAACATTGCAGAGTGGCACGAACGAGAGGCCTATGATCTTGCTGGAATTCACTTCACAGACCACCCAAACCTAACACGAATTTTGTGCCCCGAAGATTGGGTGGGCCACGCGCTGCGAAAAGATTACGACTTCCCGCTTGAGTATCACGGTGTTCGAGCACGCTGACTGGACGTTTACCGCTAAAACAAGACCGTCCAAACAAGACCGCCGAAAACAAGACCGCCGCTCGAATTTGAAACACAAAGTAAGGCCGTCCAGCCATGTGACCTGACGGCACACCTTTAATCCCGGCACCCCAAAAGCGATTTCATGCCACTGCAGGTTGAAGACCCCCGCATCATCGAATTTGATGTGAAGACAGATGAGATGTTGGTGAACATGGGACCTCAACATCCCAGTACTCACGGCGTCCTCCGACTGCTCTTGAAAACAGACGGCGAAATCGTTTTCGAGTGCACGCCTCACATTGGCTATCTGCATCGCTGCGCCGAAAAGATCGGCGAAAATCTGACCACTCAACAATGGATTCCTTACACCGACCGGATGGATTATCTGGCGGCCATGAACATGAATCTGGGCTTCGCTTTGGCGACTGAAAAACTGGTGGGCATAGAAGTCAGCCAGAAGGCCATGCACCTGCGAGTCTTCATCGCAGAACTCGGTCGCATCGCCAGCCATCTTGTCGCCATGGGAACCTATGGCTTGGACCTCGGAACCTTCAGCCCATTTCTTTATGCATTTCGCGAACGCGAAATCATCCTCGACTTCTTCGAGGAAATCTGCGGAGCTCGGTTAACCTACAGCTACCTCACGATTGGTGGAGCCACTCACGATCTGCCAGAAGAAAGCGTCATTCCCGATGGGCTGGCATCATTGCTGGAAATCGAAGCCGGGCAGTCAGCCCCTTTTCTCGACAACATCGAGAAGTTTCTGGCGTGGCTGGAAAAACGTATCACTGAATATCACACCCTGCTGACTCGCAACGCAATCTTTATTCAACGTACAGCAGGAATCGGAATCCTGAGCAAAGAACTAGCCATCAGTCACGGATGCACGGGCCCCGTGCTTCGAGGCAGTCATGTTGACTTCGACCTGAGACGAGACGGCGAAGACATCTACACTCGTATGTACGCTGACTACGATTTTCAAATTCCAGTCGCACCGTTCGATGATGCTCCAATGGAAGTCGTACTGGGTGATAACTGGTGCCGATTCTATGTGCGGATGATGGAAGTTGTTGAATCGATTTCCTTGATCCGCCAAGCAACTCAAAAGTATCAAGCTGCAGAAGGAGCCCATCGCGAGCCCTTCAAGCTAAACACCAAGCTTCCCAAGAATGAAGCCTACTTAGAAACCGAAGCTCCTCGAGGACAAATGGGGTTTTACTTGGTCGGTAACGGCACTCCACAACCGCTGCGTGCCCGAGCCAAAAGTTCTAGCTTTTGCAATCTGTCTGTCGTAGGAACACTCTGCAAAGGAGTCCCCTTGGCCGACATCCCTGCTGTCGTGGGCTCTCTTGATGTCGTGATGGGAGAAATCGACCGCTAGGTCAGCAGAACGCGGTCGCGTCAGATCTTTAGAGCCTCACGTCTTTCAACCGTTTCGCTGCCCAAATCGATTGAGACTTCGCAAAGGATTGCGGCTCAAAAATCATCAATCACCGTTCACATCAACAGCCGTCGTTCAACTACAAATAGCGAATCCTGCGTCCCTCCAAACTGACCGCTTGAAACACCGCCCGATGAAGGACGCTCGATGAAGAACGCCGTCAAACTGTTTCAAGAAAACATGGTGGAACTGCTGTCAGCATCTGAAGCCCGCATGACGCATTGCTTAAAACAGTTAAATCAAAATCAACTGTGGTGGACTCCTGGCCCCAACCAAAACTCTGTCGGCGCACTCGTTCGCCACATCGATGGGAACTTACGTCAGTGGGCCATCGCAGGAATCCAAAAGGCAAAGGATCATCGAGATCGCAACGCGGAATTTCATTCAAGCGAACAGCCTTCCGCTGAAAACTTACTAAAGGCCATTCGGAAAACGATTTCCGAGACGATCAATATCATCCAACAGTTAGATGAAACCAAGCTCAGGGAAGCTCGAGAAATTCAGCGGTTTCCCACTACTGTCATGGGAGCACTTCTGCACACAGTGCCCCATAGCGTCGGACACACGCATCAAATTGTGCAGCTCACACGCATGCAACTGGCAAACGACTATCAGTTCCATTGGTCGCCAAACGATCCGCGAACATCGATTCCACTGTAGCGCCCGCGATTGGCTCACCACCGCCAACTCAGCTGAATTCGCCAATGGCTCCGTCTGACGCCCGCAGATTACTACCGACTGCCGTCTTGGAATTCAGTCACGGTGCTCCAACAGCTGAGCGACTTCAGCAAAAAAGCGACTCATTTCCAGGTTCCGAACTTTCGGATGTGATCGAATTTGCAAATCGTCGAACTGATTCCTCGTGAATTGCTTGGTATAACTCATATTCCGACGATGTTTTGGACTCAATAACACCGTTGATGACAACAGGCCCTTCTCTCACCCCGATCATCAGTAGCGGGAACGCACCGAATGACTCTTCAGATTAATCTCAACGGTACGCTGGTTCCCAAGGAACAGGCAGTTGTCAGTGTCTACGACCACGGGCTGCTGTACGGTGATGGAGTCTTCGAAGGCATTCGAATCTACAACGGCAATGTGTTCTTGGAGCAAGAACACATTGATCGCCTGTACGAAAGCGCATTGGCAATTCGCCTGCAGATCCCCATGACCAAAGCCGAACTATCAGCGGCGACTCATGCGACCGTTGCGGCGAACAAGCTCACAGACGGCTACATTCGACTTGTGGTGACTCGTGGATCAGGCAGCCTAGGATTGGATATCAATCGCACCAGTGACCCTCAAGTGATCATCATCGCCGACACCATTTCGCTGTACCCGGACGAGCTGTATCAAAACGGATTACCGTTGATCACAGCAAGTACGATTCGAAATCATTCTGCCGCGCTGAGCCCTCGAATCAAATCATTGAACTACCTGAATAACATCATGGCCAAGATCGAAGGCCAAGATGCGGGCACGGTAGAAGCCTTGATGCTAAATCACAAAGGCGAAGTCGCTGAATGCACAGGCGATAATATTTTCATTGTCAAAAATGGCGTCTTAAAGACACCTCCTGTTGATGCCGGAATCCTAGAAGGCCTGACACGCAACGCTGTCATCGACCTTGCTCGGAAGGCCGGAATTCCAGTGGAAGAATCCGCCATGGTTCGTCACGACATCTACGTCGCAGACGAATGCTTTTTGACAGGGTCTGCTGCAGAAGTCATTGCTGCCATCAGCTTAGACGGCCGCGAAATTGGCACAGGTAAGCCGGGGCCGATCACTCAACAACTGCTGAAATTGTTCCGTGACTTCACCCAGTCTTATGCGGCTGCAACCATCAGCTAAACGAGTGCCCACCTTCGATTCTCTCACCACTCACTTCCTTCCCCCAGCTCTCAGCTTCATCTATGGCTCGCAACCGAGATCTCTTTGACGACTCGACGATGACCTTTGGGGAACACCTCGAAGTGCTACGAGTCCACGTCTGGAAGGCTTTGCTAGGATTGGCAGTTGGAGTCGTAATTTCATTGCTGTACGGCAATCAAATTATTGGCATCCTCAAAGAGCCAATTAATGAAGCGCTTCGCAAGAATAACATGAGCGAAGCCACCGACGATGTGGGCAACATGGACATCGTTGGCTTAATGAAGGACTGGTGGGCTGGCAAAGAACCAGAACCTGTGATCGAAGAACCCACAGCAGCTCCCATCGTTGACGATGAAATGCTGGTACAGGTGCCAATCGATAACCTGAAGCAAGCGATCGAACAAGCCGTTCCTGGAACAATCGTTCAGTTGCCTGCGGACCCACCGGACAAACTTAAAGAAGCCTCCAACAAAGCTGATTCAGAATCAGATTTGGATGGCGGTGATCATTCTGCCACGATCAGCGCTGTTCAAGATGCGGATCAAACTCCGACTGTGTGGCTGCAACTGAAGTCCGAAGAAATTGGATTGCTACGTTCGCTGATCGATCAGGCCAACAGCCCGATCGCTCACAAGGTGGAAGAAGCCTTCATGACCTATATCAAGGTCAGTGTCGTGGCAGGCTTCGTGATTGCCTCGCCATGGATCTTTTTCCAAGTCTGGCAGTTTGTGGCCGCTGGCTTGTTTCCACACGAACGTAAGCACGTGTACCGATTCCTTCCGATGAGTCTCGGCCTGTTTTTTATCGGAGCCATCTTCTGCTTCCAGTTTGTCTTCCCCATCGTGTTGGACTTTTTAATTGGATTCAACAAATGGCTGGGAGTCGTTTTAAGGCCCCGTCTTTCAGAATACATCAGTTTCGCGCTCTTGCTGCCCGTGATGTTCGGGATCAGTTTTCAATTGCCTCTGGTGATGCTGCTGATCGAACGAATCGGCATCATCACTGTGGAAGGGTTTATTAAGAACTGGCGAATGGCCGTGCTGATCATTGCCGTCGCATCGATGCTGCTGACGCCGTCCGATCCGTCCAGTATGTTGCTAATGATGTTTCCACTGATCATCCTTTATTTTGGAGGCATCATGTTGTGCAAAATCAAACCCAAAGAAAACGTAGACCCACTGGCCTAACCTGCTCTGCTCTGCACCATAATCGTCGCTTCAGATAGAATCACATGGTCGCCGAACACCTGAGTAGACCATGCAGAAACGTCTGACGGGGCGGGTACGAGTTATTGGGGTTTCACGGATTTCACAGGTGGATCGCGATGACGCTTCACTTCAGTCTGTTCAAATTTCCGTTCAGCCACAAAAATGGCTGTCAATTTGGGCAAGCAGCCCTTCCAATACCCTTTTGAGAACGCCAGCGAACCGGAATTCCTGAAAGCCTGCTCAGGCTTTTGCCAGTTTTCCAATGACGCGATCACAATGGAGAATGCGAAGTATGAGTTCCGATAAATTGATCTACCTGGTCGCAGCGGAGCCCAAAGAACGTGAGTCTCTGACGGCCTATTTGACAAAACACGCATTCAACTTCAAAACATTCGCGAGTTTTGAAGACACTCTCGTGGGAATCAGCGGTGAAACCCCGACGTTAATCGTGCTTGCCGGATCCAATATCCCAAGTCCTGATATTTGCAAGTTTGGAGCAACTGTCGAACAATCCAGTGGAGTTCCCATTATTGCGTTGCTGACCGAACTGCAGGTTTCCATTGTTTCTGAAATGGCTGAATCAGAAAACCTGTGGACCGCCGAATACCCAATTTCACTTCGTGAAATTCGCACTTCCATCATGGAAGCCTTGGAAGAAATCGCTGGAGCCGCTTAGCAGCCCGTTGTAAAAGCCACGTCAGTCAAGCATCGGTATGCCCCACCAAGCTCACGCAACCCGTTGTTCATCAGATGAATCCGAAATGGGTTGAGATCAGCAATGCGAGAGCTGCTTGTCACAGCAAAACAATTTCGGACCTTAACATCGCTTCGGTGATTGATCTGGTCATGGAAGAACCGTGTGGTCCGAAACTCTGAGTACCTCATGTCACTCAGGCTTCCTTGGCACGCTGTGAAGACAGTGAATAATCGATGACGCTTTGAACAACTAAGCAACTCACAGCCTGCTTGCCACCGGCATCCCCTGCTCGGTGGCCGGCAGCGCTGTCCATCAGGATCGAAGCGCCCTAAAACAACGGCGGGTAACCAAGCTTTCGCCTGACCACCGCCCATTGCCCAGCGTGCATCATCCAATGGCTGCCCTCCCCACAAAACACACAGCCAATGGTTGGTCCAAGGTAACGAATCGATTCAGGAGCTTCCTCTTGGAGTTGCTCATCAGACAGCGATAGCAAAACTTGAATTGTGCCCTCACGTTGCGAAGTCATCAGTTTCAGGTAGTCTGACTTCGCCAAAAAATCCGACGGGGCACCCCTGCCACTCGTCGCCTGAGAATGCCGATCACAAAACCCCTCTGGCAAAGCTGGCATCGCACCTGGAAACACGGTTTCGATATGACCGTGCTCGCTTGCAATCAAATGCCCCAACTGCCAAGCAATATGATTCATGCCGTCCGACGGCCGCACCAATAGGTCTGCATCAGTGAGACCTTCCAAATAGCTTCGCACAACGAATTCCGGTAACTCAAGCGATTGCTTGATACACAGAGCGATACTCATCACATTCTCTCCCAGTTGAATCTAGATTCAGCAGTCTAATCTGTCGCAAGCAGACCGAATACCAAGGCTGCACCGCGGCCCCCTCTCTGGCACACGCGGCCAGAGTATTCAGCAGCGATGTCGTCCCCGCTTTCAGAGATTCCATCAGACGTCGCCCAGTCTTATCCCAACATGGCAATGGCCACCTGCCCCCCATCGGGTTTGAAGGCTGACAGCATCAGCCACGTTTTCCACCCCGCCGGCAAAGAACCTCCGCCAATCGGTTGTGTCTGACTTCCACCGAACCACAATTGGCCTGAATCGCCCAGCCAATCTTATCTCAACCTGACCACACTCACCGTCTCTCACATTGCAGATCATTATGACGAGTCAGCAAATCTCTATTCAGTTCTGTGAAGGGACACGAGTGATCCTGTTGCGAGATATCACAGTTGCAGCGGGAACTGTCATCTTGCGCGGCACCGTCGCAGTTGTGGTCGCATCTCCAGTTGATGGTCAATCAAGTCACAGAATCCGGTTTCCCAACGGTTGCGAACACTCGGTCGACGCTTCCGTGCTGACAACTCTCGTGAAGTTTCGAGACGATGCAACTGGGCTGCAAGACAATCAAAAGAACATGCATCTGTTCGACAGTGTTATCTTCCAGTGCGTCATCGGCTCTCGAGCCTACGGACTCGACCATGCAGAGTCTGACGTGGACCGGCGAGGATTTTTCTTGCCCTCGGCGGATCGACATTGGTCTCTGAAACCAGTTCCCGAACAAATTACGTGCGATGACACCCAGGAACAATATTGGGAAATCCAAAAGTTCATCACACTGGCTTTGAAGGCGAATCCCAACGTGTTGGAATGCCTGTTTTCCCCCTTGATCGAACGCACAACACCTTTGGTCGACGAACTGATCAGCATCAGAAACATCTTTTTATCGAAACTCATTTACCAAACCTACAACGGCTATGTGATGTCGCAATTCAAGAAAATGCAGGCGGGAATGCACAAGCATGGTGAAGCAAAACCCAAGCACGTCATGCATATGATTCGCCTGCTGCTTTCCGGCATCGATACCCTTCGCACGGGAACTTTGAATGTACGAGTCGAATCTCAAAAGGACGGCCTCCTAGCGATTCGTAATGGCCTGATGCCTTGGATTGAATTCGACGCTTGGAGACAGCATCTGCACAAAGAATTCGAACAAGCATTTCAAGACACCCGTCTTCCCGAACACCCCAACCACGAAGCAGCGAACGCCTTTCTTGTGAAAGCTCGCCGCTCGGCCGTACAGGAATCAGGGGCAAACTGATGAACGTTACTGAAATCCCACAACTCAAATCCAAAGTTCAGCAGCATCCCTTTCCACTGCTGTTTGCCACAATCAGCGGAGCACATCTGTATGGATTTCCGTCTTCAGATTCCGACTTTGATCTTCGAGGCGCGCATGTCCTGCCGTTGAATCGAGTGATTGGCATCCATCCGGGCAAAGAAACGATCGACAAAACCACCGTGGATGCCGGCATGGAATTGGATCTTGTCACACATGATGTCGCCAAGTTTTTCCGGATGATGCTGAAGAAAAATGGCTACGTCATCGAACAAGTGATGTCCCCGTTGGTTGTACACAGCTCGGCCGATCACGAAGAACTGATCAGCTTGGTACCCGCCTGCCTGACAAAGCATCACATTTACCATTACCTAGGCTTCGCCAAAACACAGTGGGAACTGTTCTTAAAGACAGCCGCTGCCCCGAACACAGCTGGCTCGAACACAGCTGGCCCAAGAATCAAACCGCTGCTGTATGTTTACCGAGTCCTTCTCACAGGCATTCATCTCATGCAGACCGGAAATGTGCAGTGCAATCTACAAACTCTGAATGAAATTCATCAGTCCAGTGAAATCACAGAACTGCTCGAAATAAAACGCCATGGAATCGAAAAACAGGTCGTCGACCAATGTGACTTCAGCTTCCATGAAAAAGCGGTCGAACGTCTCACTGAACAACTGAAAGTAGAATCAGAACGCAGTTTCCTTCCAGACGTCCCTTCCGCTGGTGACGCAATAAACGACCTTCTGATTCGTATTCGAATGAATCAGTTCTCCACAGAATACTCAGCAGCTCAACGCTAAGCCAGAAAGCCAACGATGGATGTCCAGTCACACAACAAAGCCGCATGGGATCAAAACGTTTCGAAACAAAATCAATGGACGCAACCTGTCAGTTCGGAAGTCATCCATGCCGCTCGCTCAGGCGCCGTTTCAATTGTTCTGACTCCCGTCAAACCGGTTCCCAATCATTGGTACCCAACACTCACCGGAGCAAAAACGCTTTGCCTTGCAGCAGCTGGTGGACAACAAGCTCCAATTCTTGCGGCAGCCGGAGCACACGTCACGGTGTTCGACAATTCTCCGAAACAACTGGAACAAGATCGCTTTGTGGCTGATCGAGACCGCCTGTCATTGACCACCATCGAAGGTGATATGGCAGACTTATCTCAATTCCGTGACAACTCGTTTGATCTCATTTTTCATCCATGCTCAAACTGCTTTGTCCCAGACGTGTTGGTGGTCTGGAAAGAATGTCATCGCGTGCTGAAACCAGGCGGAGTCCTATTAGCAGGTTTCGTAAATTCCGTGCGATATATTTTCGATGACGAACGCAAAGAAAACGGCAACCTGGAAGTAAAGCACGCTCTGCCCTACTCTGATCTCGACCACTTACACGAAACTCACATCCAAAAGGTGGTTCAAAAAGCAGAACCTTTGGAATTCAGTCACACGCTTGAAGAACAAGTCGGCGGCCAATTACAGGCAGGCTTAATGCTAACCGACATGTTCGAAGATCGCTGGGCACCAGAAACGAACGACCCGCTATCGAAGTACATGGACACCTACATCGCAACCCGAGCCATCAAACCGTAGTTAACGATGCCAGCGTCACAACTTACAACCACACAAGATCGTGGTTCTTGAACGCAAGCAAAACGACATTCAGTGGCAACTATCGATCCATTGCATCAACAACAATGTCCAGAAGCTGTCCGGCCAATCGATTCACTCTGCCTTTGCCATCTGGATGCAAACGACTGCATAGGAAGATAAAAAATAAATCTTGCTCTGGATCAATCCAAAGCACGGTGCCTGTAAATCCCCCATGCCCAAACGCGGAAGCCGTGAGCCGACTTCCTTTGTTGCTGGAAAATGCAGTTTGCTTATCCCAACCAAGACCACGCTTGCCACTGGATACCGCATAGGCATCCGTCATCTTCTTCCAACTCAATTCACTCAATACGACAACGGGTTGATCCTCGGTTGCCAGAGCACCTCGCCCGATCATCATCGATGCATAAATTGCTAGGTCGTCAGCCGTAGAAAATAGGCCAGCGTGCCCTGCAATTCCGCCCAATCGATGAGCCCGAGGATCATGCACCTTACCCTGTAGCCACACCCCGTCGCGCTGTTCCGTAACAGCCGCTCGGCGGCGCAATGGTTCCGCGGGCAGGAAGCCTGAGTCGCTCATCCCAAGAGGCTGAAAAATTGCCTGCTCGGAAAACTGGTGAATGTCTCGCCCAGAAATCTGCTCAACCAGCTTTGCCAGCACAATAAAGTTCACATCTGAATACCGAAATTCAGTTCCAACTTCACACACCAGTCCCAACTTACAAATACGCTGCCAAGCAAGTTCGGGGCCACCTACATAGTCGGAAAGTGAATTATCTGGGATCAACCCGCTCTGATGAATCAGCAAGTGCTTCACGATGATCAAGTCTTTGCCGTTGACAGCGAACTTCGGAAAATGGTCCGCTATTCGATCTGAAAGTCTCAGCTTTCCTCGATCAATCAACACCATGACACTGGTTGCAGTCGCCACGGGTTTCGTGATGGACGCTAGATCAAAGACCGTATCAACCGTCATGGGCACCCGAACAGGCTGCACCTGACGATGGCCATAAGCCTGACGAAAGGCAATTTGATTTTGCCGCCCGAAGCAAATCACGCACCCGGGAAATTCACCACTCGCGATCGCAGAATTCACCAGAGACTGAATCTGAGCAAGCTTGGCGTCGTGAAACCTAACTCCATCTGCGTTCACGATGGACGGCTGAATCTGGGCTTGAAGACAGCCATACGAAATCGCTGCCACCACCATGACGAGACACGGCGACAATCTCAGGATCATCAAAACCACTCCCATATTGCCACGATTTTCTGGAACAGCAATCTCAATTGCGAAGAAGGTGATGGGCACTTTACCGATCACCTTCGATCGTTCAGCAAGTACGCTTTCAGTCTGCCAATGGCATCACTTCAACTTTTCGAATGTGGACTTTGCTTCCGGGATCATGCTGCTGAAATGCAAAGTATCCCGCTGGATTTGTCTTGGCAAAATCCATGTATTCGTACAGTTCATTGCCATCAACCGTGATCTTAATCCGAGTCATCTCGCGGCCACGCCAAACATCGTCTCGAACCTCAATCTCGTAAGTAAACCAGTCACCTGGCTTCACGTGCTGTTGATACACATGACAAAAACCGTACAGCGACCCCGTGCGAATTGGGTCTCGGTGAGTACTATCGATTTGAGCTTCATAACCATCACGGAAAGTGGGTTTACGCTTTGCTCGAAAGTAAACTCCTGAATTGCCGTTGTCATTGATTTTTGCTTCGACTCGATAACGAAAATTCTTGTAGGGCCCCTTGGTGCAAACCAACATCGACTGAGACCCCGAACCGGCGAGGGATCCGTCTTTGACTTCCCAGACACTCTCCTTCTTGCCAACCTTCTCCCAACCATCCATTGACTTGCCATCAAATAGCGAAATCCACTCAGCCTGTTCCTTTGTATCGTCCGCGGCAAAACAAGAAGTCAACGAAACAGTGGAAAAACAAAACGTCGCCAAAGCGGCAGCTGCAAGACAGCGAGAAAAACCAAAAACAGGCATCAGTAACTTTCAACAAGCAGAAAACAAAACCAGAGTTTAACAACTGGAAACACGTCAATCAGCATTATAGAAGACACGAGCCAGCTCGTCCTGCGATCGAGCATTTTTTCGAGTTCAACGCAGACCCGTTCAGACTTGCCGCCCTATCATCAGTCAATGTCGCGTCCAGCCTCGCTGCGATTTTGCGTACACATAGCAGTCTCGCATGATAGCAATCTCGTACACACAGCAGCCTCGTAGCAAACAGCAAGGTGCTGCTCAGGCAAAAGCAATCCACCGTCACTCGAAGCAGCCAAAATTCGACCAAACAAAACCAGCACTGACCTGATCTCTGCACAGCCACAGCAAACCTACGGAGAGCAAAATATCTTGCTTAACAAGACCTCTTCCACCATTGTTTTCAGCCCGTAATCGGCAGCCTTCACACGGTTGAAGATCCGATCCACTTCGGTGCGATCCGACCATTCCATGTGCCGTCCGGTAGAATAGCTAAGCAGTTTCTCGATCAAACTTTTGGCAAACACATCTTTGCGACTTCCCAACAGCACTCGTTTAAATTCAGCGAAACTCTGGAAGTCTTCCCCCGACGGTAGCTTGCCAGACGAATCAATTTTCGCAGCTGTCGATGCCCCTTTTGCCTTTGGATACTTGGTTCGAAATCGCCCGATGGGGTCAAACGTTTCCAATGCATAGCCAATCGGATCAATGTTGCGATGACAGACAAAACACGTTTTATCTGTACTGTGTAAGGCCAATTTTTCACGAATCGTTTTGGCTCCGGTCACATTTGCTTCAATGTCAGGCACTTCATCCGGTGGGGGTGGTTGAGTGATCCCCAAGACGTTTTCTAGCACCCAAACTCCTCGAGTCACGGGTGATGTTTCCACGCCGTTGGCGCTCACCGTCAAAACGCCCGCCATTCCCAAAATGCCACCTCGATGATCCCCTTCAACAAATTCAATTCGTTGAAAACCATCTTGCAGTTTCAAACGATCTTTGGCTGACAGCCCGTAGTGCTTTGCCAATTTCTTGTCGACGAACGTGTAATCGGCGTCCAGCAATTCAAATACAGATCGATTGCCATCGATGAGATGGCGAAAGAACTGACGGGCTTCCTGCTTCATCGAAGCAGGTAAATCTGTTGAATAGTATTCCCATGCAGCTTTCCGTGGAGGAGGCTGGTTACCTAGGTCTCGAAGATTCAACCAGCTATCCAAAAAACCGTTTACAAATTCATTGGACCTTTCATCAGTCAACAAACGCTGAACCTGCCCTTTCAAGACATCCGTGTTTGTCAGCTGACCCGATTCAGCAATCGCAAACAATTCTTTGTCCGGTGGAGCCGTCCAAAGAGCGTATGAAAGGCGAGAAGCCAAATCGAAATCGTTAAGACCAGCTTCGTCTTCTAAAGTGATTTCGCTGAGATACAAAAATGAAGGCGAACACAGAATCATTTTCAGTGCGTCCAAAGCTGCTTGCCGAGGAGCAGCTTCTTCAACAATTCGTCGCTCGTACAATTTTCTGATTCGCCCGCGATCAGCTTCATCCAATGGACGCCGATAAGCGCGTTTGGCAAAGCCATACAATTGATCCAAAGCTTTGTCTGCCTGAAAGCCACCTTCGCCAAACACACTGGCTTCTTCTTTGCTGCCAAATGGTTCTGGTAGCGGACCACGAATTTTGATCTGGCCAATTCTGATATGGGGCAATGCTCCTTCGCGAAGCAACGTACTTCGATTGACACCGTCTTTCGGATTCTTGAATTCGTCCTTGTACTTGCGATTCACTGCGATCACTGAAGCTCGAGATTCATACGGACCGTTGGGAAAAATAAATCGAGGAGTCTGGCCGGCTTCCAACCAGACTTGAAACTTCAACCATTCCGGCTGATCGTCCGGAACGATCGCTCGCCCAAGAATGGGCTCAATGGCCTGAGGATAGTGAATGTGGCCCTTGGTGGCGTCACCAGGCACGACGGCCAACTGAAAGGGCTCAGAAAAATCGATGCGGAAGATCTTGGGATCGTAGTGAGTATCCCGATGCATCGCCTGAGCGTTCACTTCAATATCGTACAGCCCAGAAACTGGGACTCCGTCCAGAAAGTCTTCAATGTGGCCATAGCCCCCTTGTCGAGTATCTGTATCTGGTTGTTCATAGAGACACAAAAATTTGAATTGAAACACACTCTTGTGCGAACCCGTCAGCTCTTCGTACTGACGAAAGTTGTCCGTAAAATGCCACGACTTGGCATCCATCGAGGGTTTGCCAAGTCGGTATTCCACAAGTCGTGATGCAGCCTGAAAGTACTGATCCAACAGGAAACCAGATGTCACCAAGGTGTCACCGATATTATCCAAGTGATGGCTGGTATTTTCTTTCGGGAAGTCTGCCGTCAAACCCAAAGTGTCCACTCGACGGCCAAACAACGTGACCAACGTGTTTTCATATTCTCGCTGAGACAATCGACGCATCACAGTGCGTGAGCCAGAACTTTTCACTCGATCTTCAGCCTGCCGCATCCCATCGCGCAAAACTTTCAAAACCGCCACCCGCTTGTCATCAGAAGGCTGTTCAGATTCATCCGGAGGCATCTGCCTCAAAGTCATCTGATCGATGATTTCATCGGCGACGATGACTTGCGAAAGAGAGGTGATGGGAAGCTGAAACGATTCGAAATCTCGTTCACCTTCTGCAACTTCATCGCTGTGACAATCAAGACAGTATTGGCCCAGAAAATCTGACACCAACTTACGATCGGCCACATCATCCGCCCACGCGGCGGGCCACGCGGCGGACCAAAGACTCACTGCGAACAGAAGTACAGCCACGCCTGGCACAAAGCGGCACTTCGAAAACCAACTGACATGCATTTGATTCGTACCTACGAGAATGTTCCGGTGCTGGTTCCAAAGGAATCGATTTCGATCCCCATTCGCTGAGCAATATCAAGAAACAGATTACACAAAGGAACTTTGCCAAGCCCCTTGGATTGAACCTTCCGGAAATCACCTCGACCGTAGCCTCCACCGGCCATCACGATTGGGAGGTCCGAATTCGTATGAGAATTTCCGCTCCCCATTCCGCTGCCAAACAAAACAGCGGTGGAATCAAGCAGCGACTGATCGCCATCTTGAATCTTAGCCAGCCGGCTTAAAAACTTATTAAACTGTTCCAACTGATAAGATTCCAAGGTCACCAAATGAGCAATTGATTCTTCGTCGTTGCCATGATGTGACAACCCGTGATAAGACTTATCGATACCAAGGTGTTGAGGTAAAAAGCTGCCTCCAATTTCTAATGTGGCGACTCGAGTCGAATCGGTTTGCAGTGCCAAAGCCATGAGTTCATAAAGCATTGGAAGATCTTCCACCGTGTTCTGATTCGCCGGCTTTTCAAACGGAGCATCCGGCTTAGGCTGATCGGCCCAACGGCGGCGAACTTCCAATCGCTTTTCAACGTCACGAATCGAACTGAAGTATTCGTCTAACTTCTGCTTGTCTTCTTGGTTTACTCGCCCAGAAAGCGAATGGGCCTCTTCGGTGATGGAATCCAATATCGATGCTTGCAGAGAATTGGCTTTGACCTTTTGAGCTCGACGCTCTTTCGATTCTGTAACGAACAACCTTTCAAATAGGTCTGCCGGTCCAGTAATCGGAGGAACTCGGATACCCGATCGAGTCCATGAAAGTTGGCAGCCGCCATGAATGCCTCCTTCAGAGCCAATGGTCAAAGATGGAAACCTTGTCTGCTTTCCCACTGCATCAGCAATGAACTGATCAATGGTCACATTGCCGTCCTGCCGATTCTTGGATTCATGATGTAACACGCCCGACAAAAACGTGTGTACAGCAAAGTGGCCACCACGCAGCCCATGATCTAGACCACGGTAAACCGTCATGTGCTGACGGTTATCTGACAGCATTTTCAACAGACGAGTTTCCTCGTAAGACTTGCCCGTGGTTTCTGGAAACAAATGCTTCTGTTGAAACCCCAGCAAGTTTCCAACAGCAACAAACCGGCGAGCTTGTTGGCCAGCACCCTGCGATTGGCGAATGGGTGAACCACCATCCAAAGACGCGGCGTTCAAAGACGCGGCGTTCAAAGAATCCAAGCCGGGCAAAGCAATTGATCCAGCCACAGACTGAATCACAAAACGACGTCGATGAAGTGGTGTGTTCATGAGAAAAGCATACCCTGACTTGCGAATCATTCCTACATTTTTGGCGTCGACCAAAAGCGAAACCTCTTTTAGTATAGCAAGCCTTCGCCGCACGAATGATGCAAATGAACACGCATTGAAAGCTTTGGCATCTGGTTTCACGATCGGATTTCTTCCGCCATCGGATCCTGCAAAACTGGCGCACTCGCGGCAACATTCGCCCAACCGTTTCAAGACGTCTTCATGACTCATTCTTTCGAATCAAAATACGACGTCGTCGTTGTTGGCAGCGGACACAATGGCCTTGTTGCAGCCGCCTACATGGCAAAAGCAGGCAAGTCCGTCCTAGTACTGGAGAAAAACCAGACCCTGGGAGGTGCCACAGCATCTCAGCAAGTCTTTCCAGATTACGACGCCCTGCTCTCTCGTTACTCTTACCTTGTCTCATTGCTTCCAGACAAGATCATCAAAGATCTGAACTTGCAATTCGAGACTCGCCGACGAGCAACCGCATCCTTCACACCTTGGAAAGATACTTTAGGACGACAACGTGGCCTTGTGCTTTCCAACGTCGATGATTCTAGATCTCGCGACTCACTGTTCGAAATGACGGGCCATCATTCCGCATGGAATCGGTATCAGGAATTTCTAGACCTACAAGCTTCGATCGCAAAAGTGATTTGGCCGACAATGCTGCAGCCTCTTCGCTCGCGAAACTGCTTTGCATCCAGACTGAAGACCGAACAGCAACGAAACGCTTGGAAGGCTTTTGTTGACCAACCGCTGGGACAAACGATCGAACACTTTGCAGATCATGATGCTTTGCGAGGACTGCTTATGACTGATGGGAAGATCGGAGTCTTCACTCATGCACACGATCCTTCTTTGCTTCAAAATCGTTGTTTCCTGTACCACATCATTGGCAACGAAACCGGAGAATGGAAGGTTCCCGTCGGAGGCATGAAAAGCTTGGTCGACGCTCTACTGCAGCGCTGTCGAACGTTGGGAGTTCACTTTGCCACCGAAGCACCTGCTTCAAATGTGGACGTCGGCCCTCGCCAACATTCCGTCACCTTTTCCACTGACAACACCGAACACTGTGTGGACGCCACACACGTTTTTGTGAACGCAGGCTCAGCAACCTTCGCACGTCTTTTTCAGCAATCATGGACGCCCCACAGCGAAGACGAAGGAAGCGTGATCAAAATGAACTTCCTACTAAAACGACTTCCCAAGTTAAAAGCCACCGGCACGACATCGAACGAAGCCTTCTGCGGATCATTTCACATCGATGAAGGTTATCAGCAGATGCAGCAGTCTTGGGAAACTGCCCAACGAGGCGAAATTCCAAATCCAACTCCCGGAGAAGTCTACTGCCACACGTTGACTGACAATTCCATCCTATCGAAAGACTTGCAGCAATCCGGATTCCACACGCTCACGTTGTTCGGCCTCGACATGCCCTACCGACTTTTCGAAACAGACCACGATTCACGAAAAGCGACCGTTGCTGAACGCTATACACGAGGCTTGAATCAGCTGTGTGATGAATCGTTCGAAGACTGCATTGCAGAAGATGCTTCGGGACAACCGTGCATCGAAATCAAAACACCTCAAGACTTAAGAACAGAAATTGGCCTTGATCAAGGCAACATCTTTCACAACGCGCCGTCGTGGTTCTATGGCGATGATCAACACGTTGGAACCTGGGGTGTCGAAACCGAATTCTCAAGAGTCTACAAGGCTGGCTCATCCGCACTTCGAGGCGGGGCTGTGAGTGGAATTCCGGGACACAATGCGGCGATGTGCGCGCTGAGCAAAGAACGCTGACGATTCGCAATCACACGATGAGCTCTGTGTGTTCTGTGTGCTTTATTCTGTAGTCGAGCCCCATGAGCCCGAATGTCCACGTAATCGGCCTCACACAGGCCGATTACCGAAGACAACAGGTCCACTCATCACAAAGATCATTTGCCTTTTACCGTGACCCCATTGGGCAAGAATTTCACTTCGCGGTCATTGCTAACCGGTTCACCGGGAGTACAGCGGCCGTTCTGCACTTCTTCGCTTAGCAATTTCAACAGAGCATCAACTTGCTCCGGATGCTGTTCCAACAGGTTCGTTGTTTCGCTGCGATCGGCCTGTAAATCAAACAACTGCATCAATGGCAAATTCTTCTTTTTTGCTTCGGGCTCACGAGGAGCACTCCAACCACCACTTCCCCCCGATAAGCACAGTTTCCATTTGCCTTCGCGAATCGAAAACGAACCACCAATCGAATGGCTGACGAGGCTGCTTCGTTCGGTTTTTTCCTGCCCCTGAAACGCGGGAACCCAACTAAACGAATCTTCGCCTCCATGAGCATCAACGGGCTGACCTGTGATGTCTCGTAGCGTCGCATAGAAGTCCGTCAAACAGGCAACTGCTTGCGTTGTCTGGCCACCTTGAATGCCAGCGGGCCATCGAGCAATCAAAGGAACACGATGACCACCTTCATAGATGTCCGCCTTGTGACCTCGGTAACCCGCGCTGGGATCGTGATCATGTTTTGCCAATGCCTTGAAATTTCCTTCCGGCGAACATCCGTTGTCGCTGGTAAAGAAAACAATCGTGTTGTCGTCGACGCCGTTTTCTTTTAAGGCTGCCATCAATTCACCCATGTGATGATCCACCTGCATCACAAAATCCGCGTACGGATTCATTCCACTGGCGTCCTTAAAAGGAGCAACTGGAACAATGGGCGTATGAGGGGCAGGCAATGGCAGATACAAAAAGAAAGGCTTACCTTCCTTTGCCGCAGGTGCTTGCCGTTCAATATGAGCAATGCTCTTTTCAAACAAATGAGGAAGCACTTTTTCAATTTCGAAGTCTGGACCAATCGGCCCTTTTCGATACCACCCATAGGGATCTTGGCCTTTCGTAACCCCTTCTTCACGATCTGGAATTGCAGTCACGTTGCCTGTGTCTACCCAGACATAAGGAGCCATATCCAATGAGCCGCAGTGTCCATAATACCCATCAAAGCCATTAATATCGGGGCCGTTCTTCACTGGCTGAGTAAAGTCGATCCACTTACTTCCCCCCTTGCCTTGAGCGCCCTCTTTCTTCGCCCAATCCCATCCCAAATGCCACTTTCCAATCATTTGAGTATGGTAGCCCGCTTGACGAAGCAAATGAGCAACGGTTGCTCGCTCGGCGGGGATCAAATGTGAACTGGTACCACTCAGCACTCCTTTGGCCAGTCTTGACCGCCAGTTATAACGACCTGTCAAGACTCCGTATCGAGTCGGCGTGCAAACCGCGCTGGACGAATGAGCATCAAGAAAAGTGATTCCCTCGTCGGCCATTTGCTGCAAATAGGGGGTCTTAATTTTGCAATCCGGATTCGTTGCCGAAACGTCTCCAATGCCAAGATCATCAGCCATGACGAAAATCACATTGGGAAGAGACGGCCGCTCATCGGCATTTGCTGGCAACCCAATTACAAGCAGAAATAGCAAAATCAGTCTGGTCATTTGTAGGCAACAATCTTGGGGAAGGAAGTGATGTGTCGGCCATCAGTATAGGCAGACAATCAGGTAATGTCGCGGAACACACTTTTTAACGATGACCAAACGACAAGACTGCATGGTGAAGACACGATTTCACACCCCGGAAATATCCAATCACTTGCCCACTGATTGCACAGCTGAATACACTAGAGGTGAACCGATATTTTCTGCAGGAAAGTCAATGCCAGACACAACAGTTAAGTCATCAAAAAATTCAAGAATGCTTTTCATCATTCTGGCGTTCGCAAGTACATCAGTCAGCTTCGCCGACGATCCAGGCGGCTTAGGTGCCGAATCAACAAACAGGCCTCAGCCCCAAGCTCAGTCTCTCCCTCCCAATGTTTTGTTGATCGCGATCGATGACCTGAACGATTGGATCGGAGCACTCGATGGGCACCCAAAGGCGAAGACACCTCATCTTGACCAGCTGATTTCGCAAAGCGTGTCATTCTCGAACGCTCACTGCACGGCTCCTGTTTGTAGCGCATCAAGGCACTCATTTTTTAGTGGCCTCAGACCATCCAGCACGGGTTGGTATTCCAACACGTCCAAGGGCTTAAAAAGTTACCAACAGGCTCTCGGAGATACTGTTCCGATGCCAACTCATTTCAAACGCAACGGCTACAAGACTTTGGCAGCAGGCAAAATTTTCCACAAAGGAACAAGCGACGTGAAAGGCTATGATTATTGGGACAAGACACGCCCCAAATACAAGTGGCCAAAAAAACTGGCTTCACGAGGACACGGATACCAAAGCGACAAAGGTGGCCACTTCCACCCGTTCCCAAAGGACGGTGGAGCCATCTATCAGAAGTATCAAGAAGGCGTCGATGGCCAGTCACTATGCTGGGGATCGCTTGACGCGGATGACATGCCTCCTGAAGGAATGCCCGACGAACAAATTGCAGCGTGGGCCGCCGACCAACTGAAGCAACGGCAAGACAAACCCTTCTTTCTTGCTGTTGGCTTTATCCGTCCTCACGTTCCGTACACCGCTCCGAAAGAATTTTTTGACCTGTACCCACTTGAACAAATTTCAGCGGCCAACGTTCCACAAAATGAAATGAACGACATCCCACTGTGGGGTAAGGCGATGGCGTATGGCACAATCGAAGGCGGAGATCACGCGAACGTAGTCAGCATCGGCCCAGACTATTGGCGAGAAATGACGCGAGCTTACCTTGCCTGTGTGTCGTTCGTTGACGCTCAAGCCGGCAAGGTGCTTCAAGCTCTTGAAGAAAGCCCTCATGCGAACAACACGATCGTAATATTCTGGTCGGACCACGGTCAACATCTCGGAGAAAAACACACCTGGCGGAAGCAGTCGCTTTGGGAAGAATCAACTCGAGTACCATTGTCGATCAGATTGCCCAATCAGTTAAACGCTTCGGAATCATGCAGCCGTTCCGTCAGCCTCCTTGACGTTTACCCAACGCTCGTGGAACTGTGCAACCTGCCTGAAGTCAAAGGCCTCGAAGGGACCAGCTTGATGCCTCAACTGAATGACCCCGAAGCCAAACGACTCAAGCCAGCCATCACGACATGGCACTACCAGAATCACTCTGCCAGAAGTCAAAACTTTCGGTACATCCGTTATCGAGACGGTAGCGAAGAAATGTACGACCATCGCAGCGATCCTGAAGAAAACAACAACATCGCCAACGATCCAAAGCGAGCGAGCATCAAGAAGAAGCTCGCTCGCTACTTTCCCAAAACAAATGTCGTTCCTAAATCCATCAAAAATGGTGGTACAGACAGCTACGGCAAAAAACACAAAAGACTACTGGAAGAAGGAGTCCCCGACTGGCTCGGTAAAGTGCCAACAGAATTCCAAGGCCAGTAGACTGCCAGCTCCAGCCAGCCAGCCGTTGCCACCAACACCAGACACACCTGAGCAAGATCTCATTGCAGCTAAACGCAGCATCGGGGCCGTAAATCGTAGGCTTGGTCTCAACCAGCGGTGCTGCAGCTGAGATTTCAAAAAGCCGATGCGTCGCTCCAGCCACCCCTGGCACCGAATTCTGCAGACCGCTCGATCAATGGTCACTGGCACAAACGAAGACACACGACAGGATCTTCCTGTCGTGGTCCCGCATCCGTGCATTCATTGATTTCAGTCTTGGACGGCATCTCAACAACTAGAAGCTGAAGTCCTTACCAATTTGCTGTCGAGCTGCAGTAAGCTCTGCGTCTTGAAGCCACAGCCATTTTTTGGGCATTCCGGGGACATTCAAAACATAGACATCAACCGTGCCGCTTTGCCGTAGACAGACTTCCAGCTTCGCTTTCGTCTTTCGCAGCTCGCACTTCTTCTCGGTCTTCCAACATCTTTTGCAGGGCACGCATACTGTAAAGGCACAGCAGGGATCACTACTGACCCGATGAGTCTTGAACTGCAACGTTTCAACTTTCGTGCAGACAATGACGGGGACAGGAGCGTGGGCCTCGACGGGAATACATTTCGAGTAAAACGGTGTTTCTTCACAGACTCGCTCTAGCTCTCCGTCCACGATCACTTCAATGTCTTTGCAGTCGTCTGTGTCACAGGCGTGTCCGCTTTCAATTTCTGGTTCGTTAAGCCCCTTCTTGCATCCATTGCATGTTGAATTGCCGCACTCTTCGCAACAGTCTTTGGGAGACGAAGTGCTGACTTGCTCGGCGACAGGAACTTGCTCCCACACCACGCGACCGTCTGGATAAATCACCTTCTGCATGTCGTTGGCTTGAACGATGCCGCTGAGCAGCAACAATGCAAACATCGATCTCAATAAATCCTTCATACCTAACTCCTGTTCGACGTGACCTGACGGCCGAGTGAAAAATGTCAGTCCCAACGTAGTTTCACGTCGGAGCTGTGTTCACTTGTTTGCAACGCGAGTGCGGTCAGAATGTGCGCAACCGAAAGCAGCAATTTTGACAACTGACAATATTCACCTCACAAGCAAGCTGACTGCTCTTCGCCCAATGCTGTTGCGACACATCACCAAGCAAGTGTCACCTCAGATCCTTGCAAGGTTTAGCGTCGATGACATCGCTCAAGAGACCATGGTGCGAGCAATCGGAGCCATGGATACATTCGAGTATCGTGGCGATGCGCAGTTAACCAGCTGGTTGATTCGAATCGCGAACAACGTCGTGGTCTCGCAGATTCGCAAGCGCGCCGAATCTGCATCAGAGTCGATGGCAGCATGGCTTCTTGATTCTGGTGCAATCACTGGATCTGCAGAGCTTAGAGCCAAAGAAGAACGCGAAATCATTCGAAATCGCATTGAAATGCTGACTCAAGAGCATCAAAAAATCGTCGAACTGCGATATGTCAAAGGGTGTTCGTTTGATGAAATCGGTGATTGCCTTGGAACCAACGCTGCGGTTGCTCGTGGACGACACCGCAATGCACTTCGCGCCCTGTGTCGTGAGCTAGAAGCAATCCATTGGCAATAATTTGTGCGCACGAATCGCAGGGATACCCGTTCTACCGACATACCTCAAAGGCGGCACACAATGGACGGACTCCCACAAGTTGCTCACTACCAATGCCTCGAACGACTCGGAGCGGGAAGCACGGCTGATGTCTATCGCGCAAGAGATCACCGCCTAAGCCGCGACGTTGCTCTGAAGGTTCTGCGCCGAGAATCAGTTTCCGATGGCCTCAGAGAGCGATTTCTGAGCGAAGCAAATATCGCCGCTCAAGTGACACATCAGTCTGTCGTGCGGATCTATGAATCTGGCGTGGCTGATGGACGACACTTCATCGCCTACGAATTAATAACAGGCGTTTCCGCAAGAGAATGGGCGCTTTGCACTGAACCGAACCCACTGCAACTGGCACAGCTTTTCTTTGACATTTCTGATGGAGCTGCAGCAGCACATCAGCAAGGCATTGTTCATCGAGACTTAAAACCCGAGAACATCATTGTTGACCTAGCAGGCCTGCCTCACATCACAGACTTTGGCTTAGCTTCGCTCCCAGACCGGCGACTGACGTCCATCAACGTCGCATTGGGGACTGTCGCATACATGTCACCCGAACAGGCCCGTGGAGAATCGCATCTCGCGGAACCAAGTTCAGACATTTACGCGATCGGTGCGATGATGTTTGAAATGCTGACCGGCGAGCTTCCGTCGCGTGGGCAGACACATGCTGAATATCTGGCAGCGGTGGCACGTCGATCCCCACCGAAGATCGGAGACATCTCATTGCGCATACCCAAGGATCTCGGCTTTATTGTCGATCGATGTCTTTTTCTTGAACCGCGTTTAAGGTACCGAAACTGTCGCGAGCTGGCCGACGATCTCGAACAATTTTTGAATGGACGGCCTACAAAAGCTCGCCCGCTTGCAGCCGGCGAAAGGATCGTCCGAAAAGCGATCCACCACCAAAAAATGCTGATCGCTGTTTTCGTGGCCGTGTGCCTGCTGACCTTCAGCGCGTTGTCAATCAGTTACTTCGCCATCAACGAGAAGGGGGCACGTGACCTTTCGGATCAATCTACAATCAAACAACTGATCAATTCTCGTTCAGAATCGCTGCTCTCGAACATCGAGGAAGTTCGGCCCATCAAAGAAATTGCCCGCGATGACTTAGAGCGGTGTGCGGTCAATATCAACCAGCCTGCTTCGAATCGTGTGAATGCGCAAATCGCTCTGATCGCGTATTTCGCAGACCAACACGGTTCGGTCACTGACTTGCTAGACCGTGCTGATGAGCTATCTGCGGCTGAGATCGACAGCTTCGCAACAGTCGCCAGTCGACGCTTTTCGAAACAAGAATTTGAAGAACTTCTGGCTTCCAGTATTCTTGAACACAATGAACGTGATCACGGGCGTTTCGCGTTCCTGTCCCTTGTTGCCGGGACGAAAGCGACAGCTCGAGAATACGTGTCAAACACCGAATTTTGCGAATACCGAGAGGCCTTCATTGATGCAGCGGCCGGCTCGAAACTGTTTCAGAAAATGGCAACCGAATCGCGTTACGACGGCGAGTTATTGGTCGCCATTCAAACGGCTGCTCTGATTTGGCCAGAAACTGCTTCCGGTCAAATCAAAGATCTCTGCACGGGCTGCCGTGACAACGGAGATCGCCCCTGCGATGCCCTTGCACGAGCCATGCCAAGTCGGCAAGAACGAGGAGTCGACATAGATTTCATTCAGTTCAAAATCGACAACTCGACCTACGAAGTATCGCAATTCGAAGTTACCGTTGGAAACCTCAGGTACTTCTTAGAAAACCATCCTCATGCGACAGGGCTTGGCCAGTTGTACGCGAGAAACCGAGAAAAAGATGACCCGATCCCACTGTCTCAAACCAAGTTGGATTGGGTCAAAACGTTTTGCGACGAATACAGCAAGTCCCATGGATTGGGCGCCTACTACGGGAAGGAAGATGCCAGCTTCACTGGATACCGCATACCAACTTTCGAAGAATGGAAAAGTCTTGCGCACGCCGGAGGCAACAACGCGTTCTACTGGGGAGATAGCCGAAGTGTCATGCCAAGACATGCGTGGATCCGCTCGGAATTTCCGGGAGAAGAAGAACGTCTCATGGCGGTTGGTCAAAAACGCCCAAACCGCATTGGACTTTTTGACCTCTATGGGAACGCCGCTGAAATCGTAAATGCTGGTGGTGTCTACAAGGCTGTCGGTGGAAGCTCATGGTCTTCGGTCGGCTACTGCGATCCTGCTAAAGCATACCCATTGGCTGACGGTTCGATGACGATTGGTTTCCGCTTGGTTCGAGAAATTGGTTCAACATCTACTCAAACTCACCCAGAAAGCTCAAAATGAGTAAGTTCGAAGCCCTCAGTTCTAAATTCGTCATTAGCTGCAATGGACAGTGCATGTTCGAACAGATTGGTTCTCGATGGATCCAACTGTATGGATGCGATCTTGCACCATTAGACCCGACTGTCGCCAGCACACTGACAGTCACTTCAGGGGGCTGCGATTGTGATTCACCACCAACAAGCTTGGAAGCCACGAACATCATCTTGAGACCGTGTGTTGAAAGCGACCAAAAGCAACAATGCGACGATGACGGCTATGGCTTGGGGTTTCTGGTCAAGCTGCGACAAGATACCGACTTGCATGGGGCTTGTGCCCTACTTTGTGTGGACGGAAAATGGCATCCGTTTATGTACAGGCATGTCGGCAGCCTTCCCTCGGTCACTGTTCCAGCGTGCAGCAACACTCCTGTGCACGGACTCATTCTGTGTGTTGATCACCATCAGAGAATCATTGCCGCTGGAATGGCATACGCAAATGATCAGAGAAACGATATCGAAGAACTGTTGCAGGACCATTTTCCTGAAGTCCTTAGCTACGTTGCAGCCAGCCTCGAAGTTCTCAATTCGCCCTAATTCTCTTTCTGTCATCATGGGCGACTGACGTAAGCTCCAGCCACTGCGATTTCGCCAACAGCCGACCATTCGAAATTTCTGTTCCGAACTTGATCGCTTTTTGGCACTCGCAGTGGCTTGACCGCCAGAGTCTCACACAAAGGCAGTTCTCGCCTGCAAACCAGCTAACAGCCCGCTGAAAAAGTCAGGATGTGGTCACCCCGGATCGGCACGGCTCATAAACGTTTCAGCGACCTACTTGGCGCTCCCCCAAGGCAGTTATCGGCACATTGCAAATTTGCATGATGCGGCCGTTGATCTTGAAACAAACTTCCTCAGCCGTCCCGGTTGTCAGAGAAGGTTTCGTTTCGGCGCGAGCGAGAATCAACTCAAACGAACACTTCTTGCAAAAGGGGACGCAGTCAGACGCTGTCACCGTCAATCGACGCTGGTCGCTGATCGGCTCTTAGACAGCAGAGAATCGCTTCCGGCAGACCACTCACCCCAATGCCCCGACAATCAGCTGCGCGCGATCAACGGCCTGCGTGTCTTCACCAAAGACTTACGTAAATCTGTTATGTTCGACTTCAAGAACCACGTCATTCTTCGCAGGGCCGAGACGATTCGTTGGTGTAATTATGCGCGTCTAACAGCACTGCGAGATTCTCTTCGATATCCATTGACGCCTCTTCATAAGACATTCCATCTTCGCCGTGCATGGCGGCATCGACTGCACGAAAGGCTTCGAACAACTTCACGACAGCCATAGAGACAGATTCTCGACGTGCAGATGTCATATCGGCGTCTTCCGCTAGAAGATTGACTGTCTGCAGAACGCGGCCAAGTTCATGAAGTCGATCATCTGCCGCCACTTCCTGATTCGCTGCGAATGCTGCCTTGATGCTTTCATTCAGTTCGACGATCTTGACGACCGCTTCGCTGAAGCCTTGGGGACGCGCACTGCTGACTTTGAACAACGGATGCTGCACCCTATGCTGCTTGACGTCATTGCGATCGAGTGTGAACGGCTGATGCGTTTCGACTGCGACAGTGTCTTGAGCATGACGATCCGAGTGACTGGCAATCGCTTCGGCTGGCGGTTCGGCTGGCTCTGCCGTCGTATCAGACGTACAGCCAGCAAATGCCAGCAGCCCGAAGATAGGGCACGCCAAGGGAAGAAGTTGAATCTTGTCGTCGGCGACTGTTCGTCTGATCCTCATGGCGACATTCCAGCAATCAAAACATGGTTGGAGTCGGATTGGTACTTCGTTTCAAGTGCAACTTTCTACGAAGGCGTGTGCTAACACGTTTGAGGTGTATTTGCAATTCAATTGCATTTAGGGAGATTGCAACAGAAATGCCTTCCAACAACACCGGAACTGACGGGGATGTTCCTGCATCACCAAAGACTTAACGCGGTGATCCCCTATGCCGACACTGAAACTTGTTACTCACTTTGCAACGCTAGCCCTTCAAGCCCTGCGCCGATTTGGTGTTTTAGCTCGCGCCACGCCGCAGAAAATTCGCTGGCAGCCACAACGACATTGTCGCCATCTTTCCATTCGGCCAGTGTCTTGTCGCGATAGGCAACTCCAAGCACTTCAATCACGTTGGCCTCGTACGCCGCAAACCAGTCCACGAGGTCATGGGTGAGCCTAGCACAGTCGCTTCTATTGCCCTGATCAAGCGGCTGCAGCGTCGGGAGATGATCTGTGGTCCACGGTGGCGAATCTAACTTTGACAGTTTTGTGTAGCGAGGTGTGAATTCGAAACGCGGCAAAAAGACGCCCCCAACACCCAGCTGTCCAAAAAAGACGCCGAACCCTCGGAGAATCAATTGGCGATCATCGGAGAGCAGCAGTTGATACACACTGCCACGGCCTTTCAGCTTTTTCGGCGGCTCAAGTCGCTCGAAACCGACTTCCAGCAACCAGTTCCCTTCTGGGCGAAGAATATCGCGCCCCCAACACCAGCACTGCTGACTCAGCAGACAGATCGACCGCTGAACATGTCGAGGAAAAACTGCTTCCACTGGATTCTGCGTCATAGCTGAAGACTTAAGGTTACGTGCTTGTGCCATGGGCAAGAGCTGACTCAACCGTCAACGCTCGGAATATCAACAGAGACACAACTTGCTCAGAGACAAAGCAGGTCCGCGTGAAACGAACGGAACGCACATTTCTGTCCCATCTTGAATCATTGCAGGTTGTACGATACACCTCAGACTGAATGCGTGAGTTTTCTTGACAGATTGAACCAGCAAATGCCATTAGAGCACGACATGGACGAATTCAAAAGCGCGATCCGAGCCGCTGGCCTTCGAGCCACTCCAGCTCGTATGGCAACGCTTCGCTTGCTACGCGAGGCGACAGCGCCGATGACTCATGCCGATGTGGCTGCGAAACTCGATGAAAACGGTGTCGACAAAGCGACCGCGTTTCGCAATCTCAATGACATGGCGGACGCCGGTTTGCTTCGCCGTGCGGAACTGGGAGATCATGTCTACCGATTTGAGGAAATTCGAAACGGGAACAAAGACCACGATCCACACCCCCACTTCCTTTGTGTCGAGTGCGGTGAAGTGACTTGCCTTGACAAAGTCCGATTGACGGCCAGCAGTCAGCGAGCCAGCGAAGAAGTCGGCGAAGTCAACGAGATCCTTCTGCGTGGCCACTGCAATAAGTGCAAATAAGTCGACACGTCAGCTGACTGCATGACCAGAAAATTTGTCGATTGAATCTATCTAGGACGATTCAACGGATTGCTCGCTGCGCATTTGCGACTATACTTGCAATCCAGTTGCATGTGTAACCCATACGCACAAGAGACCAGAACGCACACGAGATGCTCAGAATCACTCGCGGGAACGTCTACGCCCCGCCCATGACATCAACTGGGACATTCAAGAGCTCTCCGTTTACTTTTATCGGTGCGAATCACTCCGTGTGAGAACCCGTCCGATTCAACAGCCGCCCTGCCCCGCTGAACCCGCTTCATCGTCTTCACAATACAAGCCTCCGAAGGAGCTCTCCCGTTGACCGCATCTCAATCTTCCTCTGCACTCCCCGACGTTCAGTCATCACTTGAAACTCGAAACATCGCCATCCATCGCGTCGGCGTCACTTCAGTCAGCTATCCCATTGAAGTCTCGTCTGGCGAATCGACACAGCCCACCGTGGCATCATTTGATATGTTCGTTTCACTGAATGCGGCGAGTCGTGGCACGCACATGTCACGATTCATGCAGTCACTGCGAGACTGGAAATCTGCGTTTCACTTACGGTCGTTTGAAGAGTTCGCCCAAGCATTGCAAACTCGATTAGAGTCGGATTCGGCGGAAGTACGAGTCCGCTTTCCACTCTTCGTCGATCGATCGGCTCCTGTGACGGGCGAAACGGGAAAAGTTCTGCTGGAGATCACAATTGAAGCGTTGAGCGGAAAGAACGGCGACCTGAAAGTCTCGGTCTCTGGCCCCGCGACAAGCCTCTGCCCTTGCTCAAAGAAAGTCTCCGACCGGGGGGCACATAACCAACGATGCGAACTCACAGTAAGCGTCCGACTGAGTCCACAAGTCGAATTATCTCTTGACGAACTATTTCAAACGATGGAGCAAGCCGCCTCGACGCAAATTTTCCCTGTGTTGAAGCGATCCGATGAAAAATGGGTGACCGAAGACGCTTTTGATCACCCGAAGTTTGTGGAGGACATCGTCAGAGATCTCGCGAGTGCGCTTGCTGAGGATGATCGCATCGCTTGGTACCAATGCTCGTCCGAAAACTTTGAATCCATTCACCAGCACAACGCCTACGCACAAATCGAAAGTCCTTAGCTCTCGTCTTCAAGATTCTCCTTAAATGCAATTTTATTGCATTTACAATCATTGTGTTGATGATCGATTCAACCGAGAACAACCACTCGTCCGATAAGTTTCTCAGCCAGAGATTTTCAACTGAGGATTGAAACCTATGCGAACTTTCTTCTACTGCTTGACGGCGATTCAATTTGCGCTCGCGGGCCCAGCGTCGGCCGCAGACTTCAACAAGACCATCAAGGTCGCTGCGGAAGAAGGCAAATACACGTATGTCATGTTCTACCGAGCAGAAGATACGGCAACTCGCCAGATGTCTTCCGTCATTGGTCAGCAGGTTTCGAAGACAGCCAGAAATACGAACTGGATTAAAGTCGGCGTGACCGACCAGTCAGCCGCAGACGTCGTAAAGAAATACGATGCAAGCCGATTGCCAATGCCCACTGTCATCGGAGTTGCACCAAACGGAGCGGTCACCGGCGTCTTCCAAATGCAGGTGAATCAGCAACAACTCGACAACGCAATTCTGACACCTCGATACTCCGAGATGGTGAAGAAATTGCAAGAACAGAAGATCGCCGTTGTCTGCTTACAACCAGCCGGAGGCAACACATTGCCAGTCGGCATCAAGCAGCTTGAAGCAGATACGAACCTAAAAAATCACGTCGTCAAAGTGACAGCATCGGCTGACGATGCCAAAGAAGCTCGATTCTTTGAACGGATGGGAGTAAAGACGGACATCAAAAAACCGGCCGTGTTGGTGTTTGCTCCTCCCGGAGTTTTCGTCGGCAGGTTTGATGAAAACGTTTCCGGACAGCAACTTGCCAGTGCCATCCACAAATCGGGTCAGTGTTCCTGTCAGCATTGCCAGAGCAAGAATAAGTAGGTATCGCTTGCTTTCAGGGGAGATCGATTGTGGGTCACTTTGGCTTAATTTTGACTGAAATGATTCGGCGTCCAGGACCATCAATTACGGCACTGATTGTCGTCGCGATGGGTGTGTCAGCGCTGGTCGCTGCAGAGAGTATCGCATCGTCATCTGAACGGCAGATCGCTGGACAGATGCAGCAGCTTGGCGCGAATATTCTTGTATTGCCAAACGACGTCAGCCTGCAGGATTACTACGCCGCAGACACACATGGCCAGTCGATTCCCGAAGAGTATGTTTCGCGCATCACGCTGGCCCAGATGACGGGCGTCGAAGAGCTTTCACCGAAGCTGACCATCGACAGCCAATGGAATTCTGACCCCATCGTGTTGACGGGAATTCTGCCACGAACCGAATTCTACCAGAAGTCCTCGTGGCAAAGTGTGAGCATTCTATCAGCGGAACTTGCCCCCGTTCCCGTGGGCAAAAAGTGCGAAGGCTGCAATGGGCGTTCGTGCCAGATTTCCTCCGGTGAGAAAACGCAACTCTCGTCGTACTCGTCGACTCGCATCATTCACGAACTCGACAAAGACGCCCTGCTGATCGGTGCCGACCTTGCAGAAGCGTACGGGATTCAAGCCGGCGACAAGATCGAACTGTCCAGCGAAATGTCCAGCGGCGAACCGTCTCGGGCCAGCCTTACTGTTGCGGGCATCCTGCCGACAACCGGCACGACCGACGACAACCGTATGTTCGCGCATCTTCACACAGTTCAGGAACTGCACGGTGAAGGTCCTGTGGTCAACGTGATTGAAGTCATGGGCTGCTGCGAGGACGTTTCTTCAGGACTCGCTGATGAACTGGATTCATTGTTGCCGGGAGTCCGCGTGGTGACGATCTCGCAGGTCGTTGAAGCTCAAGTCACGGTGAATCGCGTGATGAATCGACTGTCTTGGGTTCTGTTCGCTCTGCTGATGGCGATCAGCGGAGCCAGTATCGCCAGCGTAATGTTTGCAAACGTCACCGAGCGAAAACGAGAACTCGGCACCATGCTTGCTCTGGGGGCAACACCAACAATGGTTGGTCGCATGATCATCCTGAAGGCATCCGCGATCGGGCTGGTTGGCGGCATCGCGGGGCTTGCTGTAGGAGTCATTGCCGCGTTCGCCATCGGAGGCCAATACCAGAGTCTCTCTGTGGGCATTCAGCCGCAAGCGGCGTTGGTTGGAGTGGTGGTCGCAATCCTTGTTGCGGCAATCGCCAGCTTCTTGCCGGCAAGAAAAGCGGCTCAACTAGACCCCTGCGTGTGTCTTCAAGAACTCTGATACGATTCCGCAAGTGCGAAAAGAGAACGGTATGATCCAAGCAGATCAGGTATCTAAGAGCTACCTTCGCGGTGAAGACCAGGTACACGCCTTGCAGACGGCCACATTCGGCGTGCAACCGGGTGAATTTGTGGCGGTGATCGGCCCAAGTGGCAGCGGCAAGTCAACCTTGCTTTCGATGTTGGGCGGAATGCTCAGCCCAACTGCCGGTCGTATCGTTCTGGACGGCGAGTCACTTTACGATGTCAGCATCGAAAAGCGTGCCGCACTTCGAAACCACAAAATCGGCTTCGTGTTCCAGAACTTCAATTTGATTCCTTGGCTGAACGCTTTAGAGAATGTTGAACTTCCGCTGCGTCTTTACGGACACGATCGCAAAAGTCGTCGCACTGCCGCGACTGAGTTACTGGAACGCTTTGGACTTGTCGACCGAATTCTGCACCGCCCCAGCGAATTAAGTGCGGGCCAACAACAACGAGTGGCATTGGCTCGAATGCTCGCCACAAACCCTCGGTTGATCCTCGCCGACGAACCGACGGGCAATCTAGATTCTGAAACCCGTGACCTCGTGGTCGAAACACTTTCGGAACTTTGCAACGAAGACCGTGCCGTAGTTCTGGTGACTCATGACGACGCAGTTTCCACGACCGCTTCGCGTGTGCTGCAGATCTCCGACGGCCTCGTCACAGAGCAACGAAACCAGAAAGAACGCCCCGGTAAGAATGCCGTCGCCTGAAATCTGTGTCGTCTCTTTATTGACACATCCACGCGAACTTGATTTTGGATGTCCAACAGTTTTTTTCGCTTGCCGAAAGCACGCTTGTTTCCCTTCAGCAATACGTTGATGAAGTAAGGCCTTCCGATGTCGACGAACGAACTTCCATCGATCGAAACCCCATTGCCCGTCACGGTTCTCAGTGGTTTCCTTGGCGCTGGTAAGACCACACTCTTGAATCATGTTCTCACCAATCGTGAAGACATGCGAGTGGCCGTCATCGTGAATGACATGAGTGAAGTGAACGTCGATGCGGCATTGGTTCGCGACGGCGGGGCGAATCTGTCCCGGACCGACGAGCAACTGGTGGAAATGAGCAATGGTTGCATCTGCTGCACGCTCAGAGAAGACCTGCTTGTCGAAGTCGCAAGACTCGCGCAAGAAGGAAGATTTGACTACCTACTCATCGAATCAACGGGAATCAGCGAACCGATGCCGGTTGCCGAGACATTCACCTTTACAGACGAAACGGGGAGAAGTCTTTCGAGTCTCGCAGAACTGGACACAATGGTCACCGTTGTCGACGCCGCCAACTTCTTTCGAGAATACGGTTCCATGGATGACCTTGCGGATCGACGCATGGGGACCAACGAAGACGATCACCGCATCATTGTCGACCTACTGGTGGATCAGATCGAGTTCGCAAACGTCATCGTCATCAACAAAACAGATCTGATCCACCCCTTCGAACTTGAACAATTGGAACGCCTGATTCGGCGATTAAATTCCAAGGCCGAAATTCTGCAGTCTTGCGAAAGTCGGGTGCCGTTAGCGAAGGTGATGGGCACCGGGCTGTTTCGGCTGAGCGAAGCAGAAGCATCTCCCGACTGGCTGGCCGTGCCCCGCGGCGAAGAACAAACGGAAACCGACAAATACGGCATCAGCCACTTCGTTTACCGCCGCGACCGCCCTTTCCACGCGGCGCGATTTGCCCAAGCAATGAATGGAGCATTTCGCGAAGGCCAGACGATGCACGGGGTGCTGCGAAGCAAAGGCCTGATGTGGATCGGTTCACGAAATGACTGGGCCTATGACTGGTCTCAGGCCGGATGCTCCATCCGCCTGAACCCTGCGGGGCTGTGGTGGGCCGCCGCGCCGAAAGACGATTGGCCTAACGAAGAAACCGCTATTGCGGAAATCAATGCCAAGATCACGGGCGACCATGGCGACCGCCATCAGAAATTAGTTTTCATCGGACACCAGATGAATGAAGGCCGGATCACCGAAGCTCTCGATCAGTGCCTGTTGACCGACTCAGAATTCGCCCTAGGAGCTCAAAAATGGGCGAACTTTGAAGACCCGTTTCCCGCGATCGAAGAGTAAACCAGTAAAGACCACAAGCTGAGTCACCGTGCTAAATCGCGACTGCAATTCAGCTTGGTCACTTTCATTTCATAAAACCGAACCGAGAACGAAGGCAGACATGAACTCATCACTCTTTTCAGACAGACAAAGTATCGAACAGGTTGAGGAAGGCGTTGAGCTTTGTCCTAAGTTCGACGAAAACGGCCTGATCCCCGTCGTGACGACGGATTTCACATCTGGCGAAGTGCTCATGCATGCCTACATGAACACCGAAGCTGTGACGCAAACAATCAAACTTGGCGAAGCCGTTTACTGGAGTCGCAGTCGAAAAGTTTTGTGGCATAAAGGCGCGACAAGCGGACTCGTACAGCGCGTTCGTGAGCTGCGGATCGATGACGATCAGGATTGCATTTGGCTCCGCGTCGACGTTCAAGGGGGCGCCAGTTGCCATGTGGGGTATCGCTCCTGTTTCTACAGGGCCGTGCCCGTCGGTGAGCAAGCCGGGCAGCCTCTGCAATTCACGGAATCAGAAAAAGTGTTCGACCCAAAGAATGTCTACGGCGACGCTCCTAACCCAACACAACTCTGAATCACGACAAGCATGTTCACAGCTCGCAGAATTGGAACGCCATCCCGTAAAAGAAGTCGTTCGGGCCATCCGTTGCTGTTCGCCCCCGCTCTGTTCCGACCCAGACGCGATGAACACATGCCGAAATCAGCCCATCATTTCTCACAAGAAACAGACTCGCGTTTTGTGACTGTTACGCTTAAACAAAGGAACAAACAATGAGCGACGAAAAGGCCGTCATTCCTACCAGTTATCAAGAATGGCGACACTGCATCGAAGTCGACTGTGGAATCTCTCTATCGCCGGCGTACATCGGTCAACGGCTGGCAGAATTAGAAGATAGTCAGCACGCAAAAACAAAAGAATATGCGCGGCTGTACGGAGAGGATCATCTTCAGCGAACCCAAGCATGGTTTCGTCGAGCCGCCGATGAACTAACCGGAAACTCACGGTGATCGTCTTCTGCCAGACTCAGACAAAGCAAAATAAGCTTCCATGATGCTAAGAGCAGACTGAGTGAATGCCATCGAGGCGAAGCCTTCGCGAAACTCTGAGGCTTCCTTCGCAGTCCCCCTACAACCTCTGCAGCTCTGACCGCACCACACTCTGGCATGCGATCAACCAAGAGCCGACTCTTGACTTGGATTTCTTGACCGAACACTGCCAAACAAGCCAAGACTCCGTGCCACGGTGCAGACTGCTTATTGCGTGGCTGGAAAATACCGAGTTGCAGCGAATAACGATTTGCCCCCTTGCGAAGGCCACGGCAGTTGGAATTTTCTGTGGATGACGCTCAGCTGGCGTTATCCGCAGCCACAGCTCGAGCCGCAGCAGTCGTCGCCTTGACCACTGGATGCGATCGGTAGAGTGATGCCGCCCGAAATGAGCCGCTGCACGGGCTGTCCTGTGTCCGGATGATTTGTGAGCGGCTTCGCTGTTATCCGCTGATCAACCTCGAACTGCACAGCTTTCTCGTTGTCGCTTTCGGGGATTGTTTCGTAAACGTAAGTTGGCATGGAACCTGGGGTCCTTAAATTGAATGGACAAGGCAGCCGAAAATCGCCGCTGGCGATCAATAAGCCCCTCGTCGATTGACTGCTGACAGACAAGAAAATTCAGACGCGGTAACTTCAAACGGAGTAAGTTCAAACGGAGTAACTTCAGACGCCATTGAGTCTGAGAGGCGACTTTCGGTTCGGTTTCCCCATTGGGATGCCAGCACCGAAGACGCACTTTCGGCTCTTCCAACGACCACTGAAGCGCAGTCGCCACACGTCGGGCGTTTCTATCTCAGATACAAACTCACCCCCGCCCCGGCTCCAACCAGCAACACGACGACGGCTCGAATCATCGCCCATGGCAACTTCGATAGCCGATGGCTTCCATTGGTGAGCCGCTTGCCAAACCTCTGCACAAGGATCCCAACAACGGCGAGTGAAGTGGCAATCCCGCAAGCAAACAGCCCGATCGACGCGTACGCTTCCACCGGAGAACCGTGAGCCATCCCGGTGAGATAGGCGGCCACCGCAGATGGACACGGGAGCATTCCAAACGCAGCCCCCAGCAACATGCTCGCAGAGTAGCCCGTCTTTTGATTTGCATTCTTCACAGAATCTGGATCTTGGTCGTGTTCATGGTCTCGGTGATGCCTACATCCACACGGCGTAGGAACCGAATCACGACGGGCCCCAATCAGCATCCAGATGCCAACTGCGATGACGACGACTGAACTCAACGCTCGCAGCCAGAATTGCGCCAATTCGGATGCATCGCTCGCACTGCCCGTCAGAGCGTATTGAGCAGCGTGAATCAGAAACGCGATCCCAATCAGAGACAGTGAGTGACTCACCGCGCTGGACACGCCCATCAATATCGGATGCAAAATGTTGCGCCGCTGGTCAGACAGATAAACCAGCATCGCCGTTTTCCCATGCCCGGGCTCAAGCGCATGAACTGCACCCAAAAAGAAAGCGAGCCCCATTGTAATTTGATGACTATGTGTATGCATAACACGTTTCCTAAACTGGGGACGACTTTGGAAGCCCATCGCGGCAACGGTTGCCGGGCGCGATCTCCGAGGCGTACCGCCGAGCCGAGCCGTGGCTGATCCCAACCACGTTCAATCGCGCTCAACCGCGTCAAAAATTCCTCATCGCGCAGGCATGGCGTTGGGCGATATTCGAAACGAGAGGTCTGCCACAGGTTGGCACCATGCAGCAACCGAGACTTCGACGAGACAATCGCGTCACCAAAGTTGCAAGAGTGATCTTCAGGCAGATTTCTTTACACGAACGGCGGACCGCGGCTTGGAAGTCGATACGGCGAGTAAAGTTCGGGGGCGCTAAAGCTGGGGAACGGCAAACGCCTCACCAAGCCAAGAGAAATCATCGGCAGCGGATGAAACTCGGCCGTCGTAACGGCGAAAGCAGCGATGCAAACTGGGCACGAATCTGAATCGTGCGGTTCCGACGGCGAATCCTGTTCAGTTCCTGAATTCGTGAAATGACTTCCGCACGAACAACTGTGTCCAAACAGGCATGAATTTGCGTCGGCTTGGACTTCAGGCGAATGGTCGCACCCACAACCGACATGCAGCACTTGAGTCGCCGGAAAGATGACGACCTGCACGAGAGCGACGAAAAATGCCGCTAACTTTCGGAAATGATGTGTACTTGATGTCATCAGAACTTCATAAGAACTCGGACTAGACCAGCGTTCTTTAGCATACGTCACGCGGTCCGCCTACGCGAGATCTTTCTTGCCAGGCCGAAATCACCGCAGATTCACGTTTTCCCCGCAACCTGCAGTGAGCTAACGGAAGTGGTTCTGAGTCGGTCGTAAAGACTGTTGTGCACGCTGCCTCGATCACTCTTCACGCCGAACAAATATCAGCCGTTTTCTGCTTTTCAAGGCCGAGAAGTAAACCGCCGGCGCCCAACGAGTTCTTGATTGGTGGTATCGTGCATTCCAAAAATCAACGCACATGACAATGCACATGACAATGCAAAATGAGCGCGCAACATGACCGAGCAAAGCAGCCGACGCGGTCGCGACAACATCGCTTGCCGATTGCGGGCGTTTGTTGCCGTGCTTCGCCAGCAGTTGCTTTGTCAGCTGACACAACCACTCGGGAGCGTCCGTGCGGAGCCGCCGGACCGGTGTGGGTGTTGAGTCACAAATCTGCCGGGCCAGCGTGATTGGTTTTCGACCGGCGAATGCGTGACTTCCCGTCAGCATTCGATACAGGACAACGCCAAGCGAAAACAGGTCGCTGCGATGATCGACGTGTTGGCCCTCGACCTGCTCGGGAGACATATACCGAGGCGCCCCCAACAGTTCACCGGGAGCGGTCAGCTCCGGGTTGCCAACGGCCTGAGACAGCCCAAAGTCGGAAACGTGAGCCCGCCCCGTTGATGTGTCGATCAGGATGTTGCCCGGC
>JBDWHY010000018.1:62500-87519 GCA_039974975.1 Fuerstiella sp. | reverse complement strand
TGCAACAGCCCGGCGGGCAAGATTTTCAAAACACTCCTCCATGAAACAACTTACAGCGATTTTTACGAGCGAAATCCTGTGATCGCCCAGACCGCCATACCTATTGCAACATCCATACCTTAAAAAAATGAGTCGCCGTGGACGTGCAAGGCGGATATCGATTTTCTCGGTCAGCAGCGTGGCAGTTGGGTTTTGAGGCTCAGTCTTCGCTGTTGTGTGACACGAAACATGAAACTCACCGGCCAAGTGGCTAAGATCCCGGATCACTTCACTGAAAAAAAATGAGGAACGGGTTATGTCTGACGGGCGGCGACACAAAATTCAGGCGATGCTGGAAGCGAGTCCAGAAGATCAGACTTTGCGTTACATGTTGGCGATGGAATGCGACAAAGCGGGCGATCATGAAGACAGCCTTCGATTGTTCGGCGAACTGATGGAACATGCTCCGCCGTATGTGCCCGCATTTCTGATGGCGGGCCAGTTGCTGGCAAGGCTTGATCGTATTGCCGAAGCCAAAGCCACCTACGCTGCGGGAGTGATCGAAGCCAACAAGCAAGGCAACGATCATGCGGCCGGAGAGATGGCCGCGTTTTCAGACACTTTACCCGATGACGATTCTTGATGCACGGAATCTGTTGTATGGCAATTCGTCGCTGCCCTCAGGTATCAGGTATCAGGTATCAGGATCGTGGATCACTGGACTGTGTGTTTGATTTCGTACAGTTGGAACTGCTGATTTTGCCGCTCTGAGGTGTTTGCCTGTGCGGCATTGTCTCAGGTTGTGTGCACCTACGTGTGCAACACGCACAAGACAAATCTTGTTGGTGCGAATCATCTTGCCACGTTTTCGGCCGACCGCATAGCTTAAGCAAATTGCGGGCTTGTCGTTTGTGAAGACCGGCCGTCGAATTCGTTCGAAGCAGGAGTCACGGATGATGCGTTTTCAAACGACGTTGATTGTGTCGACATTCGTCTTGATTGGGTGGTGCTGGTCGGTTGATGGTGGGGCTCAGATTAGTCAGCTCCCCTATCGGCAGAAAGGTTCTATCGTTGTTGCAGAAGAGACTCAGTTGGTGATGGCGGCCAAGCTGGCGCATTCTCAGAAGATTCTTGAAGGCCTTGTCACTCAGGACTTTGCTGCCGTAGAAAAGGCGGCTGCCGCGTTGTCGAAAATCAGTTTGCACCCAGCGCCCGAATTTTCGAAAGCGGGTGACCGGTCAGACAAGCAGGTGTACGAACACTTTCGCATGGAGTTCGCTCGTCATGTTGTTCAGTTGCAGCGACATGCTCGCCGCAAAGAACTAGAAGCCACTGCGTACGTGCAACAGAATTTGACCGCCACTTGCATCGCCTGTCACGACTACATTCGAGATGATTTGAAGTAGCCCGTTCGCTCTTCGTGAATCGCGAAAAATATGCCCGCTGATGCGTCCCTTCGGCACACAAAGTGCATTTCTTGTTACGTGAGATCTGGCAGTCTTCGTTATTGAAGCAAGATCTTTCTTACGAGGTGTTTGGCGCGTGTTTCTGCAGAGGGAAATTCAATTATGATTCATCTGAAACGAATTTTAGTAACAACCGATTTCAGCGAATTCAGTGAGCCGGCTGTCGTTTATGGATGTGCGATGGCAGAGAAGTTTGACAGTGAGTTGCATCTGCTTCACGTTTGTCCCGATGCGGCTATGTTGGTTCCTGATGTCAACGGATTGGGCGCAGCTGGATTGATTGATCAAGCTCAGGTGATCGAATCGTCTGCGGCAGAACAGTTGCAGAAGCTTCCGCCCGAAAACTGTGGAACAGGCAGTACGGTGATTCGAGCCACAAAAGTTGGCAGCCCGTTTTACGAGATCATTCAGTATGCCAAAGAGCACGATATTGATTTGATCGTGATTGGAACTCACGGACGTTCTGGCTTAGTTCACTTGCTTATGGGCAGTGTTGCGGAAAACGTGGTTCGTAAAGCCGGGTGCCCCGTTTTGACTGTGAAGCCAGATGGACACCAGTTCGTAATGCCCTGATTGTAAATGGTCAGAAGCCTATGGGGGCGGTTCAACTAAGTTGACGATCGTTCCCCCAATGTGCTCAAGAAATAAAACCCAACAGCTGCGCGTTCAGATGTGAGAGAAGTCTTCTTACTGCGGCGGGTCGGCTGGCGCAACAGCATTTGGCGCAGTCCGTTCTTCGGTACGCATCGGTTCTGTTTTGTGCAGCTCGTAGCGTTCCAACAGGCGATACAGTTTTCGGCGATGGATGCCCAGAGATCGGGCGGCTCGTGCCTTGTTGCCGTTTTCACGTTCCAAGACTTCTACAATGTGAGCCTTTTCGATTTCTTCAAGTCGAGTCGTTTGATCGTTGATAATTTTGACAGGCACGCCCGTCGGGTTTTGAAAGATTTCTTGAGGAAGGTCATCAATCGTAATGACGTTGTCGTCTGCTAAAACGGTGGCTCGCTCGAGAGTGTTCATCAGTTGGCGAACATTTCCCGGCCACTCATAGTTTAGCAGCGCCAGCATGGCAGGTTCTTCGACCGTCCACTCGTTGCCGATGGTGTGCTTGATGAGCAGTTGGACATCGTGGTCGCGTTGTCGCAGTGGTGGAAGCTTCAGCGACATCACATTGATTCGGTAGTACAAGTCTTCGCGAAATTTGCCATCAGCAACGTCGGCAGCGAGATCTCGATTCGTGGCTGCGACCAATCTCACGTTGACATGCCGTTCTTTATGAGAGCCCACTCGGCGCAGCGATCCATCTTCGAGAACTCGAAGTAGTTTCGGTTGCAGTGACAAAGGCAGCTCACCAATTTCGTCGATGAAGAGCGTGCCTCCATCAGCGACTTCGAAGAGACCAGGTGTGTCGCTGGTGGCACCTGTGAACGAGCCCTTCTGGTGCCCGAATAGCTCGCTTTCGACCAAGTTTTCCGGGAGAGCTGCGCAGTTGATGGTGACAAGCGGGCGATCAGCTCGGCTGCTATTTTCTTGGACTGAACGAGCGACCAGTTCCTTGCCCGTGCCAGATTCGCCTTGAATCAACACGGCCTTATCAGTCGGAGCCACTCGTTCGATTAGTCGGAAGACATCTTTGATGGCCGCTGATTCGCCGATCATTTTTGTCTTTGGTTGTTGACGTTTCAGGACCGCCTTCAGTTGGCGGTTTTCTTTGTTGATCTGACCTCTTTGTCGAGCAATCTGGCAGCGTTGTTCCAGATCGGCCAGTGGGAAGGGTTTTGTCAGGTAATCGCAGGCGCCGATCTTCATGGCTTGAACGGCGGAATCGATAGTGCCCTGCCCCGTCAGAATGATGACCTCGGTATTGATGTCTGCGGACTTCATGCGTTCCAGCAATTCGATCCCCGAAATTCCGGGCATGTTCATGTCGACAACGGCGACATCGAATTGTTGGCGATCGAACAGTGCGAGTGCTTCCTGAGCGTTGGGGGCTTCGGCGACGATGTGCCCCATTCGAGTCATCCACCTTGCCGTGGTTTCTCGAAAGTCGTCCTCGTCTTCGACAAGCAGTAGTTTAATTGAAGATGATGATGCCACAGATAATCTGCCCGACGGATGTGAGTGTGCAGTCTGAAATACGAAAGTTTGCAGCCGACTTGGATATTCAATAAAGATGCTGTGATCGCTGGATGCAATTGTTGACTGCTCTTCGAGTGCACGGAACATGCCAAGCTTCAAAAATAGCAGCCTCGTTGTGGGTCGCTTCGGTGACTCAACCCGAAACCGGAACAACGGTGCTCGTCGTGCGGCCCAATAGATTCACAGATTGAATCCAATCTGAAAGTCCCGGTAAGAATCGGTTTGTCAATCTGCATTCCATTGGCAGTCTATGCTGGTCAGCTCGCGACAAGGTGTGCGGATCAGCGCGCTTGCCGAGTTTTCGTGCGAATCGACACGTTCTGGGCAGTTGTTGTCACTGGGTCAGTGATTCATTTTTGCTGCCGAGATCAGCAAGGGCGACCATCAGGCGTTCTTTGTGGCAACTCCGTTCACCGGCAATGTGACGATGATTTCTGCTCCACCATCCGTCGCGTTTCCGATGTGCAGACTGCCTCCATGAGCGTCAATAATACGCTTGCTGATCGCCAGTCCCAGCCCAGTCCCCTTCTGCTTCGTGGTAAAGAATGGGTGCGTCGCTTTTTCCAGAGATTCCTTTTGGAGTCCAGGGCCATTGTCTCGAAAAGAGACTCTGATGTGCAGTGTTGTATTCACTGTCATGACGGAACCGTCAATGTGAAGTTGCCCATCAGTAGGCATGGCAGAAATGGAATTTTCGAGGATGTTGCGGAAGACCTGTTCAATGCGATGATCATCGACCATGCACAGAGGCAAATCATCGGCTCGAGATTCTGTGAATTCGATTGATTTGTCTGCAAGGATCGGGTCTAAATTTCGCCAAGTGATTTTCCACAAATCAGCGATATCTGTCTGGCGACGTACGAGCTTGATGGGTGCCGCATAGTTGCGAACTTCCTCGTAGTAGCGATGCAAATCGTTAAGAGCTCGATGAGTCTTCGCAGTCAGTTCAAGTTGATCAGGTTGATCCTGCAGGTCCAAAGCCAGCATGTCCAAACACGCTTGAGCACGCTGTAGGGCATTGCGGCTTTCATGGGCCAGGCCAGTGACCATTTGACCAATTGCTGCGAGCCGTTCTGACTGCAACAGCTGCTGCTGTGCTTCGCGACGATCGGAGACATCTTCCATCACAGCGACGATATGGGTGACCAAACCTTGTTCATTGCGAACCGGTGCGACTGAAATTTCATTCCAGAAAATCGTGTTGTCTTTTCGACTGCATTCGATTGTCGTCTGAAATTCACGTTCATGTTGAATCGCATCTTGCAGTTGCCGAAAGTCGGGGCTGTCTCGTTGATCACCGCATAGAAAATCACATCCTTGCCCAATGACTTCATGGTGTTGAAAGCCAGTCAGGTTTAGAAAAGCGGGATTGGCGAAAACGATGGGGTGTCCAATGGCCTGAGCATCGGCGATGACGATGCCTTCATTTGCAGATTCGATAGCCTGATTGCGAATTCGAAGATCCAGTTCTTGGCGTTTGCGAACGGAGCGATCGAACAAAAAGGCGACAATTGCAGGTTGCCCTTTCCAGCTGAAATTTTGTAACTGAACCAGCACGGGATAAGACGTTTTGTTGGAACGTTGTACGGTAGATTCAAATTCTACAATCGGGACTGTTCCCTCATGCAATGGTGCCGCGATGGTTGAAAAGTCTGTCGCAGATTGATTTGTGAGAAGCCTGCTGACGTGCCGTCCAACGAGTTCCTTGCGTTGGTGATCCGAGTTGTTGATCAAGCCTTGGTTCACCATCACGATTTCCAAAGAATCAGTGTTTAGAATCATCATTTCGTTAAGAGATGATTCCAAGATTCGGCCAAGTTCCGAGCGTTGTTTTTCGGCGTCGCGAAGTGACGTCAGGTCGTGCAAGAAACCGGTGTAGACCGTCTTGCCATCGTATTGGGTTTCGCTGACAGCCAGATACAAAGGAAATGTGGTGCCATCTTTACGCTGCCCTATGACTTCTCGGCCAATTCCAATGATCTTGGGCGTCCGAGTCTTCTGGTAATTCTGCAGGTAACCATCGTGTTCTTCTCGGAACGGAGGGGGCATCAGCATGCACACGTTTCGTCCAACCATATCTGTCCTTGAATAACCGAACAGGGCTTCCGCAGCTGGGTTAACTGTTTCCATCGTGCCTTGAGCATCGATGGTGATGACTCCGTCTACTGCGGAGTCAAGAATGGCTTGGAATCGAATCTTTTCGGTCTCCGTGAATTTTGCGCTGAGTAGGTCTGGCATGGCTGTCGCCGATCTTCAAGAAGGATTGTAACCAACTTCGTTGAAGAGATCGCGACCAATCAAATGTGGGGGCGTGCACCGCCGCTCGTGTGTGTCAAGAACGCACAGGTTGCACAGTTGGCGATTAAGGAAAACGACTGCTTGCTGAATGCAATCTCTTCCCTTTCGTGATTTGCAGATCGGATACCGTGTCGCCAGCTTTCGAACGGAATTCCAACTTCAAGAGTCAAGCTTCTTGGCAGGTAGAGCATTTGCGATACGCCCGTTGCTTATTGGCGTGTCAGCAATTGGCGCAGTGGTGCAGTGGTGCAGTGGTGCAGTGGTGCAATTGTCGCAGTGCGTTGATGTGGTGCCAGAAATCTGATTCGGTATTCACGTTTAGTTATCAACGGGCAAACTGTTTGCGATGGTTTTGCCAAGTGTCATTTGTACTTGTTGTTCCACCATTGCTTTGTATTTACCACCGCGGTTCATGAGTTCATCGTGAGTTCCGGTTTGAGTCATTCGACCATTTTCAACCACGCAAATGACGTCAGCAGTTGCGATCGTGCTAAGCCGATGAGCGATGACGAAACATGTTCGACCTACCATAAGATCTGACAATGAGTCCTGAATCAATCGTTCGCTGTCGGTGTCGAGATTGCTGGTGGCTTCGTCCAAAATTAGCAATGCTGGATCTGCCAAAATTGCTCGAGCGATTGCCAAGCGTTGGCGCTGTCCTCCGCTGAGTCGAACTCCACGTTCGCCGATCAGTGTGTTTAATCCGTCTTCAAACCGGCTGATGAATTCCATCGCATTTGCGGCTTCCGCTGCTGCCACGATTTCTTCAAGAGTGGCTTCTCGTCGGGCGTACGCGATATTAGCTGCAATGGTCCCATCGAATAAAAAGACATCCTGTTCGACGACTCCAAGAAGTCCACGAAATGATTCGACGTCGTATTCTCGAAGGTCAATTCCATCCAAAAGGACTCCACCAGATGTTACGTCGTAGAACCTTGCGACAAGATTGCACAGTGTTGTCTTTCCGGCTCCACTGGGGCCAACCAGCGCTACGGTTTGACCAGGTTGTACGTGAAGATTAATTTCGGATAACGCAGGGGTTTCTGTGCCAGGATAAGTGAAGCCGACATCTTGAAATTCGATTTCGCCCTGCACCTGTCCGGGCTGAATTCGAATCGAAGTTTCGGTGGGCTGCATTTCTTGAGGTTCATCGAGTAAATCAAGAACTCGATCAAGTCCGCTCAAGCTATTTTGAATAGACGTGGCGCTGTTGGCCAAAACGGCCAGTGGTCCCAAAAGCATCATCAGGTAGGCCAAAAACATCATGAGATCGCCGACGGTTAAAGCGCCTTCGAGAACTCGCCAGCCGCCGTAAAACAGTAGGCCGGCGCTGCAGATGGGAATCATGGCTTCCCAAACCAATTCCACGGTTCTCATCCACCACCAAGCGAACAGCTCTTTCCGAGCCATTAAATTGTTCTCTGTTTGGAACCGAATGGCTTCACGTTTTTGTCGACTGAAAGCTCTGACAACGCGCATGCCCGCAAAGGCTTCAGCTGCGCCTGCATCAATTTGTTCTCGCTGTTTTCGGATGGCCCGAAATTGAGGCCGAATTCTGCTGATCCAGGTTCGGTGACTCAGAAAAACAAGAGGCAGCAGAATGATGGCACCGACTAGCAAAGTCCAATCGACCCACGCCAAAATCAGCAGACTGCCAAGAAGTTGAATGGCCGCTCGCCAAGGGTTGTAGATGAGTCCAAAGACCAATTCTCCGACACTGCCTCCGTCTTCTCGCAAGATAGACGCGACTCCTCCAGAGCGGATTTCTTGGACTCTTACCAGAGGTAACCGAATGGCATGTTCGAAGACTTTTCGACGGATCCCAAGTTGGATTTTCTTTGTGATCCGAGTGGCATACCAGCGGCTTGCCAAGTGTACGACGATCTTCAGAAGTGATACTGCAACCACGACGACGACTGTGGCAAGCAGTAGTTTTGCGGGGGTGTTGATTTGAGAGTATTTTGACGCCCAGGGCTCGGGAAGCGATTCTCCGATCAGTACGTAGTCCACGAGAAACTTGGTACCGAATGGGGGGATGAGCGCTAAAGCGGTTGCCAGAGTCAGCGATGCAAGAATCCAAAATAATTGCAGCCGATAGGGCTTTAGCAATTGGCGAAAGCGTTTAAGCAGTTGCCCCGCAGAACGAACTCGGTCCTTCTTTTTTCGTTCGGATCCCGAGCTATGAAAGCCGCCGCTCGGCAATTTGCGATCCTTGACGTCGTTGCGATAGTCGTCGAATCGCTGGCGACTGCTTGGTGAAGGCAATTTTGGCAAAGATGGTGCCGTACCGGTCGCTTGGTTGGTTGCGGCTTCGGATTGTTTATTTTGGCTGGCGTTGTTGGACGCTGGATTTGAGCTGATCATGACCGATTGTAAGCCGGTATCGGATTCGGTCGAGTGTCAAAGGGCCAATTCCTTCGACACGCTGCAGGTCGTCGATGTTTTTGAACGGTCCAAGGTGCTTTCGGTCGGCCACAATTCGAAAGCCAAGTGTGGGACCGATGCCTGGCAATTGGCTGAAGCTGGTCCAGTCGGCGGCGTTGATATCGATGCTGTCGGATGCCAGCTTTGCTTGCTGGCCCCCGCTCTGCTGGCCGCTGTTTTGCGGGCCAATACTTTGCTGGTTTTGCCGCCACCAAGTCATCGTCATAGCGACGAGACCGAAACATAGGCACGTGACAACAAAGTAACTTGCCAAAGATTGCCGGGCTTCGTCGACTTGGTCGCCAGGAGCGCGGGTGAGATTTAATTTGTCGACTGGATCGCTCATACACCAAAATTGTGGCGAATCAGTCGCTGTCTTACAATTCTCGGGACAGGCTACAGCTTTTTCGAATCGTAAAGTCGCCGGTGAATCTGCCGAGTCCCCAAGAATTTTCTCTGACAGGAACGACGACTTCTACCAACACAGTTTGTCCGTTGTCATCGATGTTGATGTCAACATTGTTGGTGGCTCCAACGGAGTTAAGAATGTTGATCCCAATGGCACGTCCTTCAGATTCGACCGAGCCGGGCACAATTGCCGACCTCGCGACCTCGTAGGCGGCATTCCCTGCGCTCTGCCGAATCAAGTTCATTGATGTCAGTTCAAGGCAGCCGACAAACACCATGAACAAGATCGGTGCTACCAGAGAGAACTCGACCGTCAGTGCGGCCTTGCGATCACACCGATGGAGCGTTTTTTTGTTTGATAGATTCATGATAGATCAGTCAGTCAGCACAACGGGAAGTGTTCGAGCTAGCTCGAAGAAGGCGGCTGCAAGTTCGGTGTCGTCACTCGCACTAAAGAATCGACCACCGGTGATTGCTGCAATTTCTTCCAGAGTCTCTTGGTCTCGGCTCAACATGCTAATGGTGTGAACAGTGATTCCTAGGTTCTTCGCAGCTTGGGCTGCTTGAACGGGATCGCCTCCTGTGTTCCAGACTCCATCAGACAGCAAGATGATGATTTTGTTTGCCAATCCCGAGCTTGAACTGCCGGACAATTCTGACACGGCTTGATTCAGTCCAGCATTCATGTTCGTTCCGCCCATCATGGGCACTGCTCCAAGAGCGTTGATCGCACTTTCGACCGCATTAGCATTTGATTGCCAATCGTCAGTACCGCTGGCTGGTAGCTGCACATCGACCGTTGCGGCGAGGAATCGTGTCCTAGGCGAGATGGGCATTGTTGTGTCTGCCCCCCAAGTGACAAGTGACGTGCGTGGTGGTGCGTCGTACCTTCCTGCTTCTACGAGGAACAGGTGGACCGCGTCAGCAAGGACGGCCCAACGGCTGTCATCGGGATGGGGCGCGGAAAGGTGATTTCTCCAAAGACTGCCCCAAGCTGTGAAGCTTGAAAGGAGAGGATTGTTTGGAGGATAAACCCAGTCTTGACCTGAAAGATCAAACAACATAGAGCCAGATCGGTCTAGGCAAAGACAAACTTCAACGTCCTGTTGAGACGCCGTTGCGCTGTGGCTTGTTGAAAAATCGGCATGTCCCAGAGCGGGTGCGAAGAACAAAGCAATTGGTTTTGTGCGAGCATCTGCAGCGAGTCGCCCTTGAATGTTGACGGCATTTTCTGGCCTCGCGCCAGCGGCAAACACGTAGCGTCCGGTCGACGTTCGTGTGACGCGACCAAATTCAACATCCGAGTCATCGATCTGAAATGGTTGACCTCCGACCGAATTATTGGCAGCGTAGGATTTGGCGGTTTCGAGAGCTTCGTCCATGTCTTCTGTCGTTGCCAAAGTTTCAGCTGCTGCCTTAGCTGCAGCATCTGTGGCGACGCGCAATTCGGTTCGAATCAGTTGCATGTATGCAACGTCAACCGTTAACGCGGTACAGATAACAAAGACAAAAAGCATCGCCGCGACCAAGACGGCCGATGCACCTTTGCGTTGGTTTTTGGATGTGGATTTCAGCATGCGCATGTCCGCGAACTCCTGCTTAGAGCCGTCTCATGACGACTGTTTTCTGTAGAGATTTTCCCTCGAAGATCCAGAGAGGTCCGAGTGCGGCGGCGTCCGCGTCAACTGTCACCGTGACTTCAATCGTTTGGCCTCGAGGCGTATTTGCATCTAAGTTGTTTGGGGAGAACGAGATCTCGAAATTGTCCACGTCTCTGACTGCAAGCACTTCGCTGCAGCGAACTGTGGCGTTCTGCTTTGTGCCTCGTGGAGCCGCAGCAATTTTGGCTGCTTCGTAAGCTGCAATCGTCAAAGACTGCTTCAGGAAAATGCCGTTCGATGATTCCACAGAACCGAAGACAAGCACGATGAGCAGGGGAAGGCAGACGGCCGCTTCTACGGTCGCAGCCCCTTTTCGGCTCTTATCGCTGCTTTTTCGGACGGGTGAAAACATCATTGAGCTCCTGTTTTTCCTAGTTGTGATCTCTTCGGAATAAATTCCATGAAATGCAGAATGCCTACCTGCATTGAGTGAAACGTAGGTCACGGATTTCTGCTATCCCTAAAAACTGGTTGTGATTTGGGTGGAATTCCGAATTCGGAACTTGTGTTCAGGAAAAACGTTCTTGGAACCTTCTGATTTGACTGTTCTAGAGAAAATATGTGACTGTTTATTGGTACTTACCAGTGGATCACTTTGGCTGAAAAGACCAAGAACTCCTGTTTTGGCGGCGGGAATTTGGGTTTGGGTGGGTGGAAATCGACTGCTCTTTGGTGGCTTGTGCGGTCGTGCTCAATTTTTTGAATGTCGCTTTCTGCGGTGCCTGATAAACTCCCCGGATCATTGATTTATCGAATTCATCGAGAGAACCCTACGGATGTCCGCAGACACCACTCAATCTTCTTCAGTCGAGCCTACTCCTGTGATTCAGAATTCCTGTGCATCATCGCCGGCTGCCAGTTCAAAAAGTGCTTTGAGTTGGTCAGAGATGGCAGACCGAGTCTTGGCAGGAGAATCTCTGAGTCACTGCGATGCGCTCGCGATTTTGTCTGCACCGGAAGACGAAGTGCTGGCGATTCTTGATGCCGCTTTTCGCGTGCGAAAAACGCATTTTGGCAAATCAGTGCAGCTGTACTATTTGAAAAACGCCAAAAGTGGCCTTTGCCCAGAGGACTGCAGCTACTGTTCTCAGGCGAAAGGGTCTGAGGCAGAAATCGAAAAGTACGTGATGCTGAATGAAGAAAAACTGATGGAGGCAGCCAAGAATGCCTTCGACAGCAATGCTCGGACTTATTGCATTGTCGCGAGCGGGCGAGGACCCACAAATCGCGAAGTCGATCACGTTTGCAACGTCGTGAAAAAAGTAAAGCAGGAATACGGACTTCACATTTGTGCTTGTCTGGGGCTTTTGAAGCCTGATCAGGCGGTCAAACTGAAAGAAGCGGGTGTCGATCGTATCAATCACAATCTGAATACCAGCGAACGCTATCACGATGAAATTGTTTCGACTCACACATTTCAGGATCGTCTCGACACCTTAAATACTGCTCGAGACGTTGGTCTTGAATTGTGTGCCGGCATGATCGTAGGGATGGGAGAAAAAGACGACGACATTGTCGATGTGGCGATGAAGCTGTCGGATATGAACGTTGCTTCGATCCCCGTCAATTTTTTGATTCCAATTGAAGGTGCACAAATGGGGCGGCCAGTCGATCTTGACCCTCGATACTGCCTGAAGGTGTTGGCAATGTTTCGACTAACGAACCCGTCGACTGAGTTACGAATCGCCGGTGGTCGAGAAGTGAACCTTCGCAGCATGCAGGCCATGGGGCTTTATGCAGCGAATTCGATGTTCGTCAGCGACTATTTGACGACTCCCGGGCAAGCAGCTCAGGCCGACTTCCAAATGATTCGTGATCTGGGGTTTGACATCACGGCCGGCGACTACGAATCGACGCAGTTGATCGAAAAATTTCGCAACGGCGTGGGGCCCGCTGCTTCGGCAAGTTGCGATTCGCCAGCTGCAGTCTCGGCCTGCGGCGGAACAGGATCGTGTGGCGATGACTGTTCTTCTTAAGCGACAGGTGTTGGCAACGATAAGCAGGGCTGGCCATTGTTTTTGCTAGCAAATGCCCCATACTTTCATCTTGACGACGCCGTGATATGGCAACGAAGCCGCTTTTTTGCTTCGAATTTCGTGCGATTCAAAAACTCCCAACGATATGTGATCTGCTGACGTAAAACAGTCAGAGGTCACCATGATGCTGAAAATGATTGAACCGGATGCCGATTTCGGAGCTTCCGAAGACATGGAATTCGATGATTCCACAACGTCTCAGGTCAGCGATGCGCGGTTGGTTGAGCAAGTAAGAAAAGGCGATTCAGACGCGTTTGGCACGTTAGTTGTCCGTTATGAACGTCGCGTATTGAAGGTCGTGCGTCGGTTTATTGCCGATGCCGACGGCGCTCAGGACTTAATTCAGGAAACGTTTCTGAAGGCGTACGACAGGCTGGACCAGTTTGATCCGTCGCGGCGTTTTGGCCCGTGGTTGTTTCGAATTGCTGTAAACGCCACTTATGACCATCTGCGTAAAATTAAGCGTCGTGGTAAATGGGCTCTGTTCAGCGAAGCGGGTGAGGATCGGCTGCCCGATCCACCAGCGCCCGATCCTCGAGGTGAGCTGGATTTGAGTCACGAGGTTCGCACGGTCTTGGAAGGAATTCCAGAGACTTACCGGACGGTGTTGGTGCTTCGAGATCTGGAAGGCTTCAGCACTTCAGAAGTCGCGGCTGTCACTGAACGCAGCGAAGCCACCATTCGATGGAGACTGGCAGAAGCTCGGCGCATGTTTAAAGAAGCATGGGCTCGACGCGAAAGACAGATTGAAGAAGAGCAAATCAACTAGCGTTCGATTTGATTTTATCTTCAGTGTTCAAATGAATTCAATTCTGGAAGGCGTTTCGCTGCAGTTTGGAACTGCTTGGCGAAACCAACTTTTCAATAGGAACAAATTGCGATGCAACAGGATTTGAAGTGCGCTGACGCAAGGCATCTGATCCATTTGGCAGTGGGAGACGATTTGCTTGAAGCAGAAGATCAGAAGCTTGCAGAGCATTTGCCAAGTTGTGATGCTTGTCGGGCTTATCATTCGGAAATGGTTTCCGCCAGCCACATACTTGAGCAGGTTCGAGATGATGTGCCCGATACGACTCAGGAATCTGTTTGGCCCGAATTATCTCGGCGCTTAAAAGTACAGGTTGCTCCCAAGGTGCAAGTGACGGAAGGCCGGCGGTTTAATGTGGCCGTCGCCACTTTGTGTGCTTGTTCGATCGTTTTGGCCTTTGTGACGGCCGTTCAGAATCTGCCTTCGGGTGAAGAGAATCTTGGATATGTGACGACTTCTTCCATGAGTCCGAGCACAAATGTCGCGTTTGATTCAAAGCTACCGACTCGCCAAGTCAGCATGATGCCTCAGCTTGATACTGGGCGGTTGGTGCCTGTTCGTCAGCCAGATGGGCAACTCATTCTGATTGATCCTGTGACAAACCAATCTTTTGTGCCTGCAAGTATTCCCGTGACGCGGCAAGACGGAGCATTCCGATTTTAAGCTCCGTTCTCCACGGCGATGCCAATCGAGTGGGCCGCCGTATTTGATTTGAAGTCGAAGCAAAAGAGGCTGAATGATCTGCTTGATCATTCAGCCTCTTTGAGTTTACCGTCGGTGTTCGGTGTTCGGTGTTCGGTGTTCGGTTTGCTGGTCACTTGCCAATGCTGTGGATCCCGGCCGCCGTTGCAGTAGAAATTCAGAGCCGCCTGAGCTCCTGCTGGTTAGCCGTCGTTGCCACTGTATTCGGGCTGGCTTGTTAGCGACCGGGGATCTTTGTCAGAGTCGGTTTGATATCTAGGATCCACAGTTTTTCCGGTTGAGCTCCCTTGGGGACGCGGCGAGGGATCGCGATTGTTTCAGCCACCGTGACGTCTCGGCCTTCGTGGACCTCGTCACGTGCATTGAACCGTTCAGCCAGTTCAATGATCCTCGGGTCATTGGGGCTTTGAAAGGACCCGACAGCGACGTATGACTTGTTGCGATCGTGGAAGACCCATGATTCATAATTTTTTTCATAGCCAAAACGTGTCGCCTGTCTGAGTGCTCGGCATAGCTCCCAAGCTTTCTGTCCAGACTCATCGAGGCCAGAGCCAAATGACTTTTCAAAGTGAGCTTTTGCTTTCGCCGACCCTTGGCCGCTTGCCATTTCAATCATGGAGTTGCCTTCGAACGTGGCAATTTTGAGTGAGTACTTTCCTCGATTGCGTAGCAATGAGAATTCGTCGTCAGAGTTCAGCTTCTTTACAACAGGGTCCAATGTTCGGCTGCGAACAGACTTCGCATCTGCCTTTGGGTTTACCGTTAAGAATGCACCACTGAGCGGCTTGGGCCGTCCCGGAGTGATGGCGAAGATGGCACCGTTAGATTTATCTTCCATGAACGCTGGCACGTAGCCTTTCACAAATGTCAGCACTCGTTTTGCCAGTTCTTGTTTCGAACTTTGGAAGTTACCAGCCAATACGGCGGTCGAATTGTTGATGCGGAACGTGTATGACGGAATTCCCTTCTTACGAAGTTCGTAGACTAAAGCGTTGCCGGCTTCTTCGCTGCTCATGCCTTTGGTGCGTCTTGCTTGTGGCACATCTTTCAGCGCTGCCACCATGATCATCCAAGGGCCATGCAGCGAGCTTAACTTGTATGATTTACCCTTAATCGCTTCGACTTCGCCGAATGCTGGTAAGCAGGTGACTGCGATCAGTAAGTAAAACAGAACGGTTTTTTTGAGACAGCCAAACATCCGTGTTCTTTCTTGGCGCTAAAAAGCAATTCGAATGACATCCGACGGTGAGCGTCAAATATTGGCTTCCATTCTGCCAGCGCGAATCCTTTGGCATCCAGAGCAGACTTGAAGCCATATTCAATTTTTTTTGGCAGAGTCGGTCAGACTCGTTCTCTACCATCAAGTTGTTGAAAATTCACAGCATGGAATGCCGGTGACAACCAGTACTTGCAGATTTTGCCGGAAGGCAAATTGCATGGTCCGATGATTTTTCGCTAAGGGCTGAATGATGTGGGTTTCATCACAAGTCATTTGCGTCACCGATGAGGCTCTGACGCCTTCGCGATGCTTTGCTTCTGCTCTGTCGAGATATCGAGAGCCTTTGTTCCTACGAGAAGTGCCACTCTTTTGGCTTTGCTATTTGCGTTTCCAGAGCCCCAGTTGTTGAACTCGTGCTTCGGCAGCAGCGTTTCTGAGTCCTTCTTCCAGATCCAGTGGCAGGCCATACTTTGCCAGCAACTTCGAATGTCCTGTCTGCAACGAGGCTTGATTGATGAGTTTGTTGTTCAACCAGACCCACGCCAGAGTGCGCCCATAGTGATCTTGTTGCCGATGCTCGAACGTCAGTTTTACAGATTGGTTGCTCAGCCTCGCCCGCAGCCAGTCTCGCGATTCATTGCCAAATGGTTGTGCCTTGGAACCATGATGAGCTACCTCGGGAGCATCGATACCCAGCAATCGAATCCTCTCTCCGTCGCTGGTGTCAAAGGTATCGCCGTCTAGAATTCGTCCCACGACAACGGTTCTGCCCAACTGTTCTTTGTTGGCCACAGACGTGATTCCCGTTGCTCGCAACAGGATGAGTCCAGCGAACACAAGTGCGGCAATAGTGCTGAGTCTCGTGGAGGTCAGCTTGGCAAGAATTGACTTCATGAATCACTCTTCTGTCGCCGAGGCAGGATCGAAATTAAGATCATGCGACATCGGTATCAGGATGCCCGTCCTTTGGTCTCCTTTTCCTAGCGAACTAAGCTGGGTAGCATGAGACGTCCACACGGTTGTGGTTTTGGAGTTGGCCCTGCTTGTGAGTGTGTTTCACTAAGAAGAGTATCAGATGATCGAAAGTCCTTGTCGAAGCATTTTTCATTGCGAATGTCAGCAGTTCGCTAAAAGAGGGGCGACAGCACGCGTCTTTGTCTTGCTATTGGTGGTCTGGATGGTGTTGTTGTGGGCAACATCGGCAGTTGCTCAGCCGGCGGGGTTTAACTACGACGAGTCTCTGGTTCCCAACGACGCCCTGCCCCAGCTTCTTCGGTGTGAAGATGGATCAAAAATTTCGACCGCCGAAGACTGGCTCGGTCAACGGAGAGCTGAGGTTTTTGAGCTCATTCAGAATCACGTTTATGGTCAACGACCAAGTTGGCAGCCCGTGCTTCGCATTCGAGAACGCAGTCGAAATGACAGCGCCGTTGACGGATTGGCGATTCGTCGCGAGCTTACCGTATTCTTTACGGACGATGACACCGGGCCTGGTATGGAGCTGTTGGTTTATACTCCGAAAGCCGCCACGCAACCGGTGCCCGGTTTTATTGGGTACAACTTTCACGGCAACCACAGTATCGAAGATGATGAATCAATCTTTATCACTCAACAGTGGGTGCGAAATGACACCAAACGCGGAAATGTTAATCATAAGGCGACTGCGAAGTCTCGCGGGCGGAGTCAAAGTCGCTGGCCTCTGAAGATGATTTTGGAACGAGGCTATAGCCTCACAACGTTGTACTGTGGAGACATCGATCCAGATTTTGACGATACGTTTCGTAATGGAATACATGCCGTCTGTGAAGATCGTGTTGAAGGGCAGCCCCGTTCGTCTGAAGCTGGAGGAACAATCAGTGCTTGGTCGTGGGGACTGAGTCGAGCATTGGATGTGCTGGCGTTGGATCCCTTGGTGGATGGAGATCGTATGGCCGTGTTCGGTCATTCTCGGCTCGGCAAGACATCATTGTGGGCCGGAGCTTCAGATCAGCGTTTTGCGATGGTGATTTCGAATAATTCTGGTTGCGGTGGCGCCGCATTGTCTCGTCGAGCATTTGGTGAAACGGTGAAGCGAATCAACACATCGTTCCCTCACTGGTTCTGCCGCCAGTTTCGTGAATACAACGACAACGAATCGGCCTGCCCGGTTGACCAGCACATGCTGTTGGCTCTCGTTGCCCCTCGTCCGGTTTACGTCGCCAGCGCAGAAGGCGATCGCTGGGCAGATCCTCGAGGCGAAATGCTGTCCTTATTTCATGCTTCCCCCGTTTACCAGCTATTTGGGAAAACAGGACTTCGTACAGACGAATTACCAGCCATTGATCACCCCATTCACTTGGATGTAGGGTATCACATTCGTAGCGGGGGTCATGATGTGAAAGACTTTGATTGGCAGCAGTACCTGACATTCGCAGATCAACATCTGAAGTAAGCTGTTTTGATGAATCCGCTTTGATCGGATTTCTTTTTCCGTCGCCCGATTGTCACAATCGTCTTCACGAGACACAGTATGTGATTGAGGGTCTCGTTGACGTCGCAGCGTGTCGCTTCGGTTTCAATTTGATTCGCTCTTTTCGCCTCACGAACTTTCCAATGGAAGCCCACCTCATATGAAACGAATCGCTTTTTTGCTCAGCCTGTTGCTTGTCACTCCCAGTATCGCTGATGATTGGGTCTCTTTATTCGATGGAAAAACTCTGGACGGATGGGACGGTGATCGCACGCTATGGAGCGTTGAAGACGGAGCCATCACTGGTCGCACGACTGCCGACACGAAACTGAAGGTCAACAGTTTCTTGGTGTATCAGCCTGAAGAATTCGACAACTTCGAACTGCAGTTGGAGTACAAGATCGTCAATGGAAATTCAGGGATTCAGTATCGCAGTTTCGAGCGGACTGATCGCAAGCAATGGGGGCTGGGCGGCTATCAAGCGGACTTCGAAGCAGGCGACACGTATTCTGGAATTCTGTACGGTGAAGCATTTCGAGGCATCCTTGCGTTGCGTGGAGAATCGACCGAGCTTGTGGTCGGCAAGAATGGCAAGATGAAGAAGCTGGTCGCTGAGAAAATCGGAGACACGGATGAAATTCAATCGAAAATTAAGAAGGAAGAATGGAATTCCTACAAGGTCATTGCCAGTGGTTTTCGTTTTCAACACTTTATCAACAACGTGCAAACGATTGAATGTGTTGACAACGACCTTGGCAATCGTCGAGCCACTGGGCTGCTCGGCCTGCAGATTCATGTTGGGCCACCGATGACGGTTCAGTTTCGCAATATCCGAATCAAGAAACTGCCTGCCCCCAAGAAGGTCGCTTTGATCGCAGGAACTCGAAGCCATGGCTACGGTGCTCACGAGCATAAAGCGGGTTGTATGTTGCTAGCAGATGCGCTCAACAAAAGCGGACTGAATATCGAAGCGTCTGTTCATTTAAATGGCTGGCCGAAGGATGATTCTGTGCTGGACCACGCAGATTCAATTGTCATCTATTGTGACGGAGGAAAACGGCACCCTTTCAATCAACATTTGGATCGTTTGGCCGAGCTGCAAAAGCGGGGTATTGGCATGGCCTGCATTCACTACGGTGTTGAAGTACCGATCGGACCATCTGGCGAAAAATTTAAAGAATGGACGGGAGGGTATTTTGAAACTGACTGGTCAGTGAATCCTCACTGGACGGGCAACTTCGACGAGTTTCCAGAACACCCGATCACATCCGGCGTCAAACCATTCAAAGTGAATGATGAATGGTATTACCACATGCGATTTATCGAAGAAATGCATGGTGTCACGCCTGTTCTCAGCGATCTGCCGCCCGCTTCGACATTGGTGAAACCAGATGGTTCGTTGGCTCGAAAAGATGGACCTCATAGCAACAACGAGGCCGTCCGAAAGGCCGTCTTAGAGCGTAAAGAGCCTCAGCATGTGGCTTGGGCTCGCGTCCGTCCGGATCGAGGTCGAGGTTTCGGCTTCACGGGAGGCCATTATCATTGGAATTGGGCGAGCCGCGGTTTTCGCACTTTGGTGTTGAACGCTATTGCTTGGACGGCACACGCGGAAGTCCCCGCGGATGGTGTGGCTTCAAGTGACGTGAAGTTTGATGACCTTCTGACCAATCAAGATTATCCGATGCCAGAAAACTTCAACCAAGAACGTTGGAAGATGTACATCAATGAATTTGCTTCGAATTGATTTTGGTGTTTGGGAAAGCTGGCTTTGCTGAACAACGCAAAAGGCCTGCGAGGGAAAGCACTGTGATCGCAGTGTTTCTTTCGCAGGCCTTATTGATTTGGCTTCGGTAAATTGAATCGCGACTTATCGCTTGCTATCCAGCAGTCGCTTCTCGTCATCATTCGGTTGTGGAGAAAGGTCAATCATATCGATCTCTTCAAGCGATGTGTTGACATCGTCGATCGCTCGTCTGTTGTCTTCACTGCTGACGTTCAGTGTGGCGTCTTGATCGAGTGGCGATTCTAAATTGTCTGCTTCTTCCACGATTGTCGCTCCGCTGCCGACGTCGGAAGCTGGGAAGAATACATCTGCTGCTAGCATCAAAAGGCAGGCTGCAGCAAGACTGGATCCGATGACCAGCAGTCGCCGATGTCGTGAATGCGATTTTTGCTGGACCACAGTGGGCGTGTTTTCGTCGGGCGTGTTTTCGTCGTTTTGGATCGCACCCCATGTTGATGGCAGTTGCTTCAGTTGGTCGGGTGTTTCATTCTGAAAGAATGAAGACAGCAGTCCGTCCATTTGCTCATCAGAAAAGTCTGATTCGTTTGGGTGTTTAGATTGTTCATTCATGATCGTAGCCCTGCTCTTCTAGGTGCTCGGCCAGTCTGCGGCGAGCTCGAGACAACCGCATGTCGACTGCAGCCGCGCTGCAATCCATCACGATGGCCATTTGTGCTGAAGACCAATTCAGCGAATATTTCATGACCAGCACACGCCGGTCGTCTTCAATTAATGCTGTTAAAGCATCTCTCATTGCGTGGCGATTTTCGTCTTTCGCCATGACTTCTTGCGGAGAGATTTTTGATTTCGCGATTTCATCCAAAGAGGGACTCAGTCGGCAACTACTGCTTTTTCTGCGGGCCACGTCTCGTAGCCAGTTTTGTCCAACCCTCAGCAACCATGCTCGAGCATCCCGAATTGCATCGCCTTCATAACGGTGCAACTTTAGAAATGATTCTTGCACCGCATCATAAGCCCGTTCTGGATCACTGCATTGCGAGTAAAAAATGGCCCACAATTCGCGGTGGTGCTGCACGTACAAGTCGTCAAGTTGCTGCAGAGAAGTCTTGCTGATTTCTTGACCGCCTTTGCTCTCCGGGTTTTTAGCCGCCTGCTGACCTGCTGACTCCTGTTTTGGCCGTTCAGCCATCTGTATTGATTCCTGTACTACGTGGCAGCGTCAATCTGCCACAGAAAACGTAATAAAACGCTCTCCAATCGGGAGACGCGTGACTTGAATTGCTCTAACAGCCTGCGACTGCAAAAAGTTGTTCGGTAGAGGAAAGTACCCACTCCCCTGAGTTCTTTGTGCATGATTTGGACTGCTTGGCTTTCGCTTCTGGTTTTTCGAGAGTGGCGGTGAGACTTAAGGGGAAGGCTGATCTTCGCGTTCGATTCAATCCGTGTCTAGCCGGACAAATTCTAGCGCCCAGAGAACTCGGTGATGGCTGCATGGGCTACCGGAAATGCCATGCAAAAGATAAGCTCTTGCCGCATTGGACGGCACAACTTTCTTAGACCAGTATGAACAGAAGACGGACACATGGCAGTATTCCTTGGGATCGATATCGGAACCAGCGGCACAAAAACTCTGGCAGTCCGGGAAGACGGAGAAATTCTTGCGTCTGCTACTGTTGAGTATCCTTTATACAGCCCTCGCCCCGGCTGGTCAGAACAAGATCCCGAAGACTGGTGGACAGCCTCTGCGAAAACGACCAAAATGGTGTTGAAGAAAGCTGGGCTTAAAGCAGAAGATGTTGCTGGCATTGGGCTGAGCGGCCAAATGCATGGCAGTGTCTTTCTAAATAAAGGCGGAGACGTCATTCGCAAGGCGCTCCTTTGGAATGATCAGCGGACGACAGCGGAATGCGTTGAAATTGAAAAGCGAGCAGGCGGCCGGAAAAACTTGATCAAGATGGTGGCCAACCCGGCACTGACCGGGTTTACGGCTCCAAAAATTCTGTGGTTGCGAAACAATGAGCCACGAAATTTCGCACGCACAACTCAAGTGTTGTTGCCAAAAGACTATGTGCGATTTCGAATGACGGGCGAATTCGCAACTGAAGTCAGCGATGCATCAGGCACGCTGCTGTTGGATGTCGTAAAGCGTCAGTGGTCCAAAAAACTGCTCACAAAGCTGGATCTCAGTCGTGATCTGTTGCCCAAGGTTTACGAATCAGAAGATGTGACAGGGGTTCTCACGAAAGAAGCTGCCAAGGCAATGGGGCTAAAAGCCGGCATTCCAGTGGTAGGTGGCGGAGGTGATCAAGCTGCAAGTGCGATTGGCAACGGAATTGTTCGCAGTGGAGTTGTTTCAGCGACGATGGGAACCAGTGGTGTCGTATTCGCACACAGCGACGAAGTACAAGTGGACCCAGAAGGGCGACTACATACATTCTGCCATGCTGTTCGAGGAAAATGGCACGTGATGGGGTGTGTGCTCTCGGCCGGTGGCAGCTTGCAATGGTTCCGAAATCAACTTTGCCAACAGGAAATCGCTGCGGCGAAGCGAAAGAAAATCGATCCTTATGAGTTGATTACCGAGCAGGCAGCTCAAACTCCCCCTGGATCTGAAGGGCTGTTTTTCTTGCCATATTTGACAGGCGAAAGGACTCCGTATGCAGATCCTTTTGCTCGAGCTTCTTGGGTTGGGCTTAGCCTGAGGCACGGTAAGGGCCATATGGCGAGGTCTGTGATGGAAGGCGCGACCTGGGCCATGAAAGATTCGATTGAAATTGCCAAACAGATGCAGATTCCGATCAGGGAAATCCGCTTGTCTGGTGGTGGAGCCCGCAGTCAATTCTGGCGTCAAATGCAGGCTGATATTTACGGACAGCCTGTAGTGACAATTAACGCAGAAGAAGGCCCCGCCTACGGAGTTGCTTTGTTGGCTGCCGCCGGAACGGGAGCCTACAAGGATGTTGTGCAGGCGTGCAAAGCCACGATCAGTGTTGTGACGAAGACAAAGCCCGATGCGAAAGCAAAGAAGCTTTATGCTCGCAATTATCCGCAGTATCAAAGCCTATATCAGTCGCTGAAACCAAACTTTCCTCAAATCTGTGAACTCGCGGAAGGGTAGCGGCTCGCTTGTTTGCGATCCTCGGGCTGGACCAAAGCTGAATTCGTAAAAGCTCAGCAAAATCGGAGTCCGAAAAGTCTGGCGGCGGTTTAAAAAAAGCTCTCACCCTGCAAATTGGCAAGGTGAGAGCTTTTGGTGTTTTATCTCGACGTCCGCGAAGACTCGCGATTCGTCGCATTGGCTACTGCCTTGATTCTGCTTCCATCAAGCAACGCGATGGTGGGCACGATTGCTGAGTTGACGCGGCTGATTCTTTCGCGGCTGATTCTTTCGCGATGGTCTCTATGCAAAATCTTCGGCATGTCATGTTTCTAGGAAGATAGGTACCAAAGCAGGCCATACAAGATGGCGAGCGCGATGACGGTCTTAACGAACATGGACAACGCAGATTGAAAGATCTTCTCCGGAAGCTCATAGCGAGTCGCCGAGTAGACAACGCTGATGATGGCAGTCAGCGGAAGGGCGTAAATTAAAGCGGGCATCGTTCTGGGCATCTTTTCGGAGGAAAGTGAAAGTGTTTCGCTGGATCGCAGAGGATGGAGGGAATCAATCCTTTGTCACCGTTTGCTCCATCGAGGCGGGCCGTTTGCGAGTACCCGACTTTGTGTTGTCTTCGTCTTCAGGCTCTTCGTCTCCAAAACCATACGCTGGGCCTTCATATGCATCCCAAATGGCCATCACGTTAAGTAGCCCGGCGATCCATGTGAAAACAGCGCCAATGTCGAACAGGTGGCTGAGTTTGTTGTGAAGCCGATCAAGCTCTTCGTTGTCACGAGGGGCCTGGTACCAATTTGGGAAGCTGCGATCGATGGAGCCCTGGAGTTCCAGAACTTCCTGCCCTTGAATTTCAGCCCCGTTAATTCCAGTCAGCATAAAAAAGCGATGAGGAGATCCAAAGACTTCGCGTCCCATTCGAACAGCCCCCGCTACTTCAATGCGAAAACTTGTGCCGTCCGTCGTTGACCCAGCAAAGGCCCCTTGCGCTGTCCCAATCGGTCCGGGAGAAAGGCTCAGCTGTCCCGACACCGGTAGGTATCGATCATTCAGTCGAACAACCCCAGAAAATCGGCTCGCGATATCAGTCGTTAATGTATTGACCACGCCGCCGTCGTTTGAAAAACGCATTTGTTGAAGCATGGCTGGTAAAGCCGGGAGTCCCACTGCGGCCTGTGCCGCGTAGCCCAGTGAAAAGTTTGAGCCGTATGAAGCTTCCTTCGTGTCGATTTGGACGGCCGAGTTCGGTCGAGTACTGTAGACCACTCGGCTATACACGGGTTGCCAATCCGCAAGAGCCATCCCGCCGAAGAAAAGGGTCAGGATCCCGCTGAAGAAGATACCCGCCTTCAGTTTGCGGCCCTGGTAATAGTGGCCTGCTCCTGGAACCAGAAATGCCAACACAGCGGCAAGTTCTCGCGAGCGAAAGTTGATTCGGGGATCTCTCATGACCTGCTTCGGATTCAAAAAAAGAAGGGGGGAATGTCACAGCTAAGTGAAATTGGTTCCGGCATCTGCGAGCAACGAAAAAAAACTGACGCCGCATCCGCGACCATAAACAGCAACCTGGACGCTTTGTAGCTTGTTTGGAGGCCGGACTGCATATCGAAATTCGTACAGCAGTCAGAAATACCGATGGAAACAGCTGCAAATAGGGTCAATTGAGGGGAAACAAGCATCAGCGACCAGAATTGAAGTGACGACGCTGAAGTCCCCGGGGCACAAAGAAATGGGAGGGAAACTGAATGGAACACGAAGAAAGAATCATGAATTCTTTCAAACCCACCGAAAACTACCCGAACAAAACTGACACCGTTCGTGTCTGAGACAGCTGGAAACAGCTTGATTCAGTCAAAAACAAAGCAAGCTAGCCCCAATTTAGAGCTAGTCTTCAAAAGTTTCAGTTCTAAAGGGGAAGCGGACTAGACAAGCGGCTCAAACGCCGTAACACTCCGCGACTCGGAAAAAACGGGTGTGTAGCTCAGCTGGTTAGAGTACGGCTCTGATAAAGCCGGGGTCGGAGGTTCGAGTCCTCCCACACCCACTATCGAAAATTCACTTGTGACTTTTCGATCCGTATGGGGACGTAGCTCAACTGGGAGAGCGCCGCCCTTGCAAGGCGGAGGTTGTCGGTTCGAGCCCGATCGTCTCCACTATCTTTATCATCAAAATAAAATGATAAAGGTTGTTGACAACCAACTTGGTTGTCGATACAGTCCCCCTCCGCCAGTGAAACACACGTTTCACTGTCGAACGGGTCGCCTTGAAGAAGATGACAGATACTGTTGTTCTTCTCCAAGGCAAGCCTTCAGTCGAACGAAAGTTCATCTGAAAAAAAAAGGTGATAAAGACTGTTGACAACACCAAGTGTTGTCGATATCTTCCTCACCCCGCCAAACGGACATAAGTCCTACGGCGACAAGATCTTTGACAATTTGAAAAAGTCTTAAGTAGCATCAAAAGCATGTCTTTTGGCAACAATAAGATGTGTTCTCAGGGCGACGTAAAGTCGCCCATCGAGTGATCGTTATCGTGCTTAATTTCAGACGAACATCCACTTGGGTGTGAATCTTT
>JBDWHY010000018.1:0-57500 GCA_039974975.1 Fuerstiella sp. | reverse complement strand
GTGAACGCGTAAGCCGTCGTTTCTGCGGGAGTGTTCTCGTGGTTTTGCCTCGAGCTCCACTGGGCGCAATCCAGTCGCCGCGCGGTTCCGCCACGAGACGATTGCTTTCAATCATCGGCTTTGCGTGTCGAGCCCAAGGATTTGCGATCGATGTGGCTATTCCTGTCCTGAAAACACGGGCGAACGCTTCAGTTTGGGTCCCAATCGTTGGAACCCCGCCTGTTTGAATATTCGGGTTGCCAAGGGACGGGTAACTTATGCAGACCCTGATCAAATTCACGGTTTGATGTTTAGGCGAATTTGGCTCGCGCCGTCTAAGTGCGGTGATCCAGTGATAAGATTCGTCGTTTATGCACAGTGATGCTTCTCAGGAATTTGAGTCACGCCTCATTGAACTTACGGTCGCTTCGCAAAATAGCTTTGTTTGCGAATCCATGACTGTATTCGATTTGGCGAAACAGGTTCCCACTGAGATCAGTTCAGAATTTTCAAAACGAGTATGGCTGACCAGCCGGACAAGTCCGGTGAAGGCTTCGCTCTAATTTCCTAACACCGTTGTTTTGACCCCAGGCAGGCTGATGGACTACCGACGCTTTGTGACGTTTCTGGTCGTTTGTTTCGCGTTCAGTTATCTGTATAGCAATTTCGTTCGGCCTCCTCAGCCTCCGGCTGTCGCCGACGCTGATGTGAAATCTGCAGAGCCAGGTGGTGCCGAAGTAGAGCCAACAGTTGATCCCGTCAATGAATCCGGCGAAGCGGTGCTTGAAGATGGTACGCCCGAGGAGGGAGGGGATGCCAAATCAGTTGCATCTGTGGTTCCTGAATTTCCAGAGCAGATGGTCTCGTTGGGGTCGAACAACCCGAATGACAATTTTGCGTTGAAAGCCATTTTGTCCTCAAAAGGTGCTTCGATTCAGTCGGTGACTTTGACGGACCCTAAATTCAAAGAGCTGAAAGATACCGAACAGCAGGTGCAGGTCATCGGCAACGGAAATGGCGAGGGACGCGATCAGACGATGGCATTGGCAATCGACGTGATTGACAAGCAACTTGCTGACTCTGGCACGACGTTAGAAACGGTCAACTGGGAATTGGTTTCCAAGTCTGTTCGTGAAGTGGTGTTTGGTTTTGAGATTCCAGAGAGCGGTTTGGCTGTGCGGAAGAAGTTTTCGCTGAAGCCCTTGGACATGGAATCTGGAGAATCACCTAAGGTTGCTTACAACACTCAGCCACAGAGCTACACAATTGAAACTCAGATTGAGCTGATCAATAAATCTGCTGATAAAAAGACGCTCCAATACGAGCTTCAAGGACCTGTCGGGATCGTTTTAGAAAATGCGGCTCATGCCCGAAAATACCGTGATATCAAGCTGGAATTTTACGGCGATGACGATGCCGTCACTTTGTCAGCAACCGCATTGAATGATCTCTATACAGAAACGCTTGAAGAAAAGGGTTTGATCCCAGAACAACAGTTGCGAACGGCTCTTAAGCAAAGCCAAGCGTGGACTGGTTTATGCCGGTATGCTGGAGTAGATGTCCAGTTTTTCGCTGCCCTTGTTTCGACATTAGATGATCGAACGATTGAAGAGCGTCAGCGGGACCGTTGGATAGAACGCATTTATCCCGTGATGATTGCCAGTGACAAAGACAATGTGAACTACGGCGATCTCAGTTTTCGATTGGTATCGGCTCCTGTGACTTTGGAAGGCGACGGGGCCACGGTGAGTCATCGGTTTGCGATGTTTGTTGGCCCCAAACGTCGAGCACTCTTAGAACCGGAACCGTTTGTGGCTGACCAAGTGCTGGATTACGGCTGGTGGTTCGGCTTTATTGCTCGAGTCATGCACAGCATTTTGGATACGTTTCATAGTTTTGGAATGCCCTACTTCTTGGCGATTATCAGCCTAACAGTGCTGGTTCGAGGCATGATGTTTCCGATTTCACGGAAGCAGGCCATTATGGCTGCCAAGCAAAAAGCTCTGGCTCCCAAGCTCAATGAGCTGAAGCTGAAGCACGGCGATGACAAAGAGAAAATGGCTCGAGCTCAAATGGAGCTTTGGCGAAAACATGGCATCAATCCTCTCGGTGGTTGTTTGCCAATTTTCATTCAATTCCCTGTGTTTATCGCTCTCTATACATGCCTGAACACGGCCGTCGATTTACGTTTGGCTCAGTTTTTATGGGTCGAAAACTTGGCGGCGCCAGATGCTTTATTCACGATGCCGTCTTTGCCATTTCTGGGCTCTGATTTCAATTTGTTGCCCTGTATCACGGTTGTGTTGTTTCTGATTCAGCAAAAGTTGTTCATGCCGCCTCCAGCAGATGAGCAGGCTGAAATGACTCAGAAGATGATGAACTTTATGACGATCGGCATGGGGTTGATGTTTTGGCATGTGCCAGCCGGCCTTTGTATTTACTTCATCGCATCTAGCTTGTGGGGAATTGCAGAACGAAAGCTTCTGAAGGTGAACGTGACGGCTCCACCAGAGCCTTCAGTGACCGTGAAGGCTCCGGGCGACGATTCAGCGGAAGGCGTTGCCCCGAAAAAGATGGGCTTTGTTGCTCGCAAAATGGCTGAAATGAAGGACAAGATGGAAGAGCTGCAGAAGCAGGCAGAGCAAGCACAGAAGGCGTCTGGTAATTCTCGGAGCACCGGCAATAGCAGTGGAAAAGGCAAAGCGGGTAAGAAGAAGAAAAAACGCTAGCGAAGAATGTTGTTCGTCGAACCATCAGGCCCGTGAAATGCTGCTTCAGCGGTTTTTTGCGGGCTTTTTTGTGCGCTCATTTTGGATTTGTTGCCGCAGATCGCTCCTGTGGGCTTCTGGAGGGATGCTGCATGTTGCACAGTCGATGGTGCGCTCCTTGCCTCTGTGCTGTGCAAAATCATCCCAGCAATTTGGCTGCTGTTTGTGATCAATTTAACGTCCTAGGCTGTTGTGGGTCGGCAAATTTCGAGTTGCCGTTGTGCAAATCAGTGCTTGAACGCGCTCTTTTGGGGGGCAAATTGGCCATTCCGGCAGGATATGCGGTTGTAGTCACTGGCTTGGTTTGTGTTTTCAGATCGCGGGCCGGTGATACCCATCACCCCGTTGACCCATTGAGCTGAACATGAGACAAATTTCAGTTGAACGCTGAAATTCTGCGGAATCTTGTGTTCGTGCCAGCTTTAAACTTACCGAAAATCAACACCGCACGGATGTGGTGTTGTCTACGGTCGCTTGGGATATTCTGCCATGAATCGCACTCAATGTGTGCTCATGTTGCTACTCGCAATGACTTTCACCGGATGCGCTAAGTCACTTTTGAATGCAGAAGGTCTGCAATCAATGCTGACTCCGCCGCCCGCTGAACAACGCGTGGTTGAAACATTTCGGGATGCCCTTCGGGAAGAAAACGAGCCCGCTTTGCGTCGCATTAGTTCCACACGATTCGAATCACTAGCATTGAGATCCGAAGATGTGCTTTCTGATTTACGTGTGATGCGTTTGCCGAAAGGTGAGCTGAGCGTTGTTGACGTCCAGGTTGTGAGCGAAACAGAAAAGCTTGTTGTTGCCAAAGAAGACGATGGTGGTCGCTATCAGTTTCGTTTGGTCAATGATTCGAAAAAAGGGTATTGGACGGTCGATGACATCACAGTTCGCCGTCGCCACAAGGGGACTCAAATCACGAAGTCGACAACTGAAGTGATGGATCTTCTTGTCACGGTTCGGTCGTTCTTGAAAGTTTGGGAGTCGGGTGAACAGCAGTCGATTCTTGCAATGACCTCTCCACGGCTAAAAAGTTCTCTGGAATCGTTGCCTTCTGGCTGGATGACAGCACTGACTCGCCAAATTGCATCGGCATACGAAGATGGAATGGCTCGCAAGCCTGACGCCAGTTTGAATGAAAATGACGCCTTGGTGAAATTGCCTGCTCGGAATGGTCACCTGCTCATGACCATCGTCCGCCAGTCTGATCAGTGGCTTGTTGATGATGTCGAATTCCAAAATCATCGAGACGATAATCATCCGGGTTCCGTTAGAAGACAGGCCGATGCCATTCACACGGTGACATCGTTCTTGCAGGCTTACGGCGAATCAGATCATGCAGAGCTGAAGTATGTGACAGAATCGAAATTCTACGATTCATCACTACGACTTGGTAATTTGTCCTTGATTCCGTTGCCTTCAGCTGAGGCAGCACCCAGCGAATTTGAAATCAGAGCCTATGAACAGCAGCTTACCTTTATGTTGCCAGCTGGCCGCCAGATTGTCCGGGTTGATTTACGCGAGCAGGTGAGCGAGATTCCGGAAGCGGCGAGAAACAAATACACAGAGGAAACCGAAGCCCAATCAAGATTTCTTGTCAAAGAAGTCACTGTGTATGAAAAAGGGAGCAAGCAACGCCGAAGTCTGTCAGCTGTATTCACAGCACCGGCTCGAGCGCTCACTTTTCTTAAGGCGTTGGAGACCAACGACCGAGACTCGTTGCTGTATCTCAGTACCAATCGATTTGCCGAAACCGTTTGGCGGCGTTTGGATGAAGATCTCGTAAGGCAGTTGCCAGTTCCCGCTTTTCATGATGAAGGCATTCGTCTTACCAATACTCATTCCATTGGAACTCGCACGGAACTTGAGTTCGAAAATTCGGCAGGAGCGGTACTGGTCTGCCAGCTCGTGCTTGAAAATGGCATCCTGAAAATGGATGACATTCAATATCCGAATCAACGAGGACTTGTGGCGTCGCTCAAATCTGAACTTCAACTTGCGGCTCCGGTATTGGAATTTGCGAACGCATGGATGATGTCGGACAGCGAGTTACTTCAGAAGGCTTGCTCAGCAGATTTCAATCGTCTGGTTTGGAGCCATCTTGATGGTGTGCCAAATCAGTTTCAGCAGCTTCCTTTTCAGTTGCGTTCAAAGGATGTGGCAACAACCGTTACTCAGGAACGAGCCACTATGCAAATGCAACAGCCTGGTGGCGAAGAGGCAATCGTGAATTTGCTGATTGAACATGGCCACTGGGTGATTGATGAGATTCGATTGAAGCAAAAAACGGGTGTGATGGTGGGAGTCAGACAGAGCTTAAGAAAAGAAGTCGCAGGGAAAATACTGAATGGAAACTCGACCGTTCGCGTTGCCAAGCGGTCGATGCCACCTGTCGCAAAATCGCAAGCCATTGATATGACAGAGCCAGGATATACGGTCCAATCACCGTTGGCTGCGACTGAACTCAATGCGAATGACTTTCCCGAAATTCCAGGAACTGTGATCCCTGTTGGTTTCGAAGAGCCTGCCTTTGATTCGCGGGGAATGATCGTATCGCCAGACGAACCCAAGGTGGATGCTGCGATCTATGAGCAGCCTTCAGCATCGTCTTCTGACTCGAAAATTAGATTTGCCGACTACGCAAGAGTTGTGAGTCAGCAACAAGATTCAGCGGTCGGGCGACAACCAACAGCCGTGACTCCGTTGCAGGCAAAGGGTGGCCAGATCGTAAGTCCCGCGGCAAATGGTCAGTCGTCGTCATCTCGCTCGCCATTTCACTTTGCAAATCAAACAAAATCTCTGCCTCGCCGTCCGGGCCAAGCGGGTTTAGCAACACCTGCCGAGCAACCATCTGGTTTTCAACTTCCAAAACACTGGGGCCCGCAGTTGCGTCAGCCAGCTGATTTCCCGATTGCCATTCCGGAATAGTAGCTAAGAAATGTCTGAGGCAAGGTTAGTCTATCGACTTGCTCGTGCCAGTTGATCGGTTTGCTTTGCCCGCATTAGCGATCGCTCACACAACGCTGACTTTCCGAATGAGCGTTGTCTGATGGCTCAAGTTGCTCCAGCTTCCGTCTCTGATGAACGGTCAAGTTTTGGGTGACAGCTGCCCTTGTTTGCAGCAGCGGAAGGCTCTTGACCTAGCCAACATCACCGAAGGTTGACTGCATCGATGAGCTTCGTCTGCGACCGCGATTTGAATTGCCGCAAGACAGCGAGTCGCTTGAGCTAACGATGCTCTCTCAGTAGGACTCCGGATAAGCTCAGCTGTGAGCCGCCAATACAGGTTGATCGCTAACAAAGGCGGGCACGTCATCTTGGGCAATTGACCTATGGCACAGCCTTGATGCTGTTTCTTGCGACCTCTGACTTCCAGAATGGCTTGCCTGCTGCCAGTCTCATTGCTGTCTGCATCAACAGCTAGGCTGACGGATGGCATCGATCGGTTTGGAAGAACGCCTGAATCGATCGACCAACGGTGATTTCAGGAGACAGTGGGTCTGGCTACTTCAGGTTTTCTTTTTCGTTACCGAAGTCGCGATTAAACATCGCCACGACTAGTTTTGAGTGCCGCCGACACGCTGCAGGGTGTTGCCAATCCGCTGAAGCATATTTGGAGTCTTCTCCTTGGGAGAAGGAGTTTGAGTGATGTCATCAGTGGACGAGGGGATAGATAGTTTTAGTCGCTTTTTTCCGGTCCGGCTGCGTAGGACATGTCGATTTTGACCGCGTCCACCGAGGTGTGGTCGAGATGTCGATTGAGCGGGCTCGGCTGATGAGCCACTCTTCGTTTTTTGAAGTGGATTGAAAGCGCCGCTGACCTTTTGAATCCATGACTTTTGCCCGCTTGGTTCAGGCTGAATGGCAGACTTTACGTCTGCATCATGTTGTGGTCTGGGTGGTTTGCCTGCAGCGACCAACGGTTTAAATTTCTGAGGAGCGTACGTGTTGGGAACAACGTTTGGCTTAGAAACATGGGCCGTTCGCCGTGAATTCGAAACTGATAAATCGCTGTCGTTTTTGATGCTAAGATCTGGGAAGTCAATCGGCTCAAACTGAAGCGTTACTGGTTGTTCAACTGTTCGAGCTTGTTGCTGTGCGACATGTTGAGGCACTTCGAGATCAATCGTAGTGACAATGATCTCGGTCAAGTCTGCTTCTGCTGCGTCTTGAATAATTGGTGTGGATTCAAACTGATACGTGTGTTCGAAAGCGACGTTCAAATCGGGGATCGCGTCGGTTTTAATTGGTCGCAGTACCTTCGCTTCCTTCTGCTGACGTTTTACGTTTTTCTTTTGGTCACTGGGCTGTTTCGGCCGAACAGCGTTTTCAATCGGAAATTCGCGAATCGTAGGAGCATCCAATGGGATCAGCTGCATTTGCTGTTGAGCGGGGGCTGGTGAAGCAGTCTTTGTTGCTTTAATGCTCGGTTTCGTTGCTTTTGGGGTCGAATTTCCGCTTGCTGTCGGGAGAGGAAGAAAGCTCTGAGTAACCTCAGGATTCAAAGGTTTGAACGTTCGAACCGGAGCGGAAACTCTGAAACGTTTCTGTCGTGCTTCGGCTGTTTGTGGCGGTTGTTCAACAGGTTGTAACGGAGCTGGCAGGCTATGCTTGTGCGTTGGAATCGACGGTAAAATCGGGATCTGGACTCTGCCCGCATCATCTGAATTTTGGTCTTGCCTCTTTAAGCTCTGTGAAGAGTTGGATGGTGCTTGTGCTGTTCTAAGCTGTTGTTGATCGGCGGTTTTTGCCGATTCAGATTTGATGGTTGTAAATGCTTCGCGGTAGGCGCGTAGGGCCTGTGAAGCCACATCAATTTGTGAGTTCTGTTCTTCCAAACGCGACAGGTGAGTGGATGTCTTTTGCTGCAAGCTTGTCATCGATTGGTTCAAGAGTTTCAGCTCTTGTTCCAGTCTTGCAATTTGATTTTGTTGGAATTCTGCGGCTTGTTTGCGACGCGTGCGACGAGCGGTTTCGGTCTGTCGCCGTTTTTCCATTTCAACAGCGGCAGCGAGGCGTTCTCGTTCGGTCACCAGTCGCTCGATGCGTTCTGCGACATCGGAAATTTCGCGTCCGGTGCTCACCTGATTGGCTGCTGGTTGGTGGATGGTGATGGGCGCATAGACGCCGCCTTGTGGGAAATAGGCCGGAATTGTTGGGGTTTGTGGCGTGTTGGACGCCGCAACTTCAACAGTCTTTAAAGGCTCGTTCGTGACAGGCTGAGGAGGTATCGTGGTGACGTTCTCCGCTGATGCCAATGTTTGCTCTTTGATGGTCAGGCTGTTGGTCGTTCCTGTCATTTTCTGAGAACGATTCAGCTCATGGCTGGCTCGTACAATAGGCGGAAAAAATTCCACCAAGGGGTGACCTTCAGACGACGGTTGCGTCGCCATCTGATTGGCTGCGATCGTGTCAGCCTCAGTGGACGCTGATAGCGGGCTGTCAATAATCGGTGCAATGACGGCGATGGCGAGGCCGATGCAAATCAGCGTCGCGGCCAGCAATAGAATGCTGCCGGTTTGAAAATCAGGAGAAGACTTCATGGAACAGCCAAATAGACAAATGGACAAGCCGGAACGTTGCACAAAAGTTGCGCGCAGTTGAAACGGAAGAGTCGCTCTTCAGTTTCATCGGAGGATCTAAGTGCTTACCTGAGTGGAATTACCCGTAGAATCAGAAAACTTTACCTCAGCTACCATGTCGCCGTGCAATCAATGCAGAGCATGTTGCGAATGGCAGAATTTGCTTGTTGGCATGGAAGTTCGAATACTCTGTTCGAATTGAGAACGTTTCGACGGCCGCTGTCTTCCTTATTCGCGGCCTCATTGTGCGTCACGTTGACGTTGAATTTTGGCGCAACCGTATCGGTGAGACGGGACTGATTTTCGCGCCAAAACCAATTGCACTAGGGCGCGTCTGGCAGCCGGAAACTTAAAGCTTACTTGCAGGCGATCCGCTAGCCTTCTGCTGAAAAATGTTCAGCAAATTCAACCACCAAGCCATCGACGACACCTTGCAAATCATCTTCTTTGGCTTCATGCAAGAATCGATAATTGTTGCGGGTCAGGGCTTCTCGATTCCGCACGGTGCCCTTTGTGGCAAGCTCTAAAATATGAGCGTCAGAAAATGGTCTGACCAGAATTTCGAAGCGGCTGTACAAATTGCCACGAGATCCAGGATTCAGATTGATGTCGTCTCGAGTAATTCGAGCGCCCCAACCGTCTTCGTTGATCACGCTCGAAAATTCGAACCCCGGAAAGTGATCGCATAACTTTCGCAAACAAGATTCGATGTGATCGCTAAGTGTCAGACGGAGTTCCGAATGGCGCGTTCGCAGTTCTTCAGCGGTCGATTTTTTTTGGCCAGCTTCCTGCCCTTTTACGTCTCGTGCTTTTTGTCCGCGATCAATTGCGCGCTTCAGGCGATCATCCAAATCCGACATAATGAACTTTCACTCTCTTTAAACGATTGTGGTTCCGTTTTTGGAATCACAAATTTTACGATCAATCGTGTCGCACATGCTGGCATACAAGTGGTGTCAACCGCTCTTTTCCGGCGCTATGATAAGCACACGCAATATCTGCCGCCACGTTCGCTGGGTGAAGAACGCCGACAAAGCAAGCTTACAGTGGTCGGGCGGACGATTTTTGGTCTCGAATTGACACCACGTTTCGATTTACATCGGTTCCAGAGTGCAGTGAATCCAGCGAGGACGCGTAGAATCAATTTTCAATCGATGTCACTTTCAATCTCGATTCGACTTACATCAGGACTTAATCAGGATGGCTCAAGCAACACAAAGACGGACGGCATGGTTGGAATGTGCAACTGGAATCAGTGGCGATATGACATTGGCGGCGCTGATTGATGCTGGAGTTGACGTTCGGCAGATTCAAACTGCGATCGCATCGCTCAATCTTCCAGACGTGACTTTACGTGTTGAACAAGTCATGAAGGGAGGATTTCGAGCGACTCAGGTGTTCGTTGATCATCCCGAGCAACACGCTCATCGTCATTATTCAGACATACGCAAGCTTGTCGAAGAAGCCAGCGATCTGACGGATAAGCAACGTCGATTGGCGATGGATATCTTCCGAGTCGTCGCGGAATCTGAAGCGCGAGTTCACGGTTCGACGATGGAAAAAGTTCATTTTCACGAAGTCGGCGCCGTGGATTCGATTGTGGATATCGTGGGAGCGGCTGTTGCTTTTGACCTGCTGAATGTGGATCGAGTCATTTGTAATCCGATTCCAACGGGGTGCGGTTTCATAAAAATTGATCATGGCATCTGTCCGGTTCCAGCGCCTGGGACTGCCGAAATTCTGAAGGGAATTCCTTTGGCGCAGATTTCCGTGAAGGCCGAACTAACGACTCCGACGGGGGCAGCGATCGTTAAGGTTATGGCCGACCAATTTGGGTCGTTGCCCTCAATGACGATCCAAGACGTCGGATACGGCGCAGGGTCAATGACCTTTCCCGAACGCGCCAATTTGCTACGGATCTTTGTGGGGACGGAGTCTGTTTCAGCAGATCAACAAACAGTCTGCTTGCTTGAAACGAATGTCGACGATGTGTCGGCCGAAGTTTTGGCCCATGCCAGCGAACAACTTCGAGCCGCCGGAGCACTCGACGTGTATTTGACTCCGATTCAGATGAAAAAGCATCGGAGTGCGACGATGGTGAGCGTGTTAAGCCATCCTGAAAGCGTCGAGCAGATGGAACAGATTTTGTTTCGCGAAACAGAAACTCTTGGAATTCGTCGAGCGAATTTCGTTCGCACCATCAGGCCTCGGCAACCACAAGTGGTGTCGACGATTTGGGGAGATGTGTTGGGTAAACGTAGTCGGCTGCAATGCGGCAAATTGACGTTTGCTCCGGAATTCGAATCGTGTGCACAAGTCGCGGCGGAAAATGATGTGGCATTGCGAGATGTGTATCGAGCGGCTGAATCAGCGTTTCTGCAGATGATAGATTCTGGTTTTTCTGAAGCGATTGAAACGCCTTTGGGCTTGTCAAAATCGTCAGCCGGCAATCATCTCCACGACCACGACCACGACCACGACCACGACCACGACCACGACCACGACCACGACCACGACCACGACCACGACCACGACCATTAGATGGCTCAGCGAGCTCGTGGTTTGCTGAGGGCCACCTTGGCGGGGATTGTCTAGACCGGATCGCGGGCGATTGTCGCTCAAAAGCGAGCAGTTTTCCCTTGTTTTGTCAGTTCCGCTGCGTGGATTTGCATCCCTTTGACGGTCAGGGCCAATTTTTGCGCTGCATGTGATCGCTTCACTTCAGCCCAGGCAAAGTCGATTTGTGTCGTAAAAGTCTCAGTTGCCAAGGACTTTTCTGGCCCGATCAAGAACTGAAATACGCATTGATTCTTAGCGAGGTGGCGTGTTGGCAGTTCTTCTTCATGAGAGTTTGTGAAGCCGCCGGCTAGTTCAGGTTTTCTCCTTTCGAATCAGAATCATATTGCTCATGGAATTCCTTGAAGTTCCTTTGTTTGATGACGATCTTTTCAAGCTGCTTGCTCGGTTTTCGATCAATGCATTCTTCTTGACCATCATCATGAAGTTTGCCATTTATCCGAACCTACGACAGCGAGAATTCGCCTTCACTGCCGTGATGATGAACATCACAGTTTTCTTTATCTGCTTCGCTCTCAAGAAGTTGGATTTGGGACTGGGAATGGCTTTGGGGCTGTTCGCGATCTTTGGTGTGTTGCGATATCGCACTGATGCGATTCGGGTCAAGGAAATGACCTATTTGTTTATCGTGATTGGAATTGCGGTGATCAATTCGTTGTCAAACAAGAACACAAGCTACGCAGAAGTGTTGGCCGTGAACTTATTGATTATTTCAATTGCCGTGTTGAAAGAGCGGATTACTTGCTCGAAGCCTGCTTCAGGCGTCAAGCCTGTCCCCAAGAAGTCAGCGGTAAAGAAAGAAGACAAGTTCGTCATCGAATATGACCGCCTTGAACTTTTGGGCGTCGAGCATCGTAGCCAACTGTTGGCTGATATTACGGCTCGCACCAGCATCGTGGCTTCACGAGTCCAGATCAAGAACATCAATCTGACTACGAATTCAGCCACGCTTTCGATTTGGTGTGCTCAGAGTGTGGTTGACAATAAGTCTGATACGAGCGATTGATTAACGAAAAAAAGCTGAGAGCTCTTTATCGAAGAGCTCACAGCTTGAGGCAGTGGGACTGGTTCTTGTCGAATTTTTATGAACCCGAAATGCAGAACAAGTGCTTTTCACCTCGGATAAATAATTCGTTGTCAACGGGCGCCGGGGTAGCATCTACGGTTTCCCCCACCGAGTTCGTTGAAACAATTTCAAACTGATCAGCATCTTTGATCACAACAGTTGTACCATTGCGACCTGTCAAGAAGACGTAACCACCAGCGGCAACGGGAGACGCATAGATGCTATCTAAGCCCGGAGTTCGCGTGGGTCCGAAGATCGTCTTGCCGCTGACAGCATCAACACATGTCATGACGCCCGTTTTTCCTTTGTGGAAATACAGACGACCATTCGACAAGACGGGAGATGCAATGTCGGGTGTGTCTCGGTTGATCGACCAAACGACACTGTCGGTCCCTTCTAGGTTTCCTCGACCACTTGGTTTAAAGGCCGCCATAAAGGAACCTCGGTGCCCACTTCCGACAAAGACCAAGCCATCGGTTGTGACTGCTGATGCGACAGGACGTTCGGTTTGCCCACCACAGCTCCACAGTTCTTTCCCGGTTTCTAGGTCGTAAGATCGAGCCTTCGTTTGACCGTTCATCACAACCTGTTTGCGTCCGTCGTGTTCAACGATGAGCGGTGTCGCCCAGCAGGTTGGTTCGTCGCGTTTTGTTTGCCAGATGGTGTCGCCCGTCAGTTTGTTCAAAGCATAAAGTGACGATGGGCCTTCGTGATCCCATGGCACAATGATCTTGTCGCCGGCAAGAGTGGGCGAACTTCCTTCGCCGAATGATGCTCGAGTTTGCATCTTGCCAAGATCGTCACGTTTCCACACGAGTTGGCCATCCATCGAGTAACAAAATAGTCCTCGCGAACCGAAGTGGGCGTAAACGTGTTTTCCGTCTGTGCAAGGCGATGCAGATGAAAAATTGTTGGTTGAATGAGTGGCTTCGTGAGGTTTGGCTTCGGTGGCGACTTGCTTCCAAAGTTCTTTGCCGGTTGCTCGATCAAAACAGAATACGGTGAATTGCAGCGTTTTCAGTGGAGCCCCACCTCGTCCGCCAGACCGACTTCGTGAACGCCCCTGCTGCCGTCCTTGTTGCTGTCGCCCCTGCTGTTGTGGCCTCGTCTGTTGGAAGCCTGTGACTTTCCACTGTGGTTCGTTGGATACTTCAGCAACGCTGCTATCTGCCGGCACGCCAGAAACGACGAATACTTTGTCTTCCCAAATTGCGGGCGACCCCGAGCCTTGACCCGGAATGGTGACCTTCCATTTGACGTTCTTTGTATCGCTCCATTCGGTGGGCGGAGTTGCTGTTTTTGAAACGCTGTTGCCGTTGTCGCCTCGCCAGTGAGGCCAGTTGTCGGCAAAAGTTGACGCACTTGAATGACAAGCGATCGCGAGTGAGAGGACGAAAAACGTACGCACGGTAGTGCCTCCATATTGAGGTGTTGGGGAGTGTTTCATAGCGGATTCTGATGTTTGTAGCTGCTAAAGAGAAGTGTTCACGGCATCTTGACGCAGCATCGCCGCAATGTTGATCTAACCCCGCTGTGCGATCAAAGAGTCGTTGTCCATAAAGTTGCCGCGCATAGGAAAACCCGACAGGAAAGCCCTTGTTTTCATTGAAGCAAGGATCCTGCCGGGTTTTTGTTTACTTGTTTTGCATCATGGCGGTCGATTTGAAGCAATCCATTTCGACGCTATCGATTTGAGGCCTTATTTTTCAGCAGGTTTGTAGTTGAGCAAGAATTCTCGTCGCTGATCAAAGAAACCCCGAAGTGAGCCGGATGCTGCATCGTCATCTGCTGTGGCTTTCTTCGGATCTGTTGCCGCCTGAAAGGCGTCTGTTGAAGTCAGCTTTCGAGTGTCCGCTGTGACATGCTCGCGAATTAAAGCCGCTTGATTCGTCACGAGCGGGCCAATCGTGTCCCAGTCCAATGACTTTTCAGCGATTTGTTGGACGTAGTTTAAGTATCGTGCTCGAAGCTTAGGAATTGCCAGTAAACGACTGCGAAGTGCCATGCGATCGTTTTCTATGGAGACCAATGGGTCGAGGTCAACACCACCGTGTCCGGGGCCACCGCCACGCCCGCCGCCTGGTCCGCCACCGCCCGGTCCGCCACCGCCCGGTCCGCCTCGGCCAGAGCCACGTTGTCCATCTCGATTACGTCTGCCGCCAAATTCGCCTTGCTGACCTTCAAAGTCTCGGTCCCCACGACCGCCACGTTGACCTCGTTCTGATTGGTTGCCTTGTCCACGCACTTGGACTTCATCGCCACCGTCTAGTTCAGGACGTCGACGGCGTGCTGAATCGTTTCCTTCTTCACGTCCTTGCGGTGGCCCAAAACCTGGACCATTTTGACCTGGAGGTCCCTCAAAACCGCCGGGCCCTCGATCTGGCCCACCGAATCCGGGTCCACCGAATCCGGGCCCACCAAAGCCTCCTGGTCCGCCTTCACCCGGAGGTCCAAATCCACGGCCTGGTCCACCGCCGCCTGGTCCACCGCCGCCCGGTCCACCACCGCCTGGTCCACCACCATGGCCTCCGCTTTGAAAAGCTTCATTCATGTCGTGAGGTGTCAGGTGAAACTTGCCATCTGCATCAAGAAAGATGCTGTAGTCGCTGGCTCGAGTCCAATAGCCATCGCTGTTCACAAGAGCCACGTCGAGTGCGAGAAATTTCAATGTTGCATCGATATCCAAGAGAGGGTCGAGTTTCGATTCAAGTTCATCCAACGGTGTTTCGTTCAAAGTCCGGCACAGTTCCATCAGCGCGGTCCAAGCCTTCTTTCCGTCGTTCGACTTCATGCTGTATTTGGCTTTGTATTGTTCTAAGTCGTCGCCCATGAAACGCAGCCCGCCATCTCCGTTGGGGCTGCCGCTGACTTTCCAGCGAGTTCCCTTTGAAGACTTGAAATGTTCGTTCAGGAAAGTCTTGTCGAACTGTTGCACATTGACATAAACGCCCCAACTTTCACCGTTCACGACAACGCGAACGTGATTCGCTTTAGGAGCTGGAATAAACTGGTTGGCAATTTCTGAGTACAACACGGTGCTCATCATAGAAGCGTCACCATTGCTGTTCAGCAGGTTGAGAGTCTTGTAGCCATAAAGCCGCTGGTCTTCGTCCGCAAGGTCCATCGAAACGTTAAACGACCGCTTAGATCCAGTGGGCACCATTCCGTAAGATGATTTGCCTCGAAAACGGATTCCAACGTTCGGATAAGTTTGCCCGTCGACCATCAGTTTCGCTGCAACGTCAACATCTGTTCCGTGAAAGTCTTCCAGTTCTTTTTCCCAATCTTCGTTTTCGAATTCAAGGAAGATGGTTCGCACGGCAGATCGGTCGTACAGAGTTTTCCCTTCAATCGCAGTCACATCGCTCGGTGATACTTTGGGGCCTGGCTGTCCTGTCTCCTGTTGACCTCGTCCACCCGGTCCGCCACCGCGCCGTCCGCCCGGACCTCCGAAGCCGCGTCCACCAGCCTGCTGACCTTCATCAGATTTCAGGAAGGTGCGAGCTTTGCCTCGTTCTTCTTGGTTGAGCCAACCGCTTTTGTCGGCATCAAACTGCTCTAAGATTTCGCGATCGGGCTCATCACCACCGGGCCCGCCACCGCCTGGCCCACCGCCACCGGGCCCACCGCCACCTGGGCCACCACGACCACCGAACCCTCTTTCGCCGGGGCCACCCAATCCCCCGCCAAAAATTCCGCGTCCGCCTTCCTGACCGCCGCGATCTCTTTGACCGCGTTGTCCTTCTTCAAAGCCGCCTCGGCCTCCTCGACGCTGCTCTCCATCCTGAGGTGGCTGAGCGGCGACGATCCCAATCACGCTGATGATGCTGACGGCAGCCAGCGTTTTCCAAGCAAACAGTTTGATCATTTTGGTTCTTTCAGTGATCTCATTCGATGCAACGACATCAGTCATGGTACGAATGTCCATTGATTTTCGAGTTGTCTGCCATTCAATGCGTACTTGGCTGAAGGAAAGGGCCAAGAAAAGTGTGAGTGCAAGAAGTTTTTTTCATTGCCCTGCCCCTGCCCCTGCCCTTGCCCTGTTGAGCGTCCCCGCCATGAGCAATCACTGTCCTCGTGACGAATTTCTGCTTGGCTGGCCTAAGGAACCCTTGAGTTCGCAGCGAAAAACCTTCAGCTCGTCTTCTTTGAGGGAAACAAGTCCCCTTTTTTACGAAGGAGCTCCGGCGTTCGGGGCTGTGCCGCTGGCAGCGTGATCACGCGCAGCGGTGATAGCGTTCAGCGCTGTGCTACTGAATCGCCTCGAGTGCTCGAGCTTCAAGTTCTCGTAACCGTGGGTCTTCGGCCGGAGTGAATCCGGTGAGCAAGACGGATGCCTCAGCATGAATCAGTTTGAATTCAATCAGGTCAAACCAAGGAATGGGCATTCGCCCAACTGGATTCTTCAGCATTTCCTGAGTCCATTTGTCGAGTGCTGCTTCCGATGATTGGAATGCTGTTCGAGCTTCTTCGGCTTGTCCGTTTCGATGAAAGGCCATCGCGAGAGCTGGATAGGTGATTTTCGCCGCCGACCAGTCGCCACCATTTAAGGCTTGCTGCAGCCTTTGAATTGCAAGACCGAAATTGCCTGCTCGATAATGAGCCAAGCCTGTCACATACGCAACCGGTCCGAACGGATGATTGAAGCGAGTTCGTCCGGGTGTGTTTGAGCTACTTGGCCCTCTTCCAACATCCCGTCCGTCATTCGGTCCTGGCCCACCGCGATTGTTCGTTGGCGAGCCGCCGGCAGGGCCCGGTCCCTTGTCTCTGGGTCTATCGTCTCTGGGTCTATCGTTTCCGGGTCTATCGTTTCCGGGTCCATCGTTTCTGGGGCCACGGAAATCGGGACGGTCGAATCCTAGACCATCATATCGCGATTTGTCTGTCGGGCCATTTGGAATCAAGCCGAGTGGCTGATTGATTGGGGGGCCACCGCGAGGTCTCTCATCTGGATCGTGAGGTGGCGGGCCGCCAAATGATCGACCCTCTGGACCTCGAAATTCTTCCCCCCGCCGTCTCGGTCGTAGCCCCTTTGTGTTCAGTTCATGTTCGGCTTGTTCAGCCAGAATGCTGGCTTCAATGATTGGGGTCTTGGTCATGAGGTAGCTTCGGATTTCCGAAATTGATGCCGGCTGATCCGTCTCTTTTTTGGGCTGCAACATGCTTTCACAGTAGGCTAAGTAATTCTGTTCGTCGCCCGTATACAGAAACAGCTGCGCGATCCCCCAGTTGGCGGGGTTGTCGGGTGGAATGCCCAGCTTCAACGCCGCTGCAAAGTCTTTGGCGGCGGCATTCCAAAGTCCAAGATTGACTTGAAGCGATGCTCGTTCTGACCACGCATTGTAGTAGTTAGGCTGCACGGAAATCGCTGTAGAATAGTCTGAATAGGCGGCCGCCAGTCGCCCCGCATCGGCATGCGCACGCCCGCTCGTGACCAGCACATTTGCTTGTTTTAGACGTTCTGCAAATTGCTCGATTTGTTTTTTGGCTGAGTCCGCTTCGTTTTGTGCCTGCACGGCTTCCTGAAGAGCTTCCTCCTTTTCGTTCCGTTCGGCGATGGCTTTGCTTGCTTGCCATATACTAATGGAAGTTCCCAAGACCAGCGAAGCCATGACGAGTGAAGCGGTCAGTAGCATCACTTTGTTTCGCTTTGCCAACTTTTTCATGCGATACACGGAGGACGGTGGTCGAGCCTCAATCGGAGCATCGTTGAGGTAGCGTTCGACATCGGCCGCCAATTCGCCAACAGTTTCGTATCGTCGCTGCCTATCTTTTTCCATGGCCTTCATGGCGATCCAATCGAGGTCACCTTTCACCAGTTTCGATAACTGGCCTGTGGCCTGTTGAGTCGGCCCGCTCAGCAACGTGGATTCGTGGCGTCCGAGTGTTGTGAGCCGATCACTAGGGCGAGGAGGCTCTTCGTCTCGAATGATTTTTCGAAGCTCGTCGTAAGTTGCTTTGCTTAGCCGTTGACGATCGAACGGAGTTGTGCCAGTCAGCAATTCGTAAAGCAGAACTCCTAAGGAATAAATGTCGCTTCGAGTATCCACATCCAGGCCGCTCATTTCGGCCTGCTCGGGGCTCATGTACAACGGGGTCCCAATCATCGCCGTGAAACGAGTATAGATGGTTTTGTCTGTTAACCGTTGGCCAATTGCTTTTGCAATTCCAAAGTCGATGACCTTCACCACTGGAATGCCATCATGAGACGTGACCAATACGTTGGAAGGTTTAATGTCTCGGTGAATCACACCTTTTTGATGAGCATGTTGAATCGCTTGGCATACGTTGACGAATAGACGAAGCCGAGTGGGCATGTTCAGTTGCTGCTGATCGCAGAATTCGGTGATGGCGATACCTCGAACCAATTCCATCACGAAATAGGGCCGTCCAATATCCGTCATTCCTGCGTCGAAGACTGCCGCGATATTGGGATGATCCATCATCGCTAGGGCTTGGCGTTCGGCCTCGAAGCGTGCCACCACTTCTTTGCTATCCATCCCCGGTTTCAGAATTTTTAAAGCAACATGACGTTTTACAGGTTCCTGCTGTTCGGCAACATAAACCAAGCCGAACCCACCTTCGCCAATTTGCTCCATCAGTCGATAGCAGCCGACGATTGAACCCTCATCATCACCAGGCTCGCATGCGGCGATGAATGTGTCGTCGACAAACGATTTCTTATCTGGCCTCCATTCTGCGACTGGGGCATCAATGGCATGATGATCGTCTTCATGCGCATGCAGCAGCTGTTGCACGGATCGTTGCAGAGCCTGATTTCCAGCACATGCTTCTGCAATGAATCGTTGCCGAGCTTCAGATGTTTCGAGATCCAGAGCATCGAGGAAGATCGATTTTTCGGATGAATCAGGCATGACGGTCAGCTTGCAGTGACAACGAGCGAATGGTTACCGCTGTCGGCACGTTGCCGATACGGAGAGTGACACTCTTAATGCGAAATTTGCGTTCGCAATAGGCCATGTTTTCAATGTGTTTTCAGTGATCGTCCAGATTGGTCGGCTCGTCGGTGCCACCCATTGCTCGCTTTAGCCAAGCCCGAGCGTAAGTCCAGTTGCGTTTTGTTGTTCGCGGAGACACTCCCAGCACTTTCGCTGTTTCATCGATTGTGAGCCCCGTGAAGTAACGAAGTTCGACCATTCGGGCGAGTTCAGGCTCAGTTTTCGCCAGCTCCGTCAATGCTTCATCCAGTGCCAGCAAAGTATGGCCGTCATCTGCGTCTAAGACAGCGTCGTCTTCTTGCAGTTGTTTGCGAACGCTTTGCCCTCCACGTTTCGCGCTGTTCCGCTTGCGAGCTGAATCAATCAAGATTCGTCGCATCGCTTCAGCGGCAGCTGCAAAAAAGTGTCCTCGGCTATCCCACTCTTGACCTGCATCGCTACCGACAAGCCGCATAAAGGCTTCATGGACCAATGCTGTGGGTTGCAGAGTCCGTGCCGATGCTTCCTGAGCCATTCGATGGGAGGCCAGTTTTCTGAGTTCTTCATAAACCAGCGGAAGCAGTTGATTGGCCGCTTGAGGGTCTCCGTCTTCAATGCGACTTAATATCTGGGTGACATCTGCGGGCATCAGAAACTGTTCGGAAGAAGAAAACGGGAAACTTGGCAGGCGTGTTGAAATGTTAGTCGGAATTCCGTCGTCAGTCACCTTGCCCCCAACTGACGCTCTGGAATGGTAAAGTCGATTGATGATCTGAGACCACATTTGCGGCGATTGATCACCGTGTTGCCACGTTTTTATCTTACCAGATGTACGCTTGATCATAAGCGCCGTCGTCGGGGCGGTGAAATGACGACAAATGGGCAATTCCAGATTTGCATCCCCGTGTCGGTCCACCTTACTCTGTGATGCTTGAAAGCCAGCATAGGCGAGTCGAGCCTGTTTGCTCAACTGCCTTCTTTCATGAGCGGCCGACCACTTCCTTCCTTCCGAAACTAGTTTCATGACTCGATATTTCGTGTTGTCACTTTTCTTGTGTTCGTCAGTCCTGGCGCAAGATCAAACCAAATCTAAAGCGGACTCTGAAACTGTCAGTTCGACGGCCACTGCGAATGCAAAAGCCGACGCACCTGCTCAGCTAGATGATGCTCAGCTGAAAACGGTGGCCGGAGCCATGAAGTTCCGCAGCATTGGTCCCGCATTCATGTCCGGCCGGATTGGCGATGTGGCGGTCGATCATGAAAGCCCGAACACGTGGTATGTGGCTGTTGCATCAGGTGGGGTCTGGAAGACAACAAACGCGGGCACCACCTTTGAACCGGTTTTCGATGGTCAAAAGTCATATTCCATTGGATGTGTCACGGTCGACCCAACCGTGCATTCCACCGTTTGGGTGGGCACAGGCGAAAACAATGGTGGTCGTCACATTGGGTTTGGAGACGGAGCCTATGTCAGTCACGATTCTGGAAAGACATGGCAACATCGAGGTCTCAAGGCTTCGGAACACATTAGCAAGATTCTGGTTGATCCTCGGGACAGCAACGTCGTGTTCGCCGCCTCACAGGGACCTCTTTGGTCGCCAGGTGGACAACGCGGACTGTTCAAGTCGACTGATGGAGGAAGCAACTGGAAGAACGTGCTTTCTGCAGGTGGAAAAGCCAAGACGGAAGACGAAAACAAAGATAGCTACACGGGTGTCACTGATGTGGTGATGGATCCAACCAATCCGGATATCTTGTACGCAGCCACCTATCAACGACATCGCAACGTATGGGCCATTGTCAACACCGGACCCGAAGCCGGAATTTTCAAATCAACCGATGGTGGGGAAACTTGGAAGGAACTGAACAACGGACTTCCTGGTGGAGACATGGGTAAGATCTCATTGCAGGTTTCGCCTCAACAACCGAATTTTGTCTACGCCACAATTGAAGTGAATGGCCGGAAAGGGGGCTTCTATCGCAGCGATAACTTTGGAGCCAGTTGGACCAAAACGAGTGACTTTGTTTCCGGAGGAACGGGGCCGCATTATTACCAAGAACTGTGGGCTGATCCTCATCGATTCGGCGTTCTTTACCAGGCCAATAACTACTTCTCACGCAGTGAAGACAACGGAGCCACTTGGGACAATATTGAAGGTCGTCACAAACACGTCGACAACCACGCTGTCGCCTTCCACCCCACAGACAAAGACTTTCTGCTGGTTGGCTGTGATGGCGGAGTTTACCGCAGCTACGACTTTTGCAAGACATGGTTATTCTGTCCCAACCTGCCACTGACTCAGTTTTACAAAGTGTCTGTCGATAACGACTACCCGTTCTACAACGTGGCAGGCGGGACTCAGGATAATAACTCGCAATACGGTCCATCGGCGACTCGCAACACCCAAGGAATTCGCAATTCAGATTGGCGAATCACTATCGGTGGAGACGGTCACGATACGGCCATTGATCCTGAAGATCCTGATACGATTTACGCAGAATCTCAGCAAGGATTTTTGAGACGGTTTGACCGCAAGACGGGTGAATCTGTCATGATTCAACCCCAACCAGGTAAGGGCGAAGACGCCTTTCGATTCAATTGGGACTCACCCATTTTGATCAGTCCTCACGATCACAAACGTTTGTACTTTGCTTCTCAGTTTCTGCATCGCAGTGACAATCGTGGCGACAGCTGGACGAAGGTTTCCCCCGATCTGTCTCGTAATCGCAATCGCTACGAATTGCCCACCATGGGGCGTGTGCAAAGCATTGACGCTGGTTACGACCTGTACGCAATGAGCCAGCACAGCAATGTGACATCCGTCGATGAATCACCTCTTGTCGAAGGTCTGCTGTATGTTGGAACAGACGACGGAGTGATTCAGATTTCAGAAGATGCAGGTAAAAACTGGCGCTCAGTCGACAAAATCTTTGGTGTTCCCGAATTCTTCTTCGTCAACGATATCAAAGCCGACTTGCATGATCCCGATACGGTTTACGCTTGTGTCGACGATCACAAGACGGGCGACTACAGTCCTTTTGTTTTGAAAAGTACAGATCGAGGTCGCACGTGGGAAATGATGGTCGGTGACCTGCCGGAAAATCACATCTGTTGGAGAATTGTTCAGGACCACGTTCGCAAAGATTTGTTCTTTCTCGCAACGGAATTTGGAATCTACAGCACTCTGAATGCTGGCGAAAAATGGTTCAAGCTTAGTGGTGGTCTGCCAACGATCTCTATTCGCGACTTGGAAATCCAGAAGCGTGAAAATGATCTTGTTGCCGCTTCGTTTGGTCGCAGCTTCTATATTCTGGATGACTATAGTCCGTTGCGTGAAGCCACACCCGAAGTGTTTTCGCAGAGCGACTTCCACATCTTCCCGATTCGTCGAGCCTTCTGGTACGTGCAGAATAATGATCTGGGCGGAGAAAAAGGATACCAAGGCGATTCACTGTACAACGCAAAAAATCCTGACTACGGCACCGTCATTCGCTACTACGTCAAGGACGGGTTTAAGTCGTTGAAAGCCAAGCGACAAGAAGCAGAATCTAAGGCCAAGAAATCGGGCGGCAATGTGCCCACGCCAACCTTCGAAGCTTTGCAAGCCGAAGAAGATGAAATTGCATCTCGTCACTACCTAGAAATTATGGACGAAGCGGGCACCGTTGTTGCTCGAAAAGAACTTTCTACGTCCAAGGGAATTCACAAGATCACTTGGAACTTCCGCTATGAAGGATTGACTCCGTTCGGAGTTCGCAGTGGCCCGATGGTGGCTCCGGGCACCTACAAAGCCCAAGCGTTTCATTTTGCCGATGGCAATGCATCGAAGCTGGGTGATGTCGTAGAATTTAAAGTCGAATCAATTAGCCAGCCAACCCTGCCCGCAAAGGATCGAACGAAAGTAATTGCACTGGTCAAAGAAATGGGCCAGTACATGAACCGCTCTTATTCACTGACTCAAAAGCTAAGCGAACGAGAAGAAGAGATCACAGAGTTGATCGGCACGTTGAAACAGCATCCAAAGTCGACTCCCGCTTTGCTGGCTGCTGCTCAGAAAATGAAGCAGCGGATGAGCGTCTTCAGTCGTAAACTCGGCGGAGATGATCTCAAGGACGAGCGTTGGGTGATGACGGAACCCGGTATCAACCGACGTTTGCAACGAGCCTTGTTTAGCACCATGGGAGGGACTCACGGGCCGACCCAAACGTCGAAAGAGCAATGGGAGATTGGAAAGCAGCAATTTGAAGAAATCGCGGTCGAGCTAAAGAACCTAGTCGGTAAAGAATTCGAAGCCTTCGAAAAGCAAATCGACAAGGCTAATGTGCCACGATTGGAACTTGAATTGCAATCTGATTCTGAAGAGGATTAGTTTGAATTGACCAGCGGGCAGCAGTTGGAATCATTGCTGCCCGTCGTCGGGAGTGGATGCCGCGATGGCTTTGGCGGTGTCAAAGAATTCTTGGAATTCTATGATCTTGCCATCCTTAAATCGAAAGGCATCGATCTTCTTTGTCTCCACTGATTTGCCCGTCACGCGGTTCTTCCACTTACAATTGGCAAAGACGATCACTCGATCATCTTGAGCAACCGTCTCTTCAAAGTCGAAGAACACCATCTCCCAGATTGCGCCAAGATTGTTGAAGTAAGATTGAACTTCATCCTTTGATCTGCAGTCGACGGCGAAGCCCATACCGGGAGACGATTCGTCAACGACCGAAGACCATCGGATGTTCTCCCCTATGAGGCTGATCCAGTAGTCGATGGCCTCTCCTTTGCTCACGCTCCATGCGGCGTAGCCCATCCGTAGTTTCCGAACATTCTGTTCGACACTCATCACAAATCTCTCAGGTTCAAATTGCAGGCTATTTTTTGTTTTTGAGGCCGGTTTTGAGACTCACCATTGCATTGCCAAGGGCCTGCCCGACTTCGACATAAGTTTCAGCGTTGTGGTTGTAGTGGTAGCCTTGATTCTTGGGGGACACTGAACTGTCTCGCCAAAAAGGGCGTGCATCAATGGTCTGGACGTTGCCAACGAATTCCGGGTACTTGCCAGCTTCTCCGCTGACCGCTAGTTGAGCGTTCGCGATGGTTAAACCATGGCCCTTCAGTTCTTGACCGTCGAAGGCAATGGTTGCCATGACGAACGTTGCTGTCGGTGCATCAAAGTCTTTACGAAGGTTTTTGATGAAACGAACGAGGTTGTGTTCGTAGCGACTGGCGTGAGCCGCATTTTGGTCTTTGTGGCCCTGCCAGAACACGAATCCCGCGATCTCATAGCCCTGCCCTGCGTATCCCGGATAATACTTCTTAAGATTCTTCAGGACGGCTTTCGCATGAGCCGTGTCTGCGTCGTACTGTCGACCGGCATACCATTTGACTTCTTTTTTCGGTTCGCCTTCAACCCACGAACCCGGATTGTCTTTGTAACCGGCGTACGTCTTGCCTTCGAATTGATATTGCTGGCTGCCCGGTGGCAAAAGGTCCCAGCCCAAGCTGCGGTTGCCGATGCAAGCTTTCAAAACCAAGACGGGCGCATCATGATGGTGTCCCACGACGTGCCCGAAGCCGAGTTCGGGGCCGAAGTTTCCCTTGATGGTCAGCCATTGATTCTTCATGTCAGCAAATTCTGACATGTTGTTGAAATCAACTCCTCGTTTGTCCATGACGTGCACATAACGCACATCTTTGCGTTCGGTCCATTGCCCTTCCTTGGTGATCAAAAAAGGATACTTGTTTTGCTTCTTCACAAGGTTTTCTAAAGTGCCCGGCGTGTCGATCGAGTCGACTCGACCAAAGCCCAGCATGTTCGACTGGCCTAACATGAGATAGACCTGCACCGGCTTCGAGTGAAGTGCTTCTTTGCCATCCGGATCAGGAAGTTGATCCTGTGCACACAAAGACGTTGCCGTGAACAACATCAACAGGGAAGCGATTGGAAAGACAGAGGGGCGAATCTTCATTGATGTGCTTTCAAGAAGGTTGGTGGGAGCCATTTGGTGAGTTGAACTCAGTTTTCTATTGCAACCTTCTCTGTCTTAGCGAATTCGATGGGGATTGAAAGCTACCAAGTCTCGTCGATGTCATCGGGGCCTAAGCCCTGTCTCTATTCGGCACACTGGATTCACAGTCACCTATTCTCAGTTTTTCAGAGTATCCTTCGCTACTGAACGTGGGCTTCCGTCACTGCACCCTTTTATCGCGGCACACTTTCAATTGCTCAATACTTTAATCGTTGACTACTTCCATCACTGACTACAGTGGCGGCTCGTTTGATGTCCACTTTGTCACAGCCGGCGACTCGCTATCGCCTATTGAGGGCCAGCAGGAAGGTGTTCAAACAGATATCGAGCAATCAACATTCGAACGTGTAATTCTGAACCGCGGCCTTCTCGCAGTCCATGATCGCGATTGGGGTACACCATGTAATCGAACGACTTGCCCATCTGGATCAGCTTGTCGACAAGACCTTCGATGATTTGAATATGAGTATTGGTTTCTCCTGATCCCGTGATGATCAAGAGGCTTCCTTCAAGCCCATCTGCAAAGTTGATGGGAGCTGATTTCTGATAGCCTTCTGCGTTTACCTCTCGAGTTCTCATGTAGATTTCTTGGAACCACGCGTTGTACAGCCACGGTTGGGGTTTGGGGACGACAGCAATTCCGACATCGTACAGGTCCGGTTTACGAAACATTGCGTTCAATGTATTTGAACCGCCACCGCTCCATCCCCAAATGCCGACTCGTGAAAGGTCGACGAACGAGTGCATGCGTCCGAGTGCTTGCATTGCAGCGGCTTGATCTTCTGTCGATAGCGGCCCCAAGCTTCCAAACACAGATCGTCTCCAGTTTGCTCCTTTAGGAGCAGGCGTGCCTCGATTATCGATTGAGACAACAAGGTATCCCATGTCCGCGATGACTCGGTGGAAATCAATCTGTGCGGCTCCCCAACGATCTAGCACTGTCTGAGAGTGCGGTTCGCCATAGACGTAGGCAAATACGGGATACTTTTTTGATGGATCGAAGTTTGCTGGCTTAATCATCCACGCATCCATCGAAATGCCGTTTTGGGTTGTCAGTTCCAGAAACTCTGTCGGGTGACTGATTAACTTGTCCATTTTTGCTTTAAGCTGGCTGTTGTCTTCCAACACTTTCACAACCTGATGACCCTCTACCTTGATCAATTCGGTGGTCGGCGGTTGGTCTAATGTTGAGTAAGTATGAAATGCCCATTTGCGATCCGGCGAAAATTCGTAATCGTGGGTCCCCCGTTGATCGGCCGGAGTGATCCGATCCAATTCACCAGAACCATCCAGCGGGACTCGGTACAGATGCTTCTGAGATCCATTTTGGGGCGATGCATAAAAGTACAACCAGCCACCCGCTTCATCGACGACTGAGCGGTCAATGATGTCGTACTGGCCGGGTGTCAGCAACGCTCGTTGTTTTCCATCACGAGAATGCAGAAAGGCATGTCGCCATCCATCCTGTTCGCTGATCACGATGAATGCCTGCGCATCTTGAATCCAAGTCAATCCTGAATTTTTCCCCTGACTGCTGACAGCCCACGCTCGATTTTTCTCGTGGAAGATTGTCTTCGCATCGCCTGTGATGGCCCACAATAGGAAGTGGCGTTCGTCCCGAAACCGACTTAGCTTTTCGACAAGAACTTCATCCGAATTACCCGCCCATTCGACTTGGCCAAGATAGTAGCCTTCTTCGGGAAGATCGATTGGGAGCCATTGCTGTAACTGATCTTTGATGCTGACGATGCCCACTCGTAAAGCATCAATTTTGCCACCCACTCTCCCAAACCGCTGATTGCGAACCTCTGGATAGGAAGGGTCGCCGGGAACCAACATGGGTCGGATTTTTACGTCCGTAAAGTCAACTTCTGTGAACAACACTCGCTGACCGTCGGGACTCCACTTGGGGCTGCGATAAGCAAGCTCTCGGTCTTTGGGCTTGTGTGTGAGCTGAATCAATTGGTTCGTCTTCAGGTTTCGCACAAACAGATTGCGGTTTCGAAATTCTAATTTCTGACTTCCATCGGGAGACGTCAGACTGCCGCTATTAGATTTGCCGGTCTTGGCCGGACTTTTATGAATTTGTTGGCCCGAAAGCACATCGTAGCCTACTTGCTTTTGACGGTTTGAATTTGGATCCCGTTCTAAGACGGTGTATCCAGAGCTATCGGGAAACCAGCTAACTTGAGGCTGTTTTGCACGAAACTCACGACGTTCATACACCGCTTTGAGACGTTCTTCTGCCAAGCTTTTCCAGCTTGTGTCAGTCGAGCCTTGAGCCAGTAACGCACTTGGCGGGAACGACAGCAGCAAAGCCGCAGTTATGACAATCAGTTTCGTCTTGTGTTGCATTTCGAAGTTTGGCCGGCGAGAGAAATAGAATTCATATTGGGGGCACGACACTGATGTGTCATCCAGCGACGGCAACACAGTGCCTGATATCGCAACCGTCATTCAACAAAGTTCTGCCGAACACATGGTGCGAAATTGCTGGTGGAAATTATAGCTATCTCGTCCCGTTGATCTTGTACAACAGGCAGCTCGTTCAAGCGTGATTGCGCACAGAACGCCGCTCTCTTTCGCAATCATCGTGTTTTGGCGAGTGGCACAGGCTGTGGATGGGCTAAGCCGGTGAATGCATCGAAAGTTGCATCCACTCAAGTGAAGACTGAGTGGCACCCGGGACGGCCGAAGGAGTGGAGAAGTGCAGTCGAGAAGCCGAGGCAGCTCGAAAGTTCGCGAAAACATCTTGTAAAGCACGATCTAGAAGTCGAAGCCGCGGGGTTGACCATGCGTTCCTAAAACTGTTTTCCGAGGATTTCAGCACTTCGCCCACGGCGTTCTGCAAAATGCACACGCTTGTTCGTCAGCCGATAAGCTGAGCTCATTAGCAACGCCAAGTGGTTGCTGAGCGTACCAAGTGCTGCTTGGTAGATCAGAAGCAACAAGCGGCAGTGTGCCTGCTTCTCCCTTTGATCGGCCCCTTCCATTTGATTCGTTTAGCTGCCCGTTGAAAAAGGTAACCCGACGCGTGAGCGAGGGATGAATCCCCTCGAAACCCTGAGGTTCTGCACATCCGACATCTCTCGCTTACGTGTCCGGTGACCAAAACCTGGTTTTTCAACGGGCGATTCGGGTGATTCTCATCAAAGGCATTTGGGGTTCTGCCAATTCCAGCTTCTTGATCCCTGTGCCGCTGGGAAACAAATACCCACTCAAATTGGATCAGCATCGCAAAGAACCGACTCGCTCTCGGGCAGCAATCGAGCTCTCATTTTTCTAGCTCTCGCTTCAACGAAAGCATTTGATGATCTTGTTTGGCTTTGGCCGGTACCTTGGGGTTACAGCCAATTGAAGAAGTTGTCAGTGACTTCAGGTGGCAGAAAAAGCAACAAGCTAGCAATCATGATCCAGCTAAAGAGCTGTAAATTCATGATGGAATCAAACACGATGTGCATGGCGATTCCAAATGTTAATACAGCCACTCGGATATCTTCGATCCAGATTAAAGTGCCTAACGCTGTTTCTTCAATGAGCGTTCCCCACGTGGCAATTCTAATCATCGTCGGCTTCAGCATCCAATGGGGCGGTCTGTTACGAAGGAAAGTGTCTACCCACAATGGGTACCATGCCGCGGTACCGTTGCGCCACATTCCTCCGCGTAGCTTCCAGAAGACAGTTCGTAGGTAAACTGTAGATAGAACGATCTGCATGACTCGAGTCGGCCACGGGGCAGTTGCAGTAAAGCCGACAGATCCGGCCAGATGAGCATCGATGCTGAACGCAGCACCGGCTTCCGAAAACATCATTAGGAACGCCATGATCCGTAACAGCGTATCTCCGCTGGATAAGATTGATGCATTCCTGTGATGGATGGATACCAACGTCAAAAAGACGGTGACTGCTGAAATGCGATAGTGCCATCCTGCAAGAAAGCACAGGCAAGACCCAAGGTGCACAAACAACAACAAGCGGAAACTGGCTGTCGTGTCAGGTAAAAAGTGAAGCAAACACAGACGTCTCTTACCTTGATTCAATTTCCAGGCACGAAGATTCCACGTGCCGTCTGTGGCATAAAAATCAGTGATCAAAGGGAACAGAAGAAGAGCATTGATTGTTAACAATGACCCCATCGTCAATCGGAACAGTACCAGCACTGAACACGATTCTGGGGCATGAAAAAATAGATTCCATCCCGTCTGTAGTTGAAGCCACGTCATAAATCGTTCTGGGGTGAGATTGTGAGGAACTTGCCGTGTAAATCAATTCATGGTGAGCTTGGCACAACACATGAAAGGCGGTGATCCGCAAACGTCGCAGTTGACGGCATCGTCGATGAATTCAGATCCGTCACCAAGGAAATTCTCCGCGGGCCCCGGCGACCCATCAGTAAAATAACGGGGACGCGCAGCGGACTTGATGGCCGTCCCAAGCTAGGGTTGGCGAGTCACTTTCGGTTTTTCTTGTGGCTTGAATTCATAGACCGGGCTCTGCTGCCAGTCTCTGAGTGGCTTGTCAGCATGTGGAGGCTGTACCATTTGATATTCACGCACGAGCTTCACAGATTTCACCGTTAGCCCTTCTTCACTGGCTTGCTTGATTAAAAACAGACAGAGTGGTTGGTACAGCTGAGAATCTCTTCCCCCTAACACGGATGACTGGTATTTGAAATATCGAAACCACAACCAATCTAAGAACCAATTTGATCTCTGTGGTTCCACCGGTCTCCACTCATCCACAGTGCCGTCGGTGTACTGTAATTCGGCTCGCAAGCGACGATTCACTCGCAGTGGATCCGGAGCAAACATCGACCAACCATGCCACAGTCCCAACCAACAGAACGGACGTTCCAGTGGGCGCACCATTCTTTTTGCCGGCGAGTCGCTTGGCAGATCGTAACACCAAAACCACAGCAGCAGAGTCACGATAAAAATGTCAACAAGCATGCGTTTGTTGCCGTAGGTCGGGCGGTCTAAGCTGACGGCAGCTTGCCATCATTCTTGCCGCAGCCTAGCGGAGAGTCTTGGAGTTTGAAAGTGGTCAGCTGCGCAGGCAACGATGAAAAAGTTGGTGTGAGCCATTGCCAATACCAGCTTGCCTGCAGGGCAAGGCAACCGACGTCACTTTTCATGAACGGTACCACGCATCTGTTGTCACCATTGACGGCCAGTGATACGGTCTCGGTCACCTGTCCGATCGTCATGAAACGAGCAGGCGGCACAGAAGGTGCATGGTACCGACTGAACTTGCAATTTCGCTACTGAAGCGACTGAATCTCACAGTCGGCGCAGCAACGAGCGGGGACTGATTGGCCGGCAGATGGTCTTGACGGTTCCGCTCAGCCTACACGAACACTTTAGCGGCCTGACGCTGGCCGGAATGATACTGGCGGCCTTGCTGTTCGGCATGAGATTTCATGTTCTCTGACTTCCCCGCACATGTGCTGCGACCAAAGTACCTGCGCCAGTTCCAAACCAAGTCTTTGAACATGCTCGATTCGATTCCATGCTTCGATAGCACGGCTGCAATATGCTTTGGCACGCTCTCTTGACCTCCCAAAGCTTCTCGAACAGACGTCCAGCGAAGCAAGGCGGCGTAGTCTTTCATCGTCATGTTCAAAAAGCCGCGATCACTACAGCGAAGACCATCCGAATGAACTTCTGGGTTTGCCGACAACGTGCCATTCATCGCTAACGGTGCCAACCAAGCATCTTGAATCACTCTGCGGCCCGTCGGATTTCGCTTCTTCTTTCGACGTTGTGCTTTCAGTTGTTCAACAGGAATATCTCGGATTTCTTTCCCCTGCTGTTCAGCGTCAACCACCTTCAAGTCATAGGCGGCAGATTCAATCTTTGCTCCTCGAGACGCCTTGATGCGATCATAGATCGACGTGTGAATGGACTCATCAGGAGATTCAGCCATTTTGGCTCGCACGGGGTTCAAATCAACGTAAACGCTGCACGCTAGCAGGCCTGCTTCGTCTGTGATTTTCTGAGCCTTAAAGCGGCCTTCCCAAAATCGTCCCGTGCATTCATCGTGCTTATTGGCCATTCGAGCAATCGGTTCAGCCAGAGCTTTCATGAACCAAGACACGTCGGACAGGCGAAGGCGGATTTCTTTGAGGCGTGCTTTGTCGGCACACAGTTGCTTCACGTCCACATCAGTGGGTTCAGCAAGCTGTTCTTCGATTCTCCTGCCGGGAAACACCTTCAGCCAGCGAATTGCAACCTGTTCATCGGACCAAGTTTTCACGACATCCGGGCGATTGCGAAGAATCTGGTGCATGTGATTCGACAGGATCGCATACGTCAGAACGTCAACAGCAAACACGCTAGCCAAGCATTCCATTCGCCGTCGAATCCACTCTTTGCGTTTGGAAAAATCCTTGCCGGAAACCGGATCTTTCCCGGCCAGCCACGCCCGTCGAACGCAGCGTTGAGTCACAAACACAACACCCACTTCGTCCGCACAAAACTGCTCGTTTCTCAAAACACGCGGCCTCGCTCATCTCCTGAAACACAATCTCGACTAGATGAAGACTAGGGAAGTAGCGAAGGATTGCAAACATAATGTGCGTGGTGCCTTACGATATCCAAGTCCAGAACAATTACAAAACCAATACACTGACTCGTGAACGCTTACCCCTTTTTGCCACCCATTGTCTCGACTCAAGATGCTGCGAACTTTCTTCAAATGAAAGTCACACAAGCTTATCACAGCATCGTCAAGCTTGCGGTCGTCGTCCCAACTGTCAACGATGCCCGAAGAGCCCATTCGCGTCATCCGGATAATGATTGTACAGCCACTCGCAGACTTCGTCGAATAGCGGATCGCAATAGCGGGATTCGACTGTCGGCAACCTGTCAAATGGTGCTTCAAGAAGTGGGTCCTTTATTCGAACCTGTGGCAAGTTCATTATTTCTCTCACACGCTGTACGAACATTATTTCGATCGGAACATCATAAAGGGGGCGGCCCATACAAACCTGCCTGATCCGTTCTATCTCCGGTTCTATTCTACGGTCATGGCACATCCACAAGAGACAATCTGCAACGGCTCTGCAGTCTTCTGGACTTTCAATCAGCGGTGCGTACTCGGTGTACGGAGCAAAATCGGGAGCGGGTGGTAAGTCGAGATCAATCCCCAGCGCGGTTGCGGCCAGAGAGAGCAACATGGTATCCAGCCCACCGTCATCATCATACGTATACATGGGTACTGAAGGTGGACCAAAATTCTCCGGAGAATGACACTTGTGCGCGTCAGCAAAGGAGAACCATACGTCTTCCTTCGGCATGCGAAGACGATGTTTCCAAGTAATCGGCAGTACCTTCTCCAACATGTAGGTGGCCGGCTTAACCTGCCCGAGCGTCAACAAACACGCTAGGTACCTGACGCCTTCTGGCTGTGCAGGACCAAGCAGGTGATTCGGATCATTGCTGATCAATTGAAGCTCAATGGATTCACGGGTCGCGAGGACTTGGCAACCTGCCAAGTATGGCTCCCAGCCTGAGCGGTCATTCTCCAAGAGTTGAATTGTTCCTTGCAGACATAAGCCTTCCCCCAGGTTGGCTAACGCGCCGAGTTTGAACCCGATTTTTTTCTTCTTTTTCTTGAATGACTCATGCCATTTCGCTTCTACTTCTTGTGGGCTGTAGTAGCTGTCCATCATCTGTCGCAATAACCTTAGTCGCTTGCCTCGCTCGACCTGATCTACCATTGGTTCTGCCTCCAGCGTCGCTTCATAATATTGAACTGCACTAGGAATCCTCCTCCGAAATTTCCGCTCCGCAGCGATTCTCTGAGGACCTGTGCCGCCCTCCTACTTCCATTCGATACATTGAGGCATCGAACGGTACCACGCATATGCTAGATGCCCGAAATTGGAGCCTGCCGCTGTCAGTGCCTTTGTGATCCCTGACGTGAGCTGTTCCGTGTCGTTGATTCTTGACGGCCAGTGATGCGGTCTTGGTCGCCTGTCCGCTCGTCGTTAGACGAGTAGGCGGCACAGAAAGATGCATGGCATCGACTGAGCTTCCAACATCGCAGACTTGCGCCAGCTCCCGATTCGTTATCCAAACACGAAAAACGCCCAGCGGAAGGTCGTCAACGAAGCAACCCTCGCTGCAAGGCGACTTAAAACCATCTACACCCCAAAGCTGGCCAACCTCGACGAACTCAAACAATCGCTCCTTCAAAAAGCTTTCACCGGCCAACTCACCGCCGCTGCAGTGTCTGAAGAAATGGCCGTTTGATTCCAACAAGTGCCCCTTTCCGAATGTGTCGCACCAAGCGACACGTTTGACGTAAATTGGTGTTTTTCGATGCCTATTCCTGCCGAATCGCTTAGTAACGGCAGCTCGATACATGGCGGGTTTGTTGATTCTTGTTAACGACAGGCGTTAATATGGAGTCTGTTCCGAGTCTTGTTAATGGCAGCCGAACCTTATGGATTCTGACGACAATCCTTCCAATTCCAATCGGGCTGGCCGCTATTTGCGGCAGCCAACGGGATACCGAGCCTTCTTTCCGGAGCCTCTCCCGCCGAATCCGGAAGTAGAAATAACCGGAGAGCTGCAGGTTCTCTTGTCAAAGGCTGATCGGGCTTTGGGGCGTTTAGACGGTTCGATTCAGACGCTTCCCAACCCGGACCTCTTTGTGTTCATGTATGTTCGCAAAGAAGCGGTTTTGTCCAGCCAAATCGAGGGGACTCAGAGTTCACTGCAAGACGTTCTGGCCGCTGAAGCCAAAGTGCTGGCCCCGGATCGTCCTCAGGATGTCAATGAAGTGGTGAACTACGTGCGGGCAATGAATCACGGATTGGCCAGTCTAGACCGGTTGCCGATCAGCGTTCGTCTTTTCAAGGAAATCCATAACGAATTATTGGCTGACGTGCGTGGCTCCCATTTGACTCCCGGAGAAGTGCGAACCAGTCAGAACTGGATTGGTCCGGGCGGGTGTACGCTGAATGAAGCCACGTTTGTACCGCCGCCGCCCGGTGAAGTGGGCCGCTGTCTTTCAGAGTTGGAACACTTCATTCACTCTGCCAGCAACCTGCCGTTGTTGGTGAAGATTGGATTGGCCCATGCTCAGTTCGAAACCATCCACCCGTTCCTTGATGGTAACGGCCGGATCGGCAGGTTGCTGATTACATTCTTACTGTGTGAAAGAGAAGTTCTGTTGAAGCCCGTTCTGTATCTGTCCTACTACTTCAAACGGCACCGAACGGAATATTACGAACGGCTGCAGGCTGTTCGAGACAACGGGGCATGGGAGGAGTGGCTGGCGTTCTTCATGCGAGGTGTTGTCGATGTCAGTAATCAGGCCAGCGAAACGGCTCGTCGAATTCTTGTGTTGCGTGAAACTCATCGACAGGCCATCACTGATTCACTTTCTCGAACTGCCGCCAATGGGCACCGGTTACTGGAACATCTGTACAAGCATCCGATCGTTTCCGTGAACGAGGTGCAGGAGTTAATTCTGACGAAGTACCCTGCAGCCAACGAGTTGGTGACACGCTTTATTGACCTGGGAATTCTTCAAGAGTTCACCGGACAGGCTCGAAACCGAAAATTTAACTATCACGGATTTGTGGAACTCTTCAACGACAACGATGGCGACGAAGAATGAACGAGGCAGAAACACGAGCTGAACTGATCGATCCGGCCCTGACTGCGGCGGGCACAGAAAGATGCATGGCACCGACTGAGCTCCCATGGCACCGACTGAGCTCCCAAGAAGCAACTATCGCAACGGCCTTGTTGTGCTTTTGTGTCGGGCTGGAGTTGCGTGCCCCAGGATCTTGTGTTCTGAAGGGAAATCACCCCAAGGCTGTTGCTAACACTCAGTGATTTAAGGCTGAGAATTTTTCTCAGATTTGTTTCCCATACAAGATGTGGGGTTTGACCAACAGAAATCAGTGTTTGTTGGAACATCTTGGTAGGGTGATTGGGGCTGGTTTGTCTTCCCCAAAGACTTTACGTGTGAACATCGCTTGCTGTTCGTGTCGATAACATGGATGGTTTGTTTGCGACGATTGTCTTTCTGTTTATCACGGTGTGGCTCTCACCATTCAACAACTATAGTTGATTGGGTCCGATGGCGCGCTAGAATTAAAGACCTATCACGTGTTCTATTTGAGGAGTTTCCTATGCTTTTCCGACTGGTCAAACCGCGTCCAAGCCGACTGATCATTCGACTTGGTAACGGAACACTCACAACGATTCAAAACAAACAGGTCAGGCTTATTCAAGCCGGTGTGTCGGACGCCCTGATGGTGTCCGCAGATCAATCACGGGCAGCAAAACAAGTAGAGGAAGCATTAGGAATTCAATCACGTGGACGAATCGAACAGTAGTGAACCGACAATTGTTCCACGAGAGGGCACGTCATCTACAACTAGCTTCTCGCCACACATCGAATATCTAACACTTTCGAATCAGCTTCACTACCACGAGCAGCAACTTCATTCCGCTGAAGACTTGAAAACACTTGAAGGCATTCACCCCGGTTACATTGCTCACCTAATTGAAGAACAAAAAGCTGAAGCAAAACATCGACGTGCTCAAGAGAAGTCGATGATGAAAATTCACGAACAAGAATCCAAAGCTACGTGGGAAGACCGGGAACGCAGCGTCAAGACTGCAGGTGGACTGGTAGGGTTATTAGGAGTTGCTTCTTTAGCCACATCTGCGTTCATCGCTTGGATGGGGCATCCTATCTCAGCAGGTTTCGTTGGCGCTATACCAGTTGTTGGAATTGCTGCAGCATTTCTAAAGCAGCAAAATGAGGAGAGCGGTCCTCGCATCGCTGACTCCTCTAGTGGTCAAGATGAGAATGCGACTTCCGACCGAACAACCAAGGCGGACTGAACGGATTCAAGTTTTCCATCCCCCTGTCGAATGCTGAGCTGGAGGGGTGTGGATTTGTAACGACTATCCAGCCATCATTTTAGAAACGTCTTTGGGCTGACGGACTTTCTCGAAACAGTATTGCCTTTGGCCGCAGGTGTCTTCATCGTCCTATGTCCAAGGGCCATGATTTCTACAAAACTATGGGTTGAGCAGAGCGATGGCAAAAAAGAAAGCAGCACCAAAAAAGAAAGCAACCAACGTAAAGAAAAAGGCAGCCAAGAAAAAGTTACCAGCCAAAAAGTACCAAACCGTCTTGGATTTTGGCGAAGATCGAAGGATTAAAGATCGTCCAGCACAACTAATCCTAGAACTCGAGAAGGAGCTGGGTAAACGAGTGGTCTTGTTCTGTCACAAAGCCACCGAAAGCAACAGTTACTTTGACATGATCACCCCTCCTGTGCGGGATTTGTTTCTCACCTCTGTGAGGACGCTGCCTAAGAATGAACCAGTCGCTGTATTGGTAGATTCTCCGGGCGGAATGCCAGCAAGTGCTTATCAGATAGCTAGAGGGCTGCAAAACCACTGTGGAGGCTTCGATGTCGTTGTTCCAAAATACGCCAAAAGTGCCGCAACACTGCTGTCGCTTGGTGCGGATTCAATCTACATGAGCGATTGTGCGGAACTCGGGCCAATTGACATGCAAGTGGCTGACGCAGATACAGAAGAACAGCGATCAGTGCTCGAATACGTTCAAAGCCTTGAGCGACTTGAGGCATACACGTTACGGTTCTTGGATGACGCAATGACTCTCCTACTCCATCGTACGCACAAGAAAATCGGGACTCTTTTGCCAATTTCTGTAGAAATGGCTACAAGCGTTTCTCGACCGTTGTTTGAAAACATTGATGTCGTTCAATACACCCAAATGGCACGACTACAGAAAGTAATGGAAGACTATGCAAGTCGATTGCTTTCACGCCATGTTTCACCTGACATTGCCGATAGTATTGCTGCGGATCTGACTTCTGGTTACTCTGATCATGGATTTGTGATCGACAAGTCAGAGGCATTGAACATTGGTCTACCAATTGCCGAGAACCCTCAGGCAGAGTCAATACTGCAAGCTCTTGCCCCTCATGTTGATCGCCTGCCAAATCTCCTAGGCCCGATAGAGGAGACTCACTAAGATGTCAAACACGACAATGAAACTAAAACCGCAATCTAAACGACCATCATCATGGAAAACTGTAGAGGCCCTGCTCAACCAGAGAGCTCAAGACCGCACACTCCGTTGGACCGAACGGGCTGCGAAGTTGAGCAAGCAGACTCAAGAAACCGCCAATGCTAAATAGCTTCTGCAAGATTGACCTGTCCATCTGTATCGAACGGTACCACGCATGTGCTAGATGCCCGAAGTTGGAGCCTGCCGCTGTCAGTGCCTTGGTGATCCTGACGTGAGCTGTTCCGTGTCGTTTATTCTTGACGGCTAGGTAGCATCGAACGGTACCGCGCATATGCTAGATGTCCGAAATTGGAGCGTGCCGCTGTCAGTGCCTTTGTGATCCCTGACGTGAGCTGTTCCGTGTCGTCGATTCTTGACGGCCAGTGATGCGGTCTTGGTCGCCTGCCGGCTCGTCGTTAGGCGAGTAGGCGGGCACAGAAAGATGCATGGCACCGACTGGGCTCCCGAATGATGACTGCAGCAAGGTGTTGGGTTCATGCCACTTGACATACGTGGGCGGAGTCATGAGTCACCTGGTTGAATGTTCCTCTCGACCCACGTGGTATGAATCAAATTGCGGTCAATGCCTGCAATTTGATTTGTGGTCGCCTGCTTTAACCTCACTTAAACAGCCTCGAAAGACTTACAGATTCAGAGGCAGTTCCGCCATGAAAAAGTTCAACTGGTGTCCACGTCCCTCAACAATCCTGAACATGATGCCCTTCGGCGGGAATGTCGAAGGGCTTTTTTTGTGGGCTTTGGCAAACGTCATCAAGCGTACAGTTCAGCCAGGCGGTTTTGAGGATCAATTGCTTCTGGTTGTATTCCGTCTGAAGCCAAGTGTCTTGTAGGGTTCGCAAAGGTTCAAAACCTACACGCTAGCTTAAGCATGTTCATCGCGACTTCGCTTGAGTGCTTCCAACTGAAGGGTGATCGAGGCCAGACGATCGCGAACCCGTGGATGGCCGTTGGTGCTGGGCTGGGTGCATCGGTAGTAGATGTCGTCTTTCGGGCTCGACTTGGTTTGTGTGACTTTTCTTCGACCGTGATTATGTGGCCGCAGTGACCACATTTCATGAAGTCTCCCGCGAACGTCATTGACCTGGCGCGCTTGCTGTTGATTGCCAAGAAGAGCTTGAATGCGATCCCCAAGGCCTCGATCAATCAATGCCTCTTACTCGCAGTTTCTACGACAGGATACGCCCTTGGAATGAACGTCGATGAGACTGTCTGAATTTATGAGTGCCTCAATAGCGTCTTGAGGAATCGTGTCTCAGAGTAGAGCGGCTGCCAAACGCGAATGGTTTGTTCGACAGGAGGCCCATTAATCTCTGACTCCGTCCGTTGCTCCAGCGAGGATTTGGAATTCTTTGCAAAACTGCAACAGCCTGGCGGAATCTTCAAGATACTCCTTCGTGGAAGAGCTCACAGCACATTTCAAAAGGTGCGAAATACAATTCACCACCCAGACTGCATCCTTGATTGCAACCTCCGTGCCTTCAATGTGTTGGGTCGCCTTGCTTGTCATTGGCTTTGATCTACGGCGGTACTTATTGCTTATTGCGTCACGGGCAGTGCCATCTGGCAGCCGGCTGATATGCCGCAACTTTTGCACATCGGTGTAAAATCTCTGGAAGAGCCGCTATTTACTATGCAGGCCCGATGAGTAGAACGTGCCGGCACGCAAAGAGCTTGTGGAGATTTAAGCGGTTTTATGACGCAAGACGATTCATTTTTGGAACGGATGACGGCCTTTCAGGGTCGGCTATATGGCTTTGTGCTTTCGTTGCTCGGCGACGCCGATCAGGCAAACGAGGTGTTGCAGGAAACGAATCTGGTGTTGTGGAAAAAGTCCGATGAATTCCAACCCGGCTCGGATTTCAAAGCTTGGTCATTTCGAGTGGCTCATTTTCAGGTGATGGCGTTTCGTCAGCGGCAGGTTCGAGATCGATTGGTCTTTGATGAACAAGCGTTGGAGAAGGTTTATCGCGAAGCCATGGATGTGGATACGGTCTTCGAGCAAAAAAAAGAGCGACTTGATGAGTGCGTCGAAAGTCTCTCGACGGGCAGTCAGGAGGTTTTGACTCGGTTCTATGTCAAAGGGGAATCGCTTAGGGAAATCGGAGCCGTTTTGAATCGAAAAGCCAACTCGGTTGGACAAACGTTGTTTCGAATTCGGAAGGCGTTGATCGAGTGTGTTTCGGATGAGAAGTGGGGCAACGATGGCATTTGACGACGCAGACAGACAAGAATTGGAAACAATTCTGTGTTCGGCAACGACTTCGACGTTGGACGAACATGCAAGTAAGCGACTGAGTGATCTTGTGACCCAACATGAAGAAGCTGGTCGGATCTATGCGCAGCATTGTCAAATGCATGCCATCCTGCGGGAGTCGACTTTGTTGGCCACATTCCATGCAGACCACGAAGCTCCTTTGGTTGCTCGGCAACAAAGAAACGTGTGGCTGTGGTGGGCTGGCTTGGCGGCAGCTGTTTGCCTGTTGGTCGCTGCAGGAGCAATTGCTTCTCGTTTCATGAACAATGAGAGCGACAATGGTGGAACTGTGCCTGGCATCGCAGTCGGTCGAAACAACGACGGGTTAATTCTGACTCAGGATCATGACGTTGCAGGACAAGCGAACGTGAACGACACAGGCGTCGCAGTTCTGACACGGGTCGCAGGTCTGAAAGGGCAGGCAACAGCAAATTGGCAAGTTGGCCAAACGATTCCTCCTGGATTGATGGTCTGGGACAAGGGCGTTTTGCAGTTGGAATTTTACGGTGGAGCGACCGTTGTCGTTGAAGGTCCGGCAGAGATTGAGATTCTGGATGAATCCCGCGTCGTCTGTCGGCTGGGTCGGCTTCGAGCGAACGTTCCAGAACCAGCACGCGGGTTTGCCGTGCTTGCGCCTGCGTTTGAATTGGTTGATCTCGGTACCGAGTTTGGGCTGAGCGTTATGGATGATGGAAAGGCAGAGGTTCATGTGTTCGATGGCAAAGTGGAACTGTATGATGCCGAATCCAATCGCAGTCTTGCATCTCGACGAGAACTGAACGCGGGAGATGCGATCAAGCTTGACCGCGACGGAACTGCCAAAGACACGGCCGTTCAGGAAACTGAATTTGTCACATCAAGTCGGCTGAGCATGTTGACCGATGCGCGTCGGGTGCAACAGCTTCGCAACTGGCACGATTTTCGCGATTCACTGCAGAATGATCAGCGAGTCGTGGCGTTCTTTCCGTTCGAAAAACGTCTGGCTAAAGACCGATCGTTAATCGGAGACGGCACGAACGATACGAAAATCGAAGGCGCTATCGTAGGTTGCGAATGGACTCAAGGTCGCTGGCCCGGAAAAACGTCATTGCAGTTCAAGCGGCCCGGCGATCGCGTTCGAGTGACGGTGCCAGGGCAGTTTGATTCACTGACCTATTCCACTTGGGTACGAGTTGATGGATTGGATCGACTTCGAAATTCGCTGCTGTTAACCGACGGCTTTCGTAAGAATGGAATCCACTGGCAGCTTCGCCAAGATGGAAGCTTGAATCTGGGGATGCGATACGCCAACAACCGTGCACATAACTATTTAACTAAGCCGATTTTCGACCTGTTTCGGTTGGGGCAGTGGGTACATTTGGCGACCGTCTACGACACCGAAGAGGCTCGAGTGTCACATTATGTCAACGGCCAATTGGCTCATCGCCAAGGGCTGAAACGATATGCCGTAGGCAAGCTGAAAATTGGCAAAGCCACCATTGGCAACTGGAGTGGACGGGGCGCGTCGGACGTTCGCAACTTCAATGGCTGCATGGATGAACTCATTGTTTTTGGCGAAGCATTGAATGACGAAGAGATTCGTGGGATTTACGAATTGGGTCGGCCCTGAAAAACAGACACGATGTGAACCCTGATGAAGCCGCAGTTGACCGAATAACCTAAGGCCAGAACAACACAAACGAAAGCACAAGGGGAACACACATGGGGGCAGCCAGTGATCAGGAGTTGGCTTCCCGTCGGAGTGGGATACGTCAGAATGTTCGCAAGAAGAAATTTGGGCAGAATCCACTTCCTTATAAGACCCGGTTGCACTCCAACAGCATGAATGAACAACGCATGATTTTATGTTCCAGTAAGATGATCAATAGGTGTCTGCGATTGTCGATTGCCATTACTGTGTGGCAAACAAGTTGGGCCTTAGCGGCCGATCCGCAGAGCATCCCAACGCCCGCGAATAAGCACGATCGTGCTCTGCAGATCAGCGATGGCAGTCGCTTTGTGCCGCAGGACTTCTATCCAGACTTCAGCTGGGATACGGCTCCGCTGTATTACATGTTTGGCGACAAAAACCGCGTGTTGCGACCTGAGCAAGTTCGCTTCATTGCAGAGCGGACGGGGTTTCTATGCATTGAAAAGTCGCACGGAATGGGACAACTTGGGGCGGCCGAATTGGGGGCGAAGCACGAAACGGCGGCTTTCAAAAAGATCAATCCCAAGGTGAAGGTGTTGTTCTACTTCAATGCCGCTTATGCGTGGCCATACACTTCGTACAACAAGAACTTCACCAGACGGCAGATTGAATCGCATCCAGAGCTTGAAAAATTTCTGTTGCCCCACCCGAAGACCGGAAAATTGGCAGATCAATTCGGTGCGTTTTGTTTTGACGTACTGAATTCCGATTTTCGTAACTGGTGGGTGGAAACAGTTGCCAAGGGCGTTGAAGCATCCGGCAGCGACGGCACTTTCATTGATCAGATGCATGGCAATCTCAAACTTCGACCCGACAAGGGCCTAGAAATCGAAAAGGCCATGGGGCAGATGATGGCCGCGTTAAAACAGCGTCTGGGTCCTGACAAAATTCTGCTTGCGAATAACGCCTACAACAGCGACGCAAAACATGTTTATCCTGTCAGTGACGCGATCATGTTTGAAAACTATGCGACGGTGAAGTCCAGCAAAGAAAGCCTGCTTGCCGAATGGGGGCACATGCTAAAAAATGCTCAGGATGGAAAGATCTCTGTCTTTCGACTTGGAGTGGAGGGAACGGGGCGACGCAACCTAAAACCGAACATGCCGAAGCATTCTCAACAGAAGGCAGAATTCGCTTTGGCCTGCTATTTGATCGGCGCTCAGCCCTATTCGTATTTCATGTACAGCTGGGGGTGGAAGTTGTCGTCTGGCGCTCTGGTTGATTATCCTGAATTCAAAAAACGGCTCGGTCCGCCTCAGGGCGCTTACAATCGCACGACGCCCGACGGCTGGCAGTTTACACGCGAATTCGAACACGCAAGTGTTTGGGTTGATACAGAAGCCCGACAAGCCAAGATCATATGGCGATAGCAGACAAGCAAAGAACATTGACATCGAAGCCGCCGATGGTTGCTCGGACGTTCATCGATAGCCATCACCACGGAACCAACCTTTAACGAATGTCGCAGCATGAACAATCATACGATCATTGCCGTCTTGTTTGCGGTTGCAGCAACCGGCCAAGTGACAGCTCAGGAAACCACGAATCCTTCCAAGGCTGCCCGCGCGGCCAAAGGAGCGAAGTACTTGTCGACGGATGGGCAGCAAAAGCGGGAAGTGGTTTACAAAACCGTTGCCGGCAAAGAACTGAAGCTGGATCTGTACTATCCGACGAACAAAGGCTCAGATCGATGTCCGGTGATTGTGTTTACTCATGGCGGAGGATGGGCGGCGGGCAATCGTTACAAGGCTGCCAGCGGTTCCTTTGCGAAGGTCTTTGAACAGTTGATCAAGAAGGGGTTTGCAGTAGCGCCCGTGTCTTACCGACTGGCAAAAAAGGATCGCAATGTCGCCATGCGTGATTGCGTGATCGACTGCAAAGATGCCGTGCGTTTCCTAGCAAAGAATAGCGAATCCTTGGGCATCGACCCGATGCGAATTTGCGTGATGGGAGATTCAGCAGGCGGCCATCTGGCTCAAATGCTGCTGCTAACAACTCCTGAAAGCCTGCCCGGAGATCCTGTTCTGGCCAAACAGTCTTACCGAATGGTGGCTGGAGTTTCGTGGTATGGTCCGTGTGATTTCGAAAAAATGGACTTGTTTAATCACGATGATCGAGCTGATTTCAAAGATCGGTTTGGAGCTCGCATTCTGAGTTCTGATTCAGGGCCGACAGATCAGTTAGAACGCTATCGAGAAGTGAGTCCCATCCATTACCTGAAAAAAGGCAGCCCGCCGTTGCTGATGATTCAAGGGGATAAGGATACGACGATTCCCGTGAAGCATGCTTATTACATGCAGCAGAAAGCAACAGAAATAGACGCGCCTGTTGAGATCATGATTATCAACAACGCCGGTCACAACTGGCGGAAGGTCGGCGCCGACATCGACCCTTCACGAGAGACAATTATCGAACGGACGGTGCAGTTCTTTTTGCAACACAATCAGTGAATGGATTGGCAAAGTTCCTTATTCAGCCCGCCGCACGCAAGCAACATTTTTGGACGCTTCACCTCATGAAACCAATGATGAAAATGAAAATAATATTTGTCTGGTTTTGTTATTTGATCGTTTGCGCCGGCGACCATTGCGTGGTGGCTCAAAACTGGCCGCAGGCTGCTGGGCCGGATGGCAACTGGAGCACTCGTACGGACGAGGAAGTTCCGACGACGTTCAACGTCGTGACAGGTGAGAATGTATTGTGGACGAGGGAACTGGACGAAAGCGGTCAAGGTGGCATCGTCGTTTGGGACGATCGTATCTTCCTGACAATCTTGCAGCCTTGCGACGCGAAGACTGATGCAGACGAAAAGCAGACGACTTCGACGATTCGAGCTCTCTGTTTAGACGCTTCAAGCGGAAAGACAATTTGGGAATACGACATTCAGAGTGCTGGTGAAACTGGCTATATGGGCGGCTTCAGCGACCTGACTTCTGCTTCGCCCATCACGGATGGTGAATTTGTTTGGTTTACAAACGCGGGCGGAAAGCTGGTGTGCTTGGACTGGCAAGGCAAACTTGTCTGGGAACGCAGTTGGCGTTTAGAGAATGAGATTCTGATGCCTAAAAAGGCGTTCCCATTCAATAAACAATTCGAACCAATTCTGGTCGGCGATACGTTGGTTCATTGCCAGGCCTATGACGCTGCCGATGGTGTGAGGCAGCTGGGTTGGCATTATTTGTACGGGCTCGACAAGAAGACCGGGAACGAAAAGTGGATCTCTGAAGATGCTCTCACACAATACAACACGCCCGGTTTTTCGCTGGATGCTTTGGGTAAACCGACGGCCCTGATTGGGCGAGGTGGCTACCATGCGGTGCCAGAATTACCGATGGGCTATTCGATGATCGATCTGGAAAATGGGGAGCGTATCTGGCAAACAGTGCTTGATGGAGAAGGCGACACCGCACTCAGCAACGCCTGTTTTACTCAAAATTATGCGGTGTGGATTTCGGAAGAAGACAACCGCGTCACGGTTTTGAATCCGTCCGATGGCAAGATCATGAAGACGATTGACTTGCAGTCCAAAGTGGACCTGCGAGTTTACGATCCTCTTCTTAAACAGCATGTTTTGAGAGCAAACTTCGACCTGAAGAAACTGCCCACGCCCAATGTGTTTCCAGCCTGGTACACGAACACGATTGTCGGCGATCACCTGTACTTCATGTGCTTCAACGACGATGTTAAGCAGCCATATATGAGACGTTGGCGAGACCTGTTGCCGTTGCACTGTTTTGCTCGAGTAAGTTTGGTTTCGAGCAAGGTTGAAATTCTTGAAGTGCCCGTGCATTTTAATGATCGAGGCGACTATCTTTGGAAGGAAGAACTTAAGACAACCGGTTTGAATGCCAAAGGCTTAGATCTGATTTCCGATGTTCGGTCCAAACGCGATGGCTGGTGGTGGTGTTTCAACGGGAATCCCATCAAGGTGAACAACACGTTGTTTTTTACGACGATGATTGGCAATTGTTATTCGTTTGATTGCACTGCTGAACACTTCGACGAAAAGGCGTTGATCGCCTTGAATCCTCTCGGCCCGCGCGGCGAAACCTGGTCACTGAACACTCCAACCTTCGCCGGGGGCAAGTTCTATCATCGAACGGCCAAAGAACTGATCTGTGTGGGCAACTGAATCCATTCGTGTGTTGGCGGACAGCAGCCCGAATTTTCTGTGCAAATCAATCACATTTTGTTGAGAAGAATATTATGACTTTGACCTCTGCGATTCCCTTTCTCACAGCGCTGCGGGCTGTCCGGAATGCGATGCGAGCGGTTGGCCGTTCTGGGCGGCGAATTCTTTTCGTCGCACTGGGGCTGACCGTTGCATTTTTGTTTTTCGACGCAACCTCTGCTGCTGACGACAAAGTCCATGAAACCGACAAGCCGCATGTTGTCATTGTTCTTGGGACGTTGCACTACTCGCCAGAGCTTACGATGCCCGTATTCGCGAAGGAACTGGAACGGTTCGGATTTCGCACAACCGTCGTCATGGGCGAGGGGAATCCAGAGAAAAAGACGGAGGATGTTCTGCCGGGGATTGAGGCTTTGGCCGACGCAGATTTGGCGATCTTTTTCATGCGTTTTCTAAAGCTTCCCGATGCCGAATGGCAGCCGATCGAAGATTACCTCAAGTCGGGCAAGCCGGTGATTGGACTACGAACTGCCAATCACTCGTTCCGGTATCCAAAGACGCATCCGCGATTTGAATGGAACGACGGCTTTGGTCGTCGAGCACTGGGCACTCCTTATGTCGTGCATCAAACCAGTGCGACAAAAATCAGCGTCATCGAAGAAGCATTGGAACACCCGATCATGACCAACGTGGACAAGAAGAATTGGGTGTCGCCTGGCACGCTGTACTTGACGCGCCTTGAAAAAGGCTGCGTGCCCTTGGTGAACGGTAGCGGCGACGGTAGATCTCGCACGCTGAATAAGGCTTATGGCACCGTCCAAGTGAAACCGCATGAATCGGATGTTGTTGCCTGGTCGTGGAAGAATGAATGGGGCGGCAAAGTGTTTGGGACATCGTTTGGGCACCCTGGTGATTTCGCTGAAAAATCGTTTGTGCGAATGTTAATCAATTCCGTCCATTGGTGTGTTGATCGTCCGTTGCCCGCTGCGGATGCCAAAATCTCGACGTGGAAGATCAAACGCGTTGATAAGTAACCGTGAACGCACCCATCTTTTTGAATCACTCAAGATCGGATGAAGCCAGATCTTGCAACTCTGTCAGAAGCTTACGAATGAAGAATCAATTTCTCGGCACCCTATTGATAGTCGGTTGTCTCAGCAGCTCAGTTGCCTTTGCCGAATCTCCCATTCAACCGGGTGATCGCATTGCCATCATCGGCAATACCTTCGCGGATCAGTTGCGGATTCATGGCTACCTTGAAACGTTGCTGCTACAGCGTTATCGCGATAATCCGGTTTCGATTCGCAACCTGAGTTGGGCGGGCGATATGCTGGCCGCTCGTGATCGTCCCACAGGATTTGCCTCCGAAGAATCGACGCTAAGGGCTCATAAAACCGACGTGATCATCGCCTGCTTTGGGCTGGGAGAATCGTTTGCCGGGGAAGAAGGACTGGCAGAGTTCAAGAATCAACTGAACACTCTGATCACTTCGTACTCTGGTAAAACCTACAACGGCAAAACCGCAGTGCGGATGATTTTGGTTTCCCCGATTGCCTGTGAGGACTTGGGCAAGCTGACTCCGGGACGAGAAAAACGGAATCAAAATTTGGAAGCATATACGCTGGCAATGCAAGACGTTGCGACCGCAACCAAGATTCCTTTTGTGAACGTGTTTGAAACGTCTCGCTATCTGATGGATGAATCGGTTGGTCAAAACTTGACTGACAATGGCATTCATCTGAATGCCTACGGCTATTGGGCAATGAGTCACACTTTTTATGAGCAGCTCACGGCCTACGAAGGCGTCTCCAACCAGCAGCCATGGTGGCTGCGAATTGACGCCGCGAAAACGGCAAGTGATGCGCGCGGCGTAAAAATTTCTCAGCTTAACAATACTGCGGATGGTCTTCGGTTTCAGGTCACGGAACAGTCGCCTCCTCGTTTGCGTCCTCCAACCGATCAGCCGCTTCCAGCGCAGTTGGAAGTTGTCCGAGATACTCTTGTCATCGAAAACCTGCCGCCTGGTGAGTATTCTCTGACGATTGACGAGAGGCCCGTTGTGACTGCAACCGCTAAAGATTGGGCCAAAGGCGTGGCCATTGATTCGTCACCCGCTCACAAAGCGGTCGAAGCGTATCAAAGTGTGGTCAACGATAAGAATCTGCAATTCGTTTATGGCTGGAAGGCTTTGAATCAGGTCCACATTGTCGGCGAGCGTCGTTCCTCTCCCAGCGGCAAACGGTTGCCGGGGGAAGTGATCGCATTTAACAAACTTGCGAACGAACTTGACCAGACACTTCGAAACTCAATCGAACTCAATACGCGCACATGGAAACTTTTGCGCACTTCAAAGTAGGCGATCGACACCGTGCCATCTCGAAAAACAGACATCCATAGAGAAGATCAACTGATGAAGCGAATGCCTACGACACTGCGTTGTATTGTCCTGTTTCTGTTCACGTTTACGAACTCGCAATTCACGTCTGGCCAAGACATGAAAGGCAGAAAAACTGCCAATCTGAAAGGTGCCGACCTGAAGTTGATGGATAACCACGATCCGGCTTCGCAGCTTGAACACTTCGAACTGCTTCCTGGTTATCAGGCCAATCTTTTTGCGGCCGATCCGATGTTCGCTAACCCTGTGCACATGCATTGGGATTCGAAGGGACGCTTGTGGGTGGCGTGTTCCTGGGCATATCCGCAACTGAAACCAGGTGAAGTGGCTAACGATAAAATCATTATTTTGGAAGACACGGATGATGACGGAGTCGCCGACAAGTCGACCGTGTTTGCGGATGGTTTGTATCTTCCCACAGGCATTGAGTTGGCCAATGGCGGTTGCTATGTGGCTCAGTCCCCCGACGTGTTTTTTCTAAAGGACACTGATGGCGACGACGTCGCCGATGTGAAGACACTGGCGCTGACGGGTTTTGGAATTGAAGACAGCCATCATTCGATCAGCGCGTGGCGGCGAGGACCAGGCGGGTGGCTTTATTTTCAGGAAGGCATCTTTCTGCACACTCAGGTGGAAACACAGATTGGAGTTGTGCGAAATTTCAACGGTGGAGTTTACCAATTCAATCCTAGGACGAATGAACTGAGAATGTTTTGCCGCGGCACGGGCGGCAATCCGTGGGGGCATGTTTTTGATCGTTGGGGGCAGTCCTTTATGGTGAACAACCCGCGTATTATGTACCTGTCGCCAGCGACGGGAAACAGTGGTGAAGCGGTTCGTGTTCGGCCACTGATTAGTACGGAAAAACAGTGTGGCGGTGATTTGGCGACTGGCACTCATGTCGGTGACGACATTCGAGGGCAACTGTTGACTGGTCGCTTCAAAAGTCGGACGGTGGTTCGCTATGAATTGCTTGAAGATGGTGCGGGCTACAGTGCGAATGTGCTTCAGCCACTCATCAGTTCAAAGCATCCCAACTTCCGCCCTGTTGATGTGAAGATGGGGCCGGACGGAGCCGTTTATGTGGCCGACTGGTATAACTCGATCATCAACCACGCTCAACACGACTTCCGTGATCCTCGCCGTGACCACGATCATGGTCGCATCTGGCGGATCACTCATAAGGAACGGCCGCTCGCAAGAAAACCAAAGCTGGCTGGTGCTTCAATTGCCGCGCAAATTGAACAATTGACGAGTCCTCAAGACTGGACTCGTCATCAGGCTCGCAAAGAACTCAGTGAACAAGATCCCGATCAGGTTCTCGCGAGTCTTGAAACATGGGTCGACTCGCTTGATACAAATTCGTCGGACTACGAACACCATCTGGTTGAAGCCATGTGGACATGTCAGAACGTTGAACGTGTGAGCGAAAAGATTCTGCAACGCGTTCTGTCTGCAAAAGATGGTCACGCTCGCAGCGCGGGGGCTCGAATGATCCGATACTGGCACGACGAACTGTCGGACCCGATCGGCATGATTGCGAAAGCGTCTGCGGATAAGTTTCCTCGTACGCGCATGGAAGCCGTGCTTTCTGCCGGGTTCATTCCGAACGCCGAATCTTTCGCGGCAGCCCTGCATTCACTGGACGATCCGGGCGACCCATTGATTGAACAGGCATTGCTGCAAACAACTCAAGCTTTGGACGCTCACTGGCGCCCGGCGATGGAAGCGGGAACGTTATCGTTTGCAAAGCCATCTCATCGTGAGTTTGCTGAACAGGGAGCTGGAATCGGCCTAGAAACTCGACTTGCTCAGTTTCTGTCGCAACGATTGCCAACGGACAAAGACATCGCCACCATTCAAGCACAGTTACTGGACGTTGGCACGGACACTGAAGTCGGCATGATTGTCGAAGCTCTCGTGAACAGCCGCAACGCACAGTCGCCCAGCGTGATGGTGGCGATGCTTGAAACGTTACGCGACATGGCCAAGCCTGATTCGCCAAGAGCCTTAAGGCGAAGCCTAGGGAAGCTCCGGCAACTGGTCACTCACAACAACGAATCGATCGCCGTGCTGGCAGCGAATAATCTTGGTGTGTGGAGATTAGCGGGTGGTAAAGAATTTGACGCTTTGCAAGGCAAGTCTACCACCGCTGCGGTCAAGCAAGCTCTGGCAATTGCACTCGCAACAACAAGCAGTGAACGCAACGCGGAAAAATTGGCTCAACTTACTGCTAGCGGTGATCTGAACACACGATACGCGGCCGCTGCCGGATTGGCTCAAGCGAATCTGAAGCGGGGCGTCCAGGCGGTTGCCGTATTGTTGAGCGCTGATCCGCAGGAAACCAATCCGGTTCCATTGATCAAGTCCATCCTGCAGCAACGCAATGGCGGCGGGACGTTGGGCGATGCACTCCAAGATGTAAAACTTCACCCAACGGTCATCGCCAGTATCAGCAGGCTGCATCGAGAAACAGGCATTCTTCCTGATCGCCTTGCCGACATCTTTTACCCGTCAGGCAATTCCGGATCTCTGAGCGCCGAATTGTTGAAAGAAGACCAGGTTCAACTGATCGCTGATGTTGAAAAGCTTGGAGACCCAGCTCGAGGCGAGTTGATTTACCGACGAGGCAATGTTGCCTGCATGAATTGTCATGCGATTGGTTCGGTGGGCCCGACGATCGGCCCGAACCTGGTGGCCGTTGGAGCGGCAGCAAAAACAAAGTACTTCGTTCAATCAATCCTTCAGCCGAATGCAGCGATCGCCGAACACTACGAAAGTCGCACATTTGTATTGGTCAGTGGCAAGACGTTGGTTGGGATTATGGCGTTCCGAAATGAAAAAGAAGTCGTCGTCCGAGACTCATCGAAATTCGGAAAAGAAGTGCGGCTGGATGTCGCAGATATTGATGAGGAGATTCCTGCGAGGTCTTTGATGCCAGATGGGCTGGCAGACCAACTGCGCAGCCGCAACGAGTTTCTTGATCTTGTCAAATTTGTCTCTGTGCTTGGCAAGCCGGGTGAATATAAAAACGACGAGAGCCCCGTGATTCGCAAATGGCGTGTCATCGCAGCGAATGCCAGCAGTGATGTGCCAGCGGATGACGCAAAATGGCGGACTGTCTACAGCAAGGTCAGCGGAGAGCTGCCATTGGCTGATTGTTCTGACGGCGAATACGTTTTTGTCCGTGGTTACGTGAATGTCTTGAAGGCTGGTTCGGCAGGTCTGCAAATCAATTCAATCGACGGCCTCACGCTGCGGTTAGATGGCAAGCTGGTCGATGACCTTTCGGCAGCCGTCCCACTGAAGAAGGGACGCCGCACATTCACGTTTGGCTTCAGTCCTCAACAACGGAACACGGGGCTTCGTGTGGAATTAAAAGCGATGGACGACACCGCCAAATTCCAACCTGAAGGTGGGCTCTAAAGTTGTGTTTGGGTTTGTGGCAACCTGCTTCGCGTAACCTGATACGAAATCGCTTTTGAAACGTACTCAAATGAACCGACTGACCACTTCTCTTTTCTTTTGCTTGTTGGCCGTATACGCAACAGGCATTGTTCGCGGTGCGAATCGCCCAAACATCATCGTAGTCATGACGGATGACCAAGGGTATGGCGATTTATCGTGCCATGGAAATCCGGATGTTCAAACACCTCATCTTGACCGGCTGTATCAGCAGAGTGTTCGCTTCACAAACTTCCATGTCGACCCAACTTGCGCGCCAACTCGTGCCGCACTGATCACAGGGCGATATTCGCTGAGTACCGGCGTGTGGCACACGATCGCCGGTCGATCGTTTCTGCATCCGGAAGAAGTGACGATGGGGAACGTCTTACAGGATGCTGGCTACGCGACGGGCATGTTTGGAAAGTGGCACTTGGGCGACAACTATCCTTGCCGGCCTCATGATCGCGGCTTCGATTCGGCCGTTTATCACGGCGGAGGAGGGATTGGTCAAACACCAGATCTCTGGGGCAACGACTACTTCGACGATCGCTACTTTCACAATGGCAAGCCTCAACAGGCCAAGGGCTATTGCACGGACGTTTGGTTCTCTGAAGCGATGGAATTTATTAACGCTCGCGGTGAAGATCCCTTCTTCTGTTACCTACTTCCCAATGCACCGCACGGCCCCTATCACGTGGATGCGAAGTACTCACAACCGTTTGTTGAAAAGGGATTCTCGCAAGATCGATCCAACTTCTACGGGATGTTGGTGAACATTGATGAAAACATGGGTCGCCTTGAATCGTTTCTGCTCAAAGAAAAGCTGCGAGACAACACGATCGTGATTTTCATGACCGATAATGGAACGGCTGGCCCGTGGTACCCGAAGGAAGGCGAAGATCATTCAGCAGGCCTAAAGGGAATCAAAGGATCAATTTTCGAGGGCGGACATCGCGTCCCGTTTTTCGTGCGTTGGCCGGGCGGGCAGATCGGTGGAGGTCGTGATGTGGGTCAACTTACGGCTCATATTGATGTCCTGCCGACGCTGATGGAACTCACTGGAGCGAAGCGATCATCCGGGCCGCAACTGCATGGCCGCAGCTTGGTACCGTTGCTCCGCGATGCGAATGCAGATTGGGAAAAGCGAGAACTCGTCGTCAACAATCAGCGCATAGCGAGTCCGCAGAAGTACAAGGACTTTGTCGTCATGTCCGATCGGTGGCGACTGGTCGGTCAAGACCAGTTGTATCGTTTGGACAGTGACCGCCAGCAACAACACAACGTGGCGGCTCAGCATCCGAAGGTTGTACAAGACCTGCTGAATGTCTACGACAAGTGGTGGGACGACACTTCAGGTCGCATTGACAGCCTTGTCCCGATCACGGTCGGTCATCAGCAAGAAAACCCTGTCTTTCTGACGGCTCATGACTGGCATGCGAAGGCCATTCCGTGGCATCAAGATGTGGTGAAGGAAGCTCCTGCGCAGAACGGGCATTGGGAGATCAACGTTGCTGAATCGGGAAACTACCGTGTCACGCTGATGGAACGTCCGCAGGAAGCCAACCACTCGATGGCCGCCCAATCAGCCGTCCTGTTCTTCGGCGGTCAGACGCTCACGAAACCTATTCTTGGCGGTGCTCAACAGATTCATTTTGATATCGAACTCAAGGCGGGACGTACCCAACTGAAATCCACGCTGACGGACGAAGCTGGTGTCGAACGCGGGGCCTACTACGTCAGCGTCCTGAAACGAGCTCAACAGTAATCCGAATTTCAGTATCCAGATCGCATCCTGTAAATCTGACAGAGCACAAGATGACAACGCTCAGGACCACCATGCTTAAGTCGGCTATCTGCTTAACGCTGCTCGTAGCGATGTCAGGATTGGCCGCCTATGCCGATGAAACGCGGGAGCAGACAGCCAAATTGCCTTCGCGAGACGCAGTACTTCAGGCAACCTATTCAGAACAGATCTCGCCAATTGTCGAACGCAACTGCGGTGCGTGCCATGGGGGCAACGACCAAGAGGCTGGTCTGCGTTTTGATCAACTTCGCTCGAGCAAGTTATCCGACCAAGACGTGGCAGTTTGGTCATCCATCCGCGATGCATTGAATTCACATCAAATGCCACCCGAGGACGCAGAGCCTCAGCCGACTCAGCAACAGCGGCAACAAATCGTGAATTGGATTGACGCATCATTCGAACAAGTTGCTCAGCAGCGGAGGGCGAATCGATCGTCTCCCATGCGGCGTTTGACTGTCGCTGAATATCAAAACACTCTGCAGGAACTGTTCGGCGCGGAGGTTCCGTTCGCTCAAAATCTGCCCGCAGCGCCGTTGTCTGAGCACGGGTATTCGCGAGATGCGGCCTTGCTGGGAGTGTCGGCCCTGGAGCTCGAATACTTTCTTGCCATTGCTCGACAAGCCGTCGAAGACTATGTCATCTTTGGTGGACACATCCCGGACAGCGAACATGTTTTGATCGAATTTGAGGACGTGGAATATCGCCCCGGAGTTTCCGGCGGATACTCGTTCGGTAAACCCTTGGACCGGAAGGAGCTGTCGCACACGCTGCAGGAAAGAAGTGGCGGACAAGTTGTCTATTCAGAGAGAACACTGTTCCCGCTGCCGGACGGCCCACTTGATCTTAATTCCGAGGAATTGAATCGGGCGGATCGGCAAAAGTTTCATCAACAGTTTGCCCGGTTCAGAATGAGCGAGCTACACAAAGCGGGCGAGGTGATCATTCGCATGCACGTTGCCGCAAAGCTGGGCGATGACGGCTCGGCGCCCCGGCTTCGGGTTAAGCTCGACGATACATCTGGCTTTCAGTTTGAAGCACCCATTGGCGGCGAATGTGATGTGACCGCTTCGATTGAAAAGCCGCAGATATGTACGTTCCGGATCCCGTTTCGACACGTGCCAAATACCGACGCTAAGGATACGGAAGATAACAGCGAAGAAGACAATGATGATCGGAAAGAGATGTCTCTGACTCTTTCTGTGGCGAACGTTGCACATGATGCAGATGCGATTTTCGATGTCGTCCCGGAAGGTTACAACTACTCTGCCGGTCGACAAGGTCTCATGGCGCGTTATCGAAAGACGCTTGCCGATTCCATCGTCAGCAAAACTGCCATGCGAAAGGCGGGGACCAACGAGCTGTATCTTGATGCCGTCGAAATCGACATTGTCCCATTCGGGCTCGACCCCGGAGCGGGGCTGTGGCGTGTCGATGCTCAACGAGCCGTGTTGAATGCCGGGGCTGCGTCTCGCACAGTGGCGAAAGAAACGCTTCATTCGTTGATGCAACGTGCCTATCGCCGTTCGGTGACGACCACAGAGTTAGATTCGATGATGTCGCTTTATGACCAATTCGTTAGCGAAGGCGATGAATACGACGAAGCGTTAAAAGAAACGTTGAGCACCGTTTTGATATCCGACCCGTTTCTTTACGTTGCTGCTCCGGTGGCACAGCAGGATCAACCGTTCATTTCGCAGGAAGAAAGCAGTCAGCTTGCTTCACGGCTGTCATACTTTTTGTGGAGCGGTCCGCCGGATGAACGGCTGCTTGAATTGGCAGCTGAAGACCAACTGAGTGACCCGGCATCGCTGGCAGCCGAAGTCAGCCGCATGCTTCGTGACCCGCGGGCTCGACGCTTCAGCGAACGCTTTGCTCGCGAATGGTTACGTCTGGATAAGTATGATTTGGTTGCCGTCAATCCGGAATTCTATGCGAACTATGACGAAGACCTAGGCAATGACATGGTGGCCGAAACAGTCGCCACGTTCCAGGCCATCCTTCACGATGATCGAGACGCACGAGAACTGATTTCATCTGATTCGGTCTACGTGAATCAGCGGTTGGCTCGGCATTACGGTTTGCCTTCCGTTACCGGCGGACAATTTCAGGCGACGACTGTTCCGGATTATCGAACACGGGGCGGCTTGCTTCATCAAGGAGCAATTTTGACCATGACGTCGGATGGTGCAGAATCAAACCCGATCTATCGAGGCGTCTGGATTTTGGAACGCCTGCTGCATGATCCTCCGCCTCCACCACCTCCGGCTGTTCCGTCGTTGGAGGCATCTTCGGCGGACTTCGCGAATCTTTCGCTGAAGCAAAAAATCGAGCTTCATCGTAAGCAAAGTGCGTGTGCCACCTGTCATGCCAAAATGGACCCCTGGGGAATTGCGCTCGAAAATTTTGATGCCATCGGTGCTTGGCGAGAACAAGCGTTGGTGATCAATCCGGACACGGCTGTCAAATCATTTGCGCCCGTGGACGCCAGCACCGTGCTGCCAACTGGTGAGCAAATCAAAGACTCGAAAGACCTCGTGGCTTACTTGGTTAACGAACGAGACAAACAATTCACTCGAGCGATCACTTGGCACATGATGACGTACGCGCTTGCGAGAGCTCCTAATTTGGGAGATGAGGCTCAACTCAAATCAATTCATCGCCATTTTCGAACATCCGGCTACAAGCTGTCGTCTCTCGTACTCGCCATCGTTCAAAGTGAAGTTTTTCAAGCCACACCGTCTTGGGCTGGTAGGAACTGAACCCTGCTTCAAACAGGGATGCACGAACAGTGATCGTCATGTTGCTTTGAGACAAATTCTGGGACCACGATTCCACAAGCACACTGATTGGACAGAATCAATGACTCAATCATCTCGTTACCCGCGCCGCGACGTGTTACAGCTTGGGCTGGCCGGTATGGCTTTGCCTTCGTTCGCCTCGCTGCGGGCTGCGCCGAACACTGCGAACACTGCGAGTACGGCGTTGACAACGAAGAAGCCACCCGTGCGTTTGGTCACCATTTTTTTCCCGAATGGAGTTTCATTGCCGCCAGACGGACACGAGAGTTTTCAGGATTGGAATTGGTTTCCCCACAGTCCGGGGTCTGACTATGTGATGACCAACTCGTTAAACCCCCTGTCCAATCTTCGCAGCGATCTCTCGATTTTGTCGGGGTTTTCTCATCCAAATCTGCGTTCGAACATCACACATTCCTGCAGCGCTCAGTTCCTGACGGGTGAAGATCAATCGAAGGGATATCGCAACTCGATTAGCTACGACCAGGTGTTCGCCGAAATGATCGACGGTGCAACACGATTCTCGTCTGTGCCGTTATCCACTGCGGGAGGAACAGGCAGTCTGGGCCGCCCCGCGACTCTTTCAGTCAATCGGGATGGGGCCCTGATTCCCGCGATGTCAGATCCGCAACAGATCTTCAACCGTCTGTTTGTTGTTGATTCGCGAGGCGTGACAGCACGGTCTCGATCGATCGCCCGCGACCGCAGCATTCTGGATCAAGTCAGTTCAAGACTATCGGGGTTGAAGAATTCACTCGGAACCGAGGATCGAGGCCATCTGGATTCATATCTGACGGCAACTCGCACACTCGAAAAACAACTTGGACGTGCCAACGAATGGTTGAACATTCCTAAGCCGGAAGTTGACCCCGGATTGTTCGACTTCGATGCTCAGCCGACGCGTGAACTGGGAACCAACTATATGCGCACCATGTTCGATTTGATTCACATGGCTTTACTTACTGATTCCACACGAGTCGTGACGTATCAAACCGCGATGGAAAATGCTGGTGGCCGAGGAAACAAGCTTCCATACGCGGCAGGTCTGTCGTTGCATCATCATCAACTCAGCCACAGTGCTGCTCGAGACAATGGGGGGTGGGAGCGATGGGCAAAGTACGACCAGTATCTGTCCGAGCGTCTTTCTGAATTCCTGACAAAGATGGCTGCAACACCCGATCCGCTGGCCGACGGCAGCTTGCTGGACAACACCATTGTTCTTTACGGATGTGGGACAAGTAAAACGCACGTCGGGAAGAATTACCCGCTGGTTCTTGCAGGTGGAAAAAATCTCGGACTTAAGCATGGCTCGTTTCACCGCTTTGAAAATGAGCGCCCCTTTAATGATCTTCTCCTGACATTGTTGCAGCGCGCTGGAGTCAAAACAGACAGCTTTGGTGACAGCGAAGCAACAGTTGACCAGATACTGGCATAGTGGGGTGTACAGCCGCCTGTTTACGACCGTCGTCGAGCCGAATGTTGCTGCGTTGAGTTTGCTGGAATTGCGCCCGACTGTCTTGAGCTTTCCTACGATCGCCGCAATCTGGCATGCTGCAAACCGGCGGTATCGGTCTCGTCTTCGGGGGCGACTCCGAGTGCTCACACGTTCTCGTTTCACGGGTGGACCGTACCGAGTTGGTTTGATGTTGCTGGAAATTTCCGCATGTTCGTGACGCTGTTAAGACACGTTGATGATCGAGTCGCGTCCCTGCTTGGATCGTGACCGCTGATGCCGGCAGTGCGGATCTGCTTCGGTGGGTGTCTATGGAATGTCAGCTGGGCCGATTGCCAGAACTTGGTACTGGAACGCATCTTCGGTGGGTCGCTGTCTGAGGTTCTTGAGGACACCGAACGGCTTCCGATTTCTCGAATCATCGAAATCACAAACGACGTCGCCAACGGTTTGGCGGCCGCTCACGAGGTCGGCATCGTCCATCGCGATCTGAAGCCGGG
>JBDWHY010000017.1:0-85037 GCA_039974975.1 Fuerstiella sp. | reverse complement strand
CGTCTGCATATTGACAAAATGCCGGAACTGCGCTTCGCTTGGTCCGGCCTACGAGTTCGATGCGGATCCATCTGGTACCACGCATATTACATGAGCCAGAAATGGCCGAGTGTCCGATTGCACTGAGAAAAAACTGCTGACGACAATCAGCCGAAGCGAACTCGACCAGATCTAAGTTGGTTTGGGCGTTCTCGGATTCAAACCAAGCATGGCTGATCAACGTATGGCGATCGGTCGGTACCACGCACATTACATTCTGCTTTAAGCGGAAACAAATCCAGTCCAGTGACGGCCAGTGTTCTCGCGGAACCGTCCGACGCTCAAACCATTGCAGGGGGCAGTCGTTGCTTGATCGATTCTCCAGTTCCGCACAGCACTATCTTGTCTTGAAGTTGATCAGCCTCCGAAATGCAGTGGCCTTCACGGCAAATGTCTGATCCGTTTCAAGGGAGTGTGCACCCTGAATTCCTTAAATGCGCCGTCTTCCATCATGTCAACGCGGTCGTTTCATGCTTTGTTGAGGGGGCCAGCTTTTCAGATTGACGGTTGATCGCAAGTTCTGTTTCAGATCTCTTCTTCGGTGAAGGAATGGCCTGCCCAATGGCACTTTCAAAACTGCTGACGACCCTTCGACATGTCTCCTGATCAAATTCAGGAGTGAGTTTTATCCTCCGTTATTTCATTCCGCTTGACACGACGCTAAGGGGTGATAAAAACCGCACACTTGGTGATAAAGCTCTGGTATTGCGTAATACCCCGCTAATTTGCCGAGCACATTATTGTTATGCCGCAACGACAAACAACACCAAGGAGAGCCAGCGTGGCAGGGAACAAGAAGAAATGGGACGGCACACTGAACCCCGGTGGTGTCATTGGGGGCTTAACATGCGGCGCGCTCGTCGGCGTCTTTGCGTTCGCGAATGTTGACCCCAATAACATACCGCGATGGGCATACAGAGCCCCCATTTTTGCTCTCATCGGTGGCGCGTATGTCGGCACGGTCGCCTGGGGCAAGTTTTTCAGCAAGCCCGATCCAATGGAAAATCAGGCGGGGCCATCCATCTTGACGTCGGGTTTTGCGACGAAAACACGATCAATTACCTCAACAAAGTTGGATCAGCCAATCAGCCGGGGCCATCCAAGTTGCGTTGCAACCCTATATGATATAACTATCCTACCTATTTCACATCTTCAGTCGGGCCAATTGTCAGCGTTAAGGGACAACCATGGCTCGTATCAATCGACGTGAAGTACTGGCAGAACGCGACGTACAAGTCGTCCATTGCATCAACCGCTGCGTGAGGCGAGGTTTTTTGTGTGGTGACGATTCTGTCACGGGCAAAAACTTCGATCATCGACGGCAGTGGATTCGAAATCGATTGGAATTCCTTGCATCTGTGTTTGGTGTGGAAGTCATGGCCTTTAGCGTCATGAGCAACCACTTTCACTGTGTGCTGAGAACTCGGCCAGACGTTGTCAAAGAGTGGTCGGACGAACAAGTGGCTCGACGATGGTGGAAGCTGTTCCCACAACGACGAGACGAAACGGGGGCTCCTGCCGATCCCAACGAATTCGAAATCCGCAGCCTTGTTGCAGACACCGAAAGGTTGGCCGAACTGCGAAAACGATTATCGAGCATATCGTGGCTGATGCGATGCACGAGCGAAGTGATTGCTCGAATGGCCAACGCTGAAGACGAGTGTACGGGCCGCTTCTGGGAAGGCCGATTCAAAAGCACTGTTTTGGAAACAGAGGAAGCGATCGCGGCCTGCATGGCTTATGTCGACCTGAATCCTATTCGAGCACAGATCGCAGACACCCCAGAAGACAGCGATTTCACCAGCGTGCAAGAGCGTATGGCAGATGTGAAAACTGCAGAAGAAGTGACGACTGCTGATGCGAAGGATTCTCGAGTGGAACATGGTCGGCGAGCGGGCTGGTTAAGCCCCATGGCTATGCAGCCAAAACGCCAGAAGGTGCGTGAGCGATCAACTCATCGCCGAACCAGCAACAAGGGCTGTTTGCCGATGACGTTGCTGGAATACTTGCAGCTGGTGGAATGGACGGGACGGCAACTTCATTCAGGAAAGCGGGGACGAATTAAGAGCAGCATTCCTCCGCTGCTAGATCGGCTGGGAACAACGGCTGAGATCTGGCTGGAAGTCGTCAAGAAGTTTGAAAGGCGGCAGCAGGTGAAGGCAGCAGCCGAGGGAGATCAGTTTTCCGTGGGTGGGCGCGAAACACTGACGCAGGTGACATGAGCCCCGAGACATTGAGAAAAATCTCCACATAGCAACCGATTTCCGTGGCCGATATCTTGGATGGCCCCGCCTGCTATCGATGGCCCCGCCTGCTATCTTCAGGAAATGATGTACGTACGATACTCGGTTCTAAAGCAGGAACGTATCACTGGGATGACGTACTCGACGCAGCAGGAAATGTCGCTGGACACGGTGCCGATAATGTTCATGGGGCCATGCGACACGTTCAAATTCATCTCGAAAGCGGCGACATCGTCCGAATATTCTTCCCATAGAAGCAGGCCGAATATATGACTACGAACCTTCCTGATACGGTTCAAGAGACGCTTACGACCATTGGACAAGTGGCGACTGAGCTACCATGCCAAGTTGACGGCTATCGAGAATTTGTGAGTGTTTTCTGTTTCCAAACAGGGCGAATAATGGGATTCGCATCCCAGTTTCCGTACTTGGCTGATCGCGAGATCGCGTATCGGTTGATGCGGTTCAAGGTTGATGCTGAATTGATCCAAGCCGACCATGACTTCTGCAACGATGATCTTGTCGGGTTGCAAACAATCCACGTTGCAACCGAACGCGATGTTTCGGAAATCTTGAAAATGTGGTCGGTGGCACCCGAACTGTTACGTCAGCCCCGCGAAACGGAGGTGCCGATTTAACGAAGAGATTCTGTAGCTACAATGGGGCTCATCGGTACCACGCACCTTGTTTCACCAGTGATGAACACATCCAAAAACATTTTTGCACTGTCCAGCTTGACACTTCGAATCCTAACTCTCGGCTGCTTTGCGACCGCAGTTTTTTTTGGCCTACGATCGACATGGTCTGAGCCACCCCAACTGTTGCCTTCAGTTGCGGCTGATTCCCATTCGTTTGTTCCGAGTATCCAGTCATCACCGTCCTTGGAAACTCAAAACATCGAAGACATCCGTCTGGGCCACCGAGTTGTCGGAACAAACCCACTTCGCCAACAAACCCAGCCAGCTTCTGAGATTGATCCCGCGAAATGGCGAGCCGTAAAACTTAACATGGTTCAGGGAGACGTTGAATACAACCTGGCTTTCCTGCGGCCACTGTCTTGGATCGAAGCAACGGGAGCTAAGACCGGCGGTTCCATCCACATGGAACTCCACGAAATGGGGCTCGACGGCCAAGCCGAAGTCATCTCCATCAATCCCTGCCCGGAAATCGAACCCGATGATGGCACAGGTCGCAATGTGGTCACCGGCACGATGGCTCATCCGGGTGACAACATCCTGCATCTGGACATCACGGGACTAGACGAACCACTGGGAGTCACCGACACGCATCCCATCTGGAGCGAAACTCGCCAGGACTTCGTCGTCGCCGGGCAATTAGAAGTCGGAGAACAATTCCGCACGCTCACTGGAGAATCCGCCACTCTCACAAAAATTCATCCTCACCGAGGCCCACCAGAAATGGTGTTCAACCTCGAAGTCGATGCAGAACATGTGTATGCAGTGGCGGGCAACGGACTGCTCGTCCATAATGACTGCGATGACACCATCGACCTTTTTCGTGCTGTATCGCCGGAAGAGTTTGATGATATTATGGCGACTGGAGGCTTCCGGCCCGGCCCGAACAGTCTCTCTGTCAAACAGTTCGGTCACGACCTTGACGAGGTCATTAACGTCACAGACCAGCCGCCACTTATAGATGCGGCTGCAGTTGTAAGAACATCCGTCCCTCGTCATGTTTTCGACATGCTGGACCCCGCTCGATGAATGGGCGCTGAAGAGCGGTGCCACTTCCGTACCAAACGAACTTCTTGACTGGTTTAACAGCAATCTTAGTAGCGAAATCGTTCATGCATTCTGAGTCAACTAAAAACGGAGACGCAACCTTCATTGCACAGGTTTGTTTTACTAGCCCTGCGGCAGGTGGGCTAAGTTGTTTGCCATTTTCCGGAATGAAGCCCGCCTTTACGTGCCACGGTATTTATGTTTCTGCGATCGTCCGTCTTAGTGAAGCCCAGTGTTGCACGCATGATACTTGGCTTCGTGCCGCAATCTACGTTTTCGCCGCAGACTCTTACCCGACAGACGTGTGGACGCCGGGCTTTGAATTTGACCTTACGTCAGGGGCGAATATCATTGCCAAAGGCCGAATCAAAGAGGTTGCTGTTCGCGGTTCTGGATATGCAGGCTTCGATGATTTCTGCAAACGCAATTTGTAAGAGAGAAAACCTTGGTGCTGGAAACCGGTATCCAGATGCGTGGTCTGCGTGACACTACACACATTTCGGTGATCAATTTCATGGGGCCAGCGACTGTCTTGGATTGATTCAAATGTTCATGCGGATTTCTTTGAAAAGAGTGGTTGAGGAACAGTGAGTTGTTGGGGCGGGAGTGCGTTTGCTTTACTCTTCAAGAGTGCCTTCAAGGAGCATGATTTAGGTTGCTGACTCTGAAGGCATTCGCCACGGTTCGTTGTTTCGAATCATGCAGTTCATGATCGTCAGCAGTTTTCTCATACAGGCAACGAGTGCCACTTTTTTGATCTTCCCACGAGCCAGCAATGATGTATAGAACGCTTTGACAACGTGGTTATGTTTGGTGACAACCAACGCAGCCATGTACAGCACTCGACGAACAGGGTGTCGACCGGCATACGTTTTTCTGTGCCCTGATTTTTGACCGCTATCATTCGCCAACGGGGCGACTCCGACGAGCTTTGCAATCTGTCCTCGATTGAGTTGTCCGAGCTCAGGAAGTTGGGCGACAGCGGTGGCGGTCATGACCTTTCCAACTCCGGGGATGGAAGTCAGAATACCTGCTCTCTGCTGACTCTTTTGGAAGCTCAGTCGGTGCCATGCATCTTTCTGTGCCGCCTACTCGTCTAACGACGAGCCGGAAGGCGACTAAGACCGCATCACTGGCCGTCAAGAATCGACGACACGGAACAGCTCACGTCAGGATCGAAAAAGGCACTGACAGCGGCAGGCTCCAATTTCGGGCATCTAGCATATGCGTGGTACCGTTCGATGCTCCTAGCATATGCGTGGTACCGTTCGATGCTCCTCTGTCAGCGGAACGGAAACACACCGTTACGTCCTCACCAGCACAGAAGACTCTGACGGCACCGCCAACGGCACCAATATCACAACCTATGGCGACGTCGATCTCGAAACGCTCCCAAAACCAAGCGACGGATCGATTGTGGTCACAATCATCCAAGGCGACTATGAACGGGAGGACACAGATCCCCAAGCTGCCCTGGAAGAACAGCGTGCGTCTCTATTAGCGGAATATCAAGACCGAGTTGCCCTCGCACGACGCCTGAGACTCGCCATTGCAAATGAAGATGATCCCGTTCAACAACGGTATTATCAGGATCTCTTGGAAACACAAGAAGACATCCTGCAGGACTTAAGACAGCAAGCGGCTGAATTAGGCATCACCCAGGAACAGCTTAACTCACCAGATCAACAGGCTGTCGCCGATGCAAATGATGATCCGATTCAGCAGCAGCAGGGGGATGGCGAGATCGCCAATGAGATCGATGTCATCGTCAACGCAATCATTGGTTTTCAAGTGGGCCTCGACCATGGAGCCTTAATCAATTTCAATAACTTTACGCTCGGATTAACTCCATGGGCGGATGACATTCGTGAGCTGGTCGATGACAATGGGTACGCAGTGGCTGACGGCTTCTCGAAAGGTGGAGTCCTTGCATTGGCGGCAGCTGGCGGACTAGCGGCGTGGCCAGCGATCGCTGAATTTGCGAGAAGCTCCTTCGTCTTACCGGCGTTTGGTGATGGGGGATTGGCATTGGCTGGCGGTGGATCGACTAGTGGTGCAGTCGTCATTGGTGGCTGAGTCATTACTGGCACTGAAGTTCTGGGTGCCATTACTGGGCTCACCGGTGGTGTATTGTTCATGTCTCGCTCTGACAGCAGCAATTCTGAGCGGCACGGTGACGATGGACGGGCGATGTCAAAAGCAGAAAAGGATATAGCACGCCTAAACGCGGAGCTTGAGAACGCATCCGGGAGATTGGCCAAGCAAATCAGAAGGAAAATCTTAAACATCTTGGAAGCCGCAAAAAGGGCGAAACCCATCATCGGAGATAAATAATGGATCACACTTGGACTCCCAAGATTTCTCTTGGCCCAATACGCTTCAACGAACATATCGGGACCATCCTGACAGACTTCTCCTTTTTACCGCGCAAGTACAAGGAAGATCATACGGGTTGGTCAACATTCGGCTGCGATAATAATGAAACCTTAGTTCATCTCGAGAATGAAATTGTTCAATCCGTGGCCTGCCATCGTCGATGCATCCTCGACAGTACAAATCTAATTGGGTTGACGGTAAAATCTTTCTTAAAAGCGACTTGCTCGAGCCTTCCAGAAAAATTGGATCAACTTCAAGTTGGTGATCAGCGGCAAGATGTTTACGAGTTCGATAATCTCGGGGCACAGGTTTGGCTTCAATGCGAGCAAATTGTCACAATTATCTGCGATGCGGGAGCTGATGAAGATACAGCGATACAGCATTTCTAGGAATCGCTAGGTACCACGCACGAATGGCACAGTCGTATGTCTTAAGTTGTTTTACTCGAATGAGTTATTTCCTGTTGCGAGTCGGTCTTTGAGTTGTTGTCGTGGCTTCATCATGAGGTTGTAGTTGCTGGCGCGTTTTTTTCTCACAAAAACGTTACAATGCCTGTCCTTGTTGTTCCACCCTCTTTCTCTGCTTGTTCTCTCTATTTTGCAGCACGGGTCATTGTCCGACGTAAATCACATTCTCCAAAGCCGGATTTGCAAATCTGTCGCCGTTGCTGAAGTGGCTAGAAAAGGGGCCGACCCTGATCAATCCTGTCCCGGATCGGACGACGATTAGAAGGCCATGCTCAGGCTCCCACGGACACTCGCATTCGATGAAGACATAAACTTCCCGGTCCAACTTCGGGCGACGGCAGATCATTATTGATGATGGCAGTTCGACACTGGCCCAAATGTCGTCGGAGTCATCTTGAACGCCACTTTCATCCCTCCGGTAGTGTCGCACGTATGGCCCTGCCTCGCGTTTGAGTCGGCTCCAGTTCTGAATGAGTGCATTCACAGCGTCCACAAAATCGTCAGGACGAGGCTCATCTTTAAAGTCACCAAGGCAAAACCGGACTGTCTTTGGCGCAGAGAATGGAACCGCGATTGGTGAGCTGACCAGCGTCTGGTCATCATATTCAGCTTCTGACAACGGTTCCAAATCCGACAGGGTGAGGTCCATGCTGCAGTCCTTCAAAATTCGATGACGATTTGCTGCCTAGGAAGTCCGAGGTCGGCCCTAGCGCGAAAACTCTCTATTTACTTGCTTCATCCGGCGGCCGGACTCTCCTCTTTACAATGCCTGTCCCTGTTGTTTTCTGCATGCTTTGTGAACCATTGGGTCACCCAACATCGAAAATTGATGCAGAATCATAACATGAATCTCATGTGCCGAGGCTCTTTGCAAATGATCACCACGTGAATGTTGGCCAATTCACTGTTAGCATGCACGACCAGATATCAACCGTCACTTGGATGCTCTGCAGATTTCCACTTTCCTGACGCTCATGGCGTGGATAATATGTTGGTTGGCCCCTGCCGATTAACAGTTGGCCCCGGCCGACGGTCGATTCAACCCGGGTTGATTCAGCAGCGTTAAACGGTTTCGCAGCGGTGCCGGTTTCCTGTCTATGACGAATCCGTCGAGATCAGTTCGTCTCTGCCTAGCGTTTCCGGGAAAACTGATTGTGTCCGTGGCTGGGCACGGTTATTTTGCGGGCTATCGACTGCAGAATCAACTATGTTACCAGGACGCACCGCATGCACTTTATGCTTGTTGCCGTAGGCAGCATTGGCGACGTTTTTCCGTACTTCGGTATTGGTGAAGTGCTGCGCGGCCGTGGGCATCGCGTCTTTATTGTCGCGAGTCCGTACTACGAAGATCAGATTCGGGAACTGGGCCTTGAATTCATGGCGTTGGGGACGTCTGAACAGCATCAGGATCTGCTGTCACATCCCGATGCCTGGCATCCTCGAAAAGGATGGATTCTGTGGCTGAGGATGGGCGGGCTGGATCTGATGGAAGAGTTGTACGACGTTGTAAAACAAAATTATGCTGAAGGTGAGACGATTGTTGTGGGATCATGGGCGGCTGTGGGCGCTCGAGTTGCTCAGGAAAAGCTTGGCGTGCCGATGGCCACACTGCACATTGAGCCGGATCGGTTCCGCAGCATCTACGACACGGCATTTCTGCCACGCCACACGCTGATCCGCAATTCAAATCCGCTGTGGCTGAAACGGTTTCAGTTCTGGTATTGCGATGTCATCGTCGACCAGGCACTCGCGCCACTCTCGAAGTTTCGACGTCGCCTCGGACTTCCCGCGCACAGACGGTTTATCCGCGACTGGTTTCATTCTCCGCAGCTGTCGCTTGGGCTCTTTCCCGACTGGTGGGCGCCGCCGCAGGCGGACTGGCCGAAGCAAACTGTTCTGACGGGTTATCCGCTGTGGGACAAAAGCGAAAACGATCAGTTGCCGTCGGATGTCGCTGACTTTGTGTCGGGTGAGAAACCGATTGTGTTCACGCCCGGAGCTTTAAACCAGCACGCCGGAAAGTTCTTTGAAGAGTCTGCGGCTGTATGCTGTGAGAAGAAGCTCAAGGCGGTGTTCATCACGATGCATCCGGAACAGTTGCCGTCAAGCCTGCCCGATAGCGTGAGACACTGGTCTTATGTCCCATTTCGGCCATTGCTCCGTGAAACGGCACTCGCCGTGCATCACGGCGGAACTGGCACAACATGGCAATGCCTTGCGGCGGGAGTCCCGCAGATCGTCATGCCGCTTATGCATTTACACGAAGATACCGCTCAGCGGTTGAAACGACTTGGGACTGGCGAAACGATACTACCAGGCAAATTCAATGGCAGAACGCTGGCGGCGGCGATCGATCGCATAACGAGCAGCGTCGAAATTCGCAGCAACTGCGAGGCTGTTCAGAACCGAGTTAGGGGCAGCGATCCACATCAGACGATATGCGATGCGCTTGAGAAACTTCTATAACGGTTCTGTGGAGCCGATTCCGATCATTACTACTTTCCCTGCAGTAATATCTTTGCATCGTCCCTCAGGTGACTCAAATACTTCACGATACCACAAGCGTTTATGAGTCCTCGGCACATAGAAATACACCATGAATATTCTCATCCTTGGCGGCGGTGGCTTTATTGGCTCACATCTTGTTCATCAGCTTCTGCAACATACTGAACACGATCTGATCGCCTACGATCTCTACGACGACAAACTGGAATCGGCTTCCGACAATCCTGCACTCACATTTGTCCGCGGTGATATTCGCGCGGACCATGAGCGTCTGGCAGAACTCGTGCAGTCATCAGATCTTGTCGTTGATCTGATCGCTCATGCGAATCCGTCGCTCTACATCAGTATGCCCCTGGATGTTGTTGAACTAAACTACAACGAGAACCTGTTCATTGCCCGATTGTGCGTTGAAAATTGCAAACGCCTCATTCAGTTCTCGACATGTGAAGTCTATGGCAAGTCTGTCGTTCCACTGGTGCAGGAGCAGCTGAATGACCCTTCGGATCCCGCCCTCGCCGAGTTTTCTGAAGACTCGACACACATGATCCTCGGGCCGGTCAATAAGCACAGGTGGATTTACAGTTGCGCCAAGCAGTTGCTGGAACGAATCCTGCACGCCTATGGTCTCGAAGATCGGCTGGATTACACGATCATTCGGCCGTTTAACTTTATCGGGCCGAGGATTGACTATCTGCCTTCGGAAAAGGACGGGAACCCGCGAGTCTTTTCTCACTTTCTTCAGTCTATTCTCGAGGGCTCGCCGATGCATCTGGTGAATGGTGGAGAACAGCAGCGAGCGTACACGCTGATTGATGACGCGATCGACTGTACGATGCGGATTATCGAGAATCCTGGCGGTGTGTGCAGTCGGCAGATCTTCAACATCGGCAGCCCCGACAATGAACTGTCAATTCGGCAACTTGCCGAAAGGATGATCGAGATTTACAAACGGCGATGGTGGGACGGCGAACAGGCGCTGCCGCAACTTATCGAGGTGTCAGGGGAAGAATTCTACGGCGATGGCTATGACGATTCCGATCGCAGGATCCCCGACATCACCAAAGCCCGGACTTTGCTTGGGTGGGAACCGAAGTATTCTGTCGATGAAGTGATTGAACGCAGCATGGAATACTGGTGTGAGGCACCGGTGGGCATCTCCTGACCGGCTGCGACATGCAGTATTCTGCCACCGGATGAACAAGACCGGTTCCGTAATTTCAAATCGCGGGGCCGCCAAAGCGCGGGGCCATGCAACCTGGCAAAACAACGCTGCTGCAACTTGTGTCACATGCGGCATTGTTCTTCTGCAATAGTCATCGCATCAATGTCTGACTGGTTGCCCCAGATTGCCGCCCCGCGCAGATTGAGCCGCGTAGTGCCCGTGGGTTGAGGCGTAAGCAAACAGTTGCGTCGCTCCAATCTGGCCAGGTTCTATCCGTGAATTGTGAGCGGCAAGCGCCGGACGCGGGTTGGTTTGAGAAAACGGCAGCTCGCGCCTCGCGGCCCACGGGCTTCCACGCGAATTTTGAATTCTGGGGACAAAGCCCAGAACTAAATGACGTTTGAAATATCGGTAGGTACCACGCACATTATGTTTGCAATCCTTCGCCACTTCCCTAATCTTCATCTGGTCGAGATTGTGTTTCAGGAGATGAAATATCAGTAGGTACCACGCACATTATGTTTGCAATCCTTCGCCACTTCCCTAACCTTCATCTCGTCGAGATTGTGTTTCAGGAGATGAGCGATGCCGCGTGTTTTGAGAAACGAACAGTTTTGTGCGGACGAAGTGGGTGTAGTGTTTGTGACTCAACGCTGCGTTCGGCGGGCGTGGCTGGCCGGGAAAGATCCGGTTTCTGGCAAGGATTTTTCCAAGCGCAAAGAGTGGATTCGACGGCGAATGGAATGCTTGGCCAGCGTGTTTGCTGTTGACGTTCTGACCTATGCCATTCTGTCGAATCACATGCACCAGATTCTTCGCAATCGTCCTGATGTGGTGAAAGCTTGGTCCGATGAACAAGTTGCCATTCGCTGGCTGAAAGTGTTTCCCGGCAGGCGAATCGAAGAGCAGCTTGCTGAACCCACTGATGTGGACGTCAAGCAATTGTGTGCCGACAAAGAACGCCTCAAAGAAATTCGCCTTCGCCTGTCCGACGTGTCTTGGTTCATGAAAGCCTTGGCTGAACCGATTGCTCGAATGGCCAACAAGCACGATGAATGCACGGGACGATTTTGGGAAGGCCGCTTTAAGGCTCAGAAAATCACAGACGAAGCAGGCTTGCTCGCGTGCAGCGTTTACGTTGATTTGAACCCAGTGCGAGCCAAAATGGCGGAATCTCCTGATGAGTCAATTCACACGTCGATTTATGATCGCATCAAGGCGTCTCGAGGAGCAAAGATCGAATCAGCCGCCTATGATCTGAAGGTGGTTGACGCTGAACAGCAGGGGAAAGAAATCCGAGATACTCCTGTTGAACAGCTGAAAGCACAACGTCGAAAAAAGAAGCGAAACCCAACGGGACGCCGAGTGATTCAAGATGCTTGGTTGGCACCGTTAGCGATGAGTGATGCGTTAGCGGCAAACCCAGAGGTTCATTCGGATGGTCTTCGCTGTAGTGATCGCGGCTTTTTGAACATGACGATGAAAGACTACGCGAAGCTGCTCCGCTGGACGTCTGTTCGAGAAGCTTTGGGAGGTCAAGAGACCGTGCCAAAGCATGTTGCTGCCGTGTTGTCGAAACATGGAATCGAATCGAGCATGTTCAAAGATTTGGTTTGGAACTGGCGTCGCTACTTTGGCCGCAGCACGTGTGCGGGGAAGTCAGAGAACATGAAATCTCATGCCGAACAGCAAGGCCGCCAGTATCATTCCGGCCAGCGTCAAGCCGCTAAGGTGTTCGTGTAGAATAGGTCAGCGCAACTTATTCTGGCAGCTGGGCCTTGCTTGAGTTCGCCTCTGCGTTCAACTCGAATTTCAGCGATTCAAACACCACAATCCGCTGACAGCAGTGAGATTGTGCCGCCCTCCGGGCTGTTGTTGTCACGACAGCTAACCGGCGGTTGACACCGCCGGCTATTCATGTATCGCCCTCCGGGCTGTTTTTGTCGCGACAGCTAACCGGCGGTTGACACCGCCGGCTATTCTTGTGTCGCCCTCTGGGCTGGGCTGGGCTGGGCTGGGTTGGGTTGGGTTGGGTTGGGTTGGGTTGGGTTGGGTTGGGGCTGGGGCTGGGGCTGGTGCTGGTGCTGGTGCTGGTGCTGGTGCTGGTGCTGGTGCTGGGGCTGGGGCTTCACTGGCGGCGCCAGTGACTTTGTTGGCGATGCTTGGTTTGAATCTGAGAACGATCAAACCAGCTCGGATCTGGCCATGTGATGTGCCGCGGCCATAGGCTTGAAGCTTGGTACAAGACCGGCTGCAGTGAAATTGTGTCGCCCTTTGGGCTGTTTTCCGTGCGGCACCGAACCGGCGGTTTCCACCGCCGGCTATTTATGTATCGCCCTCCGGGCTGGTGTGTGGGCTTCACTGGTCGAGCAAGTGACTTTGGCTGCGCGCTGCTTGTAAATCGTTGAGGGCGTTTTGTGTCACGTTTCGAATATGACGGCGGAATGCGAATTTATCCGGCTACTTGACCAACCTGCGGTGTTGAGTGGTTGGTTTGTTCAGCATAATGATTTGTAGACGAACACGATTCCAGAGCGTTTCAATAAAGGGTCCATGATGCTATCTCAGCAACGAATTCGATTGACTTGCGCCTCGCTAGGCCTGTCGGTCGTCACCGCAGTTTTGGTTGCGGGGCAAGTTCAGACGGCGATTGCAGACGATCATTCGATCGACGCGAAAAAATCAGCCATCAAGATGGTCTACTGCCAGATCTCAATTGCGATATCGGGCAGCGAGACAGACACGAAAGTTTTTGATCAGTTGCAGCTGGTCACGTTAGACGGCGCCAAGGCGACCGTTCAAGTGGGGCAGCAAGTGGCTATCCCTGTTGGCACGATGAGTTTGCCTGGAAACCGAACGGTGGCTCAGAATTACCAGCGTCAAGATGTTGGAACCATCGCGAAAGTTGAGCCCAAGATTGTAGGTGACCAAATCATCATGAGTCTGCAAATTGAAAAGTCTTGGGTCGAAGCTCCCAATTCAGACACACAGACGGACATTGCAAGTCGGTACACCACGTTTTCTGCTTCCGCTGATTCAACGTTAGCTTTGCAGAGTGGAAAGCCTGAAGTCTTGAAAGTGAATGTTGCTGGATCGCCCGGTGGCCAACGAGAGGCGATGATTACGGTTTTGGCAAGCGCGAAGCCTTTTACTGCAGCCAAGGGGGCCGTGGATCAAGTGAGAAAGTCACGTTCATCAAATCGTTCTGCGGCGCCAATGTCACGACGCCCATCAGGAGCTAGTCGGCCGTCCGGTGCTGGTTCAGATGCTCGCGACGCTCATAGTCACGGTGCTCACGGTCACGATGCACACGGTCACGATGCACACGGTGGTCCGAGCAAAGCTGGTCCACCCAAGAACGGTCCGGCATCTGGTCGCGACAGTCGTTCCGATTCAGAACGCGATCGTTCAGCAGGCAGTGATTCTCGGACCGGAGGTCCGTCACCGATCTGGGCAAAAAACGATGGTGCTCGTCGTATTTTTGAGCTGATCGACAAGAACAAAGATGGAATCATTAGCTCAACAGAACGGAACGGTAACCGTCTTGCTGAATCGATGGCATCTCGAGGACTGAAGTTTTCCGACAAGATGAATCCTCAACAGTTTCAATCTGCCGTTGCCAAAATGGTGAAAGGGTTTCGCAAGGACCGCGATTCAAAACCAGATTCCGTCGAAGACGACGATCAGTAGTCAGGCTGAAGCAACTCGGAACGCTGGGCGTTCATCGCCCAGCACTTTTTATTTCGTTTTGCTATTTTCGCTCTGTGACTGCTGCTTTGACTTCGCAGCTTGCACCAACTTCTTCACGAACGGGTTGATGTCCTGTTCATAGCTGAATGGTTCTTCTTCGCCGGGTTCAAGCATCTTGTCGTCGAATCGTTGAGCCAGTTTTCCGTCCGTTCCGTAAACCAACACGGCTGGAATCGATCCCAGCTTGATGGAATCAAAGAATTCATTTGCTTCTGTCGTACAAAGAAAATTCTTAAAATCCGGCTTCACGGCCGTTAGGAATTTTTCGATCCGAGGTCGATAGTATTCGGGTGGCTTCGACTTGATTCCGGCATAGTCCAAATTCAAAGCTAGGCACACAACATCCTTTGGGTAATGTTTCTGCATCGCCACCAACTTGGGGTATTCTTTCATGCAAGGCAGGCAGGAAGTTGACCAAAGGTCCAGCACGACCACTTTGCCCTTGTGGCGGGCGACTTCCTGCATCATTCGTTCCCAGTCGGCTGTCTGTAGCTGAACATTAAAGACGGGCGGTTTCGGAGTATCAGTCACGCCAGTCGATTGGCCAGATACTGGGGCACAAACTAGCGCCAGAATAGCCAACTGAGCGAAGGCCATGCGCGCAAAGCTTAAAGGCGTGTTAGCGATCTGTGTGGAAGCCAATTGTGTGGAAACGAGTCGTGTGGAAACGAACGATGGAATCAAAAACCGCGACATAAAGTCTCCTGAGTGTAAGTACGACAATCCGTGTGGAAGATCCTTCATTGGATTCTACGAGACGTAAGCTGCGTGGACCATGTGGGATTTCAGATTGCATCGATCGAGTGCTCTACGACCGAGGTCCGTCTTTAGCGTTTCGATGAACACAATTTGCCTAGCCATCGAAGTGCAAAGCAGCATTTTTTTTACTTTGTGACAGTGTCAGCAAGTTTTAATCAATCGTTATCGTCAACAACAGGGTTTTCAGCTGAGGCTATGTCGACGTGAGACGAGACGAAATGGGTGGGTCCTGATGCGTGCGTTAACCGCACGTATCCAGCTGTCGAATTTCCGTCAGGCATTCAACTCGGACCACTCCCTCTGGCAGTTCATTCAGTCGCGAATGGCGATCAAGAGCCACGACTTGCATGCCAGCAGCGACGCCAGCTTGAACTCCAAACAAACTATCTTCGACGACGAGACAGTTTTGTGGCGGTACAGCAAGTGCTTGTGCCGCCTGCAGAAACAGATCTGGAGCCGGTTTCCATTTTTCAATCGTATAGGCGCTGAAGATTCGGTCTGCGGGAAAGAACTGATCCAGTGCAGTGATCTGTAGGCACAGATTCACTTTGCTTAACGGAGCATTCGATGCGACGCAGGTTGGGACAGTCAACGACTTGACCAGTTCATGAGCACCATGAATTGCGGTCAAGCTGGCAGCGAGTTCGGCAAGCTGTTTGCTTCGAAACGTGTCCAGAAAGTCGACAGGCAGCTTTCCGTTCAGTTTGTCTTCGAGTATTTGCAGCACCACTGCAAGCTCGTTGCCGGCGAAGCTATCCATGGCTTCTTCCATGGATAGCGTAAGTCCTTGGTCCAAGCATAGTTGCTGCAAGACTTGCATGCTGATAATTTCGCTGTCGACCAGAGTTCCGTCGCAGTCAAAAATCACTCCTTCAATCTTCATGAATTCCGTTTTCTATAACGCTGCATGTTCATCGTGAATTGTCATCTATTCGGCGGCCAATTCTGGAAACGCAGACTTGAGGTCGACTTCATCACCGGTGCGTTGCTGCCAGCTGAGTAGACCTCGAAACAGCTTTCGTTTTTGATGAAATGATCCATCTTTGGACGAAAGATCGACCAATTCCAGTGGATCATTTTTTAGGTCGTACAGCAAAGACACGCTGATTTGAGGATACAAAATGAGCTTGTGATGACCCTGGATATACATTCGTTGAGTCTTGGTGTAGCCGCTATAGATTTCGCCACTGGCGTCAGCCTCAGGTTTCTGATCATCGCCCTTGAGCTTTGGTAGCAAGCTGTTGAACTGAACGTCATCAGGCACATCTGTCTTGGCAAGTTCCAAACTTGTTGGCATTAAATCTTGATAGTAGATTCGATCGCTCACTGTTTTCTGAGGGACTCCTGGGCCCGTCACTACAAAGGGAACTCGAACACTGTGATCGAACTGATTTTGCTTGCCCAGCAGGCCGTGATGTCCGCACGCCAAGCCGTGGTCGGCGGTAAAGAAAATCCAAGTGTTGTCTGCTTGCCCGCTGCTTTCCAATTCGTCAAGAATCCGCCCAATCTGTTGGTCCATGTGAGTGATGATTGCGAAGTATTCTTGACGATTCACCTGCACTGAATAATGAGTCCTCGGAAACGGAGCCAACTTTTCGTCTCGAACCTTGTTGCTTCCGATGTCATACGGATATTCGGGAAGGAAAGATTCCGGAACCTTCACTTGTTCTGCCGGGTACATGTCGACAAATGACTTGGGGGCTTGTCGAGGGTCATGAGGTGCGTTGAATGCCAAATACATGAAGAAGGGTCTGGAATCGTCTTTGGCGATCTTCACATAGTCAACGGCGTCGTCTCCAACAACTTCACTCCAGTGCCGACCGCCTTCCCAGAATCCGCCGTTTGACTTATCCCAAGGCAGCCAGGCTTTATCGTCTTTGGAAAGTGGTCGGTCGTATCCCTTACTAATCTGTTTTGGCATACCGCCTCGAACGTGTCGAGACACTTCAAAGATGTCTTCGTTTTTGGCTTTGACATGCCACTTGCCTGTGAAAAATGTTTGATACCCAGCGGTTGCCATCCGCTGCGACCACATTCGTTTTTCAGGAATCCATTCTTTGGTCAACTTGGTGTCTTCTTTTTCCGCATTCCAAAGATATCTCCCTGTGTTCAGCATGGTTCGACTGGCGATGCAGATGGCACCATTCCAACCGCCCATGTTGTAGGCATGGCTGAATCGTGTTCCTTCAGCATAGAGACGATCGATGTTCGGAGTTTTGATTTCCGAATTACCACCGGCAGCGATTGTTGAAAACGCTTGGTCGTCTGCCAAAATCAACATGATGTTGGGGCGTTCGGCGTCAGCGAAAGCAGGGCAACACAGACAAGCAAAAAACAAGGCAGGAAAAGTTCGAAGCATAGACCTTCTCTTTTCAACACAACAGGACGGGAGATTTCGAGGCGGGTGTCGGCGTAGTCACAGGTTGCATTAACAAGCTGTCACTCATGAAAATCGACTGCCGTCGACTATAGCAAAAAGATCACGCAGGCGAACCGATGCGGTGGCAAGGTCAGCCGGCGCATCAGTGAAGTGCGCAATAAAAAACGACCTCACCAGTTGTTGGCGAGGTCGTTGGAAGTTTGCAGACTGAGCATTGGGTTTCGCAGAAAGCTTACCCAATGCCAAGCTGTCTTTAGCGAATTCGAGCTGGCACAGACTCGGTTGACGTGCCGGCTGTTTCTTTGCGTTCGTGGATTCGAATGAGAGCCGTTCTTTGGATCAGTTGAGCTCCAGCGATATCTTGTCGTTGGAAGAACGGGTGATATTGGCCCAAGTGATCTCGAACACCCTTGGATGCCAGCTGCTGCCAAGACATGTTGTCTGTGATGTTCCAAACGGCTGCCTGAGCTGCTTTAGGAGCCATCTGCCCTGTACCAATCATTGTGATCAGCTCTTTCAGGACAGGATTATCTGTGTAGTCATCGACCTTTTGAATAATGAAGGTTCCGCGTGGAGTCGGGTCTGGTTTGCCGTGGTCGAGGCAAACAGAAACGTACTGCATCGTGATTGTTTTATCTGGGGGAATTGACTGCAGGCCGCCACCAAATCCGCCGCCTAATCCACCACCACCTAGGCCACCGCCTCCAAGTCCACCGCCACCGAGACCACCACCGCCGAGGCCGCCGCCCTGTCCCTGTTGGCCACCCTGTTGGCCGCCGAGTCCACCGCCGCCGAGTCCACCGCCACCGAGTCCACCACCACCGAGTCCACCGCCGCCGAGGCCGCCACCAAACTGTTTCAGCACGCTGACAGTGACGAATGACTGAGGCATTTTCACGGAAAGAGGCTTATCAGTGGTGTTTGTCACCAAGATATTGCCGCCTTCTGGGCCTTTCGCGATGACCTTGTATTCAAAGACTCCGCTTTCGACGCCTTCGAAGAAATCAACCTGCTTCGCCGTTGGGTCAAATTTAGGCCGCGAAATTGGTCGATATTTTTTTTCAGCTGGTTCACGAGCCTGAGCTGTTTGACTGGCACCTGCGATGACGAGGGTGCAAAGCACGGCGAAACAAATTGGCCGACGCATATTGGTAGCTCCTTTGGGAAGACAGAATTCGCAACTGATTTGTAGGCCAGCGAAGACAAATCGCTTGCAGGAATCATCCCTAACCCGTTTTCTGACAGGTGGTTCTGGAATTTACTGCTAGCATCCCGCACTCATCAAAGATACAGATGACCTACGCCGGACGCCGCTTAAAACGTATTTCAAGCCTGACCTACCGTAAACTTATCGCCGATTTCAGGGAATTCGCAACAAAATTCCGGGGTGATCACCGTAGTTCGCTACTGAATGAAATCTGCGAATCCGATGGCGGAAAGGCTTCCGTCTGCGATGCCCTTGACGACCATAACGTTCATGCGGCTTCAGCGACCATCAAGAAGGGGATGTGGATGTTTCAGGCGAGCGCTCGACCTGATGGAAGATGAGGGTCGTTTTGGCGGCGATAGCAGAAGTGTTCCGTGTCGCATGGCAAAATGGGGGATTCGTTGCTGTTACGGCAGGAACCGAGTACATTTCGGAATAGTGCGTGAACAAACTGGTTTTTGAAGAACAAATTTGTTTCCACAATACGTGCTGCTTTCATCCACTGAAGACGCCTTTCAGATTCCTGAAGTGCGTTACTGATAGTCTCTTTCAGACCTTTCACTCGAAATATTTCCAAGGGTCGCAAACTCCATCGACTAACTGATGGCATTCGATTCAGATCGCATCTGATGCAGATCGTTTTCGATGTCGATCATTTTACATCTTTGCCGCGCACCCGATCCATCGGAGAAAACCAAACATGCTGAGTCTTCAAGAACAAGTCGCCGGCCCATTTCGACGACAGCGCTGGACAGTCTTGCTGTTGTCGCTGACTGCGGTTCTGTTGGTGATGCCAGTTTTTGGTGCCTCCACGGCCGTTGCTCAAGATGACGCTGGGGCGGTCGAAGACGCTGCTCCAGTGGAAGCCGTTGCTGCGGACCCGGTCGAGAAGAACTTCTTGTCTTGGATGGTTGAATCTCTTGGTCTGTTCTGGCTGTTGATCTTTGCGGCCTTGTCCTTCGTGATGGTCGCTTTGATCATGATGAACATTCTTCAGGTAAGACGAGACGTGTTGCTGCCGAATGACTTCGTTGAAGATTTCGAACAAAAACTGAATGGGAAAGACTTCCAAGGAGCCTACGAGTCGGCTCGAAACGATGACAGCTTTGTTGCTCGCGTCCTTGCAGCAGGCATGGGGCGGTTAAGCCGCGGCTACCCAGAAGCTGTTGAAGGCATGCAGGAAGCTGGCGAAGATGAAAACATGGCTTTAGAACATCGCCTTAGCTACTTGGCATTGATCGGAACGATTGCTCCGATGCTGGGTTTGATGGGGACTGTCCAGGGAATGATTGCGACATTCGAAAAGATCGCAGGCAGCGTGGCTTCACCAAAACCAAGCGAACTTGCGGAAGGTATTTCGACGGCTTTGTTCACGACCTTGATTGGTCTAGGAATCGCCGTTCCTGCCATGGTGTTTTACAGCATCTTGAAAAACCGAATTCAAAGGCTTGTGTTGGAAATCGGAATGGTGAGCGAAGGCTTAATGAGTCGTTTCGCTGCAGTTGGTAAAGGTGGTCCGGGCGGCCCGAGTGCAGGTAAGCCAGCGTAGTTTGTACACCGCCCGAGTGACCTTGTTTGCTCAAGGAATAGCGGGAAAACTGACTCCGTTGCCAGCGCATCGCATCCCTTTGGAATGGCCAGATGAAGATAAAATCAACCGATTCGCAACCACCTGAAGCCGACATGACTCCGATGATTGACATCGTGTTTCAGTTGATCGCCTTCTTCGTGGTAATTTCGAACTTCGAGCAACAGCAGGCAGATGAACGGGTGACTTTGCCAAGAGATCAGCTCGCGAAGCCGCCTGAGGTGAAACGCGAAAATTCTGTTGTGTTGAACCTAGGATTCAAAAAAGATCTGCAAGGCAATCTTCTTGATCCCACCCCTTACTTGTTCTTCGGCGGCGAAGCATTCACCGTTGAACAAAGTGCCAGCCGGCTTCGCAAAGAAGCTCAGTTCTACACCACCATCGGGACTGATATTGCTGATGTGACGGTTGAAATTCGAGCTGACGCCGGAGTTGACTCGGGACTGGTTCAAAAACTGATCCAGTTGTGCCAGGAAAAGGGCATCGAATTCCAAAGGTTCGCTTTAAAGGCAACTCAGGCACGACCTTAACGAACAAAGAAATAAGCATCGCCTTTGCACTGTGCGACGGACGCCATGCAAAGCTTTCTGAAGCATTCACAGCGGATTGCTGACTATGAAAATTCGAAATCGCAACGCAGCAAGTACGAAAATTGAAATGCAGATGTCGTCGATGATCGACGTCGTGTTTCAACTGCTGATCTTCTTTATGCTGACGTTGAAGATCGTTGAAGCGGAAGGTGATTTCGACATCAACATGCCGTTGGGTAAGCCAGAAACGGCATCTCAAATTGATGCCGATTTACCCATCATGAAAGTGCGCATGTTGGCGGCAGCGAACGGTGATTTGGCTGACTTGAAATTTAACAATCAGTCTCTTGGAGCAGACGCCAAAGTATTCGATCGATTGAATGTGAAGATTGGAGAAGCCATTCGTCGGCTGAACGCAGCGGGGCCAAGCAACGTTGAAAAGCAGGAAGTGGAAATCGATCCTGACTACAACTTGGACTACAAATTTGTAACAGCAGCCATCAGTAGCTGTTCTGGACGACTGCAGGATGGGACTGTGGTTCCCTATATCCGGCGGATCAAATTTGCGCCAATTCGCACGGCTCCGGGACAGTAGCCGGAAGTCTTGGTTTGTGCAGTACGGCAGGCCGAGGCGATTGGTGTTTGCCCGATATGTCGGCTAAAGACATCGCAACGTTCGAGTTGCCATTCGATGAATGTCTGCTTCGTGAACCGTGACGCCTAAGCCGTGGCCTTTGATCGCTTTTCCAAGTCCCCCGTAACCGAATGTGCAGTCTTCGTGCGTTAGGCGATCTGTGATCAGGAAGCGATCATAGCTGCCTTCGAAATAGCGAATCGGGCCAACACTGCAGCCGAAGTGTCGAGCTGCAGCTGACAAGATCCCCGTTTCTCCCACAAGGCAGCCCAGCTGGACAAATAAGCCGTTTGCTTGAGCAATCTTCATCAGCTGCAAGCTGTTCATGATGCCTCCGCATTTTGACAAACGAATGTTGAACGCGTCACAAGATTTTGTTGAAGCGGCTTCAACAGCATCACTGATTGAGCACAGTGATTCATCCAACATAATGGGTACGTCAACTTCACGTCTTAACTCGGCAAGGTGAGATCGATGGCGATCGGCGAGAGGTTGTTCGACGCAGCTGATTCCAAAGGGGAATAGCTTGTGAATTTGTTTTGCCGCAATGTCTGGGGTCCAAGCCTCATTGGCGTCAATTCGTACGTCCATTTTCTGACCGACCATTCTGCGGACTCGAGCCAGTAGTTTTGGGTCGCAGATTTCTGGATGTCCCACTTTCACTTTGACGGCATCGAATCCAAACAGCCTCATTTTTATCGCAGAACGAAGTTGGGCAATGCGTCCGGATGACGATGTGATGACTCCGCTGTAACGGACAGACCCAGAAAGCTGCTTCAATCCAAGTGGTTCCGCGAGGTCTTGAATGATGCAACTGAGGCTTGTCCCTGCAGAGCGTGTTGCTGCATCCAATACGGCAAGTTCTAGGGCACATCGGACGCTGTTTCCGAAGCCGCTTTTCTTTGGATCGCAGCCGACCGATGGGATGCTATGTCTTTCTGCGGGTGTGTCTGTGTCGATGGGTTCCCATTGCCGTAGTTCCCATAGCGATATGGCGTGCGCGACCGCGATGGGGTCACTGAAATCGCAGTCGCCAATCGCGGAAAGATCAGCAGTTTCTAGCTGGTGAATTGCAGAATCAATCGTCTCACCCGTGACGTACGGTCGAGGCAAGCCTTCTCCCCAACCCACGCTTCCATCACTTAATTCACAGCGAAGGATCAGCGTGTCATTTTGGGTGCGAGTAAAGGACGCATGTCGAATCGGCTTCTTAAGACCAATGCGGACGTGAAATGCCTTGAGCGATTGAATCCGCGTTTGCGTCATGATGTTGGGTTAACAACGGTACCAGATTGTTTTTTGTCGTCGGCCGCTGTGATGACATTGTGATGCCAATTGACAGGCCGCTGCTGCACCTGTTGGGCTGACAGAACCTGGCCACCGAATGCCGATCACCGAATGCCGATCACCGAATGCCGGCCATCGAATGTCGACCACAGAACGCCGATGGCGGAAGCGCGAAAAACAGAAGCGATCGACTACTCAACCGGTCCTGCTGTCACGACAGCTGCATCACATTCGGCGGCATACTTGTCGAAGTTGGTCCGGAAATCGGCAGCCAGTTTTTTCGCCGTTTCTTCGAACGCAGCGGGATCTCGCCACGACAGCTTCGGCTGCAACATTTCTGCGGGAACTCCGGCACATTCACTGATAATGTCAAACCCGAAAAATTCGTCCTTCACGACTGGCGCGTCTCGTAAAGAACCAGAATGAATTTCGTCGATGATCGCTCGAGTAAATCTAAGTGGCATTCGGCTTCCTTCGCCATAGGCTCCGCCAGACCAACCTGTGTTCACCAACCAAACAGCAGCATCGTGCTTGCGAATTTTGTCGGCCAGCAATTCCGCATACACAGATGGATGCCAGACAAGGAAGGGGCCACCAAAGCATGGGCTGAAAGTTGCCTCTGGTTCGTTGATTCCCATTTCTGTCCCAGCGACCTTGGCCGTATAACCACTGATGAAGTAGTACATGGCTTGTTCTGGAGTCAGTCGGCTGACTGGCGGCAACACACCAAATGCATCACAAGTCAAGAAGATGACATCGGCTGGGTGTTCGGCCACGCAAGGGAGCTTGGCATTTTTCATGTGCTCGATCGGATAGGCGCCTCGAGTGTTTTGGGTAATCGAGGTGTTGTCGAAATCGACGTGATGATGAGCTTCATCATAAACCACATTTTCAAGCACAGCTCCGAAGCGCAGAGCATCGAAAATTTCTGGTTCTGATTCTCGAGTCAGGTAGACGGCCTTTGCGTAGCAGCCACCTTCGATGTTGAAAATACTATCGTCTGACCAGCCATGCTCATCGTCGCCAATCAAGTAGCGATTGGGGTCGGCAGACAGTGTTGTCTTACCGGTTCCGGATAGCCCAAACAGAACCGAACTTCGACCGGTCTCGCGATCGCTGGTTGCCGAACAATGCATCGATAGGATCTTGCGAGCTGGCAGTAAATAGTTCATGTATGTGAAGACAGCTTTTTTCATTTCGCCGGCGTATTCTGTACCCAGCAGAACCACCTCTTTGCTCTCCAAGGACAGATCGACGCTTGTTCGCGAAGTCATACCGGTGGTGTATCGGTTGGCTGGAAAGCCTCCGGCGTTGAAAATGACGAAATCAGGTTCCCCAAAGTTTTCCAGTTCTTCTTCTGTTGGGCGAATCAGCATCGTGTGCATGAACAAAGCGTGATAGGGTCGCGCACAAATGATGCGAACCTTCAGTCGAGTTCCCTCGTCCCAGCCCGCGAATGCGTCGACGACGTACAGTTTGGATCGAGTATTCAGGTAGTCGACAGCTCGTTCACGGTTAATCGAAAACGTGGTTTCATCCAGTGGGAAGTTAACGGGCCCCCACCAAACGTCGTTTTCTGAATTTTCGTGCCGGACAACTCGCTTGTCTTTCGGAGAACGTCCCGTCTTTTCGCCGCTGTAGGCGATCAGACAGCCTGTATCTGAAATACTGGTTCCAGCTTCGTGCCGAATGGCTTCTTCGTATAAAGTCGGAGGCTGAGCGTTTCGCAGAATGTCACTGACTGTGATTCCATGGGCTGAAAGATCAATCGTACGAGACATGTCTGAAAATTCCTTCTTGTTCAATACGAAGCGTCGTTCGTGAGAGATCTCACGGGCCGTGATTTTCTGAGAAAACAGGCCGATGGTTTTGTCAGCTTAAAACAGCAGACGAAATCGGAGTCTAAGCGATTTTGAAATTTTCGATCACCGTAGCCGCCGACGATTTTGACCAGTTTGTGATTTCCAGATTCCGAAAACAGTGGTTGAATCTGACTGCGAAACTCAGTTTCCGTGGCTGTGGCACGAGGCAAGCGACCTGTGACGTCTATCATGGGATCGCTTCGTTGTTTTTATTGGAAAGGCCGTGAGTGAGTCATTCAGAATCCGCCACCTCGTTGTTCGCCGTCACAGTCGATCAGGTGTCCTTTGACTATGGTGACAGCCTTGCTTTGCAAAAAGTTTCATTTGGCGTTTCTGCTGGTTGTTTGTTTGGCCTTCTGGGGCCGAATGGTTCTGGCAAGACGACTTTGTTTCGTCTGCTGGCGACGTTGATTCCCATGCAGCGGGGACAGGTCACAGTGTTAAACCACGACCTAGCCAGCCAGCCACAACGCATTCGTCAGCGACTGGGGATCACGTTTCAGTCTCCCGCCCTAGACGTTCGCTTGACCGTCCGAGAAAACTTGGACTGTCATGGGGCGATCTATGGCTTGCCCAAGAAGACAATTCGTCAACGCAGTGATGAACTTCTTGCAGACCTGCAGCTTTTGGATCGCCAGCACGAACGAGTTGAACGGCTGAGTGGCGGGCAAAAGCGGCGAGTCGAACTTGCCAAGGGGTTGCTTCATCAGCCGTCTCTGCTTTTACTGGATGAACCCAGCACGGGGCTGGATCCTGCGGCTCGAAGGCAATTTTGGAGTCTGATTCAAGCTCATCGAAAAAACATGACCATCATTGTGACAACTCATTTGATGGACGAAGCCGAACAATGTGATCAGTTGTTGTTGCTCGATCAAGGGAAGGTTGTGGCGGAAGGCAGTCCGGCTGATCTGCAGGCAAGCCTTCCGGGTGAGCGGCTAAGTATTCAGCTGCAGTCTTCAGATTCCGTCAGCGTGGCACAGCTGAAATCCGATATCGAACGGCTGTTGAAAGCTACTGGTCAGCAAGCAGGTGATCGCCTCGTATTTCGGTTGAAAAACGCGACGGATGCGTTGCAAAGCTTGATGGATGGATTTCGAGAACACGTGAAGACTGCAGAGGTTGCTCGTCCGACTTTAGAAGACGTGTTCTTGGAAAAAACGGGCCGCGATTTTGCCATGGCTGAAGCTTCCGCAACCGAATCGCCTACAAAGACGCAAGCAACGAAACGAAAGAAGGCGTCCCTATGAATTCCTCAACGACAAACGTTGCCCGCTTTAACGAAGATCCAACGCTGGGTTCAGGAAAGAAGGTTGAAAAACGGTTGGTTGGGAATGCCGTTTGGGCGCTTGCCTACCGAGAGCTAACACGGTTTTTTCGACAACGCAGTCGGCTCGTGGGTGCGATTGGCCAGCCCATCATTTTCTGGGTGTTGTTTGGAGCCGGGCTTCGTAATTCTTTTCAAGCCCCTGACTGGGCGAGCAATCTGGAACAACCGGTGAGCTATCAAGAATACTTTTTCCCCGGTATCGCGGTGTTGATCGTAATGTTCACCGCCATTTTCTCGACGATTTCAATCATTGAAGATCGGCGGGAAGGGTTTTTGCAAGGAGTCCTGGCAGCACCCGTTCCTCGTTCAGTCATCGTCTTAGGAAAAGTACTCGGCGGGACAATTTTGGCCGTGTTGCAAGCAGGCTTGTTTCTGCTTATTGGGCCTTTACTGCAACAGTTGGGGCTAACCACAGGCTTACAGCTTCAACTTCAGCTTGTGCCGTTCTTGGTTGCCGCCGCGTTTCTGATTGTGATTGCCGTTGAGCTGACGGCATTAGGTTTTTTAATCGCTTGGCCGATGAATTCGACTCAAGGATTTCACGCCATCATGAGTATCTTTTTGATGCCGATGTGGTTGCTATCTGGGGCCTTCTTTCCAGGGGATGGAACGCCTTGGCTGTTGTGGGTTATCAAGCTAAATCCACTGACTTACGGAGTCGCCGGTCTACGACGCTTGTTGTATTCCGGATCACTGCCGGTGACTGAAACGCTTCCTTCCATGACCGCCTGTTTGGTTGTCACGTTTGGCTTCGCCGCGTTGTGCTTGTTTGTGTGCTCGCGATTGGTGGCTCGACCAATGATTCAAAACGTGACATAGATTTCAGAGTGTGACGCGAATGGCGTCTTACATGCGGTCGGCGTTTTACTGCTGTTGGGGCGGTGTCCATGCGCCGCCCATCACGGTGGAGCGTGGTCGTTACTTTGGGCTGAAAAATTGCCGCACGACTATCTGCTTGCTTGGCGGATTTGAATTACAGGTCGCAGCTGTGCTCGGCGAGCTTCCACAGTGGCTCGTGCTTTCACGAGTTCTTGTTCAACGACTGCCAATTGTTGTTTTGCTTTTTCAGCTTTGCTTTGCAGTGGTTGAACTTGCTTGCTGAGTTCCGCCGCTTTTTGAACTGCAGCGTTTTTCACGGTCGTCATTTCAGCGACCTTCGCTTCGGCAGTTTTCATCGTTTGTTGAGCCGCCACGACTTTCTGATCAAGTGTTCCAACGGTTGTTTGAATTTTCTGAATGGCGGCTGTTTGCACATTGATCGTTTGATCAATCGATGTGACGGCTTGCTTCATCTCGGCCTGATCTGGAAGCAATGCTGCTGCCGAAACCGCTTGTTGCTTGGCTTGTTGCAACAAAGGAAGTGCCAGTTCGTGCTTCTTGGATGTCGCTAAGGCCGCTGCTTTGGCTGCAGTTGCTTGCTGAATTTGTTTTTGCATCTGTGCCTTTTGCTGATTGGCCGCAACGACTGACGCATCCGCTTCTTGAACTTGCCGTTCAACTTGCTGAACGGCAGATTGCATTTCTTCAAGTTCGGCCGCAACTTCTAAGGAAGCCAGTTGCACGGTGTCTCGCTTTTCCGCCACAACAGCGGCCGCCTTCAGGTCATCTCGCAACGCGGCATACAACGTCCATCTTTGCACTTCAGTTGTCGCATCATTTACTTGTTGCTGTAGTATGGTGACTTTCGGAGACGTCGCGTTGACCGCGTCATCGATTGCTTTCTTGTTTGCAGTAAGCGTTTTTACGGTGGCTGTGGATGACTGAACGGTGGCTTGAGCGGTGAGTAAAGTTTGTTGCAGCTTCGCGGTTGATGTCGTCAAAGTGCCGATTTGTGTCTTGGCTTGAATAAGACTGGCTTCGATCTGTTTTTGGCGAGCAGTTTTTGTGTTCAATTTTGCTTGCAGCTTTGATACTAATTGAACGAGGTCTTTGTCTTCACTCATCATTTTTGCCGCAGTCGCCGTGCGAGTGACGGCAGCAGATAATTCTGGAACCACTTTTTTCAGATCCTGAATTTCTGTTGTGAGTGACTTCTGCTGTCCTTGGTATTCAGCCAGCTGTTTTTGCTGTGCCGCTAAACCTGTTTTTGATTCTGTAGTCGCCTTTTCTGAAGCCATCTTTTGAGCAACTGCGGCCGCAAGTTGTTGTTGATGAGTTGATTGAGCGACCTTCGCTTTTTCAGCTGCAGTGCGAGCCGTTTCAAGTTGCGGTTTTAGTGTAGCCAGTTTGTCCTGTGCGATTTTCAGACGACTTGCTAGTAACGGTGGATTTGTGGTGAGTTCCCCCAGTTGTTTGCCATCAGCGGCATTCCAGACTCGGACTGCTCCTGTCCAGTCTCCAGCGATGACTCGATCCACTTCGTCGCAGTGGCTCACCTGAACGGCTAGATCTTTTAAAGCAGGAAACGCGCGAAGCTGCTTGCCATTTTGGTCCCAGATTTTGGCCACTCTGTCACGACCGCTACTGACGACTCGGCCGTCTCGACAGAATTCCATGGAAAGAACTCCGCCACCATGAGCGTTCCACGATTTGATGGCTTTGCCTTCTTCCATTTCCCAAAGCTTGACCGTGTTGTCTTCGCTCGCAGAAGCCAATATGTTGCCGTCGATACGGAAGGACAACGCCGTGATGGCTTTCTTATGATCCTTCAATGTCAGATATTCGCGACCCGTCAAGGCTTCCCAGACATGCAACCCACCGTTGCGGTCGCCGGTTGCCAGAAGGACTCCATCGGGGCTGAATTCTAAATTGTAAATCCAGTCTGTGTGCTTGGTGATTTCATAGGCGAGCTCACCCGTATCTGTGCGATAAACGCGAACAACCTTTTGAGGGCCACCGACAGCAACCAATGTTTGGTCGGCACTGATATCGGCTGCCAGTACTTCGTCTAGCTCGTCACCAACTTCCATCATTCGCTTGCCGCTTTTGATATCCCAAACCACTGCCAATCCGCGTGCGGCGCCTTGGCCACCTCCGGCTAACAATAGGGCACCATTGCGACTGAATTTTAAGACTCGAGCCTGCCCTTCTGGAAAGGGAAGAACGCCCAGTGCAGCCAACGTTTCGCTGTGATACAGGATGACTTGCTTTTGCCCTGCGACGGCCACCAATTTTGCCCACGGGCTGGTGGCGATTGCAGAAACAGCAGTGGTAGCAGATGTGTGGACAACGGGTTCTAGGTTCAATACGTCTGGCAGTGGAGGAGCGCCTTCTGGTCGAGCACCCGCAGATACGTCGACACTTAGGCTCACTTTCGGCTTCTTCGGCAACGACACCTTGCTGCTGGAATTTTCTGGTGCTCCTTGATCGATCCATTTGCGAACGGTATCCAAAGTTGCATCTGGCAGGCGATCGGCATTGGGTGGCATCACAGGTTCTGTGTCGTGATTCATCACCATGAATAAGTAGCTGTCGTCTGCGCTACCTGGTTCGATGACTTCACCCGAACCGCCGCCCTGCATCATGGCCGTGTAATTCGATAGGTCTAGATCGGCCGTCTTTTTATTGGTGTTGTGGCAGCTGAAGCATTTGGCTCGAAAGATCGGTTTGACATGATCTTCAAAGTTCACTTTGTCGTCGGCTGATACAACGTTCGTGGCTGCGATAGCCAGCAAGATGGCGGCCAAAGAACGGACAACATGTTTGTCGAAAAATCTGATCATGACGTTGGACTCATTTTGCGGAGGACGCAGAGGTGGGACCTAGGAAAGTCGAGCGATTGCCTAGGTATTGTGATCGTCAAACTTTGTGTGGGTAACTCAGGCTAACAGATGTTCAAGGTGTGACCGTTACAACTGTTGCATTCGCTTCGCAACTCATCACGCCAAAGGCGGCTTCCTTTGGCGTGATGAGTTACAAGACGATCGACGTGGTTAGTGGTTGAACAAAAATTCACGACTGTTCAGTAAAGACCAGAAGATGTCTTCTGCCGCCTGTTGAGAATTTTCCGCTTCATCAATCACTTTGCTAAGGCCTTGGACCTCGATGTCTGTTGGAGGTCGACTGAAGCATCTCAGGTAAAGTTCAGAAATGACTTCTTTCGCGGGCCGCTTTTCGTCTCGAACAAGCTGAGGAATCAGTCCGCCTTGTCGAATTTTGTTGTTGACGGTGTCGCCGTTCATCAAGTGCAACGCTTGAGACAGATTGGGTTCCATTTTCACTTCGCAGCTACACACGGTTTCTCGTTTGGCTCGTCCAAACGTGGTCAGAAAGTAGGTGGAAGTGTTTCCATCTGCGATATGAACGGCTCGTGCGCCAACGGGCAGGCCGGGGAATTTGTTAGAAGTTGATGTCACTTGAGTAATGCAGTCCAGCATCACTTCGGCCCGCATTCGTCTCAGTTCTGCATGAGCGAAGTTTTTATGATCTGTTTCGTTGGTCTCGTTTGTTTGGGTCGAAAGCTGGTAGGTTCGCGACATACAGATGTCTTTCACCAATTTGCGGAAGTCATAGTTGTAGTTGGTAAAGCGTTTGCCCAGTTCCGCTAAGAGCTCAGCATTCACGGCAGGATTGCTGACTCGCACATCATCCACTTGATCGATGATTCCCTGTCCAAAAAAGTGAGCCCAAACGATGTTGCCAAGGTTGGTCGCGAAGTATGGGTTTTCGGGAGACGCCAACCAGTTTGCCAAGACTTCTCTGCGGTCTTTGCCTTTGACGTCGGGCACGATGCCTCCTAAGAATTTCGGAGCAACATTTTGCTTTGTGACCAAGTGCTTCACTTCGCCTCGACCAGCGTTGTAGATAATCTGTTCACGAGGATCTTCGGCTCGTTTGCGTCCAATTTGTGCGAAGAATGCACTGAAGCCGTAGTAGTCGTCCATGGTCCAGCGGTCGAATGGATGATTGTGGCACTGAGCACATTGGATTCTCATGCCCATAAACACCTGAGCCACGTTTTCTGAAACCTTCAGAGTGTCCGTTTCGGTCTGGTAGTAGTTTGTGGCAGGGTTGGTGAATGTTCCACCACGTGAGGCAAGGATTTCACGAACCATGACATCGGTCGGTGTGTTGCTGGCGATTTGTTCTTTCAACCAGTTGAAGTAGCGAAGCATGGGTTTCTTCGCAACTTGATTATTGATGGTTCGAACTTGAAGCAGTTCGGCCCATTTCATTACCCAGATGTCTACGAATTCTTTGCGTTGAAGTAACTGGTCGATGACCAGTTCACGTTTATCTGGGTTGGTGTCGGCGATGAATTTTTCGCGTTCATCTGGGTCCGGTAACGTTCCAGTAATATCGATGAAGACTCGACGAAGAAAGACTTCGTCGCTGGCGACTTCTGATGGGATGATTCTTAGCTTGCGTAACTTGTTGTGAACTAAAGTGTCGATGTAGTTCAGCTCTGGAGTTTTGGGATCTTCGTACTTCAACCCTTTCGGCAGCACAATGAACTGAGATCCCACTGTGTGAGTTTCGTAGCGAGCCATGATGAAGGCCTCGCCGCGTGCTCCGGCGGTCACAATTCCCGATTGAGTAATCGCAGCTGATGTTTCGTTGTTACTACTAAAGAATGCCAATGATGTAACGTCTCGGTCTGTGCCGTCTGAATAGATGGCTCGCACAGACATCTTTTGAGTTTCCCCTTCACCGTCTAGAACAGCTTGCTTGGGGAAAACTTCCAAAGTGACGACGACAGGTACTTCTGCCGGCTTCGCATCTTCCGGAGCACCGGCTTTCAACCATCGCATCAACGTGTTGTACTTTTCATCGCCCACTGCAAATCGTTTACCGCCGGTATGAGGAACCTGCCCTGCTCCTTTAGTCATCAGAAGGCTGTCTTCTGGGATTGCTAAGTTGATTCTGCGCCCGGGGATTTCTCGAGTCACCCGAAAGTGATCTCCGGCAGGATCAAAGCCAAACAGTGATAGATTAAATCCGTCTTTTCCTCGAGCCGCGCCATGGCAACTTCCGTTGTTGCAGCTTGTCTTCATGAACACAGGCATCACATCCTGCCGAAAACTAATCGGAGGGTGGACGTTGGAATTTTGAACCTTCACAGGCACATCAATCGTATGCCCAGCGTGGGAAATTTTTAGTACCGTTTCACCGTCTGCGACTGGGTAAAAGGTAGTCCCTTCTTGCCGTGCAAAAGCGGCATTTGCCAAACTGAATTTGGCTTTGTCAGTGACATCGTAAGTGAGGCCGGTTGGCATGACGGCTTGCACCACGATCGACTGACGGTCTGGCTGAGACGTCAGGTTGATCGTATCAGGACTGACCACCAACGAAGTGGGCTTTGCCTGTTGAGCGGCTGCTTGCTGCGTGCAAAGCCCGGCCCACATACAGATCGTGATTAGAATTCCTAAAGTCTTCTTCATCGCTTTGTTTCCGGCGGGTTAGATCACTGTTGAGAACATTTTACAGCGATTTTTTTTGAGAGCAGAAGGGGGAAGCTCGTGGGCGGGTAGGAAGGAGTCGTGAGGGGGGGGGAGGATTTCAGATGGGAACTCGTTACGGGCTCTGTTCTTTTTTGGCTTGTTGTCTTAGCTTTTCCAGTCGGGAAAGACGTTTTTCAGCCGTGGGTTTTGGAGTCTCTTTTTTTACGACCACTTTCTTTTCTGCTTGTGCTGGTTTGGCGACCGGCTTTGGCAGTGGCTTGTCGACTCGAAGTTCTGTCGAACCAATTCGAGCATGAGTGATTGGTTCTTCGTTTTCAGTGACCACCACTTGGCAGTAGATGTTTTTGTGTTTGCCAGCCGGGCTGTCTGCTTCGGTTTTGACCTTGAAGACAAGTTCCTTCGTGTCTTTGGTGATCGTCATCGGAGTCGATGTGACTTTGTGAGGCAGTCCAATCAGTTGAACGGTTGCGGGCTGCTTAAGATCCTTCAGTAAGGTCACGTCTGCCACAATTTCTGTTTCGTTTCCTAGTTCCACCGTGCTGCGTTGCAATGCGATGGCTAAGAACGGTTCGGTGATTTCCAAAGTCGCCATTTGAGAAGACGCGTAAGCGTTGCCTCCTACGTTGGCATAGGCCAGCACGTAGAATGGCCACGAACCGATGGCCGCGTTTTTATTTGCGTTGATAGGATACAGGGTTTCTGTTTTTCCCTTAGGGATGCGTACGGTGCCTGTAGCCCCAATTCCGGGCGGGCGAAATGGGAATTGCAAAGTAATCTGTTCGTCCCAGCCTTCTTTTTTAGTTACCACAACTTTCACTTGCATGCTTCCGTTGCGAACGATGGGGACCTTGGGTTGCACGACTTCGATTTTAAATGGAAGTTCGTCGATGACGACCACTGGCAGACGTTCGACATCTTTCCATGCGTAAAGTGATTGCCCAGGTTGTCCGATGACAAAGTCAGCTCGGTTTTTAAACCGGCCGCTGATCTTCTTGGTTTCATCTGTCAGTCGAGCTCGAAAGTCGACCAACATGCCAGATCGTTCGGCATCTGCCGTGGCTTCGAACACAACGGGCATTGTCGCCACTGCTGATTTCATTGGACCAGCAACCACGTTCACTCCGCTTGGCAAGGTCATGTCTTCTAATGTGAGATCTCCGCCAAAGTTTTGACGGCTGGCAGAAATCACTGTGCCCAATCGATTGCCTTTGGCCACATAAATTCGCTGACGATCTTGTTGGTATCGAGTGACTCGAGGAATTCCCAATGACAATGATGGTTTGACAGGGCTAAATTCAACTCGGTAAACATAATCGCTGCCGCCTCGGCCAAGATGATCCATGATTCGAATGGCGTATTCACCGTCTTCCGGCACTTTGAATCGAGTGTAAGCGTCGGGTCTGCGAGCATCATCGTTGCTTAGGATCGAGCGTCCATCTTTGACTCGAAAGATGTGCAATACAGGATCGATGGGGCTGCGAATGCGTCGACCATAGCATTCGACTTCCCAAGTCTGATCTTTCTTCGCTGTGAACTTAAAGTAGTCGTGATCTCCGACGGTCTCCAAGATTCCGTTGCATGATGCTGGGAATGCTACAGGAGTTGCCTGCTTGTAGTTGTTGTTTGGTTCGGCCTCGAAGGCGTTTGCTTCCGTCTGAATGCGGATGGAATGCCCGCTTGGACTGATGCCCTTGTCATCTTCAGCAAACAACGTCATTTCCGAACGACCGTCATTTGGTAACGTGACCTTTTGAGTAAACGGTCCAGTGGCGTCACCGATGAATCGAAATTCGACTTCTTCGCCCGCTTTGCCTCCCGCTGGAAAGACGCCCGTCGGTCGAGGAAATTGGCCGACGTGTAGGCGGTAACGACAGCTACCATTTCCGCCGTATCCACTGTCTCGAACTTCGATGATGTAACGACCATCTTCTGGAACGATGATCGAAGCATGAGCATCTTGACGTAGCAAAGGGCTGTCATCCACAGCTGCTAGATCAAAGCGTTCTGAATTCAGGATGGCGATATAAGGATCAAAAAGTGTCTGACCAAATCGAATGCCTTCCACTTCCACAGAAAGCCGCTGGCCCTTCTTTGCTTCAACTGCGAAGTAGTCGACATCTTCTGCTTGGACGACTCCTTCTACCGTCACATTCTGTTCCACAAGCTGAGCCTGAGCGAATTCTGTGTTGGGTTCTTTTTCTGCAACAGCTGGCAGTGCTCCAACAAACAATGTTCGATAGTCGCTGAGTCCCGACTTGGTTCGAACCTGAGCCGTTTTTTCACCCAGTTCGCAATCCGCGGCGACTCGAACTTTCGCACGAACTGCGTTGGCGTTCTTTTCGACCGGGATGATTTCCAGCACTTCAATGCCGGGCTCGTAGAACAAAATCTGTTCCGCATCGCTTAGGCGACTTCCGGTAAAGGTTAAAACGTGTTCTGCTCCACGCTGAATTCCGCGAGGTGTGATGACCGTCAAACGGGCATCTGCGGCGAAGCTGGTTGATGGGATTGCCATCGTCAGCAAGAGAAAGGCAGTCAGGATCCGAGACATCGTATGGATCTTTCTGATTGAAGTTGACGTCGCCAAGGAGGGGAAAAGGGAAACGTCGTTGGAAGGCACAGTCGTAGTTGAGGGAATGTGTTTTTGGTTTCAATTCGCAGCTGGTTTTGTGCGAATTTGAAACCAGAAGCGTCTGGCCCATGGCATGCCGATTGGCAGAATCAAAGGCCAGACAATTCAAGCAAGCGGTTTTCAGACCAGCAGTTCTTTGCGCACTTTTCCGCCGTCAACGATTTCAATGGGTCGATCGCCGGGAGCCATCAGTTCTTTATCTGCGACAATGCCTAAGCAGTGGTAAATTGTGGTGGCCCAGTCGACAACTGTCAGAGGATTTTCTTCTGGTTCTGTCGCGGTTGCGTCTGACTTACCGTAAACTTGTCCGCCTTTAATTCCGCCACCCGCCATGACAACACTGAATACCTTTGGCCAGTGATCTCGACCGCCAGTTTGGTTGATCTTAGGAGTACGTCCGAATTCGCTGGCGATGCACACCAAGGTGTCGTCTAAGCGTCCCCGTTCATCAAGGTCCTTGATTAAGCGAGCAAATGCTTTGTCTAAGTCTGGCACTTGAGCCTTCATCTTGGATTCGATGTTGTCGTGGTGATCCCAGCCGCCATAAGTCATCGTGACGAATCGAGAACCCGCTTCGACCAATCGACGAGCCATCAGCATGCGAGCCCCCGCTTGGCCTCGACCATATTCGTCTCGCAGTTTGTCTGATTCCTTACCGATATCAAATGCTTCGCGGGCTGTGGGCGATCCCACCATTCCGTAGGCTCGATCGTAAAAGGTGTCGACAGCATCCAGCGAATCAGACTTTTCCTGATTCACAAAGTGCTGGTTCACTGCGGCCAGAACATTTTGACGTCGGGCGAATCTTTGGTCGTCGACTCCACCGGGAAGCTTGAGGTCGCGGACAGTAAAGCCTTTCTGAGCAGGATCTGCCCCAAGGCTGAATGCTCCATACGACGAGCTTAAGTATCCGGTGCCAGCAAATTCATTCGGCTGGTTGGGAATGCAGACGTAGCCCGGAATGTTATTGCGTGGCGAGAATTCATGATTCACGACCGCACCCATGCTCGGGTACTTCAACGCGGGGCTTGGTCGGTATCCCGTGAACATGTTGTGAGTACCACGCTCGTGAGCCGCTTCGCCATGAGTCATCGAGCGACAGATTGCGATCTTGTCGGCGATGGTTGCGGTCTGCTTCCAGTTTTCGCTCAGGAAGGTTCCACCGACGTTGGTTTGAATTGGCTTAAAAGGACCACGGTATTCAACAGGAGCATAGGGCTTCGGATCGAAGCTTTCCTGATGAGCCATTCCGCCTGGCAGGTAGATAAAGATGACAGACTTTGCCGAACTTTCAAAAGTGGCGTAGTCCTTTAAATCTGCCTGCAGTTGTTGCATCTGAAGATAGTCTGCCAGTGACAGACCAATGCCTCCACAAAAACCGACTTGCAAAAAGCTACGGCGCGAAGTGTTGTGAGTCATCCGTGGATTCTCCTGAGTGTGGTGGGCAAACGTTACTCTTGCTTGGTTGCAAAAGCACACTTGGTAGGTGGAAGGGAGGTATTTGAGGGCGAGCTTAAGTGATCGAAAATTATTCGACCCCGAATCCTGCATTCTACAGAATCTGTTGTCAACTATGCATTGACAAAATCGGGTCAAAGCCAATTCGGCCAAAAGCCATCGTTTGATGCCCTTCAATCGTATTTTGGGTTCCGAACGGTTGAAATGCTTTTCCGAAAGCCTCTCAGTGATCATCCAACAACCCCGAATGCACCGCAGATTGACCAACACGATTCAAGTTTGAATCCTACTTCCGATCACGTGTAAACCCCCTTCATGAAACAGCTTAGGAGAAATGTTTGCCCGTTGAATGTGGAGTGTTTCAAACCGTTTGATTCAAAATGGAAACACGCCCACCTTTGCTGGCCGCTGTTAAAATGGGGCGCAGCTGTCTTGCGAGACGATAGATTTTGTGGAGTCTGTTTTTGTTCGCTCCGAGCAGTTTTTTGCAGCTGCTGCGACGGTCACGCCGTATTTGTTCGATCACACTCCGCCAAATTGCTTCGGTTAAGATCCAGAAAACACTCTGAATGATCGCTATGTCTGGGCAGCGCCAGAACAGATTTCCGCCGCAACAAAGTCTCTTCACTTCAGAGACGCCCATCCATCAGCGGCGATCTACCGTTCTGGATTTTCGTACCAGATGACTCCAAGGTTGTTTCGTTCTTCACAGGTGATGACGTCTAGGTCGCCGTCGCCATCTAGGTCCAGTAGCGCAATCTGATCAAACTTGGTGCCCGATTGGTTTCCACTGATATCTCGAAACTGCCAGCCCGAGTCTTTTCGTTGCATCCAGTACACGCCCACTTTGTCTCCGGCATGTTCACAGCTGCAAACAAGATCGGGTTGGCCGTCTAAATCGATGTCGCCCCATGACACTCCTTTGCCAGAACCAGTTCCCATTGGTTTGGGTAACTCGGTCTGCTGCCATGGCCGCTTTCCATCAGTCGATGCTTCCAGCAACAAGAGTCCGCCATCCTTTGTCTGGCAGGCCACTGTGAAGAGTCCTGCTTTGGTGTTCGAACTGTTCGTCTGTTTTAAGATATCAAGGAACATGACTTCGCGGTCGTCACCACCGATCAAGCGATCAATCCATGGGCCGTCCGTGTTCCCCGGATTTTGTAGCCAACCCACCTGACGATTTGCACCCTTGCGATCGGAATACAGGATGTCTCGATCACCATCCTGATCGAAATCAACTGCTTCCAGTGACATCACCCAATCGCAGTTTCGAAGCTTTTGCCACCGAGGCTTTTGCTGCGACAGATCGCACAAGGTGATCTGTCCCGCGGGTTCTTTGCTGCCAAATACCAGAAGGTTTTCGTCGACACTGCAACAATACATCCATCGAGTCACGCCGGCAGCGCCCAGCAATGGTTTCGTTCTCCATGCCGATGCACTTGCAACGCTCTTCGCTGACCCTGGGTTCAGATGTACAAAGACATTTTTAGTCTTCCCTTCACAGCAGCTAACGACATCCAGCCAACCGTCGCCGTTCACGTCCACTGCCATCGCGTCTTCTGGTGAGCTCACTTTTCCAATCGTGACTGTCGGCCATTGACTGCGAATTCGCTGTGTTTGATTTTCAGTTCCGTTCGGCTGGAAGCAAATACGAATCTGACCCCCTTCTTCCCAGCCAGTGACGATATCCAATTGTCCATCTTGGTCAAAATCACCCAGCCGCACTCCGTCGGCCCCTCGACTTCCATCATCGATGGTGTGAAGTTTCCATTCATCAGCAAGCGACGCGGTGTGATTGAAGCTGAGAGCAAGCAGGATGATCAAGCGGTTCATGGACGACTTTCTCTGGACGCTCATTGGGCAAAGTGCAAGAACTGATGACAGGCAACAGCTGAAGCCAAGCACGGGGGCTTGTCAACATTACGCTCAACATTGCCGCCCATCAAGGTGTGTGTCGATGCCTTCGTTGCTGTTGTCGATACCGTTGAAGCGAACCATTCGGCACGCAGCGTGTCGTAAAGCGTCATCGCTTGTTTTCTTTTAGTACTGATTCAGCTCGATCAACGATTCCAACAATGACAGCAGCCTTCACAACAACCAAGCGAACGTTCGACATGATGAAACAAGACGTTGTGAGAAATTTTTATGAGCAAAACCAAGTTACAAACTCAGGCACGAAAGCTCGACCCTGATCTACTGGCGCACATCAATGTCCTTGGTCTGTCATCAGTTGATGGCTACCAAGAATGGTGTGTTCGAAATGGCTTTGATCGAAAGCTAAATAAACACTGGAAGCAGCGACGTCGAGAACAAGATCATGCTCAAGGAATCATCGCTCAAGGCAGGTTGGGGCAGAAGAAGCGAGAATCACGTCAGCTGAATCATGTCTTGCTGGAAATTTGTTCCCGTACAATGACCGCATCAGATGTGACTCAACCGTACCTCAAAAGATTGTGCAAGATACTGCGGACAGGCAAGCATCCGAATGATGAACGCCACATCGATCGCAAGGCACTGCAGCGGCTCTTGATTCGTCTGCATGAATGTCGAGCCAAGTTGTTCGATGGCACTGCCGTGATTCCTCACTTGGGAGAACTGCCAGGCAATACGTACATCGAAGCGATTGCTCAAATTGCGGCTCATGGTTCATCTTGGTTGCGGCCGCTCTCCACTTGGAAGCCGAAGTCTCACAACGCAGGTCGGCAGTTCGCTTCTTTGCTGCGGCACCTTTTTGTCCAGTATGATGACGTGCCACTGTTCTTTGATTCTGTTTGGTTTGCCGGGCCAACCAAGGCCGCGGTAGAACGGCGGAAGTGGTATTTGCACGTTGGTCGTGGCCAAAATATTCGCCACTGCCAATTGCCGATTGTTCTCACCAAAAAAATGGCTCATGCTGCCATGCGAGCACCCAACGATGTTTCTGTCGAGCAGGCGTTGCGCTGGGGCCAAGTTTTAGGTCTTGGCTCGGACAAACGGTTCGCCCGAGCTATCTTAGCGACTCGACTTGGCGAACACTTTGAAGCAGACGAATTCTGGATCACCGTGATCCGCTGGTTCGTTGCTCATCCTATGCTGGATCCGGCCCACGTCGGGCCCATTGTGGACTACTTGCATTACCAAAGATTCGTCCCAGAAATTCACTTTGTTGACCTCCAACCAGACGAAGAATTGCGTCCAGCACAGCCCAATCTTTCGATGAAGGGCAGAACTCCGGAAGCGTTGATCAGGCAGGTCAACAACTGGCATCGGTCTTTGGCGAACGACAACCGCCATCAAATTCAGCAATGGTCAGCTCATGGAATTCAAGGTTTGGATTTTATGGAAGGTTCATTGAAGGGAGGCAATCTAAAGATCTGGACTGTCCGAGAACTTCTCAGCAGCAAAGCGTTGTTCAGTGAAGGTCGGCAGCTTAAGCACTGCGTTGCAACGTACGCTTCATCGTGCGCTCGAGGCCAGTGTTCAATTTGGACAATGGAAATGGAATCGCTGCAGAGCCGAACCAAGCTGCTTACCATTGAAGTGTCAAAAGGCAGTCAATTTATTTGCCAAGTGAGAGGTAAACACAACCGACTGGCCACAGCCAAAGAACTTAAAATCATCCGCCGCTGGGCGGACCAGGCAGGGTTGAAATTGGCGAGTTCGGTGGGATGCGATTAGGGTTCCGACGGTATCGGCAGAACAGTCATGTGGGTCGAGTTCTCGAGCCGCATGCTTTGACGCTGGTATCCGTTAGGTGTTGTGCCGGAGCGGATTCACTGCGTTCTGGAACCCGGCCTGCTGCTGTGATCCCTTTGAGTATTCGTGCATCTGGAGACACCGTGGCTCTGACATCCGGACGGTGGGTTGAGATGGTTTGGGTGATGCGATGCGACTGATCCTGCAGGGTGTGATGGCGACAATGGTGATCTCACCCGCTTACGGTTCGGGAATGATGCGGATTCCACTGGAGTCTACAATGATGCCATTTTTTTCGTCCTCTGTCGCATCGTTTCCAATCACCAAGCCATCGGCAATGCTGACTCCTTTGTCAGCGATTGTTTTTGAAATCTGAGCTCGTTTACCGACTCGCACATCCTTGAACAGGATGCTGTCTGTCACGATGGCTCCTTCGCCAACTGTGACTCCGGGGCCAATGATGGACCGAATCACATTGCCCTGCACGATGGCTCCGGGGCATACCATCGAATCTTGAATCACTTGATTGGATTCTTGCGAGCCGATTGGAGTCGGCTGTCGGAAAACAGGGGGAGGCAGCGGTTCGGAATGTGTTCGAGTGGGCCAGTCTGTTCGATGCAATTCGATCCCAGGTTCTGGGCCCAGCAATTCCATGGTGGCATCGTAATACGCTTCCAGAGTTCCAACGTCTCGCCAGTAACGGCAGTCGCCCGTGGCCGGGTCTTCAAACCGATAAGATTGAATGGTGGCTGTGTTGATAAGTCGAGGAATCATGTCCTTACCGAAGTCAAAGCTGGAACCTTCTCGATTGGCTTCTTGAATCAATTCTTCCATCAGAAATTCGGTCTTAAATACGTAGACTCCCATGGACGCTAAGGTTCGAGTGGGATCGGTTTCTAACGGAGTTGGATGTGCGGGCTTTTCATCAAAGGCGATCACTTTGCCATCTGAATCAACCGACATGATGCCGAAGTCTCGGCCTTCAGGAATGGTGACTGGCAGGCAGGCGATGGTGGCATCGGCATTTTGATCGATGTGATGCTGGACTAATTTTGCATAGTCCATTTGATAAATGTGGTCGCCCGACAAAATCACAATGTGGTCAGAAGGGTGCTGTTCCAGCGTGAAGATATTTTGATAAACGGCTTCGGCAGTTCCCTTATACCAGTCGTCGTGAATTCGCTGCTGAGGGTGCAGCACTTCGACAAATTCACCCAGTTCACGAGTCAGAAATTTCCAGCCACTGGTTAAGTGCCGAGCCAAGCTGGCAGATTTGTACTGAGTCAACACAAACACTTTCCGCAGTCCACTGTTAATGCAGTTGGACAGGGCGAAATCGATAATTCGATAAGCTCCGCCAAAAGGGACGGCGGGTTTCGCGCGGTGAGTGGTTAAAGGCTCGAGACGACTTCCCTTGCCTCCAGCAAGGACCAAAGTGAGCACATTCTTCATGACAGTTCAGATACCAGTATTCAGTCGACTCGATATTTTTGGGAAACGTAGTGGACTAAGAGCGGACTCGCAACTGATTAGAAACCTCAAGAATCCCAAAGGTTTTTCGAATTGATTCCTGGGCAACCTGTTTTTCGTAAAAGCTACCGACGCGACCGTAAAGAGCCAGCGATTGACCGTGGACTTCACACTCGAGATCTGTGGTGGCAACTCCCGCTTGTCGAATCACGGCTTTGACTTGAACGGCCAAATCGCAATACGTGGGAGTGGGCAGTACGGCGTTGTCTTCCATGAAAGTGGCGGACATGAATTTGGGTTTTCCAAGAGGGTTTGGCAAGAGAGGGGGAATGCGAGGGTGCCCATGGCACACCGGCCTAAAATTCGGCCAGCCCAATGCGGGCGGACGTTAAGGTGAAACTTAAAATGCAGCCACACATGAAACGCTCGCGGCCGGTCGTTTTCTGAAGGTTCCGGTAAAAACTCGTGATGAGTGCTGCGTTTATTAAGAATGGCAGTGTGCTGGTAACGTTAACCCCACGGGTTGGGTCAACGGACTCGAATTTGGCGTTTCTGAGTGAGTCCAAAGCAGAACGGTCTGTGCCTGCGAATTGGCCGCTGACATGGAAGTTCGAAGTCGGTCCACGCCGCCGCTTTACTGAAGTGGTTCATGATTGTCGGCGCCAGCACTGTAGGTTCTGTCTTTAAAAGACAAGGTGTTGAGCTGCCGACACGATGAGTCAGAGGATTGGTGTGGTTCGGAAACGACAAGTCGAACTGGGGCGGCGCAGCATGTTTTCTGCGGTTGCCTTGGTTACGTTTTGGGCTTGCTACACATGACGTCTCGGGCCAGATGTTTCTGGCTTTCTTGCCAATCGCGTGGACAAATCAAAGACTGCGTGTCATTCGTGAAGATTCCACATCGACTACAAGGTTGCGACTTCTAGTTTTGCCCAACGCTTCCATGCGGTGTTCAAGATGATCGCACCTGCAACAAATTCAATGATTGAAATCACCAATAGCGTTGGGAAGCTGGGGAAGTCCAGCGCAGGTGTCTCGCTCACTTGAGCCGCCATAATGATCCCCATGGGGACGTAGGCTGCAAGGCCGATTAAGACCAGCAAGGCAGCAAAGATGATTCGTTGAGCAATCAGGCCCAGCAAAAATGCTGCAGTTGCAAAGACGATGGCAGACAGCAGCGATATCAAAGACAAGCTGATCCAAGCGGAATCGAAATCGAACGAAAAAAGCCAATGAAGAATGTGAATTTGTCCCCAGACAATGCTGGACAAGATGCCAACAGTTGCAAGCAGTGAACTGAACACCGTTTTGCGCCAAACCCTTCGCCGAATGGGTCTCAAGATTTCAGTTTCATACATCGCCTGTCGGCCGTGCCACGTCATGACGACGAAAGCGCCTACCATTAGAAATTCTGTAAACAAGAGGGTTAAGATGAAACGCATGTTCACAAGATCATTGGCGCCTTCAGTAAACACTTGCCACAATAAGGGCCAAGACACGATCAGTGGAACCACTACAGTGAAGCAGATGATGGTTTTGCGAGGTGCCATGGGCGTCAATGCGGCCATCCATAAGCGGCAGCGCGTTAAAAAGCTTGTTGGATTGCGACGAAGGTGAACCACGATGACTTGAAGCATCTTTGACCACGAGTCAGAGGCGCGTTTTCCGGTCTTCAGCTGCCTCGCTTCCACGGCGCGCTGCAAGATTTGATGCTGTTGCATGGCAAGTGATGCCTGAAGTTCCCGCCATGATGTTGAAGGGCATAGGCCGTTTTCGGCCCATAAACGATGCACTGTCAAAAGTGACTGAGCGTTGTGGAAAATTAAGACAACGCTACAGGCTGTGAGTGCGAGGCACCATATCGGGTCGTGTCCGCAAAAGTATTCAGCAACACGTGCTCCAAAGAAAATGTTGCCGATCCAAACAAATAGCACGAGGCCAGTGAGCGGCAGAAAAAGAAGAGCGTGGAATTGTCGAGGAGCTGATTCAGGGGGTGACGCTTTGCGATACATTCCAGGCTGTGGTTTCGAGAGTGATGATGTCAAACCCAGCACGGCTAGTTCCAACGTCACGATGGAAAACAGGTCTGCGAATGTGTTCAGCATGACCACGAATACGGATAACGTCATCAAAATGGCTGCGACCAAAAAGTAGACTTTAAGATGTCCTTTTTGAGCTCCGGTCAGCAGGCAGTTCTGTTCAAGGCTGTTACTCATCATGGCATGAGAAGTGGCCACAAACAGGCCGGCAAACATGGTGAGCCCGACCAGCCCCATAAAGAATGCCATTTCGGAATCGTAAGTCGTTGGTTGGATCGACAAATTTGGCAGATCTGCTCTCGTTCGAAACAGCAACTTGTCTCCGAACGGGCGTGCCATCTCGCCTACATAAAGCGCCTTTAGGCTTGGGAAATTTTGTATCGATTCTACGAACTGTTCGTAGGTGGGCAAATTGTTGGGGGATAAGCCGATGTTCGATGCGTAGCCCAATAATTCGCCTTCGTCATTTAGGCTTAGCAGTTTTAGCTTTGGCAGCTCAGAAAGTTGGGCGACGTGATTGACTGTGATCAACTTTTCGGCGTTGTCATTCTGGCCACTTCGCTCTCGGTGAATATCTCGTGCCTCTAGCCGAAGTGATTCAAGGTTCTTCATCGCAGCCAGTTCACCCAGGTCTGCTTCGCACCAAGTTGCCTCTAAGGTCAGGTTGTGAATCTTTGGAAGGCGACTTAGCTGAACAAGATGCTTGGTCGTCAGTGTGTCCGTTGTAAATTCAACACTGTCTAGATTTTTGAATGAACTGAATTCAGAGAATGGCAGAGAATCAAGATGTTCTTCGCGCAGTGATATCCACTGCGTGTTTGGGAACATCCGTGTGATTGTGCCGAGACGTTTGGTGAGCGTTGTTTCGTTCGGTTCAAACTCTGAATCGGGATCGTCACCAATGTCTCCCAGAAACAGCCCCGATTCACCGGCGACAGGATGAATATCTAGGAAGTCGAATCTTAATCGACTCACACGTAAATTGGGTTGGTCGTCTTGCAGTGCTGTCCGCCAGTCTTCTGCAAACGTGAGTTTTCGGCCAGATGGTTCAAGGTCAGGAGTGTTGCTGCTGCCACTGACAGTTCTGCTGTCGCCGGGGATGGCTTCGATGAGCATCGCAATCAGGATCAGCAGCGACAATCCAATCAGTAGCGCAGCGGGACGACGAATCAGAACTTTTGCGGCGGCAAAGAAAAGCCGACTGTTGCTGGGTTGTTGTTCATCTTTCATATCATTCCTGCTCGTCGTGAAGTTCGAGGAAGATGTCTTCGAGATTCAAGTCTTCGATTGTGACTTGAACATTCCAGTGTTGCTCGAGGCGAGAAATCAATTCGGTGTCAGCGGCGGACACCGACACAACGGCCGTTGATCCATGAATTTCTGAACGCAATGCGGAAGGCACAGTGAAGTCTCGGGGCAGATCTGAATCGCTGCTGATTCGCAGTCTTTTCACGCTGTCCTTTAGGTCTTCTAGTTCTCCAAAAAATTCGATGACTCCGTTTCGAAGAATGGCCACATGCGATGCAACTCGCTCAAGATCTGATGTGATATGAGTAGAGAAGAGGGCCGTTTGCTGATCGTTTTGAGAATGTTCTAACAGTGATCTCAGCAGAGTTCGTCTTCCTGCGGGATCAAGGCTTGCGGCAGGTTCATCAAGAATCAACAGTTCCGGGTGGAACCCCATCGCCAACACAAGGCCCAGCCTTTGTTGTTGACCTGTTGACAGAACTTTAACGGTGTCCGTGCTTTTCAAGTCGAAGTTCTTGAGCATCAGGTCAGAGGTTTGGTGGTCCCAGTTTTCATAGTGAGCTGCCGTGTAGTCCACCATTTGTTGGACCTTCATCCACGGGTAGAATTTCACAACTTGAGGCACGTAGCCTAACTTGGCTTTCGTTGCGACTGATAAATCCCAAGGGTCTTCACCGTAGACTTTGGCGGAACCGTTTGAGATTTTGAGCAAGCCAAGAAGGCATTTGAGCAAGGTTGACTTGCCAGCTCCGTTGGTACCAATCAAACCAACAATCGCGCCACGAGGAATTTTGAGATCGACCCCGTTCAAAACCTGCTTGTCGTCGAAAGATTTTTTCAGACCGGTCGCGTGGATCACAAGTTCACTGGGTTCCATCAGCGTTTCCCTTTAAGAATGCGTTGAACAATGGCTTGGATTTGCTCGTCGGATAGTCCAAGTTGCTGAGCTTGAATCAAGAGTGGTTCAAGAAGCTTTGCCACTTCCTTCTTTCGAGCCGTCAAACTGACGGCGGGCTGGCGATCAACAACTCGCATCCCCTTGCCGCGAATTCGTTCGACAACGCCATCTGCTTCCAGTTTCGAATAGGCTTTTGAAATCGTCATCATGTTGACTTCAAGGACAGCCGCCAATTCTCGAGTGCTGGGAAGCATGCTGCCCGGTTGCATGCGGCCAGATGAAATCAACGTGCGAACCTGATCCATGACCTGCCGATAAATTGGCAGGCCAGAAGAGGGGTTGACGTGAAACTGGTCTGAGTGAATTGCCATACACGTGTATCATTGCACTAATGCACGTGAGCTGCAAGTCGTTCTTTAAAAAACGTTCCGTTGAGCGCGTGGTAGGCGGTTGCCGAGTGGCCTTGCGGCTGGCTGCTTTGCAAAGTGCGGAAGACGCTATCGGCCTCGCGGGTCGCGGGTCGCCAGTTACCAGTTACCAGTTACCAGTTACCGGGTAGTGGGTAGTGGGTAGTGGTTCAAAACTCGCGCAGAAAGAAGGCTCGTTTCATCCTCACATGTGGGTGAAACGAGCCGAGTGCTGGCTAAGGATTTGCTGGCTCGCAGCTTCAGGATTTTTTATGCAGCTTCAACGGTTTTTCGTGTCCGGCGTGTACCTTGGCTTGAAGGTCGGGCCATCCGCCTTTGAGTACAAGCAGCACAACGCTGCGGCCTTCTAAAGCGTAGGTGTCCTGCACGGAATATTCTTCGTTTTCGTCAACGGTGCGTCGAGCCGTGTCGAACAACGGAACCCATCGTTCTGAAGGCTTGTGACGAGGCATCGTGAAGGCCACTGAATCTGGTTGGTTGCTGAACAGAATCAAGAGAGTGTCGCCAGAGATGCGTTCTCCCTTTTGATCAACCTCGTCAATGCTCTCGCCGTTCAACCGAACTCCGATAGCATCGACGCAGCCCGAATTCCATTCATGGTCGGCCAGTTCTTGGCCACACTTTGACAGCCACGCAATGTCTTTGACTCCGGCCCCGCGGATACGCCGACCTTGGAAGAACTTGCGTCTTTTTAGGACTGGCTGACCGTGCCAAATTTCGATCACTTTCTTGCAGTAGTCTAGGAAGTGTTGTTGGTCTTCATCCAGATCCCAGTCTAGCCAACTGATTTCATTGTCTTGGCAATAGGCGTTGTTGTTGCCGTTTTGAGTGTGACTTAATTCGTCTCCACCTCTAACCATGGGGACACCCTGAGACAGCATCAGCGTTGCAAACAAGTTTTTGCGTTGCTTCATTCTTAACGCGTTGATTTTGGGGTCGTCGGTTTCGCCTTCGTGTCCGCAGTTCCAGTTATTGTTATGGCTCTCACCGTCTCGGTTATCTTCCATGTTGGCGAGATTTCGTTTGTGGTGGTACGTCACCAAGTCATACAAACAAAAGCCATCATGAGCCGTGACGAAATTGATACTGGCATGAGGTCTGCGACCGTTATGTTGGTATAGGTCGCTGCTGCCGGTCAGCCGAGTTGCAAATTCGTTGACAGCTCCGCAGTCGCCCGCCCAGTAAGTTCGAATGGTGTCTCGATACTTTCCATTCCATTCCGACCAAAGCGAAGGGAAGTTGCCAACTTGGTATCCCCCGTTGCCAAGATCCCAAGGTTCAGCAATGAGCTTCACAGTCGACAGAACGGGGTCTTGTAGAATGATGTCAAAGAATGCGCTCAGCTTGTCGACATCATGCAGTTCTCGAGCCAACGCGCTGCACAGGTCGAAGCGGAAGCCATCGACGTGCATTTCTTGCACCCAGTAGCGCAGACTATCCATGATCAACTGCAGCACTTGCGGAGTCTGCATGTTGAGAGTGTTGCCGCACCCTGTGAAATCTTGGTAGTACCGAGCGTTTTCTGGAGCAAGTCGATAATACGAAGCATTGTCTAGGCCTCGAAGCGATAGCGTTGGTCCAAAGTGGTTGCCTTCGCCCGTATGGTTGTAGACGACGTCCAAGATGACTTCGATTCCCGCAGCATGCAGGTTTTTGACCATCTGTTTGAATTCAGGGATGGTGCCTTCTGCTTTTGGGGCAGCCGCGTAGCGAAACTCTGGCGCGAAAAACGAAAGCGTGGTGTAGCCCCAGAAGTTTGAGAGTCCGTTCGTGACAAGATGGCGGTCATCGACATGATGGTGGACGGGCATTAGTTCAACGGCTGTGACTCCGAGATCTTGAAAGTGCTTGATGGCTGCAGGCGAGCCCATTCCGGCATAGGTGCCTCGAAGTTCTTCCGGGATGTCTGGGTGCTGCTTTGTCAGGCCTTTGACATGAGTTTCATAGATGAGAGTTTTGTGCCACGGAGTCCGCAGCAGCTGATCGCCTTCCCAGTTGAAGTCGGAATCAACGACGACGGCCAGTGGGGCGAAGGCTGCGTTATCTGAATCATCGAATTGCGAATCGTCCGTTCCGACTGTGAACGAAAACATGGCGTCGGACCACGCGATGCCTCGACCGAGCGCTCTGGCGTAGGGGTCAAGGACGATTTTATTTTGGTTGAATCGATGTCCTTGAGCGGGAGCCCATGGGCCATCGACTCGAATTCCGTACAGCTGTCCTGGTTTCAGGTCGGGAAAATAGCCGTGCCAGCTTTGATAGGTTTTCTCGATAAGCGGTACGCAAATCTGTTCGGCACGATCGCTGGCAGAATCAAACAGGCAAACGCTGACCGACGTCGCATGTTCAGAGAATACGGCGATATTCACGCCTTTTCCGTCCCAGGTGGAACCCAATGGAAAAGGTTGGCCCGGCCATTGTCGAATGATTGACGAGGACCGGTGGCGAGATGATTTCATCGCAACGGACGACATGTGGCACCTAACGTTTGTGCGGGGAATCGAACACTCGACTGGATTGAAATTGCCAGTCTTGCTGGGTTATCGTCGATTCTAGACCGGAAACCCAATCGAACGTTCGTACAATTTGACGGTTGGGGTATTTCTACGGACTGGGCAAAACGGTCGGTTTGATCCAGCCGTGACACAGTCTGCCGAGTCTGTCGCCGATAACTTGAAAACGTGTGTTTTGCCGCAACACGGATATGATTCTTCAAAAAATCATGGTCGGCATCGTCGAATGTGACGTCTGGCAGGTAATTCCCGAGCGAAATCGAGGGGATGCCCGACTTTGTGTTTGACTCACTTTTTACCTGATCCGTATAAATTACGCATGTTCTCGACCTTGGAAGAAGCTGAATTGGCTGGCTGAGACTCAATTTTACATGAGCTTCACTGGCGGTTTTGGGCCTCAACAACTTCAGACACCAACCGGGTTTTCGCAACTTCATGAAATCTGCTTTTCCAAAGATCGCCGCAGTCGTCTTCGCCGTCGCATCCATTGCGATGCTGGGAATGTCGCTATCCGCCTACTTCAATCGGCTGGACTATGTGGCTCAAATGGACGACCCGCTGATTTCAGACTACAAGTTTGTGTCATCCACCGCGGACGGCAAGACATCATGGACTGTGACTCCAAGTCTTGGAGACGACCGCACCGAGCGTCGTAAAGACACGGGCTATGCCGCTTTGCAAGAAGCCTACAAGCACAAAACGGCTCGCCTAACAGCCAAGGCGAACGAGATGAAACAACTGAGCACATTGTTGATTGAGCAAAAAGATCGAGTCAGTGCCGAACAACGAGAAGACAATGCGGCATTGGACAAACGCACTCAGCAATTGAATCAAGTGGTCAATCAATCCAAGGATCAGTATTTGGCGTTGTCTCAACAGCATCAAGAATTGATTACGACAAGTCAGGCTGTTCGAGCCGAAACGGCTGATCGTCGTGAAGACGTGGTCCGTTTAAAATCCGAACTTGAAGAGCTAAGAACAGATCAGTATCGCCTGCAGGAGCTTCGACGAGAACTGACTGATCGCCTTGTGCGGCTTCAGTTGGAAAATCAGTCATTGAAGCAGCGTTTGCAGCAAGTCAGTGAGCAAGTGAACTAAGGCTTCTTCAAAGCCTTTCTTCATTGAAACGCGGCGTTGAAATTTCTCTTTCGTACAGAACTCCGGAGCCCACACGATGAACAACGTCGTCGGGAAAATGTTAGTCGTTTTAACGCTGGTCTTCTGCCTGCTGTTGCTGTGTTTTGCAGGAGCTGTTTACAGCTACTCAGGCCAGTGGCGGACCAAGGCAGCCGATTTGCAGGCCCGGCTGACGGGTGCAGACGACAATATCAAAAAGATCTCAGACGATCGCAATGCAAAAGTTTCCAAGCTGGAAGCGGAAATTGCTGAACTGACGCTTGAACGAGATCAGTTTTCAGCAACTCTGGCTGCCAAGCAGCAAGATGATGGCAATACTCAGCAGTTGCTGGCAGATGCCTTGCAAGCTGCAGATAAATCGGCGACGGACGCTCAAATCGCCAGTGACGAACAGGCTGCTCGAATCGCTGAAGCTGCCGTGCTGAACGCAGAAGTTCAAAAGCAAGCAGACCGAATTTCCAAGCTGTTCGCCGAACTTCAACAACTTGAAGATAGCGAACTGAACCTAGAGCGACAGTTGGCATCGGCTGAAGAAAAAGAAGAGCAGCAGCTGTCCGAAAATGCTCGCTTGAAAGACCTACTTCGAGCCAACGAAATTGATCCTCGACAGGCGATCGCTGGTATCTTGCCAGAGGAAAAAATCGAAGTCGATGGCTTCGTTGAACGAACACTGAAGGCTCAAAATCGTGAGCTTATTGAAATCACGATTGGAAGCGATGACAAGATTTACAAAGACAGTTTCGTCACCGTTTATCGCGGTCGAAAATACGTGTGCAAAGCTCGAGTTGTCCGGGTTGAACCAGACCTCGCCATCTGCATGGTAGATGAAGATACTCGACGAGAACAAATCAGAAAGGGCGATCGTGTCACAACCAAATTCTAATCCGACCATCTACGACGGACTGATGTTTATTTCGTTGGCCGCCGTCATCGTCGGAATCATCTTCCTGATTCAGGCACTGAATTCATACGGCTGGTCGGGCCCCGCCTAATCAATTTCTGCTTCTATCAGAGATCGACCGCCAAAAATTCAAAGCCGAAGCATGCGTTTGCCTGCTTCGGCTTTTTCATGCGCGGCCAATTGATGAGTGTCACAAGGATTAAAAAAGTTGCGATTGCGAAACGTACTTGGCACGCTTTCCGATCGAGGCCGCTGCCGTGCTTGTGGTGTTGGCGTGCTTTTGCTGTTGGCGCAGAGAAAGAGACGCCACCTGATGATCACTCGTGGTGAAACTTGGCAGTTCGCTGATGAATCAGGTTGGCTGATTAGGCGTCGTCCACCGGTCGATATAAAATTCGCCCGCACTGGCGACACAGCATGTACTTGCCCATATTGACTTGGACGGCGTCCTGAGATGTCAGCTGACTATTGCATTGCTCGCAGTAGCCGTCTTCGACTTTTGCCAGAGCCTTGTCTTTTAGGGAATCTTTAAGTCGTTTGTAGTTTGAAGTCGCCTCGCCAGTTGGAATCAGCTTTTCAGCTTCGGCGATCCTTGAGTTCAACGATTCGACTTCTTCCAATAAGCCGGGCCGTTTTTTGGCCACTGTTGCTTTTACCGATTCGACCTTGTCGTCTGCTTCTTGCTTCAGGCCCTTCAGGTCTTCCAGCTTTGTTTCAGCTTCGTCGACTTGGTTCAAAAGATCCAAAATCTGATCTTCGAAGGCTTCGCATTTTTGTTTTGCGGCTTCAATTTGCCCGCCAATGATTTCGTATTCTTTGTTCGACTTGGCGTCATTAAGGCGTAGTTTTTGTTTGTCGACTTCGCCTTCGCTGGTTTTGAGATGCAGAGCGGTTTGGTCGGCCTTCTTTTTGATTTGCTGAATTTCGGCCTTTTGGTGATCGCAGACTTCTTGAGCGGCCACGACTTTCTGCTCGCAGTTTGCGACTCGCTTTGGACCATGCTCGAGCAACTGATTGGCGTTGGTTAGCTTTTGCAGCAGAAGGTGCAGGCTTTCAAAGGCCCGACGGTTGTCGGTAGACATTCACTGAAACTCCGCTGAAAAACGTGGACTGAAGACGCAGAATTGCTCTTCGGGGAATTGTTTCTACCTTGGTTCACAATCTGCTGGTCTGGAATTCTAGGAAGCCGACGCCGGATTCTCTACAAACCACCCTGATTAGAAACAGGATTCTGATTTCAAGGTGAGTAAAGTAACGTGGCAAAGACAGGCACTGTATATCTGACTGGGGCTGGCCCAGGCGACCCCGGATTAATGACCTTGCGAGCCTTAGAAGTCTTAAAACAGGCTGATTTGGTTTTATACGATGGGTTGGCGAACCCTCTTTTGCTGCGTTACACCAACGGTGTTTGCGAACGCACGGCTCGAACCCGCATCGATTCTCGAGCGATCGTACCTCAGGAAGAAGTGAATCAACGACTCGTTGATGAAGCGAAATTGGGCAAATGTGTGGTTCGGCTGAAGGGCGGCGACCCATTTATTTTTGGTCGAGGCAGCGAAGAAGCGGTCGCTTTGGAAGCTGCCGGCATTCCCTATGAAGTCGTCCCCGGAATTACGGCCGCAACCGCTGCGGCTGAATACGCGGGCTTCAGTTACACTCATCGCAGTCACACTTCCGCCGTGGCATTTGTGACCGGTCATGAAGATCCAACGAAGGACGAAAGCCGTCTGGACTACGCCGCTTTGGCCGCGTTTCCTGGAACGTTGGTGTTCTATATGGGACTGGGCCGGTTGTCACAAATCTGTTCTCAACTGATGGACAACGGTAAGGCGGGAACAACACCAGCCGCCATCGTGTGCCGAGCATCTTTGCCGACTCAACGAGTCGTGCAGTCGACTTTGGCAGGCCTTCCAGAAGCTGCATCAGACGCTGGACTGAAACCTCCTTCACTGATTGTGGTAGGAGAATGTGTGAATTTGCGGCAAGCAGATTCGTGGTTCGAGCGTCGTGCATTGCATGGTCTGAAAATTGGAATCACATCGGCAGACCACCAGATCTCACAAACCATGAATGAAGTTGTTGTTCAATCCGGGCAGCCGGTGCCAATGCCATTGCTTGAAATTCATCCGGTTTCAACTGCCGAAGCTGAACGTGTTCGGAAACAGCTTGGTGACTTAAAGCGATTTGATTGGCTCGTGTTTACCAGCAGCAACGGTGTCAACGAATTTTTTCGGCACCTTCACGAAGCAGGTCTTGATTCGCGGGCGCTCGGTCACATGAAGATAGCGACGGTTGGACCATCAACCGCAGACAGCCTGAAGCACTTTGGCTTGTTGTCAGACGTGGTGCCACAAACCTACCGAGCAGAAGCGTTGGTTGAGGAACTGTCTCAGCAAGTCAATGGGCAGGCTGTGTTGTGGGCGCGAGCGAATCGTGGACGCGACACTTTGGCCGAAGGTCTGCAATCTGCAGGAGCAACAGAAGTAACATCGTTGGTTGTCTATCGCAACCAAGATGTGCTTCAGTTGGCCGAAGCTGTCACTTCGCAGTTGAAGAGCGGCGAACTGGATTGGATTTGTTTAAGCAGTCCAGCTGCCGCCAAGCGTCTGGCCGCGCTGTTGGAAGCTGCCAGCATTCAACAAGCAACAGCCGGAATCAAGTTGGCAGCAATCAGTCCGTTGACTGCCGAAGCGATCGTACAATCAGGCCTGACTGTTGGTGTCACAGCGACAGAACACACTTGGACGGGAATACTTGATGCGATCAGTCAGTATCAGCGAGATCAGCAACAATAGCCTTCACTGTCTCAGCGAAGAAAGTCTCTGCGGCCGCTGGAATTTAAAAACTGGACCGCTGGATCACTGGACCGCTGATCGTGTTCGAGTGCCGTCGCTGAATTTACTGGAAACGCCCCATCGACGGCCCTGCACTGGAATACCGATGGTTGCTATTTGAGTGCAGATTTTAGGCATGCTGCGGTGTGGCTTTCGTTGACCTTCAGCAAGCCAGACATTGGGCCTTGGTATAAAACGTTGCCTCCAGCCGGCCCGCTTTCTGGGCCGATGTCAACAAGCCATTGACTGCTGCACATGACATCCGAGTTGTGTTCGACAACCACAACCGAATTTCCAGCAGCGACTAGTTTCTGCAGCACTTCAATCAAGCGGATCACGTCAGCGGGGTGCAGTCCGCTCGTGGGCTCGTCCAGAATGAACAGCGTTTTTAGGGTCAACTTTGTCGTGAGTTCCGTGGCAAGTTTGACTCGTTGAGCTTCACCTCCGGAAAACGTGTTTGACGGCTGGCCGAGCTTCAGGTAGCCCAACCCCACGTTGACAAACGGGTCGATGATTTTCTTCAACGAAGCGAGTTCTGAAAAGAACTCGGCCGCATCCGCTAGAGACATCTGCAGTAAATCGTTGGCGTTCAGGTCACGATACTTCACCGCCAAAGTTGCTCGATTAAACCGACTGCCATTGCATTCTGTACACGGGACAGAGACGTTGGGCAAAAACGTCATCTTGACGTCTTGCTGTCCTGTGCCTTTGCACATGTCGCAACGGCCCGGTCCAGAATTGAAACTAAACCGATTTCCAGCAAAGCCTCGAGCCTTTGCTTCTCGAGTCTTCGCAAACAGCTTGCGGATTTCGTTCCACAGTTGGCTGTAGGTGGCGATACACGAACGCCGGTTTTTACCCAAAGGTCGATTGTCGACAGAGATGACTCGGTCCACTCCATCCAATCCCGTGATCGCGTCACACTCTGTATCCGCCAGTGCGAGTTGCGGGTCTCCGTCTTTCGAAAGTGAGGCCATCGCGATTGGAAGTAAGGTGTCTAGAATCAATGAGCTTTTTCCAGAACCGCTCACTCCTGTGACGCACACAAGTTGATTGAGCGGGAACGACACTGACACGTTTTGCAGGTTATTCTGTTTGGCTCCTTGGATCTTAATGCAAGGCGGTTCAGTGGTTGCAGGCTTGCTCGGTGACGGAGCCTTCAGTTCGTCGCGCAGGTACTTTGCGGTTGGCGAATCGCCCGACTTGCTGCAATCTGATGGCGGTCCGCAAAATTTCAAGTGTCCGCCTTCTGTGCCAGCTCCTGGGCCAAGGTCGACCAAGCAATCCGCGGCCAGCATGATGTCTGGGTCGTGCTCAACAACAATCACGGATGCTCCGTCGTTCCTTAAGTTGATCAAAGTCTTTAGTAGTCTTTGAGTATCTCGAGCGTGCAATCCAGACGTCGGTTCATCCAGTACAAAACAGGCTCCGTGCAAACCCGTTCCCAAACAGGCAGCCAATCTTGCTCGTTGAAATTCGCCTCCGGATAATGTGCGGGTGACTCGGTCCAAATTCAAATAGCCGACTCCGACGTCATTTAAGCATTGCAGTCGCTGGCGAATATCGGGCAAAGTTTTTTCTGCCACGAGACGATGTTCGACAGGCATGGACATTTGATCCAGCTGTTTTAGCCAACGTTCTGATTGACGCAGTGCATCGACAACCGACAGAGCCGTAAATTCGGCGATTTGACTTCCCCCAAAGGTGACGTGACTGGCAAACGGTTGCAATCGTGAACCACCGCATTCATCGCAGGCGGCTTGTCGGAACACAGTGATGTCATCACTGTCATCCACGATTCCTTGACGCCCAAACCCTTCGCAGGCAACACAGGCTCCCCACGCGCTGTTGAAACTGAAAGTTCTTGTTTCTGGAGTTGGAAAACTGATGTCGCATTTGGCGCAACTGAACTTGGTGCTGAACAATTGGTCGTGCCAAACTCCATCGATTTGTTCGCAAAGAATGCAAGTTCCATCGCTTTCGCGAACAGCGAGGCCGATGGATTCACGAAGGCGGACTTCAATGCCCGGCTTGACGATGATTCGGTCAACCACCGCATCGATTGTGTGCTCAACAGTCGCCTTTAAGTCGGGAAGATCGGAAATGTCTCGCAGCTCACCGTCAACACGTGCTCGTACAAACCCATTGCGTCCGATGCGTTCAAAGACATCTTTGTGAGCTCCCTTGCGTTGCCGTACCATGGGCGACAGCAGCATCAGCTTGCTGCGTTCTGGCTTCGCCATGATGCGTTCAACGATGGTGTCAACCGTTTGACTGCTGACGGGGTCACCGCAGTCCGTGCAAAAAGCGGTTCCAGCTCGCGCGTATAACAGACGCAAGTAGTCATAGATTTCTGTGGTGACAGCCAGTGTGCTGCGAGCCGGAGCTGTCGTCATTCTTTGATCGACGCTGACCGTTGGAGGCAAGTCGCTGATTTCATCGACGGAAGGTCGAGCCAACTGCTTGATCAGCGATCGAGTGTGGTTTGAAACGCTATCCAAGTAACGCCGTTGGCCTTCGGCAAACAGCGTGTCAAAGGCGAGACTGCTTTTGCCGCTCCCGCTGACTCCGGTGACCACCACCAGCTTGCCTAACGGTAGGTCGACATCAATGTTGTTTAGGTTGTGAGTCCGAGCGCCTCGGATTCGGATGGATGGTTGTGCACTTTGTTGTGATGACATTGTCTTAGCTTTCACCCAAACTGTGCTTCTGAGCTTGGTGCCGACTGGGAATTGCCACAAATCGATCTGCTGCTAAAGGCAACTCTCTCTCAAAACGATAAGCACACAACCAGCCGTCTTTGGCGATGCTGTAATCTAAACAGGCAATGTTGTTGGTGAGCGGTTCCGGGGGATAACTTCTTAACCAATAGTGTCCAACAAATACGGGGCGTTCATCGCTGGCATAAGGAGCTGCGAACGCGTCCGCAGGCACTGCGTCTGCGGGCAAAGTGTTGACCATTGGCAGAGCGTAGGTTTGCCAGGTTTGGTTCTGGGGACTGTGGAACCAACGAATGCGAATGCGTTTGCGACGGTTGCCTTCTTTGTCGGTGACAAACAGTCCATCGGGTAAAGGCAGTTCGGGACCCTTCAATACGCATTCAATGGCATCAAAGATTTCGTCGTGAACAGTGGTCGCTTTTTTCAGGAACGGTGCCGTGAAGTTTCCGTAGTTGCGAAGAGCCGCCTGGATCTGATCGATGCAGTCTGAGTTCCAGCATGCGTGAACGACGCGGAAGGAATCCGTTTCGATTGATACCGGCAGAGTACGAAACCATCCCAGAGCAGACTGAAGTTCTGTCGTGCTGAACTGATTTAATGTGGCGGCGTGCTGTTTTAAATTTCGATCGCTATGCGGACGCAGAAACTTTCCTGGTTGATCAGGGTCTTCAGCTTGGAATGCTAAGGCATTGAATTCATGATTGCCCATGACGGCGACCGCGTTACCTTCATCACACATCTGGCGAACAATGCGGACGACTTCGGGAATCTCAGGTCCTCGGTCGATAAAATCACCGCAAAAAACGGCCGTTCGGTCAGGATGGTGATAGCCCGAACGAGCCTTGGAATAGCCAAGGGTTTCCAGCAGAGTTTTTAGCTCTTCGGCATAGCCATGAATGTCTCCGATGATGTCGTACATAAATCGCGAAGTCGTTGGTCCAAAGGAATCGTCGATGAAGCTGAGCCGTAATGGGCGAAATCAGAATAACGTTGTTGGCCCAGGGGCTGTAAATTCCAGAGTCCCCAGAATTCGCCCAGCAGCCGCACTTCCGCTTAAGAATGCCGCCTGAACATTGTGGCCGCAGCACCAATCCCCGCACACCGCCAACGCAACTTCAGGATCATAGAGGCTACGTTCAGCGGGGGGAACACTGGCTGATTCTGAATCCGCCAATGCGAATTTCCAACGATGAGCTTTCAGGTACAGCGGTTTGGCCGTCTGTTCACCGATGATTTTTTCAAATTCAGCCAGCATGATTTTCGCGATTTCATTAGGGTCATCTTCAAATCTTTTGTCCGACCATTCGGCGTTTGCTTGCAACACCCAAGTTTGTTCGTCGCCGGCTGTGGTACGAGCTGGCTTACTCGAATTTTCGCTCGCCCATGCCAGCAGGCTGTGATCAATCACGGCCGCTGAATTTTGCCACTTCGTTCGCTGCGGAAGTGCAACCAAAGTGGTCCACGATTTTTTCATTTCAATCTGAGAAATTCGATCGCAAATCGGTGAATGTCCTTTCAGTAAATCAGCAGCCTGGCCCGCGGGAGTGGCGACGACTAAGTGATCGAAGTGAGAGAAGTGTTGGCCCGTATCGTCGACCAATGTCCAGGTTTGATCAAAGGAGACGGCAGAAACACGAATACTTCTGTTGATCAGAACTGCAGACGCCAAGTGTCGACAGACGGCGTTCATGCCGGGGATTCCAACGTACCTTGCCTGATCTGCTTTGAGCGACTGTACAACACCATCGGCAACGCGAACGATGGGTACGTCCCACTTTGCCACGAGGCCTTGTTGTTCCCATGAACTTACATAGCGACGAAAGCGTTCGTCGGTGACTTTAAAGTACTGGCAACCATGATCGAAGAAAAATCCGTTTCGAGTTTCTCGAGTCGACATGCGACCAGCCGGTGCGCGTCCCTTGTCGAACACTTGGACATCTAAGCCATGGTCTTGCAGTGTCCGAGCACAAATGAGTCCCGATAAACCTGCTCCGATTACTGCAACTCGTGTGCGACGACTGGTCGCTCCGGTTAAACGGCGCCCCGTTTTCTGTTGATAGGCTTTTAGGTTGAGCCGTTGATCATGTTGGTCGATGGGGCGTGGACGAACGGTTCCAATAATCGGCTGCGCGGGTTTGAAAGGACGATCAAACTGTCCCAGACACCACAGGATGCCCCCGTATGATGAAGGGTCTCGACCATCCAATGCGTACCGGTGATTTAAGTCGATGATCTGTTTGAAAGCGGTCGTTGCGTTGGGAGTCCACTGCAACAATGCTTTGCCCCACGTCATCCGAACATTGTTGTGCAGTTCACCATGAACCAAGAGTGACTGTTGAGCGGCATTCCAAAGCGAGCTGTTCGTGGCTGCACGAGCCAGAGTTTCCCAGTCGTACAGCACGTCTCGAACATCTCTTTCGTGTTCCTGCAAGGTTTGCATGGCCCACTCAGGAATCGCTGTGATCAGATTATGGTTTGGCTTGTGAAAGCAGTAGGCCCATGAAAGTTCTCGCCAAATCAGCAGTTCATCGGAGTACTTTTCTGAACCCGGTGATCCGTCAGCAACGGTTTCTCGAGCCAAGCGAAATGGTGAAACCATGCCGTAATGCAGGTAGGCCGACATTCTACTGGCACCATCTTTCGTCGGATCATTCCGCCGCTTCGCGTATGCTCGTAGGCCATTCGTTTTAAATTCTTCCCAGCGTTGGTAGCCGGCTGTTGATCCGCCATGTGTGTCAGGGACGGGGCCAACCGTATGGTCGATATCACACTGGGAAACCAACTCGGCGATTGATTGTGTTGAAAAGTTGATTGAGGTGAATGGCAGTTGAGGTGTCTTGTCAGCTGGTGTTTGAAGCTGTTCATCATCCCACTTTGCTGAGACTCGAAGATTGTATTGTGCAGCGGTGGCATCTCGATATTCGAATGCTCGTTGATAGGCTTTTCCAACCAGTTGCATGGGAACGACGCACGAAGCATCAACTGCAACGATGGGAACAGACACGGTTTCTGCCAACCGGCCAACGAAAGACGTCATGGGATTCGTCGGCATTTCGTCTGTGACGACGACGCTGGCCGCTTCGGCCAACTGTTTCAACCATGGGCCTCGATGTCCGTGACGTTCAAGGTGGAATGTGTATGGAATACCTCGTTCCGCAAATTGCTGTTGAACGTCAGCGGCGCCTTGAAGAATAAACGTGTGATGCCGATCAGACGCGAACTGATAGCGTTCCGACAAAGCATGGTAAACGAGGACTGGCTTCTGCAGCCGATTGGCGATGGCCACCGCCGTGTCGAGTGCTGGGTTCTCGTGTGCTCTGACAGCAACGTGCATCCAGTACAGGACAAATTCGCCGTTTGAATGAACGGGGAAAGCGTTCCTTGTACGAGCTCGTTCAATCAGATGGTCTTTGTCGCCCAGCAGGTCGGTCAGCATGTCGATGTCGGTCACAGAGTCAGAACAGAAGTGTTGCGACATTCTAGACAACCGTCATCCTAGACAACCGTCATCTTTTTCGACCAAACAATCGCAAGCCGAAACAGCAGCCTGCTCGCATGAGAAATGGTTTCTGTTGGACAGTTAAGACTTCATCAGCTGAATTTTTTCACCGTCATCAACTTCCAGTTGGCATTCTGGTAGGCTCTTTAAGAACAGTCGGCCGTATGGTTTCGTCAAAATACGAGGATCTAAAATGACAACTCGACCCGTGTCACTGCGACTGCGAATCAAACGTCCGAAACCTTGCTTCAGTTTGATGACAGCTTCGGGGACTTGGTATTCTTGAAAAGGATTTCCGCCTCGAGCACGAATCGCGTCGACTCGAGCTTCCAGCAAAGGCTGGTCGGGCACACTGAACGGCAGCTTTGTGATGATGACATTTTGCAAGTCATCACCAGGCACATCGACTCCCTGCCAGAAACTGTCAGTGCCAAACAGGACGGCTCGGTCATCCTTGCGAAACCGATCGACCATTGCTGTACGCGGAAGCCCTTTACCTTGGCAGTACAACGTTAAATCGTTTTCGGCCAACCAACCCATCAGTCGCTCGGCACAAAACGTCATCATGCTGTAACTGGTAAACAGCACGAAAGCCCTTCCTCTTGTTTCCAGTAAATGCCGTTTCATGCGATTCAGGCATTCCTGCTGGAATTCACGGTTTGCCGAAGTCGGATCAGGCATATTCTTTGACAGAATCAGTCGAGCCTGTTTGCGATAATCGAAAGGGCTTCCCTGTCGATTGTCTTTGCCGTTTGTGACGCCAATTCGGCTACGAAAGAAACTGAAGTCTTGTGTGCCAATGGCCAGAGTTGCGCTGGTCATGATGACCGATGGGATTTCGTTGAACAGCTGTTCCTGAAGAATGGGGCCAACTTCCACCGGAGCACTCATCAGACTGATGGACTGCTGTCGAGCGCCCGTTTTTTCGACCCAATACACATCTGATTCTGCGTTTTGTCCGCACCATTGAGACAAGCTGTCGCCCAAAATATGACATCGATCAACGGCAGCCTTAAGTTCTACCTGATCAGATTCGTTACTGGTTTGTTCGGCCTTGCGGGAAATCATCGTCGCCAATTGATAGAGCTCACGAGTGACCTCGTTTTCAATTTCCACCGGACGATCCAGCCGTCCATTTTTGCGGCCGAATCTTCGAGCCCACTCTTCTGCTTGGTGGAAGAATTCTCGACTCATATGGCGAATTTTCATCACCTGTTTCTGAGCGTCTTCCATCCGATGTACGATCAACGTGCCCTTGTTAGAGCGGTCGTTGTAAAGCCGATTCATCAGGTAGTCGATTTGTCCTTCCGACAGTCGAATGCCAAGATGATCTGCTGCGACAGATTCGATTGTATGAGCTTCATCAAAGATCACTGTGTCGTAATCTGGAAGCAGGCTTGCGCCTTCGCGACGCAAAGCCAAGTCAGAAAAGAACAACGCATGGTTTACAACCAGTAGGTCGGCGTTCCAAACTCGTCGCCTGGCTTTGTAGTAAAAACAGTCGTCGTAGGTGGGGCACTTTTTGCCCATGCAATCACCGTGGTCGCTGCCGACTTCATCCCACACATCTGTGCGAGGTCGAAAGTTTAAGTCAGCTCGGCTGCCATCGTTTGTTGTTTGAGCCCAATCGTAAACGGCTGCCAGTTGCTTTTGAGCTTCCATTTCGAACAACATCTTTTGATTGGCTCGTTCAATCGTCTTAGATGTTCTGCGAAGACTGAGATAGTTGCTGCGTCCCTTCACCAAGACGGCGCTGAATTCCAAAGGCAGCACGGCTTGAAGAAATGGAATATCACTGCGGATCAACTGTTCTTGAAGGCTGATCGTGTGAGTCGAAACGATGATTCGTTTGCTTTTGTCGTCTTTGGTTCGACGTTGGCGAGCCGCGAGGATCGAGGGAACGAGATAGGCAAAGCTTTTGCCGACTCCCGTACCAGCTTCCGCAACAAGATGGTACCCTTTGCCAATGGCGTCTTCGACGCTGCTGGCTAATGCAATCTGTTCGTCTCGAGCTTCATACGTCGACAAACGACGAGCGATACATCCGTCCGGTCCCAATACCGATTGGGCGGTTAAGTGCTGTTCGCTCATGAAATGGTGGTGCCTGATTCGATCAGTAGTTCTGCGTCCTCGTCTGTGACAAGGACTTCATCGGTTCTGGCCAGCATTGTGAAGGCGATGTCGTCAAGCAGCAATTCGGATGTCTGATATTCCCTTAATCGGTGACAAACGGAAACAGGGAGGCTCGCAGGCAGGCCATCGACCAAGAGCTGCAATTGGCCTCGAAATTGATCAGCCGTTTGTAATTGGCCATTGTTGCCCGTTATCCCAAGTACTCCATTTGAAAACACGGAAACCAATTCTTCCATTTTTAGGGGCCATTTGGCGTCAGTATAGTGCTGCCAGCCAAGCCCCAATGGAGGGCCACACACGTTTTCAAGGTCGATGGCCGAAACACGGCTGTGATGGACTCGGTAGACGCCAAAATAGCCTGCTGCACAGAATTGGACGATGTCATCTTTCGGTTGGATCAACAAAACACAGACCTGCATTCCGTCGATGTTCGATTCTGATCTTTCGTTCAATTCCGCTTCAAGCTGTTTGATGGCTTCCGAAGGTTGACCAGTTTTCAACAGGGCTTCACTGAGAATACGACTGGTCAACGCTTCGTACTGAGTCGTATGAATGCCGATTGCCGTGCAATCGATCATCAGTACGCCGACTCGGCCGTCTTCGAAAACCACGTAGTCGACAAGGTCGGCGCACACATTCCCATGAGCAATCAAGCCATGAGTCAGTTGAATTCCGGGGATGGTGGGAGCACTGTTGGGCTGGAAGGATTCATGCAATCGAATTGCAGAATCTTGCATCGTTTGAAACGACTTGCGTTTTGTTCGATCGTCAGATTTCCATGCTTGCTCGATCAGCACAGAAATTGCGTGTGACAATACGGCTAAGCGTTCTAGGTCACCTGCGGTAAAGCTTTGCTTTTGAGTCGTGCCTTCTATTTGGATTGCTCCACCGCAAAACGCTGAAGCGCTGTTGAGTGGACAGACCATGATCGACTTCAGTTGTCCGTCGGGCTGGTCAGAAGTCGCTTCTGATTTCCAATGATCTGCGTACAACAACGCTTCTCGGTTTTGCATGGCTTGCCGAATGACGGGAATGCAAATCTGTACTTCTTCGGCTTGGTGGCGAGACACCGCAGCGCCGATTCGAATTCCATCGGAATCATCATTGCGAAAAACGACGGCGATTTTGAGAGCCAATGGAAAGACGTCGAAAAGAAATTTCAGGCAGCCGCCCAAAACTTCATCCGGGGTTGTCTTTTTGCGAATGCTGAACAGCAATTGCAACAGTTGATTCAGTTTGACGGGAGCATCGTTGATGACAGGCCAACCTCCTGCCCCATCGGCAACTTCAAGGCGAGCAACAATTCGAAGGGCATTGAGCTGTCCAGTGCCCAGTGCATCGTTGGTGATGTGTTGTCCTGCTTTCACCAGCCGACGGCGAATCGATTTTTCTTCTTCAGCCTCGCTGTTGTCAGCTTGATCAATTGTGATCAGCAGAGGTTGGTTGCCCCAAGTGCCGGATTCCAGAGACAATGAATCCTGGGCCAGAAAACGTAAACGGATTTTGGATACCTGAATTTCATCACCATCAACCAGCATCTGATCAGCAATGATTTTGCGATCGTTCAGTAGCGTTTGATTGCGACTGCCGAGATCTCGTAGGTAAAAACCGGTCGAATCTTGCCAAACAATGCAGTGCTTACGACTGACCGATGGGAAGCTGAGCATGACGCCACATTCGTCCGACCTTCCGATCAATAACTTCTCGTTGTTGAATTCGAAAATCTTGCCGGCGTTGGCTCCGTTGATTTGTTCCAATGCTGCCATATTTTAAGCATGTTTCTTGCTGGCAATTTGGTTTACATGATCCAACAGGATTGGTCACTGGTAAGTCTTGTCGATCAGCCCTGAGCTGGTGTCTCGGTATTGCTGACTCGGTCATGGACAAGATCCATCGCTTGTCGCATTAAATTGTGGTCGATCGAATGTACGTTGATGGGTTGTGCAATGCCGTCCAGCATGGTGACGGTTAAACGACCTCCTAAATGCTGGCGAAATTCTTCAAGACCGCCAAACAATTCTTCTCGCCGTTGCAGCGATGGATGATCGATGAGCAGGCCGAGTCCTGATAGGCAGTCTAAAACGCGATCCGCATCTGACTTTGACAGCCCGTGAGCCAAGCTGCTGTAGACGGTGTCAACGGCAACTCCGATTGCAACCGCTTCGCCGTGTCGTAGATCAAAGTCGGTCATTGTTTCCAGCTTATGAGCTGACCAGTGGCCGTAGTCTAAAGGTCGAGCCTCCAGCATTTCGAAGGGGTCTCCTCCTGCAGTAATGTGCTGCAGGTGCCACTTCGCTGACTGTGCCAAAACAGACCAGGCTTCGGGACCTCGCTGTTGAATTTGTGTTCCGTGCTCGCAGATAAACTGAAACAAACCGGCATCTTTCAGCAACGCCACTTTCACGGCTTCAGAAAAGCCACATTTGTAGTCTCGATTTCCAAGAGTCGACAGCAAAGCTTTGTCGTTGATGACAGCCCAAGGGACAGCGAAAGTTCCGACCCAGTTCTTCTTTTGGAACAGGTTGATGCTGTTTTTGACTCCAACGCCAGAATCGCACTGAGCCAACGTGGTGGTGGGCAAACGGACTAATCGAATTCCTCGATGAGCAATCGCGGCCGCAAAGCCAACCGCATCAAGAACGGCTCCTCCACCAATCGCAACCACATAACTGCGTCGATCCAAATCAGCGTGGTGAAATACCTTCAGCATTCGCTCGACGATGTGGACGTCGTTTTTCACCGCCTCGCCGCCTGGCACTGTTTGGATGTTGCCAATGGATTCGAATTGATCTGAATGTTTCGTACAGAACGATTGAATGCGTTGTTTTAAATTGGGGTTGGCGTTGGCAACTTGTTCATCGATCCAAAACTGAACTCGAGCGGCTCGGCCTTCAGATGATTCGAGAACCGAAGCAAGCGTGCTGCATGTGTCTGCGAAGACGTCGTCAGTAAATCTAAGTCGGTGACGAAATTTGACTTCGAAGTCAATGTCCGTGTCTGCAGTCATAATCAATTACTTGGCGGGCGTGAGGGTTGGCGGGCGAGATGGAGCTAGGCGGGATTTTGTGGTTTCAGCTTCAGGCGTCGCGAATGCAAAGCCGGCGTCAAATCGAGGGTCGATTAAAAATGCCGCCTCATACCATACGCAGAACGAAGCAGAATGCGAATCCTACGGGAATCTGATCGCAAACGTGTTGCGAGTCTATCGATTGATCTGCGGCTTGTGACGGCGTTGCGATTTTTCTGTTCGTTTCAGAGTTTTGATTCCGTGTTGAGGGACTGCCAAAACGTTCTTTTTGGGCAGCGACGTTCAAGGAACTACCTAGGGCGAAAATAGGTGATGCCGCAGGTCTGAAGTCAGTGTTGAAGTGTGCCCTAAAGCGGCATTGATGGCCTGAATGCCACTGGAAAACCCCGAGTCGAACACCCCCAATGTGAAGCTGTTCCGATTGGCGAAACTGCTCTGTCAGCCTAATCGGAACAACCCTCACATGCGAACGTGGATCAACCCTCTAGATGTCATTGTGTCCCTTTGAATCATCGTGGCACCCCAATCGGTTCGAAACCTAGTGTCAGTGTTACCCGATTTCGGACCAAGGAAGCCAGCGGACTGGCAAACTTTCCACCGGAATCATATCTCCCTTCAGCTCAAATTCAGGAGAAGTGAAACATGAGAGGGATTACTCTTTCAGCAGCGATGTTGGTCATGACGATGGCCGGAACCGCAAACGCAGGTCTGTTCGGCCTGTTCGGTGGCGGTGGACACGGCTGTGGTGGCTGTGCCGAAGAACCAAGTTGTTGTGCTCCAGCAGCATGCGGCAACGGTTGTGGAATCACAAGTGAACCATCTTGCTGTGCTCCAGCAGCATGCGGTTCAGCTTGTGGAAACGGATGTGGACTTGGATGTGAACCATCATGCTGTGCTCCAGCAGCTTGTGGTTCAGCTTGTGGCAACGGTTGTGGAATCACAAGCGAGCCATCTTGCTGTGCTCCAGCAGCCTGTGGTGCTGGCGTATGTGGCAATGGTTGTGGCGAAGGTTGCGGAAGCAGCCGACGTTGTGGCTTCAAAATGCCTAAATTCAAGTTGCCTAAGTTCAAGATGCCTAAGCTGAAGCTGCGTAAATGCCGCCGAAGCACTGGCTGCTGTGAGCCATCATGTGGAGCTCCGGCTGCATGTGGATCTGCTTGTGGCAACGGTTGTGAGCCATCATGCTGTGCACCATCAGCGTGTGGTTCAGCTTGTGGCGGCGGCTGCCAGCCATCTTGCTCTGCACCTTCAGCTTGCGGATCTGCCTGTGGCGGTTCTGCTTGTGGCGGAAGCTGCAACGCTTCATGTGCTGCTCCATCTTGCTGTGCTCCCGTCTGTGGCGGTTGCAACTAGTCAGATGAGGCGAAAGGTCGGTCATCGACCTTTGCACTAAGTGCTGACTACGAGAATGGACGGGAAGTCGTGAGCCCGTCCGTTCATCAGCTCTCAACGAAACAGTTCGTGCGGAACAGTTTCAAGTCAAAGCGGTAGTCGAAAAGTACGCAGAGGTTGATCAGTCAACCTTCCGCCCACGCTGAACGAGGAATGTGAGAAATCCTCACTGGGGAACACGCTCGCTAGCTTTGCTAGCTTCCGTTTCACCATCAACAGCTTCTAGGGTGGAACTGAGACGAAGATTTGACGGTGATAGCTTGCTTTCCTGGCCAGCTATCACCGTTTTTTATGCGCCGATTTTCGGTCAACGTCCACAGCGAATTTTCATGAATCTTCTTTAGTAAATCATTTCGCCTTTCCGCTGCATTCGAAATGCAACACAGTGAAAACGTGGGGGTTCAGGGATTGCTCCTGTAGGGGGCTGGTGGGGATCTCTCACCGATGTTGCGAAATCTAGCAACAGCGGATTGTGTCTTTCACGAAAAGGCGCAGAATATTGCCTACGGATCTCAACCTATACTCGAACCCTTCCCACCTAGGGCCACAACTCAATGCTTCTCATCATTCTGAGAGTTGCCTATCTGCTCGTCTGCGCCGGAGCGATTTTGGCGTACATCAATCCCGAGGAAATTGACGGCAACGTCACCATTCTGCCTCGAATTATCTCGCAGAATAAATTGATCGCGTTTTTCGCGCTGTTGATGCTCAGCCAGGCAGTCACCATTGCGGATATGATGTTTCGAAAGAAACGAATCGAAGTCATTTCTGCGATCTATTTCGGAATCCTGATTGGCGTTTTGCTTGCCTATCTTATGATTCAAGCTCTAACACCCATCGTAAAACCGCCTTACGATGGACTGGCAGTAATGATGACTCTGCTGATCTTACCGTACATCTGTGTCTCTTTGCTGCTGCAAACCAAAGACGATTTTCGCTTTGTGATTCCCTACGTGGAATTCGCTCGCGATCTGAAAGGCGGACGCCCGCTTGTCGTTGACAGCAGTTCATTGATCGATGGGCGAATCGCTGATGTTTTAGAAACTCAGATTCTCGAATCTCCGCTGATTGTGCCCGACTTTGTCTTGGGCGAAGTCCAAGAAATTGCAGACAGCAGTGACAAGAATCGACGAATTCGAGGACGTCGCGGTTTGGAAGTGCTGGCAACCATGCAGCAAAGCCCACACAACGAAGTTCGAGTCCACGACACGGATCGCAACGAATTTCGATCGATGGCTGTTGATCACAAACTTGTCGAGCTGGCCAAGCAGCTGCGTGGCGGAGTCATCACAAACGATTTTAACTTGAACAAGGTGGCCAGCGTTCAGGGAATCGTCGTGGTGAATCTAAACGACGTCGCAAATGCATTGCGACCTCGTTATATCCCCGGCGAGCGATTGATCATTAAGATCATTAAGGAAGGCGAAAGTCCGGGACAGGGCGTGGGCTATCTTGACGACGGCACCATGGTCGTGTGCGAAGGTGCCGCCCATTTGATTGGCAAAGATGTCGAGAACATCGTGAGCAGCGTATTACAAAGCAGCGCTGGACGAATGATCTTTACGAAGCCCGTGTTTTCAAAAGAGCATGGCACTTCAAAATAGCTGACAGCCGCGATCAACGTGTCTGGTGGTGTGATTCCGCTTCGCCCTGTCTGTGGATGTGGGCGAGGCTTGGCGGCAACAAGCTTCAGCATGCCCTTGCAAGAGTTTGATTCAGGAACGGTTTGACGTTCTTCGTCAGCTTTTGCGTCTATTGATGCAGTTCTGTGTTGTCCAGACCGTCGTAGGCTTCCAAAAGAGCGTTTTCGACAGTGGTACACAGTTCGGTTCGCCGAATGGGCTTATTCAACACCGAGTACGCTTTTGCCTCGGCCGCGTCTCGACGCAGTCCCAAATCATCATCTGATGTAATCAGAATGCAGGGACGCACAATGTTCAACGTCTTGAGTTCGCGGAGTGCTTCCAAGCCGGTCATGACATGCATATGCATGTCCAGCAAAACGATGTCAATTTCGACCGATTGAGCATACTCAACAGCTTCTTCGCCGGACCCCACTTCGTGGACTCGGATCACACATCGATCTTCTAGGATTTCCCGAATCACTTCGCGAAATCCCGAATTATCGTCGGCAATCAGCAGATCGTATTTTGAAGATGGCTTCATCACCATGTGACAGACTCGATTCTGTTTCCACAACAACTCCGTTTGATTCCGACCGCCAGAAGACATCCAGTCTCCTGTCACGCAACCTCGGTGTTTCCTAGTCTAGTTCAAACCACAGATTCCGTGCGACTGATTGTCTTAATTCACCACATATCGTGTCAACGACATCCCGTGGGTTCCCTGAATATCGAAGCAATCAGAACGCTCTGGCGTCAAAACTGAGTGTTTTTTGGCTGTTGAAAGCGGAAAGTTTCAGCTGCGAGTTCCACCAAAGCTCGGCCAGATTCTCGGGAAACAGCTTTCGATAGCCTAAATAGCTGGTGCATAGGCGAGGATTCATTTCCACAAGTAGCCATTCTCCGTTGATTTCGCCGGATCCAGCCACAGCAGTCGCCCCTGCACTGCCAGACCCTTCACTGCCAGACCAGTCACAGCCAGTCAATGCACCCTTTTGGTGAGGTTGTTCAGAATAATTTTCATCGCACCACACCAAATCTATGCCCACGTAGCCGTCGTCGAATTTTACTAACTCGATCATTTGTTGAATGCGCTCAGCTAACTTCCGCTGCTGTTCACGCGTCAGTTCCGCCGGAATCTGCCCGCCCAAATATGCAGGGCTGTCGTCGTTCCAGTGCATTTTTTGTAAGACCGCAGGAAGCACGGTTGGCTCAGAAATTGTTCCCCTGCCAATGATTCCAACCGAATAAAACAGACCGTTCACAAATGGCTGCCAGATGGTAGTTCGATCGTCGCTTGCGCTGACAGCTGCTTGTGTTTCTGGGCCCCAGCGATAACGATGGATTCCTTCGCATCCTGCTCCGAAGCGATTTTTGACAACCACGAAATCCGCTTCACTCAGGGGCCATGTTTCGTCATCAGAGCTTCTTAGAACGGGAATCGTGGGGATCTGATTTGTCTGACACCAATCATGGAAAGCAAGTTTGTCGCCTCCAAGTTGCATCAACTGATCGCCCACACAAATCATCCGTTCAGCGACAGGTTTCAGACAATCAATCGTCGCCTGCAGAACGCCATCACCTTCCGGAGCAATACAAAACACGGCGTCAAAAAATTTGTCACTGGTCAGCAGTTCGTCGACGAGTGAAGCCACATTTTGACAAATATGTCGAGTGATGCATTTGCTGAGAATTGAAAGATCTTCGATACCGTCCGTAACGCTGGCGACCGTGACTTCACTGTTGGGCCAGTCGGAAAGGTCGGCCGCAATGCTCAACAGCATGGCTCGGCCTTCCGCCTTCATCGATTTCGAAGCCGACGAATAGAGACTTTCATCTGCATGAAGTAGTTCGATCACAAGAATGCGAGTTACCGGAACGGTTGCCGCCGACATGCCAATGCTTCTTTAAGAACTTCACAGCCGATCGATCATGGAACCGGATCAACCAGCAATCATGTGAGCACGTTGCATCACGACACACCTTTGATGACGGCTTTAACAACGCGTTGAAACAGCCAGGAAGTGGTCACCTGACGCATCGGCGAGGGATGAATGCCCTGAGCTTTCGCACAGCCGATCTCCCTCGCTCACGCGTCGGGTTCCCTTTTTCAACGGGCAGTTCAGGCAGTGATGAAAGACGGTAGCGAAAGACGGCGGCGAAAGACGCCCGTCAGTTTGGTGAGTCGAAGAGGCGAGCAGAAATTCTGGGTGAATTTCGCTGCCTCTTCACTTCAGTCATTTTCAGCACTAGTTTTGGTCGTCGTAAATCGTCACTGATTCTGAAATTTCCAATGGCTCACTCATTTGAGTATATCTCACACTGGCTTTCACAATCTTGTTTCGACCGGGACGTATGCCTCGAAGTTTCAATTCAAAGTCCTGCAGTTGATCTGGTTTGATTCGAACGACAGTCTTGTAAACCACAGTGTTGGTGCCTCGTTTTAGCCCCGCTGGCACTTCTTTCGTACCGGCTCCGAAGACTTCGATTTCTGGGGGAACTTCGACAGACAGTTCAACGTCTGTGGCGTCTGCCGTTCCTCGGTTATCAACGGCAATGGTAAATCCAAACACTTCGCCCATTGCCACCGGGCCATCAAGCTGACTGATTGTGGCACTGACGTTGTGCAAGTCTTCGACAACAGTTGTTGAAACGTAGTCGTCGCTTTGAGCTCCAATGTTTTCCTTGATGGTCACACGACTATCCTGTGGGCCGGCGACTCGAGGTTCAAGTTCAAGCTGCAAAGTCGTTGTGGCCTTCGCTGCTAACCGTCGAATCTCCCAAGTGACCGTCCGTCTTGTGCGATCGTAGCGTCCATTTTGTCCCGCCTTTTTGAATTCCATTCCGGGTGGAATTTCTTCAATCACTCGAGCATTCACGGCATCGAAGTCAGTTTCATTGGTGACGATGTTTTCGTAACGAGCGGTCTTAGAAACGAACCGGCGTTTGGGGCCACGTCGCATCATTTGCAACTGTGCTCCAACAACATCGGTGCTCCACGTGGCTTCGTCCTTGCTTCCATTTCGAGACGTGACCAAGGCTTGAGCTCGTTGATTGCCGGGTTCTCCTGCGACGACGCTCAGCAGAATTTCTCGCTGTTCACCTGGCTCCATCAAAGGGATTTCGTATTCCAAGTCCTGTCCTTGAGGATGGCGAAGTCCACCATTTTGAGGAAGCACTGTGCGTACGAAGACGGATCGAGCTTCTCCGCTGCCTTCGTTAGTGATCACGTATCGGTAGTGAACCTTGTCCCCAAGACGAACCTTGGCTGGACCTTCCATTTTGAGTTCAAGACGCGGAGCCGTAATTGTGGTCGTGGCTTTGACTCGAGACTTAAATTTTACAGTCGCGACACCATCAAGTACGCCTTCACGTTCTGGAGTCACTTGGACCTGAATTTCTTCTTCTTCGCCTGGGCCGATGCTATCAAATTCCCAGACCAATCGACCGCCGTCGTTGGAACGGCTGGCTTGGGGCTTGGCTGCGTTCACTCGACTTGAAGATGCAATTTCGTCTTCAACGATTACGTTGTAAGCCGGAGCATCACCGTCGTTGCGAACTGTGATTGAATACTGCAACGGAGTTCCAACCGTCGCGTTTTCCGGAGCACTCTTTTCTAAAGTGAGCTTGGGACGCATCACGCTGGCAATCTGACGGACGTTGCCGTCTCTTCGCTGATCAGCACCTCGTAAATCTTCCTGTCGGCGATCAAACGATGATCCTCCGAATTCACGCTCTCTTCGGATCGGACCACTTCCGCCATTGGACGTTCCACCAAAAGCCGGAGTTCTCGAAGAAGGTTCGGAAAGATAGTCTTGCGACCGATCAGAACCTCGGCTGTCGTAGCCTCGGCTGTCAAATTCTTGTCGATCAGAACCAAAGCCCGGATCCACTGACAGCGGAGTGCTGTTTCTTAAATTGTCGTTCGATGGCATACGTCGATCGTCGCGACGATCTTCAAGCGTGGGGATTCTTCCCGGCTGTGAGCCAAATCCCGGATCAATTTCGCGATTGCTCGGACGGTCTTGTCGTTCACTATCAAATCTGCGATCTGGAAAATCGAGCGGAGAACCCAAGTCATCTCGGCTGCGATCGGGACGCCGTGCTGGTTCGTTGCGATCAGAGCGGTCGATTGGATCGAAATCCACCGGATTCATTTCCTGAATATTACCATCTTGGCCCCACGGATCAGCAAGTTCAGAAGGGCTACGATCCGTTGCTGGGAAGTCGTTGAAGTCTGGGATTCGAGCCGGATTGGTAGGCTGCGAATCGAAGCCATTGCCATCAAATGTGCCAGGTCGAGGTTCTAATTCGCGTTCTCGGCCCATTCCCGGAATGGGCAGCCGATCGTCTTGTCCGGGAGCTGGCACAGGATTCAAAACAGGGACATCAAGGCGATTGTCTTCGGCGAAAGGCAGACTTTCGGCTCCCGTCAATGAATCATCGAAAGAGCTGCCGGCTGCGCCTAACCCGCTGCCCGCTGCGCCTAACCCACGGCCGGTTTCGTCAAACCCGCCCGCTGCGCCTAACCCGCTGCCGGAATCGAATTCTGGTGCTGCATCGAATCGAGTTCGAGGCATCGGCACCATTTCTTCAGTGGGTCGTGAATCTGCGGCCGGTTGTTCTGGGAAGAATGGCGATCGTTGGCCGTTCCCCATTGTGTCTGGAGTAGGCAGTCGCTCTGGTTCAGTCGAGCGCGGCGAAGGTTCAGGCTCAAAGTCGAACCCTGGAAAAGGGTTTGATCCGCCGGCAGGACTTCTCGACGCATCTTCATCTGGTTCGAATTGGCTGAATCCGCCGTCAGAAACGGCGTCATTGAACACGTCTTCGTCAAGCTCTTGCCCGAATGCAATCGGAGCAGCGCTTACCGTTTTGGGTGGTGTTTCCGTCGATGCTTCTCGATTTGCACCGTTGAAGAATTCCATTTGACCAGCCTGACGAGATGCCGGAGTTTGGTTGTTTTGGAAGTCAGTGATTGATGCACTGTTAGCGACGTCAGTCATTGCTGGTGTTGTTGTGTCGCTGGCTGCAGGTGCGCTGTTTTCAAATGGGTCAAAGGCTGCGAATGGGCTTTCCGAAGATGAATCGTCTGGTGATTGATCATCAGACACGAATCCAACGGGCTTAATGTTGGATGAATTCGAATCATCGACCGCCGCCAATGTTGCAAATGGATTGGGAGTTTCTGTCAAGAAGCCAGCGTCAACGTTGGTGTCGATGGCTGAGGCAACAGTGTCACCAGTCGTCCAGTCACTTGCCCCGGTGCCCGTTTGTTCTGACAAATCATCCATTGAAAACTGGTCAGCAGCTGCATCAGAGTTGGCTTGAAATGTCTGCGGCGCTGCAGACTCTGGCTCACTCAAATTGAAGTCAGCAGCAAGAGTCGCGGGTTTGGCACCGACGGTTTGCTGGCCGGGAGTGGGAAATTCGGCCTTCAACATCTTGTCGAATTCAGATTCAGACAGTTCTGCATCGATCGACGTCACGTTGACTGCATTCAGCTGTTCTGAAAGAGCCGTGTCATCAGTCTGCGCGGATGCTTCCAGCGCGGATGGAGACTTCTGCAGCCGATTCTGAACTTCCAGAATGGCAAGACTTCCAACGCCAATCACAGCAACAAGTGCGACTGTTTTCCAAAACGAGCCCTGCATGGGAATCCTTTCCCCGGGATAGTCATATACGACGATGCCCCCGCATCGTTGGCGTTCAAATCAAACGCCAATCGGAACCGTAGCAGATCCTTGAAAATACAGAAAGGTGTTTTTTTGGCCAGTTTCAACTTTCAATCTGCACAAACTGCCGTTGCACCCATCTGGGGCTGGCAGGTGAATCAAAAATTGCACCATTCTGCCTCTTGACAGTATGAAATATTACAAAACTGATGTTCCGTTCTACATCCGTTTCAGCATAAACTGCCATCGCTTCAACCACGTTGGCAATTGAAAAGCGATTTCCGAGCTGAAACACTCGGATTAAAACCGGTGTTTATAAGTATCTCCGGCGAGCTAGTCGACGAATGATCATCGCTCTTGGAAAGGAAACCACAGATGGCGATCCCTCGCATGGAATGGTGCCGAGCTGCTTTAACTGCACTCATCACAATTACGATTTCCCTGTCGCTTACGACAAGCTCGTCAGTGATGGCTCAGCCGCCGACTCGAATTGGTGATAATTCCACCAACTTCAACGACTTCAATCAGCTTCTGCAAAATGGATCTCGGTCCAATCTTCAGCATCGGCAAAATTCTGGAGTATCCGGCACCTCGGTCGATTTGTCGCAGGTTGATACTCGAGTCCTGTCGAACTTGATGAGAGAAACCGTCAGCGAATCTGAAAAGCTGTATCGCTCTCTTGAACGAGACTATCAGCGTAATCCAGAAGTACGTTCGTTGCTCCGAGAACTGGTGACTCAACGAGCTCGAGCCGCCCGTTTAACTTCCGATATGCAAGCCGGAGCTTCTTTGGAACGCTTGCTTCCCGACATGCAAAAACTGGACAGCGATTGGCACTACCTTTCCAATCAAATGTCTCAGACACGCCAGCTAAGCCGTACGACTGTCGACAGCCAAGAGCGAATCAGTCGGTTACAGCGACAGCTTGAAAAACTGTTCGAAATGGAACCTCAGCTTGACCGTCGAGCTCTGCTTGTGGAACTCTCGTCGCTTGATAGTGCGATGAGAAATCTTGTTCAAGAACTTGAAACTGACTTCAGTAGCGGAGTCGACTTTAGTTCTCTGATTATCGATGCTCGAAAGCTAGACCGTCAGGCTTACCGAGTCCAAGAGCTGGTTCTTGATCAGCAACAGTATCATGAAGTTGTTGCCGGCTACAATCGGTTCAGCCAAATGTGGACCGCTCTGCGACCTCAAATGCAGCTGGTCCAAAACCGGTACATCGACCGTACCATTCGAGACATCATGATGCTTGATGATCGTCTGCACGATCTGCTGTGGATCGAACAGCAAACCAGCCGCGAAGATCTCAAACAAATTGCTGGCTCGTTGATGCGAGACGTTGATGAATTTTATGCTCGGCTCAATCTTAAATTGATGCTGAATTTCAAGGATGTGAATTCGATTCTTGAAGAAGCAGATAACTTCTATGGCACTGTGAAAAACTTCAATGACAGTGCAAACGCCAACGCCAGTTCTCAGCAGCTACTTCGAGACTACCAAGTTGTGGAAGAATACGGCAATAAGTTTGTGCGAGCATTCACGCCTTTGAAAAGCCGCACAGGTCAAGTTGTTCTTCGGGAAATCGAAGACGGCATCGTTGGCTTGCGAAACGAATTAAACCTATCAGGCACTGTTTCAACCATCGACACTCGACGGTTGATTCCAATCGCTGCAACCTTGGAAACCTTGGCCGATGAATTAAGTCTTGATGTAGGGCAATGGTTGAATCGCGAAAGACCAAGCTATGCCAGCAAAGTGATGGACAATATGCAACGCTTTGTGCAACGCAGTAGCCGACTTCACAGCCAAATGCAGTACCGTCCAACCTCGCAGGAACTGCAACGAGAAATGAGCGACCTCGTTCAAGAGTGGCGAAACGTGTACGAGGACCTCGGCAAATGTCGGACTGAACATCGCAGTCGATTGATCCGACTTTCTTCAGAAATCAGCGAAGCGATCTTCGAACTGCGAACTCCGCTGCAGCTTTGATCTGTTTTGATTTCGAATGATTAATTCGCTCGTCTCAGCGACAAAGCGTACAATGAACGGCCACAGATTTCTGTGGCCGTTTTTTCGTGAACCGTCCGATAAGTTTCATTGAACATGCCCGCTCCTCTTCAACAAATTCGCACCCGAGTACGAAACGTAATTCGTGATGCCGTGATTCGTCATCACCGAAAATCGAACATCGTGCTGTTTAGCGATACCACGTTGCGTGACGGCGAACAGATGCCTGGGGCGACTTTGGATCCTGATGAAAAAGTTCGGATCGCTCAAGCACTCGATGCCGCTGGGATCCATTCCATCGACGCGGGATTTCCTGCTTCCAGCCAGGCTGATATCGAAGCCATTCAGAAAATGGTGAAAGTGATCAAGCGACCGGTGCTCACCGCGTTATGTCGCACGCTTCCTTCTGATATCGATGCAGCTCATGAAGCTCTTGCTGGCAATCCCATGCACAAGCGAGGTGTCAGTTTGTTTTGTGGCACCAGCCCCATTCATCGACAACACAAACTCGGAAAAGACAAAGCTGAGGTGCTGACTCTGATGACGGACGCCATTCAATATGCGAGAGAACACTTCAGGATTATTGCCTTCAGTCCAGAAGACGCCAGTCGCACTGAAATGGGTTTTTTGTGTGAGTGTTATAAAGAGGCGATCGATGCGGGAGCCACGACGATTGGCTTTCCTGACACTGTCGGAGTACTGACGCCAGAAAAGACGGCCCGCTTTTTAAAGACCATTCAAGACAATGTGCCAAACATTGAAAAGGCTTTACTGGCTGTTCACTTTCATAACGATTTGGGACTGGCCGTCGCCAACACTTTGGCGGGAATTGAAAACGGTGCCAATGTGGTTCAATGCACCGTCAATGGTATCGGAGAAAGGGCGGGCAATGCATCGCTCGAAGAAGTGGTCATGGCCTTAACGTTGAATCAGGATCAGTACAGCAAGACACATCGCATTGACACAACTCGATTAGTGCCGCTGTGCAAACTGGTCGAAGAACTCACAGGAGTCGCGATGACTCGCATGAAGCCCGTGGGCGGAGCCAACGTGTTCGCCACGGAAGCTGGCATTCATCAAGATGGACTCTTAAAGCATCCGGAAACATACCTGCCCTTTCTTCCTAAGATGGTTGGGGCGAAAGAAATTGAATTGGTACTTGGCCGACACAGCGGTCGCAATGCGGTGTCTCATCGGCTGAAGGACTTGGGCTGTGATTTCGGGCACGACGATCTTTCGCAGATCATCGAAGCAATCAAGCAACTGCCGAAAGGCACGATCGCCAATGACGATGTTCTCAAGAAGTTGCACGCGGATCAGTGCTCGAACTAACGCTGCTTTGAGGCCGTTGCTCTGTTTTTAATGGCTCGTGATTCGTCCCGCCTGGTGACCATCAGTATCAGTATGGCCATGCCCCTGGCCAAGATAAAATGCAGCACCCGTTTCCATGGGATTGTTGATGGCGGTGCCTGAGGTGGTCATTGATCTACCAGCAATATTGGCAGTCGATTTTCGTCTACAGCAAGTCCTGCCGAATCATTCTGCTTGCAGTTGCATTCGTTGTGTCCGAAGCAGTTTTTATCGATTGTTTGGGTTGATCCAGTCGATCAGATGAGAACAAGCGAACTGTTTTAAGCTGTCCTCGGTGTAATCGAGTTCAGGTTGAGATTTTGGTCGCCCGTTTTTCGCACGCGGAATTAGGACGCAAGGATGAACCTCAAAACCGGACAAGCAATCGCTCTTAGCGCCGCCCTGATGGTTGTCAGTGGTTGTGGCAGCACGTCCAGCTTCAAGAATTTGTTTGCCTCAAATTCTGTGGCCGATCAGGAAGCAGGTGATCCGCTGGCCAATGTTCCGGGAAAAGTGAGTGAAGAATTTTTGGCGGCTAAAAAAGAATTGAATGCGCCAGAACACACTTTGCTGCAGTTTGCGCGATGGCGTGAAGACATGGGCGACCAAGTTGCAGCGATGGATCGGTACCGAGAAATTTTAAAGGCCAACGATCAGTGTGTGGCCGCTCGTTTAGGGATTGCTCGAATTGAACAGGCAACCGGTCGTACGGAAGCCGCTCAGCAGATTTTGGAAGCAACTGCCAAGCAGCACCCAGAACTCAGCGACGTGTGGATTTCAATGGGCCAATTGCACGCAAGCAGAAACAACTATCCCGCGGCAATCACCAGCCTGCAGAAAGCCGTTGATTTGGATTCACGAGATCAAGGTGCTCGCTACGAACTTGGGCTTGCCTACGCTCGCAATGGTCAGGTTGATATGGCCGAGCCACATCTTAACTACGCGGTTGGCCAATCTGCTGCGTCCTACAATATTGGCTACGTTCTGAATGATCTGGGTCGCAAACAAGAAGCCGTTCAGTGGTTTGAACAAGCAATTTCTAGGAACCCGGATGAGCGTACCTTGATGTCAACTCAGAAGATGTTGGCGTCATTGAAGGCAAGTGGCACCGGCACAATGATCGCTCAGAATAAAGAACCTTCAAAGGTGAACGTTGAACTGACGAGCTATGAGGCGTACCGCGAAACTCCAGAAATCGCAGTCGAGCCGCGTGCCCAATATCCAGCGGCTCAGCAGACGGCGACCCAGCAGACGGCGGCCCAGTATCCAGCTGCCCAACACTCAGCTGCCCAACATTCAGCTGCCCAGTATCCAGCAGTAAATTCTGCGGCTTCTCAATCTGTGTTCCGACAGGCCGTGCAAAGCCGAGTCATCGAATCACCCGATGGAAGCCTCAGGTCAGCGATGTCGACCTTGGGAGCTCAGGCGGGAGAAGCTTTTGGTCAATCCAATGCGGGGCAGGGAATTTCAGGTCGAGCCAAGGTTGAAAGCGTTCCCAATTGGAACGGTCCATCGGCCTCACCCACAGCAGCCCCTTTGATTCAGAACAGTTTTGGTCAGCGACAAAGTTCCGTGGTTCAACCCGGTGCTTGGCCTTCTCGATAAAGCATCGACACCGAAATTTGATTGAACGGTTGCGACGGCAATTCAGGTTAGGCAATCTGCGCATTGCGGAAATGCCGTGCTGTTGTGAGCGAATGATCCTGAGCAATCAGGGAACGGATAGAGTCTGGGGCCGACCACTTATTCTTTTCGACCTGCAAAGGCCATCTCCGAATCATGTCAAAAATCCTTGTGACCGGCGCAGCTGGCTTTATCGGAATGCACGTGTCTCGCCGTTTACTGGCTCGAGGCGACGAAGTGGTTGGGGTGGATAACGTCAACGATTACTACGATGTGACGTTGAAGCAAGATCGTTTGAAGCAGCTGCAAGATCAGCCCGGTTTCCGTTTCGAACAGTTGGCTTTGGAAGATGGCCCTGCTTTGCAGAATCTGTTCAAGGCTCAGAAGTTTGATTCCGTCGTTCACTTGGCTGCTCAGGCCGGGGTTCGCTATTCACTTGAAAACCCTCAGGCCTACGTCGATAGCAACCTTGTTGGCTTTGTGAATATTCTGGAAGCCTGTCGCCACAACGAAGTCGACCATCTGACTTACGCATCCAGTAGCTCTGTTTACGGAGCCAATAAAAATAAGCCGTTTCGTGTGACCGATCGAGTCGATCATCCGGTCAGTCTGTATGCCGCCAGCAAGAAAGCGAATGAGCTGATGGCTCATACGTACAGCCACCTGTTTGATCTGCCTACCACGGGGCTCAGATTCTTCACGGTTTACGGGCCATGGGGACGTCCGGATATGGCCATGTGGATTTTCACCAAAGCCATCTTGGAAGGCAGCCCAATCAATGTCTTCAACCATGGTAAGATGAGACGAGATTTCACATTTATTGACGACATTGTGGAAGGCGTGATTCGAGTCAACGATCGAATTCCATCACCGAATCCAGAGAAAGATCCTCTGGATGATACGACCACCGCAGCCCCCTATCGCATCTATAACATCGGTAACAATCAGCCTGTCGAGCTGATGACAATGATTGAAAGTTTGGAAAAGCATCTGGGGAAACCAGCCATCAAAAACATGATGGATATTCAACCCGGAGACGTGCCTGAAACCTTCGCAGATATCGATGCGCTACAAAAGGATGTCGGCTTTAGCCCCGCTACGACCATTGATGACGGTATCTCGAAATTCGTCGCTTGGTATCGAGACTATCACAACCAATAGATGGTCTGAATAAGCCCAGACGGATCTCAGCTTTTGGATTTGAAATCCGCCCCAGTGAATCGCTCCAGTGAATCAATCCAGTGAATTGCTCCAGTGAATTGCTTCCGTGAATTGCTTCCGTGAATTCACGTCGCGAGCCGGGGGCCTACCACGGACGATGTTTTCACTGCAAAGTACGGTTGCTTTGTGTCTTTGCGCGAGATCAATACTGGCCGTCAAAACTCACCCAGAGCATGTCCCTCGCTCTGATGTCGTTGAGTTCCCAGTTGCACGGCGATAGACTCAAGCCCAGTTCCGACGCCTTCCGTCTTCGTAAAGCTGGCCACTATGCTGAATCTCACCGCTTCTGGAAAAGCTCATACGTGTGACGGAAGAACTCGTCGAGACTTTTTGCAAGTTGGCACGCTGGGAGCGACGGGGCTGTCGATGGCCGGTTACGCGGCCGCCAAAGAAGCGGGACAAGTAAAGCAAGGTCACGACGATCGTGCGTGCATCATGATCTTTAACTTGGGAGCTCCCAGCCAACTGGACACGTTCGATATGAAACCGAACGCTCCGAAAGAAGTTCGAGGCCCCTTTCGTCCCATCAGCACGAAAGCCGACTTTCAGATTTCTGAAATCCTTCCTCTGCATGCTGAAATCGCTGACAAGTTTTCGTTGGTTCGTTCGTGTCATCACTCAGCCGCCGCCGTGCACGATGCGGGATGGCAGATGATGCAAACGGGGCGTCAATTTTCTGGTGGAGTCAACACACCTCATGCTGGAGCCGTTTTAAGTTACTTGCAAGGTCGCCGCACAGACCTGCCGCCGTTTGTTGTGTTGCCAGAAACGATGGGCCGCGGTGGAGGTAATCTTCCCAATGGCCAAGCGGGTGGTTTTCTTGGCAAAAGCCATGATCCGTTTGCCCTGATGGCTGATCCGTCTCAGCCGAAGTTTAAAGTGCCCGACCTGTTGCCTCCCGAAACCATGGGCGATGCTCGATTGCAGCGCCGACGAAAGCTAAGGTCACTGATTGACAGTACGGTCAAAGATTTTGAAGCCAGCGAGAACGCGGCTTTGTTGGATGAAAATTTTCAGGCCGCTTACCGCTTAATGACCAGTACCCAAGCCCGTGATGCGTTCGATCTTTCGCAAGAACCGATTCGGGTTCGAGAACGCTATGGGATGAATCGTTTTGGGCAATGTTGCCTGTTAGCCAGACGACTGGTTGAAGCCGGAGTTCGCTTTGTCACGGTGAACACATTTCTGACAGTCTTTAATGAAGTGACCTGGGACATTCACGGGTCCAAGCCGTTTACATCGATTGAAGGGATGAAGAACATCGTCGCTCCGATGTACGACCAAGGCTATTCCGCTTTGATCACCGATTTGCACGACCGAGGCATGTTAGACAAAACGCTGGTCTGCAATCTGGCGGAATTCGGACGCACGCCAAAGGTGAATCCGGCGGGTGGTCGAGATCATTGGCCTCAGTGCTTTACGACGTATTTTGCAGGGGGCGGAGTTCAAGGTGGGCGAGTTGTTGGAGCAAGTGATCCTGTTGGCGGAGTGCCCGTGGATCGCCCGGTGGCTCCCGGAGATCTGATCGCGACCATCTTTCACAGTATGGGCTTAAATTTAGAATCTCATTTGCCCGGCCCTGCAGGACGCCCATTTCCTCTCGTGGATTTTGGTCACAAAGAAATTCAAGAACTGTTTGAGTGACTTAGCATCAATGGATGTTGCAAGTCACAGAAATCGCCAAAGTTTTGGAACCACGGCCAGAATTGGCGCCTGACAGCAGCGTGGCAATTGGCGGCGCTGTCGCCCTGCTTTCTCCATCGGTCTCTTCGGTCGGCCCTGCTTTGCTACGAGATTGAAAGGCCTTCAGCGAGCGATTCTTGAGGCCAATTTGCGAATAAACGGAGCTGGGCTGAAAATATTTGAAATATCGCGGGCGTGTTGTGCATCGATCTTCAGCAGTTCATTTTGACTGCGGTATTTTCATTTCATCTGTGGAGACTTTTGCATGAAGCTTGTTCAACAACTGCTTTGCTTTTCCCTTGTTTTGGCTGTCAGTGCCAGCACCTTTGCAGACGATGCCGACAAAAAAGGCAAGAAGAAAAAGGGGCGTAAAAAGCCAACTGCAACTCAACGTTTCGTTGCAAAGCTTGACCTGACTGACGAACAGAAGACTCAGGTCTCTGAAATCGACAAGAAGTTTGCCGAACCATTTGCTGCCAATCAGAAGAAGATGGCTGACATCCTGACGGCTGAGCAGAAAGAAGCTCAAAAAGCGGCTCAAAAAGCTGCAAAAGAAGCGGGCACTAAGGGTGCTGAAGCTCGTAAAGCCGTGGCTGCCGCTCTGAATCTAACAGACGCCCAAAAGGCTTCTCAAAAAGAGCTGATGGTTGCCCGCAGAAAAATGGACGGCGAAATCATCGCGGCTTTGAAGAAAGTGCTGACAGAAGAACAGCAAGAGACACTTCCGCAGCCACGGAAACGGGGCGGAAAAAAAGAAGGCAAAAAGAAGAAAGCAGACAAAGCTTAGGCGACTTGGCATCGCAAGATGCGGCCTTCAATGCAACAGACGGATGGGCCCGCTGATTGGCAACTGCTGAAAAGCCATTGGAATTGATTTGGCGACTGAAATCGCCAACTCAGCCCAATGGCTTCTTTGTTGCGCGGGATTCAGAGATTTGCCATCTGCACTTTTCAACGGCTCGTGGCAGTTCTGATCGTTTGGTGGCGTTTTCGTATCCTGGGGGCTCTCGAGGGTGAAAAGTGTGTCAGGAGCAAGGCGATACACACTGTGAGATTCCTGTTGGATTGAAACTGGTCGAAATTTGGCGAGTTGAATGGCCCAACCGAAAGGATTCTGAGTTGTCTTTGTTGGTTTTGTCTGAGGGCTGGATGATGGGCTTGGTTGGCTAGTCCAGATCTGGACTTCAGTGCAGTCGGCAAAATTTGCCGTTCGGGTGGTTTTGGCGGCGTGTTTTGAACCTAAAAACGCTGCTTGTGACCAAAAAAGTGTCTTAGGCGTAAAAACGATGGTTTCAGTAGGCCAAATACACTTGATCCCAGGCGAAACGCACGTTAAGTTCCCGCCTCGCGATAACATTTCGCGAACCATTCCCCTGTAGCTCAGTTGGTAGAGCAGGCGGCTGTTAACCGCCTTGTCAGAGGTTCGAGTCCTCTCGGGGGAGCCTAAAAGCAGGAAGTCTGTCCGCAAGTTGCGATCGACTTCCTGTTTTTTTATGCGCTCGAATTGCTGTGTCTCCTCGTGGATTTGCACAGACGCTACGGTCTGTGCTCCCGCCATCAGTGGAAGAGAGTGCTTTTCGGCGATTCGGCTACTGTGCCCCAACCACGCGTTCACGACGTGAACAGGAAACGGTTCATGCATTTTTGTCCGTCGATTGACTAAATATCAGCCGCGTCGCTGGTGTGCCGGTCATGATGATGCGGATGACTTTGTCTTGGAGATTGCCGCTCACTTCTTTGCCTTTCCCGACTCGTTGGGGCAGAGAAACGCGAAATTGACTTCACTGTCGCATTCCAACGCGATCCAGCTGTCCAGCAACGAAACGAAGGTGTTGAGAACTTGCTTGCTGGCGAAAGTGAATGCCTTTGCTTCGTCGTAATTCTTGTTCTGTTCCAAATAGGTTGAGCGAGTCGATTTCGACGCCACATGTATGGAAACGTCGGCTTCACATTCGGTTGCTACGTAAACGTGTGAAACATGCATCTTTCTGATGCGTATTGAACAGTAGTTCGAAGGCACGAAGTTTTTGCAGTCGCGGCCCCTTCGACCCGGGAGGATTGTAAACACAGAGGCACAGAGATCACAGAGGACAGGGACGCAGCAATACTCTGTGTCCTCTGTGCCTCTGTGTTTTTCTTTCCAGCACTGCCTTTGGCAACTTAAACCCCCGGTGCCTTCATGTTCTTGCAGATTGCTTTTTTGGGCTTTGCTGATTCGGCGAGTTGATCAGCGAGTTGATAGGAAACTTCAGAGGTGGATCTAGTGGTGATGCCAATGCACACCTTGCAATAGCATGGGGACCTCAGCTCGGCAAACGGAGCCGCCTCATCCACTTTCATCTCAACCTCAGAAAGCTAGCGTGAAGGCCGAGGCGACAGCGAAGGCGGACGGGGCTCAGGGAACCACGTAAGAGAAAGTGTCCCAACTTACAGTTTGCGTCGCGGTGCGACTTTCTGAAAATCACTGACTCGACCTTGAGCCCACCACCGAGAAGTCAGCGACGACATCCACTGCGTGGGTTTAGAAACCGTTCAGCGCTAGCTGACATCTTCGCCGGATTGCTGCTTCAAAGCTTGCTCGGCTTCGTCTGGTGTAAGATGGCAGACTCGCCCGTTTTGCCACACGATGATTTTTGTGTCGCTTTGACGTGCTTCCAAAATCACTTTTTCAGAAGCGAGTCGAAAGGCGGCGTTTGCTTGATCCGTTAGCCAGTCTGATGATGACACCGGTTCAATCATGGGCTTGGTCCTGAATATGCTGAAACAGTTGGTCGTTAAATGTCGTTAGTTGTCCGTCACGCCACATCGCAAGTGGCTGAGGTGACAGGCTGGAACCATCAAAAAGCCAGCAGTCGTCAACGATCGACAGATAAAGATAAAACAGATTGTGAAGACCCAATTGAAAACGACGGCGAACCACAGGTTCCGGAATATTGTGTCCGCCCTTGCGGACTCGCTCGGCAACGCGAGTGATCGCCATATTCGCGGTTGGCAGCCACAGAAAGAACAATTCGATTCGATACCCCTGTGCTCTTAGCTTTTTGAGCAGTCTCACATAGCTGCGACCGGATAGCGTTGTCTCAAATCCAAAATCTTGGCCGACGTGAGCCAATTCCCTAATTCGTTCCAGCAACAATCGTGCGGCACGAATGTTCTGTGATTCAGGATTGAATGGCGAAAGGCCCGCAGCAATCAAATCTGCATTCAAGAAATTGCGGCATTCGACAAAACGAGGAAGGAACTCAGTCGCGAACGTTGTCTTTCCTGCGCCATTGGGGCCAGCAACAACATACACAGTCGGCTGGTGTGTTGCGGAAGTCTCGACTACGGAATTCATGTCGTGGACTTTCCGGCTGCTAACGCTGCTTGGCCACGTCTTCTGATGGCTTCAATATCAAGAGGCTTTTTCTGCCCTGCGTCCAGCTGGTCAATTCCCACCTGAAAGTCTGCCCGTAAAGCATCCAGCCGGCTCTCACGTTGCCGCAGCAAACTCAAAGCTTCCGTCACGGCTTCTTCTTCGGAACGAAAGCGACCGCTTGCGACACTTCGCGAAACGAACGATTGAAGTTCTTCAGGGATTGTGACGGCCATCGCGGTGGGCTCCAAAAGTTGCGTAACAGTCCAATTCTACCGAGAACGACGATCAACCTCC
>JBDWHY010000016.1:0-358031 GCA_039974975.1 Fuerstiella sp. | reverse complement strand
TACCCACTCCTCTCACCCTTTTCAACCTGATCCGCCTGTCACCCCCGCTCCCGTTGCGCCCCAACGGACGCGGGGGAAAGGGGGATCACAGAACTGACGTGCGATCCAAACGCTAAATCAACAGGCCCGTGAGCGAGGGATATCGGATGTGCAGAACCTGAAGGTTTCGAGAGGATTCATTCCTCGCTGACACGTCGGGTGACCACATCCAGGCGTTTATCAACGCGCTGCTCGGTGACTGCTTGAAAGTTTGTCTGGAACGGCCAAGCGGCTTCGACTTTCTGTGATGTGTTGGAAGATTCTGATGCAGCAGTCAGACAAATTGCCAAGTTGGAAATCTCCTTGAATAGCCCAAACATCATTTCACTGTCGCGCATACGACGTTAACAACATCGCCTTCTTGAACATTCACACGTCTCTTTTCGCGGTCGTGTTTTTCGGTCGGCAACGTTTCTATGTTGCCAATTCGTGATTGAAGTTTGTGACGTGTCACTGCCTGACACTGCGCTGTCTGACACTGCGCTGTCTGATACTGCGCTGTCTGATACTGCGCTGTCTGGCATTGACGTTTGGGAGCGATCACAGAGTGGTTATGGATTCCTTGTCTTCTCGAACTTGAAGACAGGCGTTCGGAATCCTAATTCTTTGGCGAATTCCGCCTAGAACGAGCCGACAATGAATGACGATATGCCGCCGAGACCTGATGATCACTCAGCTCAAAATTTGCCGCCTGACAACGGTCCCTCAGCTGACGCTCATGCAACTGGCGCTCATGCAACTGGCGATGACACAGCGACCACAGGTGCGACTGAATTGCAACCGACCTCATCAGGGGCTGCCAGCTTGCGTGCCACTGCGATGGAATCTTCCTTGGAAGCCAGTCGGCAGGATGAGATCATCGCTGAATACAACGGCAAAATTTGGGTCTCGCTGTTGTGTATACCGTTGATCGTCATTGTTGCCGATGCGTGTCTGATTCAAGGAGACGGCTTCTTTGGCCCCGCCGTCTTTTTGGTCTTGTCAGCTGTCGCTTTCGGTTTTGCGATTCCAGGGCGAGCTCATATTTTGGCGGCAGTTGTCACCGCTTTTCTGCTGGTGCTTACAGCATGGCGGCTTGCCTGGTGTGGCAACGTGCTGGCGACGTTCATTGGGTTTTGGCTGCTATTCGCGTATTGCTTGAGCCTTCGAGGAAATTCGCCGTTTGTACTGCGAGTCTTGAGGTTCCCGTTTGAATGCGTGCCAGGATCGGTGACAGTTATCAGGCGGATCGAGCAGGTATTTCGATCCAAGGTTCTCCCGGAACAATCGGCTGTTGTGCGTGGTCGAGCAATTGAATTTATTCTACCGACAGTTGCCGTATTGGTGTTTGGAACAGTGTTCGTCATGGCGAACGCAGACTTAGTCGAAGTGGTTTCGCTTCGACTAAGCACCTTGTTGAATTCTGTGAGCCATTTCTTTGTCGACCTTTCTGCTCCACAGATCTTCTTTTGGATTCTTGTGGGCGTTCTGACGGCCGGGATTTTGCAACCTGTGATCGTGAAGATGACCGTCAGTACGGCCATTGATGGAAATCATCATTCTGTCCGCAGTCCAATGTATGCAGCATTCAGGAATACTCTGGTTTCTGTCATCGCAATTTTTGGAGCTTACTTAGTTTTTGAATTGCGAGCTTTTACGTCAGGGAAGCCTCCGGAAGGTTTTACATATTCCAGCTATGCTCATGAAGGGGCTGCTTGGCTGACAGTTGCATTGGCCTTATCCACGGTCACGTTGTCGCTGATTTTTCGAGGCACGTTGAACCATGATGAACGCTATGCGAAGCTTGAGTGGCTGGCATGGGGATGGTCTATTCTTAACTTTGTCTTGGCAGCTGCGGTCATCAATCGGATGTGGATTTATATCGCTTACAATGGCATGACTTTGATGAGAATTGTTGGCCTGCTGGGAATTTTCGCGGTACTGCTTGGCTTTGTTCTGGTGCTCGTGAAAATTCGCTGTTGGCATAACTTCAGATGGTTGTTGCGGCGGCAATGCTGGGTGGCCGGATTGATGTTATGGAGCCTCAGTGTGTTGCCAGTGGATGTGCTCGTTCATCGCTACAACGTGCAAGCAATTCTCGCTGGCAATCCGGCTCCGATCGTCCAAATCACGGCTCATCCCTTCAGCGACGAATGTCTCAACGAATTCGTCCCGCTGTGTGCTTCCGAAGATTCATTGGTTGCAGATGGAATCCGTCAGATGCTGCAAACTCGTGAAGACCGGCTTCGCCAAGAAGTGCAAAGTTTGGAAATCATGGCAGCAGACGATCGAACAGCGGCACAGAGAGATGTGTCAACAAGCTGGACGAACCGTCAATGGTTTCGAGGCAGCGTCTTGAATCGCTTGATGAAGTCAAAAGCGGAATGGGATACTGAACAGCGAGACTCGAAAGCAGTCAGTCCTTGGGATGAACTGACCACTCGTGCCTACCAGCTGTATTGGTAAATCAAAGTGACAGAATTCACGAACAGTGTCACCGATTGCTGAAGTCACCGAAGCTTGGTGACCGCTCGCGAATCTTAAATCGAAGCTGTGTTGCTCCGAATTGCTTACTGTCCGCAGCTATTGCAAGAACTGGTTTGAGTTCCGCAGCTGTTGACCTTGCCGTAAACGGGGACTCGATACCGATAGCGAACGATTCGTCCGTACTGAGATCCGGTTGTGACAATCCCAGAATTCAAACCTCCGAAATTTCCGAAGCTTTGAGTCTGGCCGAACGAGTGTGAGTTGGCCGGTTGGAAACCAACGATGGAGCCTGAATTTAGCCCCGAAAATCCGCCGATTGGCTGACCAAACGTCACTCGGTTGCCGTACAAATTGCTGATCGGCATGTTGGATACGCCCGCAGCAGGTTGGAAGCCGACAATTCGGTGCTGTCCCATGCTCATGCCACCAACGTGAGCTGAGCCGTAGTTCATGATTCCAACCTGAGCAGACGCGGATGGCAGCAAAGAACAGCCGATCCACAGACCAAGAAGGCATTTGCAGGCAGTTCGAATTCCAGTCATCGTAGGTTTCTCTCTGTCAATCTAGAGCGTTTGCGTAGAATTTTGTTGATTAGCACCAAGCATAACGCTTCACGTGGGTGGGACTCCAGCGGTTTCTGGACTTTCTAATCTGGCCGTGTTGAAGTTTTACAACAAGATGGAACGGTCAGTAAATTCACGGGGTGATCGCCTTCTCGTTCTGGTGAAAACTGGCTGCGCGGAGTCAGTGAATAGGTCGCCTCGTGAGCGTTTTTTATGTTACGCATCGCAGATAGAGCGAAGAAAGGCGAGCGGCTAAGTTTGAGAAGCCGGCGGATGCAGTCGCTATTTGCGATCAAGGTCATTGTTGCGAACAGATGCAAGTTTGTTTGCCAGCCGACGTTTGAATGCTTGAACAGTCTGCTGGTGCTGTGCTTGTTTGGCAAGATTCGTAAATTGGTTTGGGTCAGCATGCATATCGAACAACTCGCTTCCTTTCGACGCGTCTTCTGAGTACTGAATGTAGGCCCAACGGTCAGTTCGAAGTAGAAAGCCTCGATTCCCCTTGTTGCGCGGATCCACTGAAAACGCGGCGTCTCGGACTTGGTGGTTTGGATCGACCAAAGTCTGTGAGAGATCTTTGCCCTGAATGTGTGCTGGAATATCCAGTCCGCAAAGACTTGCTGTGGTCGGATACAGATCGATCAGTTCGGCAAAGGAATCGCAAACGGCGGGTGCTTGACCGGGGGCTTTGATGATCAGAGGCACAGCCGCTGATTCTTCGTGCAGGCTGACTTTGGCCCAAAAGTCGTGTTCACCAAGATGGTACCCATGGTCGCTGGTGAAGATCACAATCGTGTCATCAGCCTTGCCCGATTCGTGCAGCGCATTCATGACTTTGCCGACTTGAGCATCCATGAATGCAACGGACGCGTAATAGCCTCCGATAGCTTTTTTCTGTCGGCGTTCATCCATCTTCATGCCTGAACTTGTTTTGTAGTTGATGCCCCATTGAGGAATGTCGTTCCAGTCATCCGCGATCTTTGGGGGCAACGTGTTCTTGCTGTATGGCAGGAATGGTGCGTAGTAAGGACGAGGTGCTACGAAGGGGACGTGAGGCCTGACAAAGCCAACTGCTAGAAAGAAAGGCTTTGAGTTGGCAGAGAACTTTTGCAGAAGCTGGACGGCTTGTTTTGATGTCTTGCCATCAGAATGAATCTGGTCTTCGCCATCAGCTTCGACAACGACAAACGTGTTGCCTCCCACAGCCGGCTTTTTACCGTCCGGATTGTTCTCCAACGTTTCTCCATCCCCTGCCGCTTTCCATTCGGGACCTGGACTGTTGAATTTTTCATTCCATGACGCCGGATCGTCGGCTCCATCACCGCCGTCCTCAATTCCTCCGGGAACTCCCATGTGATAGATCTTGCTGATTCGAGCAGTCCAGTATCCATGGTTCATGAAGTGCTGAGGCCAGGTGGCTCGATTGCCGATTTTTGGGCGAGGGCTGGTGTAGCCAAATGCTTTCGTGGCATGCGGGTAGTAGCCAGACAGCATGGAAGCTCGCGACGGCCCGCAAAATGTTCCTTGGCAGTAGGCTCTTGTATATCGAGTGCCTGTTGCAGCGATGGCATCGATGTTTGGAGTCTGGCAAACTTGGTTGCCATAACACGACAATGCCGTCGCGGTAAGATCGTCCGCGATAATAAACAGCACGTTGTGCTGTTGCTTTGGCGGGTGTGTGTGTTGAGCTAACACAGCGTTGATGGTCAGCAGGAAACAGCAAGTGAAGTAGAAGACAGATTTCATGTGCGGCTCGAGAGTGATATGTTGATTCGGGCGGGGAGAGCTTGTGGTGAGTCGTCGTTGAATTTGAAGAGAGACACGATGCCAACCGGACGGTGGAACGTCGCTTTCGATCAGGCAGGAACGGGGCTTGCAGATTGCTGGCTTATCTGAGTTCGGGGCGGGAAACGAGTTCGCTATTTCGAATTGTTCTTCAGTTGGTTCAGTTGAATGCGAGCCACGTGCCACATGTAGTTGGGACCGTAGCCTGCGGTTTGAGGCCACTGATACTGGACGGCTCTATCAAGATGTTTGATGGCTTCGGAGTTTTGTTTTTTGACAACGCAAAGCATGCCGCAATACAGTCGAACGTAAAACGAACGCTGTTCGGTCTCTTTGGCAGAAAGATTGGAGGGAATTGAATCGATCACTTGTTCAATGGTCATGTTTCCTTCAAACAAACGATAGACGTCGGGGAAAGGTTCTCGATCATCTTTGGCATATTTTAACAGTTCTTGACCGGCCGTCTTTGGATTCGTGGCCTTGAATTGACTTAAGAAACGCCAAATCCCATTCTCTCGATCGACGTCGTCGAACGAATGATAGCCTTCGAAAATCTGAACTGCTTTGTTGGGTTCGTTGTTAAAGAAGTAGGCAATTCCAAGTCTCCAATGAGATTCCTTGAGCTCAGGGTCAATCGCGATCATCTGCTCATATTCTTTGACGGCTTCCGAGAAGCGTTCTAAGAAAAACAGCGAGTCTGCGCGGCGCGACCACACGTTTATTGTCGTTCGGCTGTTCACTTTAGGTTTGGGATTCGCTTCAAGAATCTTCAACAGTTCAGCTTTGATTTTGGCGTCGGTTTGCCGCTGTTTGGGGGCGGCTTCAGACTCGTGCAATTGCCGCTTGTGAGTTGACTTTTCGTCCTGCTGTGGACAGGCATTGCCGGCCACGTTCATTAATAGAATTGCGGCTACTAGAAAAGCATGTTGAATTCTAAAGGTCGTCATCGAATGAGCTTTCATAGGAGCGATTACAAGAGATCGGTCACTGCAGAGCGATCAGGCAGGGTTGCCTAGTTTCACGTGTGCGAGTGAAATTCACAAACCACTGTGATGCTGGCATGACGTTCGCTAAGAGTTCGCCTCTCGTGATTCGTTCAGGTCAAGTTGATGAAGACCACGCTGTTCAAGTTTCAGGGGCGAGGCACTTAATCGTTTCATCGTTCAAGGGCGCTGCGTTAAGTGACTGGAGTTGGAATCGTTCTCTACTGCCGCGTGAATGATTTTTGTTAAGTGATAACGACTGGAAAATGTCAGTGGGTGGGTTGAAGAATCCCATTGGTTTTGGGAATCGGGACAGTTGTTCGGAAATCGTTTGCCTTGTTCAGGCAGTGAGTGAAAATCGATGAGCGTTGTACCAATATATAAAAAGGCCAGGGTCCGTTCCGGCTATCGCCGCTTCCAGGCGAACTCACATTGATAGCGAATACAAAACGCTTGTGAGCTTCACTCAATAGCCGCTTCAGGATCTTCAGTGCCCTTTCGCGCTCTCAGTTTGCTGTTGGCCTGCGTGCCTTTGTTTTGCTCCTCTGCCGTTCAGGCTGACGATTTTCAATTTCGTGATCAAGAACGAGTCGTGTTCGTTGGAGGATCTCTTGCAGAACGGATGAATCTTTTTGGCCACTTCGAAAATTTGCTGCACAGTCGGTTTCCAGAAAAACAGCTGGTGATTCGCAACTTTGGCTGGCCGGCAGATGAAGTGGGCATTCAGCAACGGCCCGGCAACTACTATCGTATCGATGATCCGCTGGAAGTGTTTGGTCCAGAATTGTTTCTGTGCTTCTTTGGGTTCAACGAACACTTTGCAGGAGATACCGAGGCAGACGTAAAGCAGATCCAAGATCGATATCGTGACTGGATCAACAGATCCAGCGAAAAGTATTCGAAGCCCGGGCGAGAGGCTCGATTTGTTCTTATCAGTCCGATGGCGTTTGAAAACGCGAACGATCGTCATCTCTCTGATGGCAAGCAAAACAACCAATCCTTGAAGAAGTATTCTGCTGCCATTCAAGCTCTTGCCGCCGAACTCGATCTTCCGTTTGTCGATGTGTTGACTGCGTCAAGTCAGGCCTTCGCATCTGAACCTGGCAAACAGTTTACAACGAACGGGATTCATGTCACCGATCGAAATCGGGGTCCATCAGGTAGCTACGTTTTAGATCCCATGTCTCAGAGATTCCGCTATTTTAAGACCCCGGGCTATGGCAACCCCTGGTGCATGGTGTTTGACCGTTGGGGAATGGGAGTAATCGGTGATGGCACAAATGCTCAGCAGCACTGGGCAAGTCCCCTTTCTGGTTTCAACGTTTCCTCTCGACGTACGTTACGACCACTTTTTTACAATCAAGGCATGCGTCCTGCGTGCGGCAGCGAATTCCTTGTCAGCCGCCATCTGCCAGACAGTATTCAGGGTCAGTTCATCTATGCGTGTGTGATTAACATGCATGGGTTGCCTAGATTTGACGTGGCTGACGAAGATGGCACGGCCGGTTACGTAGGCAAGCGAATCGAAAATCTGCTCGAGAGTGAAGACGGGTTCTTTCGGCCGATTGATCCTCAAATCGGCCCCGATGGAGCTGTCTGGTTTGGAGATTGGTGCAATGCTCTGATTGGCCATATGCAGTATTCTCAACGAGATCCTAATCGAGATCACGAGCATGGTCGAATCTATCGTTTGGTCAATAAAAACAAGCCCCTGGTTCAGCCTGAACTTCCAGCTGAAGCAACGATTCCCGAACTGTTGGACCAGCTGCAAAGCTACGAACTGCGAACTCGCTATCGAGCTCGACGAGAACTTAGAGCTCGCCCGCAAGCTGATGTTCTGAATGCCGTCAATCAATGGATTGCAGGTGAAGCCAGTGCCGAAAAGTTGGCGGAAGCCCTATGGGTTCAAGAAGGAGCTCGTGCCGTTGACCCAGCGTTGGTTGCTCGGCTAATGAAGTCCGATAATTTTCATGCTCGCAGCGCGGCCGTTCATACGGTTGCAAATGAGATGTTGCGGTTCGATTTTGCTTTGGATGTCATTCGCCAAGCGATTAAAGACGAGCATCCCCGGGTTCGGTTAGAAGCCATTCGCGCACTCAGCTTTGTGCAGACCTATGAGGCTCTTGAAATTGTGTTACTGGCTGTCGATCAACCGTTGGATTACTGGTGGGAGTACACCATGGAACACACTCTTCTGGCATTGAGAAAAATGGGTGGTGAAGCAGACAGCCGAGGTGAGCTCTTGGTGAATTCCAGCGAAACGGCTCGCGAGTACTACGATCTGTTTCTTCGGTCGACTGGACCTGGTGGCGAAGCAATCAAGCCGCTGTTGGTTGCTCAAGATGAAGAAGCTTCAGCGTCTGCAAAAGCTCTGGCTGTGCGTTAGCTCGTCAACATTCGAGGCGGATCTGCCAAGGACGGCGAAGTCGTTTACCGTCGAGTTTGTGCATCCTGTCATATGATTGGTGAGCAAGGCAATGCATTCGGTCCTAAGCTAGATGGCGTCGCCAGCCGCAATTCTAAAGAGCAGATTATTCGGCATGTTTTGTATCCCAATGAAACGATTGCGAAGGGTTATGAAACTGTCCTGATCATTACCGTTCAGGGGAAGACACACACCGGATTTATTCTTGACGAAGATGATCAACAGATCGTGTTGGGAGTGGCAACAGATGACGGCAAGGGCAAGAGATTGCCGATCGCCAAAGACGACATTGACGAGCGAGAAGAAATGAAAGCCAGTTCAATGCCAGAAGGTTTGGTCAAGACAATTGCTCCCGCCGAATTTCTCGACTTGATTGAATTTTTGGCCGAGCAGTCAATGTTTGTGATTACGAAAGATGGTTGGATTGAGACTGGCTTGGCTGACGACGGAGCACTTCGCAAAAAGGGAGAATTCATCGAAGTCTCTCGTGATGCTGAATTGCAACTAGGAAGCGGATTCGAGGACCGTTATTCGAAGTTTGCTCATTTGGTACTGAGTGCCGTTGGAGCTTCGAATCATGAGTTTTTGTTCCACTCAGCCGGCGGTGGCAGCAATAATCCAGCGATAGCGATTCGTTTGAAGCAGCCTACTGAAATTCGGGCAATCGATATTCAGAACCGTCGCAATCGGCAGTTTTACGATCGAGCCAAAGACATGGCTGTGTGGATTTCAGACGATGGCAAAGACTGGCAACAGGTCTGGAAATCGAAGAAGCCAGCAGAGAATTATTCAATTGAATTGCCAGCGGGTACCACCGCACGCTACGTCAAGATTGGCATCGACGGCCGCGGAATCCTTCACCTAAATCAGGTGGTGGTGTATGGATCAGCAGGCAACTGATCGACTGACTTGTCCGTGCTGAGTGGTTATGATCAAGAATAGGTGCAACCACGAAGAGGGGATGGCCAGTTTGGTGACCCTTCAAGCATGGTGCCCCTTCAAGCAAGGTGACCCAAAGCTGCTTCGCTGCGGCCAGTTCAATTTTAGCCAGTCCTTTATGATATTGTGAGTGGCCAGAATTCACACTTTTCAAAAGCCGCCGAGCTGCTCGGCGGCTTTTGTTATGGTGTGGTATTGAATATCGACAATATCGGTAATGTCCTTCGAGTATCCTCCGGCCAACGTAATTACCAGTGGTGTACTGGCTTGCTGGCAAAAATCGAATACAGCTTTGTCTCGCTGTTGCAGGCCTTCCTTGCTGATATGCAGGCCGCCCAGGGTGTCTTCTTTGTAGGGGTCGGCTCCTGCTAGAAAGAAGATGATGTCAAATTCTGCCTTTGATCGAACAAGCTGAAGTCCATCGTTTAGTCGGGCAAGGTATTCAGTATCTTCACACTTGGGCATGAGTTCGATATCGAGACTGCTGTTTTGCTTACGAGCAGGAAACGCTTTTTTGGCATGCATCGAGAACGTAAAGACAGATTCATCGTGTTCAAAGATGGCAGCTGAACCGTCGCCTTGGTGCACATCGAGGTCGATGATCAAGGCTTTTTGGCAGCGTCCGCTGGCTTGTTCGTTTCTGATCGCGACAGCCACATCATTAAAAACGCAGTACCCTGCTCCTCTGTCGGGAAACGAGTGATGAGTACCGCCAGCTAAATTGGCTGAAACGGAATCTCGCCATGCACATTCCGCGGCCGCTAAGGTGGCACCTGTGGAGCGACGACTGCGTTCGGCCATGGCCTTCGACCATGGAAATCCGATTCGACGGACTTCGTCTTTTGTCAGTGCGCCGGCCGTGACTCGATCAATCCAATCCAAAGTGTGAACTCGCTCTAGTTGTTGATCACTGGCAGCTGGCGGCACACACATTTGATCGGATGAAAAGACCCCACAGGTTTCCAAGCGTTCACGCAGCAGACGATATCGCTGCATGGGAAAGCGATGGCCTTCTGGAAGGGGCAAGACGAATAGGTCGGTGTGAAAAAGTTTCATCGTTCGGCTTCGGCCCAATGCAAAATGAGCAGGTTGTGAAGGGAAGGGTTGGGATGCTAGCACATTCCAAACAGGGCCTCCCGTTGATCAGAATCTTGCCTTCCATTTTGACCGCGAGTCAAACGTCTCGGCTTGGCAGTACTGTCGAGTAACAGGCTGCTGTGGCGAGGCGCCGCTGTTGATCGCTGGATTGTCTGAGTTGCCGGATCGCATCCTGATAGAAGTCAGCTAGACAAAGTTGATTCTATGGAAGTTCGATCTCGGCGATCTCGTCTTTGGATCGTTTCGACGTGACTTGGCCCCGGTGCATATTTGGCAGGCGGGCACTGATTATGGTGACCTTGGCTGTTGAACGTAAGCGGTGAAAGTTTGCGTTCAGTCGGTGTGAACGCGACGCTAAAGTTTCCCTGGTTCAGGTGCGCAAACATCAAGTGTTGAGTGACAGGTCTTCAGTTCTGCTTCAAAGAAGCTGATTTACGATAGGGCGGCGGAAGCCGACTGGTTTCGAAATGTTCTTTCAGCCAAGGCATCGTGAGTCACTTCTCAATGAACTTCTCGAAAGAAGAAGGCACTTGGGGGTGGGCGAAAGTTCTGTAGGAATGGCAGGTGCTGAAAGGTCAAACATGCGATTGGCTGAGTTCAAAATTTTGAAGGGACGTTGGGCGATACCAATGCCATATGCATCTGTTTGCTACGTTTGTCCATCTTGTTTATGTGATGATTATCACAAAGGGACTGTGGGATGGTCTCTAGGTAATGAAAGAGCATCTCTAAGTAGTGTGAGGTCCGTCACAAAACAGTGAAGACTTGAGTGGATGCGGTCTTTCATTTCTGCGGTTTCGGAACCGAACGTCTTACGATTGACGTTCTGTTTGCAGTGAGTACGATGGTGTCAAAATTAGGTATTGTGCTTGCCACTGTATCTCAGGGGGCGATACATTGAATTCATAATATTGATGTATCATAGTTTTCAAAAGGGCGGTGAAATGCGAACGTGGGCGGTGGTTATTGCAACCTGTATTCTTGGGGGCCACTCGGCGACAGCGGACCTGGTGTTCAACATTTCAACGACCGGGAATGCTCAGGCAGATGCTGGGTTTCAGGCGGCAGGTGATTTTTGGTCCAGCGTCTTTACCGACGATATCACAGTCAACGTGAACGCCGGTTTCGCAGATCTTGGAGGCAGCATCCTAGGCCAAGCCAGTTCTTCTCAGGCAACATACAATTACAGCACGTTTCGAGCTGCGATCACCGGGGATGCCACCTCAGTTGATGACTCAACGTTCACCGCTAACCTGCCCACTGGCAACGCTTTTTCTGTTTACATCAACGAGACAGATGAGGCGACCGGCGCAAGTTTTGAAACTCCGTACGTTGACGACGACGGTGGAGCGAACAATTCGACGGTGCGGCTGAGCCATGCGAATGCCAAAGCTTTGGGTTTACGTTCCGCGACAAACGCAAGTAGTGATACTGCGATTACTTTCAATGATCAGTTTGTCTTTGACTTCGATCCAACAGACGGCATTGATAGTGGCGCGATTGACTTTGTGGGTGTTGCGATTCACGAATTGGGACATGCTCTGGGTTTCGCCAGTGGCGTCGACGTTCTGGACGGCAATGACGACGGTGCTTTCAATGACGATTTATTCACGTTTGTCACCGCTGCAGACTTCACTCGTTTTTCAGCCGACAGTTTAGCCGCAGGTGCTGACCTCGACTTTACTGCTGACAATCGTTCCAAGTTCTATTCTCTGGATGGCGGAACCACAGCTGGCGGAGGATTGGTGGGTGGAACTGACCACTTCTCACGTGGAGTGGTAAACGGTGATGGCCGCCAAGCCAGTCATTGGCGTGATAACCTTGGCCTAGGAATCTTAGACCCAACGGCAGCTCCGGCTGGTTCCTTGAACGTCGTCACAGATTTGGATCTTCAGGCGTTGGATATCATCGGATTTAACCTAGCATCGAACGTCGCTGCCGTGCCAGAACCATCGTCACTCGCCTTCTTGATGTTTGCTGGCACTGGGTTGATGATTTTGCGACGGAAAAGGTCTTTGCAAGCATAGAGTTCGTCATCGCACTTTCCACGGCGGTCGGCAGACTGACGGTGTGTGTCGCCGCTTTGGGAAACGAACTAAGGCAGTGGCAGCAGTTTCAGTAGTTCATCATCGAGTAAAGATGTGACCACCAGAGAGGCCATTGAAAAATCTCCGGCGGCCGTGTGTTGATTGGGGACAGAAACGGTAAATGCTCCGGCCGCTGCTGCGGCTTTGGTTCCCGTTTCACTGTCTTCTAATACCAACGTTTCAGCTGGCTGGACTTTTAGTTGGTGCATCGCCTTTTGGTAAATTTCTGGATGAGGTTTTCCGTGTGTCACATCTTCTGCCGTGAGAGCGAACTGGAATCTTGATTGCAGTGTGAACTGGCTTAGCATGTCTTGCAGGTATGCTCGAGGTGATGACGTAGCAACGGCCTTGGGTAGGCCAAGAGCTTCGATGCGATCTAGGATCTGGAATAGCCCCGGCATTGTGTCGAGATGATTTTTGGCGACGTCTGCGAACAATTGCTTTGTTTCTTGTTGCAGGTCATCAATTGAATCTGTGATTCCCGTCAGATCTTTTAACGCTTGAAATGCCTCGTCAGGACGTCGGCCCAGCATGCTGCGGTGAATTTCTTCTGTCATCTGCATATTGCGTCGTTCTAGCAGCTGCCGACCAGAGAGATCGAAAATGTCTTCTGTGTTTAGCATCAAGCCGTCCATGTCGAAGACGACGGCTTTGATTTGCGGGATTGTCATGTTGATTTGCGGTTTTGTGTGATTGGATGGAAGAAAACGGCTGCTTGAGCAAAGCGAATCGATTTAGCTCAGCACGGTATGCCAATTTTGCTTTTGGTACGACACGTCCAAAAGTTCGATAGGGTGAACCACGGGGATGTTGAGTCCTCGTTCTTTTAAAAGTGCCTGAAGTTGCAACGAGCAGCCAGCATTTGCCGATGCGATGATGTCCGGTTGGCTTGCTAGTAAGTGATCCAGTTTTCGGTTTCCAAGTCGGTCTGACATTTCCGGTTGAGTCAGGTTGTAGCTGCCGGCGGCCCCGCAACACAGTTCGCTCTCGTCGCAGTCAATCAGCTTCAATCCGGGAATCATATTCAGAAGCTGTCGAGGCTGTTGTTTCACCCTTTGAGCGTGTTGTAAATGGCATGCGTCTTGATAGACGACAGTCGCATCAATGCGACCTGTTGGAGCTTGAATTGGTAAGTCTGCCAAGAATTCATTGACGTCTCTGGTAGCGTTAACGAACCCTTCCATGTTTCCTTGGATCGGCGAAGAGATTTCTTCGGCAATAGGGTTGTAGTCCTTCAGCATGGCTCCGCAGCCAGCGACATTCACAATCACGGCATCCAACGTTGAGATTTCAAATGCGGCCACGTTTTGTTCCATCAATTTGGCGGCGGGTTCAGCCGCACCGCTGTGATAGTGGATGGCTCCGCAGCAGCCTTGCTGTTGAGGAATGACAACATCACAACCGTTTTGCTGAAGGACACGGATGGTTGCCCAGTGAATGTGACGCAACATGGCGTCGGCCACGCATCCGACGAACAGGCCGACTGTTGCTTGATGCTTTCCGATCGCGGAAACGTGTTGTGGCAGTGGCGTGCTGGAAGGTTTTAAGGCGGGCAGCTGTCGATGCATACGCTGCAAGCGGGCGGGCAGCAGCTTGGTTAGGCGAGTGGTCTCTAGCAGTCGATCGATCTTCAGTCGCTGCAAGATTCGGGCGGGCTTGAGAGCCCAACTCATCCGATTTCGATACGGAAACAGTCCATGTAAAATCCAGCGGTGAAACCAGTCTGGTTTTGGAGGGGAGACTGAGTGATCTCGTTTTTCAGACGCCGTCGATATCCTGTGCATGTCGACTTTGAATGGTTCCAAAAGTCGTCCGTATTGAACTCCAGATGGGCACGATGTTTCACAACTGCGGCAGTCAAGACACAGGTCAAGATGGTGGCGGACTTTGTCTGTCAGCGGCAGGCGTTCGTCAACAACAGCTCGCATAAGATGGATGCGACCTCGAGGGCTATCGTTTTCGTCTCCAGTTTCAACGTAGGTTGGGCACGACGATGTACACAGTCCGCAATGCACACAATCCAAAAACCGTTGATAGGGAATGTTGGCTCCGGGGACTTCGGGCTTTGTCGTCGTATCGGTCGTCATCTGAGTCCGATTTTGTGAGGAGGGGAATTCGGTAGGCCTTGGGTTTACAAATTTGTCCAGATGGAGGTGTGTCAGCTTTCAGGCACTTGTTTGAAGATTCCATGAGGATCAAATGTATGCAACAGGCGTTCATTCAGAGGATGTTGTTGAGCGGTGAAAGCGGGGTTGCGGTCGCAGAATTGGACGTCTGCTGTAGGGACAGCTTTCATGAGGATTGATCGAAGCTGTGGATCAACTGAGGTGTGCAGAATTCCGTCTGCAGCGTAGCCATGAAATGGTAGCTGTTGCTGAATAAAATGATCGGCGATTGCAACAATATGTGATCGACGAGTTTTCAAACGTTGCTGTGAAGTTGTCCAAAAGTGATCAGGGTGGCTTAAGTAGTCTGCGACTTGTCTTGAGCTGAAGGATTCGATCGCAGGCACTTTGCATTCCTGCTGAATTTGGTCCAATTGCCACCGGCAAGATGAAGCCGAACCTTCAATTCCAACGACGAGTTCTGCGTATTCTTTGCCAGAAGCCGACCAGTGCAGATCGACGAATGTTGGTCGAGCATTCGACGAATTCAGTGCTTGTAACGCAGCTGTAAGTTCTATTTGAGATTGAAAGCCTATGCGAATGGCAGATGCCGATGCTGGAAGTGGATTGAGTTTGAATGTGCATTCCGTAATGGTTCCCAGTCGCCCATGACTTCCAATCATCAGCCGACACAAATCGTAGCCGGCGACGTTTTTAACCACTTTGCCTCCGGCTTTGAAGATCCGCCCTGCCCCGTCCACTGCCTGAATGCCAATCAGGTAGTCCCGAATGGTTCCGTATCCGCAAACACGTGGTCCAAATAGATTCGATGCGACAACTTCACCAACTGTCGTTGTTGTCTGGTGAATATCGATCGGCAGTTGTTGATTGTGTGCTGCCAATACTTGGTTGAGTTCGGTACAAGTGATTCCAGCTTGCACCGTGATGGTCATGTCATCGAACGGATAGTCGATGACTTGGTTCAGTCGGTCAAGGTGCAAATGGATCGCAGTTGCTGAGTCGTTTTTAGCACAGCAAAGTGAAATCTGTTTGTGTTCTGAAATCGCCTGCTGGATCGCAGTTGAAACGTCTTCAGCGGATTCTGGATGAAGTGAAGCCATTTGTGATTTGTTGGCAGGGGCTTGTGTGTGGGGGAAAGCGTTGTCGAGATGAAGTGACGATACGAGCGGATGGTGCTGGTTGGCAACGATGGGTTCTTTCGGGGTACTGTTTTACATTGGCGCTGTTTTACATGGCCGCTTTTCTTCCGGGGTGGCTGACAGTAATTCGTTCGGCTCCACAGGCTCCGGTTGTCGGTAGTAGTTTTCCCGGACTGCATAGGCCTTGAGGATTAAACATAGCTCGCACGTCGTTCATCACTGCGAGATCGACATCTGAGTACAGCCGCTTCATGAAGTCAATCTTCTCGACTCCAATGCCGTGTTCTCCTGTGACGCTGCCGCCTAGTTCGATACACCGGCTTAAGATTTCGTCGCTTGCTTTAAGAACTCGTTGAACCTGATCGTGATCTCGTTCGTCGAACAACAAAATCGGATGCAAGTTTCCGTCTCCGGCGTGAAACACATTCAAGATTCGAATGTCGTGACGTTTGCTGACGTCTGCGATGAATCTCAAGATTTCAGGCACTTTGGTTCGTGGGACGACTCCGTCTTGAGTGCAGTAGCTGGGTGACAGTCGACCGATGGCTCCGAAAGCCTGTTTGCGACATTTCCACAGGAGGGCTCGTTCTTGGTCATCGTTTGCGCGTTGGATGTCTCGAGCCAAATGTTCTCGGCAGATGTTGGCGATGGTTTCAGCTTCTTCATCAACATCGATTTCTAAGCCGTCAACTTCAATGAGTAAGACTGCGGCTGCGTCCAATGGGAAGCCGAAAGCGAATGCATCTTCGAGTGCTCCGATGATACCTTGATCGATCATTTCAAGAGCTGCAGGAATGATGCCTGCTGCGATAATTGCACTGATGGCGGCCGTTGTGTCATCGATGGAATCGAAGATGGCAAGCATGGTGCGGACGGCGGGTGGATTTTGAGTCAGCTTGACCCAAATTTTTGTGACGATTCCAAACGTGCCTTCGCTGCCTACGAACAGACCTGTGTAGTCAAAATCAGACGGTGATCCCAATGGGCCGCCCAGTTGAATGATTTCTCCTTCCGGCGAAACAAATTCGATTCCGAGAACGTGATTTACGGTGACACCGTATTTCAATGTGTGTGGCCCACCGCTGTTGGTGGCTACGTTTCCACCCAGTGTGCAGGCTCCTTGACTGGATGGGTCCGGAGCAAAATGGAATCCTGAATTTTTCAAGGCGTTGTTCAGTTTGGAATTGATGACTCCGGGTTGCACGACGGCCAGACGGTCTTCTGGGGCCAGTTCCAAAATCTGGTTCATGCGAGTCAATGAAATCATGACTCCGCCGCCCACAGGCAGGCATCCCCCTGCCAAGCTGGTGCCGGCTCCTCGGGGAACAAACGGGACTTGGGCGTCTCGACAGATTCGAACGATTGCTTGGATTTCTTCTGACGTTTCTGGAAACACGACGATATCCGGCGTGTTTTTTTCAACGACATACCCATCGCATTCATAAACCAGCAACTCATCGTTGGTGTTGAGAACACGGTCGGGAGAAATGGCCTTTTGCACAGCCAATTGGAATTTAGGGGTGATCACAGAAAGTGGCATGGCTGTTGTGTCAGACATTGGGGGCCTTGTGAAAACTTCGGTTAACCACAGATTGTACTCGGTGACACTCGGGTTTAGATACTGGCAGGGAATTCCCACGTCCCCTTCGCCAATATCTCATGCACTGCTGCCTGCGGAATTGTCAATTTAGACCGTTGGCGATGATGGGAACTGCGGTGAAATGCGAATCGACAGTGGACGTGGTCTCGTATCTTGAAACACGTGCTGTAATATTTCGCACTGGTGCTTTCGGCTTTGGCGTAGAATCTGCTTCTTTATTCAGTGGTCTACGACGATCTGAACCTTTAGTTTCGAGATCTTAGCAAAATATCGAGCGGTATTTTTCACGATGGCAGACGACTTGGCGATTCGCGGAATCATCGGTAGCAGTGGTCCGATGCAGGAAGTTTTTCGGATGACCCGAAAAGTGGCTCCTGCTCCGGCAACAGTGTTGCTGACGGGAGAAACGGGTACCGGAAAAGAACTGGTTGCGAAGGCACTTCATGAATTGAGTGCCCGTGCTTCTGGTCCTTTTATCCGAGTGAACTGTGGCGCGCTTTCAGCAAGTCTTCTGGAAAGCGAATTATTCGGCCATATGAAAGGTGCGTTCACAAGCGCCGTTGAAAACCGCACGGGGCGTTTTGAAGCGGCTCATGGAGGCACCGTTTTTCTAGATGAAATTAATTCTGTCAGTTATCAGCTGCAGGTGAAGCTTTTGCGGGTGTTGCAAGAGCATGAGTTTGAACGGGTGGGCGATACAAAGACCATTCGAGTCGACTGCCGAGTCATCGCTGCGACGAACGTCGACTTGATGGACGAGATCCAAGCGGGCAATTTTCGCGAGGATTTGTATTACCGCTTGAATGTCGTACCGATCTACCTTCCCGCTCTTCGAGAACGTGCGAGTGACGTGCCAGACTTGGTTCGCTTTTTTGTGAAACGGTATCTTGAAGAGCACGGAATTGGGGCCACGTCGGTGTCCAATGACGCATTGGGTTTTCTGAGTCGCTATGACTGGCCCGGAAATGTGCGTGAGCTGCAGAACTACATCGAGCGTGCGATGGTCTTGACGAATTCTGATGTCATCGGGGTCGAAGATTTGCCTCAGCATGTGCGCGGGTTAGCACCGATAAGAATCGGGCGTCGTGAATCCGAGGATACTCAATCACTTTGTTCAGAACTTGTAAACCATGGAATCGCTGAAGTCGGCGAAGATTCAAAAGCCGTTTACAATCATGTGGTTTCGCAAGTGGAAAAAGAAGTGATTTTGCAGGTGCTACGTCAGTGTCAAGGAGTCCAAACTCGGGCTGCCACTCGATTGGGAATCAATCGAAACACGCTGCATAAGAAAATTGACGACTATGGGCTGCAAGACGAAGCTCGATAGTTGCCTATCGATTGTTTTTTCAATTGTTCAGATCAGAATTGTCTGTGCAGTGCTAGTGGCGAACAGCACACTGTGCAGATATGGCAAGGCAGCGTGGTTTTACAGTTGCTCGCTGAGCCCCTTCCAATTGTTTTCGTTTTGTGAATTTGACATAAAGGGCGTCAGTTGATGTCTCTCACTTTGAAGTTGTTTTGCACATCTTTGCTCTTGATGTCCTGTGTGTCAGCAGAAGATCGGCTTGCCGAAATTCAAAAGTCGGCGATTGCTGATGGAGTGTCTGATGTCGCTCATTGGGGTGTGGACCCAGAAAAATACACACTCTGGCGCACCCATTCGAATCGCCTTATCCCCGTCTACACCTATGGCACGTTGAATGCCGGTGACGGAATTGATCTGCGGTCCTACACAGGAGCCAATAGCGTTTACCGCAGCGAAGATCGTCTGAAGGAAATTTACGGCCGTGTTCCCGAACAGACCCTGAGTGATCAGGCTGTTTGGATGGATCAGACAAACATCGCTGATCTACAGAAGGCGGCAGTCAAAGCTGGCAAGAAGCACATCTTTCTGGTTGTCTTTGACGGCATGGATTGGCAGACGACTCAGGCAGCCGCCATTTACAACCAACAGGCTGTGATGTACCAAGCAGGACGAGGAAGCGGAACGTTTTTTCAACGATACAGGGCCAACGGAACAACTCAATATGCCAGTATGGTGACGAGTCCTCATAACAATGGCACAAAGACAGACGTGGATACTCAGACGGTCTTGAATCCCGGCGGTACCGGGTTTGGTGGATACAACCCAACGTTTGGTGGATTTGCGCCGTGGGATGTGCCAGCGGATGTTGGCTATTTGTTGGGCAAACCCGCTGAAGGAGTGGTGAAGCATGTGTATACAGATTCCGCTTCTTCAGCCACAAGTATGACGGCCGGCGCGAAAACCTATAACAACGCAATCACGATCGGGCCAAGTGGCGAAAAGCTGTTCACAATCGCTCATGAGGTGCAAGAAGCAGGATGGGCTGTCGGAGCCGTTTCTTCTGTCCCCATTAGCCATGCGACTCCAGCGAGTGCCTATGCTCACAATGTCAGTCGCAAAGACTACCAAGATATTTCCCGAGATCTCTTGGGGCTTCCATCGATCGCTCACCCTAAAACACCGTTACCCGGCTTGGATGTTGTTGTTGGAGGTGGCTACGGAGTCATCAAAAAAGCAGACAAGGCTCAAGGAAAAAACTTCGAGCCTGGTAACTACTATCTCGCAGATTCTGACTTCACTCGATCGTCCTTGAAAAATGGTGGCCAATACGTGGCCGTTCAGTGTGAAGAAGGAAAAGTGGGTTCTCGTCAATTGATGCAAGCTGCTAGGCAAGCGGCCGCTGGCAATCACCGCTTGCTCGGCTTTTACGGTGTGAAAATCGGCAATGGTCACCTTCCATTCCAAACTGCAAATGGCGACTACAAGCCTGTGATCGGCAATGGAAAGAAGACCGAGGTTTACACTGATGCGGAACGAAAACAGAACCCGAATTTGATGCAAATGACCAAAGCCGCTTTGCATGTTTTGCAAAGCCGTGAAACTCCGTTTTGGTTGATGGTAGAAGCCGGAGACGTGGATTGGGCCAACCACGACAACAATCTTGACAACAGTATCGGAGCCGTGAACAGCGGCGACCAAGCTGTGAAGGCGATTGCTGAATGGGTAGAAGAAAACAGCAACTGGGACGAATCATTGATGATCGTCACCGCAGATCATGGCCACATGTTAAACCTAGTGAAGCCAGAAGCTTTAATAACGTTTCAGCCTAAATCTAAGTCGACTGCGGAACACGCCGCCACGGCGACAGAATTGGAAGTAAAGGCAGAGGCAAAGGCAGAAGCAACTGAGCCAGAATAGGCTCTGCCTAAAGAGGTGTTCTTGGCAAAGGTTCAGTCACGTTTGTGATTAACGGACAGGTGTGGGCTGGGCTGATGTGGGCTGGGCTGATGCGAGCTGGGCTGATGCGAGCTGACAATGCCAGTCGCCGTTTGGTCATCCGCGGGACACGCGATTGGTTGGCGGCTTACTTTTCGACGAGAATCTTCATCAGGCAAATTCGTGACGGATCCAGATGCTGTCGGAAGTGATCCAGCATGTCCTTCGAGTTGGCTCGAAATTCATGGGTTTTGGTTCGAGAACGTACGGCCGTGACTCGGATCGATTTGTCGGGGTCAAAGTTTTCGAGATCTGCGTAGACCAGAATGTGAACCGCTGCAGGTGACGACGTTAGGCGGTAGGAATTGCCTCGTCTGTACCCCGTAATATTGACAGTTGTTTCCAATGGTTCCGTGGGCGAACTTCCGTTTTCCATACTGAATCGAAGCGACGTGGTTGAAGCCAGTGGAGCCCAGAATGATGCATCGTCTGAACTGCGTATGATTTTGGATTCGAATTTATCAGGGCTGGATTTTCTGAGTTGGTAATTTAGCCACTGAAAAATTTCGCTTCGAGCGTCCACGAACTGTTCGAATCCTCGATCTTGATATCGAGCAAAAATGACATCGTGGTATCTTTGAGGGCTTCCATCCCAAGTGGGCCGATAAAGTTTTTCCAAGATGTTCCCCAGCCGATTGAAGTAACGTGGCTGTTTGGTGCCGGCAACCAAATACCAAGGCATGTGGGCGGCATTGTGGACAGTCCAGTTCAGATGTTTTCTTCCCAGTCCCGCGACAGAAGCCACGGCTGCAAAAGTGTCTGGAAAGGCGGTCGCCAGATCCATGGCGGCAGAGCCCCCCAGGCCGTGGCCCACGGCAAAAATTCGATTGGTGTCGATCGACAGACCAGCTTTCAGTTGCTTCAAAATGGCTTTGAATTTGCCGTGTTCAACGGCACTGGCGGTGTACGTTCTTCTGATATCTCGAATTTCAGGAACAGCCAAGATAAAGCCATTCTTAATCGCAAAGGCCTTCCAGAAGGCAATGGCTTCGTCGCTATCACCAGCGGCTCGAGGTAGTGCGATCAACAATGGATAGCGATGAGATTCTGAGTATTCTTCGGGGACGAATCCGATGCACCCTGTTCCAGCTTCTGAATCGTTCCACTCGAATTGCTGCGGTGCCATTTGACCGGATTGCAGAGCGATCGGTGCGATGGGAGATAACGTTTTTAAAAGGCCAACGATTCGATCGGGGCTGAATCCTTCCTGCTTTCTCATGTCTTCAAGGCAACGATCTCGAAGCGATTGTTCTGAATCTTCCGTGAGGCAATAGTCTGAAATCAGAAAGCGAATTTGCATCAACCCATAGGCTTCGGCAAAGTTGTCGAACGCGTTGTCTGCACCCAGCCACAAAGCGGAAGCTGCTAATGCAAGCTTGGATTCTGGTGGCAGGTCTGTGTCGTCCTGCAGCAGCTCAAACGCGTCCATTCGATTTAGGTTGTTCAGGCTGAGTTCACGGATGATTGCGGAATGGAGTTGAGCGGCTTGTCGTTGCAGGCTTGCGTCTTCGACTGCTCCACGAACAGCAGCGAGTCCTTGTTGCAGCAGGTTCAACCTTTCAATTTGGCCAGAGACTGTTTGATCGACTTCTTGAAGGCTGACTCGGATTGAAGGCGAGAGGCTATCTTCCGGCCAGTTGCGCGAGCGAAGTTGGGCTGTTCGCTTTCTGTTGGTGAGTTGAAGCCTTTCAAGTTCTGTGACGGCAAGGCGGCCCACTTGATCATTCCACGTGTCAATCAATCGTGTTGTTTGAATATCCAGATCGGGGTGATCGGCCATAATGTCGTTCAGCAACGTCTTTGCAGCTGTGAACTTTTTCGCTCGCATGAGCATTGACACGATATTCAGCTTTTCTGTCTTCTGTGCGAACTTGCCGGACAGCTTCAAAAGGCCCGGAGCTTCTTTTCCGTTGTAGAGCTGAGAATCTGAAACAGAATCCATTCCAATGCCAAATTCCCAGTTGTGTGATAGGCTGCGCAGGTGCAGTTGTTGAAAGTTGATTCGAGTCAGGCCAAGGCTGATTTCTGCGTTCTTACCGCCGCCTAAAGCCAATTCCATGAGCCGTCGACCATTCAGATCAAATGCAGAGAGTCGATGAAGCCCGATTTCATACGTCATGGGGCGAGCATGCAGTCGACGTTGTGAAATTTGCAAGTCGTAGTTGGGAACCACAATGTCACTGCCAACAGCCGAGCTGGAATGACTGGTGTGTACGAAGTACGAGCGGAATTGCTGGTCGATTCGCCGCAGTTGCAGACGTTGTGATTCTAGTCTGGGGTGAAAGGTGTCGGTGGACGAGCAAATTCCTTCCAGAATCATTCCGCAATCCAGACGCACAGATCCTGGATATTCTTGGCCTGGCCTCTGCCCCCAAGCTGTTGTCGGGCAACAGATGCTGATCGCAAATGCAAAATGAATGAGAGAAGATCGGAATGTCATGGGAGCGGCAAGTGGTAGGGCTGCGGAAAGACAAACGGGAGCCGTCACTTTGCAGGTTTTCCTGCTGCGGCACAAGTGGTGTCGTTGGGAATCAAAGAATCTGCATCTTGCCAGCGGCAAAAGTTGCCGTTAGGAATCAGATTCTGTTTCTGAATCGCGACGCTAACTGTTTAGCTTAGGAATCACCGTTGACCTGAGAAATCCCAATGCCTTACGGTTTTCGACAAAGATCTGCTTGGCCATGAGACAGAGTTTTGAGTGCCCGTCTGTCCGCAAAATCGCGGAATAGGCACCCAGCTGCGTTCGGCAGCGAAGTCGTTGTTGACTTGTGAATTGAGGAAGTCGCTATGTGCGGAATCGTTGGATACGTTGGATACCGGTCTGTAGCCGACTTTTTGCTGGAAGGCCTCCACCGGCTCGAGTACCGCGGGTACGACAGTGCTGGCATTGCCGTGATGACTCCTGATGCGATCACGATTCGCAAGAAGGCTGGTCGAGTCAGTGAGTTAGGTCGTCTTGTCGAACAGCAGCCTGTGGAAGGAACAATCGGGATTGGCCACACTCGTTGGGCAACTCATGGTGAGACCACGGATGAAAATTCTCATCCGCACCTGGGTGGCAATGGTGAAGTGGCCATTGTGCATAACGGAGTTATCGAAAACTACGATGCGTTGCGCACTCAGCTGATGGAACTTGGTTACGTTTTTCACTCACAAACAGACACCGAAGTCATCGCTCATTTGATGGCTCATCACTTAAACGAGCAATTGAAAATTGGTACCGGTGAACCGTGTGTGAAGTCGTGCTTGAAAGCCGTTAATGCCACTTTGGATCGACTAGAAGGCACCTATGGTTTGTCAGCATTGTTCCGCGACTGTTCGAATACGGTGATCGCCGCACGGTCTGGAAGTCCGCTCGTCATTGGTGTTGGCAAGGACGAGTATTTTCTAGCATCCGATGCCAGTCCGCTGATTGGATACACCAAGGATGTTGTGTATTTGGCCGACCATGAAGTCGCCGTGCTGACTCCAGAAGGAATGAAGATTACTCATCGTTCGACGGGAAGCGTGCAACCTTCGATTCAGACACTGGATCAAGTTTCCGCAGACATCGAGAAAGGTGACTATCCTCATTACATGCTTAAGGAAATCTTTGAGCAGCCTCAAACTGTCGAAAACGCCTTGCGTGGTCGGCTTGATGAGGAAGAAGCCACGGCTGTGATTGGAGGCCTGAACCTTACGGCTCAGCAGCTGCGAACCATTGATCGCGTTGTGCTGACCGCCTGCGGAACCAGTTGGCATGCGGGCCTTGTGGGAGAATATTTGCTGGAAGAATTCGCGCGACTCCCAACTGAAGTTGAGTACGCTAGTGAGCTAAGGTATCGGAACCCTCCTATTAGTGACCGGACGTTGGTCTTTGCGATCACTCAAAGTGGCGAGACTGCTGATACGCTGGCGGCCATGAGAGAGTGTCGAAGGAAAGGTCATCCGACTTTGGCCATCTGCAATGTGGTTGGATCAACGATTGCTCGAGAAGCAGACGGTGGAATCTATCTGCATGCAGGATCTGAGATCGGAGTTGCATCGACCAAAGCATTTACATCGCAGGTCACAGTGATGACTTTATTGGCGTTGTATTTGGGACGCATGAGACATTTGTCGTACCCCGCTGGAAAGCGAATCATTCAGCAGCTTCGCGAAATGCCAGAGAAGATCGAAGAGGCATTGAAGTGTCACGATCGGGTTCAGGAAATTGCAGCGAAGTATGCTCAGTTCAATAACTTCCTTTACCTTGGCCGTCTGTACAACTTCCCCGTGGCTTTGGAAGGGGCCTTGAAGCTAAAGGAAATTAGCTACATTCATGCCGAAGGGTATCCGGCTGCCGAAATGAAGCACGGCCCCATTGCGTTGGTTGATCAACAAACACCGAGCGTGTTCATTGTGCCACGAGGCGGTATTCAGCCGAAGGTCATTAGCAACATGGAAGAAGTGAAGGCTCGCAAAGGTCCCGTCATCGCGATCGCCTGCGAAGGCGATGAAGAGGTGGCTCGAATTGCCGACGACGTCATTTTTGTCCCTGACGTCGAAGACTATCTGCAGCCGCTGGTTTGTTCGGTTCCTTTGCAACTTCTCAGCTATCACATCGCATTGCTTCGAGGCTGCAATGTCGACCGGCCAAGAAATCTGGCCAAGAGTGTTACGGTTGAGTAGGCGAAGCCTGAAGCCCGGCGATTCTGAATACCTAGGCTTCAGTCATCACATTCTTTTAACGAGTTTCGATGCGATAAAGGGCCGTTTCGCTTCGTAGCAAAATGGCGTCGCCATCAAAGGCGAACGAAGCGAACGTGCGAGTTTTACCGTCTCCCAGCTGATTGGTTTCGACGATTTCAAGACTGTCGCCTGGCTTCACAACGGTTGTTTGTCCCGTTTCGCTTTGAAAGTAAATGTGGCCTCCAGCGTACACTGGTGATGCGCTGTATTTGCCCTTCAGTCGTTTTTGCCATTGAACGTCTCCGGTTAAGGCATTCACAGATGTGGCAATGCCGGCGTCGTCGACCATGTAGATCGACTCATCGACGAGAATCACGGATGGAGACTTAGGGACTCCCTTCTTCACCTTCCAGCGAACGTTGTCATCTGTGATGTCTCCGGTGCCGTTGGGATCGATTGCCAGCAGTTGGCCATCACCAAACCCACTGCAAACGTAAATTAGGCCGTGGCCAACGACCGGACGCGGGATGACTGAATAGCCTTGGTTGTAGTTGACTCGCCAAAGCTGCTCACCCGTTTCGACTTGATAGGCAAATACGCCTCCACTGCCGGGGCACACGGCAGCCGGTGCGCCATCGATATCAATGACCATCGGGGTACTAAAACTGAAACCTCGTGAAGGCGAAAATTCACGCTGTGTTCTCCAAACTTCTTGACCAGTTTCGCAATCCAATCCGACAACAAATCGTTTGTCACTGCCATCGCAGCAAATCACAAGTCGGTTGCCAGTGAGAGCTGGAGAGCCTCCGCCGCCGTGCATGGGGCTGTATACCAAGTCTGAATTCTTCCACAGGATCTTTCCTGATTCGTCTAGGCAAGCTGTTCCGTGAGTTCCGAAGTGGACGTAGATTCGGCCGTCTCGAATGATGGGAGTTGGGCTGGCGTGGCTGTTCTTTTTGTGGTGTTGCACGCCCTCGAGATCATCGATCTCAAACACTTCGTTGTCCCACACCACTTGACCAGATGCAGCTTTCAGCTTCATCGTTCTGAGTGATAGTGATGATTTTGAACCGGGAACTGCGGCCGTCACGTAGATGTGACCATCTGCCACAATGGGTGACGACCATCCCATGCCCGGCAATTCCACCTTCCAAGTGATGTTCTCGGATTCGCTCCAGCTGACCGCCGGCTTGATTTGCTGGGCGTGTCCTTGCCCTGCACTTCCACGAAATTCCGTCCAGTCACTCGCGTAGATGTTGGAGATTTGCGAAGAAGCCAGCACAAATGAAATGGCAATAAAGTGACGCATAGGAGATGGGCTAAAACGGAATGAGGAAGCGGAGATCGTTGAATTGCATCAGAGCGCAATCCAATCAGACATGAACTGAGTTTGTCGGCCACATCGCAAATTTGCCAGTGAAGTGACAGTCGAATATCTCGCTGTGTTGATAACTGTGGGATTGCACCGCTTTTTTAAAATCAACGGAAAGCTGATTCGAGCACATGTGTTCTTCGGCGTGAAGGCGTGAAGCGATGTGTGGCTGTCGGCTGATCTGGGCGAACGCTGTTCCGTCAAAACGCTGTTCTGTCAAAACGGTGTTCTGTCAAAACGGTGTCGTAAGCTTGCAACTGAAGAGCTTTTGCGGTCCGATGTATGCCAAAGTGGGCGTTTGTTCACTGTTTCCAGCCAGACCAGCGGCTGCAATCACAAATTGCACCTGCCAGAATCTTTATTCCTACCTTCTCTGGAGAGCTCCGAGCTATGGCTTCGTTGAATCGCCGTTCGTTCTTGACATCATCTGCCGCGGCATCGCTGTTTGTTGCCGCCCCTACTTTCGCTGCCACTCGAACTTCACCCAACGATAAAATTGGGGCTTGCGTTGTGGGTGTGAATGGTCGTGGAGGAAGCCATATTCAAGGTTGGCTGGGAGACGATCGAGCTGAAATTGTGGCCATCGTCGATGTGGATGAAGGCGTGGGAGCCAAACGTTGCGATCAGATTAAAGATAAACAAGGAAAACGCCCTGTTCTGTATACGGACATGCGGAAAGCCTTTGATGATGGTGCTGTGAATATGGTCAGCACGGCGACCCCAAATCACTGGCATGCACTAACGGGTATTTGGGCCATGCAGGCAGGTAAAGATGCCTATGTAGAAAAACCTGTTTGCCACAATGTTCATGAAGGGTCGGCCTTGGTTGCGGCGGCTCGAAAATATGAGCGAATGTGCCAAGTGGGGACTCAGTGCCGAAGTAGCAAAGCCGTTCGTGATGCGATGCAGTTTATTGCAGACGGCGGAATTGGTACGTGTACGTTTGCTCGAGGCCTGTGTTACAAACGCAGAAAATCGATCGGTGCACTGGGAGACTATTCGATTCCGACCAATGTGAATTTCGATCTTTGGAGTGGCCCAGCTCAGTTGACTGATCCCAAACTGACTCGTAAACGCTTTCACTATGACTGGCACTGGCAGCGAAACTACGGCAACGGAGACCTTGGCAACCAAGGTCCTCATCAAACAGACATTGCTCGTTGGGGACTTGGCATCGATGCTCATCCCAACACGATCGTGACTTACGGTGGGCGACTTGGGTACCAAGCAGAGAAGAAGGACCCAAGCTATATCGACGCGGGAGACACCGGAAATACTGAAGTTTCGATCTATGACTATGGTGACAAGTCCATCGTCTTTGAAACTCGAGGCTTAAGCGTCGACGATTCCGACGACACTGAACTGAACACATTGTTTCAGAGTTCTAAGGGCAACAAAATTGGAGTCGTGTTTTATGGCTCGGAAGGTTTCCTTGTGCAGAAGTCGTATCGACACTGCATCGCCTACAACAAAGACATGACGGTGATGAGAGAATTCACCGGAGGCGACAATCACTTCGGGAACTTCTTAGACGCGTGTCAGTCTCGTAAAGTTGAAGACTTGAACGCTGACGTGCGAGAAGGTCATCTGTCGGCGGCTGTTAGCCATCTTGGCAACATCAGCTACTACATGGGCGAAGATAACAAAGTGCAGGTTGAGGAAATCAGCGATGCTTTGAAGAGCGTGATCAGTCAAGATGACAATCAGGCCACTCTTGAGCGAACTGTTAAGCACCTTCAGAAGAATGGTGTCGACCTCCAAAAGTACCCCATCTCTTTGGGACCAACGTTGAAGTTTGACCCTGAAGCAGAGCTGTTCACGAACAACGACGATGCAAATCAGCATCTGACTCGTGAGTACCGAGCTCCCTATATTTGTCCAAAAGCGGCCGACGTTTAGGCTCAATCCTAAAAGCTTGGCTGCCAAATCAAGACGCCCGTCTATCATGGATGGGCGTCTTTTTTTTGTTTGTTTATAATGTAGCGAGAGATCTCATGAGTCTAATTCGCAATACGACCGCCGTTCTGTTGTCGTCGTTCCTTCTCAGTGCTGCTTGTGTTGGGCAGGCACCCGCAAACAGTGAATTGGTGGTCGATGAAACGTTTGATGGAAAGTCGCTAGATGCGAAGACTTGGAAAGTTGGTGTGGGGGAGTGGAAAATTGAGGATGGGGTTTTAAAGGGAGCGGAAGTTCCAGCAGATAAACATGCGGCTGCTTTGAGACGAATTGTTGAGACTCAGAATGCAGTTTACGAACTGAAATTTCGATTCACGGGCAACGCGAAAGCTTTTCACCTTGGGTTCGATCCGGCGAAAGGCGAACTGGACAAAAAGGGACATTTGTTTTCCGTAATCGTGACTCCAGAATCGTGGAAGATTATGAAGCACGCGGATAAAAATGATCCTAAAGCCAACCCGAATAAAAACTTAGTCGTGTCCCAAAAAGCCTTCGCCGTCAATCAATGGTACTCGTTGAGAATCACAACTTGGGGGCCGTATGTCACAGCTAAGATTGATGGTGATGAGGTCTTGAAGACGTCAGATCCCACGTTCAGCGTGCGCAAACCGACTCTGGTTTTTCGCTGCTTGGGCGACGGGGTTCAAGTATCAGATCTCAAAGTTTACCGTCAGGTGAAAGAGTGAGACGGCCTGAGGTTTCAGGCACGTTCGATTGCTTGCCTCGCATGTCTCAATCGGTAAGCAGGGCTGCTTGAAGATCACGTGAAGAAGGTCAGGCGTGAGCCCCGTTTGATTTCAGCAGTCACTGTGAATGAGAGACCAGATTTCGACCGGCGTTTTTAGCCATCTGCAGCGAACAGAAGCGACAACCGGCGGTAAAACCGATTGCTAGGCAGGCAGCGGAATCTAGCTGATGTCAGTTCTATTGGCTCTGGCGTTGCAGCAGGGTTACTTTGGGGCAGGAGCAGCCGTGGCGACGAAGTCCAGCCGCGCGGTCACTTTTCCGTCAACCGTCACTTTGCCCTTCATGTAGAATGCATTGGAAAGACGTTCTGTCAATTCCACTGTCACTTCGATGGTTTCTCCCGGGCGAATCATGCGGCGAAACTGCACGTTGTTGACTCGTGTAATCACGGGCACTTCATCTTCGCCCACTTCCACGATTTTTGAGATCAAGACTGCTCCGCCCTGAAAGCAGGCTTCTTGTTGCAAGCAGCCCGGAAAGACGGGGAAGCCCGGATAGTGGCCTTCGAAAACATACAGGTCCTCGGCCAAGTGCTTTCGAGCCACGAGATGGCTTTCATGCAGCTCGGTGACTTCATCAAGCCACAAGAAGGGGCTTCGATGAGGAATGCAGGCTTGAATTTCTTCGATGGTCAGTGACGTCATGTCGTGAGCTTTGTTGCGTGATGAATAGAGATCTGGGCCGGTGATTTTTTGAGATTCGCTGGCACCCCGTTCTTTGAATTTGTGCCAAAGAAGCGGGGGCTGGTCAAATCGTCGATCGCCTGCTTTATAGTTCGATCTTCAGTTCTTCAATCTTACGGTACAAGCTGGACAGACCCAGCTTCAGCCGTTTGGCTGCTTCCTTCTTGTCTGGGCACTGCTTAAGGACTCGAGTAATGTGCAGTCTTTCGTAATGTCGAAGAGCAGACCGCAAATCGTCAGTGTCTGGCAAGTTGGTGCCGATTCCCAACAGATCTGGTGGTAGATCAGAGGGTTGAATTTCTTCACCTTCGCACATCATGACGGCTCGTTCGACAGCATTGTCTAGCTGACGTACGTTGCCCTTCCAGTGAGCGGCCATCATCGTTCGAATGGTTTCACTGGTCGCGCCGGTGACACGTTTTCGCATGGAATCTGAATGTCGAGTCATAAAGTACTCGACCAGTTCCGGGATGTCGTCCAAACGCTCACGCAATGGTGGGATACGGATTTTGACTCCGTCCAGTCGGTAGAACAGATCTTCCTGAAACTGTCCATCGGATACTTCTCGCAGAAGATCGCGAGAGGTCGCAGCGATGATTCGAGCATTCACCTTGACGGTTTCGGATGCTCCTGCAGGCATGATTTCTTGGTACTCGATGGCCCGAAGAAGTTCCGACTGTGTCCCTGGAGGCAGTTGAGCCAGTTCATCGAGGAACACGGTTCCAGAACCTGCCGTTCGAAACAGGCCCGGTTGTCCGTCTTCGATTCCAAACAGTTGAGCTTCCAACAGTTCGACTGGGCGAGTACCACAGTTGACGGCCAAAAACTTTTCGTCTTTGTTTGGCCCTGCGTTGTGGATTTCTCGGGCGAACAATTCTTTGCCCGTCCCCGTTTCTCCCATCAGCAGCACGTTGGAATTGGTGGCTGCGACTTTGCGGATGGTCTTCAGAGTATCTTGGAGAACTCGGCTGCTGCCGATAATTTGGTCGAAGCCATCACTGCGAAGAATGTCTTTTCGCAGTCGCTGATTTTCGAGATACAGGTCTTGGAACTTGAACAGCCTTTTTAGGCGATTCACCAGTTCATCAAAGATGACTGGCTTGACCAGGTAATCGAATGCTCCGGCTGTGAACGCATTGACCGCGTTTTCGACGGTGGCATAGGCCGAAATGATCAAGACGAACATGCCCGGATTTAACCGGTGCAGGCGACGAAGCAATTGTACTCCGTCACCATCGGGAAGTTGTACGTCGCAGATGCCGATGTCGTAGTCTCGTTCGCGAACCATCTTCAGCGCGTCGGCCACGTTTGCGGCCGCTGCGACATCGAAGCCTTCTCCCGCAAGGAACTCTGTCAGAGTTTCGCGGATGATGTCTTCGTCTTCGACGATTAGGATCGATTTGTTTAGGAATGATGGGTCGGGCACGTCCGGGCCTTCAGAATCAGGTACTTTGGGCTGCTGCAGCAATGAAAAGGCTGTGATTGGAACCAATCAATCGCCTTAGAGATTGGCATTGAGTCTGCAGCTTGATTTCGTTTTTCGTGGTATCAGAATGCCGCCACTATGAAAGTGAACGAAGCAAAATCAACGTTTTGTTTGCTGATGATGGCTCTGTCGCACAGTTTGATTGATCATGACGCGGTCTGCATCACGACCTCTCAGAACCGAGAACCGATACGCTCTGCCTCAGAATATCGCAGCGAAATCGGCGTTATTCAACGTGGGGGCTTGGGAATCCGTTCAGAAGTTAGAAGTCAGCTGATTTCTCGAGTCAAAACGACCCATCTCCCGCATTCGTTGACCGTTCATTCCACTTCGCGGTTCGGATTCTGTTTTGGCTTGAAAATCGTTGGAAGTCTCTGCCGTGTTTTGGAATGGATCGCGGGTTGGGGCAGAATGAGATGGATCTGTCAGAATTTTATCTATGATCTGATCGGCGATGGTCTGTCAAAAGCAAAAAGGCAGACAGCCTTACCCCAGCATCTGGTTCCGTCGAGTAGATCTACCGGCTGGAATACCCTGCCTTTGCGTGTGGCCCTCCTGGCAACACGATCTCTTACGAAGCGGCTCAAAAAACACAGTCCCGCAGGAAAGTAACCTTCGTCATGAAAAGCGTTTCCCAGGCCCATATCAAATGTGAACGCAATGGATTGTCGCGAACGGCATTAGTGGTGGGATTGTTTTTATGGGTCGCCGTCTTTGTGTCTTTGTACTTTATGAACAGCCGGTCGATAGAGCCTGTTGAGAGCGGTTCGAGCGTTGCACAAGGTGGAACAGCCGGGGCGGTCGTCATCGACACCACAAGTCCGGAGAGCGCCAAGACCAGCACTGTAAAAACTGACTTCCCGACACGGCCACTGCCGGACTTCAGCTTGCAAAACAGCGAAGGGGGCAAGTTTGGCTTAAAGGATCTGAAAGGCAAACGTTGGGTGGCCAGTTTTGTTTTTTCAAGATGTGCTTCAACCTGTCCACTCATCACTGGCGCGATGATGCAGGTGCATGATCGAGTCAAAGGTAAAGCTGATGATGTGATGTTCGTGACAATTACGGTTGATCCGAAATTCGATACTCCCGAAGTGTTTCAAACGTACGGGGAAAATTTCCGGCAGGGTGATAGTTCAAGGTGGAAATTTCTGACGGGTGATCAGCAAGAAATTTACGAACTGATTGTCAAAAACTTCGGGTTGTACGTGGCGGAAAACCTAGGCAATGATCGCAAGGATGGCTTCGAAGTTGCTCATACAAATCGGGTAGTGCTGGTCAACGAAGATGCCATTCCTGTGGCCACGTTTTTGGGAACCCGTGATGAAGATATGGTGAAGCTGCGCAGAATTCTGACGGGCAAGTCTGACTTCCCCACGCCAGGACCAGCTTTGAAGTTGGGTGAGGCGAACGCAGGAGCAGGAGGGTTCACCTTTAAATTGGTACCCAAGACTGAAGATGATGAAAGCTCATCAGAATCGGGCAAAGATTCAACAGGTCAGGGAACAGAAGAGGCAACAGAAGACGAAGCGAAAGCTGATTCCGATTCGAGCGAAGACGAAGATGAAGCAAGTGCTGTAGAAGACAATCCAGAAGAGGCAAGCACCCACGACGAAACCAAGTTCAAGGATTCTGTTTCGCAAGCCGAAGGCATGGATGATGCAGCTTTGCGGAATTCGGATTACTCTGTGCGGTCCCTTGAACGGCCGTACATACTGACCGGTGCTGCGGTTTTGCAAGACGACGAAAGTGCTGACTCAAAACCACAGACAACGGAATCGAATAAGTCCAATGCTGAAACGGAATCTGTCGTTGTTCCTTCGAAGCAAACCGTCGCTGAATTTAACGAAGCTTTGCAAAGTCGCCTTCCCGGTTGGGCTCAAGTGTTGCCTACTGTCAACGCCTGCATGAATTCCATTGCAACGGTTTTGTTGTTGTGTGGGTACACGGCCATTCGTTTCAAAAAAAAGTCGTTGCATCGTGGCCTTATGATCTCTGCGTTTCTGATGTCCGTGATCTTTTTGGTTAGCTACTTGAGCTACCACTATGCTTTGGGAAAGTACACGGGAGAGCACGGCTGTCAGTTTGAGGGAACCGGAATTTGGGCGTCGATTTATCCTTGGGTATTGTGGCCTCATGTGGTCCTGGCTGTTTTTGTGCCCGTGTTGGCGATTCGAGTTTTTCTGTTGGCATTTCGTGAAGACTGGGATCGGCATCGGCGTTTAGCTCGGATCACCTTTCCTATCTGGCTGTATGTATCGGTGACGGGGGTCGTTATTTACGGGATGCTGTATCACTGGCCAATCGCCTAGAATTTGGGGAACAGTTCCGTGAATGCCACAAGTCGTGGGGGTTTTTTGAAATGACGTTTTCCCAACGTCTGGTTCGCGGTTAGGATTACGGGTTCGCTTGTGTCGGTCGTCGCATCTCTGTTTTCGAACGCTTCATTATGTTTCGCTTGTTGCTGAAGATTGTTATCTGTTTGTCGTGCCTGTTGATGTGGACAGCCACTGCATCGGCGTGTCCAAATTGCAAAGCGGCCAATGAAACAGATAGCAATTTGCCACGGGCTTACATGTACAGCATCTTGTTTATGATTGGCATGCCTGCCACGATCTTCACGGGCTTTGGTATCAGCTTTTATCGCATGGCATCTCGAGAACAGCAGCAGCTTGGGGTGGAAACAGCTTCCTCAGACTTGGGCGGTGAAAAAGCACCAGCGGCGAGTGCAAGTGAGGCTACCGAACAGTAATGGGCTCAAATTCGAAATAACCCGCAAGGGGAATGACGGAAACATGGGTTGTGGCAAGGTCGTTTTGAAACTTCAGCGACTCGAACCTACATTGAACGGGACTGCCCAAGTCAGTGACCTGTCGCTCGGGCTTGTTTTGAATCGTTGATCATGAGTAAAGAGCTTTAGGGAGCAAGCAGTGCATGGCACCTTCGGAGTCTAATCAGCCTTCTTCATCGGTGTTGTTAATTCAGGATCCCGGTCGACTTGCAGACGTTGATGCCAAGCAGGCTCGTTTGGTGCAGCTATTGGACGACGAATCAGCCGATGCCGTGTTGCTTCAAGACCCATCCAACATTTCATGGTTTGCAGCCGGCGCCGACATTCATCGGTGCGCCAGTGATTTAGGGGCGACCAGTGTCTTCGTGACTCGCGATGCTCGTTTGTTTGCAACAAACTCAATTGACTCGGCGCAAATTTTCGAACGTGAAGCGTTTGGTTTAGGCTTCCAGTTGAAGCAGCGTGAATGGTTTCAGCCCCATGACGATTTGCTACGAGATCTTTGTCGAGGACGGAAAGTTTTAAGCGACGCGGGCACAGACTTTACAACCTATGCCGGCAAAGCAATTCGTGGAACGCGTTTGCCGCTCACCGAACTGGAAGTTCGGCGTCTGAGACTGCTTAGCAAAGTTCTCGTTCATTCTGTTGAATCAACGGCTCGTCATGTGATTGCCGGAAAGACAGAAGCCGAAGTCGCTGCCGAAATGAGTCATCGTTTGGTGAAACGGACGGTCGCTCCTGTCCGCATCAGCGTAGCGGCGGATGGGCGAAATCGCAGATACCGTCACTGGTCGTATAGTGAAGATCCGATTCAGCGTTATGCGGTTTTGTCTTGCACGGGGCGACGCTGGGGGTTGCATGTGTCGGTCACGCGGACAGTTTGCTTAGATTCTGTTCCTGATGAACTGTGGCAAGATTATCAGCAGGCCTTGCTAGTCCACGCCACCGCGATTTATTTCACTCGTCACGGCGAGCAGCTTTGTGATGTTTGGAAGAAAGTGCAGCGGATTTACGAAAAGTTTGGAATGACGGACGAGTGGAAGCAAGCGTCTCAAGCCAGTGTCGTTGGTCACTCGAATCGAGAAGTGCAGATGACTCCGGAAAGCGAGTACCGGCTAAGCTGCCCTGTTCCCGTCTTTTGGCATCCGTCCGTGCGTTCGGCGATGTTGGGCGACACGATGCTGTGTTTGGAAACAGCAAACGAGCATTTGACGTACAGCGAATCTTGGCCCAAGGTCGGAGTTAAAGTGAAGGGCCGTTCCGTGGAATGTCCCAGTATTCTGAGAGTTCGACAAACTGATCAGTTGGACGACGAAGTGCTGTCGATGGACACGTCCGGTGCGTTTGAACTACCAGATGATTCTGGTGATGAGGTGCCAGATGAAATCGAGTCACTTTGGGAGATGCGAGTTGTGGAGAGTCTGGGGTCGTCTGAAAACGGAGCCGTATGAAAACGGAGCCGTATGAAAATCGAGCCGTATGAAAATCGAGTCGTATGAATACCGAGCAGTATGAAAACCGAGCAGTTTCATGTTGAGGCAGCGTGGGACAGTGTCTGATTGCCAGTTTGGACCCTCATGTCCGTCATTTCTGCGGCCGCTGCGTCTTTTATGCTTCCCGTCTTGTTTCAACTTTCTATCTTGTTCACCAGCTGTCTGGGAAAGTGCTTTCTGGTTCAAGAGTTGTGATTCAGTGATTTTTAAGGTTTCCTGATGGCCGATTAGAAGTCGCTGGAAGATCGTCGGTGATGTGAGACACTATCATCAAGCGTGTGCCTCTTTGGCTTTATCAGCTCACCCGTGCTGTCTGTGTTTCTTCACAGTGAATGGGTGATTCTCTTTCTGTGTGTTACGTGATTCTGATGCCATTCGATCCTGAAGGAAAAAAGCCAGTCCAACCAAGCGTTGAACTTTGCCAGCGGCAGCTTGGCGACTTTAAAATTCTTCGTCCCTTGGGCGCTGGTGGCATGGCGGATGTGTATCTTGCCGAGCAGACCAGTCTGAATCGCATGGTCGCCATCAAGATTTTGCGTCCCGAGGCAGTTGAAAAGAAGACACTGCTGCAGAGATTCCAGCGTGAAGCTCAAACGGCCGGTGGGTTAACAGACAGCAGCATCGTACCGGTTTACCTGATTGGTGAAACAGATGGCCTGCATTACATCGTGCAAGAGTATGTTCCCGGGATGAACCTTAGTCAGTGGTTTCGTAGAAATGGTCCTCCAGACTTTTCAATGGCCTTACGCTGGATGACTCAAGTTGCAACGGCGTTGAAAGTGGCGTCCGCTGCGGGCATTGTTCACCGAGACATTAAGCCCGAGAACATCATGCTGACTCGGTCTAACGACGCCAAGGTGACCGACTTCGGATTGGCTCAGCTTAGTCAGACCGACCAGAAGATGAATTTGACACAAGATGGCACCACCATGGGGACTCCGTGGTACATGAGCCCAGAACAAATTCAGGGTGAAAAGCTCGACCATCGAACAGACCAGTACTCGTTTGGAGTGACTTGCTATCACATGCTGACCGGACAGCCTCCTTTTCCGGGACGTAATCCGATGGCTGTTGCTGTCAGTCATTTGAAGGATGCTCCTCCATCGCTTTCTGTAATTCGACGCGACCTGCCAGATGCAATGTGTGATGTTGTGCATCGGATGCTTGAAAAGAAGCCTGAAGATCGCTTTGAGGATGCAGAAGCAACATTGGCGGCCATTGCGAACCTTGAAAAGTTGCCGGTGAAGTCACCGATCGACACTTCTTCGTTTGCGGCTTGGTTCCGTTGTTCTCTTCCCAACTTGCAGACTGCTTTGGTAGCAACTGCGATTAGCCTCATTGTGGCTGTGATTGTCGGTCGCCAACTATTCCGCCCGGTCACGTTGGAATTGAAGCCGACAGCTTTTAAGCAGGAATCGTCGGCCGGAGAGCAGTATGCAAGAGCTTTGCTGCAGGCGCGCAATCCATCGGCGTGGCAGGCTGTGTATCAGTACTATCCCAAATCCGAAGAAGCTCTTTATGCTCGCCTTCAGCTGGGGCTTCACTATTTGGCCAAAGATCCGCCTGACTTTCGCCAAGCGATGTCCATGTTCGAAAATCTGAATCAAGAGGCAGCCAGTCGCCCAGCTGATACGAAAAGGCAGCTGCAATTTCTATCATTGTTGGGGCAAGCGATGACCTTAGATGCCACCATTCAGCAGTTAACGGCAGCCAATCCAGAGGATCCTGAGATCGCTTCCAAAAAGGTGCGATACAACGAGATCGTGAACAGTCAGCTTGATGTGGACTTTTGGGACGAGCTGCGAATGCAGGACATTGCTGCACCGCAACGCATGCAAGAATTTCTCCAACGACTGATCTCGGATCTGCTGTAAATGATGGGGGTGATTGCCGCTTGTTAAGCGATGAAATGGCCTTCAGCTGTTAAACCACGCCGATTATCTGTTTCAGGGGACGGTTTTTACCCGGTCGGATCAAAACTTCGGCAGCATCTGCCATTGCCTTCATTTGATCACTGGCTTCCTGCCGATCCTCAGTTTTGTGGAAGAGCGGGAACTCTCCTTTTCTTCCACGGTCCCTGTCTCGACTGCAGACTGCAGTTATCACCACGTTGTCGTCACCGACGTTCTGCGTCTGATGTTCATCGAGACATGGTTGATTAAGAGCGTCCATCCATTGAGCAATTCCAGCGAAGAGAGTGTCTATGCTTCGATCAGCGACCCGATCCTCAATCCGAAACACTCTGGCTATTGCCGTGCTTGTCCTAACGGTCGGCATGCTGTATTCAAACTTTGATCCCGTGCCAGCTGGCGACGATTTTTCAGGAATCGCCGTTGCTCCTCCGGCTCCGGTTGCTGTGGCTCCAGCCGCTTCATTGAAGTCGTCAGCAGATGACATGGTAGAGCAAACAAGCTCTGAAGCATCGACAACCAAACTGTGCTCTCAAAAGAATGAGCTAAGCCAAGACTTCGTTAACGTTCAGGAATGTCTGACGATGTTGTCTGCGGGACGCGAATTCTTTAATGGTGTCCCTGACTACTCTGTGATGTTCCACAAACGTGAGCGAATTGGTGGGGATCTCCAAGAGCCTCAAACAATTCAAATGAAGATTCAGCAGAAGCCTCACTTTTCAGTTTACATGAAGTGGCAGAACTTTGAACGAGGTCGCCAGCTACTTTACAGCGACCAGTACGATGACGGTTGCATCGTTGTGAAGTTCGGTGGCATGAAACGCTTTCTTCCGTCTGTTCGTCTTGAGCCAGACTGCTCGTTGGCGATGTCTGAATCTCGGTACCCAGCGACAAAGGCTGGCATCTTGGGAATGATCGGACAGATTTCTCAACACCGTGAAAACGACATGAAGACCAAGCCTAAGATGGTTTGTACTCGCACCGAAGTTGAATTCGACGGTCGCCCAGGCGTTCAGTTTTTCTTTTTGTACGATGACATCAAAGGAAACAAGACTTACCGGAAAAGTTACCTGACCATCGACAAAGAATACCAAGTGCCAGTCGACGTTCGAAACTACACGTGGAGCAAGCAAAGTGAAGGCCTGAGCGAAGTGCAGCTTGATGAGCAAACACTGATCGAACAGTATTCTTTCACTCAGCTAAACCCAACAACTCAAATGGCAGACTCTGATTTTAGTCGAGACAATCCTCGCTACCGAATGTAGTTTTTGAAGCGAACAACATTCCACAGACGCTCAAGAAGACCTCGGATTTTTTCCGAGGTCTTTTTTTGCGCCTACTGCAGAGGCTTCTGCCACGGTACCCGTCCTTGCTTTTGAATCTGCCTTCTTAGAACGGCGTTTAACTCCTTCATTTGCTTGGGGCGTTTGTTAGCCAAGTCGTTGGATTCGCTGGGATCCTGCTTCAAGTTGTAAAGTTCTAGTGGAGCAAACGGAGAATTTTGGAGCAGCTTCCAGTCTCCTGAAATGACGGCTTCAATCGTCTTTCCTCCGTAGCGAATTCCTCCTTCACGACGGCTAAAAAACATCTGGTTTCGAAGCGTTGGCTGAATCTTGCCGTTGAGCGTTGGCAAAAAACTGCGACCATCGATCGAACCAGGGATTTTAATTTCAGCCGCTTCAAAGAATGTGGGCAGCAGGTCCATCGACATTGCTGTGAAGGGCGATTTTTTACCTTTTGCGATGCGCTCGGGCCAGACAATTGCCGTGGGGACTTTTAATCCACCTTCGTACACACTCTGTTTGCCGTCGCGTAGATTTCCATTGTTGGCTCCTACATTCAGTTGGCCGCCGTTGTCTGATGTGAAGACGACAATGGTGTTGTCTGCTTGCCCCGTTGATTCTAGAGCCTGCATGACTTTGCCAATGCCATCGTCCATATGTTCAATCAGGGCAACAAGAGCAGCTCGGTCTTTGGAAAGTTTCGGTTGCCTTACTTTCACTTTGGTAAGCCATTCAGCTGGTGGTTGAATGGGAGTATGCGGCGCGTTGTACGCTAGGTATAGCAAGAAGGGAGCGTCGTTGGGCTGTCGTTGTTTCAGGTATTCAATTGACCAATCGGTGAAGAGATCTGTCGCGTGTCCGGCTGGGTCAATCTTCGTTTGATTGTGGTACATGTAGTTGTTGTCGTGGCGTCGATGCGTGTAGTAGTCGTCCATCATGTCGCCGAGGAATCCATGGAAGAAATCAAACCCACGTTCTGTCGGGGTGTTGGGAGATTCCAGGCCCAAGTGCCATTTGCCAACAATGCCTGTTTGGTATCCCGCTTGCTGAGCCAGCTTGGACAGAAGGGGGACATTCGGATTGAGATAGCCCCAGCTGTTTTCTGGGTGAGTTCGAATGACTCCGGGAACACCGACAGCTTCTTGGTATCTTCCGCTCAGTAATGCGGCTCGCGTTGGCGAGCAAACGGGACAGTTGGCGTAAAAGTTGGTGAACTGCATTCCACTTTGAAAAAGACGATTTAAATGAGGTGTCTTCATGTCGGATGCTCCGCAGACTTCGAGATCTGCGTATCCCAAGTCGTCAGCCAGAATCACCAATAGATTCGGTCGTTCATCCGCACAGGCAGTTGAGATCACCCACAACATTGAAACAATGATGGTGTAGTTCAAAGATGTGTTCCGCTTCATGACGTTGGTTCCCATTGTTCAGGTTTTCTGAATTCAAGGTAGTGACACGATGCTGATTTGAAAAGCATTCCGCCTTCAGCTTTGCTCGTTTTCAAATCTGTTGATGCGACTGGGGTGAATTAAATGTATTGAATTGAGGTCGTTTGGTCAGCCGCTATAGTTTGCTCGAAAGTCATTCGTGTTTAGGGAATGACAATTGCCTGATCATGGGCAGCTGAATGCATTCCACCTTGAAGTTTTAGAAATTGTGCCCGATGTCAGATCGAGTTTTTATCACACGAAAAATAGCGGACGAGGGAATTCAACTGCTTTCAAAAAGTGTGGAGTGCGATGTTTGGCAAGATCCAATGCCTCCGTCTCGTGAAGAACTGTTGCAACGTAGCCGTGGCTGCACGGGGCTACTGACGATGTTGAGCGACCGGATTGATGGCGAGTTGATGGATGCCATTGGCAACCAATTGAAGGTCGTTTGCAACTACGCGGTGGGGTACAACAACATTGATGTCGCGGCTGCGGAAGCTCGTCAAGTTGCTGTTGGAAACACGCCTGATGTGCTGACTGATGCCACTGCAGATTTGGCGGTGACCTTGTTGTTGGCGGCGGCCAGGCGAGTGCCTGAAGGGATTCAAAATGTGGCCGACCACGAATGGCAGACGTGGGAGCCGTTAGGGCTGATCGGTAGTGATTTGAAAAACGCGACTGTTGGAATTGTCGGCATGGGGCGCATCGGATTTGCAACCGCGCAGCGACTGCACGGCGGGTGGGGCATGAAGGTCGTGTACACGGCTAGGTCGGATAAGGCAGAAGCCAACCAGCAGTTGGGCGCAGAACGCGTTGAATTTGAAGATCTGCTGAAACGCAGCGACTTTATTTCGATTCATACAGACTTAAACCCCAAGACATCTCGCTTGTTCGATGCGAGCGCTTTCGAAGCTATGAAAACCAATTGCGTCTTGGTTAACACGGCTCGAGGAGGAGTGATCGATCAAGATGCTCTCGCAGACGCTTTGCGTCGCCAAACAATTTTTGCCGCGGGGCTGGATGTGACCGAACCCGAGCCATTGCCTGCAGACAGCAGCCTGCGAGGCCTTCCTAATTGCGTGATTCTGCCTCACATTGGCAGTGCCACCTTGAAGACTCGAAACGATATGGCATCCATTGCTGCTCGAAATATTATCGCAGGATTAAAGGGCGAAGATCTTCCCTGTCCTGTGGTCAGCAAAATCAATGGATGATTGGGGTAGAAAATTGCCTGGCGTGAGGGATCGAGTGGTGGCCGATCATCGGGAATGTGGTAAGGTTCGCGTCATCTAGAAACGCCGATCAAAAGGAATGCAGATTGTCTCGCGAACCCGCGTACACAGTTGAAGAAATTCAGGCCCTTGGTTTGAATGTCGAACGTTTACCGCGTCACGTTGCCATCATTATGGATGGGAATGGACGCTGGGCTCAACAGCGCGGACTGCCTCGAATTGAAGGCCATCGAAATGGGGTTCATTCTGTAAGAGCCATCGTGGAAGAGTGCAGCCGTCTCGGTGTTGAACAGCTTACATTGTATTGTTTTAGCAGCGAAAATTGGAAACGCCCAAAACTTGAACTCACGCTGCTGATGAAGCTGCTGAAGCGGTATTTGGTTGAAGAACGCAAGCAGATTCAAGAGCAAGGGTTGCGGTTCAAGGTCATCGGGCGTACTCACGAACTAGATGCAGCGATCCAGAAAGAAATTACGAAGACTGAAACTGTTGCCGAAGGCAATACGGGCATGATGTTGTGTCTTGCTGTGAACTATGGGTCTCGAACTGAAATCGCCGATGCTGTCGGACGGATTGGCGAGAAGATTGCAAAGGGTGAAATTTCGCCCTCCCAAATTAGCGAGCAGACTGTTTCAGATCATTTGCAGACCGCCGGTATGCTGGATCCGGATCTTGTCATCCGCACAGCCCGAGAAATGCGGATCAGCAATTATCTGCTGTGGCAGATTAGCTATGCAGAGCTGTATATTTCTGACAGTTTCTGGCCCGATTTTCGCGAAGTTCAACTGCACGAAGCGCTGCTTGATTTTGCCGACCGAGATCGGCGATTCGGTGGGCTGACTCAGAAGTAATTTCGCTGCAAGTGGTCGCATCGATTGCGGGTGAGATCGTTCAAATCAATCTTCAGGATAGAACAATGCTCGGTTGGCGTCTGACAGTTTCCGCAATTCTGGTTCCCTGCATCTTATTCTTATTTTGGTGGGACGCTTCGCTGGGCAACGGTGCCCCCGTACTGCTGGTTCTTTGCCTTGGCCTTTCGGTTCGTGCCGCTTGGGAAATGAGCTGTCTGCTAAAAACCAGAGCTCTGCAACCCACGTTTGAGCTTGTGGCCGTGTGTAACATCGGGCTGATTTTTGCGGCTTGGTCACATGTTCGCTGGCAGCAAGTTTTGCCTTCAGACACATTGGCTTTGTTGGCGTCGCTTGGCGTGATCGGCTTAACCGTGATGGTCTGCTTGCTGCTGCTGATGGTTTGGCAGTGCATTCGATATCGAAAGCCGGGGCATTCGATGGAATCGCTCGGAGCTGACCTGCTTACGGTCTGCTATTCCGGAGGTCTGCTTGCCTTGCTGGCTCAGTTTCGTTGGTTCCCAACTGCCGAGCTTGGCTACTTCGCCATAGCGTCTGTGATCATTCCCGCCAAGGCGGGAGACATAATGGCGTACACTCTGGGTCGGTTGTTTGGCAAGCGAAAGATGGTGCCCACGTTAAGTCCTGGCAAAACATGGATGGGTGGAATCGGAGCACTGTTGGGCAGCAGCCTTGGAGCCTGGTTGTGGTTTGTTTTTGGTCTGTCGCTGTTCGACGCGGGGACGGCAACAGTGGATGTGGCAAGCGTATTGCTACTAGGAATGACATTGGGAGTCGTGGGGCTTGTAGGAGACCTGGCAGAATCACTTATCAAGCGAGATTGCGAGAAGAAAGATTCGGCGAATTTGATGCCAGGCTTCGGCGGCTTGTTGGACCTGTTAGATAGCCCCCTCTTTTGTGGGCCGGTTGCTTTGATCTGGTGGCTCGTTTGGCCTCCGCTTGCTTAAACGTTGCAATGGCCTGTTGGTGTGTTGCCAACTGTTCAATTCTGTCAAAACGACGACTGCCAGAGGTGCTGTTGAATTTTGGATTCAAAAACCAAGCATCAGCAAGGTCGCGATGATGCCGACGAGGGCCAAAATGAGACCGCCAACGAGATAGTCGGGCTGATTTGGCAGCTTGAGATCCTTGAGCCTTTGGGACAGGAATTCAGTTTCGTCATCAAAGAGTTCGTCTACGATTGATCGTCGGCTGGTTTGCTGTCCTTGTCTATGATCCACCATGTCGATGACGTCGCCCGTATCTTGCAGCAGTAGATTTCCGAGATGTCCTTGGAAATCACGGGCCATCACGTTATTGCGTGGATCTGTGCTTAAGCGAATCAAGTTTTTAATGTCCGCAACTTCTGGCCGGATTTGATCAGTGGCGTCCGATGTGATTTTCTTCATCAGCCAGTCTAAGAGATCGCCGAACTGAACAATATCTTGTTGAGCTGCGTCGGGAAACAGGGGCACAATTTCAGGATGTTGACTTTGTCTGATCCAGCGATGCAACCCGAAATCGCAGACATTCATTCTAAGTGCATCATCGATCAAAACAGATGATGGCTCCAAATTCCCGTGTGTAAAACCTGCATTGTGCACATGCTGTAAAGCTGATGAAATCTGCCAAGCAATATCAACGAATTCTTCCCAAGTCAGTACATGCTGTTCTAGGAAAAGGTCTAGGGCAAATTTCCCTTCGGATTGATTGACGTAAAAGATGGCGCCGTCGTGTTCGCCCCAATCAATCGTTGAAGCAATGTTTGGGTGATCGAGTTGTTGCAATTGCCGAATATCCGTTCGAAATGCGGCTCGAAATGCGGACTGTTCGACAAGGTGCTTTGTCAGAATTGTGATTCTGGCAGGCGCTAAATCCAGACTGCCATCGTAAACTCTGAAGTCTTCGGTTTCCCGGACTAGAGCTTCAAGAGTGATGCGATTCCAAAGGTCTGTCGTCTGGTTAGGCACTTAAACTTGACTCGCGTTCCCTGCTAAAATCGAAAGTGTTTCCTAAGCGTTTTGATGTCGTGGATTCAAACCTAACGCTCTGCAACGCACCCATCATAATTATCCAATGCAAGGATGACGAGCGTGCTTTTGAGGAAGCAGTTTTCTGTCGTAGCAAATCAATGTCACAGATTCGCTCAAAATGTCTTTGGCCCGTTTTTCTGCCTGCGATGTCGTCGACACCGATGTCGACTCTTGTAAGCTGACCGCTTTAAGGAGCAAATCCAGACAGCTGCTTGGTCACATCATTCAGTACGAATTTTAGTTTTCGCTGAAAGTCTTCACACGGCTGGCTTGGTGCTGAAAGATCCCAGCTTTCGAGTTGTCTGCCCCATTCTGCAGCCTTGATGGCTCCGACAGACAGCATCATCCCTTTGAGCGTGTGTCCGCAGCGATGAAGGGCGACTTCGTCCTGACTTTCAAATGCGTCTGAAGTTTCTGCGAGATACTTGGGGACTTCCGATACGAAAGCAGCAGCGACAAGAGCGTAAAGGTCTCGGTCGCCATCGACGCCTTTCAACGCTTCATTCCAATCCATCTTTAAGTCGAAATCAAAGTCGACGTTTTCGTGCGAAGTATCGTCTTTTTGCGCCACTCGTGCTTCGGCGTTTTCTGCTGTCTCGGCATGGATATTCGTGGTGGTTGAAGACGCTGAAGTTCGCAGTTGATTGAGACGTTCTTCCAACTGTGCCCGACGAATTGGTTTTGTGAGATAGTCATCCATTCCTGCGTCAAGACATCGTTGTCGGTCGCCGGGCATCGCATGAGCCGTCATGGCAATAATTGGGATGCGTTTTTCTGTTGGTTGCCGGTTGTGGCGGATCAATCGAGTGGCTTCTAAGCCGTCGCAGATCGGCATTTGTACATCCATGAGAATCAAGTCGAAGGGCTGAGCTTCATGGAGCTCGACAGCTTTCTTACCGTCAGCTGCGACGGTGATTTGGTGGCCAAGTTTTTCCAAAATACCGACGGCCAGCTTTTGATTAACAAGATTATCTTCGGCAAGCAAGATGCTGAGCCCTGCGTTTTGCGAAGCTTCTTTTGAGTCACCGTTTTGTTGTAATTCGGAAGGCAGTGCTTCGGAAGACGGTGCGGTGAAAGTGGGATGCACCAAGGTGGTCAGGATGCATTGCTGCAGGTCAGATTGTTTGACCGGTTTCATTAAGAACGCGGAAATCTGTAACTGTTGCCTGCGATTTTGATCTCGAATGCGTTCCCCGGATGTCAGCATGATGATGTCGAGATGCTGGAGTTGGGGGATGTTTCGGATGGATTGGCACAAGTCGAATCCATCACGTTCTGGCATGTGAAGATCTGTCAAAACAAGATCAATATGTGTGCCGCTTGGCTGTTGCAGATAATCAAGCGCTTGCTGTGCAGAGCCGACAGTCACCGTCTGCATTTTCCATTGCCGACATTGGTCTTGGAGAATCCGTCGGTTGGTTTCATTGTCATCGACGATCAGCACGTCAACGCCTTCAAGTTCTGTCGCGGGCAACGTGGCTGAGGCTGTTGTTGACGACGGCGTGAAGCTGGCTTGAAATCGAAAGACACTTCCCTGCCCGAGTTCACTTTCGCAGGATAGCTCTCCACCCATGAGACTGACCAGTCGAGTGGAGATTGAAAGGCCGAGTCCGGTGCCTCCAAAGCTACGAGTGGTCGACGTATCAGCTTGTCGGAACGCTTCGAAAATGTCGTCAATTTTGTGAGCTGGAATGCCAACTCCGGTATCAGCGACTTCAAATTTTAATCGAATCGAATGTGCATTTTTCCAGACCAAGCTGACTGTCAAAAGCACCTCACCCACTTGGGTAAACTTAATCGCGTTGCCGACCAAGTTCATCATGATCTGTCGTAAGCGTGAGGGATCCCCGACGAGAAACTCGGGAACTGGGTCTTCGATCGAAAACGCAAGTTCAAGACCCTTGCCGTGAGCTTTGGAAGCAAGCAGCTTTAAAGTGTCTCCCAAGACATCTTGAAGGCAGAAAGAGACTCGTTCTAGCTCCATTCGCCCTGCTTCGATCTTAGAAAAGTCTAAGATGTCGTTGATCAGTTCAAGAAGTGTTTCACCAGATGAGCGCACAATGTTCAGGTAGTCTTCCTGAGTTGCCGTAAGCTGTGTTTCCAGCAGAAGCTCGGTCATGCCGATCACGCCATTCATGGGGGTGCGAATTTCGTGGCTGACGTTCGCCAGAAAATCGCTCTTTGCTTGGCTGGCTGCTGCGGCTGCGTCTAAGGCTTGTTGTAGAGCTTGCTCGTGCCGATTACGCTCGATGATGCGGCCCACCTGTTCGCCCACACTTTGAAACGCGGCGAGTAGCCCCTTGTCTTCCGGGATGCGTTCGCGCGAAAAGAACTCGAGAACGGCGACGGTTTCGTGTTCAATAATGATGGGGAATGCGACTCCGCTTTCAATTCCCGCGTCGGCAAAAATTTGGGCGCATTCTGAATTCAAAGTCTTTTCGGGATCTTCCATCCAGACGGGCAGTCCGGTTTCAAATGCGAGCCCGACAAGACCTTTTCCCTGAGCCGCTGGCTGTTCTTCGGTTTGCAGCTGGAAGGCGATCATCGAGTCGTCTTGAACGCCCTGCCAGATCTTCATCGAATGATGCATTGTTCCAGTCGATGAGGTTTCAGGCCGAAACACGTGTCCGATCGTCCAGTCGGTCAGTTCGCAGACGATATCGATGCAGCCTTCCAAAGCCTGTTGCAACGACGTTGTGTCACGAGCCAAGCTGGTGGCTCGATAAAGTAAATTTGCTTCTCGCGCTTTGCGGTCGGCTTCCTGTTGAGCCACCTTCAGCTTAGTAATGTCTCGACCAATGCCGACCAGACCTGTGATGTCACCATTTGCATCACGAAGCGGGATCTTGCTTGTAAGCATCCAGACTTGTTGGCCCTGCGGATTGACGTTTGATTCTTCGCGTTCGACTAAAGGTTGGCCGCTTGCGATGACTTTACGATCATCTTCCAAAAACGCCCGAGCGACTTCGTGCGGGACGAAATCAAAATCTGTTTTTCCGACGATTGCTGCAGGGGACGAAGTGCCGTACAGCCGCGCCAATGCAGGATTCGCCATTGCAAATCGACCGTTGGTGTCTTTAATAAAGATCACGTCGGGAAGGTTGGACATCAACGTCTGCAGGCGGTCGCGTTCCTGTTCTAGCTGTACTTCGACATTGATCAAATCAGTAATGTCTCGCGAAAGTCCCACAGTGCCGATGACTTTTCCATCGGGATTTTTCAAGGGCAATTTGGTGGTCGAAACCCACGTGTCTTCTGCCCGGTCTGTTGTCTCGTGTTCCAGCTTACCGATCATTGGTTCTTCGGTGCGCATGATCCGAAGCTCGTCTTGCCGAGTCTTGCTGGCGTGGTTTTCCTTAAAGAAATCGAAGTCTGTTTTCCCGACGGCTTCGTCGGCATTTTTCAATCCAAATCGTTGTCCCATGCTATCACTGATGCGAAGAAATCGACTTGCTTCGTCTTTGAAGTAGATCGCATCAGGGATCGAAGTTAGCAGGGTGTTCAGCAGCGTACTTTCGTATTCCAGTGCCTGTCGGTTTTGTTCTCGTTCCGTGACTTCCCAGAACAGCACTTGGATTCCAATAATTGCTCCCGAAGCGTCTCGATGAGGAGCTTTGAGTCGGTCCAGAAAACAGAATTGATTGTCTGCCTTTAAGCCTGATACTCGGTCTTGAAAGGTCTCGCCATCACGCAATGTTCTTTCGTCTTCTTCCGCGAATTTCAGATGCTGTTCGGCATCACCAAATGCAGGCTCACCCAGAGCTTGCAGTTCTTCTAGTTGAATTTTGTGGAATTTCAGGTAGGCGGAATTCGCGAAGATGGGGCGTCCGGCTCGGTCTTTTCTGAGCAGGCAAACGGGCAAGCTGTCGACGAATGATCGGTAGTCGGCCAGCATTTCGTTCATTGGGTCGTTGGCTGAATCAGATGAAAATGGATTCACGACGCGGGGCCCTTTTTAAGCAACGTGACTTCGTTGCCAGATTCATTCCACTTCACTTCATCTAAGAATAATTTCATCATCATCACACCACGCCCATGAGGCTTGAGCAGGTTTTCTGGGTCGGTTGGATTTGGCAGCTTCAGTGGATCGAACCCGCTGCCTTCGTCTTTGATTTTGACGATCATTTGGTGCGGACTGAATCGGGCATCCACTGTGATGATGCGATCTTTCCAGGGCGAAGCCGCTGATCGTTCTGCAGCAAGTGCTTCGAATTTGCTGTCGTCTTCTTCCTTCAGAGTTGATTCTAATTCCAGGTTGCCGTGTAGGCATGCATTCAACAAAGCTTCTTCCATGGCAATGACCAAGCGTGGTAATTCGGCTTCGGTGCAGATGCCGATGGCTCCCGCTTTGCCTCCTAAAAATCGAGACATGCCGGACATGATCGAAGTATCGGATTGTAGTTCAAAATAGTAGGAATCGCTGAGCATCCGACGTAATACGGATTGGTGAATCGCTAGGTCGGCCTTTGCTAGTAGCACTTTATCGATGGAGTCACGAATTAGGCTAGGAGGGTCTGTTTTACAGACGTATTGAGCAGCACCGGATTTCATTGTCTGAACGGCAAGTTCTTCACTGCCCATCCCCGTGATGACCACGACTGGGATCGATGGAAATTCATGGCTCAGCGTTTCTAAGAGTTCGAGCCCATTGATTTCTGGCATTTGCAAATCTGTCAGAACAAGATCGACTGGCTGACGCCGGATGTTGTCCATGGCTTCTGTGGCGCTCGCAGCGGTTTGGATTTTCCAATCGCTTCTTAGTCTGAGCAGTCCAGCAATTCGAATTCGATCTGTGGTGCTGTCATCGACAACAATGATATTGGTCATGATGTTGGCCCCCGCTGCGTTTGATGGCCAGAATTTGCCTTTGCCGCTGAGGCTCTCAGGATGGCGGAGTCATTAATCAAAGTGACTTCATTGCCAACGTCGTTCCATGATACTGCTGTCATCGATGACAACATCTGGCGAATGCCAGCTCCTCTGTCATCGACTGGCGGCGACTGATGAACAGCGCTCGCGACATCGAAACCTTTTCCGCCGTCACGAATCGTGACATGCAACTGATCATTTTTGTGTTCCATGATCAATCGAATTCGACAGTCGGCAAATGCAGCGTCACTCGAATGCTGCTGGGCGACTGCCATGTAATCTGTTCTTGATCTTTGCAGTACGCTGTCATTGGCGTGCATGTTGCCATGAAAATGGGCATTCAATAATGCTTCGCGAACACTGCCAATGACCTTTTGCAGATGCTGTGCCGACATCGTTGTTGTGGCTGTGAGTCGTTGCAAAAGGAAGTTTGACAAAGCCTGAATCTGCGATAAGTCGCTATCGATTTCGAATTCACATCCCGTCTGCAGGACTCGAGCCATCAGTCGATCATGTAGCGAGTTTTCCCGAATGGTCGCCTGAGTTTCTCTGAGAGCAGGTTCAAGATCTTCCGCCAAATTCTGTTTGCGAAGATAGGCAACCGCACCGCGACGAAGACATTCGGCAGCGACTCGTTCATTCCCTTGAGACGTCACCAAAATGACAGCAGGAGCTTTGGGAAGACGTTGAATGACGTCCAGAAGATCGCGTCCATCACATCCGGGCATGACCAGATCAGTGACGATCAAGTCAAAAGAGCGATGATTGAGCTGCGTTTCGGCTTCAGAGCAGTTTGAGGCTTTTGAAACGTCCGCACACGGGACAAACCGTTTGATCAGTCCTGAGGTGCGGACCTGGTCTGTGACTGAGTCATCAACAACAAGAATTTCCGGGCTATCCCATGTCATGTTGAATCGAACTCCACCGGTCATTCACACCTGTAAACGTCTTTTCTGGTCCAGTAGGCTTACGTCTGGCTCCCCATCAAAGCACTCGACGCAGTTTGACAGGAACTTAGCAAAACTGCCAGGCAAAACAAAAAAGAGGCACAGAAACACGCCGTGTCTCTCTGCCTTATCTGTTGAATCAAAATGAAACCCTTGAATGAACGCTGTGATCAATCAAGGGGTGATTGGTTTCGCCTGGCTAAGGTTTGCGAATCAACACCGCCCAGTCTTCACCAGAATCTGATGGTGGAGATCCGATGCGAACCGATTTACCGCCGGTCACTGCCGCGACGCTGCCGGTTTGCAACTGCCCGCCACTTCGTGGATTGAACCAGTGGACGCTGAATTTTCCATTTGCCTTGCTGAGATCAAGGTCGGTTGTTCCACCGGAAGTGAGATAAACCAAATACACTTCATCAGCTTTCGCTAAGCAGAAGTTTGTTGGACCATGATCTTTGTTTCCAATCAGTTCATCAGCGTTTTTCATTTCCCAAAAGGGAATGTGTTGATCGTGAAAGAAGTTGATTGCGATGCGGCAGTAGTCCCAGCTTTGGTCGCGACTTCGCCAGTCTTCGCACACGATGTCGTTTTCGGCATACTTGTATCCGAAGTAGTATTCGTTGCCGGCTCCACCTGCCATCAACGTGCCCCACAGAGTCAACTTGCGAACTTCGTGTTGAGTGTGAGTTGTCTTTCCATCAACATCTTTCCCGTCGAATCCTTTGTACCCCAAGTCTGGTGATTGGGCATGGGCGGCCGAACCTGATTCGTCAAATGCAACGACCCAAGGCTTGCCCGCTGCTTCAGATGCCGAAACCCATTTTACAGTGTCAGAATGAGTTGCGCGGAGACTGCTGTTTTGAAGTGACGCGCCCATTACGTTTGACTTGTCGCCCAGCAATGCGTTGTAAACCCTGTCTTGCTGGTCTGGGTACGTATGAATCACAATCAGATGGTTGTATGGGTCGACTGCCTTGATGTAGTCAATCATTGCTGTTTGCTGTTCATTGGTTTGAGTATTTTCTTCTCCCAAGTTCCAATTCAACGCAAGATTGTGACCGAAGCGTGCGATGAGCTCGCGGCAATATAGCTTTCGCTGCTGTCCAAGATTTCCTCCGTCTAAACATTCGGGTACACGACGCCCCCCTTTTCCTTTTTTGTGGTCGTCGTTTTCGGTTTCCTGCATTTTGAAGTGCAAGTACATCCCCTTCGAGGTGCCGTGGTCGAAAACAATGCCCCATTGATCAAGCTTGCTGCAGTCATAGTGCAGCTTGTCTTCGCGTTGAATAAACGGCCACACATTGTCTCCGTCGCCTCCCGCGTTGTATGTCAAGAATGAAAAGACGTTGCAGCCTTTTGATGATAGATAGTTGACCGCGCCAATCAGGCCTTTCCCTTTGCCGTCATTCCAAGTGGGATCTGATTCTGTCCAATCCCCCACATGAGGTGACCATGTTTTTAGAGGCGCTTTTTTTGCGTTGCCAGCGATCGTGTTGTCAAAATCGGCGTAGCCCAGCAGAGTTTCAGGAGCATCTGCTCCGACCTTCAAAAAGTACTGCTTTGAGCCAGCAAACTGTAGGTACCGTTTGCCAACGTATTGCAGTCGTCCGCGTGCTCTGAAATCGCGTCCTGTCTTGTCAGAATCCGCAATGTCAAAAGTTCCGCTGACTGAATCGAACGGTGTCAGGGCCGTGTAGGCAGATTTGTTGGCCAAAACATTCGAGTCTAAGGCGGCATCTTCGCCGGAGACAAAGTGAACTTGGTATGACCAAGTGCCCGTTCTATCGGCGGCGAAGTGAACCTTCCAAGAGGTGCCAGATTCAGCACTCGAATTCGCCGCATCACCATCGGCGGCAAAATATCCGGGGACGACGTATGTGGTTCCGTCTGAGTGTTTGAATTCAATCGTCAGTGAATAATCGGTAAATGGATTCGGAGTATTGTCCTGCTCATGAACGTACGGGCCGGCAATCGACAACGTTGTCTTGTGCCACAACCGAGGATTGTCTGACACGATCACAGTGCCGTCACCGTCGGGTAATCGAGGCAGCTGAAGCGGCTCGTCACTGACAGGCTTTGTGGGGCTTGATTCCAAGAGACTGCCGGCTGCGACGGGCTTGGATTTTTTCTCTTGCTTCTTGACCACGGGAGCCATCGTTTTGCGGGTTGCCGCGTCGGCTGCTGCGAACGTCAGCTTATTCCAACGGCCTCGACTGAATTCCAGACCATCTTTCGAACCCACTTGAGACATCACCACAATGACGGCTCCTTCTGTGATGTCTATATTCTTCCAAGTCTTGTTGAACTTCGCACCCTCTTCAAACTGCATGTTGCTCAGTGGGCAATTGAATGCTTCAAGGGCATCGTCGTCGACTTTCACTGAGTATGAACTGGCGCCGTCGTTTTCACCCACAGCATGCAGGGTGACGTTGTATTTTCCGGTGGGATAAGGAAATGTTCTGGCGGCTGATCCATTTTTGTTGTGATCAGGGTTGATGGCTAAGGCCTTGCCTTTTTCCAAATAGTAGCCAGACGTTTTACCTTCAGAAAACATGCTCGCTGGCATCTCAAGGCTGGCTGATGCTTTTGACGTTGTGGGTTCGTTCTTTTTTGTGCTGGGTTTTGCTTTTTGTGCATTCGGTGGATTGGTTTTTACCAACTTGAAAGGCTTCGGCAATGTGCCTGATTTCACTTTGGTTGCCGGCCCAATTCCTTCTGGACGCTTGAAGTTTGGATCTGTTGTAATGAGCCAGCGATCGAATTCGAATCCATCTTCTCGCATTGAAAACAGAATCGTGTGAAGTCCTGGTTCATTGACTTCCAGAAAAATTTTCCCCGGTTCACCGCAATGCTGCTGTTCTGTTCGTTGCTTGCTATCCCAACGCCAAGTTTGCTTGCCCGCGCACCATTGCAAGCGTTGTCCGCTTTCTGGCCATTCGCCATCTAAGCCGACGTGTAGACCGTTGTCTTCAGAACCAGTTGAGTGGGCTCTTACCCAAACGTAGTAAGTGCCCGCGTTTTCGAAGTAAACGGGGTAGTGCAGTACAGCCATCTTGCCCGCATTGGGCGAAAAATTGATGCCGTGTTTCAGTTTGTCTGCGTGCGTTCGTCGCGTGTCGGGAAGGATTTCCAGATACGCGTTGCCACCCGTTCCGGCAAGATGAGTTGGATCACCATCGGGTTTGATGTTGGGGACCGCATCGGAGTGAACCAAATGGAAGGCTCGAACTTTATCCTTTGTCTGGCGTTGAAAGTGTTCTGCTTCGACAGCAAGTTCACCATTCTGTTCAAGAAAAACGATTTGGGTATCTTGCGAAAATGCGTCTGGCAAGCAGCAGCTTGCCAGCAAGAAAACCAAGGCAAGGACGGGAATTTTTCTGCACATAGATGTTGTTGATCGTGGAAAGAGTGGTGGGGCTAGGAATTGATTTGCACTCGCAACGTTGGAGAGATCTATTGCGATGTTGCGGAGATTGATGCATTCTCAATTCTTGCCGTTTCTGTGGACGCAGTCCAGTCAGTGAAAAGAACTCAGCGTTTGGTTTTTGCTTGAGGTCGTCTGTTTACGCCGGGGGATCTTGAAATTGGATTCGCCTGTCACTCTTCGTCGTACTACAAATATGTGATTCAAAACTGTCGTCTTAAATGCAGCAACCAAAGGGCGAAATGACCATGCCATGCGAGACAGGATTCTCGGTTGCAACGTGTGAACCTTCATCGCCTTGACGGCAGTGATGTCATTTGCCATTGTTAGGGTGATGGGGAGTTCCCCTTGCCGGACCAAGGTGGCGTCCGTGCGCGAGTCTGTGGTCGACAGAGAGAAGAAGGCATGTCCGGTAGTATCGAGATTTTTCAGTTTGAGCACGTGGATGGCACACTTGTTGTGACTCCGACCGGCAGCATGGTGCAAGTTCGTGACGGCGAAATCCGAGACGCTTACAACGAAACCTATCGTTTGCTGTGTCTGCCTGATGTTTCAAATCTGCTGATTGATTTTGAAAAACTGGACTACTTTGGCTCAACCTTTATTGGCATGTTGATTCGGTTAGCGAAGAAGGCCAGAGCCGATGGCGGCGAGGCATTCTTGTGCTGTCTTTCGTCAACCATGCGAGACATGATGAAGAATCTGATGTTGTTGGAAAACACCAAAACAGATTTCTTTTGGACGCCGTTTGAGACTCGAGAGGAAGCATTGGCGGCCTTGGATAGCAAAGAGCCTGGAACCGAAGCGTAGCCTGATCGTGACAGTCGTTTGAATGAGTGCGGATGCTTTTTCTACGCACCGAATCGCCATATGTGCTGCAACATGATCACGCTGCAACTTGTCACGCTGTAACGCTGCACGCCGTAACACTGCACGCTGTAACACTGCACGCTGTAACACGGTGAAGAAAATCACCAGTGCCCCGTTATGCTTTGCGGTAGTCGCGTAAGACGTATCGATCGAAGTCCTGTTCGCTGTCGATTCGCCATTGGCGTTCATTGAATTTAGGAAACAGAACGTCGCCTTCGTGGTGGCCTTTGATCGTGCTAAGCAGCATTCGGTCGGCCACGGGAATTGCCAATTCGTAAATGCTTTTTCCACCTGCGATGAAGATTGTTTTTTTGTGCCGTCGAGCCAAGCCGATTGCTTCGTCCAAGCTTGCGCAAACAGTGACGTTGTCAATTTTTGCGTTACGAGAAATCACGAAGGTGTGGGCTTCAAAATCCGCCCCAAAAATATCGAACGAACGTCGGCCAATGATGACACACTGGTTTTCGACTGCATCAACGAAATGCTGGTATTCTTCCGGGACATCCCAAGGCATCCCATCGCCCTGCCCAATGGCTCGCGTTTCAGACATGGCTCCGATGACGATGACTTCGCTGGGATTGAATCCTAACACGATGTGAATGTTCCCTTATTGTTTGAGGCCGAGAATTGCGTCGATTCAATGACTCAGCCTTGGTGACTGGTGTGAAATAAAAAACCGCACTGTCCAATTGAGAGTTTCTCAGACAGTGCGGTTCTTATAAGTCACTTCAATCCATCGATTCCAATTTAGATGATATCGAGGATTTCGCCGATGTTTTCGAACAGCAAGTAATCGTCGTCGCTTGGGAGGCTTTGGAGTGCTACTCCGAGCCCCGATTGATTCTGCGAGCTTTCCAGGTCGACTGTCAGTTCTGTATCAGACTGAATTGATACGACTCGAACAGGCTGCGGATTTGTGAGGCTCAATGTAATCACATCGCCCACCTGTAGCTCTGATGTGAAGGCAGTGCCAGTGCCAGTCAGTGTCGCACTGTCTACTGACGTTGAAACGGCACCACTCAGAACCGTGAAGGGCGAATTCACGAGTGGAGTTTGTTGCAAGGCGGCCTGTCCTGTAATCAAGCTGAGATCTGCTACCGACACAGAATTGAACAGGTTGACCACTTGAAGACCATCGCCAATGACTCGGCCAAAGACGGTGTGAGGAACGCTGTCTAAGTTGGTATTGTCTGCAATATTGACGAACCACTGACTCGTGCCGGTGTTCGGTCCCGCGTGAGCAACGGAAAGTGTGCCGGCAAGGTTTGAATTTTCAGAGATGAATTCGTCTAGAATCGGCGCCCGCGTTGGAATCGCAGATACGACTTGATTATCGACTCGGAATCCGCCGCCCTGAATTACAAATCCGGGCGGAGATCGATGGATGATGTTGTTCTCGTAGGACCCATCGTTCACGTACTCTAAGAAGTTATCGACTGTGTTCGGTGCATCGGCATCGAGTAACTCGATATCGTAGAATTCGTTGACTCCATCAGCATTCAGGTCTTGGTTCGTTGCAAAGCGAAGGAGTGTGCCAACGGCCAAGTGGACATTTGTCGAATCTGATACTGCAGGACTTGAGACTGACGCGAGTGTGGCCTGAGCCTGAATTTGATTGGCTCCGTTGTTCGCGTCTGAGTGCGTCAAAGTCACGTCAACAGTATAAGCTCCTGTGGCATCGGCCGTTGTTGTGCCGTCGTCGAATAGACCATCGTTATCAACATCAATCGCAACAGTGGCTCCAGCTTCTGTTTGGCCAGTCACAGTGAATGTTGCATCTCGAGTGACAAGGCCGCCAACAGTTTGTTCAATCTGGTTGGCTGCCAAATTTGTTGTCACAGTCAAGAGATCATCGTTGGCGACGTCGACGTTCAATACGATTTCTGGCTGGCCAGCGATGTTGCCGGTAATGGTTGCCGTGGGATTGTTGTCAAATGAATCATTGTCGATGATCGTCGCGTTAAACGTGAGCGTGGATTCACCGTCAGCAAATTCGACAGAGGCTGGGCCAGACACCAACGCGTCGTTTGAATAAGTCAGAGCAACAGTTTCGGCTCCCACACTGAGAGTTCTCTGCAGAGTAATTTGAGCTGTGCCCTGATCTTCAGATGCCACGATTGATGTTGGGTCGAATGTGGTTGAAGCGACGTCATCGTCGGTGACGGTTAAAGCTGCTGAAGCATCAGCAAAGTTTGCCGCGGACGCTGTGAAGGTTGCCGTTCCGGTGGCTGGAACGTTGACTTGATTGTCGTCGATGGCATCGACATTGAAGTCAACAGATGCCTCCCCAGCGGGAATCGTGACGGTCCCAGGATTGGATATCCGCACATCGCCAGTTTGAGCCAATGTCACCTGCAGTGCTGCAGAAACGTCGGCCGAATTTCTGCTTAAAGTGAAGGTTGCCGCATCGACACCCGCATCTTCTGAAATTGTTGAAGCACTGGTCAGTTGAAGGTCTAATTCCAAGACATCGTTGTCAACGACTTCCACAGTTGCGATACCGTCGTTCAGTCCAGTTGCTGTGGCTGTGAGTGATACACTCAAGTTACCTTCGACGACGTCATTGTCGACTGCCGACACCTGCTGAGTGACGGATGTGGCTCCGGCTGGAATCACTAACGCAATAATCGACGAATTGTTGAATGCAAGACGTGCAACGTCGCTGGATTCAAGGGTCACGTTCAACGCATTGGTTGTGTCTGAAGTTCGAGTCACGGTTACCGTTGCGGGAGGGCCATCTTCAACGACTGACAGCGTGTCAATGCGGACCGTGAGGCGATCTTGATCGTTGTCTTCAACCACAATGGTGGTTTCAGCAGTTGCCGTACCGTTGGATGCCGTAATCACAACCGAAGCGTCGTCAGCTGCCGTTGTGTTGGGGACAGTTGTCGCAGTGAAAGTGAATTCATCGACTCCTGCCAAAAATTCAATTGCTGTTGGCCCGTTTAAGATTGATGTCGCGTCGCTGCCATCGCTCAGTAGAAACGAAAGATCAATGGTTTCTGCTGCTGATGTATCACCCGATCTTCGTGCAGTCACCTGAACCGTTTCGGCACCTGTGGCAGAATCTTCAGTCACTCGGTTTGATGCTGCCGTCAACGACAGAGTTGATGATTCGTCATCATTCACGATGATGGTGGTCGTTTGGTCTTGGAAGTCGGTCGCACTTGCTGTCAGTGTGACAATCGATTGCCCATTGGCTGTGGTGTCGTCGATGACGTCTAAATCAACGGAAACCGAAGTTGATCCCGCAGGAATCGTGACAACGGAATCTGCAACTTGAAGTCTTGCCGTCAGACTGGATTGAATGGTCACATCCAATGCTTCGGTCGTATCGGAATCGCGACTAATGGTCAGCACCGATGCACCGTTGCCGGCGTCTTCAGACACGATGCCATTCGACAGCGAAAGTTGCAAGTTTGAAGCGGTCTGAGCAAGTGCGGCTGCTGCAGTGATCGCTCCATTGGCTCCTGTGATGCGTTCATCAATCGTGGCTGCTTCAACGGTTCCTCCGCTGATGCTGAACGCTCGAAGTCGAGACACGGTGGCCGTTGTTGCGACTTCAATCACGTCAGACTTTCGGCCACCTGCAACAACCGTGCGACCTGCGAAGTCAGAAGCGCCTTGAATGCTGACTCGGTCTTGATCGTTCCCTAGCACGAATCGAGAGGCTCGCCCAACACTGCTGTCTTCGGCAAACACAACATCACTTCCTTGACCGCCATGAACGACGAATCTTCGAGTAATCGTCGAATCTGTTACGGCAACGTCATCGTCGCCAGCTGCCAGACTGATCCAAACGTCTCGACCAATCGTTGTGTTGCTAACGACAACATCATCGTTGCCTCGTCGTCCGAGGCCAATAATGCTGCCACCGATTGTCGAATCGGCGACAGTCATCAAGTCGTTTCCGTTTCCACCTACCAGCCAAGCGTGTCCTCCAATGTTGGCATCTGAGACAGCCAGTGAATTGTTGCCTGATCCGCCCTTCAGTGTTAGGTTGCCACCAACTGTGGCTCCATTTGAAACCAACAAAGTGTCATTGCCTGTTCCACCGTCAACGTTGAGGCGACCATTGACTGTGACTTCAGAGATTTCAAATTGATCATCCCCGCCAACCAATCGGGCAACAATCGAACCAGAAAATTCGGTTGAGTTTTGAGCCAATACGAAAGCTTCGGAACTGCCGTTGATTGTTGTGTCGTTTAAGCCAGCAACCACCACGTTGCCGTCTTGAACAGTGACCTGAATATCGTTTGCGGCTGAATCGCCTGTCAAGAAAGCGGTTTGCCCAAGCAGCGTGGCGGTGACATCTCCTGCCAACATCGCTCGTCGCTCAAGCTGTTCGAAATTTTGAGCCGCTGAACGTCGACGAGCGGCCAATCGTCGAGTGCTGCGAGACGGGCTGGATTGAAATTGAGATCGTAGAAAACCGCGCCAGTTCATTTCGAGAACCCGTCTGTGAGATATCAAATATTGCGAAGACGGCGAAATGCCGCCCAAAACAGCTGCTTGAGGTGTGATTCTGCCCATACTTAGACGCGAATCATTGGAAAATCTAACCGGAACGCTGTGTTAGGGGAAGAAAGCAGTCTGCGTGGTATGGATAAAACGGACGTGGGTGAGAAACAATTCCGTTTATTCGTATCAGGTAATTTAGCGGCACTCGATTTCCCGCATGACCATACGCCGAATAGGTTGTGATTTAGCTCACTTTGATGATTGCGCCAGTTCTGATTTTCATGACGCTTCGTGCGTAAACTGGCCGTGATCTGAGGGCTGGCCATGACGCGCAAGTTTTCTGCAGTCTGTTTTGGGTTGTCGAATTCAGGTCAGCTGTTCAAGAAAGCGGACCACGAAAAAAAGCTGACAGGACACGAAGTCCTGTCAGCTTTCTTGCTTGCTGAACGATCTGAAAGTTTGCTGCAATCGGGCGGATTAATGAGTTGGAAGCTCGCCGCCTTCACGTGGGTTCATTTGATCATCGCATTGTGGTTGGTTGATTCTTTTGGCCGTTCGCCAGCTGCCTAGGGCTGCTGGAAAGCTGCAGGTTGAATTCAACCGTTTGCCCATCCACGATATCGGTTTGCAGGGGCGAGGTGGCGACGGCCCCGTACGATTCGGGAATCGCTTTGGCTGACTTCGACCTCTTGCGTTGCGCTGACATCATCATCTGTCGTTGATATTCGTCCAATTCATCGGCTCGAGGATCAGCAGCCAGACTTTCATCGACAGCTGTGCCTCGAGCGACAATTCGATATGGCCCAGAAGGCAGCACGGCGTGCAGCTGATACTGACCTTCGGCGTTTGCCTTCACTGCCATAGGAGGGGTGTCTGGATCTGCAGAAACGAATACAACATCAGCCCACGGAACAGTTTGGCCGTCCAATTTTACGACACCCTGCACCGTCGTTGTGTTGGTTCCCGAAAATCCCCACGCGACCAGAAGGCCGGCCGTCACCGCAGTCAATGCGATGGCCGTATTGGTTACAAAATCAGAAATTTTCATGGTCTAAAATCCTGACACGGGTTCACCGTCTTGAATGTAGTTTAAGAGGCAGAACAGGCGGTAGTCGATTCCTTCATTGATGAATCTGACAGAACCATCACCCATCACAAAATGAGCTCCGCCGGGATGACTGCTGTTAAAGACCCAAGCATAGCTGCCCGGTCCACTGTCCCACTTGGCGTTGGGCCCCCAGCGTTTGTCGGTGAAGAATTCTGGGGCAACAGAAGTGGCACTGTCGCTCACCACTCGACCATGGCAGCACGTATGAGTTCCCGTCAGTCCCCATGGACCAAAATGAGGACTCACTTTTTGTGAAGTTCCTCCATGAGATTCACCAACGGCGATCGAATTGGATGCACCGTCTCGAAGATCTCGAATGCGAGCAGACTGATTGTTGCCAAACATTCCCCGACGAATGTCGTCCGCTGTTTCCTTCCAAGTGACATCCCAATCGGTGAATCGACCTGTTGAAAACACGTAGCTGGTTCGTCGGGCATTCGCGCGAGAATAGATGTGCGTGCTGCTTGGAGCGAACGAAGACGATTCTCCTGCCACACCGTCACTAGGGCATTCCAATGCAGGAATCGCCATGCCCGTGATGACAGAATTTGCAGTGTCTGTGCCAGCCACCGGCATGCCCCCCCATGCGGATTGGGTCGAGCATTGGTGGAAGTCGTACCGGTCGTAAAGATTGACAGCATCTAAGTGAGGTAGCAGTAGAGCCCAACCTGTTGTGTTTAAGACTCTGTTACCGTTGCTGTAAAAGGGAAAACTATCCAGCCGACCAGTATTGATCATGGCGGGAGGCAGCATTTTTGCGCTGCTTTCGTAGTTCGCCAAAGCAATGCCGATTTGCTTCAACCTGTTTTGACATTGAACTCGACGAGCTGCCGAGCGAGCATTTTGCACGGCAGGAAGGATAAGCGACATCAGTACCGCGATGATGGAAATCACCACCAGCAGTTCGATCAGTGTAAACCCCCGTTGTCTGCGAGTCGCAGAGGGTTTCTTTCTTTCTCTCATAAGCATCACCAGCGAAATTCATAGCCTCAAAAGGAAACACGTTTCGACTGACGAAACGCGAAATCAACTCGTTCTGCGTGTCGGCGAAGGCGCCTCCAAAACCGGAACGATGCTGAACTATGCGCTGTGACTTGAGACGAATTCGTGAGATTCCCCCTGGGGAAACCTTTCCGGGTAATCCCGATCGCTTTATGCCGCGTGGTGAAGGTCGAGAATCTGTTTCGGTCGCGCAAGCCGTGCGGCCAATTTTCCCTTTCGTCCACTTGTGAGCTCGTGTGCTAGACAAGTGGGTCTGAATGAAAGAGCCTACTTTTTGCCATCGTTTTTTGTACGACGGTCTACACCGAATCGGTTGAGGCAGCGGCATTTGCTTCTTGTTGAGCCATCAATTTCTTTTGGTACCGCCCCTGAACGACGTCAACCACGATTAACACAATCAGCACGAAATAGAATGTGCTTTTCGCCATGGGTTCCACTGCGTATCCGGCTAGTTTTAAGTGGGCCAGATGGCCTCCTTCCGAAACCAACATGATTCCCACGATGAACAGTACGAACAGTCCCAGCACTTCGTACAAACGATTGTTCTTCAAGAAATTGCTGACTTTGTCGGCTAGTAAAATCATCATCAGGCCACTGAAGATGATGGCCAAAGTCATCACAACCATGCCGCCGGTGGTGATAATTTGAGCCTTGCTATTGGGGTCAGGGTTCGGAGTCGATGCCAAGGCGATTGCGCTCAGGATGGAATCAAAGCTAAAGACCAAATTCATCACAACAATCCATGTGACCGCGGTGGCCACAGATCGTTTGGGCTGATCTGCTTGGCTAGCCGATAGGTCGTGGTCGGCAAGCATATGAGAAATTTCTTTGACAGCCGTGTAGACGATAAAAATTCCGCCGACCAGTACGATCAATGCGTGGCCTGTCAGTCCAAATTCGACAAGACTGCTTTCTACGTGCCAAAATTCATCTTGGAAATATCCAATCGCTTGAGTGATCACGATTAGCAAAATGATCCGCAGAAAAATGGCCAAGCCAATGCCCAACTTGCGAACATACGATTGCTTGTCTTCAGCGACTCGTTTCGATTCGATACTGATGTAAAGCAGGTTGTCAAAGCCGAGGACTGCCTGCAGCAGAGTCAACATCAGCAAAGTCATCACGAGTGGAAGGATCTCGGCCATCGTCATGGTAGATTCCGAATTCTTATCTTTGATGGAGCAAAATGTGGTTGAAGGGACAACTGCCGTCATTTTCTAAGACGGCGTTGTCTGTGGAATATGGCGTTACGGCGTCCAGATTGGAAGTTCTAATCGCCCACACACTCCAAAGTCGTACAGTGAAGCCGATGCCGATGAGGAAACATTCGCTGCTGCTGCAAATTTTTGAGTTGTGGCGACCGCCGCACAGCTTCCACGTCATTCTGGGTGAAGTGGGCTCATGATGGGCGTGATCGCCGCACTCAGTTCCAATGCTGAACCTATTTGCCTTGTTCTTGCCATTCGTCTGTGCGAAATGGTGAGGCGGGAATGCCAGCTTTGTTAAACAGACTGAACTTAGGATTCGCTGCCCACGCATAACGAACGGACACTGGTTCGCTCACTTGTTTGCTGCTGACGATCACTGAGTTGCCGTCGATGGTGGCATCAGCCCAGACGAATTTTTTATCGGGACCGCAAATTGCAAATCCTTCAGGCTTGTCGGTTTTTGACATCAAGCCGTCTGCGAATTTGAAGTCGATGATGACTTTGCTGCCTTCAATCTTTGACGAATGGTAAATGGGTCCCATCGCAATCATGTCTTTCTGATAGACGTCTGCCAGTGCCCATTGAGCTAACCGGTGCCCCACAGACTGTTTGTCCTTGGGGTGAATGTCTTTGGCTTCGCCCACATCAATCGTGACCGCCATGCCTGTGTGAGACAGGGATAAAGTCTTCAGCATTCCTTCTTGAACGAGGCTCCATCCGTTGGTTTCTGACGGTTGTTTTTGAGCAGCACGAAAGTTGGGAAGTTGCACCCATGCAAACGGAAAGTCTCCGCGACCCCAGCGACTTCGCCAGTCGTTAATCAACGTGGAAAGTTGATCGCCATACAGATGCGAAAATCCTCGGCCAGAACTGTTTTCACCTTGGTACCAGATGGCTCCTTTGATGCTGTAGCCAACCAAGGGATTGATCTTGCCATTGAATAAGTTCGCTGGGTAGTTGCGATCGTTCCTGGGAGCTGTGGGCAACGATGGTTTGCGAGGCGTTTTGTTGCCCTTTGCTCTTGCATCAGCGACCTTAGTCTTCCAGCGTGCCAATGCTGCTTCGTACTTTGTTTTTGCGGTCGCCGCATCAAACTTGGAATCGCTCGCCTTCCATGCATCAAGTCGAGGTTGGATGGCGGCGACTTTTGACTGAGCGGGCATGCTGGTCCATGACTCGACAGACGTTCCTCCGACGGACGAGTTAATCAGGCCAATGGGGACGTTTAATTCTTTGTGTAGGCGCCGTCCAAAGAAGTAGGCAGTGGCGGAAAAGTTGCCAACGGTGGATGGGCGGCAAACAGTCCACTCGCCAGCACACTTTTCCTTGGGGGCCATGGAATGGCCAGAGGTGACTTTGAACATTCGGATTTGAGGATGCTTTGCATTTGCTGTCTCTTTCGCAGCATTCTTCGAACGAGCGACTGTCATGGCCATGTTTGATTGACCAGAACACAACCAAACTTCTCCGACCAAGATGTCCTTGATCGTCACTGTGTCGGTATCGTCAGAAACTGTCAGAGTGTAAGGGCCACCTGCGGGCATTTTTGAAAGATCTGTCGTCCATTTACCACGATCGTCTGCGGTAGCGATGTGCTGCTGGCCATCGATCGCGACTTTCACTTCGCTGCCCGCGGTGGCCCATCCCCATACCTTGACCGGCTGATCACGCTGGATCACCATTGAATCGGAAAACAGGGCGGCAAGTTGCAGTTCGGCGTTGGCGGTTGAGCCAAACATGAAGGCAAAAATCGCGACGGCAGACAGTATGCGATGCGTTCCATTTCGACGCATTGGTGTTCGATGCATTGGATGAATCCTCTCAGTGTTAAGCGGTGTCAGGTGGTCAGATGATAACCGCGTTTGAGCTCAGCACGAGCGGGGCGTCAGAAAGAAATCAGACTGTTGGCCAGAAGCCGAATTCAGCGATGAGTCATATCCATGGAGGCACGTCTTCTGAAAGTTCGATGCAAGCACATGATTTGCTTGTTAAGCGTTCAGTTTTTGTGTTGAAGGCGCTGTTGTCGAAATCCAGTGTGCAACGTTGGTTGCATGGCAATGTGGTGAGAAGCAGAAATCTGCTGGTTTCATCAACGAAGCGACAAGCAATGATTGCAATCACGGCATGGCCCTTGCGATTTGTGTATCATCGCATGCAATAACTGCATGAGTGTTTGAATTGAATCTTGGGAGTGGTTGAGTGTCTATTTTTGCAAAAGCGGTGGGACGGCTGTTCGTCTTCGTGATGGCCTTGAATGTCACGATCGAAGTTGATGCTTCTGATCGTAACTGGACCGCTGTGGGCGGTGACCGAGGTTGCATGCGGTATTCAGATTTGGATCAGATCACGGTCGGCAATGTCAGTGAATTGGAAGTTGCTTGGGAATGGAAGACGGGCGAGCTGAATCGACCTCGTCAGTCCACGATTGAATGCACTCCGATCGTAATCGATGGCGTGATGTATGTGTCGACCGGGCATCGTCGAGTGGCCGCGCTAAACGCAGCCACTGGACAACTGCTTTGGATGTTTGATCCCATGTCACTGGGCGATCATGCGGGCCCCGTCGCATCCGGTGGTGTGAATCGTGGAGTCGCGTTTTGGTCTGATCAAAAGCCGAATGGGCAACGCCGTATCTTTCATGGAACGTCCGATGGGCGTTTGTTCAGTCTGAACGCTGCCGATGGTAAGCCGGATCCCAAGTTTGGTCGTGGTGGCGTAATTCTGCTTCGTGATGAATTGGAAGAAGACGTTGCCAATCTGGCGTATGGTCCGACTTCGGCCCCCGCGATTGCAGGTAATTTGGTCGTGCTTGGATTTTCAAATAGCGAAGGTCCACCACCGGGAGCACCGGGTGATATTCGAGCGTTTGATGTCCGTACCGGCAAGCAGGTTTGGAGATTCCACACGATTGCACGGCCGGGAGAATTCGGAGCCGAAACATGGCAGGAAGGGGCTTGGAAGCAACGCAGCGGAGCCAACGCTTGGGGTGGCTTAAGCGTGGATGAGGAACGCGAAATCGTATTCGCTGGAACAGGATCGGCGGCTTTTGATTTTTACGGTGGTGATCGCAAGGGGGATAACCTATTTGCCAACTGCGTATTGGCTTTGGATGCGAACACTGGAAAACGCATCTGGCACTTTCAAACTTTGCGACACGATTTGTGGGATCATGATTTGCCTGTCTACCCGAATTTGATTCGACTCACAAGAAACTCACGGCCCGTTGATGCGGTCGCTCAAGTTACGAAAACGGGCTACGTGTATGTGTTTGATCGTCAAACAGGTAAACCGCTATTCGACATCAAAGATATTGCTGTTCCTGCTTCGGATATCCCGGGTGAGCAGGCTGCGAAAACTCAGCCGGTTCCCGTTAGGCCGCCTCCATTTGCGGCTCAAACATTTCATGTCAACGACATCACAAATGTGTCGAGCGCCGCAAGGAAGTTTGTGTCTGACCAGTTCGCAACTCTTCGCAGCGGCGAACCTCATCAACCCCCCAGTCTTCAAGGAACCGTTTGTCTGCCCGGCTTTCATGGAGGCGCCAACTGGTCGGGAGCGTCTTTTGATCCTCAAACAGGGTTGCTGTATTTAAACAGCAACAATGTGCCGAATATTACGAGGCTGATTGCGACTGCTGGTGAAAATTTTCCCTATCGGTTTGCGGGCTACACGAAGTTTTCTGATGCAGAAGGCTATCCGGCCATTAAACCTCCTTGGGGACAATTGACGGCCATTGATTTAAATGAGGGAACCATTCGCTGGCAAAAAACACTCGGCCATTACCCCGCGTTGACGGTTCGAGGCATTCCTGCCACCGGCACCGAAAACTTCGGAGGCACCATTACGACTGCGGGAGGACTCGTGTTCATCGGCGGCACAATGGACGGCTTGTTTCGAGCCTTCGATAAACGTACGGGAAATCTGGTCTGGGAAGATCACTTGCCTGCCGGAGGCTATGCGACGCCTTGCACCTATGAAGCAGAAGGTCGCCAGTTTGTGTGCATCGCAGCCGGAGGAGCTGGCAAACTAAAGACGCCTGTGGGTGAATCTTTCGTTGCGTTCGCGCTGCCCAAGACTGGGCCGGATTCCAAGGTTCAAGTACAGCCGGGAACATGGAACGCTTCATTGATGACGGAAGGTGGGCCCTTAAATTTTGACATCCGTCTCCAACGAAAGGAAACAGGGTGGAAAGCCACTGTTATGAATCCTTTGGAGCCGATTGAAATTCCTGAAGTGAGTGTGAAGGGACGAGAAGTTCGCTTGGCATTTCCTTACTACGATTCTGTGATTACGGCTCAGCTGCAAGGGCATCGACTGGTGGGAGACTGGACAAAAGTTCGTGGAGCCGGAAAAGTGGCCGTCATGAAGTTTGTCGCAACGCCCGGGCAACCTGTGAAGGTGCCAGCTGAAGACTTCAAGCCATTTGTAGGCCGCTGGTCGGTTCGGTTTTCACAAAGCGACGATGCGGCCATTGGAGACTTTCAGATCGACGAAGGGGGAGTCTCGTGGGGCACCTTTTTGACGACGACAGGAGACTATCGATTTCTTGCCGTGCAAAATCTGACCGCCGACGAAGCTCGGCTATCGTGTTTCGATGGTGCTCATGCGTTTCTGTTTAGGATGCAGCGGAAAGACCAACAGCAAATTGTGGGTGACTTTTGGTCTGGGACAACATGGCATGAATCGTGGATTGGTCAACGTGACAAAGAAGCTAGGCTACCGGATGCCTTCCTGCAGACTCAAGTGCTTAAAGAGATCGACTTGGCAGGTCTGCGGTTTCCGGATTTGAATGGCAAACCATCTTCGCTGCTGCAAGAAGAATTTACTGGGCCATGCCGCATGATTCAGATTTTTGGGTCGTGGTGTCCCAACTGCCACGATGCAGCGTTGTATCTGAAAGAACTACAAGATCAGTATGGTGATCAGTTAAGTATCGTTGGATTGGCGTTTGAGCACACGGGTGATTTTGAACGAGATGTTGCTCAGGTTCGGCGATATATCAAACGCCATCAGACGCCCTACCCTGTTTTGTTGGCAGGGACGTCTGACAAAGGTGATGCCACCAAGCAGCTGCAGTTAGTGGACCGAGTGAGATCGTATCCGACCACCATTTTCTTGGATGCTGCTGGTGAAGTTCAGGCGGTTTACACGGGCTTCAGTGGTCCAGCGACTGGCGAAGCCTATCAGCAACTTCGCACTCGGTTTCAGCAAACGATTGACCGAGTGATTGCGAAATGACGATGCTTTTGATGGTCGTCATTTTTGATGCAGCGTTTCGTGAAAAATTGCCGAGCCTGCCTGCCCTAATTCGGTGATCGATGACCGAGTGATTCGGTGGAAGAACGGTCAAATTGCAGCGAAAGGGATGGGCACGTATCCGTGTTTTTGCATTGATTGCAAACGATGCTAAGTAGATCAGACTTACCGATGAGCAGTCCTATCTGTTCGGCTTTTTGAGCAACGTCTTTGATCTGTGAACACAGCATGTGATGGTCCCAAGCTTGACTGGAAGAGTGCGTCGAAAGTGCGATGGCAATGACACAGCATCTTTGAGACCAAATGATGTCTTGTTGAAAAACGAGTGTTTTCGTGGATTGTGATGTGCGAATCTGATCGGTGTGTGCGGAATGGCGCACTGTTGGTTGTGCTGGCGGCAGATAGGTGACGGCAGGTTCAGGCGGGTGTTCACGTGAATGAGCAGTCAATGAAAATGGCCCCCGTTTCAAGTCGAAACGGGGGCCATTTGTGTCACGCCTTCGTCAGGTAGTTCTGCTGCCTTATTGATCTTCCGGTTCAGGAAATTCCGGCAGGCTGGTGGTTTTTGCTGGTGTGAGCTCTCCAGCTAAAGCGGCGTCCACATAGGCCGCTTTATCAAGATCAGCTTTCGCTTCTTTGTTCTTACCAGCCGTCTTCAATGCTTTGGCTCGAGCTCGATAAGCTTCTGCAACGGTACTGTCCATGCGTTCGGCAGCTTCGAAATCGCTAATCGCGTTGTCGAAGTTCGCTACGGCGTACCAGAGATCGCCTCGAAGAGAGTAAGCTGCGGCTGACGGTTGAAGATTCATGATGTTATCGCAGTCGACGATTGCATCCTGCAACTTGCCTGTCCGCATCAAAGATTCGGCTCGGCCTAGAAGAGCGTCAACGCTACTGGGAGCCAGCGAAAGGACTCGGCTGTAATCTTGAACGGCGGCCGTAAATTCAGAACCCTTTGCGAGATGGTTGGCTCGATTCAGCCACGCTGAGGGAGCTGCGGGTTTTGAACGGGCCTGCTTGGTGAGTTCATTTAAGCCAGCCAACCACGCAAGGCGACGGCTATCTTTGTTGGCTTCTTCAAAGCGTTCTAGCTTCTGCCATGCGGCTCGGCGATTCATTAGCCACCGTGAATCCAGTGGTGCTAGTTTGATCGCACTTGTGAATGCGTCGGCCGCTTTTTCGTATTGTTCAAGCTGCAGGTAAGTGAGTCCGCAGTTGTTCCATGCCGTGGTGTACTTGGGGGCCAATTTGACGGCTCGATTCAGATCGGTGAGAGCTTCTTGCAGGTGGTTTTGCTTCATGCGAGCAAAGCCGCGGTTGTTCAATGCATCGATGTATTTGGCGTCGAGTTTGACGGCTTGTGAAAAGTGCTTTTCGGCCGCGGCATAGTTTTGGTTCTTCAGTTCCACCAAACCGAGATTGTTCCATGCGACTGTGTGCTCGGGCGTCAATTCTGTGGCTCGAGTAAAGTCGGCGATGGATTCTTTGTTAAGACCCTGATTCATCAAAAAGAAGCCTCGAGCATTCCAGACTTCTGCATTGTTGGGATCAAGTGTCACGGCCAGTGAATAATCGACCCGAGCGTTCGCGTATTCGCCCATAATGACGTAAACGTCGGCTCGCATGTGAAACAGTTGAGCATCGTCGGCAGCGATACCGATGGCTTGCGAAAGCGATTCGATGGCGATATTCGCTTGGCCCTGAGACACGGCCGTTTGAGCTCGCTTTACCAAAGATGTGACAGCTGAGCTTTGAGCCGTTACGTTTTTTGTATCTTTGGCGACAGCAGCCGCGCTGGTCGCGGATTTGGCAGTGGAATCTGCCGGGCTGTTAATTGACAGAGGAACGCCTGCAGTTTGTGAGCTGTCGCTTGATCCACACCCTATGAAGGCGGCTGACAGCAAGCAAAGAATCCATTTTCGCATCACGTTCGCTCCATCGAACAATTCCGAAACCAATTACCGCGGTCCTCCGCGAACAGTTCATTGTCTGCCGAGGCGTTGGTTTGTGTCAATTGCGGTTTTGACTCGTCCGATTCTAGCCGATTCTGGATGCGATTGACTGTGGGCAGAATTGACATCAAAGCCTGGTTCTCTGGCCGCGCGACCTTGGGTGTCTTGCGTTTTCGCACCCTAGGAATGCTCACGCTGCGCCAGAACATGGCACCACGGTATTCGGTTTGCCCTGCTGGGCAGCGTGTCACGCGGACTTCGCCTGACTGTCTTTGAGGGGGGGCGATGATGAGCTAAGGTCCAAGATGGCGCAAAAAAAGACTCGATGATTGGCATCATCGAGTCTCAGATCATTTGCATTTGCATTCAGAATGCTCCTGTCAGCCCGTCTGGTTGAGTGACTGTGCCTTATGCGCTCTTGATGTCGCTTAGCGGATTTCTGCGGGTGCCGGAGGAACAGAAAGAATGCTGGGCTGACCGAAGTCTGGAACGGGTGGTTCTTCGTGAATTGGCAGGGTGTGAACTCCGACATCTTGCATCAGTTGGTGCAGTGTTTCTTCTGCCAGATTGATCTTGGTGACGATGCCCAAGGTTCCAATTTGACGGCGAGGAATTCGTGTCCAGCCTCGCACGTCTTCTTGGACATGATGAAACAATGCGTCGACTCCAGCCAGCGATCGTTGAACACTGGTCCGGTCAAAGTTGTGTTCTGAAGCGTGAATAAACTTGGCGGTGCTGTATAGGCTGTAGGCTTCCGCGTATGTCGCTTGAAAGCCCGGGTTGTGGTTGTAGTTGTAGTACAGGTCTAGACACAGTTCGTTCATCAGAACTTCAAGACGAGCGGCCAGTTGAACAACGTGTGAGCAGCCGCCGAAAGTGATGTTTAACGGAGTCGGAGCCTGTTCAAGCAGTCCAACGGTTCGGTACGAGGGGCGAAATACTTCACGTGCTTGATGAGGATGCGGCAAATGTCCGTAGGTTGGCGGATTGTAGATCGGGCGAACTCGTGAGCATTGAGCGTCTGCAGAAGTGCTTAAAATCAGTCCGGCCAAGCTGCATAGCAGCGTTCGTTGAATCGTCATGGTCCAAGTTCCAGTCAGTGAAAGAGGGAGAGTTTTTTTGGCTTAACAACGGTGGAAACAAGGCGATTGCCGTGCCATAACACAAGTGAACGTTTTAAGTTGTTGTGTTGTAATGGCTTACGTTTCCGCTCTTTGGTTTGAGGAGCAGGCAGGTTGTGTCGTCGTTTTGATTTGCCAGTGTTCGGTCTGAACACACTTTGGCAATTTCTGCGCTGCGAACCTTGCCTGGTTGGGAATTGGGGCAAGCGACCAATAAAGTGGCCAGCTGAACGAATACCAGCTGAACGACTGATGGGTTCTTTTCTGGACCCTTTCCTGCAACCACGCCCTCGCAATCGGAGTACAGATGACAGCGCTGATTGAGCTATCCCATCTGACCAAGGACTACGGAAAATTTCGTGCTTTGAGCGACGTGAATCTCACGCTGCATCCCGGAGTCACGGGGCTGTTGGGCCCCAACGGTGCCGGCAAAAGCACTTTGATCAAGCTGCTTTTAGGTTTGGTTAAAATGACGGCGGGTACCGGGGCGGTGCTGGGGCACGACATTGTGAAGGAAGCATCTGCGATTCGAGCCAAGGTGGGCTACATGCCAGAAGACGACTGCTATATGCATGGTCTTTCTGGCATCGAATGTGTGCAAGTGGCGGCTCGGCTGTCTTGCTTGCCATCGACCGAAGGTCTTCGCCGTGGTCATGAGATCTTAGACTTTTGTGGTATGGGTCAAGAGCGATATCGCAATGTTGAAACCTATTCAACAGGCATGAGACAGAAGCTGCGATTTGCGATGTCGATTGTTCATGATCCCGAGCTGTTGATTTTGGATGAACCAACTTCCGGGCTAGACCCTGAAGAACGTCAGGCGATGCTAAACCGCATCGGAATTTTGTCGAAGAAATTCGGCAAGGCGGTCATGATTTGCACTCATATTCTTCCAGATGTCAAGGTTGTGTGTGATCATGTGGCGATTTTAGCTGGCGGAGAAATCAGGCTTGTTGACAAGCTGGCAGCGTTGCTGGAATCGCCTTCACCATCCGTCACCGTTTCGTTACTCGAAGGTGCCGACCTGCTTTTGGATCGGTTGGTCGCTGCGGGCTTAAAAACATCTGTGACGGGACACGAGCAACTGCAGGTCGAAGGTGAAACGGCAGACGTGAGTTCGAAGATATGGGAAGTTGCTGCAGCCAGCGGCATTGCGATTCAGAATCTCAAAGCATCTCAATCGTCTCTTGAAGAAGTCTTTCTGAATGCCGTGAAGGAGACGAAAAATGCCAATTCATAATCTGGGATATCGTGAGTGGGAAGGCGAGCGGCTTTCTGGTGGTAGCCGTTGGACGGTTGTTGCCGGTATTGGCATTCAGCGAGCATGGCAGAACATGTGGTTGCGGCGAATTGCATTTGTCGTCTGGGCTGCTCCGTTGATGTACGGAGTGTTGATTTTCTTTGGTGAGCAATATTTGACCGCTCAATCGGCCGTGGTTCCTCCGGGAGCTGATCGACTATTGGCTCAGTTGCTACCAGATGAAGCGATGCCCGAGATTCGGCAAACTTTAGGCAATCTCAACCAAATGAGTCCAGAAGAACGGCTCACAGTGGTACGTCCTGTCCTTTGGAAGGCCGTGCTGTTGGCGCTACAGCGTTCTCAAATGCTGGGTCTTGTTTTGGTGATTGGCTTGGTGGCTCCGCCGTTGATTTCAACGGACGTGCGTAGTCGAGCTTTTTTGCTGTACTTTTCGCGCCCGCTCACTCGATTCCAATACATCTTTGGGAAGTTCATGACGGTGGCGACCTTCGTGAGCTTGGTGCTGCTGTTACCTCAGTTACTGCTATATGCGTTTGCCGTTCTGCTGTCTCCAGATATTAGCGTTGTGGCATACACTTGGGATCTGCCGCTTCGATGCATCGTGATGTTTATTGCTGTGGCAACACCTGCCATCTTGCTGGCACTGATGCTGTCGTCTTTAACTGTAGAAACTCGATTTGCCACGTTCGGCTGGTTTGCCATTTGGATCTTTGGATTGGTGGCCTACATGGTCATGTTCAATACCAATCAGGATGTGTCAGGGATTGTGTTGCGGCTTGGAGTCCTGTTCTTGCTGTTTGGCGATGTGGCCGTGAAGGTGCTTGGCTTTTCTGGCGTGGGTAGCAACTTCGATACTCAAATCATCTTTGTGATCGCACTGTCTGCCATTTGCGCCACGGTGATCTTCCGCAAAGTTTCAGCTCCAATGAAAGCTTAGCTCATGTCAAAAATGCTGTTGGAACTGGACCAGGTGACCAAGCTTTACGGGACTGTGATTGGAGTCAATGACTTCAGTATGGACCTTGAGCCGGGAGCCTACGGATTGTTGGGGCCAAATGGTGCTGGCAAAAGCACGTTGCTGAATCTGCTAATGGGGCAGTTAGTGCCGACTCGAGGCACTGTGAAAGTGATGGGCGAATTACCTCGCAACAACCGCAAGTTGATGCGTCAGCTTGGATTTTGCCCAGGCTTCGAAGGCATGTATGCTCGAACCAATGCGAAGGACTGGGTCACCTTGTGTGCTCGACTACAAGGGCTTTCCAAAAGCAAGGCCACTCGACGAGCGGATGAATGTCTCGAGCTGGTTGGCATGGCCAATGATATGACTCGGCCCATTTCTACGTACAGTCGAGGAATGCGGCAACGCACCAAGTTGGCTCAGGCGATCGCTCATGAACCTTCGTTTTTAATCCTAGATGAACCTTTCAGCGGGCTGGATCCGATTGGTCGAGCTGAAATGACAGACGTGCTAAGAGGGTGGGTTGAAGATGGTAAAAGCGTGATTATTGCCAGTCATGTCTTGCATGAAATTGAAGCTTTGACGGATCGCTTTTTACTGATCTGTGGAGGCCGTTTGTTGGCATCGGGCACTGCTGCTGAAGTGAATGAGTTGCTGTCTGAAACTCCGACTGAACTGTCGGTCGACTGCGAAGATGCTTATCGGCTGGGAGGCCTACTGGTTCAAGGGCAACTGGTAGACAGTATGCGAATCGAGCGTTTGACTCATCGAGGCGAACGGTTGCACTTGCAAACATCGGCCAGTGGACCATTGATGGGCGAGCTGCCGAATTTAATTCATCAGCACCACCTCACAGTTTACCAAGTGAGCTCCGCAGATGATTCGCTGCAGACTCTGTTCAATTCACTTATGAAAATTCATCGAGGCGAACTATGAACAGCTTGCTCGCGATGTTCGGTTTCGAACTGAAACGGTTGATGACTCCGGCTCGCTTTTTTTGGTGGGCGTGTGTCGCCGCCTTTCCTGTGTGCATTGTCTTGTTGTTGCATACGTTTGGGGACTTTAGTGATGTCGAGTCGATGCGCCGAAGGATGGCATCCTCACGGCAGATCGGTTCGCCAGAACAAGCCATTTTGCTATCCGACACCATACTGACTATCGTGATTTACTATTTAGCACCGGGCATCGCCTGTATGCTCGGAGCCCTGCTGACGGCCTCGCCGGCCGTTGCTTCTGAATTGGAACAGCACAGCTGGATCTACTTTGCGACTCGTCCCAACGGTCTTTTCCATCTGATTGTTGGCAAGTACCTGGTGGCATTTGTGTGGGCCGTCAGTTCGACGTTGCTGGGACTTTGGATATCTATTGCGATTGCTGCGATTGACAATAAGTGGCACGTGTTTGTGACGTTGACTCAAATCACCATTCTATCGGCAATGGCGTACTCGGCCTTGTACATGATGATTGGCACTTTGTTCTATCGTCGAGCCATGATTTTTTGTGTTGCGTATACAGCGGGTGTTGAACTTGGCATGAGCTTTGTTCCGGCGGTGATTAATCGACTTACCATTCAGTATCGGCTTCGAGCATTGTTGTTTCAGGAAGACACGCTCCCCAGATTGATGCGAAATGAAGATGGTTTTCGCAATCTGTTTATCAGTGACACTTCTTCCTTCCAGACTGTGTTCTGGCTTGTCTCTCTAACGGCCGTGTTTTTGGCAGTTGCGTTGACATCGGTACAGGTGAGAGAGTTCACGGGGGCGGCGGAAACCGAAAGCACGTAATCGTTTCTCTGTGTTGACGGCTTTGCTCGCCGAAGTCTCTTGGCTTTACGATTCGAAGCCGTTCACTGTGCGATTCGAGCGTTCACAGCCAAAGCTTGGGCAGGCTATTATCGGGCTGATCCAACAATTTTTTGCTGACAACCAATCAGCCTGATTGGCTTTGAATGCACTGTGCAACGGTGTATTGCATCGTCGTTGTCTGCTTGGGTTTGCTCCTGAAATTCTGTGTGGTTACTGTTGCCGCTCATTAAGCAATTCTGGACCGGTAGTTATCCGTCATGAACGAAATTTCTTCGCCCGATGTTCAGGCGGCCAGTTCTTCGTCACGAGGTTTTTCGTACCTATACATGATGGCCGCTTTTGTGGTTGTGGTGGCTGGCATGAGAGCGGCCGAGTCGATCATCAACCCGTTGCTGCTGGCCATCTTTTTAGCCGTCTTGAGTGCTCCGGCGTACTTTGGATTGTTGAAGCGAAACGTTCCAAACTGGTTGGCTTTGTTGACAGTTGTTGGAGTGTTGACGGGGCTTGTGCTTGCCGTCTTGTGGATTGTGCTGGGTTCGATCGTCAGCTTTTCGAGTCGGCAGGAACACTACGCCGAGTTACTGAAAGAACGCACTGCTTCGATTACGAAACCGATCGACCGCTGGTTGATGGAAGACGAAGTTGGTGCCTTGCCGGCGATAGACGAAGCTGCAGAAGTTGTTGTTGATCCATTGGGGAAGCTGGGTCTGCCAGCAACCAACGATGATTCCGCTGTGAACGAACAGAGGCAAGATGAAGCTTCGCCAAGTTCGACTGATTTGGCCGAACTCACTACGTCCGAACCTGACGCGTCCGAACCTGACACGTCCGAACCTGACACGTCCGAAACCAGTACAGCCGAGACGGTAGAAGGGGCCACTTGGTTCAGCGATTCTGACGGTCCCAGTGAGACTGCAGCGAATGAAAATGGCGTCCAGCTTTTAAAGAGGAGCCCTGATACGCCGGCGCTGGATGTTCTGAATTCTGAGTCTGCAAATGTGAATCAGACGTTCGGATTTCCTCAGCGCCGTGGACCACCACCGAAGGACAAAAAAGGGTGGGAAAAGCTAATGTCGAATCAATTCAATCCTCGCATGTTGATTTCGCTCACCTTGGCGGTGATGACGGAACTGGGGCAGATTTTAAGCAATGCGTTTTTGATTCTGCTGACCGTGATCTTCATTCTGCTGGAAGTGAATACGTTTCGTCGAAAAATTGGCGATGCGTTTACAAAAGACGAAGAAATGGCTGTTCGTGCGTCTCAGGTGGTGACCAGCATTCAGCACTACATTGTGATCAAGACTTGGGTGAGTCTTGGGACGGGAATTTTCATCACAATTTGGTTGAAGTTTCTGGGAGTACCCTACGCGGGGTTATGGGGCCTGTTGTCCTTTCTGTTTAACTTCATTCCAAACATTGGATCGATCATCGCTGCCGTTCCCGCCGTGCTGATTGCGTGGTTGGAATTATCGACATTGCCCGCGTTTGCCGCTGCGTTTGGTTTCGTGTTGGTGAATGGAGTTTTGGGTAACTTTCTTGAACCAAAGTGGATGGGCAAAGGGTTGGGACTGTCGCCTTTGGTTGTCTTTTGTTCACTGGTGTTTTGGGGGTGGGTGCTGGGCCCGGTCGGAATGCTGTTGTCTGTACCGCTGACGAAAACCTTGCGTATTGCCTTGGACGGTTTTGATGACACTCGATTCGTAGCCACTTTGTTAAGCGATTAGAGCGATCGACGTTGTGCCTCGCGATGGGGGCTTAACGGTGCGGGGTCAACGGTGTGGGCTTCACGGTGCCGGCTCAACGGTGGGTGTTGAGATCGTTCAAACCAGCGTTTTCGGGAATTGCACCAGCGGGCAGGAAGATTCGGCAATCCGACGGGCTTATGATTGTCACACGACTTTCGAAAGGCGTCTGAATCTATGCCCGAACCAGATTATATGTTCCACCGGATTGTGGCAGGCTGCGGCTTGTTCGCGATGATCTTTTTTGCGTGGTGTTTAAGCCGGCATAAGTGGAAGTTTCCATTTCGAGTCGTCTTTGGTGGCTTAGCGATTCAGCTCACATTGGTGCTGCTGATTTTGAAGACAGAGCAAGGCCGCAAACTGTTTTCGTGGCTCGGCGAAACCTTCACAAAGCTACTCGACTTTGTGGATGAAGGCTGTGTGATTGTCTTTGGAGACAACTTTCGAGACTTCTATTTTGCGTTCAAGGTGCTGCCAACCATCGTCTTCTTTTCTGCATTGATGGCGGTGTTGTATCACTTGCGAGTCATGCAATTCGTGGTGAAGGCTCTTGCTTGGGTGCTGCAGTCGACGTTAAAGATTTCTGGTGCGGAAAGTTTGTCTGCTGCGGCAAATATCTTCGTTGGCCAAACGGAAGCTCCGTTTGTGATTCGTCCGTACATTCCGACGATGACAAAATCGGAATTGACGGCAATTATGACGGGCGGTTTTGCGACCGTGGCTGGAGGCGTTCTTGCTTTGTACGTCGGCTGGGGAATTGATGCCGGTCACTTGATTACGGCATCCTTTATTTCTGCTCCAGCTGGCCTACTGATTGCCAAGGTGATTTATCCTGAAACGGAAACTCCGGTGACCGCAAGCGGAGCCAACGCAGATATTCCGGTGGAAACATCGAACGTGATCGAAGCGGCAACAAGTGGTGCATCGGATGGTTTGAAGTTGGCTTTGAATGTCGCTGCGATGCTGATCGCATTTACAGCCTTGATCGCGATGTGTGATTACCTGTTAAGTTCACTGACGCTGTGGATTGGCAATACCGTTTTCAATCTGGGCTGGAAAACAGGGATTAGCCTATCATTGATCTTCGGCTATCTGTTTGCGCCATTGGCGTGGTTGATGGGGATTGAATGGCGAGAATGCCTTCAGGCCGGAGAGCTGCTGGGATTGAAGATGATCGCCAACGAATTGATCGCTTACGATCGGATGCGAGAAATGCTGCCGGGGACTGAAGTTGGAACCGCCTTGTCTGCTCGAACTGTTACCATCATGACGTATGCGTTGTCTGGGTTTTCCAGCTTTGCATCCATTGGGATCCAAGTTGGTGGAATCGGAGGCTTGTGCCCCGAGCGACGCAAGGACTTGGCGGAACTTGGTCTAAAAGCCATGCTGGGCGGAACTCTGGCGTGTTGCATGACTGCGTGTATCGCTGGCATCATGATTGGTTAGCAGCGCGTTGAACAAGCTAGGATGTGGTCACCCGACGTGTCAGCGAGGGGGGAATCAAAGATTCCTTTCGGCTTAGCCCAGTCTGCACTTGTGGGTTCCGCTGTGACAGTTCATGTGAAATGCCGTCCATATGAATCGCCGTCAAACGAATCGCCGTCGAGCGAATGACTGTCGAGCGAATGACCGTCGAGCGAATGACCGTCGAGCGATCTGTTATTTGCATTCTGGTGAATGGGTCGCAACGGGAGGATCTAGTCATTCGCGAACGAACAACTTCTTGAAAACCCAATCCCCGCCATACAACACACCAAATAGAAAGGTGTACCAAGCTGCGGTCAATGGCATACCAATGATCGGCGCGAGTGCACGTCCCGTATCGCTTCCTGAATTTCTGATTGAGCTTTCTGCCAGGGGTGTCGCTCGATCAGATGCGTCAGCCGCCACAACGGTAGCGATGATTAATATGTAGCCGCATATCATGGTGAATATGACTGTGGGAAGGTGAAGTGTGCGTTGTCTGCAGCACCTAGCCCAGATGTACGCAAAGATTGGCAAGGTGTACCACGCAAAAATGAATATCGTTGGGGACATCTACTTTCTGCTCGACAAAGGGATATTACGCGGACTCAGAGTCAAGAAAATTCTATAGCCGCCGTCATCATGGACTCAACGCTATTGAAGCCAGTCTAGCGATCTCGGCCATCAGACTGTGAAGTGAAAGCCGTGGCTGCGGAAGTGGATTAAAGTGATTTGTCTACCAAGGGCGGAGCAGCGTGATGATACTTGTTGTGTTTCCCGAGTCGAGTGTCTTGCCTGTCCCGTGCTTTGCCCATTTGTGTTGCTTGTCTGCCTCGGCGCGAAAATCCTTTGTTTCCAGGTCAATGGAGGCGCCCACTTTACCATCGGATTCTACCCAAAGCTGATTTCCGGTGTTGCCGCATTTTAGGACCACGTGTTCGAAACCGCCGTGCACCCGATCAACCCAATAGTGTTTTGGTGTCGAATTCGGAGCCACCACAGTCAGGCGATCATCGGTCTCGAATGCGACTGGGCGCGATTGAAAATAAACCTCGGTGCCATCGGGCAAGTGGCCACCAATTTTTGGCCCCCATGCTGCGTTGCCGGTCAGTACTCCTGCAATTTTGAAGCATGTCCAGAACATCAAGAGTAAAGCGACTGCGCCGAAGATCACGAGACGTTTGGCCGTGGTACTTTGTTGCGAATTCGACGCCATTCGTTCCCTAGCTTCATCACAGGTTAGACTAAGCTTGTCACGGTGGGTCCAAGGAACCAAGTGAAGCATTCCATGCTGCCAGTGACGCTGCCAGTGGTTTGGACCGACCGGAACGTGCGGTGGAAAGTTGCAGCGGCAAGTCGATGTTACTGGCTTTGAAACTTGCGTTCAATTGCCTGTTGTTCCGCCTTGTGAAGCAATGTGCATCGCGGGTGCAGCATTCGATGGTCTTGTCTGTGTTTCCTCAGGCAAACTTTTGTGTCTTTGCGTCCTCTGCGTTGATCAGAAGATTCTTGCCACAAAACCAAACGCAGTCGCTGGGAACATGGCAATTCAGCCAAGCAGGATATCTCGGTTAACGATCATTCCATGGGAAAAAATCAGACGAACATTGCCGCAGTGCTTCCCTCGTATCATCGAGCGGCGATAAAAATCTCGAGAGTGTCTTTCATCCCTGTGTGCTTGCGTCATTTTTGAGTGCGACACTGATCTTGATATTGCTGCCTACAGGGCCGTACTGATGCCATCTTCTAGGCGGTGCAGGTGTTCTCCGGCTTTGCGAACCAGCAGGATGTCTTCGTCTTCTTTGTTTGCGAAGGCTTCGACATCGATGGTTGCAGGGTCACGGTATGCTAAGCCGATGCGTTCGCACGTTTCTTTGGGGATCTGACTGGCGATTGTCACGGTGACTCGTGGTTTTTCGATTCCATTTTCGAAGGTGCCGGTTCCTCGAACATGAGTTGAATGCGCGAGGACTCCCCAGGGTTCATCTTTGAACCGATCCCACTGTTGCGTGAAGTAATCGCGAATGTGGTAGCCGATGCGTTCGATGGCTGCTCCGTGAGTCACGCTGACTTCTGTCAGATGAGGAGCATAGATAATCAGTTCACCACCATCCGCGACAACGGGTTCCAGTTTGTACATGCATTTTCCGGCGACCCAAAGTTCGTCGTACATTTCTGGGCAACACGACAACACTTGGCGAAACGGCTTTTGGAATCTCTTGATGTGAACCTTGCCAGAAAGTTCGGATGCTGACCACCACGCGTCTTCTGGAGTTCCGTAAAACATGCCGTAGGGCGAAGCATCTGATGCAACGACGAAGGCCAAGCAGCGGCGTTCAATGGGGATCAATTTTGCGGCTTGGTTCACGACGTCTCGAACCAGCGTCTTTTGGATGCCAATGATTCCGACGTTGGTGATGAGCGCTCCTAACCAGTGAAAGAAGTTCAATAGCTGAGGTCCCGAAATCCCCGGGAAGAAATATTTGTTTCCTCCACTAAAGCCGACCACTTCGTGAGGAAAGACGGGGCCTAAAACCAAGGCCACGTCGTAGTCCAGAATTCGTTTGTTGATTTGAACGGGAACTTCCATCGCCAGCACGCCTTCCGAAATTTCTCGGGTTTGCTGTTCCGATAATGTTCCGATTGTGGTGAGTGCTTCCGGGTTGTCCCATTCGTGATTCAGTAGCCGCACATCTTCGCACGGATCGTCCGCGGCGATTCCCAGCATGTTTTTGATGCGTTCCTGGGCCATGGGGGGATGGGTTCCCAGAGCCACCATGACGTCCAGAGCATTTGTGACGGGCCCCAGCATTTTCCGAATTGCCGGAAACAGGATGGGCAATGGTGCGGTTCGAGTGCTATCGGGCACGATCAACAGAACTCGTTTGCCCTCGTATTCTGCAATCGGAAGGTTTTGATCCAGCCAAGAAACCATTTCTGCGGGTGAAAGAGTCTTGAAATCGGCGGACATCATCAACTTTCTGGTCAGCAAATTCGATGTAAGTGGACCGATTGGCCGGATTCGAGCGATTTGGCGTCACCTGAGAAGTGGCGCACCGTGAAGACAGGATAACAACTTTTTCGAGTTCATAAATGCAGTGAGCCAACATCAACCAGATCTGCGTCAGGTTGTCTCGCGTTGTGAAATCTGGCGGGATGTTGTGGTAAGTCGGGGGGCGAATCGGCTAGTCTCCGCGACCCTGGTTTTCGAAGAAGGCCATGTGAATTTTTTACTTCTATCCGGGCCAACGCCGGGTGATTAAGTTTGGGACCCGCGAGATTTGTCGTGCGACCTTGCGATCAGAGTTTTTTGAAACGCTGTTCGAACGGTCATCACTGAAAATTTGGCTGCCAAACACATCCGCAAAACTCGAAAAACTCGCAACAGACGCAAGACAAAGGTATCCATGACACTCGCGGAGCTACTACAGAAAAGTTTTCGAGCCGACATTCGCCATCGAGGGGCGGCGTATATCGAAGCTGAACGAGTTTCGATTGCTCGTGTTACGGCCGAAAACGTATTTGCTACCGTCGTCGACGGTGTTGAATATCAGACTCAACTTCGTCACATCGAAGACGACATCAAGTTTTTCTGCACCTGCGATCAGTTCGCCAAGTCCAAGGCATGCAAGCACCTTTGGGCAACGATTTTGATCGCAGACCTTGAAGGCTACGTCAACCAGGCCATTCGTCCAGGTCGAGCATTGCCATTTGTTGTTCGTGACGTTTCCGTCCCAATTCGAATCGACGATTTGGCTCCGGGTGGAGATCTTTCTGATCTGGCTGGGCCGGGTGGTGGCGGCCGCAAAACGGCTGCCAAAAAAGCGGCCGCGGCTCCTGCAGAACGTCTGAAGCCATGGGAATCAAAGTTGGCCGCATTACGCGAAGAAATGGTGGCTCCAACTTCCGGTTCAAAAAAGACTCAAAGCCAAGAGCGGCAGATCTTTTATTCGATCGATCTCGAAGGCAGTCGAGAAGCTGGCAAGTTGGTGATCGAAGCATCTCAACGTCAGCGTCGATCCAGTGGCCAGTGGGGCAAAGTGAAGCCTCTGAAGATCCGACCGGGTGAATTGACTGAAATCGAGCATGAAGACGATCGAGTTTTCTTGTCGTATCTGGCGGGAGCGATTCCAGAACGAAACAACTGGTCGACTCAACAGGCCGAGCTTCGGGCAGCCGCGCATCGTTTTCATCTTCCGTACGAACTTGGCACGATTATTTTGCCAGAAATGTGTCGTTCTGGTCGCCTGACGATCACTGAAGCGGAAGACAAAAATTCGGCACCCTTGGAATGGGATGAAAATGCATCGTGGGACCTGACAGTGAAGGTGAAGCGAGCATCTGATGCGAGTGGTTGGTCGGTCGTTGGAACTTTGGTTCGTGATGATGAATCTTTAGAGCTTTCGGAAGTCCCATTGGTGGTTCCAGGTGGATTTGTTGTGACCACCGGATCGATTGCTCGGCTGCGAGACTTTGGTGCGTCTGAATGGATGACCATGTTGGCCGCCGAAAAAACGTTGGCCATTCCCAAATCGGATCAAGACGAATTCGTCGATCGCTTGCTGGATATTCCCACGTTACCTCGCTTGGAATTGCCGAAGGAACTTCAGCTTGAAGAAGTCGAGGCCACTCCAAAACCATCACTCAAGATTTACACACCAAATGTCGCGAAGTGGCGAAGCGATTCTTTGACTGCCGAAGTTTTGTTCGATTACATGGGCACTTCCGTCCATGGTCGCAATGCTCGTTGGGCGGTTGTTCAGCGCGAACACAATCGGTGTGTGATTCGAGATCGAGACTTCGAACATTCGTGCTGGGATCGGCTGCGAGAGCTTGGTTTCCGTAAACGTTTGAACGGTGCGGCAACGAATGCTGATGTTGAAATTCCACGTCGTGAACTGGGAAGAGCTGTTCGAGAATTAGTTGAAGCTGAATGGGAAGTTTTTGCCGACGGCAATCAGGTTCGGCAAGCAGGCAGCATGAAGTTCCGAGTGGAATCGCATATCGACTGGTTTGATGTGAATGCCGAAGTTGATTTCGAAGGGCGCTCTGTCGCCTTCCCGGAACTGCTTCAGGCACTCGAACGTGGCGATTCGACGGTTCGCTTAGATGATGGATCGTTGGGCATTTTGCCAGATGAGTGGCTGGAACAAATCGGCATGATTTCTGGTCTTGGCACATTGGACGAGGACAATCTGCGGTTTTCAAATTCGCAGGCCGCTCTTTTGGACGCGTTGCTGTCCAGTCAAGAAGATGTCGAATTCGACGACAAATTCGAAGCCATGCGAGAAAGGTTCCGAAACTTCTCGGGCATCGATGCGATCGATCCACCAGACACGTTCAAGGGTGAACTTCGCGACTACCAGCGAGATGGTTTGTCTTGGATGTCGTTCTTAAACAGCTTCAATTTCGGAGGTTGTTTGGCGGACGACATGGGTCTTGGAAAGACGGTTCAGTTTATTGCGATGTTGTTGCAGCATCGTTCGTTGGGCGAAAAAGCGGGGCCGACCATGATTGTGGTGCCTCGTTCTCTGATCTTCAACTGGAAGAACGAATGCAACCGCTTTGCACCTCACTTCAAGGTGATGGAATATCTGGGTGTTGATCGGGCCGCACTTCGCGATGATTTTCCGAAGGCAGACGTGATTCTGACAACGTACGGAACGGTTCGTCGAGACATCGCCATTCTGAAGGACTTCCAATTCGACTATGTTGTTTTGGACGAAGCTCAGACAATCAAGAACCCTTCTTCTCAGATCGCCCGAGCATCTCGGCTGTTACGAGCCAAGCACCGTTTGGCGTTAAGTGGTACTCCGATCGAAAACAACGCGGGCGACCTATGGTCGATCTTCGAGTTTTTGAATCCGGGCATGTTGGGGCGCAGTGCAGCGTTCCGCAGTCATGTCTCGGATCCGGACAGCGACGATTCACGCAAAGTGGTGGCTCGTGGTTTGAGGCCGTTTATTCTTCGTCGAACGAAGAAAGAAGTGGCTGCAGAACTTCCCGATCGTTTGGAAGAAACGATCTACTGCGAAATGACAGACGATCAACAGAAACTTTACGACGAGCTGCGGCAGCACTATCGTGAATCACTGTTGGGCGTTGTGCAGGAAGAGGGAATTGGCAAGAGCAAGATGCACGTGCTGGAAGCGTTGCTTCGATTGCGGCAGGCGGCCTGTCATCCCGCGTTGTTGAACCGTGGTGAAGAAGAAGAAGCTTATGCGAAGCTTGAATTCTTGATTCCCCATTTGAAAGAGCTGGTTGCTGAAAATCACAAGTCGTTGGTCTTCAGTCAGTTTACCGGCATGCTTTCGATTGTTCGGCAGCACTTAGATGCGGCTGGAATTGAATACGAATATCTGGACGGCCAGACTCGCGATCGTGAAGCTCGAGTCAAAGCGTTTCAAGAAAACGATGACTGTCGAGTGTTCTTGATTAGTTTGAAGGCGGGGGGATTGGGATTAAACCTGACCGCTGCTGAGTACGTCTTCCTGTTGGATCCATGGTGGAACCCGGCTGTGGAGGCTCAGGCGATCGACCGTGCTCACCGAGTCGGTCAGACTCAAACTGTCTTTGCTTATCGAATGATTTGTCGAGGAACCGTGGAAGAAAAAATTGCAGAGCTACAGAAGAAGAAGCGAGACCTAGCCGATGCGATTTTAGATGGTGGAGATCAGACCAGCATTCTGAAGGATCTGTCTGTCGAAGATTTGGAGTTACTGCTTTCATGATGCTACAGGGTGCGAATTTCATCGCCGCGATTGAACCCATTCCTTTGGTCAGTTTGCTGATCGCGTTGGTTCCAGTCGTGGCCGTGATTTGCATTTTGTACATGTGGAAGCTGGACGGGAAATCTGGGTCAATCGCTGTGGCAAGAATGTTGCTGCAGTTATTGATGCTGGGTTTTTTGTTAGAGTTTTTGTTCCAGAAGGATCAGCCGTGGATCAGCGCTGTGGTGCTGTTGTTTATGGCCGTGGTTTCTTCTTGGATTGCTCTTCGCGTCATCCCCGAAAAACGTAGGTCTTTGTTGCTACCGGTGATGGGCATGATGTTGGTTTGTGGAATCAGTGTTTTGCTACTGGTGACTCAAGGAGTGCTGCAGATCCAGCCTTGGTATGCGGCCGACAAAGTGATTCCGTTGGCAGGGATGATTTTTTCCGGCGGGATGAATGCGGTCAGCTTATCTTTAGAGCGTTTTTTTTCTGAATATGAGCGAACAGGTGATGGGGACTTTTCCAAACGCACTGCGTTTCATGCGGCATTGATTCCTTCAACCAATTCGCTGTTAGCGGTGGGCTTGGTGTCGATTCCCGGCATGATGACCGGGCAGGTTTTGGCAGGCGAGTCTCCGTTATTGGCTGCCCGCTATCAAATTGTTGTGATGTGTATGCTGTACGGAATTGTTGGCCTGTCGTCGGCGGGCAGCCTGTTGATTGCGAAATCACAGGTGATGCGAAGCTTGGCTTCGTTGCAGGAATCATCTGAAGAATCACCGAAACTATGAATCAGTCATCATCAAAAGGTCGCCGCGGAGATTCGGGCCGTGGAAAATCGGGTGCTCGGAAATCCAGTTCCAAAAGGTCGTTCGCTAAACAGTCGGCTGAAAAGGAAAAACTGTATGATCCAGATCGGCCTTTGAGAAATGTTTCAAATCGTCTGTTGTTGGAACAAGCGGGCGAGATCTTACCGGGCAAGGCCCTGTTGGTGTTGGTAAACGGCACGGCTTTAGCGCGACGGATTACTGAAGCTCGTGAAGAAGTTCAGTGGAAGATTCACACCTTCGAACACTTCTATTTGCAGGCACTCACAGAATCTCTTTCTGAAGCCGCCGACGAAGGCAGTGAAGCGCAGATCGACTTGTATTGCAATCCGGATTTGCCCGAAGACGAATACGACAGTATTTTGATGCCGACAGATTCTCGGGGCACGGCAGAGTTGACTCGAGATCTGCTGCAAAGTGCCGAGCGGATGCTAAAGCCATCTGGCCGATTATTGGTGACGACAAACAACGCGCGAGATCATTGGCTTTATGAAATTCTGAAAGACATGTTCGGTCGGATCACGGTGATCCGGGAAAAGGACGGCATCTGTTATGTGGCTCGAAAAAATCCGAAGCCCGTGAAACAGAAAAACTTTCATGCTGATTTCGCGTTTCGAGATGGCGAAACATTGGTCAAGTGTGTTTCTCGACCGGGAGTCTTCAGTCACCGTCGAGTCGATCCTGGGGCGCGAGCTTTGATCAAGTCAATGGATCTGCTTCCCGAAAAAGGCAAGCTGTCTGTTCACAAGCTTCGAACCATTGTGGATCTTGGTTGTGGGTGTGGTTCGGTTGCCGCCGCCGCCGCGATTCGCTGCCCTCAAGCTCAGGTGCTTGCTGTGGATAGCCACGCTCGAGCCGTTCATTCGACTCAACTGACAGCCGAAGTCAACGACCTGCCAAACGTTTCCGTGATGTTGACGTCGAATGGCGTGCTGCCGAACCCTGCCAGTTACGACCTGTTTTTGTGCAACCCTCCGTACTATTCAGACTTTCGAATTTCAGAGGTCTTTCTTCAGTCTGCAGACGAAGCTGTACGAGCTGGTGGTCGAATTCACTTGGTGACTAAGCTGCGTGATGTTCATGTTGATCGCATGAAAGAACTGTTTGGGAATGCCGAGGTTCATCAAATTGGCGATTACGACGTGATCGTATCTATCCAACCCAATTGAGGTTGAAGTCGGATCATTCGGCATCCCATCGTTGCCGCTCTGCCGCTCTGCCGCTCTGCCGTGCTGCTGCAATTGGTCAGGCAATTGATAGGGCTGCGTGAAAGAGCGAATTGTCTGGATGACGGCAGTATGATTGGTAGGACAGTGAGATCTCACACAAGTCCTACATGTCGCCACCGTGCTGTGTAAATTCCTTATGAACACAGTCACCGTAATGCAACGAAGTCTTGCAATCGTCGTAGGCCGGGCAAAGTAATCTGTGTGTCGAGCAATTTGGCGGATGAATGAGTCTGACCGCTACAGGCCGACTCAAAATGGGCGGGTCTTCCCCTCTGGATTGGTGTCCGTGGGCATCGAATCGAACGCTTGTTGCGTTTACGAGCCATGCTTGTGACCACAGTGACAGATTTTCACTATCGCCGGATGACTATGGATTAGATTTTCAGAACTGATTGTTCAGCTTCGCGCGGATTCTACGTCGCCGAACTTTGCTGATGAGTTCTACAGGTCTCAATCTTTTTCATGCGTTACCCCCTGAAAAATTTCTCCCATCACGCAAAGCTGTTGTTGGCGCAATTGCGTCATTCGGCCGGACGAGCCATTGCGCCTGACCAAGGTTTGACGGGGACGGCGTTTCAGTTTAGTCAGCTTGAAGAGCGACTGATGATGAGCGCCTCGCCAGTTGCTGCAGTGGCGGCTCCTGGGGCAGTCGAAAGTCCGCCCACAGATGTTTCCGCTGATGAAGTTTTGGACCAAGTTTTTCAATCGGACGTTCAATCAAGTGCCATCAATGATTCTTCTGCTGTCGTCACCGAAACAGGCACCGTTCAGGCTGATCGCGAATTGGTCATCATTGATTCATCGATCCTTAATCCCGACGATTGGATTGCCGGGCTGAGGCAGGATTTACGAACAGACTTTGATGTGCTGATCCTTGCTGAAGATCAGGATGGACTGACTCAGATTGCAAATGTTCTGGATGGCACCGTGGAATATTCCGCCATTCACATCGTGTCTCACGGAACTGATGGACAGATTTCGTTGGGGCAATCCACCTTAGATTTCACGAGCCTGCAAAGCAACGAGGCTGTGCTTGAAGGTTGGCGAGCGGGATTGGCTGAAGATGCTGACGTCTTGATCTATGGTTGCGAATTGGCCGAGTCAGAAGAAGGCCAGCAGCTCGTTGATTCTCTTGCCGCTCTGTGGGAAGCAGACGTTGCGGCAAGCGACGATTTGACGGGGCATGATTCTTTGGATGGTGACTGGGAGTTTGAATACAGTTCTGGTTTGATCCAGACGCCCATCGCATTTTCAGCAGCGTTTACGGAAACGTGGGTTGGAGTCCTCATGACAAATGCGGCTCCAGTGAACGTGGTTCCTGATGGGCAGACGCTTCTGCAGGGCCGGATTCTGTCATTCAACGATTCGAACAGTAATGCAATTTCACTGTCAGACAGCGATGTCGGAGCCAATGATTTGCAGGTGACTTTGCAGGCCAGCGCTGGGTCTTTTGCGATCACTGATGTTGGCACCGCCGAATATGTCTCTGGTGATGGTTTCGAAGATTCGACGCTTGTGCTTCAAGGAACTGAGGCTGAGCTTAATGCCGCTTTACAGAACCTGCACTTTACAACAAGTGATGGGTTTGTTGGCGTTGTTGATATTACTGTGACGACAGATGATTTGGGCAATGGCGGATCCGTCACGTCCTCGCAAGATGTGGATACGATTTCGGTTTACGTTCATGATGAACTTGTGACCGGAGGGCTTGTGGTTGCGAATTCTGCGACTGATGAGCTGAATCGAAATGCAAATCGTGGTGTCGCTCGTTCGCTTGCTGTGGCTCCAAATGGCAATTTGATTTCGGTGTGGCGGACGGGCACCGACAATGTGTTTTTTGCCATTCATGCTGACGACAACAGTGTCATCGCGACAGGGCAAGTCAACGACACGGGAATTGCAGCAGGCGATATCACTGTGGCAACCGGTGGTGACGGAGACTTTGTTGTCGCGTGGAGCCAAGAGGGGGCTTTAGACGCCGACGTGTATGCTCAAAGATATTCGGCCACGGGAGCCGTTGTTGGTAGCCGCATCGTGGTGGACACTTCTGTTGGCGTCCAACAGGCAGTCACCATTGATCGCAATGCCGCTGGCGACTTTGTGATTGCATGGGAAAACACAAGCGACGGAATCCATGTGAAGAGATTTGCGGCGGATGGCAGTGCGATTGACGGGGGCGCTTTGTCTCCCACAGGAGGCACGGGGGGAACCAACGCATCGGTTGGCATCGATCGAGATCTAAATATCTTGTTGGGCTGGGATGATTCTAGTGGGCAGTATGTTCAGCGTTTCGACGGCAGTGTCTGGGGAACGAGGCACACGCTGAGTACTCGGACATTCGCCAGTGGCAGCTCTATTGGAATCGCAGAAAACGGCCAAGCAGTGATTGCGTGGCACGAAAATGAGGGTGATTGGGAAATTCGCTATCAGCAAATCGATAGTGATGGGCAGTTGGTTGGATCAACGCGTGCTGCTGCTTCTGTGTCGGCTGGTGATGAATTGAATCCCAGTGTGGGAATGGATGAAGCCGGCAATTTTGTGATTGCGTGGGAAGCAGATGGCGATATTCAAGCTCGACAATTCGACGCAGCTGGAAATCCACTTGCCGGTGATTTGACTCTTTTTGCTGATGCGACCTTCAAGAACAATGCTGCGATCGCCGTTTTAGATGTCAACAACTTTGCCGTATTGAATACTCGTCAGACGACGAATGCTGATGTGTATTTAAATCGTCACAGTACGGCTGCGGTAAGTGCTTCAGATCCTGTCGTTGACTTGCGTGACCGCGTTGTGGCGACCGCCAATACCACGGTCACCCACACCGTTTTGATCGGTGATGACGACACGGCAGGAGGCTCACTTAGCTTTGGCGTGACATCATCCGTGCCATCGCTGATTTCGCACGGGAATATCTCAATTACTGGGACGGGATTGTATCGGACTTTACAGATTACCCCGACGGCCGACATGATTGGATCGGCTGAAATTACGGTCACTGTGACTGATCTGGATGGAAATTCGACGGTCCAAACAATCGAAGTGTTTGTGGCATCGCCAACGATTACTGTCACAAACGCCAATGATGAAATCAACGGTAGTGTCGGCAGTGTGATTGATTTGCTTGCCAATCCCGGAGGCGACGGAATCAGCCTTCGTGAGGCAATCACAGCAGCGAATAACACGGCAAATAGCGGTCGTCGCGACGTGATTGAATTTAATATTCCAGGAGCAAGTGAACAAACGATTTCGTTGACGTCTGAACTACCAGCGATCACCGAACGGCTGTATATCGATGGCCAGTCTCAGCAAGGTTATGGCTCAACACCATTGGTTGCACTGGATGGAAGTCTTGTTGTTGGCAATGGGCTGACGATTGAGGCTGACGGTGTTGCCATTCGCGGCCTGTCGATCTTTGGATTTCATCAGTCCGGGATCGATCTGGACACTGGTAATGGAATTTTGATACGAAATTCTGACGAAGCCATCATTTACGATAACTACATCGGTGTCGATCAAACTGGCCAAACGGCTGTTGGGAACGATCGAGATGGCATTCGAATTATTGGCCAATCAGATGACAACGTCATTGGTGGAGTTGGCATTCATCGTCGAAATGTGATCTCAGGAAATAGGGCAAATGGAGTCACGATTTTAGGAGATGCGGGTGTTGCATCTTCCGGCAATGAAATCAGCTACAACTATATTGGCGTTGGGGCGGACGGTGCGTCTGATGTTGGGAACTCGTTCGTTGGAGTCAATCTTAGCAATGCGTATCGTACTGAGATCCTGAACAATGTGATCTCTGGAAACAGCGACAGTGGAATTGAACTGACTGGCGGAAATACGGGCGAAAACAAGATTCTTGGCAACTTCATTGGTGTGGCTGCGGACGGGGTCACCGCGCTTGGTAACGACGGCGATGGGATTGCACTATACACGTTCGTTGGCTTAGGGCCTGGTGGCACGGAAATCGGTCGAGTAAACAGTGGCGAAGGCAATATCATTGCCCACAACAGTCTGAATGGAGTCCGCCTAGATTCCGGTGGTGGTGTTGGCAACAGCATTCGTGGCAATCAGATTTTTGACAATGCTGCCGGGCTCGGAATTGATCTCCTTGGTGTCAGCGGCAACGATGTTGGAGACACCGACAGTGGAACCAATAATCAGCAAAACTTTCCCTTGCTGACTGCAGCAAATCTGAATGGTGTCGCTCTGAGAATCGAAGGCACATTGAACAGTACTCCGAATACCGTCTTCGACATTGATATCTACAGCAGTGCCGTTGCGGATGTGTTGAGTGCGGGGCAAGCTGAGACGTTTCTAGGCACGTTGTCTATAACAACGGACGGTTCGGGCGATTCGACGTTTAGTCATGTCTTCACGGGAGCTTCGCCAACCGTCGGTGAATTTGTTACTGCCACTGCAACGAATAGCAGCGGGAGTACATCGGAATTTGGTCCAAATCGAGTCATCATTGGTCCAGGAGTGGCGAATACAGCTGCTACAGTTTCGCTTTCAAATGTTTTGGCCAGCGTGGACGAAAATTCTGACACCAGCGCAGGCCTGAAGATTGCAGATATCGTTGTCACCGACGACGGACAAGGAACAAACACGCTGAGTGTGTCGGGAGCTGACTCGGCCAATTTTGAAATTGTGGGAACAGAACTGCGTCTTCGTAGCGGTGTTGTGCTGGACTACGAAGTGCAGACATCCTTGAGTGTTGAAGTGCATGTCGACGATGTGTCGTTGCCAGGCAGCCCTGAAGATTCTGTAGCGACCGTACTGAGTGTTAATAATCTGAACGACACTGTGCTTCAGAATCGTCTCTGGTTTTCGAACGTGACTGGCGGTTCAAGTGGAAGTAACACGACTGGCATTGATTCGTGGAATGATGACGACGCCATCATACTTGGCGACCCCAACCTGAATCTTGGGTCAGGGACGAGCAGTGGTCACCTGAGTCAGGGATTTAGTCTGGATGAGTTCGTTCAGGATGGTTCTGCGGCGATCTCGAGTTTGCATGTCGTAGGGCGAGATATCACTGTTGGTAATTCCACGACATTCGACTTAAAAGCCGGAGACGTTCTGTTTTCCACATCTGCGTCCGAAAGCTACAACGCAGGTGCATTGAACACCACTCAACACGATGTCGTTGTGTTTCGTCCGACGACGTCAAACGACTACACCAGTGGCACGTTTTCGCTACTCCTTGATGGGCTCGGGGGGACAGGTAGTTTTCAATTCCTGTCAGCAATTACGTTGGTTGAGGCAGACACTACGATTGGCGACACAGTTGTCAGTGCGGGCGACTTTCTGTTTACATCCACAAAGAATTTTGGCAGCAATGATGTTCACGTTCTTGATGTCGACTCGGTTGGCGAGAATACCACGTCTGGTACAGAAACTCAGCTTCTAAACGGGGATGATCTGGGAATCAGCGGAGGACTCTTTCCAGTCTTCATTACCGGTTTGGAAGTCGTCGAAACAACAACTGTGCTTGGAGGCGAGACCTTTACCTCCGGTACCATTTTGATTGCATCGAACAATTCGCCAAGTGATTTGTTGACCAATGATAATGATATTTTTGCACTCGATGTTTCAACCACCGAAATCGGATCTTCTGTCACGGCGGCGACCTCATCATTGGTACTTCGCGGAGATGACATTGGTACCACTTGGGTCAGCGGGATTTCACTTGGCCCTCAAGTGGCTGAAGTTGTTTCGGTATCTGCAGTTGCTGATAGCTATACTTCGAATTCGCAGAAGGCCGACAACTTTGGAAGCGATTCATCATTGATCGTCGATAAATCTGGAGGCAGCTTTGGCAATGAACGAGCGGTCTTAAGGTTTGATCTGTCTTCGTTGCCGGTCGATGCTGTCATCACATCGGCTCAACTGGTGTTGAACGCAACAGCAATCAGTGGCGACTTTGATATCGACGTCTATGAAGTCACAGAAGTATGGGATGAAAATTCAGTAACGTACGACGACCGTACTTCCGGAGTCGAATGGACGGACGGCGGAGGTACCATTGATGGCACGTCTCTTGACACATTCGCAGCGACAACCACTGGGAATCATGTTTGGGATATCACAAGCCTTGCCGCGGCGTGGCAAGACGGTTCCAAGGTCAACAACGGTGTGTTGCTCGGTAGCAGTGACACTGGTAGTGAAGACGTGACGTACGACAGCCGAGAGGGCGCGATTGCCCCTCAACTTGTGCTGACGTTCACAACGGCGACGGTTGCTACAAATGATCCTCCGGTTGTGAATATCGGCGGACCATACGTCATTGATGAAGGGGACAGTTTGAGCTTAGATGCCAGCGGTTCCAGTGATCCTGAGTCTGCCAGTCTTACATATGCGTGGGACTTGGATAACGACGGAGTATTCGATGATGCTGTCGGTGTCAGCCCAACGCTTGATTGGACGTCCTTGCCAAGTGCCGTTCAGGATGATGGCATTTACACGGTTCGCGTGTCCGTATCGGACGGAACCAATCCCGCAGAAATCGCTTCAACAACTTTGACAGTGAACAATGTCGCACCGATCGGGAATTCGGATGGCGGAACTGGATTTGTGACACCGGCAGATACCGCGTTCACAACAGGGAATGTGTTGGCGAATGATACTGATGCTGCTGAAGCCAATGACCCACGCCAGATCGTTTCAGTTGATGATACGGGAACACAGGGCCAGGTCAGTTTTGTGCCGGGAAGTTCAACATTTCAATACGACCCGAATGGGCAATTCGATGGTTTGGCAGCAGGAGAATCGGCGACTGATACATTCCTCTATGCTGTCTCGGATGGGGACGGAGGACTTGATACAGACATTCTCGTGACCGTGACAATTCAAGGCGTCAACGATGACCCAACGGATCTGCAACTCGACAACCTGACGCTACAAGAAAATTCAGATGGAGCGGTTGTTGGGGAATTGACAACCATTGATGTGGATGCATCCGATTCCCATAGCTACACCGTGAGTGATGGGCGTTTTGAAGTGATCGGCAGTAGTTTACGATTGCGATCTGGTCAGACCGTAGACTTTGAAACAGAACCATCCATCACTCTGGACGTCACCACGGACGACAACAACGGTTCGCAGCTACTTCGATCGTTTACCATCGCTGTGATCGATGAAAATGACAATGCTCCTGTTGTGACTGTTGCTCAGTCTTTTGATATCGCTGAAACAGCGTCTGGGGGAGCCTTGGTGGGCGTGGTTGAGGCAATCGATGCGGACGTGGGCGAGGTCATTTCCAATTGGATGATCGTCTCTGGAAACGATGACGGACAATTCGTGTTGGATGCAGTGACAGGCGAGCTGCGGCTAGCAATCAATCACATTTTGGGTTTGGGCGTCACTGATACCTATTTTTTAGGGATCACGGCAACTGATGGGACCAACACTTCGTCTACTGAAACTGTGACTGTTCGCGTGTCAGATGTAGACCGAGTACCGATGATTTCTGCGATCTCAGATCAGACCATTGTAGAAGATGCTGCAGCAACCACTGTTTCGTTTAGCGTCTTTGACTCGGATACGGGAATCGCTGATCTGATCGTGACAGCGGTCTCAAGTGACAACAACCTTATTCAGACATCCAGTTTGATACTGACAGGGACGGGGGCGAATCGGCAGCTGTCTTTTACTCCGGTTGCAGACGCTTTTGGGGGGGCAGCCACCCTTACCGTGACTGTGAGTGACGGAACAACGTCGGTGAATGAAACATTCGATGTGCTTGTCACAGCCGTGAATGATGCTCCAGTGATCAATCCAATCGCGGATCAAACAGTCAACGAAGATGAAACGGTGTCGATTAGTTTTTCAGCATCGGATGTTGATACAGCATCGAGTTTGCTAACAGTTTCAGCCTTCAGTTCTGATGATAGCTTGGTTTCGTCGGCCGGAATTCAGTTCGCAGGAAGCGCGGTCGCACCCACTTTAAATGTGACTCCGGAATCAGATCAGTTTGGAGCTGTTCAGATTACAGTGACTGTGTCTGACGGGATGGATTCTCGTTCGACCACTTTTCTATTGACTGTGAACCCAGTCAACGATGCTCCAACACTTACAAATTTAAACGTTGATCTTTCCGTCCGAGGGCGATCGCTGAGTATTTCAGAAAGTGAGTTGTTGACCGGTGCAGCCGACATCGATAGTTCGAATTTGCAATTGGTCTTGAATGCGGGTCCCTTGAACGGACGTTTAGTTCAAGTTGCTCCCGGTGAATACACCTATACGCCGGACGTTGGGTTTTCTGGTGCAGATCAGTTTGTGTATTCAGTCTCTGATGGTGATTTGCAAAGTGGCTTACGAGTTGTGAATTTGGATGTACCAGTCGCTGTACCAAGCCCCGTGTTGACGGATTCTGTATCGCGATTTGCGACGCCTGATTCTGATTTGGAAACAACAGAAGCAAGCAGTGAAGACACGTCTGAATCGGAATCAACATCAGAAACAAGCGACGCTGAGCCAATCGCTTTGATTTCAAACGCAGCGGCCGGTGAAGGTTCGAAAACCGCCACTGCTGATGACCAAGCCGAACCTGGTCAAGATTCGGAATCAGACGAAAGCATCTTCGGAACAACGACGAACCAATCGGAGAGCGGTTTTGTTTTTCGAAAGCTTGTCACGGTCGATGAGGCAGCGGGTCGCGGGGTTGGATCTGTGAATTTGCGTGATGATTTTTCGAGATCTCAGCAGGATGCTCAGCGCCGAACAACATCTTTTGATTCTGCGATGCAAGCGGCACAGTTTGATCAATCTGACTGGCAATACTATTCAGACCTGCAGTCGACCGTCGGTGGCGTGCAAGAGTTCCGTGACAACCTGCAAAATGAATTTGACTTTTCAGATTTGACAACTGGCACAATTACTTTGGCCAGTACGGGTGCTGCTGTCGGTTTCGTGGTGACTGCAGTCCGATCGGGTATGTTGGCACTTGGCTTCTTAAGTCAATTGCCAGTCTGGACATTGTTCGACCCATTGATGGTTGTTGACGGTGTCACTGGTGAAGACATGGATGAAGATTCAATTCAAGACATCGTCGATCGGCAATCTGATTTAAATAAAGAAGGTGAGTTGTCTGCAAGCCCGTCTTGATTCTCACCTCCCAAGCCCCCCCCCTCGTTACGCCCTCTCTTATCGCAATAAAGAACACTTGGCATGTTTCGCTTCAACGCTGCAACTCGGATCACCATTGGACTTGTTTGTTCAATGCTTGGAATCCTGATCGCTGCAAATTTCTTGAAGATGCTTCCCAACGAGGAACGCGTCACTCTGGAGAGTCGCCGTCAATTGGTTGAGTCGTTGGCTCTTTCAACGACGATGCTTGCTCAGACAGAAGACAGCCTCAAGCTGGCGGCAACTTTGCAAGCCATCGTGACTCGAAATGATGGCTTGCTGTCGATGATGATTCGAGACGCAGATGGCGTATCGATCGCAGACGCTGGACCTCATGCAGAATTATGGCCGGATGTCGCGCCAGAGTATTCGACTTCTGAAGTGATGCACGTCCAAATACAGACGGATAAGAACTCTGAAGGGGCGCTTGGTCGCCTTGAGGTCTGCTTTGAACCTCTTCGAGGATCAGGTTTTTTGAGCAACATCGGGTCTCATATGACTCAGCTGTTACTGTTTTGTGGTCCAGTGGCGTTCTTTTCGTTTCGCTGGTTCCTGACGATGGTGTTGAAAAATTTGGATCCATCCCAAGCTGTGCCTCGACGAGTGCGAGAAGCGTTAGACATTCTTTCGGAAGGTTTAATGATTGTTGGGACCAACGGTCGTATTTTACTGACGAACGATGCGATGTCTGAAATGCATCCTACCGAAATTGAGCTGATTGGTTCTAAGGCGGAAGATTTGCGATTTTTGCCGTCGGTAGATCGACAAAGCCAAGCAATGCCATGGGATATTGCGTTGAAGGATCAAGTGACGATCGAAAGTTCGATGCTGTGCCTAGAAGTGCCTGATGGTTCGATTAGAACCTTCCGAGTGAACTGTAGCCCTCTTGTTGGGAATGACAGTAAGCATCGAGGTGTGATGGTGACGTTCGATGATGTCACGATGCTGGAAAAGAATAAACGAGAACTGAAAGTTGCCAAAGATGAAGCGGAGGCAGCCAACCAGGCCAAGAGCGATTTCTTGGCCAATATGAGTCATGAAATTCGCAACCCCATGAATGCGATCATTGGGTTTACGGATATACTACGACGCGGATTCGAAGAAGATGAAGAGACTCGTCGAGAGCATTTGAACACCGTGCATGCCAGTGGAAATCACTTGCTGAGTCTCATCAACGATATTTTGGATCTGTCCAAAATTGAATCTGGTCGAATGGAAATGGAACTTTGCGACTGTCAGCCTCATCGTCTGATGAGTGAGGTTGTCAATGTCATGAAGATGAAGGCTGATGAAAGTCATCTTGATTTAGAGTGGGTCGTCACTGGAACGATTCCTCACACAATCGAGAGCGATCCAACTCGACTGCGTCAGATTTTGATGAACCTTGTTGGCAATGCGGTGAAGTTTACTGAACAAGGTGCCGTCAGGATTACGGCAGCTTTTGATGCAGCGAAACAAGAGATGCACTTTAGTGTTGTTGACACGGGCATCGGCATGACCAAAGAGCAGTGCGGAAAAATCTTTGAGGAATTTGTTCAAGCTGATAGTTCGGTCACAAGACGATTCGGTGGAACGGGATTGGGGCTTGCGATTAGTAAGCGGCTTGCGGAAGGTCTTGGCGGAAAGATTACCGTCGAAAGTTCACCGGGCGAGGGGACGACTTTCTGTTGCACGGTATCAACGGGAGCCATTGGTGAAACCAGACTGTTGGGGCATGATGAGGCGATTCAGGCTTTAAGTCGTGAAGAACAGCATTCAGTGGGTTCAGCGACAACTGTTCGGTTTCGCCCAAGTCGAGTTCTGGTTACGGATGACACTCCGGCGAATCGTCGTTTGGTGAGTTTGGTGCTGCGGAAAGCGGGGCTGATCGTTGATGAAGCAGAGCATGGCCAGCATGCTTTGGATTGTGTTGCCAAACAAGACTACGACTTGCTGCTGATGGACATGCAAATGCCTATCATGGACGGCTTCACGGCGACTCGTACTTTGAGATCAAGTGGAGTGAAGACGCCTATCTTTGCTCTGACTGCGAACGTCATGCAGTCAGATCGAGAACGCTGCGAAGAGGCGGGGTGTGATGACTTCTTGACCAAGCCAATTGATATCGATCAATTGCTGGCTAAGCTGGCCGAGCATTTGCCGTTGATGACAGAAGAAGAGTGTCAGGTTGAAGAACAGATGATGCAGGCGAATGCAGTTGAAGACTTGCCCATGTCAAATTCAGTGACTTTGGAAACTGAAAAAACAGATGTCGTCACCAACTCCGCTGCAGATGTTGGGGTGCTGTCTGATGCAGTACAAAATGTGAACGCGGTCGTTGACGGTTCGTTGCATCAACGGGAGATTCAAAATCGGGTTGAGTTGCCTGAAGTATCAGGCGTTGATTCGGTCGAGGACAGTCAGCTGGACAGTGTGTTTGACGAAATCGATGCGTTGTTGAAGAAGTCAGAAGGTTCTGTTTCTGGCAAGGGTTCGGCTGCCGTCCATGACGTTTCATCTGACGATGGGCAAGCCAACAGTAATTCGAGTGCAGAAGCTTCACAATCTATTGTCGAAGAATCCAAAGTTGAAACATCTTCTGCGAAGCGTTTGATGAATCGACCGCCGATCTGGTCAACTTTACCAACCGAAATTCCAGAGTTCCGAGAGATTGTTCAGCAGTTTGTGGATGGACTGCCCGCTTTGCTGGATGGTCTCGATGAGGCTGTTGAGAGTGCAGATCACGAAGCTCTTCGCCAGCTGGCTCATAAGCTGAAGGGCACGGGCGGTACGGTTGGATTTGGTGCCTTTACCGATCCCGCGCATTGTCTTGAGCAACTGGCAGCTTCGAATACCTTTGATGGTTCTGAAGAGCTGATTTGGGAGCTTCGAGAAATCGCCGCATCAATTCAGCTCGACGCTGAACCAAGCGTGGCGCCGACGGGATAGCAGCCCGTTGAAAAAGCCAAGATGTGGTCACTCGAAGCGTCAGCGACGGATGAATCCCTCCGAAACCCTGAGATTCTGCACATTCGATATCCCTCGCTCACACGTCGGGTTACCTTTTTCAACGGCCAGATAGACGACCGAGATAGACGACCGAGATAGACACCGCAGATGGCTTTGGGTCACTTTGTTTAGCGCTTGGCAGGCAAGTATTTCGGAAGCAAATGCCTAGTAGAAGGCTGTTGCCAGTCGTCGACGGTAGTCGCCTGCGAGTTTTGATTTGGGTCCCATGCTGCCTAACACGGTGACCATAGCATCCTTGGCTTGGTCTCGAACTTCAGTGCGATCTGCGATCACAATTTCTAGCAGAAGGTCGCAAGCTTCGGCGTATCTTTTATCGACGGCCAATGCTTCTGCCAATTGGATTTTGACCTGTGTGTTTTCTGGATCCGCGTCGAGTGCGGCTCGAGCGGTTGTGATTCCACCCGAATCTTCCACCACGCTTTTCATTTCGAGTTGAGATTTGATCTGCTGAGCTTCTGGTTCTAGGAACCCACGACTTTCTAAGCGTTCCAGCAATTCTTCGCATTCTTGATCTTGGTCCAAGGCCAAGAGAACTCGAGCCAACGCGATTTGAAAGATGGGTGCTTCAGCATCCAATCGCACGGCCTCGACCAACAGCTCGCAGGCTTTCTCGATTTCTCCTGCCGCTTCCATTTGCAGGGCCGCGTTATACGCTTCCACTGCGGGCGATGGCAGAAAAGATTCGAGCCATTCTTTCAGCTGGGGTTCTGGAACGATTCCCGGTAACTGGCTAAGCGGCTGACCATCCACCATGGCAATCACAAAGGGGACAGATTGAACCCCGAAAGCTCCGGCCAGTTCTGGTTGTTCGTCCACATTGATTTTCATCAAAATGAAACGACCATCGAAGTCAACCGCCAGCTTTTCCAGTAATGGCATCAGCTGTTGGCAGGGTTGGCACCATTCTGCCCAGAAGTCGACCACAATGGGAACAGAACCCGACTGTTCAACCACGTCCTGCTGAAAGGTTTCGGCTGTTGTTGTGCGAATCCATTGACTGTCCATGGTCTGGTGATCTTCGTTTTTTAGAGAAGCTTGTTACGATTGCGAGTGGGCTGAGGTTATCTTTGATCACCGCGAATGCCAACCGAATACTGACGTGGGCTGCTTGTTTCTTCAGAGTCGAATTGACTTGAACGGCCGTCTGTTTTTTCTCTGCGAAAGCGAATTTGACATGGGTCTGCCATCCATCGAGATTCTGGAAGCCAATCACGAATTTCCGGGGCCATACATGTTTAAAGTCATTGGGGCTGCAGACGAAAACTTTACGGCGCGGGTCATTGGGAATGTCCGGGACGAGCTGAGAATGGAAATCGATCCGCCATTCACAATTCGAGCGACCTCAAAAGGAAAACATGTGGCCATTACGCTTGAGCCCGAATGTGAATCTGCTCAGCAGGTTCTTGCAATCTACGGTCGGCTGACTGGGTTGGATGGAGTCGTGATGATGTTTTAAAGCGATGTTCTGGTCGGAGGCTTCACTGAGGAATTGCAAAATGTGCTTTTTGTTGGTGAGCCGCTGCATGTGGAAGTCGCACGCTGCTGTTGTACGCTGCTGTTGCGCGCTGCGGTTGTTTATGGCTGTCGCATTCGATCGCCCTGCCCTGTCGTTTCCAAATGGCCATTTTGTGGCGGTGAGCTTGAACACACTTTGTACAGTTGCGTTTCGATTTTAATCGGTGTGAGATCCAAGGTGATTTGTCTGAAACACTCATCTGAGAATGTTTTGTAATTGTGGGTGCGCAAAAATTGCACGTGATTCACGGATCTTCAAGTAAGAAGTGCTTGCTTGAGATGTCATAGAAAGGACTGACCGCCCCCTTTTATGAATAGGATGCCACGATGAATTCGATGCTGAGTGGATCATTGACTGGATCGATCGAATCGCAGTTTTCGGGATTGAGTCCGGCCCAGTTACTTCGTTTGTCCGACGAGAGATTTGGTCCTCGGCTGGCAATGAGCACTAGTTTTGGAATTCAAAGCGCGGTCACTTTGCATCTTGCAACACGCATTATTCCAGACATCAAAGTCATTTGGGTTGATACGGGCTATCTGCCGGATGAAACCTATGCGTATGCGACAACCTTGGCCAAGTTGCTGGATTTGAATCTGCACATGTATGAATCTCCGTTGTCACCGGGGGAAATGGAGTTGAAGCATGGACGTTTGTGGGAAAGTGACAATGTTGATCGCCTGAATTTGTACGATCAAATCCGCAAGGTTGAACCGATGAATCGAGCTCTTGATGAACTTGGAATTCTGGGTTGGATTTCTGGTTTGCGATCTCAACAAACCGAATTTCGAAAGAATCTGCCGCAAATCAAGCAGAGTGGAAATCGATTGCGGTTGTATCCGATCTTGGATTGGACGAATCGAGATGTCTACCACTACATGAAAGAGCACCGGTTGCCACAACACCCTTTGTTTGAGAAAGGTTACGCGACTGTTGGCGATGCTCATTCGAGTCGCCCGATGTCGGCAGACGACAGTAGTGAACGGGATACGCGGTTTCGAGGTGTGAAACAGGAATGCGGACTGCACCTGTAAAAACGTTGGATTGCAAAACGCAATCAGCAACTCGGGCATTTTGTTTCAGGCAATCTGGCCAATGATTTCCATCGATCGTAAGTTCACTGGTGCTCGCTATGACGTCGAAGTTCACTCAATCAATTCTCGAACAAAAACCTGGGTTTGACTTTGTCGCGGCACACTTCGCCTGCGAAAACGACTTGTTTAGCCAGTCCAATCCAGACGGGTTTGTGAACTTTGGTTCTGCGCAGAACTTTTTACAGACAGATCAGCGACTGCAGTTGCTGCAGAGTTTGGCCGTCGATTCAGAAGATGCTCGGTATCAACCGTTTGCAGGCACAGAATCATGCCGCCGAGCGGTGGCAGAATACATGCAGCAGATCACGGCAGCCGGCCCGTATTTTGCAGATCCAGTCGATCCAGCTCATGTCGTTCTTGGCAACGGTGTGATTAGCCTTTTGGAAGCGTTAACGATTGCCTTGTTGGACAGTGGTGACAAAGTCCTTGTGCCGACTCCCGTCTTTCCCGGACTTGTCAATGCGATGTCATTGCGAGTGAAGTCTGCAGTTCATTTTTTACATACGACCGAGCACGACGACTTTCGATTGACTCCAGCCCGTTTAGAAGCCGAGTTGCGAGCTCAAGCGTCGGCCCAAAAAATTCGAGCAGTGTTGTTGTGTTCTCCTGGCAATCCCATCGGTCAGGTGTTTTCACGTGAAGAACTGAGTGAGTTTCTGGCGATTGCTCAGGAATTCGACTGTGCGCTCATTGTTGATGAAGTTTACGCGGGAAGTTGTTTGCCGGACGTTGCTTTTTGCAGTGCGATTGAACTGCAGTCTGATCACGTTTATGTGCTTGGAGGACTTTCGAAGGACTTTGGACTTGCTGGATTTGCGACGGGGTGGTTGCACGTCGCGAACGATGCGGTTCGAAAAGCAGTCGCCAAGCAATCTCATTTTTTTCGTTTACCAGCTCCTTTGCTGCGGATGACCGAGGCCGTTTTGCAGGCCGATTTTCGAGATAGCTATTTGAAGCAACATCAGCGAGTTCTGGGAGATTATTTTCAAGACGTGACCGGACGACTTCGAGCTGATCAGATTGCCGTTACTCCCACAGAATCAGGGCTGTGTTTGTGGCTAGACCTGCGAGACTATTTGCAGACGCAGGACGCGGATGGAGAGATGCGGTTGTATCAATCTTTGCTGAATGATTTCCGAGTTCATATCAGCCCCGGAGCCGGCTTCTGTACTCCGTCGGTTGGCTTTTTCAGAATCTGTATTAGCCAAGACCGCCTGACTCTTGATGAAGGCTTGGCTCGGCTGGCACAGGGTTTGGACGCACAGCGTTCGAATTCCGCAGACGCTGTTCTTACTTAAAAAGGACGCGACATCGCTGCCCTCGCCCCCGATCAATCAATGGTTGGCGATGTGTTGCTGTGTTGCTGTGTTTTGACGCCGTTGGTTGGCAGATTGACTGGTGTCGCTGTCGCGATCGACAGAAGTTCTTGAGTCGATGGGCAGGCTGTGTCTGTTTATTCGTTGGTTGAGCGTATTTTACCGCCGCGAATTCTTTTCTTTCACTTCGGTTTTTGTTTGGCGCAGTGTCTTGCGCAGTCTTTCAAGCCGTTCGGCTGGTGTCGCAGAGGGAGGCAGCCAGCTCACTTTAAATTCGGATAAATCTGAACAGTACAGCGGTAAGAAGAGGGGGGCTCTCTGCATCACATTATGTGTGCTGAAGAAGCGACTTCGTAGCACCAATTATTTCCGCTTGAATATCTCGTGCAACCATCAGGAGAATCACTGTGTCAGACTCTTCCCCTTCAATTACTGTGCGACAGCAAGATATCCAGTCCTTTGCCCTTAAGAGCGTTGGGATTATTCTTGAGCAGCTGGAAACCGAAGACGAATCATTGACCAGCTTCGAGTGCAGTGAGGCTCTTCGCAATCACCTTCAGATGCTATTGGATGCTCTTCCTGATCGATATTCATTGGATGCAAGGGGGTTGGCAGATTGCTTTGCAAAAGACTGGTATTCTGACATCGTGAAGGCCAGTCGAGCCGACTTTCAACGATACCCACTTCAAGATCCTGCTTTGTCGAATCTTGAAGAGGTCTTTTATGCAAGCAATGGTTTTTGGGCGACGGTTGCCTATCGCGTGGCACACGCATTGAAGCAACTGAGCGTGCCCATTATTCCACGAGCGATTTCGGCGTTTGCTCATTCACGCACGGGGATCGATATTCATCCCGGAGCAACCATTTCTGCCGGACTTTTCATCGACCATGGAACGGGGATTGCGATTGGCTGCACGGCTGTGATTGGTGAAAACGTCAACTTGTATAACGGCGTTGTTCTGGGGACTCGATCAAAGCCTCGACGTCAAACAGAAGAAGATTCGGCAACAGTTACGAAGCGGCACCCGACCATCGGAGCGTCGGTGAGTTTGTATACGAACGCTTTTGTTGGTGGTGATGTGACTGTCGGCGACAATGCGGTCATTGGAGCTTACGCTTTTGTTTGCCGAGACGTTGCTGAAGGGGAAATTGTTTCTGGGCAAGAGCGTGGTCCTCAGACACCTGCCGAGAGCGCACCTTTGGATTTTCAAGAACCATTACCGAATGTCGCATCCGGTGTCTTAGGAATGATCGGAGCGACGCCGATGGTTGAGATCAAGGGAATGCATCAAAATCCTAATGTGCGAATTCTTGCGAAGTTGGAAGGTGCAAATCCCGGAGGAAGTGTGAAGGATCGGATTGCCTTGTCTTTGATCGAGCAAGGAGAACTCTCGGGCAAGCTGACTCACGACAAGATTATTCTGGAATCCACCAGTGGCAACACGGGGATTGGCTTGGCGATGGTCGGGGCAGCTAAGGGCTACAAGGTGATGCTGACCATGTCTTCGGCGATGAGCGAAGAACGTAAGAAGGTCTTGCGTGCGTTTGGAGCCACGTTGATTGAAACAGATCCAACCAAGGGCACTGGCGGAGCGATCGAAGTGGCGAATCAAATGATGTTGGATGAACCGGATGTCTACTGGATGTCTCGCCAGCATTCCAGTTTGGATAACCCGTTGGCTCACTATGAAAGTACGGCTCAGGAAATTCTTCAGCAGGCTCCTGATATTACTCACTTCGTAGCTGGCATTGGAACGTTTGGAACATTGCGCGGCGCTGGCGTCCGACTTCGTGAAGCAACGGGAGCCAAGGTTATTGGGATTGAGCCAGAACTTGGTCAACCGATTCAGGGTTTGCGGAACATGAACGAGCCCAACAGTCCTGCGTTGTATGATGAATCGTTGCTTGATCTGAAGTTGATGGCCAAAGCGGCTGATGCTCATCATTTTACTCGGACGCTGGCAGAATCTCAGGGACTCCTGGTTGGCATGAGCAGTGGAGCGGCGATGCAAGGGGCCGTTCACGTAGCCAATATTCTTGATAGAGGCACGATTGTGGTGCTGTTTCCTGATCGGGGCGAGAAGTACTTGAGTACTCCTTTATTTGATGTTCCAAGTCAAAAGGATGCCTGAAATCTAAGTCGCAGAAACGTTGAGTGGCAAGTGGCACGACTGCGACTTATAGAACAGCAGATACGCCGACATCGTTGAATTCTGCAAATTGTTCGCGTTTATGACATGCCAAATCATCCGAATGCCTTTTGAATGTTTGTTGCGTTTTCATCGCTGACAGATTTTCGAAGGGCATTTTTTTGTGGAGAACGCGGAATGCCGTTCGTGGACTCAACAGCAAGCTGTCGGATATGTGTACCTTGCTGATGCCTTACGTACGACTGGGTTTGGGGTAGCCTGATGGTGATGCCGTCGGCAGGTGAATTGGACGACTGGTGAAAACGTTCTGAAATCTCGTGAAGTCTTTGGGCTGTGACAGTTGTCACGCTATCTGATGCAGTGCGATGATGTGTGAGCAGTAGCCATCATCAGCCCTCGGAGCATTCGTTGTGACAGCCATTCAATTTCGTCCACTTGGTTATCAGCTGGGAATCGCATTTTCGCTTTGTCTATGCATTTTCGTCGGTTGTGGGCAGACATCGGATACCACAGCGGGCGATGGTGCTTCTCCGGCAGCAGCGGGGACGCAGGATCTTGCAAGTTCAGATCTCGAATCATCAGGGAATTCACAGACGGATTCGGATGGAAAAGGATCTGATTCGGCAATTGATTTATCTGGGTCAGACGTTCGATTCAAGGATTCGGTTAGCAGCAATGTTGAAGTTCCCGTTGGGCTAGACAATTTGGTGTTTGTTGACACCAATGGTGATCGTGTGGCGTTGGAAACCTATCTCGGAAAAAACAACATTGTTCTTGTCTTCACGGAAGGGTTTGCAGGCGGCATGCTTTGCCCCTTCTGCAAGACTCAAACGTCTCGACTCGTTGCCAACTTCGATCGTTTTAAAGAACTGGACACGAAAGTGTTTGTTGTGTATCCGGGGGCAAGAGACCACCTTGACGAATTTATTGAGGCCGCCACAAAGACTGAAAAGCGGCAAGTTAGCAAAATTCCTTTTCCGTTGGTGTTGGATGAAAAGCTTGAGGCGGTCAAGTTCTTCAACATCTCGTCAAACTTGGCTCACCCTTCGACATTCATCATTGATAAGCAAGGCAATGTGAAATTGGCGTACGTGGGGGCTGACATGACTGCAGATCGGCCATCGATTTCGGCGATGCTGAAGATTTTGTCAGACGCTCAACAGGAATCGACTGACTCGGGTCAGTAGTTGGGCGTCGCTGAACAAATGGCTGTGTTGCATGGCTGTGTCCTGTTAAAACGGCACTGCAGCGATTCAATGCTTTGTGCGTAGTGAACATATGGCCACAGGATCACTTGAGCCGTTTGCTGGTGATGAAATTTCGAGGGTTTGGACCAATACTTTCGCAGGTTTGCCCTCGTTCGCTACAATCGGCGTATGAGCAGTAACACTGATTCCACATCTGAGCCTTTTCTCGACGTTGCGGTCGCTCACGGCCTGCTTCCAGCGGGCGATGTTGAGCGAATTCGTGCTCACGCGATGGAAAACAACATGCTGTCTTCGGATGCGGTGTTGTCGCTTTCGATGATGAAGCCGTGGGAAGTCGAAGCGACTCTGCTTTTGGCGGACCCCACTGGATTTGCTCCGGGTTTTCGGCTGACGGGCCTGATTGGTTCCGGGGCTGCCGGGTTGGTTTTCCGAGCACATCAAACGAATTTAGCGCGAGATATTGCTTTAAAAACGATCAATATGATGTCTCGATCTAGCGGGGCAAAAGGCGAGTCTCGAATTCAACGAGAAGCTCAGGCGATCGCTCGTTTGCAGCACCCCAATATCGTAGCAGCGTACGACAGCGGGTTTCATCAAGGTCGTTTTTGGATATCGATGGAGTTCGTTGAGGGCGAAACTCTTGCAGATTTCATCGACCGAGAAGCTCCTGTTTCAGAGCCAGTGGTGCTGAATATTATTCGGCAAGCTTCATCTGCTTTGGATCATGCTCGACATCTCGGAATCATTCATCGAGACATCAAGCCTGCCAACTTGTTGTTGTGCAAGCCGCCCGCTGGAGCCAGCCAGCTTGGCGGTGTGCCCTTTGTGAAGGTGGCTGACTTTGGCCTTGCCTTCGATTCGATGCATGAAGGCGATCATAAGTTGACTGCGACGGGCGCAACTTTGGGGACGCCCGCTTTTATCGCCCCTGAGCAATTGCAAAATACTCGAGTCGATTGTCGTGCAGACATCTATTCCTTGGGAACCACCGTCTTCCATATGTTGACCGGACAGATCCCTTGGGCGGGCCGATCGCCGATGAAAGCGATTCTGGACAAGACGGTTGGGGATGATCGCTGGCGAGATGGGTTTCCAAAGTCTGCTTCACCTGCTTTGACTTCGTTGTTTTTAGACATGACGGCCACCAACGCGGAAGATCGTATTCCTGACTACGTGACTTTAATCAATCGCATTGACAGTGAATTTAGTGGCCGGCACTTACAAGCGATAGGTAGCGGTGCGGTGGGTCAGCGAGGATCGCTTCGGTGGGTAAAAAAGGTGTTGGCTGCCGTTTCACTGGGAGCCGTCGTGGTGGGCCTTTCAGCACTGGCTATCTGGTGGAACGGGGACTCGCAAACGTCAAAACCTGAAGCCGTTTTGCAGTCAGAGCCAGTGAACGAGAATCCTTGGGAGCCAGTCGGCCTTCCGTACCCTTTGTTCAACGGCACCAGTTTTCCGTTAAAGCACGTCGCGAGTGTCGGAACGTGGACACCGGAAAGAGCTGAGGATGGAAGTGGAGTGTTGGCGGGTGGCCAAGGATCCTCGTTGTCGATCCCGTTGAAAACACCCGTCGAACAGGCATTCGATTTGTCACTGCGTCTGAGTGTTCATGTTCCGGACCAGGCGTCTGCAGCCGAATTGTTTCTTGAAAAGGTGACGACAACCGCAGGTGTGAAATCTCGGGAAGTTTTACAAACGGTTTCGATTACAGATCATTCGGCCAGTCTGTTTGAGGGTGAAGGCACTACATCTCCACCTGCAATGACGTTGAACTTGTCGCGTTCTTCTCCTGAGGATGTTTTGTTTCGTCGCATTCAGGTGCAACGAGCGGGGTCATTACTGCTGCTGCTGATCAATGGCCAGCAGGTGGTGAAATCGTCTTGGGCGAGTGGTGGCGAGTATCAGCTTCGAATCCGTTGCAGTCGTGGAACTGTGAGTCTTGCCGATATGTCGATGACTGAACTTCGGCAAAAGACGGCCGACGCGAAGTGAATTGGAACGGCCACGGGGCTTAAGGAACGAGGCGTCTGAATGCCTCGTTTGCATTTTAGGCTTTGCGTGAACGTGATAAGATCTGCCTGAAATTTTTGGTGATGATTCACACAAGCGGTCAGTTTTCGGGTAAGACCAGCTGACTTCGGATTGTCCTATGGGCACGTCGATACGCAGTTTCACATTGTTGAAGAGCTTCAAGCAATCTTGTGGTCGGGAGAGGTAAACATGACAGGGGAAGTGGCAAGCGTTGATCGCTGGGTAATTCGCCTTCGAGGCGAAGCCACTCGTGATGACGCGTTATCAGAGCTCCGTGTTGTGCTGATGCGAGGCCTAAGCCACGCGTTGAACGGAAAAGGAGGGGGCGAAAGCTTTTGTGAAGATGTGGCTCAAGAAACTCTGATCCGCATTCTCGAAAAGTTAGATCAATTTGCTGGTCGCAGTAAGTTCACGACTTGGGCAATGTCGATTGCAATTCGAATTGGAACCAGTCATTTGCGGCGAAAAATGTTCAAGGATATTTCCTTGAACGCTGCGGATTCGGGCGAAAATATGAGACTGCAGTGGGCAGTCGAAGACAGCATTTCGGTCGAACAACAGCGAGACCAAAGGGCCGTGCTGGACAAGTTGAAGTCCTTGATCGCAACGTCATTGACAGATCGTCAACGTCAGGCGACCGAAGCCATTATGCATGGCATGCCGGTTGAAGAAATTGCAACTCGAAGCGACAGCAACAGAAACGCCGTCTACAAATTGATCCATGACGCTCGAGTTCGTCTGAAGTCGGGACTTGAATCGGCTGGTTTCACCGCGGAAGAAGTACTTACCGCATTCGCATAGGGGGATTGAAAATGGCTTTGAAAAACGAACAGATTACAACGTTGATGGGCTTCGTCGCCTCAGTGACGGCCGATGGTCTTACCTGTGATGGGTGTCTAGAGCATGTTCCTGAACTTGCAGAATCGCAGCTCGGCGACATTCCAATCACTCAGGTTCTCGAGAAGGTGAAGACGCATCTGGATAACTGTCCCTGCTGTGCTAAGGAATACGAAACGTTTCTGGTTGCCTTAAATGCCATCGGCACGAGTGGTTCCGCATAACGCCTGCGATGCAAATTGAGTCCCTCTTGACGATGTGGGCAGGGACAGAAGGCGAAGCTTGAATTCGCTTTAACGGTCTATCATTGAGCACTGGCCTGCCGTTCGTGCAGGTGTCCCTTTCGGTATCTAGGAAAGTGCTGAGCTAGCATCACTTCTTCCGATGGCGAGAACTCGGCAGTGCACTGCGTTTGCGACGAGATGCCGAAATCGCGCTGGCAGCGGCTCTGCCACGGTAGCTCATACACGGTAGCTCAGCCACGGTAGCCACCAGCGTCAGACTTCTGCAAATGACGCGAGGCAAATAAAGAGGCACGGTTTCGCTCGATATCACGGGCGTGTTGTTGATTCAGTGCCCACGGATGGTTGCAGCCGGCATCGTGATCAGTTGAGCGGTTGTCAGCGATCGTGTTGCTTTCAACTGCGGTTGATGCGATCCAGCAACCGCTTTTCGGCCTGCAACTTCCCGAACGGGGATGCTTCCCCAACTGTGTTACTTTCCCAACAGTGCAATTTCTCGAACTGTGATCACCAGAGCAACCAGGCTTACGCGGAGCCGATGGAGCTGAGCCGTGTTTCACGATTCCGGCGAACGCCCATTTGATTGAACGCGAACATCTCGCAGTAAGCCGCCCTTTTGTTGGTTTTTGTGCGGGCGTTGCTCGGAGGTTGGCGTTGTCAGAGGTTGGCGTTGCCAGTGGTAGGCGTTGCTCAGTGGCTGCCGTTGTCAGTGGCGTTTGCGAGATGCCCTGAACGGGCATTTTCAGTCCGTCGTTGGTTTTCTTAAACGCGTCGACGTTGCTTGCGATTGGAGAACCCCTTGTTCGCCAGTGACAGGCCTACCATGACGGCTCCTGCGCGATTTCCGGCATACAATTGTGGTTCGTTCGCAAAGAACTCATCTAGGCCAACTTCAGTTGCCTCGGATACGGTTGATTGCTCAAGGGGCTGAACGGCGACAGGCACCCGTTCGTTGGCGGGCTGAGCTTCGATGTCTTCATTCGCAGTGACGGGTTGAAGCTCAATCGGCTGGACTGCTTCGTCAGCCGGTTCTGTGTCAGTTTCGGAAGAACTGATTGTTTCAAAGTCTGATATGTCTTGAAGTTGTGTTGTGGCAGAGCTTTCAGCTTCAGGGGATGTGTTGGGGGTGTTCAGTTCAGATTCGAACAGTTGTTCTCCCAGCAACAGTGGAATCGTGTTGGATGCAAATTCTGCATCGATCAGGCTTGGTGACGCCTGATCAGCATTCTGTGGTTGACTGAATGGTGGGACTTCGGTGGGAGCTGAAAGCAACAACGGTTGAGCGGCCGTGTTGTCTGTTGGTTCCAGTGATGGTGAGGCTGGAGTTGTTGGGAACGCGATGACGGTTGGTGAATCTGGCAGATTGATTTGATTTGTTGGAACAGCTGCGCCAACGGTGTCTTCCGGGTATTGGCCGTCTGAATCTTCAGGATAGCTGTGTTCAGTTGCTTCGAATGATTCGATAGTTGCCGCGACGACGACTGCAGAAAGCTGAAGGCGTTCTTCGAACAGTTCAGCGGCAAATGCCGGTCCTTGTTGAGTTCGTCGTTGGTTACGGTTCTGAAAGAGATTCTGGATCGTGTCGGTCAGCATTCGATTTTCCTTCAGCAATAAACAGGACAAATATGACTGTCTTTGGACGCTTTCGGAAAAATGACTCTTACGCCAACTTTTTAGAACACGCAAGAATTTACTAAAGTTCACTGATGCCCAGTTTAGCCGACTCTTTAGGTTGTGGTCCTGCTCACGGTTTTAGAGTTGTTGTCGTGGGATGAACATCGCGTTTACGCTCAGATTTCATTCTGGCATTGACGCTGAGAGTGTCTTACTGGCTTGCCAGCATTAAGTTTGGGGACGCTGCAGGAGTCCCCCGTTGGGTTTTCGCGCAAAGGCAGGCTGAGTTTCCCAATTCGGTGCCGGGCGGATACGAAGGCTGCTTTCTGATGGTTCCAAGTGATTGAAAAATCGTATGGCTGGCAGTCTGGGGCGACAAGCTGAAACCTGTGCCAGGCTTGGTGGATCAGGTGACTGCCTGACTTGGCCCCTGCATCGGAGGCTTGGTTTTCGTGCAGTTTTGCATCTTGTGAGTAGCTTCACAGACGTATTGGGGGTCTCGGTGCAACATTCTGGCTTCAGGCCCGCGGCAGGTTTTGTCCTTCGGTTTTCGTCCTGAACCTCAAGTCAATATCAGTTACACCGGAAAAGACTCACGATGAACACTCACCATGCTACCTCGCGTTCTCAAACCGATCGCATCTTCACTGCGTTCATGACCATCGCAATTGCGACTTTGATGTCGTCCAGCGTACATGCTCAGTCGGGTACACGAACAAAGCCTCCCGTTCGTTCGCAAACATCGCAGTCCGGTAGCGGATCTAAGCCCGCCGGTTCGCAAACATCACAGTCTGGCAGTGGATCAAAACCAGCTAGCAGCGGTCTCACGCAATCTGGAAGTGGAATGAAAAAGGGCCAGATGACGGTTGGCCTCGATAGCTATTGCCCAGTCTGCATCATTGAAATGAAAAAGTGGGTTAAAGGAACGTCTCAGTATCCTGTAGAATTTGACGGCAAGACTTACCTTTTCCCGAGCGAAAAGGAAAAGCAGATGTTCATGAAGTCTCCTGAACAGTACGCACCAATTCTTGGTGGCGATTGCATTGTGGCCAAGGTCGAAATGGGCCGTCGAATTCCAGGTACCGTGCAACATGCGGCTCTTCACAATGGCCACTTGTACCTGTTCGCTAACGAGCAAGCAAAAGGCATGTTTCGCAACAACAAAGAAAAGTATATCAAAGCTGACCTCGCGTTCGATGGAAAGTGCTCTGTTTGCCTCGTTGAAATGAGCAAGCCAGTTGATGGACTTCCAGAATTCACAACAACGTACAAGGGCATGCGATACTTGTTCCCGACCGGCGAACAACAGCAAATGTTTAAGTTAAACCCAAGCAAGTACGAAGACAAAAAGTAGCCATCTGTCGGTCGTGTTGCTGTTGCGGTCTGCTTCAATGAACGATCGCGACGCATGCATGTTCCAAAGTCAGAACAAAGGCAGTCGTTGTTGAATCCTAAGATTCAGCGACGGCTGCCTTCTTTCGTGCTGAAGTCGCAGGAACTGTTGGCAAAAGAAGTCGTTGAGAACGACGCGTGTGTTCTTGATGTCGTGGCTGTCGATTGATTCAGCAAGTAAGAAGTCGGCCTCATTCTAATGTGCAATTTTTGCTTCGACTACGAATCTCAAAGTGGAATGAGTTAGCCGTCACTTTGCGACGTGATGGTAGTTTAAGATTTTGTCTTTGTTAGCTTGGTCCAAGCCAACCGCTTAACGGATTGTTAGTGTCTTAATCGCAGCGTTGTTCGGCCAGATATGGAGTTTTCCTTGCAAGTTGTTTTTCGTAGCCGACGATGAAAAGCGAGGTTGCTTGCTATCACTTTGGTTGCAGGTCGGAAGGTTGCAGATCGGAAGGTTGCAGCCCGCCGTCATCAGAGCACTCACGGCTGTCCGTGTCGCTATCCATTTTTACTTGATGAAGAACAATCGAGTGCCTTAATGCGCTGACTCGTTCGTGTGCTTTATCTACCGGGCAAAATCAAGTTATGTCAGACAGCAAAACGGCGGCGATTTCCTACGGAAATTTTCAAAACCCATTGGGTCTGGTTTACCGGATGTTGAAATCTGGTCAGCGAGCCGCTTGGGCGGCTCTTTTTCGAGAGGTTCTTGGGATTGCTGCGAAACCGATCGACGCCGTCCTGCAGTTTAAAGAACGCAAATCGATCGAGACTGCGAAGACTGGCGATCTGCCCTTGCTGCTTATTGTTGGGCCACCTCGATGCGGCACGACGTTGGTTTATCAAGTCATGTCATACTGTCTTGATGTCAGCTACCCAACGAATCTAGGTTCGATGTTTCCTAAGTCTCCCATGACGGTGAATGGGCTCGCTGGAAAGGTCCGAGCCGATTTCCAAAGTTTCTATGGGCAGACGGCACGAATGAGTGGTTGCAACGATGCGTTTCATCTATGGAATCGTTGGTTAGGAGACGATCGCTATGTGACTCGTACGGATCTGTCCGAAGAACAACGGAATGAAATGAGAAAGTTCTTTGGTGCTTGGTCTGAGAGGTTCGGAAAGCCCATCCTCAACAAAAATAATCGCAACGTGCACTGCACTGATTATCTTGCAAACGCCTTGCCTCAGGCTCGATTTGTTGGCGTCTTTCGCGATCCGGTTTGTGTCGCTCGATCACTCATTCGTGCTCGACAAACTGTTCAGGGTGACCGGAAAATCGGCTGGGGTTTACAGTGTCAGGAATCACACTGTTACAAAGATGATCTCGGGTATGTGCAAGATGTGTGTGATCAGGTTCGGCGGAATGAGGCTGATTTGAGAAAGCAATTGGACGGTTTGAATGACGATCGAGTGATCCGAATTCAGTATGAAGCATTCTGCAAGAAACCGGACGAGAGTGTTGATCAACTGATCGCTCAAATACCGGGTCTGAAGCTACGACCGGGGACCGCACGTCTGGGTGCTCAAGCTTTTGATGTGTCACAATCTGGCCCACTTTCGCCGGCCGAAGAGCAGATCCTGAACCGTAACTTTCGGACTGCAGAAAGTGTTCTTACAAGCGTTTGAAGCTCAGGTGGCAAACGCCCTCGTGTTGATGAAATCATTGGGTTGGATTCAAGCCACCTAAGTAAAAGTCGGTGATCCGATTCACTTGTGAGGGCACGAAATGGGCTTTGACGGCTCAGACGAAGTGTCGGCGATTCAGCGGTGCTCGGAAGCCATTTCTGCCTTTCGGCGGCTCGCATTGTCATTTCTTAAGCTGGATACGACGGCCAAAGATAACGGGCGAGGGAAACGTGTGGTCTTTGAATCGGATTTGATGAAGCACGAAGGCATTCTGCGATCCTTTTCTGCAGCCTGAATCTGCGATTGTCTTGATACGTCAAAGACGTCGAATCGACGTGACGGGGCATTCACAGCTGAATTCACGCAGCAGGCAGTCGGCCTTGTTGTTAAGTCAGGTTACACCTGCAAACTGGCCGCTGAATCTTGACGACAACAGCCACTTAAGTCTCGTCGCTTTCGCAGATGATGTCGTGCCGACGAAATGGGAAAAGAGTCAAGTCGAATATTTGATTCTGGTGCCCGACGAAATCTTAAAGAACACTCTTACGGTAACGCTGTTGGACGTCATTTTGGGCGAAAGCGATTCGTGGCAGTGTCTTCTCGTGGCAGTGTTTGTCGGCGCAGTGTTTGTCGGCGCAGTGTCCTGTGGCGCAGTGTCCTGTCGGGATGCTGGTCGTCGCGGGTGGGCAAGCATACGTGTCTCACTGTAGCGACTCAGGAGTTCACAGTAGTTTTTAACAAACACCGCGCTACCTGCCCGTTGAACAAGCCTCGATGTGGTCACCCGACGCGTCAGCGAGGGATGAATCTCCCCTCGAAATCCTGAGGTTCTGCACATTCGATATCCCTCGCTCACACGTCGAGTTGCCTTTTTCAACGGGCAGCTAGACTTTCGAATGATCACAAAGAAGCTGGCATTCGAAACGTTGCAACAAAGAATGCAGCAGACAAATCGTGACCGCACGTTCCATAATCCAAGCACGGATCAAACAACGAAAGCACATGCGCGATGGCGTTCATTGAAAATCTTGAGTGAGCTCTAACACGACAGTCCTTCTGGTGTCGGCTTACGGAACTTATCTTTCCTTTGTCAGTAGGTATTTGCGATGCATTTTTCATGCACTGAATCCGTGACGAGCCTTCGTGAACGTTGGCCCGCGTTTTCTTTAGCCTGACATTGCTGGTGGAAACCACTCGGTTGTTCTGTCGTTGTTTGGCAGTTTCAGTGAACTTCGGGGCTTAGAATTTTGACGCAGTGATTGCGTGCTATTTCTTTTTCAAAGTTTGTAGGTAGGCAACGGTATCGACGATGTCTTGCACGGTCATGAGTTTCTGCAGATCGGCCGGCATCAATGAGGTTTTCTGTTTCACTTTTTCATCGACTTCGTTGATCTTAAAAGTGCGTACAATTCCATCGTCACCTTTCATGCTGAGGCTGTCATCTGTTTCTGAAGTGATCAGTCCCGTTTGAGAGGTTCCGTTTGTCAGAATGAGGGTATAGGCCTCGTAGTTGTGGCTGATTCCAGCGCTCGGATAGATGATCGATTCAAACATTGCTTCAACGCTGAGTTTGCTGCCAATTTCACTCAGGTTTGGCCCGATCTCTTTTCCTTCCCCCTTGACCACGTGGCACTTCAAACATGTGCCTGTGGTGTCGAAAATAACCTTGCCTTGGGGAACGTTGCCTTGCCGAGATGCAAGTTGTTGAATCGATGGCAGAGGTTTGCCTTGCTTTGATGGAGGCAGGGGAAAGAGTCGACCTGCGATTTCACGAGTTGATCGAGAAGGGGCAGAATGAAGTGCGGCGGCGAGAGCTTGTGAGAGCTGCGAATCTAACTTCTTTTGCTCGTAAAGTGTGGCAACATCTGAGGCGACTCGGCTTACTTGACTTGCCGCTCGGACGCATGCTCGGCGAACTTCGATATCAATGCCTTTGTCTTGAGCTGCTCGAACAACGATTCCTCCAATCGCACCGTCTCTACTGTTTTCTAGGACAGTTGCCGTGGCGATGGCTTGCGTGATGTCTTTGCTATTGAGAGCCTGATAGATCAGGTTCCATTGCCTCGCACGCAGCAAAGCAACAATTGCTTCGACACCAAGTTGCTGATGAGGAGTCGCTTGAGCGATATCCAGCACTTCTGTGTAGCGATCTTGAAGCTCGAACTTCTTGACAAGCTTGATGAACAGAGCTGTGCCTTTGGTTTCGTCAAGAACTGTATCCAATGCGGCTTTTGCTTCAGAGCCGTCTTTGATTCGATTTATTCCTAATCGCTGTAGGGCTTCGGCAACAATGGTTGACTTCGATTTGCCGTCGTAGCTTGCAGTGGCGGTTTTCGATAGCAAGTTTTCGGCCGCTGCTTGCACTTGGTTTGCGGGGTGAAAGTCCAGAGCTCGAAAGACGGCAGGAATCTTTGCGGCCGATTCAGCGTCGTTTTGTTGGCCGTAGTATTTGATTTGATTGGCCAAGAAGCGGACGCTTTGTTCGCCTCGGCTTCGCCAGATTAAGTCTGCAGCAACTTTGTTTGCATGAGGATTGCCAGTGATTCTGGAAATCCGTGAATACTGTTCCATGCACTGATCCCAGTAGCCTTCGGCACCAATTCCTAAAGCTTCCAGATACCAACGGTCACCGGGGGAATATTGGTTGGCAAGCTTGGCCCAGATTTTTGCTTTCTTGGGCGAGTTTTCCATGTGGCGCAGAGCGATTGCAACTTCACGGCGAACTTGAGCAGAACTGTCGTTGGCAAGATGCAAGGCGGCGTCTGCAACGTTGTTGTTTGTTCGACGAACGAGGCGAAGTGCTGCCATGCGAATGTTGGAGTTTGCAGATTCAAACGCTTCATTGATGTAGCTGTCAGCGTGATCACAGTATTGGCCGAGTAACCAGAGTGCTCGAGCTTGATGACGCGGATGGGAATCGTTTCGAAAGACTTCTGCCAAAGCGTCTTCGCTGTCGCTGATGTTTGACTGAAGGCGTTGGAAGGCAAGGTAGCGGGCAGAAACGTTTGGGCTTTTTAAAGCCTTGATGGCTCCGGCGATGGAATCGATGTCGTAGTTCGGAACTTGCCACCGACTGTCAGTGGGGGCGATTCGGAATAGCCTCCCTTTTTCGATGTCGCCCTGTCGATGACCTCCGACTCCTGGGTCATACCAGTCGGCAACGATCAGGCTTCCGTCTGGAGCCACGCATACGTCAGACGGTCGAAACCATTGGTCTCGTGATCCCTTCAGGATATCGTTTGTCGCTGCGCTGTACCCTGCTGCATCATTACTGATCACGTAGCTGCGAACGATATTTGGACCGGCGTCGCAATGAATCAACTGATTGTGAAAACGCTTTGGAAGCAGATCACCTTCGTAGATCAGAATTCCTGTTGGAGATCCTGCTCCGGTTTGGAGCAGGTTGGGGACGACACCCGGGTCGTTTAAGTGCCAATGGCGGCGAGGAATGTCTGTTTCCCAGCCCGTGCGAGGTTCTCGCCAGCCTGCTCCTGTCAATTCGTCTTTGTAGCCGTAGTTTCCGTATTCCATTACGAAGTTGATGCGCACGCCTTTGTTGCCATCATCATCGTTGTCTGATTGCCAAACTGCGCCAAAGCTATCGACACACAATTCCCAGTTGTTTCGAAAGTTCCAGCCCAGAGTATCCACTTTCGAACCATCGAGTTCGCAGCGAAACGCCATTCCTTCTTGGTACGGTTGCCGAGAAACGTCGACCTTGTTTCCAGCAATGTCGATGACGGGAGAACCGTCTGGTTCACACAGTGTCTTGCCAGCGTTACCGAAGTTGAAATACAGGCGACCATCTGGCCCAAAAGTAAAACTGTGGATTCCGTGGTCGTGTTGAGATCCTTGAATCCCAGAGAACAACACTTCTTTGCGATCTGCTTTCAAGTCTCCATCGTCGTCGTAGAAGTCGAACACAGATGCGCCAGCAGAAACGATGACTCGGTTGCCAAGCACGCACACGCCGTGCGCCGAATCGATCTCTGGACCTTGATAGAATGTGGTTTGCTTGTCCAGAGATCCATCGTTGTTGGTGTCTTCCATCACAAGGATTCGGTCGCCCGCTTCTCGAGCAGGATTGTCCTTGTTGGCGAAGTGTCGATAGTTGACAACTTCGCACACCCAGATTCTTCCAAGATGGTCGACATCGATATTCGACGGACTTAATAGTTTTGGTTCGGACGCCAGCAATTGAACCTGAAGGCCGTCTGCCACGTCAAGGTTCTTCGTCGCGTTGGTCGCATCGTGGATGTCATCTGCAATAACAGCGGATGTCGAAATGATGATCAGCAACAGGGTGAGTCGATTCACGGGAAGCGGTCTCCGGCGAGGATGGGGGTGGGATGATTCAGAAGCTTTCAGGAAGCATGCTGAAAGAACCACCTTAACACCAAACCAATGACCTCGCGATGCAAGCCACCGAGGTTCGCATCGAAGTGCTGAGACCTGCGAATCGCTTATGTCGAGGTATCGAGCGGTTGCGTTGTATCGCTGTTATGAACCAAAGAGATCACAAGTTGTGCGGCTGCAAGCCTGATTTGCGAGCGATGGTCCAGAGTGCAGCCGTTCAAGAAGGGCAACAAGTTGCCGGTGTGAGACCGATGGATGTGTCCGCCTCATTGCTTTTCGCGGCGGCAAGCTGATTTCAGTTTTCAGTTTTCGGTGATCGTGCCGATCACCGTCATGCGGTACCTGCCACCAGCAAGTGTTTGAGGATCGCCAGTAATGAAACGGATTCTGAGCAGCAGAAATGCCAATCCTGAGCTTCTGGAAGAAACTTGAATGCTTGCTTGCTCGTTGCCTGACTGATAGTCGGTTTGATCTGACGCTTGGTCGATCGTCCAACCGGATCCAAAAGAGCCGAATACTCGACGAAATTCAATCGCTGCATCTCGCTTTTGCTGTGTATGAATCGTGTGCTGAAAAGCGTGGTCTGTTTCGAAGGTGACCGTGCACCCGCGATTCGACGTGCATTGAGCCAGCCAGACGGAATTGTCAAAGACAATATCGTCGGAAGTGCCCGGATGATTCTGTTGTTGAGGTCCTCGAAGAATATCAAGAGCAACCTGAGAGCGAACTCGAACTTCGTACCGCTGAGATCCGGCATCTTGAGCCTTGCACTGACTCAGCGGCAGCAGAGCGACGCAGATGCTTGAGATGATGAGGTGTCGTAAGATCACTCGGCTGAGATCCTCAGAGCGGATGAATGACGGTTTTTGAATGATCCCAAGATCATTCAGTCACATTCAAACGGCTTGAGACTTGAGAAAGGTATGAATGACGTCAACTTGGTGAGTTGCTCACCAAAGTGTTGGCTCAGGAAAAGAGAGACTTCAAGAGAGCCCAGTCCTTTGCTTTCCGCTCAAGTTTCAAATGTGTCCGTTTGGTCGAATGACCTGTGATTGAAGTCATCGACAGAGAAGCCTAGTGCGCGAGATGAAACCGTGCGGGGGTTTTTTGAAACGTGTGCACGATTTGGACATAACCTGTGTATTCGGTGTGAGGCATTTGTTCCAAAACTCTGCAAACCACCTGATCGACACGACAGGCAGTTCTGATGCAATCAGCCCTTCGATGGTGAGGGCCCGAGGATGCGGGCCCGACGATGCGAGCCCGACGATAAAGGCCAGCCGACTGAATTCAGAGTGGGCAGACGGTGAGCACCATCAATTGGACGTCGCTCGGTATTGTTGTGATGGACAAGTTGTATTGAGGATCGTGAGGTTGCAGGATTTGAGTATCGCGATTGATGCTGCCAGACTTCTTTGTAACCGCTGTCACCATGGCGACAGGTACAGAAGACTGGAGTCGAAAGACGGCTGCTGTTAACTGAGTGGTAATTTTCGGGGGGACGACCACTTGAAAACGCTGCCCTGTTTCTTGTGAGCCCATGGCTCGTGTCGCTGAGAGTGAAGCGATCAAGCAGCATGCCAATCGGATGAAGCGATTCAGAAATAGCGTCTTGGTGAATTGCACGGCGGTTGCTCCAGAACTGTCTGATCGGACAGCAGTCCATCAGAAGCAGTTCTCGCGCCAGTGGGTCAGGTTTTCCTAATTGACAAAGTTTCCGAATGCTGCCTGATGCGGTGCTGATTCGCAGTTCCGGGGAGAACCCCCACAAAAAATAGCGGCAAAATTTGCCTGAGCACCATGTGTGGCATAGCGTTGGAGGGGAAACGTGCATAGCAGTGAGTGATTCCACGTAAGTGGTTTCACTCATAGGGTTTACCAATCGAAACGAGTGTTGCCATGCGGCAACATTCATTCAGTTTGTTAAACCAGGAGGGATGGGCAGTCCTTACTGATCCGGGCATTTGCAACGATCTTTCTGTATTTCGGATGGAAGTCCAGCCGAAGACTCAAATCAGCTGTGTCCCAATGCGGGCACTCAAACGGGGGTTCTACACTTGAAAACGCACATCAAAAATCTGACTCAGATCCTTTCAGTCGTTGCCGCTTTGGCCGTGGGTAATAGTGCCTTCGCTCAGACTCAACAATTCACAGTCGTCGTCGCCGACGTTCTGTCAATCACAGCTCCAGCAGACGTAAGTATCAACCACGATACGACTGACACAAATCAGGCTTTCAACGTGGCCAATTCGAATTGGGCTGTCTTGAGCAATCAAGGTTCGGGCGCCACGGTTACTTTTTCAACAGATGGTCGCTTCACAAACATTGTTGGAGCTAACACATACACACGAGATTACACGATGGGGCTTTCAGTTGAATCAGATCCAGACAGTGTCTGGAATGCTGTTGCTGGTGCCGCGTCATGGGCAAGTGCCACAGACGGAGCCATCGGAACAGTTCAGGCTGAATCAACGGGTCCTGGGAATGCAAATCTTGGCTTGGCTGTGACATTCGTCGACAACGACTTTTCGCAATTGCCAGCCGGCAACTACACCTTGGCTGTGACAGCAACGATTGTTGCCAACTAACAGCAAACTGGACAATGATTGTCCGTAAGAAAAGACACAGCATGGATGCTGATCAGCAAAATTAAAACAGGACCACGTTGTGCATCAGAAATGGTGCAACGATGTGGTCCTGTTTTCGTTGACCGCCGTCCAGAATTGTTGGATTTGAAAATAGGTCTCCCAACGATTTAGCACATCAATGGAATTGAAAACAACAGCCGCTCGATTGGCTTCACACCTAAGACAAACATCATACGCGATGCGAATTCGAACCTCAATTTTGACATGTCTAAACGCTGGCGTCATTCGACGTCCGTTGACGCTTGGCATGTGTATATTGGTTTTGTTGGCATCCGGTTGTCGAGTGCCTACTCCGGCACCGTTGCCTCACAAGTCGATTCAGGAACTTTACAGCGACGCTGTTGTGGCTTCTCAGACCGCCATGCAAGTATCCGACGCATGTCCCACAGGCATGCTGGAAAGCGATGCGTTTTGCGTTCCGAGTGAATACATTGAAATGGGGTCAGGAGCCGACTACGAAGATTTGGATATCCAGATGCCCGGTCCTGTTCATCAAGCTCCGCCACACGTTTCAGATCCGGTTCCCGTTTTTCCTGCACCTCAAGTTGGTATCGATGAATTTGCTTCTGGTCCTGTGCGAGCTGCAGCTTATGTCGAACCCATCCGTCGCGGGCAATCGCCGGTGCTGCAAGCCAGCCAAGCGACACGTCAAGTAAGTGAAACGTCATCGGGAACCTTGATTACAGAGTTTCTAGAAGACACGGACATTCGCCAAGCATTGCAAGCCATTGCGTCTCAGGCTCAGATATCTTTGATTGTGGACGAGCAAGTGACGGGGTATGTGACGGCTACCATCGAAGATGCCCCATTTGAATCTGCCTTGAAGACGTTGCTTTTGCCTTTGGGTTTGATTTACAGCAAAGTGTCTGAGAAGGAATATTTAGTTGGCTTAGCAGATCCCGAAACAGCGTTGTTTGCTCAGATGTCAGAGCGCATCAATTTTCAGCCGATGCATATTCCCCCTTCTGAATTGGTCGCGTTGCTCTCTGGTAAAGAACGCCAATTTGCTCGAGCGGTCGACGAACGCAACTATGTGCTGATTCAGGCTCCAGCGGAGATCGCAAAATCAATTGCTCAGCAGTTACAGACTTTTGACAATCCGATTCCTCAGGTCGAATTGGAGGCCATCGTTTGTGTGATCAGTCCCGATCAGGGTTTTCGTTCGGGGCTGGACTGGGGACATGCGGTGACGTTAAACGGTTCCGAAATCCTGAACGTTGGGCTGCAGGGATTGGCCTTTAACGGAGTGGGGTCGGTTGCTGGTGCGTCCAATGCGTTTGCCGATTTTGCGGTCACCTCGGCATTTGTCCAGTTGTTGGCTCAGGAAGGCTATCTTGCCATTCGAGCTGCTCCGCGAGTAACGGCTCGAGACGGTGATCAAGCTCAGATCAAGATCACTCGCGAATCGTTTTTCAGCACTCAGCCACAAAGCGATAGCAACTTCTTTCGTCAAGATATTCAGCAAGTTGAAGCTGGTATTGAACTTGATATCACGCCCGTTGTGCGTGGCAATAATATCACGATGAAGATTGAAAAGGCGGAAGTCAGTGAAGACATTCGTACATCTTCGATCAACACCGATATTACTGAAAACCCGTTCCCATCGATAAACCGCAGGACTGTGTCAACGACCGTTCATGTGAAGGATGGGGAAACGATTGTGATTGGTGGTTTGGTTCAACGCCAGACAGTTGATCGAGTCGCTCAGATTCCTGTGCTTGGAAGCCTGCCGGGTGTTGGCAGAATCTTTCAAACCATCGAACAGACTCAGCAGGATGCAGAAGTTGTCATCTTTATTTCGCCAAAGCTGGTGAAGCCCTGTTTGTAGTCTTTCGTTTTGTTCTTTTGTCAATTGTGTGGCCAGACTTGTCTTCTGGCATTTCGAACACGCGGCAAATTTTGGATACGATTTTATGAAGTCATTTTTCTTCACACTCTGCATCCTGTTGATGTCGGTGGTTGCTGTTCCACAGGCGAATGCTCAGGACAATCTCCTTGATTCTATTCGTAATTCGCCCGACTTGGAACGAATCGAACCTGACGGTTCGACATCTCGTAGCCCGATTCGTCAAGGGCCGACCGTCACATCGGATCGGCCATTTAAACCCACGTTTTTGATTCAGCCGTTGGTGCAGCGTCGAGAGTCACCGAGAGGACGCGTTGTTGAATTCGAATATGAGATCGAATCCAATCTGAAGTCAACTCGACTGGAAATCAAAACGGTTGGGATGAAGCAGGAAGAAAACGGCGTGATTTTGCCAGACCCAGATGTCGTTGCATCTTCTGAAGCATCGTTGCTGACTCCTGAGCGGGTGACCTTGGCTAAGGGAGCCAAGCACTTGGCTCGTTGCCGAGTCAACGTGCCTCGAAACAACAATCCGTTTCTTGCCTACGGAGTGTTGGTGAAGCAGTTGCCCGATGATGAGCTGCGGAACCTTGATGATGGAACTCAGGTTGGCATCCAGTTTCTGTCTCAGTATCTGCTTCGAGCTGAAGTTGATGTCATTGGTGCTCGCGGCGATTCTGTCGGCCGAATGGACATTGAATCTGGGGAACTGGTCGCGGAAAATGGTTCGGCATTGGTCACCGTGTTTTTAAACAACACGACTGAAACGGCGATGGAATTTCAGGTTCGCACAGAGCTCGAGTCTGTTGAAAATGGAAAACGATATCGATCTCGGTTATTTGTGCCGTGCCGTCGAAATGTTGATGAGCCAGATCGCTACGACGCTCGCATTCTGCCTAAGACTCGACTTCGCATGGAAGGATTTCTACCGACAGCCGTGTTCCCTGGGGAATACACTTTAAGTGTTGAATTGCTGTACAAGGGGCGAGCTTTAAAACGTCAGAAGTTTCCTGTGACGATCCAGTCGGGCGACTTTCCGGCTCAAGACGCCACAATTGTGCAGGTCGCCAAAGACATCGGAATCAGTCCATCCAGCTTAGAACTGTCTTTGCTTCCTGGTGGACGACGAATTCAATCCGTGACGATTGAAAACAATAGTCAGCAAGACGTCGTTGCCAGTTTAAAGGCCAAAAAGTATGTGGGTGATTTGGTCGACTGGGTCAACTTTCGACCGTCTGAAATCGCGTTGGCGCCTGGGCAAAAAAGAAAAGTGTTGGTGACCTTGGGGCGTAAAAGAGACTTTCCAGAGCACACGTATGCGTTCGCTACGGTTGAAGTTCGGCCGAGTGTCGGAGAGGCGATTGGAAGCCAAGACATTCCGATCGGGCTGTTGACACGAAGTGAATCTGAGCCTGAATTAAAGTTTGGAGCCTTGCAGTGGCAGCCGAAACCTCGAGGCTTCGTTTTTCCTGTGAAGAATGACGGGGCACGACATGCGGCTTTGCAGGCTCAAATGATTTTGCGTGATGCCTTCGGTCGACAATTGGCGTTTGGCGGAGGCTACGGAGCGTGGTTGCTGCCAGGCAAAGACAGTCGGCTCACATTCGCGATGCCTCAAATGCCGCCGCCGGGAGACTATGAAATGACGGTGATGATGAGTCGAGGTGAAGGGTTAGATCCTGTGCGGTTAAGTCAGAAGATCACGATTCAATCTGCAAGTAATCCGCCCCCTGAAGAAGAGCGTGCTACAAATCGGATTTCGCAAGGTGATGCAGAGCGAGACATTCGAGAGTAGTTTTCTTGTCCTTCCGGTAGCAACGACGATCTTTCTGTTTGAGGCACAGTTAGTCGGCGTTTTCGAATCGCTGAGCATCTCGATTCTTTCGAGCTGTAGAGGGATCGAAAATACTTCCGTTCATGGCGATGTAGATTCCGGCGGGCAAGCTTAATAGCGCACCGATGGCGACTCCGACGTTGAAAACGGCGTCTGAATTTCTGAATCCGGCGGGCAGCATCGCCCCGGTTAGCACAATGCGTTTATCTGAAAACTGCTCAAAATTCGCCTGCAAAGCCAGGCCGGTTTGCACCATGGTGTCTGTTCCATGAGTGATTAAGACGTGTTGTTCTGTCGAATGGGCGACATGATTTACGATTTGCTGGCGGTCATCCTCGGTCAGTTCAAGGCTGTCTTTTTTCATGAGTGAATCGACGTCATAGTCGAATGCGATGGGCAATGACTTCAGGATATTGGCCACTCCGGGTTCGCCGATGTGGTATTCGCTCAGCGCGTCGAAGTAAATTTTATCGATGGTGCCACCGACACAGACGATTCGAATGGGGGGCTGGTTCATGCTGACTCTTCTTAACTATTGTGCCGACGGTGATGGCCTGAGTGAATCGGATTGTCGGAAGAGTGGCTGAAGGGCGCTGGAAAGCCAGCGTCCACGGCGCTTCCTCGCCAAGTTTTCAGAACTGACATCAGAATCGAGCGTGTCTCGCCTGTTTAAGGTTCGCTTTACGCGGTTACAAGCTTGTGTCAGGATGCCTGAAGGCGATCGATGGCCACCATCCAAGGATAAGATCATGTTAAAAGTGCTGGTTGTTGACGATGCTGCGACAGATCGGATTCGAGTCGCCGGGATTGCAGCGAAGTGGAGAAGCTGTGAAGTGCTGCAGGCCGAAAATGGCCAGTCAGCCGTGGATGTCGTTGCGTCTGAGTTGCCTGACATTGTACTGACCGATTTAAACATGCCAGAAATGGATGGCTTGCAGCTTGTGACGGCAATTCGAGATGGGTTTCCTCACATTCCCGTTGTATTGATGACGGCGGATGGCAGTGAAGAGATGGCGGCCCGTGCTTTAAAAAAGGGGGCGGCAAGTTACGTTCCCAAGAAGCGGTTGAGCGACGATTTGCTGGATACGCTCGATCACGTTTATAGCACGTCGAAGTCTGCTCATACGCTGTCTCGGCTGATGCACTACATGACGGAAACGAAGACACAGTTTGTGCTGCCGAACGATCCGTCTTTGCTGAAAATCTGCTTAGATCGCCTGATCAGCATGTTGCGGTGTTTGCCCTTGGGTGACGAAATGGAACGAGTTCGAGTGGGGATCGCTTTGCGAGAAGCGATTAGCAATGCTTATTTTCATGGCAACTTAGAAGTTGTTGATGATGACTTTGAAGGGCACAAAAACGATTGGCACCGGATTGCATCGAGTCGCTGGTATGAAGCTCCGTATTGCGAACGCAAGATTTCCTTGCACGCTGATATCAATCGCAAGCGAGCGGTTTTCGTGATTGCTGATGATGGAGATGGGTTTGATCTGGCAACAGAGGGTGGGGAATTCACTCCGTTGAGCGACCACGGTTTGGAAAATTCTGAATCAGGTGGTGCTGGAAATCGAGCCGAGTCGCCCGGGCGAGGGCAGACTTTGATGAAGTCCATCATGGATGAAGTGACTTACAATGAAGCGGGCAATGAAGTGCGAATGGTGAAGTATGCCGTTCAGATGGACGACGATCTGGAAGATGAAGCGGATCCAGACGCTGATTGATGGATCCGCTCATTGGCTTGAAAAGATGCCATTTTGCGCCCGGTTTTCGTTACGGGAAGACTGACGAATTTGGCTTCTGGGATGAATTCTTGGATGCCCGGTCTTCCGTTTATTTGAATCGCTTGATTGAGCATCTCTGTGCCGTGACCGTTGGTTGAACGGGGGTGATCGCATCGACCTAGATTGTGTTCACGGGAGTGAGGTGGAAAGGCGCGCACCTCAAATCAGTCACAGCATCGAACAATTACCTTGGCAAATTTGTAGGAAAATGGCCTCAGGCATGCATGGCGATCCTTAGCCGCTAAAATCTGCTTTCGCCATTTTCAGAATGCCCGTGAAGGATCTATTGTTCATGTCCACGACTGTGACTGTTTCTGCCAGTAAGCTTGAGCACTTGAATTGCGAAGTCTTCGCTGATGCGGCAGCTGCTTCTCAGCACGTCGCCCGCGAAATTGCTCATTTGGTTCGTAACCGTGCCGACAAGGGCAAGAAGTGTGTTCTTGGTCTGGCCACTGGGTCAACACCGGTCGGCATTTATGGTGAGCTGGTGCGGATGCACCGAGACGAAGGGCTGTCGTTTGCCAATGTGATCACTTTTAATCTGGACGAATACTATCCGATGCAGCCGAACGAGCTGCAGAGCTATGTCCGGTTTATGCGTGAGCATTTGTTCGACCATTTGGATATCCCAGAAGATCAGATTCATGTTCCAGATGGCACCGTGCCAGTGGAGCAGGTGGGACAGTACTGTCGAGATTACGAAGCGAAAATTGAAGAAGCGGGTGGAATCGATATTCAACTGCTGGGCATTGGGCGCACGGGGCATATCGGGTTTAACGAACCAGGATCTGGTGCCCACAGTGTGACGCGTTTGATCACCTTGGATTCGATTACTCGAACGGATGCGGCCAGTGATTTCTTCGGAGCAGAAAATGTGCCTCGTCGAGCCATCACGATGGGTGTCGGGACGATTTTGAATGCTTGGAAGATTTTCATTCTGGCTTTCGGGGAAAACAAATCTTCGATTGTGGCTCGAACAGTTGAAGGTGACCAGTCTCCTTTGGTTCCGGCCACCTATCTGCAGCAGCACCGGAATGTGGAAATGCTGTTGGACCCGGCGGCGGCCATCGATTTAACTCGGCAGAAGTTGCCTTGGTTGGTGGGTGAAGTTCAGTGGACTCCTGAATTGATTCGCAAGGCCGTGATTTGGTTGGCCGAAAAGCTAGACAAAGCCATCTTGAAACTGACAGATGCGGATTACAACGAAGAAAGCCTGCAAAGCCTGTTAGCTGAATATGGTTCGGCTTACGAAATCAATCTGGAGGTCTTTCGTTACCTTCAAGGAACTTTGGTGGGTTGGCCGGGAGGCAAGCCGGATTCTGCGAAGCGTCCCGGTGATCGCCCTGCCCGCTTCGATCACATTTTTCCAAAACGAGTCGTCTGTTTTTCTCCTCACCCTGATGACGACGTCATCAGCATGGGGGGCACCTTGATTCGACTGGCGGATCAGGGGCACGACATTAATATCGCCTATCAAACGTCTGGCAACATTGCCGTGTTTGATGAAGACGCGATTCGGTTTGCAGAATTCGCGGCCGAGTATTGTTCGGCATTTGACATTGGGACAGAGCAGATTCAACAGTTGGAGGCTCGGATTGACGACTACCTTCAGCATAAGCAGGCGGGGCAGGTGGATAGCCCTGAAATCCAGAAACTGAAGGGGATTATTCGTCGAGGTGAAGCAAGGGCGGGAGCTCGCTGTGTGGGCGTCAAGAATCAGAAGACTCATTTCATGGACATGCCGTTCTATGAAACGGGGGGAGTGAAGAAGAAGCCGCTGAGTGATGAAGACATTCAGATCATTGTTGAATTGTTGCGAGACATTAAGCCTCATCAAATCTATGCAGCTGGCGATTTGTCTGACCCTCATGGAACTCACCGCACCTGCTTGAAGGCCATTATTAAGGCATGCGATGTTTGCCGAGACGATGACTGGTACAAAGACTGTGAAGTCTTGCTTTATCGCGGTGCGTGGCAGGAATGGGAGATTCATCAGATCGAGATGGCGGTTCCGCTCAGCCCTAAGGAAGTTGAGCGAAAGCGACAAGCAATCTTTAAGCACGAATCACAAAAGGATCGAGCCCTGTTTCCGGGGGCTGACATGCGAGAGTTTTGGCAAAGAGCGGAAGCAAGAAATGCCAACACGGCAATCATGTACGACAAGTTGGGGCTGGCCGAATACGAAGCGATCGAAGGCTTCGTGTACTGGGATGGCAAGTGGGGTTTGGACGGCTAGCAACTTTGGCGAGACACGACGAATTTGTCGCCTGCTGCTGCTGCTGCTGTTGTCTGTTGTCTGTTGCCCAGTCGCCCCTGCATTGGGGTGATTGTCGGCTTTCTGTGCTAAGGCATCTACATCTGTGGTTTTTGACGTCCAGCAGTTTTTTTGACCAATTGAGCTACAATCTTGTGCCGCGACTGTCCTGAAGAATCACGTGAAACCCGGTTTTGCGTGGTTCTGTACGGTTGTTGAATGACGGGCAGGACCTAAAGCCGTGTTCAGTATAGGTGAGGTTCTCGGCTTTTCGCTCTGTGTGATTCCTGATGGCTTGCACTTTTACTTGGACGGTGGCAGACGCAGTTCGGCTGCCCCCCCTTTCAATTCATCGAGACATGTCAGCATGGCCAGAGGCAATGTTTGGTACGGTCTCCCTTCGTGACTTCTGCTTAGAACGAATAAATAAGCTAGCGGCCACGATTGAAGTGGTTCGGGGATGCAGCGGTTCGGGTATGAAAGGGGTTCGGGGACATCGAATTCAATCGTACCAGTGACGGCTCTTAGAACGGGAGAAGGTGAAACGATGGCGATCAGATTGATGTGCAGTCTTGCATGTACTGCATTGTTTTTAGGGGACGGCCTTTTCCTTCGGCAGGTGGTTTGCGCAGACAACGCGTTGGTCCGCGGTCGCGTGATGTTGCCAACCGTCGTTTCGGCGACAGCGGCGGATGATCGTCCAGTTAAGGTGAAAGATGCCGCTTTCACGGCTGCGAAGCTGAAGTGGGAGGTCAGTGTTCCAAGTCCCAACCCAGAGTCGATGCTTCAGCGATTTGTCGAAGAGTGCGTTCAGATTTCGAAAGGAAGCCTGAAAGTTTCTCGAAGCAAAATCGATGCCATTTTGCCAGACAAGATCGTCGTTCACCGTGATTACAGGATCTGTCGATTTGAAACGACTCAAGAACTTTACAGGTTGGTGATGGGCGTCAATCCAAGCCGTTGGACGGGACCTCGGAATTCTGTTGAGCGTGTTTCCTATTTCGATGCGGTGCAATTCTGTAAAAAATTGACAGATATTTTGCGTGATCGAGATCTAATCACAGAGGCTCAGACGGTTCGATTGCCCAGCGATGCGGAATGGGAATATGCCTGTCGTGCCAAAACGACGACGAAGTATTGTTTCGGAGATTCGGCGACAGGGGCGTCGCAAGACGCGTCGATTGATGACTACGCGTGGCACTCGGGAAATGCGGCCGGAAACGATCCTTCCGTGGGCAAATTGAAGCCAAACCGGTGGATGTTGGCAGATGTACACGGCTATCTTTGGGAGTTTACGCAAGCGACTTCGGGAGATATCGAAGGCCGTTCTTCACGGGTTCGGATCTGGGGTGGATCGTGGCGAGCGAGCTCATTGGACTGCGGGTCTTCTTCGATTCGGCAGGTTTCGTCGACCGAGAAGGCTGCTGATCTGGGATTTCGCTGTGTTATTCAGTGAGAAAGTCCGAGTAAAGAATGGTGTTCGGCAGTAGCGAAGCTATCGGCCATTGGATATCCTTCTGAGCAGGCCGGAGATATTCTCCTCTGGTACTCTCTTATCATTGCACGCGATTCGTCGTCGTGCCAACGCAGCAGAAAGCCGGATCATTGCTGAGCAATGATCTTACAGGACCTCGGAAATGACATCGCAAGAACCGAATTCAGGCGTGGCAGAATCAAACAACGTGACTCCTTCAGAAGCGGGCGCCAACGCAGGCGGCCAGCCTAGTGAAACTGTCGCAAAGCCTCTGACCGATACTCAGCCCGTTGTTTCGGCTCAGCAGCCGACTGCTTCTGTTGCGGACATGATGGCGGGGGCAGGTGTTGAGATCCCAACCGCTGACTCGCCTGCGGGGAGTGAAACACCAGCACCGCCTGCTGAACCAGCAGCAGTTGAATCAGCACCGCCTGCTGCCTCGACAGAATCGCCAGCCGAAACATCAGAAGCGCCAGCTCCGAAAACGACAGACCGTGTGAAGTCGTTGATGACAGATAAGAAGGATTCGCGACCAGTTGGCAATGTTGATCTGGCGACATCTCGTCCCGACATTCCAGTGCCTGATCAGCCGATTGATATCCCAGAAGCGGATGCATCATTGGATGATGATTTGGAGGCTCAGATTTCCGCCGCAATGCAAGCTGATACACCGGCAGCTCCGGCACCAGCTCCGGCCGCGACGGGTGATCAAGCGGAAGCGGAAGTTGACTTGACTGAACCGGGCACAAAGTTGACCGGGATTGTTCAAGCGATTCATGGCGACGATGTCTTTTTGGCCGCTGGCTTGGTTGCGGACGTGATTGTACCGTTTCGCCAGTTTGCTGAAGACAAGCAACCCAAGGTTGGAGACAGCATCGACGTCGTCGTTGATGTGGTTGACAACGAAGGTTTGGTTCGCGCTCGACTTCCAAGAGCTCGAACAACTGCCAAGGGCGATTGGGATTCATTGGCCGTCGGTCAGATTCTTGACGTCATGGTGACCGGCACGAATAAGGGCGGTCTGCAGATTTCAGTCAGCAACATCAAGGGCTTTTTGCCCGCCAGTCAGATTGATCTGGGCTTTGTTTCTGACATGGAACAATACGTGGGGCAAAAGCTGACCTGCCAAGTCACAGAAGTGAAGCCAAAGAAGCGGAATTTGGTCGTCAGTCGCCGAGCTCTTCTGCAAGCTGAACGAGAAGAAGGCATGGGCGAGTTCTTGAAAAACCTTGAGGTTGGCCAAGACTTCCCGGGAACTGTTAAGACGCTGAAAAACTACGGAGCATTCGTCAGCCTTGGGCCAATCGATGGCTTTCTACACATCGGCGAAATTTCATGGTCACGCATCAATCATCCGAACGAAGTGCTGAATGAAGGACAAGAAATTCAGGTACGCATTCTGAAGATCGACGAAGAGAAAAATCGAATCAGCTTGGGAATGAAGCAGTTGGTGCAAAACCCTTGGCAGGGGTTAAACGAAAAGTATCCTTCTGAACGCGTCGTGGATGGCAAGGTCACACGGGTCGCCGAATTTGGAGCCTTCGTTGAACTTGAGCCCGGTGTTGAGGGAATGGTTCACATTAGTGAACTGGCTTGGCGTCGAGTTGGTAGCGTGGGTGAAGTGCTGTCTGTTGGCGATCAAAAAGAATTCCAAGTTCTTGAAGTAGATCAAAAACGTCGTCGAGTCAGTTTGTCGTTGAAGGCTTTGGAGCAAAAACCAGAGTCGGCAAAACGTGACGAACCTGAAGATGACAACCGACCACCTCGAACCCCACCCGCAGACTTGCGTGGCGGAATGGGCGGCGGGAAAAATGGCGGTGGACTCTTCGGCAATCCCGGAGACTTCACTTAAACGCGATCAGTCAACGTGACATTGCTGGCAACTTTCGTTGCCAGTGAGAGAACAAAAATTGGGCGACTGGGATTCTCATCAGAGTTTTTCAGCCGCCCGATTTCGTAAGCCGCCCGTGAATTTGTTTCGAAGTGACATTCCTGATTGAAGGTAGCTCGATGGGCCTCGATACACGTCAATGTGCCGGATGGATTTTGTGTTTTGCTTTCCTGCTAGCGAATGTTTCTGCTCAGACACGCGAAGCTGAATATTCCGATTGGCCCGAAGTGACACGCATTTCAGGTCGTGTGATTGTGGCCAATGATCTGAAAAATCTTGGAGGCTTGGAGCGGCTGTCCGAGCGGATCTTTGGCTCGAGGACTGTCGTCGTCATACGAAGTGGGGATCATAGTAGCAAGAGCCTGTGGCGTCCCAAGTTGAGCAGTTTGGTTGGCGATGAAGGTCAGGTTTTCCTGTTGCCAGATGCGAAGACGCTTTATGCCGCCACCCGGCCCGTTGTCGCCGACAGCAAAGATGCCCCGCCAGAACGGGCGATTGCTCTTGAGGATGTTCCCCGTGATTTCGACGCTGAAAAGATTCGAAACGCAGATGTCGTGATTGCTGAAGATGGTTCGCTGACGAATTCTGTTGATCTGAGCGGCTTCTTTCAGACAGTGTTGGCTCGATCTGGCACAGTGATTCTGGAGGGACAGTCGGGGCATCAAGCGGGGCAGTATTCGATGAATGCTGTTGGTGTCGACTTGTTGGCCGATGCGATGTCGCTGGTGCCCGGCACTTTGGTGACTTGCGTCCAAGAAGGTCAGAATGCGGAATCCAAGCTGGAGCAGCGGGTTTCCAAATTGGCTGCGACACACGGTGAATTGGTTGGAGCCGTGTTGGATCCTGATACGGCATTTATGCTTTCAGGACGGAAAATCACATGCTTCGGATCTGGGAAGTTGACGATGCTTGTCCCTGAATCTGAAGTGACGTCTTTGCATCGACAGCAAATTTCTGAATTGAAGTCACGACGGCAGTCAGCGGCTCGTTCGATGATTGATCTGACACAATGGCGTCGACTTGCGATGGAACGTCAGCTGCCCAAGTTTCCACCGGAAAAGCCACCCGTGCCCAGTGTTGAAAATGGCACGCTTTTGATTGTTGGTGGAGGCGGGTCTCCTGAAGGTTTGATGAAGCGATTTATCGAACTCGCAGGTGGAATTGACGAAGCAAAACTGGTTTATGTGCCTTGCGCTGAAGACGATGAAGTTTCCAGCCAGCAGTCGATGGTGACACTTTGGAAGCGAATGGGAATTCAGCATGCGACCTATGTGCATACCAAAGACCGAAAAAAGGCGGATCGCAACGATGCCTTTTTGGCTCCGTTGAAAGAGGCAACTGGCATCTTTTTTGGTGGTGGTCGGCAATGGAACTTTTCAGATTCCTACTACGGTACGACGGCCCATCGATTGATGAAGGACGTATTGGCTCGTGGTGGAGTCATTGCCGGGTCATCCGCGGGTGCTTCTATTCAGGGACGATATCTAGCTCGAGCAACTCCGATTGGAAACTTCGATATTATGGCTCCAGGTTATGAGCGTGGTGGCTTGGGCTTTCTTGGTGGAGTCGCCATTGATCAACACTTTAGTCAACGTGGCCGGCAGAAAGATATGATTCAGCTAATGCAAACTCATCCTCAATTGCTGGGCATTGGGCTGGATGAGGCAACCGCTATTGAAGTACAGAAATCGATAGCGAAAGTGACGGGGAGAGGGAGAGTGTTTTTCTATGACTCGGCGGATGCCGGATCAGGCGGGGCTACTAAAACCGATGGGAAAGCAGTCGCTCTTCCGGCGGGCTCCGTTTACGATCTCGCAAATCGATCGGTTGTCTTGGATGCATCTGATCGTGATCAAGCAAATTCTGAAGACGATTGATTCGAGGCGTTTTCCAGTATTTGGTCGTCAAAGTTTATGAGTCAAGGTTGTCTTCTGACGCCGAGGGCGTTCAGCAAGACTGTCGTTGTAACCAATCACTGAACTGAATGAGGGTGACTGAAAATATGACCGGGTATACCGTACACACTGGAGCATCAAAGAAGTTTGTTGATGGCTGGGATAGCATCTTTGCTGATGGAAAGTCTGCGAAACAGGACAAGAAACAGGATAAGAAAAAAGCAGTGAAGGCCAGCGGCTCGAAGAAGAAAACGGCAAAGAAGAAGGCCAAGAAAAAGAAGAAGTAAAGCCTCGTTTTCAGCGTTTTGGTTTTACGCTTTTCAGTCGTCCTAAGATCGTGATGGCTCGCAATTTTCGCCCTGCGTTGCCCCACTTGGGGTAAAGAATGTTGGCCATTTCGAATTGGCGTTTGAGTTGCCCCATTTCGCTCGTTGAAGAGGAAAGTGTGCCGACTTGAACGAGTCCTTCCAGCCAAAGATCTGACCCCGCAGGTTGGCTGGTGATCAATTGCTTCCAGAATACCATTAGCATTGATTTGAGTTCGGGGGTGATTGAGACTGGCTTGTTGCCGGTCTGCTTCGTCAGAAGGCTCAGGCTTGTGACCAGTTGCTGCAGTTTTTCCCCCTTGATCTGGTCTGGAGACAAAGCGGCCATCACTTGTTGAATGGCTTCTTGGTCACCAGTGATCTGTGCAGTGTTGGATAGAATGGGCAGCAACTTGATCGCAACCGAGCCGTTTGGTTTTTGTGAAGTCAACAGATTGATCGCCAGTTGATCAACCGTGCGAGCCAGAAAAGCGTCTCCAAGTTGGATTGTGTCTAACGATCGTGATTGATCTAGGGCTCGAGTAAGAAAATAGAGCGATTGCTGCTGCTCGTCAGCGGTGCTCATCAGGATTTTCAGTCGTTGCTGTTTCAGTGCGGCGACGTCGGTGGACAACTTGGCATTCAGTGTGAAGTGTAAAAGTCGATGTTGAAGGTCTTGTTGGACGGCACGCTTTTTATCCGCGAACTGAGTCAATCGTTGCAGCCACGAGGTGACCTGTTGAACTGTTGCAGGGGCTGAAACCAATTGAACTGCAATGAGGGTTTGATTGCCGTTCGCGATTTGCAAAGCAAATTCCTTGGCTGCTGCATCTTGAATGCTGCGTTGCCAGATGCTGATTCGTTGACTGGACTTGATGTCACTGGATGTAAGTTCTTGCCAGAAGATGGTGTTGGCTTGAGTGACAAGTTGGTCTCGTTCTGGTTGGTCTTTCGTCTGCTGAAGTCGATCGATGATGACTTGCATGGCGGTTTCAGGCGCTGATACAGCCGTTAGCTGCAGAGCCCATTTGACGGCAATGGCTGAAGTGGGGGCGGCTGAGAATGTTTGAATATGAGTTTGCAGTGCGGCGAGGTAGTCAGCACGTTCGTTCGGCCCATTTTGACTGATTTGAGCCATCGCGAAGCATTTCAGAAGATCGGCTGCTGCCGCCTTTTCGGGAAGGCTGTTGTGCTGAAATTCGATGACCGCCGAACGGCCTGTTTCGATTGCATCATTCCAAAGCTGTTGGTCGATGTTCAGTTGCGTGGCAATGAGCAGCAATGCGGCCTTGGCAGTCTGCGATTCGTTTGCGGGCAGGCGTTGCAAGGCAATTGAAATTTGCTGCAGAGCCAATTGGTTGTCGCCCTGTTGTCGGGATCGGTTCACTTGTTCGATCGATTCGGCAAGTTCTGATCCAAGCTGTAAAATGAGTTCGGCTTTTTGAAGGCAGCGACGTGCTGCTCGGATGTACGTACCGGTTTCGGATTTCGCAATCACAGATGTCAGCTGGTTCAGTCTGTTTTGGGCAGATGAAATCATCTTTCGGTCGTCAAGTCGGCTTGCTTGCTCTGATTGCCCAACACAGATTTCTGTGGCCAACCATAGAAGCTTCTGTTTTTCTAAATGAGTCAGTGGGGTGCTGATCGATAGATTCTTTTCGGCTGTGCTTACTTCTCGTTGTCTTAGCCAGAAACGAATTCGAATGGCTGCCAGTGTGCTTGGTCTGACTTGGGCATCTTCAGCCAACAGAGGCGTCAGCATCAGGCGATAATCGTCTGGTGACGAGTATCTTGCGGCCAGATCAGCTTGCAGGATTTGCAGCCGCATTTTTGAGGTGGCTGAGCGAGTGGAACGAGTCATGCTTTCTATTTCGGCGTTCAACAATCTAAGTGATTGACTCACGGTGGATGGTTTGGCGATGGCCAGCCAGTAAATCTGTTGGCACTTCAGGCTTGCCGTGAGATTTCTGATTTCATCGCGAGCTTTCGCTTTCTGTTGACTGCTTAACGAGCGGGCCTGTCCACTGAATCGTCGGCCCATGGTTTCCAATTTTTCAATCTCGGCTTCGAGTTGCTTGAAACGTTTCTGAACCGTGGTGACGATAGGGACGGGCTTCTTACCGTACAGGTTGGCTGATTCGGCGGTGACCAATGCGGCTTCGCTTTCTGCTTGAATCATTCGGCCAGTTTCAATGCTCAAGTAAAAACTTAGCATTGGGTCTGTGATGTCATGAATCGACAGCGAGTCCTTCAGGTTGTGCTGCAGAATTTCAGATCGATCTTCTTCGCTCGCAAACCACATTTCGGTACGAGCAAGAGTCGCCAAGGTTTGCTGCCAGCGTGCTTTCAGATCCGCATCTTTGGCTTGATCTCTTTGCCGTGTCGCATGTATTCTTGCTAGATGATCAAGTTGACTACGTGACAGCATTTGCATGAATTGATGGTCATGCCATGCCAGTTCGTCGGCCAGCAATGCACTTGATGATCCCGACGACAGTAGGCAAGTGATGAGTGCCAAAATGAAGATCAGCCGGTCGCTTGTTGAGACAAGTCCAATCTTGATTGTGGCCGTGGCATTGTTCATCTGAAGTCTTCTCGTGTCGATGTGATGCGAATGATTGACACCGCCCATGTCCCGATCTTCATCCTTTGTTTTAGCAATTTAAGGTGCGATAGATCACAAAAAGTCCAGGTCATATGACAGTCGTCGATTGTGTCATGCTGCAGCTCGTTCGCACGGCTGCTATTTCACCATGAAAGCTTCTAAAAAACCATGGGTTATGGTTCGTTTCTGATTCGTTGGGTTGCCGATGACTAGGTGGGAACTAAAGTTATTTGAAGCCAGTCGCTGTCTTGGGGCTGGTTCTGCACGCCCTTTAAACACGTTTTGAAGTGAGACATGTCGAAAACCGTATTAAATGTTGGCCAATGTCGACCAGACACAGCTGCGCTCGGGCACTTTTTGAAATCCAATTTTGGAGCGGCCATGATTTCAACAGATCTGCTGGATGACACCATGCAGGCGTTGCGAGATCAAGCCATTGACTTGGTGCTGATTAATCGAAAACTGGATGCTGATTACAGCGACGGGATGGCAATTTTAGCAGCCATAAAACAAGACGACGATCTTTCCAAAATTCCCGTGATGCTGGTCAGTAACTTTCCTGAGTGGCAAGAAAAAGCGGTCGAAGCAGGGGCTATCTACGGCATAGGAAAAGCAGAGCTTGCGTCGGCAGAAGCAACTGATCGAGTCCGAGAAGCTCTGGGGCTGTAGAACCTACGTGTTCGTTAGCGAGACGCTGTTGCTTCAGCGTGCTGTCGTTGAATGGGAAGAGCTTTCAGAAACTGCACCAAGTTGCTGATTTGCTGTTCATCAAGGTGTTGAGTCTTCCCGTGTTGATCGTTTGGGTTTGACGTCGTGAGCAGCTGGGTGAGCGTGGCTGAGGATCCGTCGTGAAGGTAGGGTGCCGATCGGTAGACACCCAGTAGAGTTGGCGTGTCGTACTTTGTTCCCATCAGTTCGGAGGGATCGTCTGTTCCGGTTCCGACGTCATGCAGCTTGATCGGTTTTTGACCAGTAACAGAATCGCAATAGTACGACCCCGAATGGCAAGTGGCACAGCCAACAGTATCCGAATGGAAAAGTTTCTGACCGGCTTTTGCGGCGTCCGTGAGTCCGTTTTTTGAATAGGGGCTTGCGGGCACGTCGTGGCTGTTGGTGTAAAGCGCTAGGGCGTCCAACATTCGACTTCGCCCATTGATTTCTTGTCCCATCGCATCCGGTAAGCGTCCTCGCAGAAGTCCCCTGCCCTGCATGAGTTTACCTCGAATGGTGTGTTCGAAATCTTGCACTTCGTCACGATCTGCAGACCAGTGTAAGGGGTGGGTCTTGGCGAGTCCGGCAAGCGGTTGGGTTTGACGAAGCCCTTCGGGTTGTTGCCAAGTGCGTCCGTCGGCCGCTCCATCAATGTGGCAGCTTGAACACGCAATCCATTGCCGATCCGACATAGGTTGGTTGGCTGTGTAGAACAGCTTTTTGCCCAATTGGAATTCTTCCGAATAGGGTCGGTCGGTGACCTGGGCTCGGGCGTCTTCTTTGAGATCACTGATCGAATAACTGACGAGCTCAAAATCAAGAGCATTGTAGATTAGCAACTTGTCGCCATCGGGCGTTACTTTGACGGCTCGAGGATTGTTGCCCAACCTGAGTGTGGCGGCGTAGGTCAGTTCTTGATAATCGTCGTCTTCGATGTTGGCCACGTACAGATCGTTGGTGGCCGAAAAGATGACGTATAAGCGGCTTCCGTCGGGTGCAATGGCGACTTCCCAAGGATTCGCGACGACTCGGGTGCCTCGAAAAGTGTCCATTGGAATACGAGTTCGATTGCCCTTTTGTTTCCCTTCGAAGGTGGCCACAGTGACGTAGGGAAAAATCGAGCCGTTGCCGTGAGCGGCCGTCGTACGACTGCGGACATGAGGCAGGTAGGCCTTTGGGCGCGACGGGTGAAGCGTGACTTGTCGAGCCAGGTTGTCCGTCATCGCCCCTTCGAATGTATGAAGCAGCTCACCATCTGTGGTGGATATTTGTCGAAGTTTTGTGGTCAGAAATTCGGTGACGAACAACGACTTTTCATCATGCGCCAAAGCGATTCCTCGTAGCATCTTTCCGACTTGCCATTCTCGGTCAATCTTCCAGGTCTCACAGTTGATACGAATGATTGTGCCGGGGTATTCCAGAGTGACATAAAGAAAGCGTCCCGCTTTGTCGCTGACGATGCCGTAGGGTTCGTCAAACACTTCAATTTTGCGAAGCACATTTCCTGCAGCGTCCAGAATGCTGATGTTGTCTTCTGAGTAAACGCAGCAGGCCAAGATGTCGCTGTTTCCCACGAACGTGATTCCCTCAGGGTGCTGGCCCACGTTTGTTTCCCACTGCTTGGTGAGTTTGGGGGATGAGATCAAGCTGACTGATCCTGAATCTCGATTGGTACAGGCGATTCGGCTCCCGTTTGGGGAGATGGTCAACAGGCTGGAGGATTCTGAACCAGCTGCTGTGGCGATTAAGATCGGCGTGATGGCAATCATGCCGAGGTAGATACGAATGTGGGTGAGCTGAAGAGGCATGGCGAGAAACCTGAAGGATTTTGGCGGCAAGGTGCCATTGTCCGCTGTGCTGCATGAATTGTCACCGACGAAGCAGTCTTTTGTTGTATGAGATCTTCAGATTTTGAATTGTGAATTTTGAGCCCTTCGTTCCAGCACGACCTGCCGCAAGTGCGGTTCGGAGTACAATTTTTTCCGATTGGCGTGCCTTGGTCGAAAACGAAACATGTTGGTGGCCATCCAGCATGGAAACGGCAATTCCGACATTCGTGTTGCCTTGCCACAATTCCAAGAAGAATGAAGCGGTTGTTGGAATGACGTCTGCTGAATGAACAGTGCGTTCTTTCACGGCCATTTTTCGAAACGGCATAGGATTGATGAGCACGCTGTTGGTTTTGGTTTGATACCTACGGCGGCTCGGTAAATTCATTGGGTTGGCGAGTTTGATCGCCTCTGAGTGGTTCGGTTTGTTGGGACGGTGCTAAGACGGCATTGAGAAGATAAGGCAGTGTTATGCGATGGATTGTATTTGAAGATAGCAAAGCAGATGATCTGGCATCGATTGCGTTGTTGCGTCCGGTTTTTGAACTCTTGTGCGGCAGGAAATGTCTGCGTGAACGCTTGCAAGAGTGGTTTCCGGGATCTGATTGGGGGGCTCTTGTTCGCCCACGCCTTGCCGAAGTCTATCAAGAGCAGCATCCTGGCGTGTCTGTGAACCGACTTTCGCGCATCACAGAATTTCCTACGTTTTGGGTGAATGGGAGATGGATGCCAGACCAAACGGTCAACGAAATCGAAGTGACGGCTGATACTGCTGGATTCATAGATGGAGAGCTCGTTTGGATCGCGCTCGAGCCCGAAGAGTCGGCATTGCTGACCGATGAAAATCGACTTGAAACATTACAATCGATTGCTCGGCTTAGGCGAGTCGTTGAAGCCAGTGGAGAATTGATTGCTCGCCCTTGGGATTTAGTGAACCGAAATTCAAAGCAGCTGGTGCTGGACTTTCAGGAAAGTGGATGCAGCCAGTTTCCAGAGAATGCTCATGTGCAATGCCTTGGAGATCCCACAGATCTGTATATTTCCGAACTGGCTGACGTCGATCCCTATGTGGTGATCGATGTTCGGCAAGGGCCTGTTTCGATTGATCGAGATGTTCAGATCCAGTCGTTTACTCGAATTGAAGGTCCCTGTCATATTGGTGCGGGCAGCCGAATTTTTCGAGCGTTGATCCACAAGGGGACGACCATTGGTCCCATGTGTCGGGTTGGTGGCGAAATCGAAGAGTCTATTCTTCATGGCTTCGTAAATAAGTACCACGAGGGTTTTTTGGGGCACAGCTATGTCTGCCCGTGGGTCAACTTGGGTGCAATTAGTACGACATCGGATCTAAAAAGTAACTACAGCAGTGTGAAGGTTCCACTGCAGGGAGAGTTGGTTGATAGCGGGCTGATCAAAGTGGGGTCGTTTATTGGAGATCACACAAAAGTGGCCGTCGATAGCATGTTCAATACGGGAACATCCGTGGGAGTGATGGCGATGGTGGTGCCAGGCGGTCGTTTACTGCCTCGACATATTCCTTCGTTCTGTAGTGTGCAGTATGGCCATCTCTCTGATGCGTGGCCTTTGGAAGAAAGTCTTGCATCCTGTCGAATTGCGATGGGGCGACGCGACCAAGTTTTGACAGCCGGAGAAGAACAATTGCTTCGTCAGGTGTACGAAGACACGGCTGACGAACGGGTGGCTGCGATGACTCGGGTCACGGCGAAGAATCTAGAGCGTTCCTGAAACGAATTCCGTCAAACTTGCACTTGTTAACTGCAATGAGTGGGGGTTTCGGCAGTTCAGGACGTTGTTGTCGACCATCCCGAATGTGCTCAAGAAAACGCCATAGATCGATCGATCTTGACGATAACAGAAGGCACAATTCCGCAAACGGACTGCAGGATGCTGGCTTCTGTACGGCAGAATCTGCCGCTTTGCTGGCTCCACGGATGGTACTCAATATGTACGAACAGCGATTCGGATTACATCGCAAGCCGTTTCAAACGGTAACAAAGACGCAGGACTTTTTTGCTTCGTCTTCGTTCAATGAACTTCTACCGAGTGTCGTGCACGCGCTGCAAACTGACCTCGGGGTCGCCGTGTTGACGGGGCCCGCTGGAGTAGGCAAATCTGCTTCCTTGGAGCAGATCCAAAGAAACCTTGAATCCACGGCTCAAACCTTGTTGTTGCGCGGTGGATCTGTGAAGGGATCTGCTGATCTGCTGTATCTATTGCATCGCAGGCTGTTGAAGCTGCAACCTGATGGAGCCCAAGCGAGAGACTCTTCAGCGACAGAGGTTGTTCGCCGCTATGAAGTTGTCGAGCGACTAGAACGAGTTGCCTCGTTTTGGGGCCCGCTGACGATTCTGTTAGACGATGCTCAGCTCGTTGATCAGTCCGTGTTTTCTGAACTGCGTTCACTGCTTGAAGAAGGCCACGACGGGCGTCGCTTTGCCCGTCTGCTGATTGCTGGCCCTCTTCTTCTTGAAGAAGTTTTGGCGGATTCCGCCAACAGCCATTTTGCTCGTAAAATTCGAACTCATTCGTTTCTGCAGCCGTTGCGTTCTGATGAATCGATCCAGTATTTAGGACACCATTTCAGCTTAGCTGGTGGCGATCTTTCGCAGGCCTTTGCTTCAGACGCATTGGAACTTATCGTTGCTGCTGCAGACGGAGTGCCTCAGTGCTTGAATCTATTGGCAGACGAAAGCCTAATGGTTTGCGAAGACGCTGACCGTCACAAAGTGACTCGAGAATTCGTCACTCAGGCCTTAACTCGGCTGCAGCATTTGCCGTATTCGTGGAACGTATCAATGGTTGCCGAGACCCATGATGACGAATTAAGCGATGGTGAATTCGGGTCGGCATCAGGAACTTTGATTGGCGAGAATTCGATCGAAATTGGTGAATTTCCACCAGACACTTTTTCAAATTCTAATTGTCAATCCACGACATCGCATGTGGCGGAAGGAGTCTTCGAGATTGGAGCCCCGCAGCCCGTAACGCAAGCGGCAACTTCAGATGAGACAGTTGCAGAGGTAGAGCTGAACGATCAACAGCCGGCAGCTTGTGAAAGTGAATCGTCTGGGCAGGCCGAATCGTTGCTGGAATCAGTATCGATGTCTGATTTGCAGGACGAGAGCTTGGAGATCGAAACAAGCCTGCCTCATGAATTCGAGGTAGAAGACCGCTTTGAAGATGCTGTGGGAATTTCACAGGACGACTTTGAAGCACTTGAGGTTTCGCCGCCCAGCTTTGAAGAAGATTCTTCGACTTCTGGGCTATTGCTGAGCGATTCGTCGACGGAAGTCCGTGGTCTGGCTGAATTCGTTGATGGAGAAGATGATGTTGATGGCTGTGATTCCGTTGACTTAGGATCAACTCAAGTTGCGGATTCTGTGTTGGGCTACGAACCATGGGCCCCAGCCGGCGAATGGCCAGCGAAGCCCGTGGCATCGCCTGCAGATGGTGTGTTGGAGCTGGAACCTTCAGATCCTCCAATTCCATCCGATCCAGATGGCATTGAACATGCCGCTTCGACAAGGGGGGGTGAGGAAGACAATCGGCCACAGCTGACAGAACCCGTGTGGGACAATGTGGCCACGCCTGTCGTCGATCGGTTTACTTGGGCTGAACTTGGTCGCACTCCCAGTGACACTGAAACTTTCGACGACACTCCAGATTTGCCTCACCACGATGCGACTTTGAAATTTGCGACTGCGTGGCCTCCGGTTACTGCGGGTGTTGCTCCAACGTCTCAGATTCCAGTCAGCAAGTTGGATGACGAATACGCTGAGCTGCTTCATGATCTCGGACTGTTGATTGATGCGGCGGCTGGGCGAGATGCGTCTGTGAAAGAAACGCATGAAGACTCAGTTGGTCATCCATTGGATGCCTCAAGCCCTGCTGAATTGATGGCAAGTTCGAAAGGGCCTGATGGGGCGATTGAAGAATTGCAGCAGTTGATTCAGGAAGAGCAACAGTTGGATCAGGGTGTCGCAGCATCTGAAGAGTATCCTCAGATGCAAGTTGCTGATGATGCACAGACACAGATGTCTGCTGTTTCTGATTCATCGCAGCCGCATTCTGATTCTCATGCCCCGATGGCTGCTCCTCGTTTCTTTTCGATGAGTCAAGCTGATGGCGATGATCAAGAGAGTCGGTTGGATGATGAATCTGGGTCGACCGGGTTTCCGCCGGGTGGGCCCGAATTAAGAACGGAAATGAATGTCGCGTCAACTGACACGGCAGCAGGTCTCTCCGATGGACCCGATCCGGATGTTGTTGCCTTTGAGCGTGTCGTTGAAGAGCGTGATGAGTGGATGGAACAGGAATTCCTGTTGAGTCAAATGATTGACGAGGAACTGGCTGAAGAGGAACAATCTTTACCCACGGTTTTACGCCAAGCTCGACAGCATCGCAGCATCTTAACCATGGGACTTCGTCAAGCCGCTGGGGCGGAAACGCTGGGTGGAACGCCTGCGGTTTCTTCAGAATCTGGTACAGAAGATTCTGGTGAATTGGCCGAAAATCTGGATCAGGATCGTCCGATCTCATTGCCGATGCCTGAAGTCAATGTGGCGGCCGATGTGCCTGAAGTCGCCGTGCATCCGGGTGTTCCCGCACAGGACATGGAGAGTTCCGAGAAGGGCGGGTTTTCGAACCTGTTTACTCGGCTTCGCCGTCGTCGAGGCAAGGCGTCTTAAGCTTGCGAATTGTGATCGCCTCTAGGCGAGCTGTGATGACGGAATGGGATCATTGTTCCGCCTGATCCTGTCTACAATCTGGGGGCTCAGCAAACATCCGTGCTCTATCTGATCAGGGTTGATGCGGGGTGGGACTGCAAAGATCTGTATTCGGATCGATGGCTTTGTGATTCAACAGCGTTTCGATTCGATGGGCGGATATCAATCTGTGGCCCCTTGGCGAAATTGATCGATGGGTGATCCCGGCAGCTTCTGCAATTCGAAGTTGGGAAACCGGCTCTGTTTTGGTTTGGTGATCTCAGGCCGCTTTACAGGTTCGCTTAGAACGAAATAATTGTCGAAAGGATGTCTTTCGGCGGTGCTTGATTCGATTCAGCCGTTTAGAAACTTACGTCTGCAGTCTTGCCAGATGCTTCAATGGAACGGATTGTCATGTCGACAGCAGTGTTGAATTCTACTTTCTCTGAACCCGCAGACCGAACAACATTGTATCGATTCTGGGGAGCTCACTTTGTTGAAGGCGGAGTTCGCTTCGCGGTTTGGGCGCCGGATGCTCAGGCAGTCTGCGTTATCAGCGACGGCAATGGTTGGTCGAAGTGGCAGGATTGCCTTGAAGGGAATGACAATGGAGTTTGGTCTGGGGTAATTGCCGGCGTTACGGCGGGAACAAAGTACAAATATTTGATTCGAACTCGCGATGGTCGAGAGTTAGAGAAGTCTGATCCGGTTGCCTTTGGAACAGAATTGCGTCCCGGTACAGCATCCATCGTAACGGACCTGCGATCATTCGAGTGGACTGATCAAGAATGGTTGGATCGTCGATCAAAAACAGATTGGTTAGCTGCTCCAGTTTCGTGCTATGAAATTCATCCCGGTTCTTGGCGCAAGCCCACTGATGGTCGAGAGTTTTTTAGCTATCGGGAACTGGCTCATTCATTAGCCGACTACGTGATCGAAATGGGCTACACGCATGTTCAGTTGATGCCCATCACTGAGCATCCCTTTGATGGATCATGGGGTTACCAGACGACCGGATACTTTGCTCCGACCAGCCGCTTCGGTAGTCCGGATGATTTTCGATACTTTGTGGACTACATGCACAGCAAGGGGCTGGGAGTTTTACTGGATTGGGTGCCTGGTCATTTTCCAACCGATGATGCGGGCCTCGGAGGTTTCGACGGCACTTGTTTGTTTGAGCATGCCGATCCTCGCCAGGGATTTCATCCCGATTGGAACACGCTGATCTTTAACTATGGTCGCCGCGAAGTTTCCGAATTTCTGCTTTCAAGTGCTCGGTTTTGGTGTGATGTCTACCACTTGGATGGGCTGCGAGTGGATGCTGTCGCATCTATGTTGTACCTAGACTACTCGCGAGATTCTGGCCAGTGGGTTCCGAATCAGTATGGTGGTCGCGAAAACCTAGAAGCCATTTCATTTCTAAAAGACTTCAACGTCACAATGCATGCCGAATTTCCCGGCGTGCTGACGATCGCCGAAGAATCAACTGCTTGGCCCGGAGTGTCTCGACCTACCTATGACGGAGGTCTTGGTTTCACGATGAAGTGGGACATGGGATGGATGAATGACACTTTAAGATTTATGCGTCGAGATCCGATGCATCGTGGTTGGCACTTAAACGATTTAACTTTCCGAAACATCTATGCCTTCACTGAAAACTTCATGCTGCCTCTTTCTCATGATGAAGTGGTTCATGGTAAGGGCAGTTTGCTGGATCAGATGGTTGGAGACGAATGGCAGAAATTTGCAAACCTGCGACTGCTTTTTGGAATGCAGTACGCCATGCCGGGCAAGAAGTTGCTGTTTATGGGATGCGAATTTGGCCAATGGAAGGAATGGAATCACGATGCAGAACTGGATTGGGTGCTGAGAACCTTCGAAAATCACGAAGGCATCCGCCGCTTACTGTGCGATTTGAATCGTCTGTATGCTCGGCTTGACGCACTGCACACAAGTGATGTTACGGCAGACGGATTTCGTTGGATTGTCGGTGATGACCAGACGAATAGCGTGATGGCATTTCTGCGCCAAACCGTTGATGCAACCAAGCAAGTGTTAGTGGTTTACAACTTGACTCCGGTTCCTCGGGATTCTTATCGAGTCGGAGTGCCGGCGGCTGGCTTCTACAAGGAAGTCTTAAACACAGATGGCGATTGGTACGGAGGATCGGGGATCGGGAACAACGGCGGAGTGTATAGTTCGGCCGTCGAATCTCATGGCGAAGCTCATAGCGTGCAGGTTAAAGTTCCGCCGTTGGGTGTTGTGATGCTTGAGTGTATTGCGGGAGAGTCTTCAGCGAATAAGTTGCCTGCGACTGCTGAAGTAAAAGTCAACGTTGCAAGCTCAAGTTCGTCTGGAAAGACGGCTCCTTCAAAATGAGGCCTGTGAATGATCGGTCTGTTTGTCTTGGCTTTATTGCAGTCATCGTTTGAACGTGCGTCGATGGTGGCGGGCAATGCCAAGTTGACATCTTTTTTGTGTACCGTTTGAATCTGAGTTCGAGCTCTGCCAGTTTTGCGCCGGTCGGTTTTGCGCCGGTCGGTGTTGTTTGAGTCGATGTTGTTTGAGTCAACCGTCGAGAAGTAAGGCCTGAGCAGTCCTTGATCTCAACCAGTCGTTTCTGGTTTGCCGCCGTTGAGAGCCCAGTTTGAGGGCTCAGTTTGAGAGTTCAGTTTGAGAGTTCAGTTTCACGATTCAGTTGGCCTTGCCTGCGGTGCTTGGTGAGGTGCAGGTTTCTGTTGATGGCGTCTGATCGGCGGCTTCAATGTGAGTGGCCTGAAAGGGCAACTTCGAGAATCGAAAATTCTGAGTGATCTGCCCCTGCCGCTTTTGCCAGAAACCTTGCGTTGGTAGTCTGGACGACAATTGAATTTACCTTCAAATTGTGATTTCAAAGGGTCTAGGAAATGATTGTACGTCTCACACTTGTCTTCGGAATGTTGTTGTCTTCGAATGCATTTGCGCAAGAGCCAGCCGCTGTGACTCCGGGGGAAGAACACAAGCGATTGCACAGCAATCTTGGTGAACGAATGGGGATGATGAAGATGTGGCCAGGAGGTCCAGAATCTGAACCCATGATGATTCCAGTGAAGGAAACAAATACATCGCTGCACAACGGTCTGTGGGTCAGATCCGAATTTGAATGTGGCCCTTACATGGGCAGTGGGGTTCTGGGCTATGATCTCGATAAAAAAGTCTATGTTGGCAACTGGATCAACAACACGACTGCTGAAATGAGTGTCATGACGGGCACATACAACAAGGAAAAACACGAACTGACGATGACGTTTCGTGGCAAAAACAACATGGGAAAAATGGTTGATATGAAATCTGTGACTCGCAGCATTCCCGGTAAGCCAGAGCTGTTTATCATGATGGAGAAAACAGATGCGGGAACGTGGCGGACTTCGTTTGAAGTGACCTACGAAGACAAGAAGTAGCACTGAACGGTTCGTGTCGATTCGCCCTTAGTAAAGTCACTGAATCAAGTTCGCTTGATCCTTTGCTTTTCTGAGGGCGATGTGCATTGTGGCCGACACACTTTGTTAAATTGGCAGGCATGGTGTACCTCATAGCGACTGAGTGACGATTGCAATGTGCGTGACTTGCTGATCCGTTTCTGTAGCGGTGCAGCGTCGACATAGCTTTTAGTCAAGCGACGGGAAAGAGTTCCAATGATTGATGCAAATGCGAATACGGAATTAGACACGTCATCGAAAAGCCCACGGCCTTTTGCTCATCTGCATTGTCATACTCATTTCAGCTTGCTGGACGGAGTAAACCGTATTCCGGAACTAGTGACTCAGGTGAAGAACATGGGGATGGATTCCATCGCCATGACCGACCATGGCAATCTTTGCGGCGCCATGGAGTTTTACAATACCTGTAAAAAGCAAGAGGTTCGGCCGATCATCGGCTACGAAGCCTATGTTGCTCCGGGGCGTCGAAGCGACCGTAGTGCGACTCGACAGCGAGAAGCTCAGTCGCACCTAACGTTGTTGGCGATGAACCAAAAAGGGTTCGACAATCTGATCAAGATGTCATCCACAGCATATTTGGAAGGCTTTCACTATAAGCCACGAATTGACAAAGAGTTATTGGAGGAATTCAATGAGGGAATTATCTGTCTTTCAGGATGTGCTTCCAGTGAGCTTTCGAAACTGTTGCTTGCAGAAAAAAATGATGAAGCTCGTCAGTTGGTGGAATGGTACTCGCGAGTTTTCGGTGACCGTTACTACATGGAAATTCAGGACGCGGGTTTTGAAATTCAAAAGCAGTGCCTGGAATTAACGGTCGATTTGGCGGACAAGATGGGCCTTCCGTTGGTCGCAACCAACGATGCTCATTATCTGACTCGCGATGATGCGAAGGTGCAGGACGTTCTGTTGTGCGTGAATACTCGGACAACCCGAGACGATCCAAATCGCATGCGGATGAGCAACGACGGTTTGTACGTCTGCAGCCCAGAAGAAATGTATGGCAACTTTCCCGGCTTAGAAAGCGCGGTCGCTAGGTCTCAAGAAATCGCCGAACGAGTGGATATTGAAATCCATGACCGAAAATTGTATCCCGTTTTTCGCCCGCCCGAAAACAAAACAGACATCGACTACCTGAAAGAGTTGTGCAACACGCGAATGCACGAGCGTTACGGTGACGAGCTCACCGATGCTCATTGGGATCGTCTGAAGTACGAATTGAGCGTGATCGAAGACAAGGGCTATGCCAGTTACTTTTTGATCGTGTGGGACTTCGTTGAATTTTCAAGACGCCATGGTATCCCGTGCGGTGCCAGAGGCTCGGCTTGCGGAGCCATCGTGGCGTTCTTGCTTCGGCTGGGTGACGTTTGTCCTTTGAAGTACGACCTTCTGTTTGAGCGGTTTTTGGATCCGAGTCGAAACGAACCGCCCGATATTGATATCGACTTTTGTCGAGATCGTCGGCAAATGGTGATCGACTATACGAAAGAAACGTATGGCGAAATGAACGTCGCGCAGATCGGAACCTTTGGCACATTGAAAGCCAAAAATGCGATCCGTGATGTTGGCCGAGCTTTAAATGTTCCTCTACCACGAGTGAACGAGCTGGCAAAGATGATCCCGGATGAGCTGAACATCAAGTTGAAAGATGCTCTTAAAAAGAGCCCGGATCTCAAGAATGCCTATGACGGCGACGTGCAGGCGCGTGAGCTTCTGGACTATGCCATTTCTGTGGAAGGACTTGCTCGCAGTACGGGAACTCATGCGGCGGGTGTGGTTGTCGCAGACGTGCCTTTAGATACTGTTGTCCCGCTTCAAAAGATCACTGGTAAGAAGGATATTATTACTCAGTGGGATGGTCCCACGATTGAAGATATCGGCTTGCTGAAGATGGACTTTTTGGGTTTGCGGAACCTGACCATCTTGGATAAGTCCGTTCAGAACGTACAGCGAGTGAAACCGGATTTCACGCTGCAAGATGTGCAGGACAATCTGACCGATAAGAAGACGTTTGCGTTGCTGCAGCGAGGTGAAACCAAAGGGGTTTTCCAGCTTGAGTCTGGCGGGATGCGAGACTTGCTGACCAAAATGAAGCCCGACTGCTTCGAAGACATTATCGCGACATCCGCTTTGTATCGTCCCGGTCCGCTTGAAGGCGGGATGGTGATGGAATACGTGGATGTGAAGAACAAGCGAAAGCAGCCGCGAAAGGTTCACCCTGTCGTCGATGAGGTTTTGGAAGAAACCTATGGCGTCATGGTTTACCAAGAACAGGTGATGCGGATTCTGAACCGAGTCGGCAATGTCGAACTGGCTAGCGCGTATAAATGTATTAAAGCCATTTCGAAGAAGAAGCAGTCGATTATTGACAGCTTCTACGGTGCCTACATTGAAGGAGCAAAAGCGAACGAAATTTCGACAGCACTGGCTGACGAACTTTGGAATTTGATCGTCGCTTTCGCTGGCTATGGTTTCAATAAGTCTCACTCAACAGCTTACGGTTTGATCGCCTATGAAACAGCGTTTTTAAAAGCTCACTACCCAGTTCAGTTTATGGCAGCCTTGTTAAGCTGTGGGATGGAAAGTACGGAACGGATCAGTGAGCACGTTGATGATGCTCGCCGACAGGATATTGAAGTCACGCCGCCGGATGTAAATTCATCTGAAGTTGAATTCGTGGTTGTGGGGGACAAAATCGCGTTTGGGATGGGGGCAATTAAAGGAGTCGGCGAGGCGGCTCTTGATTCCATTGTGAAGGCTCGATTAGAAGATGGACCCTTCAAAGATATTTTTGATCTGACAGAACGGGTCGACGTCAAGGCGTTGAATAAATCGGCACTTGAGATTCTGATTAAGGTGGGAGCACTTGATAGCTTGCCCGGTAATCGGGCTCAGCAGCTAGAGGTGGTCGACCGAGCCGTTCAAGCATCGTTGGCCGCGGCAAAGGACCGTGCCAGCGGTCAGATGAATCTGTTTGGTGGTGGTGAAGAAGAGGTTGAAGAGGATGGTGGAGAGGTTCAGATTTCACTTCCGGACGTTCCAGACTGGACGAAGTCACAAAAGTTGGCCTACGAGAAAGAGTGTCTTGGATTTTATCTGACGTCTCATCCGTTGGCTCAGCATTCCAGACGGATCGGCCGCTATTCACAGACCACCAACAAACAGTTGGCGGACATGGAAGACGGTGCTGCTGTCACGATCGTGGGGATGGTTGGAGCCATCAAGATTGCAACCGCGAAAAAGACCAACGCCAATGGTCTGAACAAGTACGCCAATTTTGACCTAGAAGATGCAACCGCCATTGTTCGCTGTATTGCTTGGCCGTCTGATTACGATCGATTCAAGGAATTGATTCAGACAGAAAATATCATCATCGTTCAGGGGAAAGTGGATCGTCGAGGGCGAGAGCCGAACATTGTCTGCAACCGAATTATGACTTTGGATCAAGCCGACAAAGAATTTACGTCTCAAGTGGCGATCAAATTTGATAAGGGCCTGCATGCTTTGGATGACGTCGAAAATGTCCGCAAAGTATTAAGCCGTTATCCGGGCAGCACAGACGTTGTCTTGGTTGTTGATAGTTTTGATCCAAATCAATCCGACGTTGCTTCACCGGAAACAGAAACTGTTGAAGGTACGGTCGAGCAAGGTGCTGATGCGGCCCCCGCTGAAAACAATCGAGTGCGATTTATCTTGACGACAAGCAAAGAGTGTCAAGTAAGCGTTGGTCCAGAATTTCAGCAAGCATTGAAGGACGCCATCGGCGAAGAATTTTACGAGCTGAAAGTGGCCACAAGTTCTAATGGGAGTGGCGGTTCGGTTGGTCGTTAGCTGTCCGTTGAAAAAGGCAACCCGACGCGTGAGCGAAGGATATCGGCTGTGCAGAACCTCAGAGTTTCGGGGGGATTCGTCTATCGCTGACTCGCCGGATGACCACATCCAGGCTTTTTCAACGGGCTGTTAGACATAATGATGGCAGTGTGTTTCGTTGAAGCTGCAAAAGACTGCCCAAGTGCAAGGCTGGATTTGCACGGGCGTTCAAGAGAATTTGATTGAGAGAGCGTGTTGATGAAAATTATTGGCTTCGAAGTTTACGATCTTCGGTTTCCAACGTCCCAACAGCTGGATGGTTCTGATGCGATGAATCCAGACCCAGACTATTCGGCGGCGTACATCGAATTCAAAACCGACTCGACTGAATTCGTTGGCTGCGGCATGACGTTTACAATTGGTCGTGGCAACGAAGTGTGTGTGGCGGCGATCAGGTCACTGGCGCAATTGCTGGTTGGACAAGATGTTGCTCGGTTAATGCAGCAGCCGGTTGAAATGTCCAGAAAGCTAACCAGTGACAGTCAGTTGAGGTGGGTTGGTCCTGAAAAAGGTGTTATCCACTTAGCCGCCGCTGCCGTCATTAATGCGGTCTGGGACTTGTGGGCGAAGATTCAGCAGAAGCCTGTGTGGCGACTTGTGTACGATATGTCTCCAGACGAGTTCGTGTCGTGCGTTGATTTTCGCTATCTGACCGACGCACTGACGGCTGGGCAAGCTCATGAGTTGTTGAGCGGCGCGCTGGTTGGTCGAGAAGATCGATTGCAGAAGTTACTGCATCAAGGGTATCCCAGTTATACGACATCAGCGGGCTGGCTAGGCTATTCGGATGAGCAGCTAAAACAGAAGTGTGCTGACCTGAAGGCTCGAGGTTGGAACCACTTCAAGATCAAGGTGGGGCGAGACTTAGAAGATGACCGTCGACGGTGTGGCCTGTTGAGATCTGAAATGGGCGACGATGCAAAAATGATGATCGACGCCAACCAGGTTTGGGACGTCCCCGAAGCGATTCCGTGGATTCAGCAGTTGGCTGAATTTAATCCATGGTTCATTGAAGAACCCACGTTTCCAGACGATATTTTGGGCCACGCTGCGATATCTAAGGCGGTCAGTCCTATTCGAGTTGCGACGGGCGAAATGTGTCACAACCGAATTATGTTTAAGCAGTTTCTTCAGGCAGAAGCGATGCAGGTTTGTCAGTTGGACAGCTGCCGACTTGGTGGAGTCAATGAAGTTTTGGCCGTGCTGTTACTGGCAGCGAAGTTTCAAACGCCCGTGTGTCCTCATGCTGGCGGAGTTGGGCTGTGCGAATATGTTCAGCACATTAGCATGATCGATTATCTGTGCGTGTCTGGTACGACAGAAGATCGAGTCGCTGAGTATTCTGATCATCTGCACGAACATGTTTTGCATCCGGTCGTGATGGACAACGGGCACTACCAAGCTCCAACTCATCCGGGCTACAGCGTGCAGTTTACTGAAGCTGCCATTGCTGAATACAAGTTCAGTGGATGACCATTCAGATTGCAGTCTGCTGATTTCTTCGAGGCTGACTTCGAGACGTGATCGAGTGATTCACTTTCACTTCATTTGATTGGTGTTTGGGATACAGGTGGGCAAACGGTACACTGCTGATCATTCCAATCAGCCTCTGAAAGTGATGTGCCGATGTTGATGAAGTCTGCTTGCATTGCCGCTTGCCTGATTTTTGCGTTGCCTGTTGAGGTCGCCGGCGACGACCGTCCAGTTGCATACTGGGACTTTCAGCAGTTGGATCAGTTGGATTTGCATGGTCCCGCAGATGCGATGGCGTCTCGTTTAACGGCACCCGTCTATCCATTGTTTGGTGAAGCGAATCAGGCTTTGCATTTGACGGCTCCAGCGTGGGTTGCAGTTTCAGACCCAGGCGATGATTCTCAATACGACTTCGACAATGGTGATGAAGTAACGTTTGAGGCTTGGGTCAGGCTTGATCAGATGGGCGATCAGGCGTACTTGATCGGCAAGGGCAGAACCGAACAAAAGGGCCCACATTCTTACGATCAAAACTGGGCGTTTCGGCTTCGAAGAAGCGGCGGAACTGCCTGCGTAAATTTTCTGTTTCGCAGCGCTGATTCCGAAAAGCAGAAGGGGGAGTGGCACCGCTGGACTTCAGATCTCGGATTATCGGCGGGGGCGAGATGGCATCATGTGGCGTTGAGATACCGTTTTGGTTCGCCAGAGAGCATTCGGGCCTTCGTGAATGGCCAGCCCAGCGATGGCAAGTGGGATATGGCAGGTGCCACAAAGAATGCTCCTGTTGTAAACGACGAAGATGTCTGGATCGGGTCGTCGATGGGGGGCAATGTTGGGAATTCGCTGACCGGAGCAATTGACGAGCTGAAAATTCATCGACGGCTGGTTTCTGATGAAGAGCTTCAATCCCACTTTTCATTTACTCCACCAGATACGACTCCGAAGTCCATCCCGGCAGGCAGAGTTTTCGTACAGATGATGCCTACGGGATCTCATAAGAAGTTCGATGATGTCGTTCAGTCCTCGGTGTTGGAATGGCACCAGCCGGAATTTGCGTTTCATGAAATGCCTCAGGTGTATGATGAATGGGGCATTCGTGAAGACACGGGTTCCACGTTATTGATTCGAGCATGGTCGATGGTGACGTTACCAAAAGGGCAGTATCAGTTGCTGGTTCGCGCTCGAGGTTTGTCTCGGCTGACGATTGGCGACCAACAGGTGGCCACGTTGTCTGCTGCAAAGCACAAAAGTGGGGCTCATAATCATGTGATCGCACTCCCTGAAACATCGCATCCGAATTTGCGACCTCATGCGATGAATGAGCAGGAGCAGTTGGTGGAATTTGTTTCGGACGGGCGGTCTCAACGTTGGCTATTTGAGACGATTGTTGGAGGCTCATCCTATCGTCCTGAATTTGGCGAAACGTGTGTCGCGGTGACGAAATCTGAAGGCATGTTCCGGCTTGTTTCGACGTCGTCGGATTCTGAGTCAAAACAGTATTTGTTGACTGATGAAGGCTGGCGTGATTTTCGGAATGATCATCGTGACTTAATCACCGAGCTGAACTTCCAGAATCGAGCCATCGCCAATCGGCAGAAGGAATCGCTTTGGGAGCAACGGCATCAGTTGGCGACCAATCGATTGTTGTCGAACAAAGTGCCGCGAACGATTGACCAAGTCATTCAAGAATCTGTTGATCATTGGAATGAAGGTGTCGCACAGAACTTGCCAACAGTTTTGTCATCGACGCGATTCCAAGATCAAGTGCAGCCGCTGTTGCAGTCTGCCTGCGGACGGTGCCACGGCCAGAAGGAACATGGCGGATTTAGTATTCTTGATCGAGATCGATTGCTTGCGGGGGGAGAATCGGGAGAAGCTGCGATTGTTCCCGGCCAGCCTGAAGGAAGTTACTTGATGGAATTGATTTCGGCGGACGTAGACGACTACCGGATGCCTCCGAAGGGTGACGGCCTTGATGGCAAGCAAATTGAAATCATCCGTCGTTGGATCAAGGATGGAGCTGCGATGCCTGAGCGTTCGCATTCGTTGATTGCCGTTCCGGCTGTGGTCGATGATCTCACATTTCTTCGGCGAGTTTACTTGGATACGGTGGGAGTGATTCCCAGCTTGGAAGAAATTCAATGGTTTCAAACGCAAGATCAGGAGACTCGCCGTCTGCAGGTGGTTGATCACTTGCTGCAAGATCGTCGTTGGGCAGATCACTGGGTTGGGTATTGGCAGGACGTGTTTGCAGAAAACCCGAATTTGTTGAAGCCGACTTTGAACAACACCGGGCCGTTTCGGTTTTGGATTCATGAAGCCTTGGCTGATAACAAGCCGATGGATCGGTTTGCGACAGAACTGATTTTGATGCGTGGAAGTCAATGGCGAGGCGGTACTGCGGGTTTCGCAGTCGCCTCTCAAAACGATAGTCCAATGGCGGCGAAGGCTCATGTGATTACTTCGGCGTTTCTTGGATTGAATATGAAATGCGCACGATGCCATGATGCTCCGTATCACGAACACACTCAATCCGATCTATTTCAGGTGGCCGCCATGCTAAAGAGGCAACCGATCAAACTGCTTGAATCCAGTACAGTACCGGCGGCATTTTTCGCGAAGCAACAACGAGCACCGCTGATTGAAGCGACTTTAAAAGCCGGAGAATTGGTGCAGCCCAAGTTTCCGTTTCACAGCCTGCTTCACGAACAGTTCGATCCGCAAAAAGAAGGCGGCCTAGATCTCAGGCTGCGACTCGCGTTGCAAGTGACAGGATCTCGGCGTTTTGCTGAAGTCATGGCCAATCGAATTTGGGCTCGATTAATGGGGGTTGGTTTAGTGGAACCAGTTGACGACTGGGAAGCTAACCCGGCATCAAATCCTGAGTTACTCAGTTTGCTGGCAGATCAGTTCATTCATCACAACTATGATTCGAAGCAATTCGTGCGTCAGGTTCTGCTTTCCGAAGCCTACCAGCGCGTCGCTGTGAATCGCTCTTCCAGTCGGCGGCAGTTGTTTGCTGGTCCTTACCGTCGGCGAATGACGGCCGAGCAAGTTGTCGATTCTTCGTTTGTTGCCGCGGGGCAATCGATGGTGACTGAAGAATTAACGATGGATGTTGAGGGGCTACTTCCCGGCGATCGCTTTTTGAATTTTCGATTTCCACGCCGAGCATGGGAGTTTACAACGTTGGCGAATGAGCGAGATCGTCCGAGTCTAGCTTTACCGAGAGCTCAGCCGATCGTTGATGTGCTTACGGCGTTCGGCTGGAGAGATAGTCGGCCAGAGCCACTTAGCAAACGATCAACAGCGGCGAATGTCATTCAGCCAGGAGTGCTGGCAAATGGTTCTCTGGGTCTTCAATTGACTCGAATAACAGACGACACAAAATTGCTTTCGGTCTTGCTGAAATCGCAGACCGTTGATCAGTTGGCGGACGACCTGTATCTCTGCTTTTTGACTCGTTATCCAACCACGGCAGAGCGTAAGGAGTTTCGCGATTTGCTTGCTGTTGGGTTTGCTGAGCGAGTGATTCCGAAGGCTGAACGGGCACTTCAGGAGACTCGCAGACGTCATCGCTATGTTTCGTGGTCGAATCATCTGCATACGGACGCCAATGTCATCAAAGCCGAAATTCAGGAAGAAGTTCGTCAAGGACCGGTGCCCACGAATTGTCTTGCAACTGATTGGCGTGAACGGGCCGAAGATGCCATTTGGGTGTTGTTGAATGCTCCTGAAATGGTGACGGTCCCCTAGCGCTGATGTCAAACAATCGCGGATCGATACGCGGGTTCGCGGAAAGAATTTCGGGCCCGGACGCAAAGTTTTTCTAACGATTCTGGTGAAGGCAAAGTCTGATGCAACGAAGACGATTTTTAGATCAAGCGGGCCTAGCTGGTGTCGTCGCTTCGTCAGCATTAAGTCGTGCTGCTGTTGCGAGCAGACGCCCTGACGCGGTGCCAGTTTTGGGGCGTGCTGAGCATTGCATCATGATCTGGCTTGGTGGCGGGATGGCTCAGATTGACACGTTCGATCCGAAGCCGATGGGAGATGCAAAGGCCGGAAAAGCGGGAGGCTATTATTCTTCTATCGATACCGCTGTTTCCGGAGTTCAGGTTTGTGAGCATCTAAGTAAAACTGCAAAGTTGATGGAGACAGTCACGGCAATTCGTACCGTTCATCATGACGTGGTTGATGAGCACGCTGCAGCGACGAATCGGATGCATACAGGGCGACCGACTACGGGAACGGTTCAGTATCCGTCGCTGGGGTCGATCATTTCTCATGAACGTCAAGCGGCGGAAGAAGGAGCTCCCGCTTACATGCTGATTGGCTATCCGAATTTGACTCGTGGCCCTGGCTTTCTTGGCCAGTCGGCTGGGTTTGTGTATCTGACAGATCTGAAAAGTGGACCTGCTGGGTTAAGTCGTTCTGCCGCAATTTCGAAGTTCCGACAAACTCGCCGTGAACGCTTGCTGTCAAAGGTTCGAGAAGAAGGGCTTCGTCGTTTTGAAGGTGATCAGTTTTTGCAGCAGTACGACGTGGCGTTGGCGGAAAGCCTGAGGCTGGCTGGTCCTGACTTCATGAATGTGTTTGATTTGGAATCAGAATCTGGTTCGCTGCGTCAAGAATACGGTGCAGGGTTTGGGCAAAGACTGCTGGCAAGTCGTCGTATGTGCGAAGCAGGAGTTCGATTTGTTGAAGTGTCGCACAACATGAATTTCCGCAATGGTACTGGCTGGGATACTCATAACGATGGACAGTTGAATCAGCATCTGCTGATTCAGGAACTGGATCAAGCGTTATCTGCTTTGATGACAGATCTAAAGAATCGTCACATGCTGGATAAAACGTTGATCGTGATTAACAGTGAATTCGGCCGTCCGGCTCAATTTGATTCTGGTGGTGGGCGAGGTCATTATTCCAAGTGCTTCAGCGTGGTGTTGGCCGGAGGCGGATTGAATCACTGCGGTGCTTACGGGATGAGTGATCATTTGGCGATGAAAGCTGTGCAGAATCCCGTGAGTGTTCCTGATGTCTTCGCAACGATTCTTGCCGCCATTCAAATTGATCCCGCCAAGAATTTGTACGACGGGAATCGTCCGGTGCCGATCACCGATCGGGGACAAGTGATTGAAACGCTGTTCAATGTTTGAACGACGGTTTGTGTCAGGCTATTCGAAACATTGAGTGAAGAAAGGGGGCGAGCTATGTCTGCGTGTTGCCACCCAATTCAGAGTGACAATCAACCTCGCTTAGGCCAACGACAAGAGTGCGAGGCATCTTTTTTACGGCCTGTCAGAGCGAGACACGAATTGTTGAATGGTCTTGCAAACCTCACTGATTTGATCTTCCGTGTGGTGGATGTTCAGTGAAAGTCTCAGCCGTTCTGTGCCCGCTTTGACAGTGGGCGGTCGAATCGCGGGAACGAGAAATCCATGCTGCAGGAGCTGGCGTGAAACTTGTTGAGCCGATTCACTGTTTCCAATGATGATGGGGACAATGGGGGCCGGACCTGATCCGATTGTTTTTAAACCGAGGTCTTGGCAAGTGGAATGAGCTCTATGGACGAGTGATTGCAGGGCCGTTCGACGCTTGGGTTCGGACTGGATGATGCGAATTGATTCCAGCATGGCGGCGCAGATAGCAGGTGGCAGTGCGGTCGAGAAAAACTGAGTTCTCGCAGTGTTGCGAAGCAAGTTGATCGTGGATTGATTGGAAACCACGAAGCCTCCAAGCCCCCCCATCGCTTTGCTCATCGTGCCAACTCGAGCAAAAATTTGATCTTCCACTTCACAGAATTGACTGGCTCCTCGGCCGTCGCAGCCGAGAATTCCGGTGCCATGTGCTTCATCAACAATCACGGCTGCCTCATAGCGATTGGCGATGTCAACAACGTGTTTCAGATCTGGAACCGTTCCGTCCATGCTGTAGACTCCATCACAAACGATGAACGCGTGACGGTATTCGGATCTTCGCTTTTTCAGTGTCGCTTCTAGGTTCTCAAGTCGATCTCGTCTGAAGACCAGCATGCGACCATCACACTGGCGGCAGGCATCAATGATGCTGGCGTGGTTGTCTCTGTCGCAAAGAACCAGATCTGCTGATTGAACCAGCCCTGTCATGATTCCCAAGTTGGCAGCATAGCCGGTGGGGAATAGCAAGGCGGCTTCAGTGTTTTCAAAAGTGGCAAGCTGTTGTTCCAGACGTTCGTGCCAAATGCTGCGCCCACTGACGAGAGCGCTGGCGGTGGAGCCAACGATGGAACTTGCTGTTTGTTGGTATTGCTGGCTGGCAGCAATGTCGTGAGCGAGATTCAGGTAGTCGTTGCCCGAAAAATTGACGACGGTTCGATCTTGGAAGGTACAGGTGCCATCAGCGTTGCCCGTAACCACTTTCGTTGATCGATACTGGTCCTTGGTCCGCAGTTGCTGAAGCCGCTGCTCGATATCTGATTGAAGTCTGTCGTGATCCATTATTCGAACCGCCATTCGGGCGAGCCATCGGGTTGCAAACGGTGAATGGCGTGCTCGTAAAGATTGCAATGGGTGATCGTGAAGTGACGTTCACCTTCTGTGAGGTTTGAAACTTCTTGGTACCAACCACAGGCGATTCGTTTGACGCTTCCTCGATTGCCGCTGATTTCCCCTTCGTAGTCTAAGTACACTCGGCGATGATCGGGGAGCGGCTCGGCAGCGATCCATGTTTCTAGGACTGGGGAGGAAAGCAGTCGCCAAGTTCTTAACTTTTGGTCTTCACTGACGTCCAGCAACAGGTCCCAGTGAAGGAAGGGATGGTCGTGTTCTAAGATGGCAAATCGATACTTCATGCCAAGCCAGTGAATGGAGATTGGCTGCATTCATGAACCAATTTATTCATGTCGATAGAGGGATCGATAATGTGACTTCCGTCGTCGCTTGTGCTTCCCCAGACGTTGCCACGAGTCGCTAAGCCTCCTGCAATCAAAGCCGAATTTACGACAGGCCAATGGTCTCGACCTCCGTCCATGTTGATACGAGGGGATCGGCCGAATTCACCCCAGACAAGTACGGTTGTTTGTTCGAGACGTCCGGTATCGGCCAGAGACTGAATGAAGTCGCTCAGCTGTTGATCAAGTTGTTGGGCCATGAGGCCGATAGCGTGGTCCAGCTTTTGGTGGTGATCCCAGCTTCCGAATTTCAGAATGATATCAGAGTGGCCTGCGGACAGTAGAGCTTCTGCTTCTTGGAAGGTTGTCGCGTTGTTGCTTACGCCGGTTGAAGCTAAGCCCAAGCCGGTTTCTACCTGAGTCAAATCGTGGCTCCCCATAGAACCTGAAATTGCTCGGACGATCGTAAATCGCTCCATCATCATAGCGATCTGCGGCAGACATTCGGAAATCTGAACGCCCACCACTTGGGTGCTAATGGGCCGAAATGATCCTCGGATCTCTTTCACAGCGTTCGGCTTAAGATCCCACAGATCAATCTGAGATGGTCCACCGGGCAGGATGACTTTGACAATCTGGTGATCTTTGTGAGTATCAACGCTGACCGCTTCACAACAGTTTGGCTCTAACATCAAGGATGACGTCAGGCCGGTGGCTGCAAGGAAACGACGTCGACCCATTTGTTGGGTGTGTTTGGCAGAGTCAATAAGAGATGGCATCACGGTCCGATCAGGTCAGGCTGGCACAAGCGATGGAATGAGGCAGATCGCTTCGGTGCCGAATTCTAACTGTACAACGTGACTCTCGACAAACCGCCCCCGGAAGAACTGACATTGCCTTCAGGAAGTCGTGTTGCGGCAGATTGTTCGTCGATGACGGGCGGTACAAAACGGTCGAGACGTGGGCGAAACATGACCAGCAGAAACAGGGGCAAGTACCACAGAATGTAGCTGCCGATGTCGTCTGGGTACCATAACTGAGCCATTACAATTACTGCCGTTGAACTGGCAAGTAGATTTTCGAGATTCCGTTTTCGAGGCAATACAGTGAGAGCCACCAGCATCACGAAGAACAGGATTGCCAAAACAAATCTTAGAAACATTTGCCCGACGGCGTGTTCGGGAAGCGGGGTTGCGGCATCGAAGAGACGGAAGGCCGACCAGTTCGCGGTGACGACAAGCTTGCTCACAAATGAAGATGTTGTATCTGAAGTCCACGCTAACGTAGCAAACAATATGGCGGCGACTCCGGCTAAAGATAGGCCAAATCGAACGCTGCCTTTTCGTCCGTAGAATACAGCCCAAAGCGGTAGTAAGAAGATCGCGAAGAACAGTGTTCCACAAGATAGCCCGAGCAGGACTCCGGCGACCGCCGGTTTTCGATAGCTGGCAACCGCCCACGTCATGCAGGCCGCCGGGACCACATGGCCGACTCGATGCACATAGTACGCCGTGCAAGGTAGAATCAGGTAGAGACAGCACATCGAAATACCCAGTTGGACACTGTTGAAATGTCTGCGTCCAATGTACAACAATCCCAATACAACGGCTGTGTGTGAAAATAGAATGATTAGCTGAGCCAGCCACGCATTCGGATTTTGGGCACCTGAATCAATAGATGGTACTTCGTCTTGATGGGTTTGCCCGGATAGCTCTGCCATCTTTTGAGCCGTAGCAGCGATAATCGTTTCGACAGGCGGTGGAGTATCTGCTGCTGCCACGGTTTCGACGCTGGATTCGGTTTTGTTTAACAGTGCGTCGCCCGTCTGAAACGGGACGAAGTTTCTGGGCGGAGGGTCTTTCAGAAAGACGGCCGTCATGAGAATGAAGAAGGAAGGGATGAGCAAAAACGTCAGCCCTGCTCTGTTCATGTTTTGCTCTAACCTTGGACGTCGAGTTAACGATTCATCAAAGATCAGACGCACGATTAATAGTGCCGACACGATCAAGCCAGCGACAGTCACCCAACGGTAAACCGGATCAACTGATGGAGCAAGAAGGTTGGGAGGAGCAGCATCAGTCGTTTGAGCGGTCGTACTGTCATCGGCCGAGTTTTCATTGTCGGCGTTTGATGCTTCCGCAGGATCTGTCGACGATGAGACACTTTGTGTGATCGCATCTGCTGCCGCGGGTGTCGCTCGAGGATCTAAAGTTGCTGCGACAACGATCGTTCCAGAAAGAGTGAGCAGCAGCAAAAGGTCGAGATTACGAACAGACCAGACTCGGGAAAAACGAAAGAAGATCGCGAGCAACAAAACTGCGCTGTAGACCAGCCACTGCGGGCTGGAAATATTGATGAAGATGAACTGGTGATGTTCCATGGCCTGCAAACCAGAATTGGTCAGCTTACAAAATTGAAAGGCCGTATGGCCATTTGGATTCAGTGTCAGAAGTTAGGTTGAGCAGAGAGTGCGGTGGGTGTTTGTTAGATCGCACCAGATGGCAACCCCATCCACCATTGAACTCATCGCAACCTTCTTCGGCAAGCATTTTTCCACCTGCGATGATCGGGCGAAGGTGAAAGCATGCTTATGATAGGGGTCGTATCAACCGGGCAATCTAGCGAGTTTTCCGCTGTTTCGCAGTGAATTCGCCGTCAAATGCTCTGAAATCCAGTCGGAACAGGCCTGCTGGAAGTTTTGAACGGCTGATTCGCATTGTTCCAGTCGGTCAGTGAGGGTTGACCCACTGCGATGTCTTTGTCCACCTATTACGGCTGCGATGCGGCGATGCTGTCGCTTTCGGATTGGGGTTTGCGAGCAGTTTTATCTTGCAATGTCAGGCAACTGACAATCCCGGCAAACATGATGATTCCGACATGAGTTTGATTTGCGTATCGAGACCACGTGTGGAGGGATTCAAATTCGGGCGTGCGGGCTTGCCCTGCGGGAGTAATTAAATCTTGGAGTGGCTGATAAATCCATTGAAAGTCAGCAATCATGAGACCTCCGGCGACGGCCACAAGCCCGCCGACGACAAGCCACTTGCTTCGAACAGCAGATGCTGCTGTGGCAACAGCGATCACGTTGGCAAAGAAGGCGGCGATCAGGCAGGCAAATCCGAAGCGGTAATACAGTGGAAATCGAACGGTGGCCAGTTGGTCTCGAGTGACGCTGTCGAAGTTCACCGACGTTTGTTCGGCGACGCTGGTGATGACAAAAAGAACGGCCGCTCCTACCCACGCAGCCAGTAAAAAACGAACTGATGCGACCGACGTGGCGTGAAGAAAATATTTCATAGTGATCGTCTTTGAGCAGTCGTGCTGTTGTTGTTTGCGTATCGGACGAAAGTCCAAGGATCTGGTTGCGGGGTGCGGTCGCATGTTGATTTATAAGATCAGCATGGCGTCTCCGTAGCTATAAAAGCGATACTTTTCTTCGACCGCTTTGCGATAAGCTTCCATCGTCAGTTCGTAGCCCGCCAAAGAAGCGACCAGCACAACCAAGGTTGAACCCGGTAGGTGAAAGTTGGTGAGAAGTTGGTCCACGAGTTGGAATTCAAAGCCTGGACGGATAAACAAATCGGTCGAACCCGACCAATGCTGCGAGATCGTTTCTTGGGCGGCTGCTTCTAGCGTGCGGACACTTGTTGTTCCAACACACACGATGTTTCCAGATGCCTGTTTGGCAGTTTGGATTTCTGTGAATGCCGATTCCGTGACCTCGCACCATTCCGAATGCATTCGGTGATCGGAAAGTTGTTCTGTGTTCACTGGGCGAAACGTGCCAATGCCAACATGTAAAGTGACGGACGTTGTTTCAATGTTCTTCGTGCGACATTCGGCAAGCAGCTGATCTGTGAAGTGTAAGCCTGCTGTGGGAGCTGCGATTGCACCGGCCGTCTTCGCATAAACAGTTTGGTAGCGATCGTTGTCCAATTCATCGGCAACTTTGCGGCCGATATAAGGAGGCAAAGGGAGAGTACCGAATTCATTTAATATTTCGGATGTGAAGCCTTCGGGGTTCGTTTTTACGAGCCACGTTCCATCGGGCAGTTTTTCAACAAGTTGCAGTTGTTGAGTACAGAGCGATTGGTCAATTTGTTCTAAGTCTTTGTCACTTTCGGAAGCTGGAATCAAAGTAATTGACTCACCCGCCTGCAGTTTTCCTCGAGTTTGTCCCGTGATCTGCCATTGGTTTTCCGAATGATGTTGCAAAAACAGGCCCTCCCAGCGGCCCAAAGTTTGAGTTCGAAATCCGAACAAACGCGCTGGCATCACTTTCGTATTGTTAAGGATCAGGCGATCATTGGGTTGCAGCAGATGGGGCAAGTCGGCGATCGAACAGTGCTCAATCTGGCCTGAATCTCGGCCGACAACCATCAAACGAGACGAATCTCGTTGAGCGGCTGGTCGAGACGCGATCAGGCTTTCGGGCAGGTCGTAGTTCCAAGACGAAATTTGATTCAAATCCGGCAGTGTCATGACTATTCAGTACTTAATTCGTTTTCTGGCAGAATCTGATCTGCGGGTGGGAGCGGATCGGAATGAATTCACGTGATGGAAGCGAGCAACGGCTTGAAAATTTTAGGCTGCATTACCGAACTGGATATTGGTGGGGCGGAAAAAGCGTTCGTGCGAATTCTTTTGGGGCTGCAAGCCAGTGGGTGGACTGTACAGGCAGTCAGCCTTCGCGACGCTGGACCTTTAAGCGACAAGTTAACGCAGGCTGGAATTGTTGTTGATGCTTTGGGTTGTGGCGGCATCGCTGATTTTCGAGCATTCTGGAGGTTGCGACGGTTGGTGCAATCTTCAAACCCTGATGTCGTGCTGTCTTTTCTGCATCAAGCAAATTTTTACAGCCGACTGGCGGCAGGCAGCCGTCCGAATGCTTCGATTATTTCTGGGATTCGAGTAGCAGATCGTCGAAAATCGATCATTTTACCCGACTCTTGGACATCTGGGCGAGTCGATCATTATGTGGGCGTCAGTCAAGAAGTGATGCGTCAGCATCAGCAATGGTGTGGTTTGGCGGCAGAGCGATGCAGTTGGATTGGCAATGGCGTCGATCTTCCCGAAGGCATCGACCAGATTCCGCGGGCCGAAAATGAATTACTATTTGTGGGCCGGCTGACGGATCAAAAATCCCCGGAAACACTGTTGAATGCTTTGTCGATTGTTCGCAGGCAGGGAAATTTACTGCGTCTGAAGATGGTCGGCACCGGGCCGCTGCTGACTGCTTTAAGGCGGCAGTGTGAACAGTTAGGCCTAGAAGACGTTGTCGAATTCCTCGGTCAACGTGCTGATGTCCCGATGCTGATGCAAAAAGCGACCGCTCTGGTTTTGCCGTCGAAATGGGAAGGCATGCCGAATGTTGTGTTGGAAGCCATGGCGAACGGTCTTCCCGTGATTGCTTCGGACGTTGATGGTATTCGAGACGTGATCGTTGATGGTGTAACGGGGCTCTTGGTGGCTCCGACAGATCCTGATTTGCTGGCGAGCGCCATGATTCGCATGGTGAGTCAAACGACGTTACGCCGCAACCTTGCCAAGACCGCCATGGCGGAAGTTGCTGTGAACTACAGCTGGGATTCGGTGGTCGGTCAGTATGACGACTTGCTTCGCCGACTGGTTGCGATTCGAACGTCTTAATTCTTAAGCCGCATTCTTGAGTGGCCCCGTTTTACTCCGACCAGTTTTACTCCGCCCAGTTTTACTCCGCCCAGTTTTACTTCCGCGTGGTTGTCACTTTGTTGGGTTGCTCGGCGACCAGTTCCCCCAGATTGTCACTAGGGACAGTCCGCGCGTTGCTTCTGGTTCACCTTCCAAATCCAAATTGGAAATTGTGGAATTGCCAGATCTCCTGCTATCACAACGACCTGCGTTCAGCCTTCCCCCGCTTGTTTTGAGGGAAGCTGCCTGCTGAGCTTGACGCTCGTTTGTAGAAGGTTATTGTTCTGCTTGTGGTGACGAGTGGGGAGAAGTGGGGATTAGTTCTGATTTCCGTAACTCACTAAATCACAACACTTTACGAATTTTGGTCCTCGGAAACTTGTTGCTGACATGGCATTGACCGGGACCTTTGAACGAAACATTGACGACAAGCTTCGGCTGGCGATTCCACCTTCGTTACGACAGGGGTTTGGGATTAGTTTGAGCGGCGGTTTGTATGTGGCACCAGGGAACGATGGATGCCTTGCGATTTATTCAGAGGAGGGATTCGAGCGTTTTGCGAGTCGGCTACGCAGCCTGTCGATTGGTAAACCCAATGTCCGCAAATATCTGCGATTGTTGTATTCACAATCGGAGCAGGTGAGTTTGGATAAACAGGGGCGGATTCGTCTTCCGGACCGGCTAAAAAAATTGGCAGGACTGGAGCGTGAAGCTGTGATTTTGGGCGTGAATGACCACGCTGAGGTTTGGGACAAGAAACGCTGGGAATCATTCTTCAGCGACACGTCAAATGAATTTGACGATTTGACCACGGAAGCTCTCGACAGCTTGCTGTTCGAGCCGCCCAAGGATGGGTGATTTTGCTTCTTGATATGTTTGAGCACTTCCCGCAGGCTTCACCGGGCTTCGCGGAGGTTTGGTAGTCAAGTTGGACTTGGCCGCCCTGGCACGTGGCTGCGATTTTGCAGCTAGCAGGCCGTTCGTTCTTAAGACCGCAAGGATGTGCGAGGAACGAACGGTCGAGAGTGCTCGGGGATAATCGCCGGATGTTGTAGGAATTTTCCTATTCCTCCTTTCGGATCGCCAACGATGGCCGCGGTGTGATCTTCCGTTGAAAAACAGCGAAGACTTTGTGGCGTTTGCTGTCTATAGTATGCAGTGAAACCGGATGTCATTTGCCTGCTTTCGTGAGAAGATTTTGACGTGGCATTTCTGTCGAACGTCCAACTTTCCTGTTTTCTGTTCAGCTATTTGGTCGCCTTCAGTGGCGAAATCATTCAGCTTCTGAGGCAGCGTACGTCCGTTGTTCGCTGGGTTCTGCTGGTTTCCACTCTTGCAGGGTTGGTGGCTCATACTGCTTATTTGGCGTCTCGTAGCCAAGCTTCCGGCCTGCCTCCATTGGTCGGCAGTAGCCATGATTGGCTTCTTGTGCTGGCTTGGGTTGCGGCACTGCTGTATTTCATCGCTCAGATCAGCCGGCAGCCGGCGGCCATGGGTTTGTTTCTAATTCCTGCAATGTTGATTCCCATTGCGATGGCCGTGTTTGTTGAAGACGCTTCCGTGAATCCGAATCGTGCTCAGGCAGCCTATCGATGGGGATTGCTGCATGCATCGACGCTAATCATTGGAATTGGATGCGTCAGTATCGCCACAATTTGCGGACTGATGTATTTGCTGCACTACCAAAAGCTGACGGGCCGTAACTCGTGGCTGCACAATTTAAGATTTCCAAGTCTTGAGCAACTCACCATTTGGAATCGTCGTTTGGTGGTGGCCGCAGTCATTATGCTTACTTTAGGTATGCTCACTGGAATGATTTTAGGAGCAGGGTCGAGCGCTGCTTCTGGTGTTCCGTTTGGTTGGGTGGATCCGATTGTTATTGGGACGTTTGTTGTGTGGGCCGCAATGGTGGCTGCGTTGTGGTGGCTGCTGACTCGGCCAGGTCAATCGGGCCGCCAAGTTGCAAAGCTGACTCTTACAGCAGGAGCCTTCCTGCTGTTTACTGTTTTTGGTTTGGTTTTGCTGACAGGCGGAGTGCATGGAAGTGCGGCCGCCGGTGATTCGCCAGCCGAGAAACAAAGCGATGATAAAACGAAACATGGTAAGCTGAGCGGTGAGAACCAGGATGATCAGGCAGCGGGCGATGCCAAACAAAGTGATGCGGCATCGATAAGGGCGAACAAGTCAGAATGAATGTGGTCGTCTTAAGCTGCAATCACAATCACGCGGGTATCGAGCTGCGTGAAAAAATTGCCTTTGCATCCGAAGAGCAACTGACGAGTGCGTACGCGCATTGGCGTCAACGGCATCCAGATTCTGAACTGGTGTTGTTATCCACTTGTAATCGAGTCGAAGTTTATGCTGCGGGCGGTGAGGATGAAGATGATCTTTCTGCGGAACGTCTTTCAGAATTCATCTCTGAATTCCATAACCTCCCTTCCGACCAATTGACTCAGGCAGTCCTTGCTCGTCAGGGGCAAAACGCGGTTGAGCATTTATTTGAGGTGGTTTGCAGTTTAGACAGCATGGTTTTGGGCGAACCTCAAATTGTCACTCAGGTGAAGGACGCCTATCGAGTTGCTCAAGAAAATGATTCGTGTGGCCCTTTGACCAACGTTTTGTTCCAGCACGCGCTTTCGGTTTCGGCTCGAGTGCGCAGCGAGACGGGTTTGTCTGAAGGGCGAGTTTCGATTGCCAGCGTTGCAGTTGGTGATTTCGCACGCAGCGTGTTCCACCGTTTTGACAACAAATCTGTTGTGGTGATCGGTGCCGGGGAAATGGCAACAGAAACTCTTCGCTACCTTCGTGACGAAGGTGTGGAAGACATTACGATCGTGAACCGCAGTCCCGACAAGGCGATCGAGCTGGCTCAGCAGTTTGCTGGCAAGACAGCTGGCTACGAACAACTTGATGATTTACTCGTCGCAGCGGATGTCGTTGTGAGCACCACTGGTGCGACTCAGACGTTGTTTGATCGTGATCGATATGCGGCAATTCGCGGCAAGTCAAAAAGACACTGCCAGTTCATTTTGGACTTGGGTGCTCCACGTGACTTCGCAGCAAATGTGAAATCGATTGACGACAACATTTTCTTGTTCGATATCGATTCGTTGCAGGCCACCTGCGATCGGAATCGAGCACTTCGCCAAGCTGAAGTGCGAAAGGCTCGGAAGATCATTCAAGGTCAAACTGCTCGATTCATGCAGGAGATCTACCATCGAGCGACTGGGCCCGTGATTCAGAGGTTGCACGAGCAGCTCGGAGAAATCAGTCGGAGCGAGCTTGAGCTACTGTATCGCAAGAACCCAGAGTTTGGAGACGAGCAGAAAGCGGCCATCGAAAAGGCGGTTCATCGAATCGTTAACAAGTTGCTGCATCCGCCGCTGGAAACTTTGAAAGATGAAGCTCGTGAAGGCACGCCTCACGGGTTGCTTGACGCGGTAAAGCGTCTGTTTAATTTGGGGGACTAGTAGATCGTCAGGAATCAAAGTTTGGGTTTGATCGTCGTTGAGTTGGCGACAGTTCATTTGATCATGAGCAGCAATCCGGAAGTCTGGCGACTTTAGCTCTTTGAAAATTAAGCGCTGACAGGCGACGAGCAGTTTTTGTCACAGGTTTTAGATCTGTCTTTGGTCACTGAAGTTGTCAGGAGTTTAGGGGCAAGCGGTATGGGAAACGTCTTGTTGTCTTTGTTAGCCAATCACAGTTGGCCAATCACAGTTGGCCGATCACAGTTAGCTGCGAGCTTGCTATTGGTTGCTGTATGCCCCAGTTTCCGCGCCGTTGGTGGGATTGAGTTGGGTGACATACTTCAGCTTCCAGCTTGAATCTTGTCGAACCCAAGTTGTTTTCCAATACGTCGCCACGTGCCGGTTGCCTGCCGCTTCATTCGAAATAAGGACTGGGCCATTCGCACGAATATATGCGGTGACGGTTTGCTGATTGTCGGACACAGTTGTATCGGCGCTTTTGAGCTGAAAGTCGGAACCTAAATCGACGAGATCTAGGCCTTGTTCTGCGAGCGTAATGAGTTCTGGATCGTGATCTGCAATTTGATTTCCAATTGCGTCTAGGTCTTCTTTCTTAAAGTTTTCTAGCATTTCAACGACGGCTGCTTCCACTTCTTCTCCGGTTGAAATCAGGGTCTGCTCTAGGAAATACAAGCCAACGCTGAAGGCGATACAGATGAGGCTGATTCGTTTGCCGTGCTGCGATCCACTGAGCCAAGCGATCACGGCGACGCCAACCAAAATGAGAATGCCTGGTAGTGGATTTTCGTTGAGATAGCTCATCAGCGGTTTCTCCGTAGCTCGTGTCAGTCGGTCAGAAATTTCGGCAAGTTCAAGCTCCGTCCCGGTCCAGCTTATGTAACGTCGTCTGCAGTCTTGAAGAGCCATTCAGAGACGACTTTTGCCTATTTCTTTGCCATTCAATGTCGATGCTGACGAGATAAGGGTATCGCGACCGCAGTCTCATAGGAAAGCGGTCTTGATTTCGTTCACAAGTTCAAGGAGTGGTTGGCCAAATCAAAAGGTGGCGCACAGGCATCTGGTGGGTGCATTGTGAGACGCATAAAAAGGTGGGCGCATAAAAAAAGGCCGAACCACTGAAGTGGTCCGACCTTTTCTTTTAGCGAGGCCGAAGGGACTTGAACCCTCAACCTCCGGATCGACAGTCCGAGAAATGGTAGAATCAACGTGGTTATCAGTGTTCTAGCGATGGTCACCAGTCGCCGCAATGATGCCGGTTTTCAAGACCGGGAAAAGAAATGCTACAGCCTCGCTTTGTCGGTGCAAGTAGCATCAAATTGAATTTCAATTGACCAAGGCTCATCTAACTTTTTTGGCTGTCGCTTCATGAGATACTCTGCGTTCATGCTCACCTTTGTGGTTGGCTTAGCCATGCTGCCATCGATGAAATGGGCGGGCGTCTTTGACCATTCCACCACAGGGTTTCAAATCTCCACAGTGGCAATCGGTCTCTTGGCGTCACTCGTTTCCGGTTGGATGCTTGGCAATATAGTTGCGACAACCAATACACATAGGACCCTGCTGAGAAAAGCTGAGGGACTTGAGTCGAACGTTGGGAATGGAACGGCCGTCGAGAAGATGGAGCGTTTCTTAACTGCGGCGTATACACGAGCCGAGATCCTGTCGGTGGCTTCCCAACGCAGAGCAGACCTGCTTTATTGGATCGGATCCATGTTTCTTGCTGCGTCGATTCTTGGGCCAGTAGCTTCATTTGTCGTGTATGCTAATTCAGAGCCGTTGTCTCCAGTATCGATCGGAGCACTTGAAACGTTGAATGCGGCGCTAGGAGGCAGTGGAACATCTCCCCCGGCACTCACAGTCCAGACTACTCTGGTGAACCAGCCAGATTGGCGAGTATTACTTGGAGGCGTTACCTTTGGCTTCCTGCTGCTGGCTGCCGGTGGGGGGCTGCTGAAACAGCGAAGCCGTGAGATTGAGATCTACTTTCGCACAGTCAAGCTGGTCAACCACTACCGCCGGCTCCTTAGCGTTCTGACCCTACGAGCCGCTGTGCTCGAACAATCGGATGCTGACCTTGCTGAATTCGTAATCGAATCCTTGTCAGATCCAGACCCGCTGCACGAATCGATGTCCGCTGAAGCAGACGGTGAGTCAGATAAATCAGCAAAGGCTATCGATGAGATCCTGAGTGTTATCAAGGCTACTTCCGCATAGCCAAAGAATCTTTTTGCTGTCCTTGCATTCGACCGGGTATCTTCGCCTATGCACTCAGCGAACCGCGCATGAAAAAACCGCTCGATTTGCAATCCATGCTTTCGAGCGGCCCGTGTTGTTCGTGCTTCAGGGATCGCTGAGACTGGCAAGTCAACGCGATGATCGACACGGACGGCGGAGAGCTCTGCCTCACGTGGCGAAAGGTATCAGCTAGGCAGTACATCGTCCACTGCAAATGCTGCCCCGTGTGTCTAGTGTCGTCGCTGGTTTGTAAATGCGATCGCAGTCGTAATTACCGCAGAAGCCATCAGAAGATTGACGACGCACATGCGACTCAGGAAAGGCATGTGTCTAACGATCCAACGTGCTGAGCTCCATCGAATCAAGTCTGGACGTGAATTGATCCGGCCAATCACTTCGCTGCTGATCACTTTGCGATCACTCCAGACTTCGCGGAAAGTCATTCTATTAAGTTGCTTAGCTTGTCTGTTGCAAGCTTCACAACTGCTTCCGATCGGCTTTAGCAGGTAGGTTAAGACGCAGCCAATTTCTAACCGCTTCGGTGATTTCTCCCTCGCCGCCGGTAAGGCCGCCATCCTGAAATGTGAACAATGGCCGCAGGTAGCCAAAGGCACTGCAGCTGCGAATTTGCTGCACTGGATACGATCATTTTCAACGTACTCAAGGTGATGGACACACGCTCGAGTCATAATGCCACCAACGTGATTGTCGCTGGCGGATTGTTTACGTAGTTGTTTGCAAACCGCTGGTTCGTGGCTGCTTGATCCTGCAGCGTCAGAGTGAATGGCGAACCATCTAGGTCATCGCAGCTGAACGCCTTTTGGTAGTTCCATTGCATGTCCGAGGTGCTCTTGTTTGAGAAAGAGCAGTCAGGCCATAACGTCTGAAACACCTCTGAGTAGGCTGAGGTAATATCCGCGCCAGAGAAGGCGGTAAAATCTTCGGAAGCAAAATTCCCGTTCAGCATGATGTTTTGGACATCAGCGAACGCGCCAGTATCGGTGAGTCTCCACTGAATCGAGCCTAGTTGCCGCCATTGAAAGGCGAGATTCCAGACACCGCCAACGACTCCCCCGAGAATAGCTCTGATTCCCAGCCTCGCGTCTAAGTCGCCACACGTAACGGTTGTGAATTGACTGAAGTTGCACACGGAAGACAGGCCGCAATCGCTCGGCCTCGCTGCCACCTGGGCATTGTTAACAGCCGTTCCGACTGCATCCCAGTCTCGGTAATTGCCGCCGAGAGTCGTCCCCCCGTATCGAGTTGAGACAGCATCTGGACAATCGCATCTTACACCAGCCACAATAGAATCGCGTCTTTCGCCCCAGACTTCCGCCTCAGTGGCTCCCCACGTACAAGCAGAGAACGCGACGTCTTCCCGAGTCAGGATCGTGGAATTTCCAAACCCGCTTATGTCAGGGAACTCCCTTGATGCTGCCAAGGCCCTGTGTCCTGTTGTACAAACTGCGATTCCATTGTCCCAGTTGTCAGACGCGGTAAGGCTCGCGTCTTTGTACGTGATCTCTGGGAAGTCAAGACGGAACGATGTTGGTTCGCTTACACAACCAAGGCATCCGTTCACGGATCCCATAAGTGAAGTACTTCTGTGTCCGCGATGCCTGATCGGTTGCCGACTGCCACGTTGGCGAAAGATTCGGCCTCTTTGTGTGTTCATATCAAACCTGCAAAATCAAGTTCTTCGTAGTGCGTTTTGACCGACGTCGAGCCTTGTTCAAGATCCAGTGAAAACTGTGTCACGACTGTGTTGATTGTTTCCGATCCAGACGCCGAAACGATGCTGGTGATCAAAGTTCCCACAGGTACGCTTACATCGAAGTTCTTCAGGCTTAGATCGATAGTGCTGCGATTCGAACCGTACCAGATCCAGCAGAGACGGGCGATATCTTTCAGCCGTGGTCGATCATCACGCACAAGGCCGCCGGTTGCTGCAACAAGCTGACCATCAACGTCTACAGAGACGACAGATCCAGCCACAAGGTGGTCGAGATAAGCGTCTGCGATGTCGATCACTTTCGTTCGCAACAAGTCTCCGCTTGTGGGGCTTGGTGGAAAAGATGCAAACACTCTGTGTGGCAAAGGTAGATAGACCGTGGCTACAAAGTTGTTCAGTCGGACGCCTTGCCCCTCTGGAATATCGTCCCACGTGCCGCCGGATCCAAATCGGTCACTCGCGATAAAGTGCTGTTGCCCTCCAACCACTTCGATGGCTATGCCAGGAGCGTCTTTCATGATGCGAGTTTGAGCGGACCACGTTTGTGCTCGTTCTTCGTCGCCGCTGTCTGCTGCAGCGTCGATGCGTTCTCCGTAGACCCAGCGATATTCTGATTCGCTGCCAGTTTGCATCTCGAATAGGACGAACGGTGTCAGGTATTCGTTCGTTGGGTCTTCACTGTCAGGAGGTGGATTCGCCGCCGAATAATCGACTTGCGCTCGAAGCGGAATGTAGTCGGCGAAGCGGAGGTTCTCGAACCAAAAACTGCCGACCGTTGTTGTGAGTTCTCCGGAATCGTCGAGTTCAACGGCGGCGACCGTATCGACGAAGTCGGTATCGATTCCCATGCCGTCCCAATCGTCTGGCAGATACCAGTGACTATAGACATCGTGTAGCGCATCTTTAGCTCGAGCGTCGGCGTTTTTGGATGCTCGTTCTTCGTCAGTTAGACTGCCAGATGTTGAAGTTGCTGCGGCGTTGTAGTTGTCTTCAGATTCGGTCGTCCAGCCTTCATCGAGGTTGTGGATTGGCGCGACACTGAATACGACTCCAATGGGATTGCCTCGCACGACGATCTGATCGTACGTCTGAATCGCTGAAGTCGAAACCGTAGCCGACTGTATGTTGACTCGATTCGCGATGTCGAACGCCAACGTGTCTGGGTTGGCCGGAATGGTTCGAGTGCTCGGCAGAGTGATTGTCTGTGACGTGTGCGTGAAGATCTTCATCTGCACGCCGTTTTCATCGGCGAGTGCATGGAAGCCGAGGCCTCTTTGTCTGCCGATGATGCGGTTGATAATTTCCCAAACCGTGAGGCCGTCGTACTCGAGGAACGGCAGTTCATAGTCAAGGGCTGACGTGTTGGCGAAGGTGAACGGTACCTTTGCTTCATCGCTGGCGTTGCGTGGGGAAAAGTGCGTGAGCAGATAATCGATCGCTTCTGCAGCTGTCCACAGAGTCGCAGATTCTAAACTGAAGACACCTGACGCGTGATTGCCTGAGGCTAAGCGGCTGCGATCTTTGCGGCCGTCAGCTCCACCGTTGAAAGGCACGGCGATGTTTATGAACGGGTGGGCTTCCGGATCTTCTGGTGGTGCCTCGAGGATCGTTCGTGTGATCGGCTGCGATTTTTCCAGCAGTAGAGTTAAGCCGTAGGCTGTATAGCTTTCGACTCCGCTCGGAATTGTGCCTCGAATGTCTCCGTGACGATCATCGGTGCCGTCCGTGATGATGCCGTACCAGTTGACGACAGGGTTGGTTTGGAGGACGACCTTGACATATCGACCGAGTAATCCGCCACGAACGATCGTTGTTTTGGCAGTGTCCGCTGATCGGCTTCCTATTGCAGGCAGGATTGCTTCACCGTAGCGAAAGGTAAATTGTCCAGTGGCGTGTGCTGGGGCCGCTTGGTCGCTCACTTTTTGGCAGCGAAGTAGCGGGGCTTCGACCCATTGGTCTTCCCAATTCGCCTTGTGGTAGCACAGGTGCGACGGATGAGATGCGCTAGGAACACTTGGCATGATTGATTCTCAACGATTTCTCTGTGGCGGTTATTCGAACATTTCTCCGACAAGCATCGCCGCGCGTTCGTCGTCAATAAGCCAAGTCACAATCCCGCTCATGTTGCAGGGAAGGTTGCGCTTCTTGAGCCGCGTGCGAATGGGAGAATCAGGCGGTAAGCGTCCAACGTCGCGGATGGCTTTCGCCAAGAACGCATCTTTCAGCCGAGCGTCAATTTTCGTTTTATTCGAAACGGCAACCATAGCAAACCCTTGACATCCCGAGTTGTCGACAAACCAAATCCCTGAGCAATCGAGGGAAAGTGGCCGCGAGGTGGTGTCAGTGTAGGCATCGTCTCGCGGTCTACTCTATCTAGGACAGTATTCGTGATCAAACTCAGTTTGACACAATTCAAAGACCGTTTAGAGGGCCTGTCTCGATGTCAGCCGGTTGGATTCACTTCAATCGTCACACCTTCACGCATGCGGAAAACAAATAACCCGCTGGCAAACAAAGTTCGCAAGGTGACCGCTGGCCGCGGAATGCTGAACTGCATTTACGAAGCCGGCGTTAACAAGCAACGGCTGAAGGAAGGCCTTCCTGCTGACTTCAAAGCGGGGCCGCCAAGTTGCGGAAATCGTGTTCCAAAATCCCCGATGACGAAAGACCAAGTGATGTCCGGAGAGATTCGGTACTACATCGAGATCTTTCCGCAGAAAGTGAATTCACACTACTTCTGCACAGATGACAATCGGGAATTGAACTATTTCGATGACATCAAACCCTTCGAGTATCAGAAGCCGGCAGTAGATCCACTGCGAGCCAAGCAGGAGACAAAGAAGAAAATTATCCGCCCGACGTGCTACGGCCTGACGTCAATCGCTGAACTGCGAATTGGTGGCGAAGCTTGGGCCGTTCGACCGCTTATCGATGAACTGCACTCCTACCTGATCCCGGTGTCGAGGGAAGTCGCCGCATGCAGCGACTCTTCTGCACAACATCATTCTAAAGAGGCAACATCATGAGTGGACGGACGGCTTCTTCAGACGAACGCGAGCCTGTTCGCGTTCATCTTTGCATCAGCGGATTCACACAGACCGAGCAAACGCCGAACGGTGTTTTCCGTTTGTATTCCGAACTGTGTCGCCTTGGTTTTAACAACGGCGTCTCTCGCGTTCTTTTGTATCGCTGGAATTCGAAATGGGCTGAAGTCGCCGAGTTCCTTTGGCTGTTGGGACAAGAAGAGGGCAATGGGGATTGCCGTGTGGAAATCAATATCTACGCCTATTCTTGGGGCATGGGTTGGGGAGCGATACAGCTGGTCAACGAACTTCGACGCCGCGGCATTACGGTGAACATCATCGTCTCGGCAGACGGCGTGTATCGTCACAAGTGGTTCAAACTGCCGGCGATGGCGAGGCGGAATGCGTGGTGGGCTCCGACTATCAAGATTCCCCCTCGAGTACGCGAAGTGACTCCTTTCCATCAGCGTCAAAATGTTCCTCAAGGACACGTGATCAAACGCGGCAAAGGCTGTTCAGCGATGATACACGAATCACGCGAACTGGAATCTGATCATCAATACATCGACGACAGCGATGATTTTCATTTGGCGTGCATACACGCTTCTCGGCGACTGATGGAGGTTCGTTGATGGATTTGGAATCTCTCACTCGTCCTCTGGTCACTTGGTGGCAGCTGGCAACGGATACCTTTCAGCGGCGACATCCCAGCGGCACAAAGCGTTCTGGATCGTGGCCGCGAGTGCGGGACGAATACCTCAAAGGGCACCCAGAATGTGCCTGCTGCGGTGGAACAAAGAAGCTTCGCGTTCACCATCGACTGCCGTTTCACCTCCGCCCCGATCTCGAACTTGATCCTGAGAACCTGATGACACTTTGCGAAGCTGGAAAGTTTGGCATCAACTGCCATTTCCTGCTTGGGCATCTTGGAAACTGGAAACGCTTTAATCCTCTGGTCAGAACGGATGTCATTCGATGGCACCTGAAACTAACAGGACGAGCGGTCGCTGTTGCAACAGAGTTTGGCCATTGGTTAGTGGATCGAGATTGGGAAGAATTTAAGCCACAAGGCAGAGACGATGAAAAAGAGACCACTGAATAAACAGTTGCTGCTTGGCGTCGTCGCTCCAATTCGCAGTAGACGAAATGAGCCATGTTCATGCGGAAGCCTCAAGAAGTCTAAACACTGCTGTTGCAGGAAAACCAAATGATCAAGCGAGCATCGATTGCCCTTCTGATTCTGACGTCCACGTTGACAGGCGTGGCGTTTCAGTCTGCGCGGCCTGATACTCGTTCTGTGCTGATGGTGTTTCGATCGACCACATGTCCGCCCTGCCTAAAGCTGGACACCGACTGGGAGAGGAAGGCTGATTTTGCTCAGGCAATGCAACAGCGGTTTCGGATGATTCCTGCTTGGAACGACGTTCGACATGCCCAAAAGTTTCGTGAATACAACGTGACTAAAGTTCCGACGTTCATTCTCTTCGATGCTCGTGGCCGTGAGATCGATCGATTTCAAGGCTATGACAACGCGACGGACCTTTGGAACCGATTGCTACTGATTGAATCCCGTCATGCTCAATCACAAGAGGCTCAAGAACCGCGACCACCTCGAATAAACCAGCCAGACATGCGCAGTGAAGAGTGGCGACAACTTCGCGATGCGGCGAGGCAGTTGGAAGATGACAAAGACACTCTGGCATCACAGAAGCGTGAACTTGAAAAGCAGCTTGCGGCCGAGCGACAGCGAGCGAATTCGATCAAGCAGAGTTCAAGGTCTCATTCACAGGACCAAATCCGAGCCATTCAACAGGCGAGTGAAACTGCCGAGCGAGAGATTTCATCGCGACTTGACCAGATTCGAATCGTAGAAGAACGCATCCTGAAACTTCGATCTGAACAAACTTCCAGCGAAACACGATTCGACAATCCGTCGCTCGCCGAAAGAGAATGCGAGGATGGAGTGTGCCAGATCCCGGCCATAACGCCTGTGATGCCAACGGAAGAGTCGACAGCGTCCTCTGAAACCGTAAACGGTTGGAAGTCAGTCTATGAAACAGTTTCTTGGATAGCTGTGAAAGCAGCCGGACCTCAGGTGTCGATTCCCTTGACAGTAGGATTGGGAGCTCTCGGGCTTCTTGTCAGGCGTTCCAGAAATCGTAGATCCAAGCAGCGGGGCGTAAGTCAGACGGGCGGCGTCGGCAACTCAACCAACATTGATGAGCCACGGACGCCCAGTTTCTCAAAGCCAAATCGAAAGACTGAAAATCATTATCTGGTCAAAGAAACAGATGAATACGGTGAGGCATTCAAAGAAGCATGCCGGCGAACCATTGCATCCATGAAAAGCGACCGTCCCGGGATCGTTGATGTGGTGAAACAGATCGAACACACCGCCTCGGAGATAGTTCGCGGCGGGAGAATAACGAAGCGACGAAATAAAGCTCCCCGCCCCGGTCTCTGGGACGACGAGAAAGAGTCATAGATCTAGTGAAAGTTTTTAGTATGTCCTTCGATTGCACCCAAAGGACGAAAACCTATGTTCGGAACCGACCAAGTCTTAATGTACAACGTGAACCCATGGAACGAATTGGGTTTCGGTGTTGCCAATTTCGGAGACAATCCTTTCACCCAGAATGCTCCTTTGCATGGACTCGCTGACGAGATCGGAGTCATGCAGCTGTACCTGATGACTCATATTGATGCAGCCCGCCGGCAGTACCCGAGTCGCAACACTATCGAGCGACTTGGCAAGACACTAAACAGAATCCACAGCGTCCTGCTGAACAGAGCGAAGGCTGCAAACGTGGGACGACTGGAGGCTGGTCATGGTGCACCGTCGGCGATCCCGTGGAACGTTCACCCAGTGCCTTACTTCGCTGGTCCAATTGTCAACAACCGTTGGCTACGTGAGTACAACAATCTGACGATGATTGCCCTCGCGAACATCTACCAGCACAGTGACAACAACCTTGAGTTGACGATCACTGAGGAACTCGCCTCTGACATCTGGCAGTACTTCCGTGAGGTCCGTTCTCTGCTAGCTGGAGAGCTTTTGGGGCTGACACGTGAGGTCTACGACAACGATGCGTTCCGATTCACAACGGAGCATTACAACGTTTATCGTCCTCAGGACATGATCGTACGTGTTGAAGGAATTGACGACCCGGGCAAGGTGAGAGAACGATTCACAGAGGATGATCTTCAACAGTTCCTGCGTGGTATTCCAGCGAATCTCATCATACCGAACCTCGCCAAGTATCCCACGACTGTGAATGACAATTTCGAGGGCGCTCGAGGCGCTGATAGCACCGTCAGTAATCCTACAGCTGGCACGACTGACGGCTCACTCGATCCGATCATCTAATGGACTTGAATGTGGCGGGGGTGTTTTGGGTCCCCCTGAGGCCCCCCGCCACGCGTCGCGGTTTACCTATCGCGCTTTTTCGGCGCTTCTGATGATTTCGCAACTGCTATTCCTTCCTTCCTCTTGGTGTTTTATGTCTGCGATTCCAAGAATCAAAGTGCAGAAGACTGCGGCCGCGATGCTGCGAATCACGCCGCGGCGACTTCGAGAAATGGAGGATGCGAAATGGTGGGAGGACTCGTTGCGGACTGAAGACGGTTACGACGTTTGCGGAATCGTGATTGCCCAGACGACCAGCAGCGGAAAATCGACTGATGATGATCTTCGCGCACGCCGGTCTGTTGCCGAGACAGAAAAAATAGAACTGCAGCGTGAAGCCGAAGAGCTGAAGGTCTGGGAACTGCAGCTGGAAAAGGAAAAGGCCCTCGGCAACATTCTTCCGGCTGACGTGTACGAAGAATTTATCCGCGAACTTCTTGGCATGATTCGTGGCCGGCTTGATGAAATTCCGTACCGGCTAAGCCGGCGAGCAACTCCCGCGCAGAAGAAGCTGGTGTATGTGCCAGAGAAGAAAATCAAAAAGGAATCTGACGCTGCTCCTTTGCAGCGGGAAATCACAAAGCTAAATCGCGACGTCCAGAAGTGGCTGGACCAAGCAGAAACAGAAGCAAAACAAAGTGCATGACCTTGATGGACTCAGCCTGCAACAACTTTGCAACTCAGTCGCCGATGCGTGGCGCCCGCGTGTAGCTGTGGATCCAATCGAGTTTCTGCCTGAGAACGTTCGGTTTCCATCGCACTGGGAAACCACTCAATTCGATTTCGATTCTCAGCCTTATGCTCGTGGAGTGATCCAACGATTTCTAATGGATGACACAAAGAAAAAAGCCAATTTGAAATGGGCAGCTCGTCTCGGAAAAACGACGCTGGCAATTTCAATTTGTATCGTGATGGTCAAGAACGACCCATGTCCCATGGTCGTCCTTTATCCTGACGAAGATACGCTGAACAATTCGTTGGATGGACAAGTCTATCCCATTCTTGACAACACAGCGTTCACGGCTGAACAGTTACCACCCTTGAATCAGCGAAATCGTACTGCGATCAGATTCAAAGAATGTCGGATGCGAATTGCGAGCGGCGGTAAGAAGTCGAGCGTGTCTGGATATCCGGCCCGTGTGATCATCAAAATCGAAGTCAACAAGAACCCAACTCGCAAGAGCAGCGAAGCCGATCCGGTTCTGCGAGTTGATAGCCGTGCAGCCGGCTACGCTCGAGGCGTCAAGATTCTGGAAGAAGGCACACCGACCGACAAGGAAACCTGCCGATCTCACGAGCTCGAAATTTCGCCAGACGTGCAACGGTTGAAGTACCACGTTCCCTGCCCTCACTGCAAGGCTCGACAGGTACTGGAATTCGAGCACGTCAAATGGCAGAAGGACGCCAACGGGAAAAGCACAATGGCCCTGGCCAGGTCGACAGCGTACTACGAGTGCCCGCGTTGCAGCAAGAAGATCGAAGATCACCAACGCATTGAAATGATTCAGGGGGGCGTTTGGCTGGCGGAAGGCGAACGAATTGACAAACGCGGCCGCATCCTCGGCACTCCAAACGTGGACGGAGAAATCCAGCAGTTTGAATTGTCCGCATTGAACAGCCTGCTGATTGATGGCTGGGGAGTACTCGCGTCCGAATTCGTTGACGCTCAGGCATCGTCCGCTCAGGGCAACCTTCAGAAGCTCCGGAAATTTCAGAACGAAGTACTCGCGAAGGTCTGGGATCCGGCGCAGAGAATAACGAAGGCTCACAAGGTCGCAGCTAGACTGAAGTGTGATGATCACCAGACGATCGAGACTCTGCCGAAGTGGACTTCGTTTCTGACGTTTACCAGCGACGTTGGGAAAATAGGTGAGGACCTGATTTTCTACTGGATGACTGTTGCGTGGGGCTCTCCGTTCACCATCCCTCGAGGTGCCATCGTCGATTTTGGAACCGAAGAGAGCAAAGCCGATTTTTTACAAGGCTGGAAGGATCGATCTTACGCCATGCATCACAATGATGCTCGAATCCGGTTGTGGGGACAGCCAGCGGCAATCGACTCTGGTGACTTCACTCAAGAGATTTATGAACTGTGCAAGCCGATTCGAAACTGTTGGCCACTAAAGGGGGACAGCCGAACAAACACAACCGATCTCTACAGGCTCGGATTTGCTCGAGCTGGCTTGAGTTCTAGACAAATCGCTTTGAAAAAGAAGATGAGTCGACCTGACCTGTTCGAGCCATCTTCTGATGTGACTCAAGGCTGGCGTCAAGCCTTGGTAGAAGGCCGAACAAGCTCAGCCGATCCCGGATTCGTTTCGCTACCTGCAGACGTCTGCGAGCAGTGGGAAACGTACAGAGATTTCATGGACGAACTCACGGCGGATCAACTTGTTGATGGCAAGTGGGTTGGCGACGACAACGAGTTCGGAGACACATTGCGGTACGCGAGATCGCTCGCGGAGTGCTATGTTCATGGAAAGTATCGAGGCCAATGGGACAGGCTACCGCTGATCGAAGCGGGGGAAACGCGCGGAACGGCCGGCCTGTTTCGTCGCAGTACCGGAGGCAAATAGACATTCGAAATTGATCTCTCTCGATTGCACAGGAGAGACCACATGAGCACTGCCACGAAGAAGACGCCAGCAAAGCAAAAGGCTGCCGCGAAAAAAACTGCTGCGAAGAAGACTCCAGCAAACAGCCCAGCACCAATCCCGCCCCCTCAAACGCTGGAGCCGGGGCCGCCGGCGGAGATCCAACTGGATTGGGATGACGACACTCAGCAACTCGCAGACCCCGAACACCGAGCACGAAAATTGACCAAGCGGGAAGTTGATGCGTTGCCTCGAGTTGAGAAAGGCGTCTTGGCTCAAAATCTTGCCCCGAACTGTGCATGTACTCTCACGTCGGGCTGCAACGGACGAATCGTTACATACAGCACGCACAAGCACACAAAGAGAGACGATGAAGGCAACGCCGTTGCTCAGGTCAATGATCAGTATTTGAAATGCACGAAATGCGGAAGAGCTCCTGTGAATCCTCGGCGAGTCTCGACGTCGCTGGTCAACACTAAGCTGTTTGATCGCCGCAAGAAACGTAAAGGAAGTGAATCGTGAACGACTCCATCAAACATATCGTACAGACGTCTCCGCCCCGAGCTCTCTGTCGTTGGTGGATACGAGTCCGTGTGTTAGCCGAGCATTCAGCAGAATTCTATATACCGTGGTGGGCGTGGCCACTTGAGATCGCCCATCGTTGCGTCTTTGGCACTGCTCGGCTCAAAGCACTCCCGGCCGATTCCGGCTAGTTATAGCCAGTTATTTCCGACAATTTTGCGAAGTGTTTGCTACCAGTAGCAAACAACCTTTTGACAAACGGAATTTGCAGACAATACTGATGCTCGTTCCCCCTCGGTTGCACGTGGGGAACTCATGGTTAACGCGACGAACAAAGGCTTGGTGAACTGGAAGTACGGCGACTGGCGACGCATGCCATCGCTGAACGATCAGATCGACCGACTGATTCGACACATCGAAGAAGTTGAAAAGTACGCCTTTGAATCTCAAGACAAAGGCCGCCGCCTGACCATGCACCAGAACATGCTTTCGAGACTCGAAGGCAATCTGGAACAACTGCTGGGCAAGCAAAGTCTGCAAGCCAGCCCGGCAGCTCATCGGCTTGGCCGAGTTTCTCGATTTCGTCGAGGAACCAGCTCATGAGCTCAGCTGCCTTCGAAACTTTCACCGCGTCCACGTCTCCTGTGTCCAACAGCGAGCCGGAAGTCCGCACGTTGGCAGCTCGGTCACACGGTCGATCCAATCCCGGAGACACTTTTGCGGCCGCCGCCTCCGGTTTAGGATCCACGCGAGAACTGTTTTACGGTGGTACTGGCCGCAGTCCGAACACACGAGCCGACGAAACTCGGCGAAAGCGAGCACTCACGGGCGGCAGTGGCAACCGTCACATGGGAGCACTGGACCTGTGGACGGAACGAGAAATCAGCCGCCACGTTCGCGACAACAGCGAAGTGTTTGAAGGCATGGTCACCACGTGGGCGACGGAAGTCATCCAGTGCGGATTCACTCTGCAGCCCAAATCAGGCGACGACGACTTCAATGCCGTGCTGAAGGAAGCATTGTTCGGCCATGATGGAGACGGTGGTTGGTTCGACGAATGTGACGCTCGCGGAATGATGCACTTTTGGGAGTTGCTGGCACTCGCAGAAGAAACAGAAGTCACAGACGGAGATCACGCCCTCGCGTTAGACCCAGAGGGCAACGACGGCCGAGGCACCGTGGCCATCATTGAAGCCGATCGCATCCTCACTCCGATTGGCTACTCGCCAGCTGCCGACCGACAGATTCACCACGGCATCGAATGCGACAAAGCCGGCAAGCCGGTCAAGGTTTTCATCGCTCACGATGCCCCGCAGTATCCGCACTGCACGTTGGATGAGGGCGACTTTTTCGACATCTTCGACCCAAAGAATCCGGGCGAAGGCGGCATTGTTTTGTCGATCACTCCGAAGCGATATTCGGCAACTCGCCGAACCCCGTGGTTGGCTCAATCCGTCCGAGGCCACGACGAAATCGAAGACGTGTTCACGGCCACACGAATTGCAATTCGAAATCAGGCTTGCCGTTCGACGTACACGAAAATTAAAGACTACGAGGCGTATATGGAGTGGCTGAAAGCCGTCGATCCATCGCATACCGGAGTCGCACCAGAAGACAGCCTGAACCACAGCCCAAGCCCCGGCGATCACGTTTACACGAATCCCGGCGAAGAAATCCAAGTGCTCGAAAGCACTCAACCGGGCACCGGAGTCGAATCATTCATGAAAATGAATCTGAGATTCGTCGGCTTGCCCATTGGCATGGGGCTTGAGGAAATCATCAAGCTGTTCGACCGTAACTTCAGTGCGTCTCGGCTTTCCCTACAAGGCTCTCGACGCAGGTACAAGAAGCGACAGAGAAAAGTGAAACGCCGCAAGGTGACACCTGTGACCAAGTTTGCAGAAGCCAGACTGATTGCTGTCGGTGACATATCGCCACCAGAATCAACCGTGATTCACTATGGTTGCAAGCTACCGACATGGCCGTACATCGAGCCGCAGAAGGACGCGAAGGCCGACGAGATTCTTCGCAACTTGAACGTCAAATCGTCTCGCACAATCAGCGAAGAACGAGGCTACGACTACGACACTGAAAAAGCTGAGATCGAAGAAGAAGGCCCGATCGATAAGCCGAAGAACAATAACCCACAGCAGCCTGAACCAAACAAGGACGAAGACGAGTGAAAGACAAGACATTCCATTCGTTCTTTTCGAACCCGCTCGCAATGCACCAGCCGTTGTGGCCTGAGATCTACCGTCTCAGTTGCTCCGATCAGCCGCAAGAATCAGAGTCGAGCGAAGCTGAAGGCAGCGATAAGACTCTGTACAACGACAGTCCAGCCGACGATTTCATCGTGAGCGAAGCTGTTGCTGTCGTGCCGATTCACGGCGTGATGACAAAGCGAGGCTACTGGTGGTCATCTCGACTTTCCACTGATCGCCTCACAGACATCGTGAAGCAGCTGACTCAGAGATCAGATGTCGAACACATCGTCTTGGATATCGACAGCGGCGGCGGACAGGTTCACGGAACCGCACAGCTTGGCAACGCGATCTTCGCAGCTCGAGAGACTAAAAACGTTATCGCGTGCGTCAACGAATTCTGTGCGTCTGCTGCCCTGTGGGTTGCCACTGCAGCCGATCACATTGTTGTGCCGGCGACGGGAACAATCGGTTCGCTCGGTGTTTACAAGATCCACGCTGATTGGTCGAAGTACTTGCAGGATGTTGGCATCAAAGAAACCGTGATTCACGCGGGCAAGTACAAGGCCATCCATGAACGAGCGTTGACCAAAGAACTCAAGGATCACGAGCAGTCGTACATCAACCAAATGTACTCTGCCTTCGTGGATGAAGTCGCCCGATACCGCGGCGTCGAAAGTGAATTCGTACTGGAAAACTGGGCAGACGCCCGCGTTTTCCTTGGATCCGAAGCAGTCAGCAATGGGCTGGCTGATGAACTCGGCACGTTGTCTGACGTGTTGGAGTCTCTCGCGGCCGGACGTTCCGGTCGCATATCTCTCCCGGCACCCGAGTCCGATCAAGAAAGCGACGACAACATGCCAATCACAGTAAATTCAGAAACCGGTGCCATCATGGATGGCGAAAAGCAAATCGGTACTCTTGCGGAACTCAGCTTGAGTGCTGCAGATCTCGAAAAGTTCTGCGGCCCATCCGTGAAAGCCATCACGGATGCTGCTTCAGCGACAGCCGTTGAAGCAGCGTCAGCCGAAGCCGGCGACACTGCCAAAGCTGAATTCTTCGGCCAGATCGACCAACTGGCTACAGACTTCGCGGACGCTGGATTGTCCAGCATCGCTCCTGTGGTGAAAGGCGAAAAGGATGTGGCCACGTTTCGAGCCGAACAGGCCGAAGCCAAAGCCGCTGAACTGGCTGCTGAAAACGAAGCTTTGCGAAAGGGAAAGAAGGCTCCGGGATTTTCGGCGAGCGACGGTAACGGAGACCAAGGCAAAGGCGATGATGGCCCCGCCGGCGACGACTCAAACACCGACCTGAAGGCAGCCTACGAAAAAGATAGTGAAGGCTTCGCGTGCGTTGAAGATTACATCGCATTCCAAACCGCACACGCTAAGGGCCTTTGCTAACAGCAGCCGGAAGCAACCAACCGCAGTAGAACCACTTTCCCTCGAACCCATTTCAAGCCGATTCGCACAGCATAGGAAATTCCATCATGGCAGCACTCGCCAAAATTCAACCAATCAGTCAGCAGGGACCTGTTCGAGACATCGCGAGCCGTCCCGTGCTGGCTGCCGTGAAGATCTTCAAAGGAGCACTGCTGGGCATCACTGCAGCTGGCTTCGCTCGTCCGTTCGCCACTGGCGACAAGATGGGTGGTCACGCCATGGATACGGTCGATAACACCGACGGCGGCAACGGTGCCGTTTCCGTGGATGCTTCTCGAGGCATCTACACTCTGACGGTTCCAGTCTTCGACGGTGTTGTTCTTGGTGATACTGGTGACGATGTCACAGCCGTCAGCGACAATCACGCAGACTTGATCAAGGCTGTTAACACCACCGACGTTGTCGGCAAGGTGAGTGCCGTCACGGTCAACGGAGTGCAGGTTACCTTCAAGACCTTCGAAGTCGCCTAAGCGATTGAACCAAGAATGACTGCCTAACGCAGTCGCCTTCCAAAAACAAAGCCTCCCCGATTGCACTCTGGAGACTTCAGATCATGTCAGGAAAGTTATCTGCACACAGCAGCAGAAGCATCATTGGGATGTTTTACAACAAGCTTAATGCCATCTCGGCGATGAGCTGGGCCTTTATGGTTGCTCACTACAATCCGAACAGCGACCAAACCAGCGAAGAATATCTGCAGACCAGCGAGACTCCACAGTTCCAGCCGTGGGTTGGTATGCGAGACGTCAAGGGCCTAGACGAGTACTCGATCACCGTTCCGAATGTGAAGTACCAAGCCGCTTTGCGTGAACAAGGAGACTTCTTCCGATACGACAAAACTGGGCAACTGATGGATCGGATCGGAGGGTTCGCGAAACGCAGCGTCACGTTCTGGGGCAAGCTCGCCACTCAGGCCATTCAACTGGGCACGAGCTCATTGGGAACTGATGGCGAAATCTTCTTCAGCGCAGATCACTACGATGGCCAAAGAAACATTCTGACCGCGAACGAAGAATCCGAACTGGCAGTCGTGAACCCGCTGAAGCCGACGTCCGTGGAAATGGCAGACGCATTCGGCACGGTCATCACGTACATGCAGGGCTACGTTGATACTCAGGATGAACCGCTTAGCGAAGATGCGACAAGCTTCCACATCATGGTGCCGCAAAACATGTCGTGGGCTGCTCAGCAGGCGATTTCTAAAGCTGTGATCAGCGATAGCAGTGGGGCGAAAGACAACCCTCTGATCGGCAGCAACTTCAATATCACGGTCAGTGTGAACCCACGATTGCCTCGCAACGCAGAGTTCTACGTGTTCCGCACAGACGGCGATACCAAGGCTCTGATGTTGCAAGAACGTGGCGGCTTGAAACTTTCGGCGAAGGCTGAAGGTTCAGAGTACGAACACGACACAGATATGTGGGAATTCGGAGCCAAAACGGTACGTGGAGTTGGTTTGTACAACTGGGAGAACGCGGCGAAAGCCACGCTATCTGCCATTGAATAACCGTCTGACTGATTCGTTGAACTGAAGGGAAAGGCCCAATCATGAAGTCGCCGTTCGATAATGTTTTTGCAGACACTGCCGACACGTTTCACGACGTGTTCGGTGCCGATGCGGAATACACAATCGCGGCGACTGACGAAACGGTCCCACTGAAATTCAACCTGATCAGTTTAGAGAAGATCGATCAGCAGACATCCGGCAGTCGCTCAGACTGCTGGATTCTGACTGGCACCATCCTCGTCTCAGACGTTCCGCTTCCGGCAAGGGGAGATCTGATCACCCTCGACGACGATGAGGACGATCGCAAATACCAACTGACACAGACTCCCACGACGGCTGACGACGGACTTCACTGGGATGTGGAATTCCGACACGAAGAAGTGACACGAAGAGGGGGTAATCCTCAATTGCCAATCGGGTTTTGAGCATGAATCTACTTGACCTTATTCCGCTACTGAAAGATCTAGGCAACATCGCCGTGATCATCTTGTTTATGTGGTTCATCAAGAACGAACGAGAAGCCAAAGCGAAAGAAACCAAAGAAGAACGAGAGATCGCAGCCGCCGTCGCGAAGGAAGAACGAGCTGAACGGCAATCGATCGAAGAAAAACGACTCGAAACACTGAAGCACATCGGAGACGAATGTCATCAACACAGCCGTCAAATGATCGCGACCATGTCTCGAGCCATGGAGCAATCAACCATTGTTAACAAGGAATGCACGCGAGTCCTAGGCAGTGTCCAACAGGTTTTGACCTCGGTTCAAGCATCAATTCTCGGTCGCACGTTCGAACGTACTGATCCCACCCAAACACCTAACTTCAAATCGTAATTCAATGTTCAACTGGACTAACAGATTTCAAGCTTTGGAAACTCTGCTTGTCGGCCTAACAGGCTGGCAGTCATGGGTGGATAGTGCGGATGAATCTGTGCTGCGATCACGGATCACGTACCCGTTGCGATCGGCAGGTCTCTTTGAATATCCCTACATAAACTTCTCGCCGGGCAAGGCACTTAGCCAAAGCGTGACTGGCGGGTACGAGAGTAGCGCCAACTTTCAAACATCCGGAACACTTTGCCTCCGACTCTGGGACAGTGATTCCAACACGGCGGATCCTGCCGCAAGTTTCGCAGTGTTTGATGGCAAAGCCACAACACTGCTTAACGAACTTATCGCAGCCGGCCAAGACGGCCCGCTGATTCTGACAGCCTTTGAGGGTGACGAACCAGATATCGTTCACTCACACGATGAGGCATTCATTCTTGGCGAACAAGCCACTAGCGACGCTGTCTGGTTGGGCAGTGTCAACATTTCTTGGGGACTCTACTAATGACTTTGACAATTTCAAAACAATGCCTGCGACCGCCAGAACTTCTAGCGATCGCGTTCGTAGTTATCGCGGCCTTCTGCGTTTGTATCACCGGCTGCTGTTCGGTCTTTCCACAGGGGCACATTTATGCCGTTTCCCATTGTTATCAAAGTGTTGGAGACGAAGCCGCCCGATGTGACAGTGCGGAACTGGCGATCGATCACGAAGGGGACGTATCGTGCGATCGGTCGTCATTGGTATGCGAACATGCTGCCAAATCACTTCAAGGCGAATGCAGCAAATGTGTACGGGTATCGACAGAGATCGAAGGATTATCTGGAGCAAAAAAGGAAGGCCGCTGCTGCTGGCAGAAGTCTTGGCAGGAAACGTGTTTCTGCATTTGCTGCGACGATGTCGCTGACTGTTTCCGGGACTCTCCATCGTGCGATGACTGCTTCTGGTGTTGTGATCAAGGCATACCCGACTCGATTCACGGTAAAAATGCCCGGCCTGCCGTACACGCCCAGCCGGCAACGCAGCAGCAAGCAACCGTTCCTGCAGAAGGAACTGACCACGCTGCTGAAGCGGGAAATCGATGTGCTGAAAGGAGTGGGCAAAGAGGCTGCGAAACAGCAGCTGGCAAAGCTCAGAGCTAGCCGCCGAACCGTTCTTCAATAGCAACACCAGAACCCAAAGATTCCAAATCCCTCGATTGCAAACCTCGGGATTTGAATCATGACCGTATCAAAAGTGTTTGTCCTTCACGGCTTTTCCACCGACACGAATTTCTATTCACAGCTGGAATCATCGTCGCTGAATAACAACATCGAAACGATGACCGTCACGCCCTCTGGTCATACGATACCTGTCTTTACCGCCGAGAACGGCCGCCGGCCAGAAATGCAGTTTACGACTCACCAAGTCCGTACCGCATTGGCGGAGCTGGGACTCTTGGGAGCGGACGCAGGAACGATCGTTCTGAGACTTCGCAAGGTGGCAAACAAGGGCAGCCGCGTTGCCGCTGCAACAACGGAACACATCACATACACCGCCAACTGTGCGTTGTCCTACGCGATGACAATCGCTGCTGGAGCGAAGAAGCAGGCGACCATTTCAGGCCGACATGCTTTCCTGAATGACGGCACCAATGCGGCTTTGATCTATTCTGGAACCGCAGCACAGAGCGGTGCAAGCACTGGTGGTGAAAACTTCATTCTGGGACCAATCGCCCATAATGGCACATTCATCAACGGAACCGACAATCTGTCGATCGACTTAGGCCCCGAATTGATCGAGCCTGAAGAAGAAATTCTGAACGAGCCGACGTTCGCAGCTATCGACAGGATCGTCCCCACGATCAGCTTTGACACGCTGGACGCTGACGTTTGGGCTCTCGATGGAACAGCAATCACGAACGGACTGAAGCTGAATCTGATTCGTAAACGTCCTGATCTCGATCGCTTTGCAGATGCTGATGCCCAGCACATTCTATTCACAGTGGCCAAGGGGCGAATCGAATGTGAGTCGGTCAGCGGCAATAAAAGCCTGACCAAAGTCAAGATTCATGCGGTCAGCCCTGACGGAACAGCGTCTCCCATTGCCGTCACTTTGGATTCAGCCATCGACACGGCGGCAATCGTCTAACACGCACGCGCGTTGTCGACCTGCCTTCCGATTCACACCCTCTCAGGAATTTCATCATGACGAAGAAGAAATCAAATCTGGATCAAGACAAGCCAGAAGAAGGCGAAGCTGGCTCAGCGGCTGGCACGTCCAATCCATCTCCGGAGCCACCTCCACTCTCAGATGCAAAGCAGATTGACAAAGCAAAAGCGCCGCCGCCATTCGGGGTGAGCTTTGCGAAGACGAAATCGAAACTGCCGGTTTAGCAGCAATCAACCCTCTGTTCTGGAATTGAAGCAGCCCCATGTCATCTCCCATCTTTTTTATCGCCGAGCCATCAATCAACCTTGCTGACGTTTTCAACGGCAGCAACGCTGATCCTGTTGCACACGCTTTAGAATGGTGGGAATCCAAGGGGCTGCTTCACATCGTTACGAATCACGGCGGCCGCATTGCTGCCAGCACGTGCAACGGGCCAGACAACACCAGCGGAATCTGGGTGACAGTTTGGCCGGAGCACTCTGAATCTCCAAAGCCGATTGGCTACCACGCTGCAAAGCAGACATGGACAAAGGTTCGATCGGCCAACGAAGATTCTCCGGCAATCTATGTCGGTTGGAAAATCAGCGAACCTCCAACACCGTCAGACCTCAGCCTCGGCAATCCTTACGGTTTGTCGTGCGAGCAAATCAAGCTGTGCGACGGCAACAGCTGGGCGATCTCGGAGATTCGAGAACCCCTCAACAACGGCATGCTGACTCCAACAGCATCACATGATACCGACCTGCCGAAGCTGGTGAAACGAGATCTCAACGGCAACCTGTGCAACCCCGTGAAAAAACAGTTCGAGCAGCTGTGGGAAGAATCTGGCCAGTGGTTCGATATCTGGTGTGAGATTCACTTCCAAGGACGTACTTCCTTCCCTTCAGATCAGGCTCTGGAATTTGGGCTGCAGGTTTTGCAATTGCGTTACCGCATTTGTGACCTGACCAACGATGCCTTGAATCTCCTGGACACAAGCAACTTCCAAGACATCATTAGCAATGCCATTGGCTGGCCTTCAGTGAAAGCATTACTGGAATCGCACGTAAGCGATGACGGCGACGAAAAAAAAAACCACGACGCGTTCACACGCGAGACTGCGAATGGAAGCTCTGGGCTCGAGGACTCAGGCCGCAACACCGACCCACTCGAGGCGAACAGTACTGCGCCAGTCGATAGCGGTGGAGGTGCACGTTGAGCGACGTCGTATTCCAAGGCAACGCCGATTTTTCAAGCGTCGAAAAAGCGTTTCAGAAGCTCGCCAAAGAGAATCTGAAACTGCTGGATCAGGTACAAAAACAGGCCACTGTCAACAACAAGGCGGCGTCTGAGGATCGTGCCAATAAAGCCAAGCAAGCTCAACTGTTGAAGGAAGCTGCTGCGCTGATGGAACGCAACCGCACCCCGGTTGAAAAGTACAATGCCGAACTGGCTAAGGTCAAATCACACTTCGACTCCAACAGAATTTCGCAGTCCACGTTTCAAACTGAGAAGAAGAAGCTCGTTGCGGCATTGGAGCAAGAAACGACCGCTGTCACTGCGGTGAAGGGATCGTATCAGCAGTTGGAGAAAGAGCTTGCCGACCAAGTCGCAAAGCTGAAGGAAATCAAAGTCGGCACCGCGGAATTCGCAAAGCAGAAAGCCAAGGTTGATCAGCTGACAACCGCCGTCAGCGGTGCTCGTCAGGCCATGCAGACGCTCGACAGCAGCGTCCGTATGGTGAAAGGATCTTATCAGCAGCTGGAAAAAGAACTGGCTGATCAGATCACCAAGCTGAAGCAGATGAAGATCGGCACGGCGGAATTTGCGAAGCAGAAAACGAAAGTTGATCAGCTCAAAACGTCGGTGAATCAAGCTAAGCAAGCGATGAGCGGAATGGAGCAACCGCTCCAGAAATCGAATTCGCTGCTTGGCAAATCCAAAGGATTGATGAGCGGAAGTCTCGGCAGTATCGGCCAAATGGCGGCTGGCTACCTAAGCGTCCAGATGGCGATTCAGGCCGTCATTCAGGAAATCGAAAAGAAGAACCGCCTTGAGAAAGAGGCGGCAGGGGAAACACGGACACTTGAACAAGCCATCGCTGCAAACATGATGAACATTGCGCCGGAAGAACGCGCAGGGTTTCGTGATGTCGTTCGTGAGGAATCGAAACGTTTAGGAGTTGACCAAACGGACTACGCGAACACTGCTGGGATAGCGATTAGTGCCGGTGCGGGTGATCTCGATCGAGCCAAGTCGATTTTGGAATCACTTTTTACAGTGACTGCAGGGAACGCGGCAGACGCTCAAGCACTTGGTGGTGCTGCTCTCGACTTCACAACTTTGGCTGGCACTGATGACATCGAAGGGGCTATTGGCCAGCTCTCTGCAACTCAACAGAAGGTCAGAGCCACAGACCCGGCGTTGTTCGCAAAGAACATCGCTCCAGCGATCGCAGCTGCCACTGCTGGAGGAAAGAACGTTGACTCGTTAACGGTTGAGCGTGGGCTTGAATTAGGTGCCGTGATTTCTCAGCTGCTAAAAGATACGAGCGGTGAAAAAACGGCAACCGCGTTGAATCAATTCGTAGCAAAGATGGACGGCTTCGAAGCGGGACTGGGAAGTGAAGAGACCACGAAGGCCGACCTGCTGAAAGCTCAAAAGAAAGTCGCCGAATCCACGGAAGGGACAAAGGCTCGAGCCACAGCCGAATCCAAGGTTGCTGAACTCCAGAAGACGTTGGCATCTGGCAAGCTGCAGTCCGTTGACGCCGCTACTGTGAAGAAGTTTTCGGAGACCCGAGACTTCGACGCTCGTTTGAAAATGATGCAGGCAAACGAAGCTCTGGCCGAACAATTCGTCGACGGATTAAAAGAAGGCAAGCTCAAGAACGCACTGCGAGAACTCGCGATCGGATCGAATCGAGCGAAGTTGCTCGATGCTGACACTTCCGCGGCAATCCCCAGCATGAAGGAAGGTCGAGCAAATTTCGAAAACTTGCAGACCTCAGTGACCAACGAAACGAAAGTTCTCAAAGGCGACCGTCAGTCGAAAGCTAATGCTCAGTATGCAAGCACAGATGAAGTCATCGCATTGAAGGGGCAGATTGCAACAGTGTTCGATGAAACACTCGGCAAGATCAACATGTATGGCTTCGATCCGCTGAACCGTCTCGGGCGGACAAATGCCATCGAGTCAACACGGGCTCGTGGTGGCGACGTTGAACGGCATCGCATTGAAATACTTGGACAAGAATTGGCCAAGGCATCTCCAGAAGATGCTGCATTGATCAGAGATCAAATCAACGTGATTCAGGATTTGATTATTCAACTCGACGCTGTCGAGATGGAACGACGTACAGGGGTTTCCGCAGAACAGATCGCGGCTTTTGAAGCTGACCAAGAGGCAAAGTTCGCTGCCAAGAAGGCTCCGCTGGAAGTTAAGGTGCCTGCCATTCATCCAGTTGCCCCGCTGGAAATGCCGGCACAACCGCAAAGCAGCCCCACTGTAACCCAGACACAGGTAGAATCTGGCAGCCTTCCTTCCTCTGATCCAAATCAACAGCAACAGGCTATTTCATCGACACGGCCTCAGCTCACAGATCCCGACTCGATCCCCGCATCGAGTAATCAAGAAGCTCAGAGGAGCTCTAAGGAGCCTGATTCTACGCCAGTTGCACCCGACGTATCCGTTTCACCGAACGTTGTGGCCAGCGTAGATCTGTCTCCATTAGCAGACCTGCTTGGCGAAATCAGAGATCGACTTCCGGGCGCAACCACCTCACGCAGTGATACGGCTGCAATGCAGGCTATGGGACGCCGATTGAATCAGGGGGAGGTTGCGTGATTTCTCACTGGCTTACAGAGGTTGGCAACAACACTGTTGTCTTCCCGTTCTTAACACTTGACGGTTCTCTTGTTCCTGCAGCCGATCGGCCAGAGCGTGTGATCTATAAGGGAGTGACCGGAATCGGAGCTTGGTTTGACGGTGCTCGAGGTGAGCCGTTTGGCGTTTCGACTTTCACCGATATTCACGATGGTGCCACTGCGATAACTACATTCTCGCAGTATCAAGCCAAAATCGGATTGCTCATGGATCTCTATTATCTGGGAGCCAAATGGGGTTCCGTTTTGATCCATGACGTGTCTCTAAAAGAATTTAGAACCGTGGCTTCTGTCGTTGGTGGAATCACCGTAACCAACGGCAATCCCGGTGTGCTGGTGTATGCCGACTGGAAATTGGAGACGCTCCCATCATGAGCACACAAATTGGACTCATTTATCAAACCGGATTCGCTGGCCTAAAGATGCGAGTCCGCCGAATGTCTGACGGTGGCTTGCCGTTTAGCGCGAACGCAATCGAGATCACAGGATCTCGACCGGGGTGCTATGTGGGCGGTTTCGAAAACGTGATTGCCGAATCAGACAAGCAGAACGGCTATTTTCTGGCGGAACTCTGGACGGCAGATCTGTCTGTATTGCTCACATCGGCCATCGGAAAAATTACTGCTGAAGACGATGAGCTGAATCTGTTTTGCGGAGTGACCGACCCCCACAGCGAGCAGCTGTTTCGGATCGAAGCTCACGCGGCTCAAATCACGTTGCAGGGCACAACGATCGTCGTCAATGCCGCTGTAAGCGAAGGTGGGACACTCACGGTTTACAAAGGCTCTGACTACCGCGTTCGAAACGGAACCGCTCTCACGGTCACAGTCCCAGACATCGGCGGTTCGATCGCTGAAATATTGAAGGACGAAACGAAAGTTGAGTCCATGCTCTGGGGAGCTGGCATTGGCAGTGGAGCCAATCAAGTGACTGGGACCGTGGAAGCTGATGACGTTGTGTATCTGGACAACAACACGACTCGGATCAGCATCGAAACGACCAAAGAACAGACCGCCGCAGCGAAACCAGATGACTGTTATGAATGGCACCTGAAGGCAATCGCGCCCGTCGTCAGCAATGAGACAGACGGCGACGAAGCGGTTCGCCTCGAGGGAACACTGAAGCTGAGATCAGAAAGAGCACGATCATGAACGGCGTAACGTCATTTTTCATTGACCCCGACACCGGCGAGACAGTGAAGGCGTTGGACATCATCAACGGTCTCGTCACTGTCATTGGTAGCGGCATTGACGTCGATATCACTGGCCACACCATGACGCTAACAGTCAACGGTGGGGGAGGTGGCAGTGGAAGCAACGGCGAAGACGGCGACAGTGCTTACGAGATCGCTGTTGCGAATGGATTTGTCGGCGATGAATCCGCGTGGCTGGATTCGCTCGTTGGAGAAACTGGTGATGCGGGCCAGAACGGAATGGATGGCAGTGTCGGCGACACCGGCCCTATTGGCCCCACAGGGGCCACGGGGCCCAACGCGGTCACAACGACGACGAGCACAGATCTGACGGGCCTACTGAAAGGCGACGGCAACAATGTCCAGCTCGCCACGCCCGGTACTGATTATCTCGTACCAGCGGACATCACAGCCGCTGACACGAAGGCGACACCAGCGGAAGCTGACTCAGTCACGTTGGTCGATAGCGAGGACAATAACGCCATCAAGCGGTTGAGCTGGGCCAATCTTCGGGCTGCTGTGAGGTCGTGGCTGCCGTCGATCAGCAGTGTCTGGTCAGTCTCGCAAATTCCCGGCGTTTATGAGGTTACATTCGCGTCCACGATCACAGACGATTGGCAAGCTAACAAACAGCCAGTAAGAGCGTTAACGCTGGCTGGAGACGATACGGAATACACGGTCAGCGACTCAAAAAACGTAACCACGCCCAGTGATGCCAGCGAATACATTTACAGCCGCAAGCTGTATTCCGTGCTGCAGGACGGCACCGGTGGCCACACTGTTACGTTTTCGGGGATCGGCGGTACAGAGCCAACGATTGACACGGCAGCCGACGCAGAGACGACTTTCGAGGTCGAAATTGTGCGTGGAAATGCGAGGTTCGTATGATTCCGGGTACTCCAAATCGTCGCGGGCGGCGACAAGCGTCCGTTGGTGGCACGGCGATCACGGCGAGCGACCTGCTAATCGCGTGGGAGGGCGGAGACCCGATTGATCTCACTGCTGGTATCCAAATGCTCGGGTCGCCGCTAGCGGGTGTCAGTGAGAGTGTCGGCCCGTGGGACGCTGTGTGGCCCGCTGATCGCATCCGCAACGGGTCCGAGATACCAGACCCGACATCATGGGGGGCGTATTCCGTTGCCTTTGTGTGCAAGATTTTAGGCAGGGACGGAAGGAGGATGTTTTCATCTAATGGCGGGGATGCCATCGCTATCGGATTTTCTGCAGTATCCCCAATCGGGACTGCAACGTATGAAACTTATGTCGGTGGCGAAATAGTCGCGGAAGGTCCGGAATCTGACCCGCCAAACGCTACGGACTACCAGTCTGTCATCTTTTCGAAAACAGGACCGGATTCCGCCGAGTTATTCATAAACGGCGTCAGTGCAGGCACAGCAACGGGGGGAGTCGCCAGCTCGGCGTGGTCCATTTTTATGGACACCGGGCAAGTGAAGTGGGCTAGCTTGTGGATCGCCAACAAGACTTGGACAGCGGTAGAGGCCGCAGAGCATTACAACAGTGGCAATTTTCTCTCTTTCGCCGACCTGACCCTATCATGATTTACATACACAACAAGACGAGACAATTCAGCGATCGGCCCACAGCATCCCAGCGGCGGAACTTCGTTAGCTGGGACACGCGGACAGGTCCTGCCGCGGCCTACGCCGCACATGGCTGGCAGCAGGTTACTGAGTCGTTGCCTGTCTATGACGACAGTCCACTCACCGGCCCCAAGGTTCGCAAGCTCGATGCCGGTGGCACAACGTGGAGCTGGTATGTCGGCGAGGTCCGCTGGGATCAGGCAATTGATACGGTGGCTCAAGCACGACAGCAGGCAGAGGCCGCTGTGGCAGCCGTCAGGTCGGCGTCGATCGCTGCCGGAATCCCGATCATCTTGCCTGCAGGATCGACGCTTGATGGTGTTAACGCTGCAGGCCAGACCGTCCGACTACATCTGTCTGGTCATCCAATCGCAGACTACTGGGACAAGGTTGGTCAGGCGGTGCAACTCGGGACCGCCGCACCAACATTCGATAGCCTTGCTGGTCGGTGCGTTGTGGGCAATCAGTACATGCTCACGATTTGCCGTATCGTCGCCTCTGCAAAGTCGCAGGCGTTTACTGCGACACGAGACGCGGAAAGAGCAATCGAGCTTGGCAAGTACAGTGATGTGCTTGCGATGGCTCAAGCATTCGCCGCACAAGGGGCACCATCGGCAGTAGATGTGGCCGCCTTGTCCGCAAGCTCCTAACGTCCCACCGTATGCCGCATCCGCGAAGCCCCGACTGCCTTGAACGACTTGTCGTCGACAAACCAGATACAATCCGATAACCGATCGCTGTATCCCAGATTCTGACGAAATATCGTAGTCTGGTAGTGGGCATCTTCGTGTAAAAAGCAATCAGTAGGTCTATGCGAGTTCATTAAAGCAGAGTGAGAAAGACCGAGATAAGGGGCTGCTGGATTTGCCCTTGCCAGAGTTTCGGTCAGGGACCCGTAGAGACATTACGGGAAACCAAAGGCGACAGTGCGTTAATGATGTGTGCCTTTAGTCTGCAATCGATGATCCATTTGTCCGCATAAGAGCTTTGGAGACTGCTGACCGATGGAAGACGTTGGCGTCATGGACTACCCTATGGGCCACTGGATCCACTCAAGCCTAAAACCCTCGACCAGATTGCTAAGCATGGATAATGACCTAGTTTCAGACTCAAAAAAAGAAGAGAAAAGTGAGCAAAAACGTTCGGTCATCGCGAGTGCCACCAACCCAACTCTTCTCACGGGGGTGAGCTTGGGCGTCGCACTCGCGTTAGTTATGCAACTGACTCTCCATTTTGGACTTGGTCGGCAACTGTTGTTTATCGCCTTGCTTCTGTCTTTGGTCTGTTTAGCAGGGGCAATTACTGGGTATGCCATTTTCGCATACCACAAGAAGCGACTCGCAGCCTCTCCTCTCCCTGAGAATTCAAAGAACGTTTTTGAAATCCTGACGCAACTCGGAGAGGGTGTAGTCTCTATCGCCACGGGTTCCGTGGACAAAGAAAGTACTCAGGCTCTTCTTAAAACACTTCAAGAACTAAAACCCAAGCTAATTGAACTTGCGTCTCTGTTTATTGGACTTGCAATGAGAGCCATAGCAATCGGTAGACTTGCAGCAATTCTTGGTTTAGCTGTTAGTTTGGCCATTTTCTTGGCCACGTTCATGCAGGTTGAGAAACTAGAAACGCAGAACTCGTTACTTCAGTTTCAAAATGTTCTTCTCGAAACCAGCAACAACCTTCAAGAAGCAAGCCGTCGTGTTCTCTTGCTCGATCAGCTCAATATGCTTTCCGAGGAACTAATCTTGTATGACAAGCCTGTTTTGGGAGAAGACGTCGCATTAAAAATCACAAATCTTGCTGCCGATTGCCGACCATACAGGTATCTTCAATATGACGAGCCTGATTTTGGCAAGACCGTCGGTTCAATCCCAGCTGAGCAGAACGATGCGAAGCTTTCCAAACGTGCTCTGAGTCCCGAACGATCGCGAATCCTTCTGCTATTGTTAAGTCTTCGCATGCAACCAGATGCACTTTCTGCACTTGTAGATGCGGACGCAGATTTCTCCCGATCTGATTTCCGGGGCAAGCGACTTAACAGCCTCGCCTTCGATCACCTTATCCTTGGATATGCCGACTTTTCCAATGTTCGAGCCTACGATGTGAGCTTCAGGAATGCGACTCTACCATTTGCTGACTTTTCTGGGGCGCAGTTGCTCGGAGCTGATTTCTCAGAGTCTGAAGAGAATGTTGCCAGTCTGGGGCGCCACTATGTAACAGATCTTCGACAGGCGGATTTCACTAACGCGAGACTTAACGTCGCTGACTTCACTGGAGCCGACCTAGAGGGGGCGAAGTTCAGCGGTGCTGTGCTATTTGACACTAAGTTCTCCGGAGCGCGAATGGCCGGTATCGACTTGGATGATGCAGCAATCTGGAGTGCTGGTTCCGATGAAGAATTACTTGAAGGGAAAGAAAAGGCCACAAATCTACTGAGTTTGCTGCCAACCAAAGAACGAATGCACTGGACGACATATGTCAGGGATCCGGGATCGGATCACAAGTATCTTGGAGGGGCGAATGACGCCACCAAGTACCTGTTCTTCAAGAGAACGGATTAGCGTCTACTACTACTACTACGATCACTACTTTTAGATCTGTAGGCATCGCACACTTGGCCATCAAGGAATTACATTGGTGAGATGCTGAAACTTCACCCAAGGACGCCAGAGTTTCTTGTGGATCGTTTTCAGCAGTGAGTGAGCGCTCTCATGTCACTTTGTCAAAGGACATATGAGCCCCCTCTTCCCCTGTGGCTCCGTGACTGAGCAAAATGTGGCTTCGGTCCGGCCTGCGGCTTTACCAACAAAACCTACACCGCGAGTGCTCCGAACACGCTGCAACCTTGTTGCTTTCGTGATTATTTGGAGCCGCTAAGGAGAACATAGACCTAGCGGCTCTTTTTGTTCTATCTCTCACTGATTTCACACTCCGCCGCCGCTCGGTCGGAAAGCCAATGAAACCAAGTGATTGCGATGGTCTCAATCGCTGATGTTTAGTTGATCGACAATACTCTCAGCCCTCACCCTGAGCGTCTCCAACAGGCTCGCATGGTCAGAATCAGAGTAAGCAGGTAATGCAACCTCTCGCAGTAACTCCAGCATCTCTGGGAGAGCAGCGATTAGTCGAGCGTTTGCACCTTCAGTCTCAATGGTGTCACCTGGTGCGCCATTTTCGATCGCGGCAACGAAATACTCTCGCTCGCCCCGAACTGCGACCACTGCCCACCGATCACAATCTGGATCGTCATCCCCTCCGTGAATATCAGCACGGATGGCTTTCCATGATCCTGGTGTTTGATTCGTCATGTTCGATCCTTTTCTAGTGATACCGGTGGAATCCGCCGCTCGCACGCAGCTAGATCCGGTGGCATCCTTGGTGATAGCGGTGTAAATCAGCGCTGGCTTTAGCCATCCGTAGCTGTGTAACCACAGTTTTCACAAGTGCGGACGTTCATGCCGTGACTGAACTTCCAGTTGCCCCATTGGTGCGGTTGCCCGTTTTCGCAATACAGGTGTTTCGGCGGCCCCAGCGTGACAAGAAGCCAATACACAAGAGCACTGACTGCAACGGCAAAGATGATCCCTTCAACAATTTCCGTCACTGGATTCCTCTTTCAAGTTCTGTAGTTCAAAAGTCCTGCGTAGTTTCAAGCCGGTGTGTTTATCTTCTGGTCTCAAGAGCCCGTGAAACGAAAATCACTTTCCGCTCTGCCTCAAAGCACCAACCGCAACTGCAGGCGTAGGTGCGGTATTCCTCGGATCGCGGGTTAAATACCATGCCACAACGTGGACACTCTGGCTTGTCGCCTGTGACAGCTTCCGGCATGGCTCTGTCTACTTCGCTCATTGATTCATCCATGTTTAGTACGGTGGTGCGTGCGTTGCTCTACGCCGGTCGCTCGACTAGCTGCGATTGAGGCACTCGAAGTGCAAAACAACTTCGTCAGGCACATCAATCTCAAGACTGGTCCAGTAGTCATCACGACCAAATTGCAACGCCCAGGGCGGCAGTGGTAAATCTTCGATCGGCTGAATCCCAATCAACCACGTAGATTCCATGCCGTCCGGCCAACTGCTGCCGGAATACTGCCCGCAGACAATCATTCCACTCACGTCGTCATCCGAATCCATGCTTTTACGCTCGGTCAATCGCCACGCAATTACCGATCCGTCTGCACAGTTATCGTAGTCGACGTTGAAGTGTGAGTATTCGCCAAACGTGTCGTCACTATAGCCTTCGAATTTCAGTTTCTGCATTTCGTTAATCCTTCCAAGTACGGTGGTTTCTAAAGTCCCTGCGTTGCCTGTCTGCGCTGGCTTTAAGTTAGTCCTTCCACAGATCACATCCGTGGCAATGATCGAAATCACCTGAACAGATGCACTTGCCATCAGCTTCAACGGCACTGACCGCCCCGCAGTCCATGCAGGGCGGACTCTTGTAATCGCAGCGAAAACATACACCCTCATCGTTGCGGCACTCATCACATATGGACGTACAGCACTCAGTGCATGGCGTTAAATCGTCGTGTTTTCCGGCTCTCTGGCCACAGGCTTCACAACTCATGTTGTCCCTTTCTGTTTTGGTGATACCGCACTAGCCCTTCGGTGGGTTCTGTGGTTCTTCCGGCACCATCTCTGGTTTCCGGGGTTAGACTGTGCGATGCCCCACCATTATCGGACCCGCCAGTATCGGACCTACCTGCATGCTCGTCTCCATCAAATACGCAGCCATCGCTTTTTCAGCCTCACTGTCCATTCTTTTTTTTGCTGGTCTTTACCTTGTGTGGTGGCCACCTCGATCGTATCCGGTCGTTTTGGCTCCAATATGTTTCACCGCCGCCATAGTTGTCGCAACGTCGGCGTTGCACATTGCTGTTTACGATGCAATTCAGCGAATCAAGCGTAATCAGCATACCTCCATATCCGACACCTCTGCATAGCCGCGTGACGCGAGGGCTCTCCTTGCGCCACTATCTGACGGTGGGTTTATTCAGGTGTGTCTCAGGCTTTTCCTTTTCTGGCTCGATTCACTTGCCAGACATGTGCTCGTATACCATCCTGTGGCTACCCTCTTGAATGACTAGACGGAAGTGGAAATGTGCAGAGTCCTCGTAATCGACGATCAGGAAATTGTCCGAAAGTGTCTTCGGCGAATCATCGAACGAAGCAAACACCTTTTTGAGGTAGCCGAAGCAAGCAGTGGCCGTGAGGCTCTCCGCCTGTTGAGTGCGCCGAATTATCACCCTGATCTGGTCCTACTTGACGTGAAGATGCCCCAAATGAGTGGGTATGAATTCATCGAAGCTGCTGGTTTAGAACATGATTTAGGTGCTTCGGTTGTGATGATTTCAGGCTCTGGTGAGCGCCCTAAAGCAATGTCATACAGTTGCGTCAAAGGATTCTTAGAAAAGCCATTTAGTTTGATTGAAGTCCTCGATCTGTGTGAGCAACTCATTTATGGGGAACTCGAATGAAGTTCGTCCCAGCGCCTCACCCAATCCGCTAAGACCAACTCAAGGTACGCTGGTACGAAGCACCGGAAACGTAGGTAACAGTTCGATCATCACGGGCAACACGGCCGCCTGAACTGACAGGTAGTGTTTCGCACTCACTATGACTTCAGCATGATGCAACAGATAATGCGAAAGCTTCTCAGCGAGCCGCTCGTCCTGCTTGTGCTTGGCTGTTTGCAACAGCCACCAATTCGCAGCTGCTTTCCGAATCGCGATGACGTTTCCCTTGCCTTCGCTCAGCCTAATTCGCTTATCAACGCCGGCTTTCTCCAGCAGTGATTTCCAGCGAAGCGAGATTGGCCGTTGACTCAAGAATGAATCCGGATCGTCTCTTGTGCCGGGGAAGACTCGATCGTCGTTTGCTGGACTCTTCGACATGAAGTACTTCACCCAGTCGCAGATCTGCTTTGACATCGGGATCAGAATTCGTGGCGTGTCGCTTGAGTGATCTTTGCCGACGTTATACCAGAGCCAACCGAACGACGAATGTAGTTCTTCGTTCAGTGCGTTGTTAACATCGGCCATCGGGCACAGCGTGTTGAGGTAGACGTCCTGCTTCCGCAAGCCTCGCTTTTCTGGTCGCTCTGGATCAACAGAAACGATGTCCCTCGAGCGCGGTCCGTACATCGCAGAAAACTGAATCCAACCTTCCCAGAAGTATGGGGCATCCGTGCCGTATGGATGTTTCAGAGTCTTATCAACAGCACCCGCGATGCTCTGGACTTCATTGAGACTTGGAATGCGTCGATCTGTTGCATCGCCCTCGCCCACGATCTGTCGATGCAACGTTTTGATGAGCTTGCTTGAGAGCAGTTCCGAACCGATCTTTTGCAAGTCGCCGTACTTGATCATCGCATTGGCAATCATCAGGACATGCGTGAGACGGCGAGTGACCGTGGGGCCGGAGTTCTTGCGGTTGGCAAACAGCCAGCTCGCAAAGTCTTCCAGCATGGTCTTATTGTTTTCGATGACATCAATCATGGAGTTTTCCGGGTGCGTTTCAGAGAGAAACGAATCGAACTTTTGGGCGGATGAGGCGTGGTCGTTACAGGTTTTTGCTGAGATCGATTTGGCTCGATGGTCTCTTAAATGTTGGTTGTAGTAGTCTTCGAATGACGTGGGCTGTGATGGCTTCGGCTGTTCGAATTCGACAACGGTCGGTGTTGAAGTAATGGCTGGAACGATGACCGGTTCGGGTTTCACTTCCAAAGGCTCTTCGAATGTCTCGTGATTGTCTTTTGCTGGTTGGTGTTCGATCGAAAATGTGAAATCGACGGAAGTTGTTTTGAGGTGACTTGGCAGACTCAGCTGCACGCGAACTTGGTTTTGTGAGGCTTGATGATCCATGCTGTTCGTGCTTCGAAAGCGACGTGCAGTGATGATCCGTAGTTACCGCGTCGCTCCATCTTGCGTCGTCGGATTTGTGATGGCTCCGTGTGTCTCTTTGAGCTTGGAACAGCCAAGCGTTTCCGTAAATGAATCTTCTGCCGCTAGGCTGGTTGCTCTGCTGGATTTTTTAAACGAAGAATGTCCTTCGCCCATTGAACAGATTTCCCCACTTGAGCAATTTTTAGCAGCGGTCTTTGATGTCGGTTCGTCCAGTATGTTCGTATCCACATTTGTGGATCTCGCACCCTCGTCTTGTCAGGACAATCATCGCTCATTCGCTGACCACAGCAGCGGAACAAAGCGAGCATTAGCACTGCGTCAGAAGGCTCGGCAAATCCCATCTGACAAGCGTCTCGAAAGTACTCCAAGAAAACACATTTGCGGGCTAGGTCGCTCTGAGCCCTGCCACCGGGGCTGAATCCAGCAATGGCTCTGATGTGATCATCGGGGATCTGATCAAAGCGTCGGGTCGGCCCCTCCTGAATATCAAAATCAAAACTCAATCCCTCATGTAAATCCTGTTCATGATCATGAGGGATGGAATGGGATTTAGTCTTAGCAGGAACAGGACAGGACATGACAGGATTCTTTGAGGGACCGGACAACCCACCGGACAACCCACCGGACACCGGACCGGACGGCCGTTGATTCTGTGTTGATAACTCTGAAGACGCGCAAGAATTAGTGCCGAGATCAGCACGCACATCCTTACCACTGGAGGGAGTCTCTGTGTCAAATTCATCGAAGGGATCAAAGTCGATCAAATCGACCATAGTGCGACCAACCGGTGTGTTGATATCAACACAAGGGAGATCGATCAGTCGGGACAGTGACAGCACGTAGGCGAGTGATCTGACAGGCTTACCATCGACCTCGATTGTAGGACGATATCTCTTCATAACTTTCAGTTGCTCTAGCTCTTCCACGACTCTTCGAACGGCCTTTGTTCGACTGTCGTCTTTGATCGACCGAGAAACGCCGATCAAATTCGCAAGAACCAACTGATCAGCAGACATGACGTATTGGCTACGCTCTTTGTGAAAGTCGCCTTGGACATCATCGTCCGGCGTTCCGTTCGCAGCCTGAAACATGATCTGCAAGAACCGACGAGCGTTGGTACTCAGAGGCCGCAGGTACAGTTCCTGATCAAACTCGTCTCGACGTTGGAACGGCAGCTGGCCGTGTTCAGTCGTTGTTGCTGTCATCCTTGCCATCCAAGCAAAAGCGTTCAACGTTCCAGCCTCTGGAACGGTTCCAAACTCTGGTGCAGCGGAAGCACAATCCACTGACACGATTTAAAAACCGACGCCGCTTATCGACGTGCAGCTTTCTGTTGCATCGTTGGCACCGTTTGTGCCTGACGAAGCCGTCAAAGAGTGTTCTTTGAAAGCTCATCGTCGACGTCTTTCGATACTGGTTTCATCAGCTCGATCTCTTTGTCGAGCCGTCTCAACTTCCGTTCCGTCTCTTCCAGTTGCTTCACTGTCACAGTCTCGGAGCTCACAGCTTTCGCTGAGTAGCGAAGCTTCAGGCCTTCCCGAATGTTCAGCAGGTTCACTACATGCCTTCTCAGCTCGACAAGTGTTTCGTAATGTTGAGTCCTGAGGGCTGCTTGACGTTTGTCTGGCACCATCAAATCGGAGCTTTCGACGCCGCTCTGGCTTTGGCGGATTGGGGGGATCATTCTTGTGGCTCCAAAGTATCACCAGCACAGCGGCAGCGAATATGAATGCGACAACGTATTGCACGGCGCGACTCGATCCAGAAAAAGGACAAACAGAAGGGCCGGGCTGCTCTTACCATTCAGCAGCCCGGCCAACAGCGACGAGCTGTTTTAAGCGGGCTGTAATTCGAGTGATGATTCGCTTTCGATCTCTGCGTGGATCGCGTCGTAGATCTCTTTGCGATGCACATCGATGACACGAGGGGCATCAATTCCCAGACGAATTCTATCACCACGGATGTCTATGACCGTCACTGTGATTTCGTTGCCGATGACGATTGACTCGTCGACCTTTCGACTCAGTACAAGCATTTGCCAGTCTCCATACCGACGAACCTAGATAGCGATCAAACACTGTTCGTCATCGTGTTCGATATGGCAACCGATACGTATCGGTTGCTTGTTTGGAAGTCAGACGACAACAGCAGGGAGCATGCTGCCGTCTGACCAAGATGGCTAGGACCACCCGACACTGAATTCAGGTACAGTGTTAGGTTCAACCCGGCCATGTGTGATTCAAAAGCCCCGGCGGGAAGGGACGCCACTCCCTTGCCCTGTTGCCGGGGGCCGCACAGTTGATTCGTGATTTTTCCGACGAACGAAGTCGGTGTCCGCTGGCGTTGGCGGCGATCCTTCGTTCCGTTCCCTAGCTTTTAGGTCAATCACTGGGAGTGGTGGCATTACTCCCGCTGCTTCCTAATGATTCAATCGATAGGCTGCTGGCACAAAACGCAGCAGGTTGGTTCTTCGGGTTCTTCGACGTTGTCGATAATTTCGATCAACGCTCTGGTGGCCTTCATGAAGTTGTTTACGATTTCGTTCTCCGCTTGAGTCAAATTTGTGTGTGCCCTGATGCAGGCAATTTCAGCTTGGCACTCGCGAAACAGATCCTTCTTTTGATGCCTCACGCGCATACCGCACCTACAGAAATTGAGCCTCGGAACGTGCGGCCCACACATAAGGCAGGCCGCACAATGAAACCATCATTGAGTTTGGTCGGGACGAGTTGGTTATAGCTTCGACCGTTTGGGACAGGCCGAGCGACACGCCCCGACCTCACGGGGATGTCTCCCCCGTGGATTTGTTCGAAGCGACGAAAACCAAAACGTAAAACACCCCCGACCACTTGGTTAATTGTCACGTCAACCGAGGTAGCCGGGGGCTTGTATGATTTGACTCCCGTCAACGTGACGGAAGTAACAATACAAAACGTATCAACTGTAGTCAATACGTTTCGTATTATTTCTCTGGGACAAGTTCGCGAACTTTCACCTTCAGTGTTTTGGCCAATGCCGGAAGGGCATCCCAGTGCGGCGACCGAGTCCCATTCTCCCAGTGACGAAATGCTGCTTCGCTGATCACATAGCCAGCTTTGTTCATCTTTTCGGCGGCTTCCGAGGATGTGAGCCCCGAAGCTTCTCGAAGTTGTCGTAGATGGCCTGCGAGTCGGCCTGAGTACGTACTCAAATCCGGCTCCTTTCGTGCGGGAGACATGGGCACTCTCTGAATTTTGGTTGACGTGACAGAAGCCACACAGTCTACCAAAACTCAACGTTTTGACGGGTGAAACAGCTTCCCCCGTCTGCAGAAAATCAAAACTCTGTGGAGCGACAACAGCGAGTGTTGGTGTCCCGCTGGTCGCTCGACACAGAGCTTCACCGGGCATCGTGCCCACATTCCCCCAGCGGACGTAGACGCCGGAAAACCGCAGCCTCATGCCGCGAGGTGAAAATGGTCGATAGTGTATTCGGAGACGGCTCTGGATGGATTTGCACGATTGATTCAGAGCCAACCGCGAGCGTGGTGTTGTCTGGCCGCCACGCTCGCTTTTCGTTTCTAGCCCTGTGATTCGAGGTCGAACGGCACGCCTTCGATGTGTTTGGCAACTCGCCTCGGCAGCCGGCTGTAGTTCTTCCCCTTGACCGACTTCACAGTTCGCCCGGCCACGTAGTTCGCGACGTCGTCGCCTATGTCTTCCCAATAGTCCGAAGCCGCTTTGCGAAGCGATGGATTGCCCTGCCCCAATGACAAGCGAATTCGGCTGTCGACTTTCGCTGCTTTCAACAGCTTTCTCCACTGCTTGCCATGTGATTGGTTCCCAGTGTTCAACGGGACAACCCTGTCCGGATCGACTCCTCGCCATTGATCGATGTGAAATCGAATTCGCGACGACATCGGCAACAGGATTCGACGTGTTCCCGACTTGCCGATGTTGATCCATAGCCAGCCGTGAGGATGTTCGAAGCCTTTCATTTGTGGCGCGGGGCATTTCGAGTCGAAGCACACATCTTCCCAGAGCAGACCGGATTTTTCGGCGTCGCAGGAAAACCAGTCTTGGCTTCTGGGGCCGAACGTCCAACACACGTCTATCGCAAAATCCCAGTAAGCTGATGGAGGGAGGTTGCCCAGCTCGGGCCACGTCGCAATGTGTGTTGCTGCGCGGATGGCCAGCATTTCGGGTAATGTAACTGTTTCGGCTAGGCCGTCGTTTGTTCCCGCTCCAGTGAGCTTCTGCATTTCTGCCGTCGATGGTTTCTCCGGTTTGCGTCCTGTGTACTTCCCTTCGTCCGTTAGCCAGTTCAAGACTTTGAAGGTCGCCACGACAGATTTGCGAGCCGTGTCGACTGACTTGCCATCGTCGACCATCACCCAGTGCACGAACTTCCGCATGATCAGCGGATCGGACGCAATGAGGTCCAAAATCGAAAAACCCAGTGTTTTTGCAACACCCGGACTCGCAGTCCGGGTGTTGTCCGAGTGTGACGACGCCCAAGAATCGAACTTCCGCAACCCAGTTTTCGTCTCCTGTATCGACGTCCGTTTGACACCTTTCAGCTGGTCTCGTTCTTCTAAATGCTCGCAGTACAGATCCAGCAACGATGAAAATTGAGGGTGCTGCAGCTCCTCCTGTACGGGTGCCGTTGGCGGATTTTCGGCGACAGGAGCTGGTGGAGTGGAGTTCGAGACAAAGTCTGTCGACGTGGTTTCCACTGTCGATTCGGCTTGAGCGGGTGCGATAGTCGCCTGAGACAGCAACATGATCAGTACTTTGCTGAGGCTTTCCGGCAACTCGAACTTCAGATTCAGGTTGATATTTTGCTCTGAATCCTGTTCTTGAAATCTTGAAGCGACCATCAGTCAGGGGCTTTCGTGCATCATCAGGTGAGAGGACCACGGAAACCCTAGGGTGAATTCCTGCAGCCGAACCGCACTGATAGGCAAGTTTAAGCAGCCATGCTGTGAAAGACCGGAACGACGACGACATAACCAAAATGACCGGAATTGGGGAAAACGAGTGGGTGTGGAAGCCAGATTGGCTGTTAAAGCCGTTCCTGAATCGCTTGGCGGCAGTTCTTCAGTGCCAGCGTTAACTGGCTGAGTCGCCACACGAGAAGCGGCTGAAACAGCAGCGGGTGCGATTTTTTGCCGTCCGCAGTGAGCTGGCAGACACGTCTGTCAAGTTCCGCTTCGGCACGCAGCAGACGCGGACGGTCCATTTGCTGATAGATTTCGAGGGTCGCAATCATGCGTTGCTGCCAATGCTCTCAGCGCTACCCACATGAGGTTTGGAGTTAGATTGATCAGGTTTGAAAGTAGCTTCCAATCCGGTCACCACGGCTTCGCCTTCCATAGTAAACTCGACTGAAACTCTTAAATGCTCAACGCGAACAGAGGCTCCCGTTGATTCACGTGTCTGCTCGATGAGGTTGGTTATGGAATTGGATAGATTCATTGAAAATGCTCTGCTCGATATCGTAAGGGGAGTGCAAGCTGCTCAAAGACAGACGGATAAAGGGACGATTGTTCCACCCATTGCCACGGTGCCCGACGCCGTTAAGGCTGGGTTAACGGCGCTGCAGAGTGTGGAATTTGACGTGGTCATTCGTGTCGATGACCAGAAAGGCTCAGAGGCGAAAATCAGTGTTCTGGCTGGCTGGATGGGTGGTTCCGTCGCAGGAAATTCCAGCCAAGGCTCTGGAAATGAAACTCGAATGCGTTTCAAAGTGCCTGTCCAGCTGCCGATGAGCGGTGACGCAAACACAAAACTGTTTAAGCGAACCTGAAGTTGGCTAACCATCACGATTGAGCTCCCACCATATCGTGCTGTCGATCGGTTAGGATTTCCCGGCAGAGGTCGATTCGCACCTCAGCGATGTCTCGCCGTAGCTTGTATTCCTTCAGCGATTTCTGAATCGCATCGATTACGGTTTTGGCGTTTCCTGCCTTGGCCAATCCACGCAGTCTGATTTCCCAGTTATCGATCGTGTTGTTCAGAACTCGGCAGTGCTCAACGGAGGCGGTCACTTCTGCCTGCAGCTGGCCGGTTGGCCACTTCATCAGTCGAAACTTGTCGTCCATACCGGTCACCCAAACTCAAACCACAAAAAAAGACCTGCCAAACGTGAGTTTGGCAGGCCGTGTGATCTAATGCCCGCCATGTCTGGCGGGGTGACGGTAAGTTTAGTTACCAATTGCGTCAAGCCTATCTAGGCGACACTTTTCAAAGATTTCGACAGGTCGTATCCAATGACTTCAGCAATGAGGACTGCAGAATCAAAATACAAGCGACCGCCATCACGAAAGTTTCTCACCGCGACGTGGGAAAGATCAACTCTGCGGCCAATTTCGCGGATCGACATGGAACCCGGCTGTTGGAGATAATTGACCAGAAAGTCTCTGAGTTCATCAAGCACTGTGACGCCCTTATTTGAGGTTGTGACTTCAGTCATGGTATCTTAACTTTCCATGCGTGCAATGTGCGATGTGTTAAAGTATCTGCGATGGCGGCGAGATCGCCGTTTCGTTTTTGTTTTGGAGGTGTGCTTTGGTTGAGGCAGGTCAGTGTTTTGACATCTCGCCGCATGAGCATCGGCTTCAGGTCGTCCGAATCGATTTGGTCAATAACGCGAAGCAGTTCTGCGAATGCACTGAAGTGACCATTGAGCAGTGTGGCGAGGTTTCACTGCGTCCTAGTCGGGTGATTTCTGATTCACTGCTCTACAACAGGCTGACTACTGAGAGTTGGGTGATAATCATCAAGCTGTTTCAAAACCTGATCTGTGACTGGAAGCTGGAGTCTCTATTGGTGTTCGATACGCTGATCGCAAACCGCCGCCTTGAATTCTTTGATGCCATGCGATCACGGAGGTATGTTCAAAGCAGTGACCATGAGAAGTAGAGTTTCCAAGTAGCCAGCGGCTGACGTCGGTCCCATCTCGAATTCATCATCGGGATGGGCAGCTTTGTTTCTTGTCCGAAGCGATAGCTCGAGTTGCGAGTGCTGGTCGTGATTGAGGATTTCTGCCTTCTTCATGACTGAAATCAAATGGCTTTCCTTAAGCTGTTTCAGTTCACCTCGAGAGCCAATCGCCGATTGCTTGATCCCCTCACGTTTTACCTTCCACTCCTTTACGAATTCAGTGTTGAATTGCCTCAAATGATTTGGCTGCTTGTCGAGCAAGTCAATGAGTCGATGAACCGTAAAACACCAGCCCATGACAATGGCCGGTCGGAACTTGCGGGCCTGAAGGCAAAAATGGGCGGCTTCAAGCAGCTCTTTACTTAAACATTCCGGGTAACCCTGAATGTGATCTGAGAGAGTCTGGCTGACGGAATGCAGCTCCGGTTCTTTATTGGGGATGCTCCTAGGCGCAAGCGCATTATTGATTCTGGCGTGCACGTCATCTTCGATCGCCCGCGGTATGCGAATCGGATAAACGGTGATCAACAACTTGTTGGCAGCCGCTTGGACTGTAGCATCCTTAAATTCGAGGACGCCCTTTTCGTAGAGTGCTTCCAAAGCTGCTGTGACGCCTTTGGTAGGAAGTCGCATGGTGGCGAAAGTCTGACAAATCGAATTGCCATCAACCAAGGTCCACGCAGCGGCGATGGCCTCGCAAATTTTTTCAGTGTCGCCCCACGTCAAGTAACCGACGTTTTTAAGATCCTCGATCCGCTTCACCGTGCGGTCTAATTGTTCTGTGCTGAACAACATGGCCATTGAAATCACCGTAATTCGACCTGTCCAAATCTTGATCAGGCGTCGATAATGTTCCTAGAGCCGCCGCGTTGGTGATGGATCTTGACCGGGACGCCATCAACGTGTGCGGTTCGTCTTAAAACGAAAAAAGCCCTGCGTTCCAATTGTGGAACGCAGGGCTTTTGTTTGTCGATTACCGGACTACTGTCCGGTAAAAATGCGAGGCCGAAGGGACTTGAACCCTCAACCTCCGGATCGACAGTCCGGCGCTCTAACCAATTGAGCTACGGCCCCTCGCGAGCGGGAACAATATCAAGCAACCAATGTGCTTTCAACTGTTCGTCGCCCAATTCTTCGACACGAATGACAGATCGTCTGAACAAAAACCTGTGACGGACGTCAATTTTTCCAAACCAGAGTCAGATGCCACGACTTGCTCGCTGCCAATGAGCTTAGTTTATGCCAAAAACACAGTACTTATGACGATCGACGACGGCCTCGTTGCCCGCCGTTGCGTCCACCGCGACGACCTCGATCGCCCTGCCCTTTTGCGGGAGTCTTGATCGCGAGATGAGAGATTGCTTCTTCCCAAGTCGGAATCCCTTCGAAATCCGCTGAAACTGGTTCTGGTTTTCTGCGGCGGCGAGTTCGAGGTGCTGGGGCCGAGTCTTCTTGAGATTCCGCGTCTGGGGAATCCTTTGCTTTTCGACCTTTGCTTCTTTGAGATCTCTGAGATGAAGCTGCTTCTTCGTTTCGCTTTGAAGGACGAGGTCGTCGTGCACTGCGACGTTGAGGTCTTTCTTCAACCGCTTCTTCTGCGTCTTCAGAGTCGTCTCCAAAGCTGACTTCGTCGTCATCGATTTCATCATCGACTGGTTTGGGAGCTTCTTCGATTCGAGGCTTTCGACCTCGACGACGACGACCACCTCGACGGCGACGAGGTTTTGATGGCTCTTCTTCGTCATCAGAATCGTCACCAGCTTCTGAAGGTGATTCAACGACATCGTCGTCTTCTTGGTGTGAACGTTGAGCCGACTTTCGTGGTTTTGATTTTACGCTGACGAAATCTTCGTCTTCAAACACGATCTCATCGAGAGACTCACCATCATCTTCGTCTTCCTCGACCGCTGGTTTTCGTTGAGAATTGCGGCGGGAATCGCTCTTTGCTTCTGTTTTAGGTTCGGAATCTCGACGTTTGCGTCCCCCCCGGCGTCCTCGACGGCGGCGTGGACGTTCGGTTTCTTCGACGACTTGGGCAACTTGTTCGACTTCGTCATCATCGTCGTCATCTACGCTGGCGGCGGGTGATTGAGAAGTTGCTGCCGCCGATTCGTCGTCCCAAACCCAGTCATCCAGTTCGTCCCAGACTTCATCGTCATTTTTAGCGACTGCTGTGGCGGCGGGACGTTTTGCGTCAGAACGTTTGGTTTCAGAACGTTTGGTTTCAGAACGTTCGGCAGCGGGTTTCGGCTTTCGAGGCTGACGCTTCTTTTTCGATTCGGTCGGTTTTTTCTGAGGCGGCGGAGGCGGAACATCGTCTTCGAACAGCAGTTCGTGGTCGTCGATTTCGTCGTCGTCATCATTTGCAGAGGATGCGATTACTTTTTCTTCGATTGGATCATCATCGTCATCATCATCGAAATTAATTTCGTCGGCTGAGACTTCAGGAGCTGATTCTTCTTCAGCGTCATGATCATCGCTGTCAAAGTCACCGTCTTCTTCAAACAGAATCAGGTCATCATCGATTTCGTCGGCGTAGTCGTTGGACTGGCTATTCACGGTTTTTCGTTCCGGGGTGTCAAAGTCGATTTCGTCTTCCTGAGTTTCAGCTGAAACGTCAGCTGTTTTCGCAGGCTTGAGCAGATCGTCGATGTCTGCTTTTTCGTCGTAGTCGTCAAACAGCAGTTCGCTGCCCAAGTCTTCGGGCACTTTCTCGTTTTCAAATCCAAAGAGCTTTTCGGCCATTTGCCGAATGTTGCCCATGGCGGATTTTTCCTTTTCGCTCATCTTGTTTTCCTTGCAGCCGTCTCGCGTATTCGGCGGACTGGCTTGTTTCACGGTGACCGCAAGTCAAATCTCTGCGGTCCGAGTGTTGCTGCGATCTTTGTATTGATTCTGCTTTAATTGCCGGCTTTTAAATCACTTGGAAGCTGGCGATTACGTTTCGCCGAAGTCTTCAAAATGGATTGGATATGCCAGACGTCAATCGCCTTAACGCATCACAATGACGCCATTCTTGAGACGAGATGTTGCACCAGACGCATTTTACAAAGTATGCGAATACGCAACCGTCGCCGCTCAACTGTCGCGAAGTCTAACGGATTTCGACGTGTTATGCCCACGTTCCAGACGTCTTGTGCTTGTTTTCCCCGGACGATTTTCCGCAATCGCCGTGTTTCACTGTCGATTTGACAGAATCGGCTGCATGTTGTCTCGGATAAAACCATGATGGAATCACCAACGCTGTGCTTCAAAACACAGAAAATTGATGCGTCATGTCCGCGAAACTGTAGCAGACCCCGGGGGGGATCTTGAGAAGCGTGTCGTCTGTTTCGGTGGATGTCGGAAATCGCCCGATGATGAAACGCGTGAGCATGTTGTTGGAGCGGGATCGTTTGAAAGTTCAAACTATCGTTTGATGAGGCAGCTTCCGAATCAATTTGTCAAGTTTGGCCCCCATATTTGCGATGACAGCATGACGTGAGTACAATCAAGGATGACGGATTCCCTGTTCCGGGGGACTCGTTCCCGCCTTTCGACTCGGAATTGATGTCGCAAACTGCTGCAAGCAGATCTTGTCTTTCGGTTTGCCAGCGGCCTTTCGCCCTGAGTCGACTCGCCAGATTTCCATCACTCTCATTTTAAGCGGAGTTCCCACAAGTTATGGCTTCAGAACAAAATAATCCAAGTCGTCGAGACTTCCTGAAAACTTCAACCACTGCTGCGGCGGGGGCATCGTTGGTTAGCTCTTTAAGTGCCGTTCAAGCGGCTCATACAAGCTACGATGAAACCGTGCGACTGGGAATGATCGGTTGTGGTGGGCGATGTACGGGAGCCGCTGGTCAGGCGATGAATACAGAAGGGCCAACGAAATTGGTCGCCATGTGTGACGCGTTTGACGATCGACTGCAAGGCAGTTTGAAAACCTTGCAACGCAAGCACAAAGACAAAGTTGATGTGCCTAAAGAACGCCAGTTTGTGGGATTCGATGGGTACAAGGCACTGTTGGACACAGACATTGACTTGGTTCTGATTGCGACTCCTCCGGGATTTCGTCCGATTCACTTTGAAGCGGCCGTGAATGCTGGCAAGCACGTCTTTGCCGAAAAGCCGGTTGCCGTAGATCCCGCGGGAATTCGACGGTTCCTTGGTGCCGTACAGAAGTCCAAAGAAAAAGACCTGCTGGTTCAAATTGGACTGCAGCGTCGCCATGAACCCGCGTACATCGAAACCATCAAGCGACTTCAGGATGGAGCCATTGGCGACATCGTGGCTGCTCGAGCCTACTGGAACGGTGGCGGAGTTTGGACTCGGAACCGTCAGCCCGGCCAAACCGAAATGGAATACCAGATGCGAAACTGGTACTACTTCAACTGGCTATGCGGTGACCACATTGTTGAGCAGCATATTCATAACCTTGACGTCATTAACTGGCTGATGGGTGGTGCTCCAGTGAAGGCCCAAGGTCAAGGTGGACGTCAGGTTCGAACTGGCAAAGAAAATGGCGAAATCTTCGACCATCACTTTGTTGAGTTCACCTACGGCGATACTCCGTTTGGCAACGGCGTGACGATGCAAAGTCAGTGTCGTCACATCAAAAAATGCTGGAATAAGGTCGATGAGTTCGCTCACGGCAGCAACGGATCTTGCCACATTGGTAAAGGAATTCTGTTCGACAAAAATGGCAATGAAACGTGGAGCTATGGCAAAGGTGGCCGAGGCGGGCATCAAGAAGAGCATCACGATTTGTTCCGAGATTTCCGCGCTGGCAAACGTCCGAACGAAGGCGAATATGGTGCGATGAGCACGATGACGTCAATCTTGGGACGCATGTGTACTTACAGCGGTCAGGAAATCAGCATGGCCGATGCTCTGGCGTCAGAAGTGGTCAGGTCTCCGATCGACAAGTTCACAAGCATGTCGGATACACCACCCGTGCAGCCGAATGAAGACATGACTTACAACATCCCTGTGCCGGGCGAGTACAAGGTTTTGTAAGCATTGCCCGTCATTTCACGGATTTTCGTTGATTTGACGTGATCAAAATCTAAGCCGAGATATTCAGCGTGTTTGAGTATCTCGGCTTTTTATTTCGTTGCGTGGTCAGGTTTGTGTGAAAGCTGCCTTCTTTTGGGGCTTTCGCAGTCAGGGAAGATCATCGTTGGGCGTCGGTTGTAAAAACGCGACGAATTCGGCCTGCGAGCATCAGTTTTTGGCTTTTTCAAAAAGCGGCAGGTTCCGCAATGCCCAGAAATTGAACATCTATCATCACTTTCACGACAACACGGAAAAAGTGTGCAGGAATTGCGCACCCGAGAATGCCGATCGATAGAATCCTGTCCCAAGAGAAAAACGAACTTGGGGCGTTTTGCTCGCGTTTTTCCATTCTTTTATTCGTGCAGTGAGTCTTGGCAGCAATGTCTGAATCAACAAAAGGTGACGTCGTAATCACAGGCATTGGCCTGATGACTCCCATCGGCACCAACTTGGATACGTTCTGGGACAATCTGTCAGAGGGCCGTCATGGCTTTTCCAAGACAGAGCAACTGGATGCAAACTGCACTCCGGGCCAGATCGCGGGTGAAGTTTCAGATTTTTCTGAAAGCGCGGCTCGCAAAACATTCCTAAAACCTGTCCGAAAACAGGTGAAGGTGATGTGTCGCGAAATTCAGTTAGGCGTCGCTGCTGCTTTGGAAGCTTTGAAAGATGCAGGCATCGAAGCGGGCACGATTACTCCGGAACGTATCGGAGTCGAATTTGGTGCCAACCTGATGTCCAGTCCGCCCGAGGTCATGGTGGATTCAGCCAAGGCTTGTTTTTCAGATGACGAACGCCGTCGGTTTGAATACGACAAGTGGGGAGTCCAATCGGATTCTCGATTTGCTGGGATGGAACCGCTGTGGTTGCTGAAATATTTGCCCAATATGCCGGGCTGTCATATTGGAATCGCGATTGATGCTCGAGGCCCGAACAATTCGTTGACACAAGAGGAAGCTTCCGGAGGACTCGTGATTTCTGAGGCTTGTGGAATCATTCGCCGTGGCCGAGCCGACGTGATGATTGCCGGCACCACTGGAACTCGGTTGACGCCTGTGAAGGCTGGGCAACATCAGCACTGGGATGTGCTTTCCGACGGAGATGCGGCCACGCGTTGTCGGCCGTTTGATAAAACTCGAACGGGCGAAGTTGTGTCTGAATCGGCCTGTACTTTAATTTTGGAATCACGAGAACACGCCGAAAAACGTGGCGCTAAGATCTATGGTTCGATCTTGGCAACATCCGCGACTTGTGTTTTAGATGAAGAAAGTGGCGAACAAAAAGCGGTTGAACTTGCCGTCGCCGCGGCTCTGAAAAAAGCGGGTCTTCGCTACGGTGATCTTGGTCATGTTAACGCATGTTCCAGCGGACATCCTGTTCGAGATGCATTCGAAGCAAAAGCTTTGACGGCACTGCAACAGGAATCGACAACGAAGGTTCCTGTGACTGCTCTGAAAAGTTACATGGGGAGTGCGGGCAGCGGATCAGCGCTCGTGGAATTGGCCGGCTCTTTGCTTGCCGTTCAGCATGGCAAGTTGCCTCGCACGTTGAATTTCAGTTCGGCCGACGACGGAGTTGATTTGCCGATCGTGAGTGAAGATGGGGTCGCGCCAGCGAACAAGCTCTTCATGAAAACCAGCGTGACTCGCATGGGACAATGCAGCACAGTGATTGTTGGCGAATAGCAGTTTTTTACTGCGGGGTTACAAACTGCGGGGTTACAAACAGCGGGGTTGCAAACAGCGGGCTGCCTGATCAATGAGGCGCCACCGTGTTAATAACGATTGCCGCAGTAACGATTGGCCCCAGTAACGAATTCGCTGCCGGTGGGCGGGGACTGCTCAGATTTTTGCCGCGACGCATTGGGACAGAGCAGGCATCAGAAATCGGGCTGTTTAAGCTTGTCTGCAGAAGCTATGCAAAGCAAACGGCATTTTGACGAGCCAGATGAGCCTCGGTGCCCCACGCTGGTTGGGGAAAAATCACTCGTCGAACAGCGGGTTTGCTGACGAGTCTTCATCTTGTTCGCTTTGATCAATTGTCGCGATGTCTCCAAACGGTTCTGTGGTGACGTTGCCATCTGGGTCAACATTCGTCACCACTTCGATGCGACGTTGAGCCTCATCAAGCTGATGATTGCAGCTCTTCATCAAGTGCATGCCTCGTTCAAAGTGCTCGATCGATTCGTCTAAGTTTTCTGTACCAGATTCCAGCTCATTCGCGATCGCTTCAAGTTCAATCAAGGCAGCTTCGAGATTCACTTTTTCGGGCTTCTTCTTGGCTGCTGCTTTTTTCTTGGCCATGTCTTTGAGTCGTTTCCGTGACAAATTTCGTGAGTTGTGAGTGAGTCGTTAAGAAGCCAAAAGGCACATTTGCGATCCCATTGGTACGAAGCGCAATTGTCGCCCCCAGTTGAAATCGATTCCGCGCATTTGAAGAACTGATGCTGGCAGTTCGAGCCAACGATCGCCCCGTTTGGGCTGTACTGAATGATAGCAGCCCGCTACTCGTCTGTTGACGCTGCAGCTACTACGTCCAGCATTCCGTCGGCATTGTCTCGAACAATTGGCCTGAGTTGCGTGAAGATCGATCGAGCTTCGTCCGGAATAGCAGGCAGTTTGACTCGTTTCATCACTTGATTCAAACGGTAGAGCAGTCCATCGTTGGTGACATAGTCTGCCAAGAATCGTTCTTCGTGAAAACGCTGAACAAACCAAGCCAGCTTATCTGATGTTCGTGTCGCCATGGAATTAATAAGGCTTTCCAGCATCAGTGGATCGATGCTGTTTAACGCCGAGTAATACCGGTCGAGGGTTCCCGGATCACGTTCCTCGATCACTGTATCCAAAAGAAGTTCTACAACGACGTGTCCCAAGAATCCGGGGCGATGATCATAACGATCTGGCATGATTTCTCGGAACTTTGCAGCCGCTTCAGCTTCAAGCCGTACAAAGGTTTCGCACGTATGAAAGACGGCATCGTCGTGATGGTGCTGCAGGATGCCTTTGCCAAGTTGGCGAGTCGCATCGTCGTCTGTGGATTCGACCACTGGTTCGACCAGCCGAGCTCGTGCTCGCATGCGACGATTCACGACGCTTAGCCAGTCGGGGACAGCTGTCCCGGCAAGGAACCAAGGATCGTCAAGAAATCGGTACCCATGAGAGAGGTAGTTCATTGTTGCGCTCTTGTGGGTGAAATTCAAAAGGTGAAGGTGACTTAAGAAACGCGTGTCGCTGAATCTCTCAAGGCTTCGGTTAAGATCGAGTCAGCAGAGTATACTGGTGTCAGGTTGAGTCAAATTTTCATGTCTTAACACGATGACCCGATGCTGGCGCATTCTGCTGACACAGCAGGCCCAACCGTCCCCTCTTAGATTCCGTACAATGGGCGGAATCGTTGATTCAATTGCTGAACCAGCGGGCCATCTGAAAGAGGTTTTCCGGTGACAACTTGCACCAGTCGAGGAGCCGGAAATCTCTGACCATGCTCGTGTACGTTTTCTCGAAGCCATTTCAGTAAGCCAGCAAAGTGCCCTTCTGTAATCTGCTGCTGTAGGTCCGGCAGAGTTTCTTGAGCATGCTGAAATAGCTGAGCCGCATACATGTTCCCCAACGCGTAGGTTGGAAAGTAGCCAATCAGTCCTGCACTCCAATGTATGTCTTGAAGGCATCCTTCTGCATGTGTGGCCGGTGTCATTCCAAAGTCTGAAGTGAAACGCTCGTTCCATGCCGATGGCAAATCATTCGGCTGCAGGTTTCCGTTAATCAGATCGCGTTCGAGATCAAATCTTAGCATGATGTGCAGGTTGTAAGTCACTTCGTCCGCTTCGACTCGGATAAACGAAGGACTCACTTCGTTGATCGCGAAGTGAAAATCATCTGGTGATGTGCTTCCTAAAGCGTCGGGAAATTGAGTCTGTGCTTTGGGGTAAAAGTGTTCCCAAAACTGTCTGCTGCGACCCACTAAATTCTCCCACATTCGTGACTGAGATTCATGAATGCCAAGTGAAACCGAGGTTCCCATCGGTGTTCCGAAGGCGTCCGTTTTTAACCCCTGTTCGTACATACCGTGGCCCGCTTCATGCAGAGTTCCAAAGAACGCTGACGAAAAAAAGTTTTCGTCGTACCGAGTCGTCAGGCGGCAGTCTCCTGGGCCAAACCCGCTGCAGAAGGGGTGAGTCGTGACGTCCAATCGTCCCTTGGTAAAGTCAAAGCCAATCGCTGCTGCCGCTGCCTTCGCGAATGCTTCTTGGGCTGGTTCAGGGTAAAGGCGGGTCAGAATGCTGGAATCCGGTTTCTTTGCCGCCCCTCGAATATCATCCAGCAAAGGCACAATCTGTTTTCTTAATGCGGTGAAGACGTTGGCAACGTTAGCGGCTGTTGCTCCGGGCTCGTATTCATCCAATAAAGCATCGTAAGCCTCGCCACCTTCCGGGAAACCAACGGCTGCTGCTTCTTCACGTTTCAATTCGACAATCTTCTGCAACCACGGAGCGAACTTTGCGTAGTCCCCTGAACTGCGTGCTTCGACCCAATGCTGTTGAGCCAACGCGGTGACTTTGGACAGTTCTTCCACCAATCGACTGGGAAGTTTGCAGCTGCGTTCGTAGGTTCGATGCAGTTGTCGAATATTGACCGCTTCATCGCTGTCTGTATTTTCAGTCAACTCGCTATCAGAAAGTTGCTCGAGCAGATCTCCGATTTCGGATGCTGTCGACCATTCATGAGCAACGCCTGCCAGCAGGCTGAGCTGGTCTGCTCGATGTTCGTTTCCGCCGACAGGCATGTAGGTTTCGCGATCCCAGCCAAGGACATGTTCGCACGAACTAAGCAACGCCGCCTTGCGGGCTCGAGAAATGAGTTCTGAATACAGTTCTGTTGGTTTCGACATGTTTACGTATGAAATCTGGGGGCAGGCGAGAATGAAAAGGCCTCAGCGAGCATTGGAAGTTTCTCGCTACGCCGCAAATGGTAGTCGATTGCGGCACCGAAGGCACTGTGGATCAATGCCCAGCGATCCCCAGCGATGTGATGCCATGCCATGCCATGCCATGCCATGCCATGCCATGCCATGCCATCAGCAAAGTCTAAGCCGGGCTGTGTCCCTTCATTCGAACTGCACGTAGGATCTGGTGAGCCGCACGGAGCTTGCCGAGATTTTTCAGCACCAACGGCGGCGAGCGTTTTGCCGCTCACCGATTGCGGAATAGAGCCTAGGAAGAATCTTGAACAGCAGCTTCTTAGAGCCGTGTTCAACGTGTTTGCCCGCAATCAAGATGAACACGTTAAGAACGTCGCCTTCTTGATGGGCAAGGCAGGCGAATGGCGAATGGCGGTTGCCATCTGCGTTTGATATTACCGATTCCTACCAACCCTTTGGCGCGTGGACGAGTCGCCATCAAATGTCGTGAAACGGCAAACGCGATGAATTCGAATTGGAAGACCCTTTAGGATTCGATCGCTTTGCTGGTCAGAAAAATGGGCGCACAAATACCATGATTCAGCAGGTTCATTTGGTCGTTTCTGGCTGGCCAAAGTTAGCAGCTGAAGCGGCGGTGAGTGCTGTTCAGGCCCGTGAGATCGAACGAGTACTGCGGCTTCGTTTTGCGAAAGAGCGTTCTGTGATTTTTTCTCATTGGCTCATTGGCTTCGCTGGTTGTTCGCTGGTGTTGCGGCCATCGATTTTTCATCAAGCTTTATGGTTGTCGCTGAGAGCGGGCACGAAAAAAGGCACTGTCGCAGTCGACAGTGCCTTTTCTTGTTGAGTGATTTGTTCTTAGTGGCTGCAAGAGCAGGATTCGTTATTCCAGAATCATACTTTTTGCAGATCCACCGCTGGGGATCATCGGAAGCACGTGTTCTTGGTAGACGCACAAAGCGTCAAGAAGGTACGGGCCATCGTGGTTGATCATTTCTACGACGGCTTCTTCGTATTCTTCCTTCGTTCGCACTTGGCGAGATTTAATGCCGTAGCCTTCTGCGATTTGTACGAAGTTTGGATACGTTTCGGTTGGCAGGCTGCCGTCGCCGTCACCGAGTGCTTCTGGATCGCCGACGGGGCCGAGATACGTGTGTGCTCGACGACCATCCATGAAGCGGTCTTCCCATTGCGTCACCATTCCAAGGTGCTGGTTGTTCAGCAGCAGAATTTTGACGGGCAGATTTTCGCACGTCAGAGTGGCGAGTTCCTGAATGTTCATTTGGAATGAACCATCGCCATCGATGTCGATGACCAAGGCATCTGGATGAGCTGTTTGCACGCCCATCGCAGCCGGCAAGCCGAAGCCCATTGTTCCGAGTCCAGAACTGCTTAACCAGCGACGAGGTTTGTTGAACTTGTAGAACTGAGCGGTCCACATTTGATGCTGGCCCACTCCAACTGCGACATAGGGATCTCGTTCCTTGGTCACTTCGTATAGCTTCTCAATCGCCCACTGCTGAAGAATGTCTGTTTTGGAGTCTCGGTAAGACAGCGGATGCTTTTCTTTCCAACCGTCGATTTTTTGTTGCCACTCGGTCAGATCAGGAATGTCTTCATCTGTGATTGCCTGATTCAATGCAACCAAGGCTTCTTTTAAATCGGCGTTGATTGGAATGTGGGCTTCTTTGTTCTTGTTGATTTCCGATGGGTCGACATCGACGTGGACGATCTTTCCGTGAGTCGCAAACTCGTCCAACTTTCCAGTCACTCGGTCGTCAAATCGGACACCGAACGCCAGCAGTAAGTCTGCTTCATCAACAGCGTAGTTGGCGTAAGCTGTTCCATGCATTCCTAGCATGTGCATCGATTGTGGATGGTCTCCAGGAAATGCGCCCAAGCCCATCACGGTCATTGTGACGGGGATCTTTGTCTTCAGAGCGAATTCGCGAAGTTCTTCAGATGCTTCGCTTAAAATGCAGCCGCCACCAACATATAGAACGGGGCGTTTTGCTCGTTTGATTGCAGCGATGACTTGGCTGATTTGTTCTGCCGCTGCTTTGCGGATTTCCGGCACGTAGCCGGGCAAAGCAAATCCTGGATCGAAGTCGACTTGATCTCGAGGAATCGTGGCGAGCTGGACGTCTTTTGGAAAGTCGATCAGCACAGGACCCGGACGACCAGAAGTGGCCACATGGAACGCTTCTTTTACGATTCGGGCAACATCCTGAATCTTGGTGATCATGTAGTGATGTTTGGTGATGGCTCGACAAACTTCGACCATCGGCACTTCTTGGAACGCATCCGTTCCGATGAACTTTTGAGGCACCTGTCCCGTGATGGCGATCATCGGAACGCTGTCTAACTTGGCGTCAGCAATGCCGGTGACCAAGTTGGTTGCACCAGGACCGCTTGTCGCCATGCAGACTCCGGCCTTGCCCGTGGTTCGGGCGACACCCTGAGCGGCAAAGCTTCCGCCCTGTTCGTGTCGAGGCAGAATGGTGCGAATTTCGTCGCGGTATTTTCGCAATGCCTGATGCAACGGCATGCTGGCTCCACCTGGGTAAGCGAAGACGTAATCCGCTTCCAGTTTGACGAGCATTTCTACAAGAATTTCGGCACCGCAGATGGTTTCAACCGAAGTGCCAGATTCCGTGGGGTCGTGTTCAACTGTAGACAATGTGCTCACCCTTGTGTTCAAGACGTCTTATTCAAGCGCTGCGGCGGTGCCGATAAGGCCAACCCGTGCGATGCGAATCATGTCGATTTATCCAAGACTGCCGAATAAAAGATCCGACGAATCCGCGTGACATTTCGGAAGTTTACGACCGTGCATCCAAGCAATCGACCCAAGAAACGCACAGTTTTTGCGATTCACGTAATTGCGAATGAGGATTCGAAACGACCCGGTTATTTGCTGACACCCTGCAGCAGCTATGGTTCACGAATTCCACTTTGATGGAATTTAGGGGTTTATCAGCCTTTCAGCAAAGCTGATTGAATGAGGCGTCGGGATTGTGGCACCAACTGTCGTACTGTGCTGAGGCTGAGGCGAGGTGCTTGCCATTTGGGGGCGCAAAACGGCACTCGAATGGGTGCAGCGACAGCATGTTTGCTAGGTAGTTACGCCGGGGGGGCATGCTCTGCCCGATGGTGGACGAGCTTAACACTGCCTCATTGGCCGGCATTGACTCTTATGTTTGAGACGTCGCCCCCACTGCGCCCCGATCTCACTGGGATCCGAAATCGCTGCGCCCCGAAATCGGAGTGAGTCGACTCCAACTGCCTGGTTCGCGGGTGCCATGCCGAGTGACCGCATGGCATCCGCGGTTTGGCTTCCGGTCTAGCGACTGAGCGGCTTAAACCGCCCGCCTTCGGGGATATCAGAAGCATCACCCAAGCGTTGTTTTCGTTCTTTTTCGTAGACTTGATAGTTGCCTTCGCACCAAACAACGCTGCCATCGCCTTCGAAGGACAAGATGTGAGTTGCGATGCGGTCTAGGAACCAGCGATCATGGCTCACGATGACGGCACAGCCACCGAAGGACGAAAGGCCTTCTTCAAGGGCTCTTAAGGTGTCGACATCCAAGTCGTTTGTCGGTTCGTCTAACAGCAGCAGGTTGCCACCGCTTCGCAACAATTTGGCCATGTGAACTCGGTTGCGTTCTCCACCAGAAAGGTCGCCGACAAATTTTTGCTGGTCTTTCCCCTTGAAGTTAAAGCGACCGCAGTAGGCTCGCGCATGAATCTTGGTCTTGCCGACTTCTAGGATTTCATGGCCCCCAGAAATTTCTTCGTAGACCGATTTCTTGCCGTCTAAAGAATCTCGAGACTGGTCGACGTAACTGACGTCGACAGTGGTGCCGACTGTCAGCGTGCCGCTATCCGGAGTTTCTTCGCCAACGATGATTCGGAACAGGGTCGTTTTACCAGCACCATTGGGGCCGATGATTCCAACAATTCCACCGGGAGGCAGGTTGAAGTTCATGTCTCTAAAAATCACTCGTCCATCAAACGACTTGGTCAGTCCTTCGGCGATCACAACTTTCTGGCCGAGTGGACGAGTCGTTGGAATCTGAATTTCAGCAGCACCGTCTCGAGCATCATAGTCTTGTGCGGCCAGTTCTTCGTAGCGTTGCAGGCGAGCCTTGCTTTTTGTTGCTCGAGCTTTGGGCGACATGCGAACCCATTCCAGTTCGCGTTTGAGTTCTTTTTGACGTCGCGTTTCGCTGCGTTCTTCTTGTTCAAGGCGTTTCTGTTTTTGTTCCAACCATGAAGTGTAGTTGCCTTCGTACGGAATGCCCTGCCCTCGGTCGAGTTCCAAAATCCAGCCGGCCACGTTATCTAAGAAGTAACGATCGTGAGTAATCGCGACGACAGTTCCAGTAAAGTTATGCAGGAACTTTTCTAGCCAACTGATACTGGCTGCGTCTAAATGGTTGGTGGGTTCGTCAAGCAGCAGGATGTCCGGATTCATTAGCAGCAGTTGACACATTGCGACTCGACGTTTTTCGCCACCGGACAAAGTTGAAATCTTGGCATCCGCTTCAGCAAGTCTCATTGCATCTGCGGCAATTTCCAAGGACCGGTCAAGTTCCCACAGGTTGGCGGCATCGATTTGATCCTGAACCTTGGCTTGTTCTTCCAGAACTTTTTCCATTTCTTCTGGAGACATGTCTTCACCCAGTTTCATACTGAGTTCATTGAAGCGATCCATGATGGCTCGCGATTCTGCGACTGCCTCTTCGACGCATTCACCGACGGTTTTATCTGGGTCTAATCGCGGTTCTTGCGGGAAGTAGCCAATCTTGACTCCTTTTGCGGGGCGCACAGTGCCCATAAAGTCTTTGTCTTCACCTGCCATGATTCGTAGCAAAGTACTTTTGCCGGCTCCGTTGTTGCCGAGGACTCCGATTTTCGCGCCAGGGTAAAACGACAACCAGACGTTGCTCAGGACTTCTCGTTCGTCGTAGTGACGAGTGAGTCCTTCGATGGTCATGATGTATTGTTCAGACATGTTTTTTTAATTCGCTGGGTTGGTGGCGTCGGTGTGAGCGAAAGCTTGGCTTCCGGTTTTGATAAGAAATTGGCTTGGTCGTTGCTTCAACTGTTGTTGGTCGCGCTGGAAGATTTGCTCGGGTTTCCACAGCAAGCCGGTCAGCTTGAACGAGAGCCAACATTTTGAGGGATCAGCTGCTTTGGTTCTGGTCGTCCATAAGTTGCTGTAAGACTTCAGTGACCAACTGTAGGGCTTCGGGATAGATTTCGGCATGCGAACTGGCTCGGGGCCCAGCCACATTTAAGACGCAGATTCTATTTTCCCGAATCCACTCCACAACGGCGGAGCAATGATCTGTGGGCGGATTTTGGTCAGAAAACAGTTCGGCGTCCTCAGATTCTCGCAGATGGACCACATGGCACGGTTTCTGGTGCTTTTTTGCCAACTGCCACGTCAGTCGTGTGCCACCGGTTAAGGTTCTCATCGCAATAATAAGAGTTCCGTCGGAATCTTTAATATTCCATTCGGTTCGCACGGTGTAGTTGCGAGACGCTGTTTCCTTCAGCTGATAGCAGGCTGGAATCTGACCGTCTTCTGATCGCCGACCTTGAGGACACCAGCCAGCGGTTTTGATGCCAACCGCGATGGCCGCATCCAATGCGGCTCGATCAACCCCCGTTTGTCCTCCGGACACGATGGTGTTTAAAGGTGAGGTTGGCGATGAGGATTGTTTTTCCGTGCTGCTCATAGTCAACGCAGTCTAGCAGGTCCTGCAAAAAGATCTCTCATTGAGAATCCAGTGAACGCCTTCGAAACCTTGGTGGCTTGTGGCCGTGATTCACCTAGGATCGACGAGTGCCGATGGGCGCTGTTTGCTTACTTTGGATGCTTCAAGAAGTTTGATCATTGTGTCTGAGGAATCTCGGAAAACGATTGCCGCTGGGGCTGTGACAAACCCCAGAGCTACGTTGACGTCATCGATGGCCGCCATTCGGACAGATCGTCTGCTGACGGGGGACTTAAAGAAGCAGGTTTTTCTGTTGGCTCTGCCGACGTTCTTTCAGCAGTTTCTCACGTTCTGTGTGGGGATGTTTGATACGTGGTTGAGCGGCCAAATTGATGCAGCCGCAACTTCGGCTATCGGAGTCAGTGCGTACTTTGGGTGGCTGGGAAGCTTGGTTGTAAGTACGGTTGGAATCGGTACAGCAGCCGTGGTGGCGAGACACTGCGGTGCGGCAGAGCCCGACAAAGCAAATCATGTGATGAATGTGTCGTTGCTGGTGGCCGTACTGCTTAGCTTTTGCATGTCGGCGGCGATGTACGCGGGAGCACCTTGGATCGTTGAATTGTTTCAGCTGACAGGGCAAACAGCGGAAGTGGGATTGAATTATTTGCGGTTGGATTCACTGGGGCATCTGCTGACAGGGATTACGATCGTCGGAGCATCCGCACTTCGAGGCAGTGGCAACATGCGCAGTCCCATGATGGTGCTGGGCGCGGTGAGTGTGCTGAATATTTTTGCGTCGCTGTTGGCCGTTTATGGAGTCGGTCCGGGACGAGGGATCGACGTAGGTTGGGATTTGATTCCGACGATGGGAGTCTATGGAATCGCAGCTGGCACCGTGGCTGCTCGTCTTGCTGGTGGTTTGATTATGCTAAGCGTGTTGATGATTGGAAGTGATCCTTTACGGCTTCGACTTTCGCTTCTGCGTCCTGATTTTCAGATTATTGGTCGGCTGTTTCGGCTGGGAATATTTGCTGCGGGCGATAGCATTATCAACTGGTTTGGTCAGGTTGGTTTTCTGATCATCATCAAGCAGATTCAGATTCCCGGAGTCAACGCCGACGCAATTTTTGCGGCTCATGTGGTTGGCATTCAGGTCGAAGCGATCACCTATCTTCCAGCGATGGCGTGGGGGCAAGCGGCTGGCACGATGATTGGTCAAAGCCTTGGGGCGAAGAAGATTAAGCGAGCTTTCAAATCTGGAATTGTAGCGGCCACTCAGTGCAGCATCTTTGGCTTGCTAATTACGGTGATATTTTTCTTTGGTGCAGAACGTATCTATGGCCTGATGCATACGGATGCTGGAGTTGTTTCAACAGGGACTCCTGCGTTTCAAGCGATGGCCGGATTTCAGGTTCCGTTGATCGTATTCTTGGTTCTTCGGTCTGGGCTGCACGGAGCAGGAGATACTCGATGGCCCATGTTTGTGACGACCATTGGGCTATTCACGCTCAGGCTCCCCTTGGCGTGGCTGATGGGAGTGTATCTGCACTGGGGGCTGCTGGGAGCATGGATGGGGATGTTCGCAGATATCTTGTTTCGCTGTTTCGCGATTACTTTTCGATACCTAAGAGCAGGCTGGGTGAAAAAGAAGGTGTGAAGCTGGAAATGTGAAATTGGAGGCGTGAACCTTGGTTCTGGTGAAAAGACGTTGAGAAGCTTGACCACACGTGCATCGCAGATCAGTGGTAGTATTTTCGCTAGGTTGCTTCCGCCTGAAGGATCGCTTCGCCATGATGGGCATTCTTCCTTATTGTCCCCCCGAAGAAATCATTCATAATGACTCAAAAAACCGTTTGCTGCCTGTTGGCTTTTCTCATGAATTCGATCACCGGTACGGCGATCGCTCAAGATAATCAAGTCGATGTTTGGCTGGGAACAAGTGCGAAGAAGCCCAGTGAAGGTATCTACCACTGTTCGTTGAATACTCAAACTGGCCGGCTGACTGCTCCGACTTTGGTTGCTGAAATCAAGGGCCCCGGTTTTCTGGCTCAGCATCCCCAGCTACCGGTGCTGTATGCGGTGGGGGGATATGAAGGCCAGCCGTCTGTTGTTGCTTACCAAATTGCGGGCACAGGACCAGATGCCAAACTCGAACTTCTGAATGCTTTGGAAATTGGAGATGGTGGAGCTGCTCATGTGGCCGTCGATAAAACGGGCCGCACGTTATTAACTGCTCAATACGGCGGAGGTTCTGTTGCATCGTTTCGCTTGGCTGACGATGGATCGTTGCAAAAACAGGTCAGCTTGATCGATCACGAAGGGGGTTCTGGAGTTGTTGAAGGTCGTCAAGATAAATCGCACGCTCACTGGTGTGGCTTTTCGCCAGATAACAAGTTCGCGTTTGTGCCAGACCTTGGGCTTGATCAAGTTGTCATTTACAAAGTGAATGTTGACACAGCGGAATTGACTCCCCATGGTTCGGGGCAATTGTCCCCCGGAGCTGGGCCTCGGCATATGAAGTTCCACAAGAACGGAAAGTGGATCTATGTGCTTCATGAACTGGATCTTAAAGTCACGTTGTTCGACTACAACGCCGCCGCCGGCACCATGTCACCTCGACAAACCATTGAAACTGTTTCTCGCCCTGCTCTTGCCAAAGAGCTATTCAAGAGCTGTTCAGAAATTCGCATGCATCCCAGCGGTCGATTTGCATACGCCGCGAATCGAGGTCACGACACGATCACTGCTTATTCAATTGATCAGCAATCTGGCGAGCTGAGCTTGATTGAAGTTGAAAACGCCAGAGCCGTCACGCCTCGAAATTTCAACGTTTCTCCGGATGGCAAATGGGCTCTTGTCGCAGGGCAAGATTCTTCTACGTTGGCCTCCTTCGCGATCGGCCAAGACAACGGAGAATTGACCTACAACCGCAGCGTCGTACGTGCTCCTTCTTGTATCTGTGTTCTGTTCGGGCATGAATAGCCGTTCGAGTATTTGTGTTGGCGGCTTCGATTGAATTTGAAGTCAGCTCACCTTTTCATTTATTGAGGCGGTCAACTGGCAGCTTGAAGCGAACGGCCTTTGCGTTCGGGCCACCCATAGCGCAGATTGAAAATAAGATGATGATTAGAGTTCTGTTCGCGTTTCTCGGACTTGCCTGTTCGGTCTCATCCTTGAGTGCAGATCTGACATCTGAATTGCTAAAGGAGCCTGCTGCCAATCTTGCGAATGCTGCGGTGAAAGAAGGAGATCCCAGTCGTGGAGCGATTTTGTTTTATCAGAAACGTTCCACATGCTTGCAGTGTCATCAAGATCCAGCGCAGGATCCAAAGGCTCGCGAATCACGTTCTGGCCCTGACTTAGCCGACTGGATTGCTGCTCCAACGGGGATTGATTTGGTCAATTCCATCTTGCGACCTTCCGAACGAATTCGACCCGGATACGAACTGTATTCCGTGGTGACCTTGGAAGGAAAAGTGGCGAACGGGCTGTTGGTGGCGAAGCAACCAATGGTGGTGCTGCGAGATCTTTTGCAACCAGAAAAGCAGCAAAGCTTTCATCCCGGAACACTGGAAGAATTGACTCGCAGCGATGTCTCGCCCATGCCGCAGAAACTGGCAAATATGCTGAACAGCCGGCAGCAGTTTTTGGATCTTGTCGCCTATCTGATTGAACTAAGCGAAGGCGAACGTCAGGCGGCTCGTCGATTAAAGCCAGCCGCTCATCTGTACGCTTCAGCTCCTTTGCCAGAATACGAAGCCAACATTGATCATGCGGGAATGATCGATGATTTGGGTGAGCCGAATCTGAAATCTGGAGCAGCAATCTACGGTCGACTGTGCGCTAACTGTCATGGCACATTGACTTCAGCCGGTTCTTTGCCCACGGCATTGAATTTTTCGACTGGAAGATTTCGAAATGGCAGTGACCCTTACAGCATGTATCAGACGTTGACTCATGGATACGGCATGATGCAGTCTCAGGCATGGATGGTTCCTCAGCAAAAATACGATGTCATCCACTACGTTCGTCAAACGTTTTTAAAGCCAAAGAACACCGGCCAATATTTTGAAGTCACAGATTCTTGGCGAGCTGGTTTACCCAAAGGGAAGCTGACCGGGCCGGCAGCTGCGAATGCGGAACCTTGGGTCGCAATGAATTATGGATCCACACTGATGAACACCTATGAAGTGGGTGAATCAGGAAGCAACTTTGCCCAAAAAGGCATTGCGATGAGACTGGATGAAGGCCCCGGTGGAATCTCACGCGGCCGACATTGGATGGTGTTTGATCATGATACGATGAGAATGGCGGCAGCTTACAGTGGTGATGAATTCATCGACTGGAAGGGGATTCATTTTAATGGACAACATGCCATTCATCCTCGAATCAGAAGCACGGCTGTGATCCAAAATCTTACCGGGCCAGGTTGGGCTAACCCTATGACTGGTTCATGGACTGATCAACGAGTTGAAGGCCGAGACGGACGGCAGTACGGACCTTTGCCCGGTCAATGGGCTCAATACAAAGGCATGTATCGTCACGGTGATCGCACAGTGATTTCATACTCAGTAGGCGAAGCTTCGATTCTGGAAACTCCGTCGCTAAAGTCTGCTGGCGATCATTCGCTGTATCTGCGGCATCTGCAAATTGGTGCTCGCAATCATGAATTGAAACTGCAAGTCGCTCAGCGATCCTCTGATTCAATGACAGAAACTTCATTGGCCGGAAGTGCGGTGCTGTTTTCCAATGGAAGCGTAGCCAGTAAAAGTCGTTCGGGGCGGATCGGAGATGGGAAAACGTTTGCTGAATGCGACCACACCGAAGCCTTGGATATGACGAAACATGACTTTACTGTGATCGCCGAATTGAAGACAAAGCAGGACGGAACCCTTTTTGCTCGTACGGCAGCAGGCAAAAAATGGGTCCCCAACGCGAAAGCCATTTTTATTCGTAGTGGTCGTTTGTGTTTTGATGTGGGTTGGGTGGGTGTCGTTCGGTCTGATCAAAAGATTAATGATGGCAGGTGGCACACAGTTGCTGTGACGGGTGAAGCTGAAACCGGCGAAGTCAACCTATGGGTTGATGGCGAACGTTCGGGGTCTGAGATCCTGAAGTCGAAAGGTCAAGAAAGTCGATTTGTGACTCGACTGGGATTTGCGGCAGACGATTTTCCGTTCGATGACAACCAGTTTCAGGGACAGTTGCGGTCGATCGTTTATGTTGATCGCCGATGTTCGAAGCATGAAATGTTCGACGTCCAACCATCTGCAATTGAAGGCGTGATTGCTGAATGGAAGTGTGTTGAAAATACTGAAGGTTCGATTCGAAATCAGCTAAGCAACACTGATCACGCGAAGATGATGTTTGGCGATACTCAGACGGATGTGCAACAACAATTGGTGGTTGGATTCGATTCTAACTTAGCAGACGCTTCTGTAGCGGCGGTGAATGACCGAGTCGTGTTAACGATTCCAGCTTCGACTTCGCCGACAGATTTACATGTTTGGATGTCGTCGGTTGATTCGACTGATGAGGCGAAGTTTGTTGCCGAACAGCAGGATTCTGCTTCAGTGGCGGACGTTGATTTTAAGACGCTCACGGCCGGGGGCCAACCTCGTTTCCCAGAACCAGTTGAGACAAAAATTCGGCCCGGAGATTCAAAGTTGGCTTTTCAAGCTGATGTCATATCGCGGCCAGCATCGAACCCGTGGAATGCTCGAGTTCGGCTGGCGGGCTTCGATTTTCTAGACGAAGGTAAGTCGGCTGTCGTGGCTGCTTGGGACGGAGATGTTTGGCGAGTCGACGGGATTGACCAAGCGGAAGGAAAGTTGACGTGGTCTCGGATTGCCAGCGGTTTGTTTCAGCCGCTTGGTGTCAAAGTCCTGGATGGACGAATTTATGTCACGTGCCGAGATCAGTTGGTGATATTAAATGACCTGAACGGCGACGGCTTCACAGATTTTTATGAGTGCTTCAACAGTGACCATCAGGTCACTGAACACTTTCACGAATTTGCCATGGGGCTGCAGGTCGATCAGGCTGGCAACTTTTACTATGCCAAGTCTGCTCGACATGCCAAGAAGGCGGTCGTGCCTCATCATGGCACGTTACTGAAAGTCTCTGCAGATGGTCAATCGACAGAAATTGTCGCAACAGGTTTTCGAGCGGCGAATGGAGTTTGCATGAATCCAGATGGAAGCTTCGTCGTGACAGACCAAGAAGGCCACTGGAACCCTAAGAATCGGATTAATTGGGTTCGCCCGGGCGGGTTCTATGGCAATATGTATGGATATCACGATGTCACAGATGCATCGGATGAAGCCATGCAACAGCCGTTGTGCTGGATCACGAACAGCTTTGATCGTTCTCCAGCAGAATTACTTTGGGTGCCGAAAAACGTGTGGGGCAATTTGTCGGGATCGCTGCTGAACTTATCGTACGGCTACGGACAGATTCATGTGGTGCCTCATGAGGAAATTCAGGGGCAGATGCAGGGCGGAATGTGCCCTCTTCCGATGCCTCAGTTTCCAACAGGTTTGGTGCGAGGCCGCTTTCACGAATCGAGCGAAGCTTTGTTTGCCTGCGGGATGTTTGCGTGGGCGGGAAATCAAAAGCAGCCCGGAGGATTTTATCGCATCCGTAGAACGGAGGAGCCGGCTTGGGTTCCCAATTCGCTTCATGTCAGCAGCAAAAACGTTGTCATCGGACTGACGGAAGCTGTGAATGCGAAGTCAGCGATGAATGTCCAAAACTATGCGGTGACGGTGTGGGACTTGAAGCGAACGGCCAACTATGGGTCTCGGCATTTTAATGAACGGCAGCTTTCTGTGACTCAGGCAAAGTGCTCGTCGGATGGCACATCGATTGAATTGACCCTTCCAGATTTAGAACCCACATGGGGTATGGAAATTCGTTGTCGCTGGAAATCAAAAGATGGACGATCAATCGAACGCACAATTCATAATACGATTCATAAGCTTTAGCTGAATCAGTTTACTCAAAGGCGTGGAATGGTGTGCAATTCTGAATGCGGTCTCAAGTGAAAGTGTCGTGGAACGTCTTGATGAGAAGAATGAACCGGTTCCGCTTTCTATTCGTCATTGGAAGCATTGGGTTATCTGTCAATGCATTGTGCGGCTCAGCATCGTGTGGCTCCGCATTGTGTGCCCATGCATTGTCTGCCCATGCATTGCCGGCAGATGATCAAAACCAGGCTGCCGATTTAGTGACGGTCGCCATGACGGATGAACGGCCAGCTGCTGGTCGGCGAGTTCGCCAAGTGGCTTCGGAATACGAAGGCACCGACGTGTATCACTCGTTGTATCTTCCCGTCGACTGGCAACCCGACGGTCGGTATTCCGTGATGGTTGAATACACTGGCAATAAATTTGCGGCTTGTGGTTCAACGGGTCAAGTCAAGGATGCGAACCTTGGATACGGTCTGACAGGTGGCAAGGGGTGGATCTGGGTGTCGATGCCTTATGTTGAAAAGGGAGGCCAAGCAAATGCCGTGACTTGGTGGGGAGACAGGCAGGCAACCATCAATTACTGCAAAACCAACCTGCCACGTGTTTGCGATGAATTCGGCGGAGATCTGGACAGCGTGTTCTTGTGCGGTTTTTCTCGAGGTGCCATTGCTGCCAGCTACATCGGTTTAGCTGACGACGAAATCGCCTTGTTTTGGAAGGGAATGGTGACTCATGACCATTTCGATGGACAGCGCACATGGGGGTACCCAGACAGCGACCGTGAGTCGGCATTGCGACGATTGGCTCGTTGGAATGGCCGTCCAATCTTAGCCAGCGGAACAGAAAATGACTTTCTGAGTGAACATCCGAATCTTGCTAACGTGACGTTTTTGAGACCTCCGATTGAACGGTTGTTTGATATTCCGGAAGGCAAAGTGATTCATCCCCATACAGACTTATGGATGCACCGCGATAGCTTGTACCGTGCGAAGGCTCGACAATGGTTGAAGGATCATCAGTAGTTCACGAGCGACGGACGCTGTCAGCGTCTGCCACAGGCTAGGCATTCGTTTCGTTGATAATCGCCAACAAGCGTTCGCGCGCCATGACGGCTCCACCCGCATCTAAGGCAGATGCGGTTTCGTCAAGAGCTTGTTGAGCAAACGTTTTTGCTTGTTCTCGGTCGCCACGTAGACAACTGACTTCAGCTTGAGCGGCGGGACGTAAGTAGGATTCGACCAGCATGCCTTCTGGGGCTGCTTCAATCAGGGCTTCGGCAGCTTCGGCATCATTGCGAATTCGAGCCTCAAACTGAGCAGCTTCAAGGAATAGCATTCCTCGAGCAAAGACGGGATACAGGGTTGCGTGGTCCAAATTGAATTGGATCAATTTGTAAGCCGCTGGGATTTCGTTTCGATCAACGGCAATTGCTGAACGCAATGACGACCAAGTGATTCGTTCTGGTAGATGGTTTTTATCGTCTTCCAATTCTAAATAAGCATCATCAAGTTCTTGAACGACGTCCGATTCCCATTCGGCAGGACGGATTCCAGCCAGTGATTGCCCGACCAGTAGGCGAACCAGGTTTTGCCTTCGAGCACTTGGATTTGATTTTAACAGTTCCAGAAACTGACGTCCGTCCGTTTTCAGGCCTCCACCAGCACCTGGGTAAATGGTGATGAATGCGATCATCATGGAAATCAGGGCGATGATTTTTAGAACGCTTTTCGCGAACAATGCCCACGTGGCAGACAGTGGCAGGTCGGTCGCGTACAAGCTTCCCACGTAGCAGACGATCATCAGCAGCACACTGGCCAATGGTCCTCCAATGATCATCCATCTTAAAGCTTGAAGAAACTGTTTGGGGTTTGTTGGTACACAGCAAGCAAGCCCTCCCATGAGTGCGACCGTTCGGTTTACTCTCCATTCCAAGCCCTTGCTGGCACGTGTTACCTTGAGCGGTCCGACAACCAGCAAGAGGAATTTTAGGCCAGCAAATTTGCCTCCGACGACGTGTCCTAGTTCGTGCGCCAAAATGGCCAAGAATGTACCAACAGGAAATACGGGGACCATCAAAAGCTTTTGCCATTTTGATAGCCGGATTCGGTTTGGGTCTGGAGCTCCATTTGATCCCCAAAATAATTTTGCTCCGATGAAGCCAATGAGGATTGCGGCAAAGAAGATTAGCCAAAACCAACGAGTCGATCTTTGTTCCTTGGCGACCGTCTCTTCGATTGCCGGAATTCGAAACGCAGGCATCGAGTCATCGGTCAAGTTTGACGCGGAATTGGGAGCATCCATTTGATTGGCCGGATCAGAGTGAGAGCGCGTTGAAGGGGGGGGCTGGTGCAGAGAGCTTACAGACGACTTCCGAAAGCGTCACGACCATGGCGGATTGACTTCAATAGAAAGCCATTTGATTTGGAGCATGGACGGCGTTGACTTTCGAAGTCTATCCCGATGCTTTGTTTTGGTAGCACGATTCAACTTGATGATTCAATCCGCCGTATCACCTATTTTGACCACGATTTTTCCTGAAAACGTGGCCAACGAAGTCAATGTGGCGTCTTCTTGTAGCTGATGTGCTTGGGCTGCTTCTTGAAGTGAAAACGTAGCTCCGATAATGGGTTTCAGTTGTCCGTTGGCCAAAAGTCGATTGATGTCGTTGGCACATGTACGTTGTTCTTCGGCCGTTGCGTTAAACATCGCGAAGCCCAGCATGCTGAGATTCTTAACGTAAAAAGGGCCAATCGGGAATTCTGGTTGGGCGTCTCGCCCAGCCATGACGACGTAGCGTCCTTTTCGGGCCATGAGGGGAATCGTTACTGTGGGATTTGGATTTCGCAAGGTTTCAAACCAAACATCGATTTCATTGCCCTTTGATTCAATTGCTGCTGCGACATCCTGAGGGCGATAGTTGATGGCTAGGTCGGCCCCAAGCTGTGACGCTAATTGACATTTCTGGTCAGATCTGGCAGTCGTAATCACTTTGGCTCCGACGGATTTGGCGAGCTGCACGACCATTGATCCGACTCCGCCTGTGCCTCCGTTAACGAATACCGTTTCTGTGGCCCGCAGTTTGGCGTGTTGGAATAATCCAAGGTGAGCCGTTATTCCTGTGAGAGACGTTGCGGCACAGATTTCAGCTGAAACATGATCGGGGCGGTGGTACAGCCACTGCTCGTCCACGGCGACGAATTCTGCCAGAGTTCCCTGGTTGCCAAAAAGGCCTTGATTACTGCCCCAGACCTTTTGGCCTACAGAAAAATTGGTAACCGCTGCTCCGCATTCTGTGATGATTCCGGCAAAGTCGCAGCCGGGGATCCAAGGGTCTGGCAAGTCGGCAGCAACGACTCCGCTGCGAAGGTAGGTGTCGATTGGGTTAACGGCTGAAGTTTCGACTTTCACAAGGACTTGATGGTCTTGGATCGATGGGATTTCTACCTGTTCGATGCTTAGGCATGCTGCTGGACCCGGAGCATGAATCACGGCGGCTTGCATCATGATGTCTTCTTTCGCTGTGGTCCAAAGATCACAAAAGCAGCTGTGATCAGCAAGCTGATGAATGATATCCATGAGCCAATTTGGAATGAAGTTGGACGATAGGTCCAGCGGATGATCGATGTTCCTGCGGGGACGCCCACGGTTCGCAGCGTGCCTTCTGGTTCCAAAACTTTGGTTGTTGCGCCATTGATGGAAACCGTCCAGCCGGGGTACATGAGCTCGGCCAACTTAATCACGGCAGGAGCGGCAGTATTGACTTCGAATTCAATGCTCTCACCTTGTCTGTGCAGTAGCTTTGCGTCTATCAGAGCTTCGGGTGGAACGCTGGTGATTCGATGGGCAGGTTGTTTCACGGTGTACAAATATGGAGCGTTCGACGTCCCCCAGATTCGAGCGAGCATGTCATCCGGATATGATTTTGGTTCAGTCAGATGAACCTTTGAATTCGACAATGGTTCTGTTGTAAGAACGTGAGTAATGGCCAGCTCATGGACTGAACTGGGAAGCAGCGTGTCTGCGGCAAACGTATCAGGGGTGGGACGCATTGTTTCGGTGTAGTAGATCGATGGTCCAATACCAAGATACACGGGAACGCCGCTTGCTCCGAACAGATTGATGATGTTGGGACCGGGCGCGAGGACTCGTGGTTCAAAGTTGCCTTCGATTTGAAACGAGGATTTGATCCAGCTTCCGTCGGCCGCGAGCAATGGAGGTGATGAGACGGGGGTGGCATCAGTCACGTACTGTGAGGACAGCAGCAAGTCGGGCAAGGTGACGGCAGAAAGCAGAATCACGCATAGAATTGTGCTCAAACTTGAATGCCTCTGCAGCAGAGCATCGAGTGTAAAAGCAGCGATGACAGAGCCTCCAAACGCCGTCACCATCAAGTACCGTCCCGGCCCCATAAAGAAACCAAAGCCTGGCAAATGTTTCGTGATGGGCATGAGCCAACCGGTTGAGTAGATCGTCGCTAACAGCATGAACAGCAGCCACAACTGCAAAATGCCTGAAGGTACATTTCGTCGAATTTTGGGTATCGCTATCAGCAACATCAGGCTCAGCGGTAGCAGGCCCCAGTAAAGGTGAGCTTCCACTTTGTTGGTATCTGCCGTCACACTGCCGACCGCTTGAAAAATGTCTCCGTTACGAACGCTCTCTGCAGAGTGCCAGCCCCACCATGACGCGAAGACCTGAGTGATATAGCCGGGCGGCATGTGTCCGTAGGCAGGGTCAAAAGCCTTGGCCGTTTGGTCTGCTGGCTGGCGTTGGCTAAGTCGCTTCAGTTCAAGGGTTGGCAACAGTTGAACGGCCGCTAACAGTAACGCAATTCCGATCGAAGCGACGACGGCCGCACTGTTGCGAGTCATCGTATTCATTGGACCGATTCTTGAGTCGGCTTGTTGTTCGTTTTCGTTGTTGGCTCGACCGATCTGCCACGATCTGACTGCGGCGTACAACAAACAACTTAGCTGAGTGATGAAGGCCAATGCAAAGTGGCCAGCAAGGAGATGCAGGCCAAGGCAAATCGAAAGCAGGCTTATACGTCGCGCAGACGGGCGCCGGATGAATTCTTCCGTTTGCCATAAGCACAGTGGAAAATAAACACCACCGATGATGCTCCATTCCAGTGACACTCGAGCGGGAAACCAACCGTAGATGAAGATCATGGCTCCGAACAAAGCGGGCCACATTCCGATCCGATAACAGCGAAGCAGTCGCCATGAAAAAATGAATGCCAGCCAGTAGTGCAGCAACAGGTTGCAGTGATACGCCGAATGGATATCCACTAGGCGATACAAGATCTGAGTTGTCGGATAAAAGACGGCGGCTTGGCTTTCAGCATGTAATGGATACCCTAGCCCCGTGCGGTGATGCCACAAAGGAATTGATCCGTTTGCAAAGCTTTCGGCGACGACTTGTTTTTGAGGAAAGAAGTACGGGTAGATATCGCCGCCGACAAGCCCCGCACCATTCACCAGCGGCCACCAGACAATCACCACCAGAACGGCAGATACGATGCTGGCAACAATCCAGTCACGACTTCGAATGTCAGATTCAGGCATGTTGGTTAGTCAAAGATGTGGGTGGCTGGTAGTTTTTGTAGTCCGCACAGGTCGTCGGTTTCCCGTGACTGAACCAGATCAGAGTGCCCGACGACAGAGGAGTTCTCGACCAGAGAAAACGGCTTGTCTAACAAACTGAATGCTGCGTCTGTGCGTCTGCAAGTAGGTGGTCGAGTCAGCTCGGTTAACTGACGTAGGCGTCGAAGACTCGCACAGTGCCCCAGCTGTCTTTGTTGCGACCAATAAACGTTAAATGGTCTTCTGCAACTTGGTACAAGTCGTGGTTTTCTTTGGTGTCAAACACGACGTGAAGGCAGACATCGAAGTCGTGATCGTTGACCGGGCGATCAAATTCTTCCGCCAACAGTCCTGCTGCAAAGAATTCCACACCGGGGTGATTCTTCAGGTAGGTTCGGCAGTCAGCCGCGAGGGCTTCGGCTGCGGCTTTTGAAGAATCTTTGAGCTTAAAGTACACGGTGTGAGACAGCATGCCAGTATCCGAAAGGGGGGAAATGCGGGAATCGAATCATCAAGATTTGCCAGAGTATGACAGGTGGCGGAATGGGGCTCAAATCTTGGTTTCAATTTCGGAAGAATGGAATTCCTTGATCTGTTGTCGTTGCAGGACAGGGAAAGTCTGTTTCAATGGTGCTCCGCTGCGTCTTTGCAGTATTTGAACGTACCGTTTTCTTCGATTCTCTTTCAACAAGATCATTCTGTGAACTATCAAACTCTTTCGTGGCAAGGGGCACATGACGGCTGCCTGAGATTGATCGATCAAACTTTGCTGCCTGTTCAGTTTTTGGAAATCGACTGCCGAACGGTCCAAGAAGTTTGGGACGCCATCAAAGTGCTGAAGGTTCGAGGTGCTCCAGCGATTGGTGTTTCGGCTGCCTATGGAGTCGTCATTGGGACGGCCCATTCCCGCACAGGATCTCGAGCAGAATTCGACGCTGTCCTCAAGACAACGGCAGATCACTTGGCCGCCAGTCGTCCGACGGCCGTGAATCTGTTTTGGGCGTTGGATCGAATGCAAGCTGTGGCTGCGAATTTGCCTGAATTGTCTCCCGCGGATCTGCACGATCGCTTGTTAGCGGAAGCCAAGACGATTCACCAAGAAGACGCTGAAATGTGTGCCGCAATGGGACGGCATGGAAGTCCATTTCTGGCTGACGGAAGCGGAGTGTTGACTCATTGCAACGCCGGAGCACTTGCGACAGCCGGTCAGGGAACCGCGTTGTCTTTGATGTTTGATGCGGCTGAAAACGGAAAGAAGATTCACGTTTACGCTGATGAGACTCGGCCACTCCTTCAAGGAGCTCGGTTGACGGCGTGGGAGCTTCAACAACGCAAAATTCCAGTGACCGTGATCTGTGATAATATGACGGCTCAGGTGATGAAAGAAGGCCGGATTCAAGCCGTCGTGACGGGTTCTGACCGCATTGCGGCGAATGGCGATGCGGCAAATAAAATCGGAACTTACGGAGTCGCTTTGCTAGCGAAGGCTCATGGTATTCCGTTTTATGTGGCGGCTCCATCCAGCACTTTTGATCTGTCGTTGCCTCACGGCGATGACATTCCCATTGAAATTCGAGAACGCGATGAGATCGCCAATGGTTTTGGACGACAGACGGTCCCCGATGGAGTCGACGTTTACAACCCAGCGTTCGATGTGACTCCGGCAGAGCTGATTGCTGCGATTGTGACGGAGCGAGGCGTGATCAATCATCCGACGACCGAGGCTGTGGCCGAACATCTGGCGTAAGTCGCGTTGAGGCTGAGCGTGCACAATCTCGATGGAATTCACCGGTCGAGCAAATTCAACCTGTGGTCAGCTTCAGTGAGTTCGGGCTCATACAGTGTTTGGGCTCATACAGTGTTTGGGCTTATACAGTGTTCGGGTTCATACAGCAGTCGATGACTGCGTGGAACGCTGCCGGGCCGGGCTTCTAAAGCCTGGCCTCGCCTCGCGATCTATTTACGCTGCTGCAGAAAGATCATCGTGGTCATCGACATCTTGTACGGCAGATGGGCTGTCTTCTGTTACTGTTGCAGTTGCAGTATCCACGGGAACGTCTCCAACCATGGCCAAGACTTCCTTACCCAGGTCGGCGTAGTCTCGTGCTCCGGGGCACTTGGGTGAGTAGTCGAAGATTGACTGGCCAAAACTAGGAGCTTCTGCCAGCTTGATATTCCGACGGATCTTGCTGCGAAAGATTTTTGCGGATGCCCAAGGGGTATCTGAATCGCTGGACGTTAAAAAGTGACGCAGATCTTCTGTGACATCAGCAGCCAAGCGAGTACCGCTTTCGTACAAGCACAAAGCGACTCCCGTGACTCGTAGGTCTCGATTTAACCGTCGAGTGACCAAGGCTGTGGTTTCGAATAGTTTCGACAAACCTTGCAAGGCAAAGAAGTGTGGTTGCAGTGGGATGATCACTTCTGTCACGGCGCACAGGGCGTTGATGGTCAACACGCCCAGTGAAGGCGGGCAGTCCATGATGACGTAGTCGAAGCGAGCTTGTTCGACCCAGTGTTTCATTGCGTCACGCAGGATAAATTCCCGACCCGGCGTTCCCGCCAGTTCGACTTCGACAGCAGCCAAATCGATGTTGGAAGGTACGATGGAAATGTTGTCGCCAACTAACTGACGAGCATCATCCATGGTCGCGTTGTCGGAAAAGACGTCGTAAACCGTGATGGCTCCGGGTTGGCATTCCAGCCCAAGGTGAAACGACGCATGACCCTGTGGATCCATGTCGATCACGCAGACTTTTTTACCTTGTCGGGCAAGAGCGGCCGCCAAATTCACACTGCTGGTGGTTTTGCCGACTCCACCCTTTTGATTCATGATGGCGATTGTACGCATGACAACTTCTTCCCTGATGGTGCTTACCGGTGCCAGTCCATGGCGAACCGAAATGGTACATTCTGACGCACGCAAGCGAGAAGATGAGTCGGCCGTCAGATTGGGGTCTGAAGCGCAGAAGAGGGCAAATCGTCCGTCGGATGATGTTCCAATCGGCAGTTGAAACCGAGCTGTAAAATCACCGGCTTAATTTGCCGAGAGGCAGGATTGAAGCCCAGCAGCCGTGAAGCTGCCTGTCGAGCATAAAATGTCTCAGCACCAAGTTGGACCGTGCGGTCCCAGTGCTTTGGAATGGGTCATCGATATGCACAGTGTAATCTTCTGTGCTTCGATTTTCTTACTCTGACTTTGCTGCGGCTTCCGCAGCTTTTGCAGCTCGTTGAGCGGCCAATCGTTCTTCAGCTTCCGCTAAAATGACGGCCATTTCGTCTGCCGCATGTTGGACAGAAAGAACGGCCTGCTGGAAATTGGTATGAGTTGACGCGGCCCAGGCGTCTTTTTCAAATTGGATGCCAGCCTTCTTAAGTTTGCCCAGTTTCTTGCGAGAGAATTTGAAGAAGGCGGCGGGATCTTCGGCTTTCGATTCGATCGCTCGACTCATGTCAAACACGGCTCGAACAATGCCCATGAGTTCTGGGTAGTCTTCGACCTCGTCGCAGTGTTTGATGAAGGTTCGCACCATCCATGCGTGAGCCATCTTTTGCTGAAACAGCTTCACCATGTTCTTCAAAATTTGATCAGCATCTGTTTCTGACACGGAGGCACCTATTCGTTTGCGTCTTCGGTGTGGTAGGTCAGAAGGCTGAGTGTTTTGCAACCGGGCAATCGACTTCGACCATTCAGGAATGCGAGTTCGATGACGAAGGCTGCTCCAACAACTTCAGCTCCCTGCTTTTCGGCCAACTGACGACACGCTTCGATTGTTCCGCCGGTGGCCAGAAGGTCATCCACTAACAGCACTTTGTCGCCAGCAGAAACGGCGTCTTTGTGAATTTCCAAGGTGTCCGAACCGTATTCCAAGTCGTATTGCAACGATTCTGTTTCAAACGGCAGCTTGCCCGGTTTACGCACAGGAACAAACGCGCAACCCAGTTCCATGGCGAGCGGCGTTCCGAATACGAATCCACGAGCTTCTGCAGCTAAAATACTGGTAATTCCAGCATCACGAAACGGTTCGGCTAATTGTCGGATGGCTTCTTTCATCGCGTCTGCCGATTTAAGCATCGGAGTAATGTCGCGAAACATGATGCCCGGTTTGGGGAAGTCAGGGATAGACCGAATGTAATCTTTAAGTTCCACGGAATTCAGATCTTGCAGAATGAAATCGAAAGGATGAAAGTGTCTGTGTCTGTGTCTGTGTCTGTGTCGCCGTCGTCATTTGATTACGAATGGTGGCGTCATTGGGACGGTTCGAGAAATACTAATTGGAATGAAGCAAGTCGTCTCCGCCGATGGCTTGCAGTTTCTTGGCGACGGATATTCCTAAAGCCTTGGCATCTTCAGCGGGAAGTTGGTCTTCGGCGGTGAGTCGTGTGGTTCCATCTTCGCTTAGGAGCACGGCTGATAGCTTGAGCTTGCCATCAGTCAGTGATGTCCAGGCTCCCAAAGGTGCGTGGCAGCCAGCTTCGAGCTCTCGGATCAATGCTCTTTCAGCCGTAATTGCAGACCAAGCATCTTTGTCGGTCAGCTTATTGAGAATCTGTTGAGTTGCTTCATCGTCGGCGCGGCATTCCACTCCAATGGCCCCCTGCCCGACAGCAGGAGTCATTAAATCGACTGGGAAGACGAAGGAGATTCGATCATCCATTTCCAGACGCGTTAAGCCTGCTTGTGCCAATACAATGGCGTCGTATTCGCCATCGTCCAGTTTCTTTAGGCGGGTCTGCAGATTGCCTCGAATCTCAAGCATGTTCAAATCGGGTCGAACGTGTAGCAGTTGTGCCTGACGTCTTGGACTTCCGGTTCCAATTCGCGCGGCATTGGGGAGATCATCGATGCTTTCCAGTTTTTTGCCTTCAGGGCATACGATCACGTCGGCTCGAGCAGCTCGTTCTGGGACGGTGGCTAAAACCAATCCGTCTGTGGGAACTGTGGGAAGATCCTTCAGACTGTGGACGGCGATGTCTGTTGCCGACTTCAATACAGAAACTTGGACTTCTTTAGTGAAGACTCCTGTGCCTCCGAATTGTCTGAGCGGGTCGGTGAGATTGACATCGCCTTCTGTGTGAACGTGAACGATTTCTACTTGGGTTTCGGGTGATGTTTTTTCGATCAGGGACTGAATGTATTCAGCCTGCCACAGAGCTAATTTGCTGGCCCGAGTTGCAATACGCACCACAGAATTTGTGGTGACTTGGTGGCTTGACTGACATGGCTTCATTAGAAGTTTCGGTGAATTGCGTTGAGATGGCTGTCGGTTGGTTGGAATGATACGGACGGAAACACTGCTTCAAAACGCAATAATTCTAAGGATTCTAGGCATCAGTCGAATTGTTTTCAGCTGTTCATGAAACCGTTTCCGTTGGTTCGTTAGCATAGTGAAAGCCGATCGTAGGCGACAGTGAACGAGGATGAGATTGAGGCTAAGAGTGATTCGCGAGTTTTCCAAAAATGTCAGGACGATCATTGTCATGGTTCAGGCTGTATTCCGCTTGCCAGATTGGTGTTGCCGCCTGAATTCACTGATGAAAATCCGATTTCCGGTCGTTGATTTGTTCGTCAGTTCTTCGAGGAGCACAAAATGAAATCGAAGTCTGGAATCATTGGGATCGCATCTTGGGGCGTGGCTATCGTGTCGGTTTTTCTGTTGCTCAGAACGGAAATGCAGGCTCAGTCCAGCAGCGTGTCCGCATTATCATCAGAACTTGGTGCTTGGTTGACGTCTCAGCACACGGAATACACGGCGAAATGTGTGGGGCGCATGTGGGTTGGGCGAGAAGACCCAATCTTCCTTGAAATTGCTCCCGGACAGTTTCGGCAGGTAGGACATGTGGTGAACACGGATGGCAGTACAAGCCGTGATCCCAAGCCGGTTGGCAAGATCCAAGTTGAAATCTACGACGAGGCACTGGCTCACATCGATGGGGCTTTCGAGCTTCAGTTTCATTCGGCTTCGCTGTCTTTGGACAACGTTGTCAAAACAATGTTGCCAAAGGAACGTCGAGAAGAAATTGCTGGCTTGATTCAAGAAACTTGGGAAGAGGAACGCGAAGAGATTTTGGATCGATTGCAGCCCATCTTACGAGAAGGTGTGCGGACGGCTTTTAACGCTGTTGAACAACAGTTGCCTGAAGTTTTAAAACGACACGAAGAAGATTTTCGCCGGATCGCGGATCGCTACGAAGTGGATATCGTGAAGGCCGACTTGCTTCCACTGGTGAAAGAACAGATTCTTCCGATCATCGAAGAAGAAGCTGTGCCCGTTGCGAAAGACATTGGTAAGCAGCTTTGGAAGAAGGTCAGTCTGATTTCGTTTGCCTGGAGATTCATGTACGACAAATCTCCATTGCCCAAACGTGATGCAGTCAAAGTTGAATTTCAGCGTTTCGTTGATCAAGAAGTGATTCCGACATTAAAGTCTCGAACTGACGAATTGTTAGACGTGACAGAATCGATCGTGAAACGCAGCATGAAAAACCCCGAAGTTCGGACGGTGCTGAAGAAGAATTTTAAACAAGTCGCAGAAGACAAAGAACTCCATCGATTGATTTGGTCTGTTGTCAAAGAAGCAGTGGTTGAAAACGAACTGCTCAAGGATCGTTTGGAATTTCACTTCCGAAACGAACGAACAAGAAGTGCGTTTGAAGACGCGGGTGAGGAGATGGAGACGATGGTGCGAGCGATCGGAGACGCGTTGTTTGGAAGTCGAGAAACGGGGATCACTCCCGAATTTTCACGCATTCTTCGAGTCCAACTGCTGACCAAGGATCGTCGCTGGTTCATGATGGTTCCCGTCGAGACTGCGGCGCCAACCAAATCCGACGATTCGCCGGATTCTGGCAAAGTGATTTCGATGAAGATGGCGACAGAATCAATGATTTACCCAATGGGTTTTGGTGGTTCGGCTCAAAGCCCTTTGACTCCGCAAGGTTAAACTGAATTCTCGTGAGCGATTCTAAACAAACCGATCTCAGCAACACCGATGCACCCGCTAGTGATTTGCAGCAGCAAGTGAGTGGCACTGCGATTTCTCTGCAGGACTTCGAACTGAGGGCGGGTGACAAGCGATTGTTGGATCATACCAGCATCGAATTTCCTGCGGGCAAACTGACATTGCTGTTGGGGTGCAGCGGAGTTGGTAAGTCGTTGCTTATGCGGATTTTGGCGGGATTGATTACTCCCGATGATCCAGCGATCAAATTTTCCGGTGAGATTCTCTTTCGAGATCAGAAAGGGAAGGCCACCGTTCGTAACCACTTTGATCATCCGGTCGCCGTGGTGTTCCAAAGCTTCGCATTGTTTGATGAACTGAGTCCATCAGAGAACATTCAGATCGCGATTGATCATGGAGCAGCTCGCGAGGGGCGAACGGCGGCTCGTGCTTCAGCTGATGCTTTATTGAATCAACTGGCCGTTCCAACTGACCGACCCACGTCTGTTTTAAGTGGCGGGCAGCAGCAACGGCTTGCAATTTGCCGAGCTTTGGCGATGCAAACGGACGTCGTGTTGTATGACGAACCCACTTCTGGCTTGGATCCGAACACGGGACGGCAAGTCGCCGAAATGGTTCGTGAGACTCAGCAAAAGTTCCAGCGAACATCGGTCGTGGTGACTCATGACTTTGAAGCATTAAGCGATGTGGCAGATCACATTATTCTGCTGAATCATCGTGAGCAGAAACTTCAAACAGTAGCGCGAGAAGACTGGAATAAGATTCCCGAATTGTTGGGAACTCCGCCGTCAGCGGAAGTGACTCACCTGAAGTCAGTCTCAATTTTCAATCGGATGGGGCAGAAGGTCATGCTGGCTGCCGAGGCGACTGGTGTGTTTGTACAAAGCCTTCTGCTGCTACCTTGGACATTGCTGCCGCTTTGGAAAAGTACTCGCTGGGCCAGCAAAATGACTTGGCACTACTTCCGCTTGGTGGCAGGTTGGTCGGCGATTTTCTACATCGCAATTTCGGGCATGATTATTGGCTTTGTGGCTCAAGACTTCATCTTTCGCTACTTGCCGTTTCGTCAGTATACCGAACCGTTGCTGATTGAAAATCTGTTGCATGCAACGGGTTTTTCGTTGTTCCGTTTTCTAGTGCCCATTTTAAGCACAATTTTAATTGCTGCTCGAAGTGGCGCTGCGGTGTCGGCTGATGTTGGAAGCAAGGTGTATGGAAATCAGTTGGATGCAATGAAGACGATTGGAATGTCTCCCGACCGATCGGTGCGAACTCCGATTTTATACGCGTTTTTAATTGGCACTCCGATGCTGACATTGATCAGCTATTTTGTCGCGAGTACCACCAGTGCGGTCGCTTTTTTGGCGACCCATGCGGCCGAAGGAATTCCGTTTTGGGATGCTCATTTTCATCGAGAACTGAGACTGCCGGGTACCATTTTTTATAAGGGTTCTGGTTGGCTTATGGGCAAACTGGTGACCTGTGCCATCGGGACGGCCGTGATCGCTTGGTCGTGCGGTTCTTCACCAAAGCGTTCGGCATCTGAAATCAGCACAGGAGTGACTCGAACCATTTTGTGGTCAACTCTCTTTACTCTCTTGACTCACTTTGTCTTTTCGCTGCTTGAATTTAAGGCTCCTGAATAGACAGTGGCAGGGACGATTGAGTTGCTGCTTCGGTGCGCATAAAAAAAAGAGCACTCGTGCAACACGAGTGCTCTTTTGATTTTGATTTTGATTCTCTTCTCTTGTCGATTCGCTTGAGTCTGACAAAATTTTGTCTGGAGTTAGCGAACAGTCGATGAGAACGAACGAGTGGTTCGAGGGGCCGCTCCGTAGGTTGCTCGACGGACAGGAATTTTTCCAGAGTACGAGTTTGGAATGACGGGCAGAGTTGCAGTTTGCGGACGCATTTCGTGGTCCCCAGCGATATCGCCAGTCGGAGCTTGGAATGTTCTGGGTTGGTAGAAGCTGGGTGAAGCTGGAGCCGACGGGACAGGATATCTAGGGCTGGGCACTGGATTCGCGTCGTAGCTTGTGTATCCGTTCGTGGGGGCCGTGGGATAAGCTGGAACCGTGGCCGTGTTGTAAGCTGCGGCTGGGGTGTAAGCTGCAGCCGTGTTGTAAGTCGGAGCAGTTCCGTAAGTCGCAGCCGGAGCAACGTTGTACGCGGTGGATTGTGGAACTGCCGTTGGAAGAGTCGAGGCTCCATATCCATATCCGTAGGCCGTGGTCGCTCCGGAATAACCGTAAGCCAACGGAGCGGTTGGTTGAGCCTGCGCCACCTGAGCTTGTTGATAGCGATATTGAGTTCGGTAGGTCGTTTGAGGGACATACTGAGTGACCGCTCGGTATGTCGTCACGGGAACTCGGTATGCGCTGAGTTGTTGCTGTGGTTGAGACAGTGAGGCTCCTTGACAGCCGCAGTCGGAAGCAACCGGGGCTGCCTGATAGTTGAGCGCTGGGTAGCTTGGAACGTAGCTGTTGTAAGACGGTTGCGCGTAGCCATAGTTGGCTCTGTAACCGCCCCCGTATCCGCATTGACCAGTTCCACAACCGCTCATCCAAGGGTTGGGGCCACAGCCGTAAAAGCCCATCCAAGCAAGGGGATCGAGCCAAGGAATATAGCAGCAAGCCGACGCTTGTTTTGCATTGCCAAGAAGTAAAAAGCTGGCAGCTACTAGATAAAGTGCTGTACGTTTCATCAAATCGATTCCTGTTGCGATCGCCAATTGATCAGTGGTCGCATGTGTATCGTCAACACCGTGCAGAAGTTAACCACGACGTAGTCTGTGTAATCGGATTCAAGTCAGAACAACTTGAATCGAAGACGTGTTTTTTCAGAAAGCGGCTCAAGTGTGAACACGAAACGGGCAAGTTTTTGGCCATCTTTTATGACGTGCTGAACCCATGGCATTGTTTGCCACTTCAGCTGCCAGACCTGCCGAATTGCTATCAACCGCTTGCTAGAAATTGCTGCTTTTGATGCGGCACATTTGGCCGATCTTGCAAACAGAGGGCGTCAGTTCGCTGGCCGTTGAAAAAGGGAACCCGACGCATGAGCGATGGATGTCGGATGTGCAGAACTTCAGAATATCAGGGTTTTGAGCGGATTCATGCCTAGCTTACGCGTGGGGTGACCACATCCTGGCTTTTCAACGGGCTGTTAGGCCACAGGTTCAGTTCCTGCGGACGACGAAGTTGCCTGGCAATCGGCGAATAAAGCGTTTCATTTCTAGGATCGTGATTGTTGATAGTGCTCGAGACATTTCGATACCCACGCTGCCAATCACTTCATCTAAATGTGTGGCCGTGCTGCCGATGCTGGCCAAGATCAGGCGTTCTTGCTCGTTCAGCGTAAGTTCTCGAGGATCATGAATGGTTTCGTGAGTCGCCGTGGTCGTTGGTTTCATTAACGGCCCAAGCTCGGCGATCACATCGTCGGCATTGCGAATCAAGGTCACTCCGTCTCGAATCAATCGGTGGCACCCTGCACTGGCCAAACTGTCGATGGGGCCCGGCATAGCAAACACTTCTCGGCCCTGTTCCATGGCATGCCGAGCTGTGTGCAATGAGCCCGATTTTTCTGTCGCCTCAATGACGACTGAACCGAGTGATATTCCGCTGATAATTCGGTTTCGTTGAGGGAACATTCCGGGGCGCGGTTTTTGATCCAAGGGGAATTCGCTGATGACAGCTCCGTGGTTGGAAATTTCAACGGCGAGATCCGCGTGTTCGGGAGGGTAGATATCTGTGACACCGGTTGCCATGACGGCGATTGTGCGTCCACCTGCGTTGAGTGCTCCACGATGAGCGGCCGCATCGATTCCTCGAGCCAAACCGCTAATGATGGTGAAGCCCGCTCGAGCAAGTGCTGATCCCAGTCGTTCTGCCTGTCGGCGACCGTAAGCCGTGCATCTTCGAGATCCCACAATGGCAATCGCCAGTCGATCTGCTTCGGTGATGTCTCCTTTGCAAAACAGGATCGAAGGAGAATCATCGACTTCGCTTAGCATCGACGGATAGTCGTTGGAGCCTTTCAGTAACAGCTTGACGGCGGCGTCTTTGCAACGCTTTAGCATCTCGTTCGCGGCCGGGCGATTAATGGGAGACGCGATTCGCTCGGCCACCTTGGCTCCGATGCCATCGACCTGCTGCAGTTGTTCGATAGAAGCATCGAGGACATGCGCTGGGCTGTCGAAGTGTTCTAGCAGGTTTGCCTGCAAGCGAGGTCCCACGCCCGGGACAAGGCAAAGGGCGAGAGCGTCTTTCAAATTGTTTTGGTCGTCTGGGGGAATTGATTTTGATTCCTGATCGGACTGCATGGTGTTACTCGATCTGCTGGCCTTTGGATATAAAAGCTTCCATTGTTTGGCCCTGAGAATTCATCAGTTTCAGTGTCTTCCATTCATCGATCGGTAGCCGAAAAACGGCGACCGTGCATGGAGAAACAGATAGGTGTCGTCCGCTCCAATTTGCGATTAAGTTTGCGATGCCGGGATTGTGTCCAATCAACATTGCACAGTGAATGTCCGCATCAAGTTGCTTCAAGCTGTGGACGTACTGTTCCACGGTGGCTAAATATAACTCGTCGAGGACATCGACTTTGTCGACTTGTGCGAAGGTGGGCAGAACGTGTTTTGCCGTTTGCTGAGTTCTGATTGCGCTTGAGGCAAGGATTTTTTGAACGGGCCAAGGTTTGATGTGAGTGCTGGTCTGACGGATGAGGTGAATGCCATTATCTGTCAGAGGGCGCTCTTCATCGATGTAGGCCGGGTTGTCGGAAACGGCATGAGAATGTCGCATGACCAATACAGTTTTCACGGGGCGTGCTTTTGGTAGATGAGGATGCGAGGCGGGAGATGGCCATGGGAACTTGGTTCTGTCTTCCCTTAGGGTAGGTGTGGAGATGTTTGATTGCGAACCAAGTGCCCGAATCTTTTCTCACACCAAGCATTGATTGGTCTACTTACCTCAGACGCTTGCCCTTAATCGTTCGACTAAAAAAGTCGGCCTGCTTTTGAATGATCGAATGGATGGAGTCTGATATTCGACGCAAGAAGTCTACCTGCGTTGCGTCCTGATCCGACAACACGAATCGATGCACGTTGCAATCACGCTTGTTCAAATGCGACTGGAGGACATTGAGATGATGTTTCATGTTGCTCACGAATTCGAGTGCCAAATGTGAGCTAAGATCTGTGCGTTCCAAAACGGTTTGTTGTTCCGTTCGCCGCCGCTTAAGTTGACTGAGCTTGCCGTAGGCAGCTCGGTACAGGCGGTCATCGATATACGCACGTCGAAGGCGTCCGTCCTTGTCGAATTGGTAGTGGCGATCTTGGCCGAAATAGATGCTGAAGAATCCATTGCTGCGATATCCGGCGAACACGAATTCATCGTCGTTGCTATTTTCAACTGGCAGCTGCAATTCCATCCGATCGATCAATGCGGAGGCTTCCGCAAGTAAGTCTTCGCGATCTTCTTCCTTGCCAGCCATCTTGAATTTTCATCAGCCTATGAATGGAAAATGCGTCGGAAGCTTGTGGTGCGTTGCTTTCGGTGAAGGCAGCTTATTTTGAATCAGCCTTCTAGGGAATCAAAGGTTGTTCTGGAGCCAAGATTTCATTTTTGCTTCTCCTGGAAATCCTCGAGTCCGTGCAACCACAGCTCCGTCTTGGAAGATCGCCACTTGAGGAATTCCGGAGCCGCTTTGAAAAGTTCGAAACACGTCGGGCTTTTCATCAATGTTGATCGTCACAAAGCGAGCTTGTGGGAAGCCACTTTTTAGCGTTGCGAGTGATTTATCCATTGAACGGCATGGAGGGCACCAGTCTGCTCCAAATTTGACAACGACAGGCCGAGTGTTTTCTAGAACCGCACTTTGAAACCACGGATCGGCAATCGTTTGGCGATCTGCTGGCACCAACATCGTGATGGCAATTGCGACACCAAACAACACACAACCGACGATTAAATTAAGTGACTGCATCTGAGTACTCTTAACGGATTGTCTTCGGCACGATTCTTGGAATCTTCGTATCGAGTAAACCACTTAGAGAAGGCGGATAGAACAAAAATCTAGCTCAGAAGCAAGTCGTGTTTGTGTGAATTTGGCGACGAGTTGTGTGGTGACGCCGATGCGTCTTCATGGAAGTCTGGTTCTTCCGATTATCTGAAGTTGCCCGCCCAAGCTGATGTCTTGATCAGGCTTCGCAGCCGCCATTCTCGGAGTTCTGTCAACATCGTTTGTTTTTGGTCGGAGTGTTCTGGGCTACTCCACAGGTTCTTGATTTCTGTGGGGTCGTTGGCAAGGTCGAACAACTGGCCTTCGTCTTCATCGATGAAATGGACCAGCTTCCATTGGTTGTCTCGCACCATCGAAACAAATTCCGTGCCGTCTAAGATGTGGTCTTTGCCGTGTTCGGCATAGACGAAGTCTCGAGGATCCCAATCCTTGCCTTCTAAAGCGGGAAGCAAAGATTTTGCTTCCATTGTGTCTGGAATATCGCATTCCGCCAGTTCCAGAATGGCTGGTCCGATATCCATTTGTTGGCACAACCCGTCGACTCGCTTGTTTGCTTCGAAGCGACCAGGACTCCATACGATCAAAGGCATTTTGGTGATGGTGTCATACATGGTCCATTTTTGACTGTGGCCGTGATCCGTCAGGCAGTCGCCATGATCGCTGGTAAAGATGACGACGCTGTTGTCCAGATAGCCTTTCTTGTCGAGGGAATCCAAGATCTCACCAATTTTGGTGTCGATCATGGTCACGTTGGCGAGGTAGTAGGCCCGCTGTTTATGGCGTTCTTCTTCAGTCGGGTTGTCTTTGTGCACAACGCTGTCATGGTCAATTTCGAAGTTGTGTTCTCGAAGCACTTTGAAGGCTCGAGGTTGTCCTTCCTTTTCTTCTTCCGTCACTTCCATCAGTGGCAGATCTTTGGCCATGTATTTTTCGGCGATTTCTGGAGTCGGATCGTAAGGCGGGTGAGGGCCTGGAAATCCAATTTGAAGAAACAAGGGTTGTTCGCTTTTAGGTTTCGTATCGATCCACCAAGTCGCCATGTTGCCAACAAAGTTGTCCGACTGCATGTCCTCGTCGAGTTCCCACAGGAATGCTCCGAGACTGTCTTTGTAGTCGTCGCGTTTTCGGTACAGCTCTCGCTGTTGCTTGACGAGGCCTCGAGCATGCAAAGCTTTATCCCATTCGTCGTAGTAGAACCGCTCTTCCATGTAACGGTCCTTGTTTTCAACGACGTAGCGTTCATGAAACCCCATGGGCGTGTGATACGGATACGTGTGCATTTTACCGATGTTGATGCACTTGTAACCACTGTCTGCCAGTGTTTCGATCCATCCGTGATTCCACTGATCAGCGTTTTTTAGGATGCCGGTGGTGTGAGGGTAGTAGCCCGTGAACAAGCTGGCTCGGGATGGAGCGCAGCTGGGGGCCGAGATATGACAGTTGGTGAACGTCGTCCCTTCACGAACCAGGCGGTCCATGTTGGGAGTTTCCATGTAATCGAATCCCAGTTCTTTGATGGTGTCAAAGCGCTGCTGGTCTGTGATGATGAAAATGATATGGGGACGTTCGTCGGACATGTCGATGGTGGCCGCTGAGGATGGAAGGTATCGGCGAAGCAGGTTGGATCGCCGTCGAGGAGGCAGGTGGATAGAGTCTGGCGTTCCGAATGCCGAATGCAAACCGAAGCCTGAAGAAAGCGGCCTCTGCCCGGTTCCACTGCGTCTGGTTCCACTGTGTCCGGTTCCACTGTGTACGCTTCAACAGTGTTTGAAAAGGCTTGAGCTAAAAAATCAGCCGGCTAGGTTTGGGGTTCTGAGCCACGCTGCGGGGGCATTTTGAGCTGGATTGCAGCATCACCAAATAACCTGTTTTTGGACCGATTCGACTAGGTTTCGAGGCGTCAATTCGGCAGTGATCGGCGATTTGAGTCTTCTGAGAGTGTCGTAACTTGTTTAGCTGCATGTGTTTTGGGAATTTCACCCTGTTCGGGAACGCAAATCGCTCTGTTCACTCACTGTGTAGCTGAGCTGCCAAAACTGCCGGTTTGAGGATCGGGAGTCAAGTTGATCAGCCATTTGCCGTACGTCGGCAGATTTGTGGTTCCGTGATTTGTTGAGCCTGCAGTTTGAAACTGTGGCCTTGAGCGATTCACACAGGTTTAGGGAGTAGATCATGGCTAAAAAAGCTTCATCCGGCGGCACTCGAATTGTGCCTCTCAACGATCGTGTTGTATTGAAGCGAGCCGAAGCAGAAGAAGTAACGGCTGGCGGAATCGTTTTGCCAGACGCTGCTCAAAGCAAGCCTCAGCAAGGCGAAGTCATTGCTGTAGGCGACGGACACGTTAACGACAAGGGCGAAAAAGTTGCTCTGACCGTCAAAGAAGGTGACAAGGTTATCTTCAGCTCGTACGCCGGTGATGAAATCACAATTGGTAATGACGAGTACTTGCTGCTTCGCGAAAGCGACATCATGGCGACTTTGTAGAGTCGTTCGAGACACCTTTTGACAGGCGTTTCAGTTTGAGACTTCACAAATGCGTGAAGCTCAGCCTTTGAAACTGGCCAGTCGAATTGTGAGTGCTGCATGACGACGTTTTTGGTCCCTGTACTGCACTGCGATTCAACACGACAGCCAGTTTCCAACAATTTCAAACTCACAGTTTGAAACACACATTTAAAAAAACAAAGTGGAGTACGTTACTCATGGCAAAAATTATTGCCTTCGATCAAGAAGCTCAAGAAGCGATGCGTCGCGGAGTTTCAAAGCTAGCTCGAGCCGTCAAAGTGACTTTGGGACCTCGCGGTCGCAACGTCATTATTGAAAAAAGCTTTGGCTCACCCACCGTCACAAAAGACGGTGTGACTGTTGCCCGTGAAGTCGAACTGACTGATAAGTTCGAAGACATGGGTGCTCGAATGGTTCGAGAAGTCGCAAGCAAGACATCAGACGTTGCCGGTGACGGAACCACCACCGCGACAGTGATGGCAGAAGCGATTTACAAAGAAGGCCTGAAGGCTGTTGTTGCCGGAGTCAGCCCGCTTGAAATGAAGCGTGGTATGGACAAGGCTGTTGAAGACATTACCTCTCAACTGCATTCCATGGCGACTGAATGCCGTACTCGCAAGGCAATTGCTCAGGTTGGTGCAGTTGCAGCAAACAACGATCCTGAAATCGGACAGATCTTGTCTGACGCGATGGATGCTGTTGGTAAAGACGGAGTCATCACCGTTGAAGAAGGCAAAAGCCTTGAGACCAACTTCGACGTTGTTGAAGGTCTTCAGTTCGACCGAGGATACCTGTCGCCTTACTTCGCAACAGATAACGAAAGCATGGAATGTGCTTTCGATGACGCTTACATCCTGATCCACGAAAAGAAGATCAGCAACATCAAGGACTTGGTTCCTGTGTTGGAAAAGGTTGTCAACAGCGGCAAGCCTTTGCTGATCATTGCTGAAGATGTTGAGGGTGAAGCTCTTGCAACATTGGTGATCAACAAGTTGCGTGGCACATTCAAGATTGCTGCTGTTAAGGCTCCCGGATACGGCGATCGCCGTAAAGCCATGCTGCAAGACATTGCAATCATGGTTGGCGGACAGGCAATTTTTGACGACTTGGGTATCAAGTTGGACAGCATCGAGCTGGAAGATCTTGGAACTGCCAAGAAGCTTGTCGTCGACAAAGAAAACTGCACCATTATCGAAGGTGGTGGCAAGAAGGCCGACATCACAGCTCGAATCGAACAGATTCGTCGCGAAATGGAAAACAGCAGCAGCGACTACGATCGCGAAAAGCTGGAAGAACGAATCGCGAAACTGGCTGGTGGAGTTGCTCAGGTTAACGTGGGAGCCGCCACTGAGTCTGAAATGAAAGAAAAGAAAGCTCGAGTTGAAGATGCATTGCATGCGACTCGTGCTGCCGTTGAAGAAGGCATTCTGCCTGGTGGCGGTGTTGCTCTGCTTCGTGCGTCAAACGCTGTGAAGCCAGGCAAAATTTCTCACGACGAAAAAGTGGGCTTCGACATCATTGTTCGAGCTTGCAAAGCACCTCTGACTCAAATTGCTGACAACGCTGGCATCGACGGTGCTGTTGTTTGCGAACGAGTTGGTAACGCTGAAGGAAACAGTGGATTCAACGCTGCTTCGAACAAGTACGAAGACATGGTCAAGGCTGGTGTCATCGATCCAACCAAGGTGACTCGAACCGCCCTGCAAAACGCAGCGAGTGTTTCTACGTTGCTGCTGACCAGTGATGCGTTGATCGCAGATGCTCCGAAAGCCGGTGCTAAGGGCGGCCACGATCACGACGAAGAAATGTACTAAGCCGATTCGGTGAAGGTATTCGATTGCAGTCTGACTCACGATTCCGTGACTGGCTCAGTCAAGAAAATGAAGGCCGATGCAGCAGTGCATCGGCCTTTTTTCGTGCCTCTGCAAGAATGGATTTGTGCTTTCGCTGTAGGCCTTGGAAATGCGATTCTTAGCCTGCCAATCGGATGAGTGTTCGCTACAATTGCAGCATGTTGAGTATCAAATTAAACGGAGAGTCTCGAGAGATTCCAGACGCTTGGACATTGGCTGAGCTTCTGAAAGACTTGCAGATCAATAATCGGTATTGTGCCGTGGAATGCAACAAGCAATTGGTGCCGCGCGAGCAGCATTCAAACCACGTGCTCAAGGCCGATGATGAAATTGAAGTTGTGACGCTGGTTGGCGGCGGTTAAGAATATTGCCCTGCCCTAGTAGCGAAGCTGAATTGGTGGCGAACCTGAATTGGTAGCGAACCTGAATTGGTGGCGAATTCTGGCTTGCTAACGAACCTGACCTGCTACCGTCCGCTTCGCCGTCATGAACTACGCAGACGTAGACGCAGCCGCTCGCTCCACCGTGATACGAGCCGTAGCCCGCTTCACGACCCATCTTTCGGGGCGAAAAAATGGGTCTTCAATCGCTCAACAGCCCTGTGGAATGCCGGAATGCTGGATATTCAACCGGCATAGCATTCTTTCATTGTGGAATCGCTTCACGCTGTTTGTCACGGGGGCGCATCATGGCGACATTGGGGCGTTCATGGCGGGACGATCTCGTGTTGGTTTGATATACTGGCGATTGAGCATCATTCGATTTTGACAGCGTTCGATATCGGTTGCGACACTCCGAATTCCAACGTACACGTGCGAAGAAAACCATGAGCGATCTTTTGAATACCGCAGACGACAACGAAGTGATCATTGGCACCCATACTCTGAAATCTCGGCTGATCGTCGGCACGGGAAAGTATGCTTCTTTCGAGCAGATGCAGGAGTGTCTGGAAATCAGCGGTGCAGACGTCATTACTGTGGCCGTTCGTCGTGAGCGTTTGGTTGATGCTGATGGCCGTAACATTCTGGATTTCATCGACCTTGATAAATACACCATTTTACCGAACACCGCTGGCTGCTTCAGTGCGGAAGATGCCGTTCGAGTCGCTCGATTGGGGAGAGAAATTCTTCGGGGTCTTGAAAATTCGGGTTCCGACTGGGTGAAGCTGGAAGCTTTGGGTGACACAAAAACCTTGCTGCCTGACCCGGTGGCGACTTTGGAAGCCTGTAAGCAATTGGTGGACGAAGGTTTTCAGGTTCTGTGCTATTCGTCAGATGATCCTATTTTGGCCAAGCGATTGAAAGACGCTGGGGCTGCCAGTGTGATGCCCGCGGGCAGTCCGATCGGCAGTGGTCAAGGAATTTTGAATCCGAACAACATCAAAATCTGTATGGAGTACCTGAAAGAAAACGATCCGAATTATCCGGTGATCGTGGACGCGGGAGTCGGCACTGCGAGTGATGTTGCCTTTGCGATGGAGCTAGGTTGCGACGGAGTATTGTTAAACACGGCAATCGCGAGTGCTGACAGTCCTCACCTAATGGCAGATGCCATGAAGCTGGCGTGCCAAGCTGGTCGCAAGGCTTTCACGGCGGGGCGGATACCGAAGAAGCTGTACGCGACTGCCTCCAGTCCCGTTGACGGCACAATCGTGAAATAGATTTGTCTGATTTTGCTGGGCTGACTTGGTTCTCGCTGCTTTAGGAAATTCACAAATGGCAATCAAAGCCTGTCTTTTTGATATGGGCAATGTGCTGGTTTACTTCAGTCACGATCAAATGTGCGCAAACGTTGTGAAGGCATCGGGAGCGTCATTGGCAGTGGTCAAGAAGATCTTGATCGAAGATGGTCTGCAGTGGCAGATTGAATGCGGAAAAATTACAGAAGCAGAATTTCATCATCATTTTCAAGTGCAGTCTGAAACAACCGTCGACAAAGCCGAGTTTCTGAATGCGACGGCCGATATCTTCGAACTGAACCAAACGATTGTGCCACTGATTGATGAACTGAAACAGAGTTCGATGAAGTTGGTGTTGCTGTCAAATACGAGCGCGAATCATCTGGAGTTTATCCGAGATCGGTTTTCAATTCTGGATGCGTTTGATGATATGACGACCAGCTTTCAAGTTGGAGAACTGAAGCCGAATGAAAGCATCTATTTGGATGCCATTCAACGAGCGGGATGTTTGCCTGAAGAGTGTTTCTATACAGATGATATTGAAGCGTATGTGTTGAAGGGGCGAGACCTAGGCCTGAACGCAGAGATTTATACGTCAACTGATCTGACTCGAACGGCTTTGCGAAAACTTGGTGTCGACGTCGCCGCGGGGTAACTGAGTGAGCCTGGTGTTTTGCAGCTTCATTCGAATCATGCCGATGAACGGAAGTCGCAATTTTCAAGCAGTTGTAAAAGAGGAAATCAATGAAAATTCCTTTCATCAAATTCTTGCCAGCGTTCATGTTCTTTGTCGCAGTTGCGTTTGCTCAGACTAGCAGTGCTCAAGAATCGCAAGCTCAGAAAACTGTTGATCAGGAATCCGGAGATTCCGCAGCATCCGACGATGAATCAAACAATACAAATTCTGCTGCGGACGACAGTATTCAAGGTGTTCGTCGAGGACTCACTCCGCCCAATCCATTTCCTCGCACCACCAAGTTAAAGCCTGACGTTTTTGATTTAGGTGCTGGTTGGCTGAATGCAGACGCCCCGATTTCGCTGGCCGATCTGAAAGGCAAGATCGTCATCTTGGACTTTTGGACTTATTGCTGTATCAACTGCATGCACGTGCTGCCAGATCTGAAATATCTGGAACAGAAGTACGGCGATCAACTGGTGGTGATTGGTATCCACAGCGCGAAGTTTGAAAACGAGAAAGACAGCCAGCAGATTCAAGATGCGATTCTTCGCTACGAAATTGATCACCCCGTGATCAACGATCGTGAAATGGCTTTGTGGGATCGGTTTGGTATTCGATCGTGGCCGACACTGGCTTTAATCGATCCTGAAGGCCGACTGGTTGGCGTTCAGCCGGGAGAGGGAAATCGAATTTTGTTCGACCGTATCCTTGATCAGATGGTGAAGTATCATCGCTGGAAGGGAACGTTGAATGAAGAGCCACTGCGTTTTCAAAAATCGGCCGCAGATCCAGATCTGACGGTTTTGCACTATCCCGGCAAGGTGTTGGTAGACGAACCGTCGAAACGGATTTTCGTTGCTGATAGCAGTCATCATCGGATTGTGGTCTGCGATCTGGATGGCAAATTTGAAACAACAATTGGATCAGCCAATCAAGGTTTCGGCGATGGAGATTTTCAATCAGCAGAATTCAATCGTCCTCAGGGGATGACGCTGATTGATAACAAATTGTTTGTTGCCGACACGGATAATCATGCGATTCGCATCGTTGATTTGGATGCAAAGATGGTGACGACTTTGGTTGGGAACGGAGTTCAAGCTGGCTTTGGGGCAACAGGAGGTTCATTGTCCAAGGCGAAGCTAAACAGCCCTTGGGACCTCGTGGTATCTTCTGACCAGATGTACATCGCGATGGCGGGGTCTCATCAAATTTGGGCGCATCAATTGGGTTCAAATCAGATCAGTGTGTTCGCTGGTAATGGTGCTGAAGATATCGTGAATGGAAGTCGGCAAGCGGCCGCGTTTGCTCAACCTTCAGATCTTTCCGTCAGTAGCGATGGAAATCGACTGTATGTTGCAGACAGCGAGGGGTCGGCGATTCGTCGGATCGATTTTGACACAGGGTTTGTGTCCACGGTTGCGGGAGCATCGGGGCTTCCCCGAGGACAATCGCTGTTTGAATTCGGAGACGTGGATGGTGCTGGGCCAGATATTCGTCTTCAGCATCCGCTGGCCGTCACTGTGGTTCAGTCGGGGCTTCTTGTGGCCGATTCCTACAACCATAAAATTAAGTCAGTTGCCATTCCGTCTTTGCAGGCATCAACGTGGCTTGGTTCAGGTAAAGCTGATTCAACAGTTAACCCGGTGGCGTTGGCTGAACCGGGAGACATCACTGTGACTGAAGATTTTGCATACATTGCGGATACGAACAATCACCGCATTCTGAAAGTCAATCTCAAGACTCAGGCGGCCATTCAATTGCTTATCGAAGTTCCTTCTGGGGAACCAGACCCGACCGAAACCAAAGAGCAGAGTGATGTCGATTCGGAATCTCAAAGTGAAACAAATCAAGAAGATCAAGTAAAGACAGAATTATGACGGATGTGAAACCAGTAGATCTGTCTCCTGACGAAGACCTTCCAGTGAAGGGCCGTTTGTTAGGAATTGATTTTGGAACGAAACGTGTGGGGGTGTCTGTAAGTGATTCTCGGCAGTCGTTGAGCAGCCCGCTGCACAATTATGATCGCTCTAGTCACGAAGCCGATCGTCAGTTTTTCAAGAGAGCGTGCGAAGACTACGAAGTGGTCGGCTTGGTCATGGGCTTGCCCGTTCATATGAGCGGCGACGAAAGCAAAAAGTCGAAGGAGGTCCGGCAGTATGCGAAGCTAGTCATTAAATGGACGGACTTGCCTCTGGTTTTCCAGGATGAACGCTTCAGTAGTTCACGAGCAGGCGCGTTATTGATGCAGGCTCAAATGAGTGCCAAGCAGAGAAAGGCGCGCATGGATAAGCTGGCCGCTCAAATTCTGCTGCAAGATTTTCTTGACGCCAAACGCAACGCGGACGAAGCGGACGTTGTTCCCGAATGATCTTGGTTTGTGCCGGTTCTGTAATGGGCCTCTTTCAAGCTGATCGCTTGTGCGGGCTCACAGATCTGGCTGTAGGTAGGCAACTGCTGAAATCAAACAGGATTTGTGGTTTCATTGGTGACTGTCTGAAACTGCGGGCCGGTTTTCATCTTCGCGAGTGGGTTTTGAAAACGCGGGTTCGTTTCCAGAGATCATGCGAGCAATATTCGAACGGTGTCTCCACACGATTAAGCTGGGGATGAGAATGCTAAAGGCGGTGAGACTTAGGTTAGAAGTTTCCCAAGCTTGCATGCCAGCCATGGAAAAATAGGTCACAGAAAAGGCCAAGGCTGCAACCATTGAAGCCAACGCAACAAGCTTTGTTGTTGCGACGATGAGCACGAATCCGATGAAGGCAATTCCGAGAGCTTTCGGAGCCAGCACAATGACGACTCCAAGAGCTGTCGCGACTCCCTTGCCGCCTCGAAGTTTTAGGTAGACCGGGTACATGTGTCCCACGATTGCCGCGATCCCTGCCAGAACCGAATAGTGGACGATCGATTCTGCTGCCATGTGGTCAGTGGCCCATCTTGCGGCCAACCATGTTGGAAGCAGGCCTTTGCAAGCGTCCAGTAATAGGACAAAACTGCCCCACTTCCAACCGATGACACGCCCCACATTTGTGGCTCCGATATTCCCGCTGCCGTGGTTGCGAATGTCGTCTTTCAGAACCAGACGACCAGTCAGGTAGCCAAAAGGAATGCCGCCTAGAAGAAAACCAAAAACGAAGCACAGCACCCAGTCCACAGATTGCTCTTTCGCGATCGTTGTGTCATTTCGACAAGATTTGTCTTTCACTCTGAATCCGGTCTGAGACAGGTTTCAGAGCACAAACGGAGATCATGACATGACCTGTCAGGAACGCAAATGAGGATTCTGTATTCCGAATGCTTGGGGGTATCGTCTTGAAATTGCTGTGAAAAGGTTGGTTCCCTTAGGAATTGTCACCCGATTTCACTCTGAACCAGCAATTTCTGCAGGAAGTTTCTGGACCGATCTGGCTGGTTTTCTTGAAACAAGCTACCGTTTCAGGAACACACTGCGATTCCTAGGCAATCGGCATTCAGGGACACGAATGCGGCTTAGAATTCGCCACGAAAATGAACCGCTGAGCCGTCAGGAAGACTGCGATGACGACTGAATCCATTGCTTTTGAACGCGGGCGACTGCCCATCCGAATAGGTAATTTGCTGGATTTTCCAGCAGATCCCATCGCTTGCATGAGAAGCTTGCAGGCTGAATTTCCAGACTTAGCCGTGTTGGAAGAAAACGGTCAACGCGTGGCGTTTGTTTTTTCACCCGAATACAACCGCGAAGTTCTGACGAATTCCAATCTGTATCACTCGCAATTTTTCGCTTTGCGAGGTGGTCGTCGGTCAGCTCAACGTAAAGTGACGTCTGGCTTGCTTAGCATGAATGGCAACGAGCACCGTGACAGTCGTCGAGCCATGATGGACGTGTTCAAACGCAGTATCTTGCCTCAGTACCATGACACGACTTGCCGTCTGACCCAAGAAATGATGTCCGACTGGGAAGTTGGGCAAGAACGAGATCTGAACTCCGATATGGTTCAGTTCATGTTAAAGATGACAGGCGCACTGCTGTTTGGAATCGACGACGGTGACTACGCCGTTGAGCTTGGAAATCGGATCGATTGTTGGGTCCGTAAAAACCACGAAGTTGGCATGGGAGCTCTCGTATCCAATCGTGATTTTACGGAAGGCTATGACGATCTGTTGAAGATGGCAGACGACTTGCAAGAAAATGTGCAGGACCTGCTATCTAAGCACAGAGCCAAGAAAGCATCGGAAACCCCAGACGTGTTGAGTCTGATGTTGAAAGCTCAGCACAACGAGGCTGCTTTTAGTGACGAAAAGTTGATTGGGCATGTCACATTGACCTTCGCAGCAGCTCACTTAACAACTGCTCATACATTTAGCTGGATTCTGTTTTTGCTGGCTCAGCATCCCGAAGTGATGACGAAGTTGGCCGACGAACTGCAGGCAAAGACAACTGGAGAGCTGGGGACGTTTACTGAACTAGCATCCTGCGATTACCTTGAGGCGGTGATTAAGGAGAGCATGCGAGTTCTTCCTGCTTCGTCATATTCGCAACGAATAACCACCGACAAGGCTGCATTGGGCCCCCTGCAATTACCCGCCGGTACTCCGGTAATCTTTAGCCAATTTATGACTCATCATCGAGCAGACTTGTTTGAAGACCCAGATGTCTTCCGCCCAGAACGTTGGCAAGAGTTGCGTCCGAGTGCTTACGAATATTTGCCTTTTGGAGCGGGCCCTCGAATGTGTATCGGAGCATCTTTGGCGATGGTCGAAATCCGGACCGCTTTGGCTGGGATGGTGCAGCGATTTCACATGCAAATGGTGAGCGGCAGTACGGTCAATGGTCAGGTCATTTCAACGATGTTGGGACCAACGTCTCGTGTTCGAGCGACCTTGTTGTCGCCTGATGAAACATCGGAAACGGTTCCGGTTTATGGTTCGATTCATGACCTAGTTGACCTTCCCGCGGCAGCGAAACCCGTGCAGCGTCGAGCGGCGGCGTAGGTGGAAATGCAATCGGCAGACGTCTTTCTCAGAATTTCTGGGCGAACTTGCTAAAGCGATCTGTGAATGAGTAGCGAACTGGAAATTACCGCTTGGCACGAATCCGGTCACGCTTTCATGGCCGTTGTTTTAGGCGGAGAAGTTTTAAGTCTTTCCATTGATCCAGACTTCGATGACGGGCCAAAAAGATTTGGTGATGTGCAGATTCAATGGCGAGGCGGGCAGTATTCAAGTCGCCAAATGGCTCGAAATGAAATCTTGGTTGCGCTCGCTGGCCCTGTGGCCGAGATGATTCATCGAGGTGATCCATTCCATCCAGCGACTGTTGCTGAATGGTCTTTTGATTGGCAGATGGCTTGGAAGGCGGCCAGTTTTCTGAAGAGCAAACAAGAGAAAATGCGGTTCCTAGAACGCACGACCGTGGAACTGCATCAAACTTTGTCTCAAGAAAACCATTGGGCTGGAATTGGAGCCTTGGTCGACCACCTGATGGCGTATGAGATTCTGGAAGGTGAAACGGTCCACGAAATCGTTGACGAATGGCGCTGATGGCCGCCTTGATTTCCTTTGTAACTAAATAGGCTGCCGTGCATTTGGCTGAGTTGCCAACGGCAATCAAAGCTTTCGGTTTCATATCTGTGAGTCACACAAGGTTCGCTTGGTTTAGAAGCATCAGGCGCTGTCATCGTCTTCCAGTTGCCGCTTCACCCATTCAAGGGCTGCTTCGTGGCTGATGATGACTTCGTCTAATTGTAGGCGTCTGACATCGGCAATCAATTTTGCAAACTGAGGCCCAGCTTTGGCTCCGAGATCGAAGAGGTCTTTTCCGGTGACAAATGGCGGTGGGTTCAGTAATTCGGAACTGGCACCCTTTCGGTAGCTTTGCAGTTGTTCGGCTGCGGTCGCTGATCTTTGGCCCGTTGTTTCGGTGGCTGATGCATTCAGGAAGTCGATCAGTAGTGGATGCCGATCGTCAGCAAGAATTGGCTTCATGATGTGTAGGGGGATTGATCCTGGTGTTGCGCATTGATGGGCAGAGTCCAGAATCCAACAGATGCTTTCGGTTTCTGTGTTGGAAAGCTTCCATTGCTTGCAGGTGTCTTTGACCTTTTTGCACCTTTGGCGAGCATGGTCATATTGGTTGCGAAACACATCTTGGAACAGGAATGCAAAAGCGGGCTCGAATGCTGGCTTGTGCAGTTTGCCAATCAGATTGCAAACTTGGTCAGAGTCGCGGGGGGTGTCTGAATGCGAAAACAGGATTTCGTAGAGTTCTGTTTTTACAAGAAGCTTGATCGCAATCGATCGAGATGGATGAGACATCATACGCCGGAATTCTGCAGCGATTCTTTCGACACTGACCTGCAGCAACTGGTCTTTTTGATGCCTTACGGCCGCCGCGGTGGCTTCTTCCAGAGGGAAATCAAAGGTTGCTGAAAACCGGACGGCTCTGAGCATACGAAGCTTGTCTTCTTGAAACCTTGCGGACGGATCTCCGATGGCTCGAATGATTTTTCTTTGTAGGTCTTTTTGGCCTCCGACGTAGTCCAGCAGTTGTTCTGTCATCGGGTCAAAGAACATGCCATTGATTGTAAAGTCTCGTCGTTGAGCGTCTTCTTCCGGACTGCAGAATTGAACGGAATCGGGGCGTCGTCCGTCAAGGTATTCTCCGTCGGATCGAAATGTGGCGACTTCAACTTGGCCACAGTCTTTGGACGGGCCCAGTACCATCACCACTCCAAAGCTGACTCCAACGGGGACGGTTCGGCGCTTGCCGAACAGATTGATGACTTGATCCGGAGTTGCAGAGGTGGCAACGTCAAAGTCTTTTGGGGTTCGTCCCATCAGTTCATCTCGAACGCAGCCCCCGGCCCAGACGGCCTTATACCCGGCATCGGCAAGTTGTTTGACAACTGAGATTGCGAAGTTTCGCGGAGCTGGATTGTTTGGCTTTGTGATCTGGCTACTTTCTGTGCATCGGACGCTGCATGTTTATCATGGGCACAAAAAAACGACACTCGACGAATGTCGCCGGGTGTCGTTTTTTGATGACACTTACGTCAGATTCTGACGGAATGTGCCTCTGGTGATCAAGTCAGGACAGAATCAGGCAGCGGCTGAATCTTTTGGCATGACCAAGTTGCCGCCTCGAACCATTTCTTCGGTCACAACAAACTTGTGGCCTTTGTCGTGTTCTGGCAGATCGTACATGATCTTGAACATGGCTTTTTCCATGATGCTTCGAAGTCCTCGAGCACCCGTATTGCGAAGTCGAGCTTGTCGAGCGATTTCGCTGAGTGCCCCATCGGTGAATTCTAGTTCACAGTCTTCCATTTCGAACAGCTTGGTGTACTGTCGAACCAAGGCGTTCTTTGGTTCGGTGAGAACATTGATCAGCGCGTCTTCGCTGAGCTGAGTCAAGGTTCCAACAACGGGCAGTCGTCCAAGTAATTCGGGAATCAAGCCGAATTCCATGATGTCATCAACATCGCAGTGAGCCAGCAGTTCGTTGCGAACTTCTTCTTCGTCGGTGGAAGAATTGTTGCCGAAGCCAATGACCTTTTTGCCCATACGTCGAGCAATGATGTCTTCGAGCCCGACGAACGTTCCACCGCAAACGAACAGAATGTTGGTCGTGTCAATTTGGATGTACTGTTGTTCTGGGTGCTTGCGTCCACCTTGAGGAGGAACGTTGGCAACAGTGCCTTCCAGCATTTTCAGCAATGCTTGTTGAACGCCTTCACCAGAAACATCTCGAGTGATCGACACGTTTTGGCTCGTCTTGCCAATCTTGTCAATTTCATCGATGAAGATGATGCCTCGTTGGGCGGCCTCGATGTCGAAGTCTGCGGAGTGTAACAGTTTCAGCAGTAGGTTTTCGACGTCTTCGCCGACGTATCCAGCTTCGGTCAAAGTGGTCGCATCGCCGATAGCGAAGGGCACCTGGAGGACTCGAGCCAGTGTTTTGGCAAGTAAAGTCTTTCCGCAGCCAGTTGGTCCAACCAGCAAGATGTTGGACTTTTCAATTTCGACTTCGTCATCAGTGTCGGCGGCTTCGTGCTGGTGAATCAGTCGTTTGTAGTGACTGTGTACCGCGACGGACAGCAGTTTCTTGGCTTGTTCTTGGCCAATGACGTATTGGTCTAATTCTGCCACAAGTTCCTTTGGAGTTGGAACCTTATTGAACAGCTTCGTGGTTGAGCCACGGCGACGTTGTTCTTGATCAAGGATCGATTGGCACAGTTCGATGCATTCGCCGCAGATGTAGACACCTTCCGGGCCTTCAACCAACGGGCCGACTTCACGATAGCTTTTTCGGCAGAATGAACAGTTTGCATTCCGCTTGCCTTGAGTCGGCTTTGTGCCGGCACCAAATTCTTTACCTGATGGCATTTTCGTTCCTTTGATTGTTTGCAACCGTTTAAAAAATCATCTCATGGTGATTGGAGTCATCAGCCAAAATGATTTTTCATTGGACTGCTCAGAAAGCAGGGAGTGTTTCTCTCCAGCACCGTTGGCTTCCCTGCCAACTGACTTGTCTGTAAGAACCAGCGTCATCGAGAATTCGAAGGTCGCCAATTCGTCTAAGTGTTAGATTGTTGGGTGAGATTGATCAGAATCACTGTCGTTGGAATCTTGCTGGATGGCAGAGTCCGTCTCTTTCTGATCCTCTGGTTCTTCTAAAGCAGACAGCGGACTCTTGTTTGAGGTCTGTGAGTCCTCGGAAGTCTTCTGTTCGTCTTCAGACAGCTTCAGTCTTTCAACAAGCCGCCCTTTGATCGATCGGTATTCATCATCTGTGATCTCACCTGTCCTGGTTAATTCCCTCACTGAGGACAACATCTGCCGATCAACTTCGACAGGATCAATATCATCAGTCTTGGACGATACGAAGCGAATGACCAACGCAATCGCGACAACCAGTGCTGTCAGTACAGATCCAAAGAACCACCAACTGTCAACCGGCAATTCTGGGATGTATTTTGATATCTCGAACATTTCATTGAACTCTGTAAAACCATCGTCAGCCACGCATCTTCTAAAAGCATCGAATTAAAAACGAACTCTAGCGACGCACGTTTGAATCCCTCCGTCTCAGCGATTTGCCTGCAAATTTGCAGGGCGATCCGTCCTTCGTCTCGCTGAATTCTAAGTGTAGCAACAGCGATGCCAATCAACCAGAATATCGTCAATAGGCTTTAAATTGCCCCCGTTCGGCATTTCTTGCTGGCCATTCTTCGCGCTGCCGACGAACACTGCCGAATGCCACCATTTGTGCTCGGCCAGAGACCGTGTTCCCAGCCAGTTGGTTGTCGTTTTTACAATGTGAATGTTGCAAGCACGGTCAATGGTCGGACAGAAATCGCAGGTTTTGTCGCCAATTCGCCGTTCGAAATGTGGGATGAGCGTTTGATCTGTGGTTTGGGGCAATCAGCAAAGGCGGGTCTTGAGTGCGTGTTGTTTTTTTGCACGGTGTGCTGGAGCGAATGGGGACAGCAAATTGAGACACGCCATCTTTCCTGTCTTACACTTCTTACGTAATTGGACTTGTTGAAGGAACGGGGTTGCGAAATTTTTCGCAGACACCCAACAGGGCCGAGCGATCCAGAAGGAATCTGGGTACTGTTTTGTCATACATGACCCTTGCTGCAAACGGAGTTGCAGGACATTGGAATCTGCCTTGGAGAGGATGATATGTTCTCATCACTGTTTCGTTTCAGCTTGCTGTCTGTTTGTCTGATGCCCGCAACCGCATTCGCTGGCTTGTGTGGCGTTCCTTCTTACAGTTGCTGCCCTACTCAGGCGTGCAATCCGACTTGCTGCTACACCACGGCTCGAGTAGCCACGGAAACCTGCTACCGCACTGTTTGCGATACTGTCTGGGAACCTCAGCAGTACACGACGTCTCGAACGGTTTATGAAAACGTGACCGAACAGGTGCCTCAAACCTGTTACCGCACGGTGACCGAGACAGCGTTTCGAGAAGAAAGCTACACCGTGAGCCGTCCGGTGACGGAAACTGCGATGCGAGAAGAAACGTATTGTGTCCAGCGTCCGATTTGGGAAACCAAGTACCGCGAGCAAGTCTATACGACTCAGCGACAAGTTTGGGACAATCATGTTCGCGAACAGTCTTATACGGTGATGCAGCCAGTCACAGAAACGTTGGAACGAGAGTGTCGTCGCGTGGTGATGAAGCCCGTGACAGAAACAATCAATCAAGAGCGTTGTTACACAGTGCAGCGTCCCGTGACTCGAACTCGATGTGTTCGTCGTGTGACTGGCCAGTGGGAAACTCGCCAGTATGCTTTGCCTTCTCCTGTCTTGCCTCGCATTGTCCGCGGGCCATGTGGGCCAAGCTTGTGTATGGCTCAAGCACCTCCTCGTACATTTTGTCGTCGAGTTTGGCGTCCTCGAGTCGTTCAGCAGCAAGTACCTTACACTGTCATGGTGCCTCAAGTTGTGCGTCAAAGTTGCCCAGTCCAAGTGACTCGACTGGTTCCTGAAACTGTCGTGACTAAAGTTCCGTACCAAGTGACTCGAATGGTGCCCAAGACGATCACGCAAAAGATCCCTTACCGCACCTGCCGAATTGTTTCAGACCAACAGACTCAGCGAATCCCTTATCGAACCTGTCGTTTCGAAACCGAACAGAAGGTTCGCAAGATTCCTTACACGGTTTGCCGGATGGTTCAGGAGCAGAAGACTCGTCGAATTCCTTATTGTGTGCAGAAGCGAATCCCACACACGACGACTCGGACCGTTTGTCGTCAAGTGCCACGACAAGTGCAAAGCACGTCGACAAGAATGGTGGCTCGTCAAGTGACTCGGCAGGTTCCCTACGTTCGCAGTTATCTTGTGCCCGAAACAGTCTGCGGGCAGTCAATGTCTGGTGGTTGTAACAGCTGCGGTCAGTAGGCAGTCTTGGAGAACAAGGTGCTTGCTGGGACTTGTCTAATAGACATCCGTCAAGTCTGCCGCGGGCTTTCTTTTGGAAAGCTCTAAATTGTTAGAAACTGCGGTGGAATTCACTTCGTAGTCTGGTTTTCGCCTGCTAGTGTTCGTTCTGTTCGGAACGATAAGGTTGAGTCAACATTGGCCTTTCGGGGTTTTACCCTGACAGGCAGTTTTGATTTTCAGGCATGACCTGAATTGCGTTGTTCGTTGCCGAGCATTCACCTTCTGTAGTGATGTTCGCTACCGATCGTGGACCTGTTTCAGAGGTTTTCGACCGCCATCCTAGCGGTTTGGCGGCGGCTGAAGTCAGGCAGCGACTGTGCGCGAAGGTGATGACAGTTCTCGAGTGATAGTGATCGGATAGTTTGATGGGTAAGAGGCTTTTTGTGGGCAGCCTAGCATGGGCGACCACCGACGATGGTTTGGAAGCAGCGTTTTCTCCGTTTGGAGCCGTTACGTCTGCCAAGGTCATCACCGACAGAGAAACCGGCCGCTCACGTGGTTTTGGTTTTGTCGAAATGGACAACGGTGCTGAAGATGCAATCGACGCACTCAATGGTAGCGACCTTGATGGTCGTCAGATTGTCGTCAATGAAGCTCGACCACGCGAAAACCGTGGCGGCGGGGGTGGAGGCGGTTACCGAGGTTAATTCTTTGGGATCCGAGTAACACTGTCAGCCGACAGTGAAAACAAAAGAGGCCGTTGATTCGATTGAATCAACGGCCTTTTCTTATGCGCTTTTGATGTGCAAAATTGGAACGGCCCGCTGACTGCTGCGGTTGAGCTTCGTGAGCCCGAACCCAGGGAAGTCGGCCTCACAGAGGCTGACTCCCCCAAGCCATTCTTGGTCTGCCCGACTCCTGCAATGCAGTTCGCCCGCGGCTAGTAGCTACGAGGTCGAACGCTGCCCTGAACTCGGTAAGGCAGGCCCATAATTCGCAAGAAGCCTTCGGCGTCGTCTTGGTTGTAGTCTCCGCCCTTTTCCATGCTGGCGATTTCAGCGTTGTACAGGCTGGTTGGGCTGGTTCGACTGATGACTCGAGTGTTGCCCTTGTACAGTCCCAAAGTCACTTCACCGGTGACGGGTTGCTGAGCTTCTTTGATGAAGGCCAAGAGAGCGTCCATCTTGGCACAGTACCAGTGGCCATAGTAAACCATTTCAGCAACCATCGGAGACATTTGATCTCGAAGGTGTGTGAGATCTCGGTCCAGAGTCATTTGTTCGACAGCTTGATGAGCTGCATACAACAACGTCATACCCGGAGCTTCGTATACTCCGCGGCTTTTCATTCCCACGAATCGGTTTTCAACAATGTCGATGCGTCCACAGCCATTGCGACCTCCGATGGTGTTGAGCGCTTCGACGATTTTAGCGGCCGATAACGCTTCTCCGTTGACGGTGACAGGGACTCCGGATTCGAAGCCCACCACTACGTTTTCTTCTTTGTCAGGAGCTTCCATCGCTGACACTGTCATTTCGAAGTCAACCACGCTTTCGCCGTCAACGGTTAGGTCTTCTAGATCCCCTGCTTCGTAGCTGATGTGCAAGCAGTTTTCGTCACTCGAATACGGTTTGCTGACAGTTGCTTTGACGGGAATATTTTTCTGCTCGCAGTAAGCCAACATTTCCGTACGACCTGGAAACAGGTCTCGAAATTCTTGCATCCGCCATGGAGCAATCATTTTGACGGTCGGGTCAAGAGCTTCTGCAGCCAGTTGGAAACGACATTGGTCGTTGCCTTTGCCTGTGGCTCCGTGCACAAAAGCGACTGCTCCAACTTCGCGAGCTCGCTCAAGGCAAACTTTGGAAATTAGGGGGCGAGCAATTGAGGTGCCCAGCAGGTAGATGTTTTCATACTTTGCTTGCCATTGCAGGCATGGAAAAGCGATGTCTCGGCACATTTCTTCGCGGACATCGACAAGTTCTGATGTCTTCGCTCCGATGTCCAGCGCCTTCTGAAGGATCGCCGGGCGGTCTTCGCTGGGTTGTCCGAGTTCGACGTAAAGGCAGTGGACGTCGTAGCCTTTGTCTTGCAGCCAGCCCACAAGAACAGATGTATCCAAACCACCGCTGTAAGCAAGTACGACCGATTCTGCCACCGCTACACTCCACTGAAAGACACAAAATTAAGCGTTTTACAGCCCGGCGACCGCGCCAATCGCAGGCAAACGGGCTGTTTTCGACCACGTCAGATCGTATCGTCAGAAGGCGCGATTGGCGTTTAGAAAGGACTCGATTCTAACTGGTTGAGAAGAAATTGACTGCGGGTGAGAATCGAATCGATTCACAAAGAGTTCTAGAAATGACGGCCCAAACGGATTTGCATTGTGAATGGAGTATCGATTTGAAGGTCAAGAGCTTTAGAATTGTGATTCGTTCAGTGAGTTTCGCTGATCACTGTCTGCAAAAGTCAGAAAAAGAATACGATCAGAGACCTAGGGGCCCTATGCGAAACAAGTTGCGAAAACGTATTGCATCGACTGCGAAGATTGGTTCGGTTGTTGGCGGCCACAGAGCTCGATGGATGAACTCCATCTGGGGAATGTTGGCAGCCTGCGTTTGGAGCATTATGCCGGCCATGTCTGCTGATGATCAGTCCACTGCTGAGACTCAGACAGAATTTCAGATGTTGCCGATGTTGGAACAGCACTGCTTCGATTGTCATAGCTCGGGTGATGATTCTGAAGGGAACTTTGACCTGTCTGAATGGTCCACAGCCGATGCAGATCCGGAAGCGATTGCCAGTGTTATTCGAGTTGTCCAGCAAGAAAGAATGCCTCCTGAAGATGAACCAGCGTTGCCTCCCGAGCAGCGCACCGCTTTGTTGCTTACGTTGAAAGACCAACTTCAGGCGTTGGCTGCATCGGGGCAATACGACAAGGTGACTCCTTTACGAAGGATGAACCGTTTTCAATACAACAATGCTGTGGTGGACTTATTTGACCTGAACGTCACCGTGTTCACTCTTCCCGAAAAAATGATGCGGGGCTACGGTGATTATTTTCAACCAGCCAGCGGCAAGATGGCTGATGTGGTCAATGTTGGAAGTCGACCTTTAGGCAAATCGCAGATGATCGAAAAGCGGCTGGTGGGTGTCGCCGCATTTCCTCAGGATCTTCGAGCCGAGCACGGGTATGATAATCAAGCCGATCATTTGTCGTTGTCGCCCTTGTTGATGGAATCGTTTTTGAAGTTGGGCCGGTCTATTACAACTGGTCGAGACTTCACGGCGAAGACCGTGGGTATCTGGCAGACATTCTTCGGCCCCATTCCAAAATTCAAAGATGCCCGACAAGAAGTAGAATCACGTGTGCGTCCGTTCTTGACGAAAGCCTTTCGTCGCCCTGTCGATGATGCTTTGATCAATCGCTATGTTGATTTTGCGATGCATCAAATCGAATCAGGATTGGATATTTCTGAAGCCATGAAAGCGGTGGCCGCAGCCGCCATTTCGTCTCCTCGATTTTTGTACTTGTACAACACGCAATCCGATGCCGTCACAAATGGCACGGCCGACTGTTATGATTTAGCGTCTCGCCTCTCATTTTTTTTGTGGGGCAGCATTCCCGATGAACAGTTATTACAACAGGCGGCCGATGGCAAACTCGCTTCCAAGCCCGTTTTAGCGGCTGAAGTGGAACGCATGCTGAAGGACGAAAAGCTGAAGCGTTTTTGTGACAGCTTTCCGGCTCAATGGTTGCAATTGGAACGAATCATTTCTTCGGTGCCAGAACGAAAACAGTTTCCTCAGTTCTATTTTCTAAAGTACCGCGACAGCATGCACATGATGTTGGAACCGCTACTAATTTTTGAAACGGTGTTGATTGAAAATCGGCCTGTGCGTCAACTGATTGATTCTGATTTCACCTATCGATCGAAGCGTTTGAATGAAGCTTATGGTGAACTGAAAGTTGACGCAAAAATCGCAAACCGTCGAGGGCAAAGCGATGTTGCAACGCTGGGCTTTCATCGGATCCCCGTGACAGATCGACGGTCTGGTGGAATTCTGACAACAGCCGCCGTGATGACGATGACTTCCGGCCCAGAACGTACTCAGCCGATTACTCGAGGAGCTTGGATGGCAACTGTGATCTTTAACGATGCCCCAGAGCCTCCACCTGCTGACGTGCCACCGTTGGATGAAAAGCCGAGCCACGATGATGAAAAATTGACATTACGAGAGCGTCTGTCGTTGCATCGTGAACGGTCTGACTGTCGCGGCTGTCACGAACAAATTGACCCATTGGGTTTTGCGTTTGAAAACTTCAATCCGATCGGAAAATGGCGAGAGCAATATGACAACGGTCGTGAAATCGATGTTTCTGGAGCTTTGTTTCGCCGGCACAAATTTACGGACATCGTTGAATTTAAAGATTCCATCTTGGCCGAAGAAGATCAGTTTGTGGCAGCGTTTGTCGGCCATTTAATGTCCTTCGCGTTAGCTCGAGAGCTGACGGCCGTTGATCAAGTGGCCATTGATCGAATTGTTGCCGAGTCGAGTGAAGACGGCAGTCGCATGCAGTCGTTGATCAGCAAGGTTGTTTTAAGCCCGCCATTTCGAGGACAACGTTCGCAGAAGCTTGGGTTGCGGTTCCCTCAACGCTCTGAAGTTCACAAGGCGGCCTCTTTGTTGACACAAAAGCCGTCAGGGAGAAGACCATGAAATCAACAAGTCGGCGTCAGTTTTTGCGAGGCCTTGGTGGAGCTGTTTTGGCTTTGCCGTGGATGGAAAGTTTGTCTGCAACGACAGTGAACGCTGCAGTGCCGAAACGAATGGCTCACTTTTACGTTCCTATCGGTGTTGTTCGACGGGGATTCTTTCCGGGTGAAGCAGATTCTGTGATTCCCAAGGGGAATCTTGGCAACGTCATGAAGTCGCTGGGAAAACAGAATCCTGATTTCTTCATGAAGCCGCTTCATGATCTGACTCCGACAATGCAACCTCTGGATGGGTTCAAGGATAAGATCAGTTTGATCACCGGCATGGATCGCACGTTCCAGCAAGGAACGGACGTTCATGCTCAGTGTGCTTCGTGCTATCTCAGTAGTGCTCGTCCCTACACAATCAAGGGAACGGCTTGGCCATTGGATCGCACGTTAGACCACATTGTGGCGGATCGAATCGGATCTCAAACTCCGTTTGCCACTTTGGAATTCAGCTGCAACAGCCATCAGGATAATAAAGAATCGATCTACTTTGATAACATCTCGTGGTTCGGCACAGGTCATCTTGCTCCTTCCGTTCGAAATCCTCGGAAGATGTATCGTCGTTTGTTTTCGACTCAGGAAATCAAACAGTACCGAGACATCACGGATCTTGTGCTTGAAGATGCCAAATCACTGAAGCTGGATCTTGGAGTCAGCGATCGTCAGAAGCTTGCGGAATACTTCGATTCGATTCGAACAATTGAAACTCAGATGGACCGGCTTGAAAAAATGAAGGCCGAGCTGTCAAAAGTAAGTTTTGATGAGCCAGCTGAAGCCTATCTACCACGAGGCGAATACATTCGATTGATGGGCGATTTAATGGTCGTGGCGTTACAGGCAGGGCTGACGAACGTCACCACATTTATGGTGGGGCCAGAACGCTGGGATACTCCGTACAAGTTTGAAGGCTTGTTTGATCAGCCGAAAAGCCATCATCAGATGTCTCATAATCAGACAAACATGATTAACGATTTGTTGAAAGTCGACCGCTTCCACATGGAGCAGTTCGCCTATCTTGTGCAGAAAATGGATGCCATTGAACAGGCAGATGGCAGCAGCTTGCTGGACAACACCTTATTCACGTATGGCTCGGGGTTGGGAGACGGTTCGACTCATCAATACAACGACTTGCCCATCATCGTGGCGGGGGGTGGTCATCAGACGGTCTCAGGGATGCACATTAACATGCCCGAAGGTACCCCGTTGGCCAACCTTTGGCTGACTCAGGCTCAAATGTTGGGCCTGCCGATCACAGAATTCGCTGATAGCTCAGGGACCATTGATTCGCTGCGCGTCTAAATGGCAGTTGATTGGCGGACACCGTTTCGCCTTGTGGCCGTTTTAAAACGTGAAATCTTGCCGGGTTGTTCTGAGATGCTTCTGTCTCGCTGGAATACAGGCGGCTACCCATTCATAATTGCTCAGTAGGCATCTCACTCTTTTGAACAGCAGGAACTTCCGTGTCAGACGATGATGGTGAACGCGAACTGACGGAGCAAGTGGTGAAAGGGGATCATGATGCGCTGGCAGTTTTGTTTTCGATGCATCGAGATCGCTTGTGGAGAATGGTCAACTTTCGCATGGATCCTCGACTGCACGGTCGAGTCGACGCCGACGATGTGCTGCAGGAAGCGTGGATGGCAGCTTCTCAGCGTATCGAACACTTTGTGGCTGATGCGTCGAGATCGATCTTTGTGTGGTTTCGCATGATCACGACTCAGTCAATGATTGATATTCATCGCCGACATTTGGGAACTCAGAAAAGAAACGCGGCAAACGAGTTTTCGATCAATCGAGGGTGGAGCACCGAATCGACTTCGTTTTCATTATCGTTTCACTTGCTCGGACATCTAACCAGTCCGACTCAAGCAGCTTTGCGGCAGGAACTTTCCGAGCAGCTTAAGGCCGCTTTGGAATCGATGAATCAAATTGATCGCGAAGTATTGGCCTTGAGGCATTTTGAGCAACTGACAAATCGCGAGACGGCTCAAATTTTAAGCATCAGCGATCAAGCAGCGAGTGACCGCTATATCCGAGCTCTCGGCCGGCTGAAAGGCGTGTTGACCGCCCTGCCCGGTTTTATGGATAGCTGATTGAGATGACGGGTCGAACTTTAACGCAAGATCAGGCGTGCCTTGGGGGCGTCTTGTTGCCGTAAATTCTGTTGTTAGCAATCGAGTCATTGTTCTTGGTTCCCACGGTGGCGCCGCTTCCCGGATCATGCCAGTGATTCTGATTTTCGATCGGTGCATTGAACCGACCAACCTGCTATGAATTGTGTTGCGACGGTTACTGAACATGTGATCGACAAATCGCATTTGATGTTGTCTGCCGTGTTCCGAGTGTTGTTGCGATGAGCCCACCCGACGAAGAAACTGACTTCCACCTGATTGGTCTGCCTCAGCCTTCCGATGATGCGGAAATGCGCGGCCGAGCCGACTTTGAAATTTTGGCCACTCAATTCGTCGATGAGCTGCGGGCCGGGGAACGTCCGTCGATTGAAAACTATGCTCGTCGGTATCCTCAGCATGCCGCAGCGATTCGAGAGTCTTTTTCAGTTTTAGCTTTGCTGGAACAAACTCGGGCTCAAGACGAAGCTGCTTCGATCCGCCGAAGTATGCCGAAGACGTTTCATTTTAAGAAGCTGGGGCGCTGCGAACTGTTGTGCGAAGTGGGCCGCGGGGGCATGGGGGTTGTTTTTCAAGCTCGCGACCATGATTCCAATCATGTCGTGGCCGTCAAGGTTTTGCCTTGGCGAGTGAACTTGGTTCCTGAATGGCAGAGACGATTTGAAGAAGAAGCTCGGACAACGGCCAAACTTCGTCACCGTAACATCGTTCCCGTGTTTCGCTTTGGGCAAGAACATGGCTACTGCTATTACGTGATGCAGTTTGTGAATGGCATCGGTCTGGATGCCATCATCCGTAGGTTTCAGGAAGTCGATGGAGTGATCTATCGCGATGAAATTCAACGTATGGAATTGGAAAAGCCCAAGGGCTTTATATCGAATCCGGAAATTCAGATGCTCTCTGCCAAAGATCTGGATGCCGCGGCCACACCTGACGCCAAACGCAGCCAGCTGGCAAAGGATTCTTGGAAGTCATTCACTCAGCTGGCCATTCAATCGGCTCAGGCTTTGCGATATGCTCACGGACACGGTTTGCTGCATAACGATATTAAGCCAGGGAATGTTCTTCTGGACGCTAGCGGTCGAGTTTGGATCACAGATTTTGGATTGTCCTGTCCAATGGATCCCAATGATCCGCGGGCAAGTCCAGGCCTGATGGGAACGCTTCGATATATGGCACCCGAGCGACTGTTGGGGACCGGAGATGCTCGCAGTGATATTTATTCTTTGGGCATTACGTTGTATGAACTGGTCACATTGCGGCCCGCTTTTCGAGCCGGTAGCGAAGACGAACTGATTCGCATCGTGATGGAAGAAGCTCCTGCCAATCCACGGCAACTTCAGCCGAGCATTCCTAAAGGGTTGGAAACCATTATTTTGAATTGCATCGCCAAGCATCCGACGGACCGTTACGAATCGACAGCCGCTTTACTGGGTGACCTGCTGCGTTTTGCGAAGGATCAAAAGATCCGGCGAGTCGGACGTTCGGCCATGAAAGCTTGGATTGATCGATTGATTGGCGAAAATCAGCATCCTCAACAGTAGGCGAATGCTATGTCTGGAATCAAACTGACATTGCTGACGTTAGGCGTGTTGATTGCCTTTGCTGCAAATTCGGTGCTGGGCCGAGTCGCCCTGAAATCATCTGATTCGCCGTTGATGGATCCTGCGACATATTCGGCCGTTCGAATTGTGTTTGGTGCTGCGGCATTGGCCTGCATACAGATTTGGAGACGTCGAAGTTTGCGCGACGAGAATCGCGTTGCCAAGTCGGCACGTGGTCGGCTGTTCTGGGGGCCTGCTATTGCGTTGTTTCTTTACGCCGTATGTTTTTCGTTTGCCTACATTCAGTTGAACGCTGCTGCTGGAACATTGATTTTGTTCGCCGCCGTTCAATTGACAATGTTGTCAGGAGCCGCCATTCGAGGAGAGAAGATTCGACCATGGGAGATTGTGGGATCAGTTTTGGCATTTGCTGGCTTGGTGTGGCTGCTCAGCCCTTCCGTATCGACTGACTCACTTCCAGTTGAGGCTATCTTGATGGTGATTTCCGGTTTTGCATGGGGAATTTATTCATTGATTGGCAAAGGGTCGAAGGATCCGATTTCGGATACAGCTCGCAACTTTCTGTTGGCGGCACCGCTTTCCATTTTTCTGTTGATTCCCTTCCTTTCGAATTTGCATGCCACGTTCGTGGGGCTGATTCTGGCGGCAACGTCTGGGGCCATCACGTCCGGGCTTGGGTATGTGCTTTGGTATACTGTGTTGCCACGACTTACCAGTGCTCAAGCTGCAGCCGTGCAACTGAGTGTTCCGGTCGTCGCCGGACTGGGAGGCGTGTTGTTTGCTGGAGATGATCTGACGTCGCGCACGGTGATTGCGGGTGGAATCATCTTAAGCGGCATCGCTTTGACAATTCGCTGGCAACCTGTTGATGCCAAGTCATCGGGCAGTCGGAAGTAACTGGTTTCTATTTGTCACAACAAGTTGCTGGCGACTTCGCTCAGGACCGACCGGACACCTTTTTCAAGCGTCACGTGTGCAAAAAGAGGTTGCCCTTTCATGCGATTGATGACGTAGGAAAGGCCGTTCGATGTGGAATCTAGATACGGATGATCAATCTGTTGCAGGTCACCCGTTAATACGATTTTTGTGCCTTCTCCGGCTCGAGTAATAATCGTTTTGACTTCTAGTGGAGTCAGGTTTTGAGCTTCGTCGACGATGAAGTACGTTTGTTGCAAGCTGCGTCCTCGAATGTAAGCCAGCGGAGTAATCTGCAGTCGTTCAGATTCGAGCATGCCGTCGATCAATTCTCGTGAGTCCGGGTTTTCGTGCTTCAGGACATTTAGGTTATCGAACAGTGGCTGCATGTAGGGTTCGATTTTCGCGTTGGCATCGCCCGGTAGAAAACCGAGATCTCGATTGCTGAGCGGTACGATGGGCCGAGCCAACAAGACTTGACGGTAGTCTGCCTGGCATTGTAACGCGGCCGCGAGAGACATGAGTGTCTTTCCTGAACCCGCTTTGCCTGCCAAGGTAATCAGGCGAATGTCGGGGTCCATCAATGCGTTTAGTGCGAACGACTGTTCTGCATTTCGAGGGCGTATTCCGAAGCATTCATCAATGTCGATGCGGTGAATCGTGTTTGATTTCGCGTTGAAGCTTGCGAGGACAGATCGAGAGCCATTCTTCAGAATATAATTTTCGTTCGCTTTGGGTTCGACCACTTCTGTGACTAAAGCAAGGTCGACCCCTTCTGCTTGGCGGTAGAGTGCTTGGATTGTTGTCGAAGAGATTTCGTCGATTCGTCGTTTGCCTGTGTACAAATCGTCAAGGTGGCGAATCTTGTCGTTGTTGTAATCTTGTGAGACCAATCCAAAGGCTTTGGCTTTCAGTCGCAGGTTGGTGTCTTTTGTGACCAGAATCACTTCGCGGTCAGGATCTAATTGAGCTAAGGCAAGAGCCGTTCGAAGAATTCGATGGTCGGCCGTGTCACTTAAAAAATTGTCTTCGCGACGTTGTTCGTGCAAGCCGAGGACGACTCGGAAGTGTCCTAAGTTTTCACCCAAAGGTGCTCCTTTGGCGGACATCACATCACCGGAAAGTTCGTCGAGAGATCTCAGAAAGTGACGAGCTTGATAGTGAATATCGCTGTCGCCTTTCTTGAAGCGGTCGAGTTCTTCCAAAACGGTGATGGGAAGAGCGACATCGTGTTCTTCAAATTTTAACAGACAGGCGGCGTCGTGAAGAATGACGTTTGTGTCTAGGACGAACAACCGAGTTGCTGTTTGCCTGCGCGGCGCGGAAGACTGAGCCAAATGTTGTGAAACTGAATCCGTCGATGTTGTGGATTCATGAGTTTCTTGCATCCCTGCAGCATCAATCATAGCCGTGTCTTTCAATGTTTCGGCAAAAAAGTCATCATGACTGAAGGCAGTCTAATGCTGGTTTGCGACTGACATCAAGTGTCAAAAGACGGATGACGGCTTTTAATTTTTGCAGTTTGATTTCGGTTTGATAATCGTAAAATTGGACTATTCAAACACTCAAGAACAGCGTAGGAGCAAAGAGATTGCAGTCACACCACGATGTGAAATACAGCTTGGGATCTGTCACGGTGATCGGATCTTGATCGGATCTTGATCGTAACTTGGTCGTAACTTGGTGGCGACTTGGTGGCGACTTGGTGGCGAGGGTTGCGGCGGAATTTCCCAGAGCCGTGTTGGTGATCAAGCGTGGGTTGGTTACGCGTGGGTTGGTTACGCGCCCATCCTTTCGAAAAGGCAATCAAGCTTGCGAGCGAACTCTTGAAGTTCGGTTTCGTCTCGATCGGTCTTCTTTGATTGACTCCGTTGGTCGCGAGTTTCTGTTTCCTGCTTGTTGGTTGGCAGTTCAAACATGGTAGTCTCCAGAATAGATGTTTCGCTGAAAAATGTCGTTCAACCCTTGAACATACTCCTGAAGCGAAATTCGACGTCTTCTGTTTCAACAAATCCAAGAAACATGGGTACCGTCACCTCAGAAATTTAGTTCATCAGAGATGGGGCGACCGGTTTTGATTCCGAAAGTTGTTTTTCAGAACGGGAAAGTCCAACGATCAACCCGACGGCAGTGACGTTTACCAACAGGTTAGTTCCCCCATAGCTGATAAAAGGATGAGGAACACCTTTCGGGGGCACCATTGCGGTGACCACAGCGACATTTGCCAACGCTTGTAGAGTCATCTGGATTACCAGCGTCGATCCGAAGATGTAGGCAAACGACATTTTTGGCAGATTCTTAAGCGAAGCTCGACCGGTCAAATACACGCCGAGCCAGACCACAACGATCGTGAGAGTTCCGGCCAGTCCAAGTTCTTCACCGACAACAGCAAAGACGAAATCGGTATTTGCTTCTGGCAGGTAACTTAACTTTTGAAATCCGCTACCGATTCCCGTCCCTTGAAGTCCGCCGCTGCCCATTGACATTAACGACTGTCGAATTTGCCATGGAGCCTGAGACAGATCTTGCCAAGCTGCCATGAAGCCCGCGATGCGTTTTAGCTGATATGACTTTAGCGCTAACAAAGAAATCGCAGCTGGTATTGCCATTGCCGCGATCGCCAGAAAATATTTCAGCGGCCAGCCGCCAAGAAACAGTGCCAGCATGAAGCTGGCACCTAAGAACACAGTGGCTCCTAGGTCGGGTTCGGCGACGACAAACGGCAACGCGATGAGCGGCAGAAACGTCATTGGGATGGTCTTGATCCCAAAGCCGTCGGCTGCCCGTAAATCACATAGGATTCGAGCGGCCAGCATGGGCATGACAAGTCGCCCCAGTTCTGATGGCTGAACAGAAAGTCCACCTGCACGAAGCCAGCGCTGAGCTCCGTTGACTCGGGTTCCGACGGCAGGAATCAAAACTGCGATCACAAGGATGAGGAAGATCATCCACAGTGTCCAAGCATGTCGCTGCCAAAACGAGGCCTCGATGCGGGAGACCAAAACGGCACTGATGATTGACACGAACAGAAAGGCAAGATGTTTGTTGAGGAAGACAAATTCACGTTGCCCTGGCATCGAAGATAGGCTCGCGCTATGAACCATTTGCACTCCAACACAAAGCAAGACACAAACTAAGCCGACGAACAAATGGCGAATGTCGGCCAGTTCTCGTGCTACAGGCTGAGTCTTAATAGAGGGGACAGGCGTGCTCATGGATTCGCGAGTAAAAGTAGCTTGATCATCCGATCGGTCGATGCAATTGCTTTTGGCCTGAGTGGCATTTCATCTGCTTGTAGCTGTCATGCAGCTGGCAAATGATGATGTGTCAGACCGGAAATTTAGAGTTCATGGAAAACAACGCGGTGCTGGCGTAGTCTTTGACTCAAGTCAGTATTCACAGTTTGCTTAGACGTACTGAGAACAGGGCCGCGTCTGTGGATTTTCTATCGGCAGCCGAGGGGCGCCATGCTGACGATCACCAAAGATGTAATGACCGGAACGATCATGATGTTTATGACAACGATCACGTGGCGAAACTTGGCTTGCTTAGCGGCAGTATTTGCTGCAACTCTGTTTGTAGAAAAATCGTCTGCGCGCGCAGACGATTGGGGCAAGGTGACCGGACGGATCACCGTGGCAGGCGATGTCCCCAAAATCGCAGCGTTGCAGATTACTCATGACGAAGAATTTTGTGGTCAGTTCAAGCTGACAGACCACTCGCTGCAAGTAAGTGCCAAGAACCAAGGTCTTGCGAATGTCGTGATCTGGCTGTCGACGAAAGAACAAATTCCCGTTCATCAGTCACGGCAAGATATTTCGCGTCCGGTGATGATGGATAATCAAAATTGTCTGTTCGTTCCTCGCGTGTTGCCTCTGAGAGCGGGCCAGTTTTTGCATGTGACAAATTCCGATTCCATCCCACACAACGTGTCGATTTATGCTCGTCGAAATCTGCCTGTGAATCTTCAGGTCCCAGATCATGAGCCACTAAAGAAGTCTTTTGCAAAGCCCGAATTGCTGCCAGTGCGAGTCGATTGTTCAAGCCACGCTTGGATGCGAGCGTACTTAGTGATTACTGATCATGGCTGTGTTGCGGTCACTGATGAAAATGGGCGTTTTGAAATTCCGAATGTGCCCTATGGTGAATGGGAGTTTCGGATGTGGCATGAACGGCCGGGGTACCTCAATGAAATCACGGTTGATGGCACGCCAAAGACACTCAAACGTGGGACTCTGAAGATTGCCGTCGACGAGACGACCCTTCAGGTTGGACAGATTCAAGTGGACGCCGTTCACTTTGAAGAAGAGTAAGGCAACGCACAAAAATCGGCCGTTTGCCGAAACGGTTCAGGTCTCTTTCGGGCGGTGCCGTGGAAGGTTCTGATCGGTCATGTCTCAGGCCAACCGCCGGTTTTGGCCGCGACCAGCCTAGGAACTGAACGCAATCACAAGGCAATTTTTGATTCGTGGGAAATCAAGTTCGGCTTCCGAAAAAGAATTCACTACTCTTCATCCTATCTGCGTAGATCACCCTGCCCCAATGCGTGTTTTACACGTGCTTCTGTTGGAGAATTTTTCAATGCCGCGATACTTCGCCTCTTCCTTGACCACCGTGTTCAGTCTGTTGTTGATTTCGACATCACAGTCTGTTTGGGCCTCTGAAAACGATGTGATTCAGGAACCGCTCCCCGTTCAAGCGGCTCGAGCATTCGAGAATCTGATCTTTGAACGTCCCATCGTGATTACTCATGCGAATGATGGTTCTGATCGCATTTTCGTTGCGGAACAGGACGGGATCGTCAAGGTGTTCCCCAACGATTCAGAAGTTGAAGAAGCGGATGTCTTCTTAGACATTGATGAGCGTTGTCGCTATCGAGACAACCAGAATGAAGAAGGTTTGCTTGGCTTTGCTTTTCATCCCAACTTCAAAACCAATGGACAGGTGTTTGTTTACTACACAACAGCTTCAGAAGATCACACGTCCTTCGTTTCCAGATTCACTCTTTCTGAAGAAAACAAAAACGTCGTCAACCCAGACAGTGAAGAAGTGCTGATGAAGATTGATCAGCCGTTTTGGAATCACAACGGTGGCACAATCGCATTTGGCCCTGATGGTTTTTTGTACATCGGATTGGGTGACGGCGGTAGCGGGAACGACCCCACTGGTAACGGCCAAAACCTGACCACGTTGTTGGGTTCCATTTTGCGAATCGATGTCGACAACACTCAGAAAGGTTTGAAGTACGCGATTCCTGAAGACAACCCATTCATCAACAAAACGATTACAGCTCGTCGTGGCAAGAAGCTAAAAGCTCGGCCAGAAATCTACGCCTATGGGATCCGCAATGTTTGGCGAATGGCGTTCGATCGCGACACGGGAACTTTGTGGGCCGCAGACGTTGGACAGAACGTATGGGAAGAAATCAATATTATCGCCAAGGGGGGCAATTACGGATGGAACATTCGTGAAGCAACTCATTGGTTCCGACCAGATGGTCGAGACGATTCTATGGGCAACCTGATTGACCCGGTTTGGGAGTATCATCACGACATCGGCAAGTCGATCACTGGTGGGGCCGTTTATCGAGGCAGCAAGGTTCCTGCTTTGATTGGCAAATACGTTTATGGAGACTACGTGTCGGGCTTGATGTGGGCTTTAGAACACGATGGTGCTCGAACAGTGGCGAACTATTCGTTGTCAGGAATTACGTCACCTGATGGCGAAAATGTAAAACTGCCGATCATGACATTCGGTGAAGACCAAGGTGGAGAGATCTATTTTGGCACGACATTTGGCCAGCTTTACACGTTTGAAGCTGCCAAGTAGCCAAACGGCTGCAAGCCATTGGTCGTTGAAGTCGCGCAGACTTCAGCAAGCCTTGGCGATCGATGGAACCGAAGTCTTTGTTGACTTCGGCTTCATCTGAATTTTGACATGGTTATCAAGACTCACAAACATCCTTTTCAGCAAGGCTCGGCTCTTCAAATGTCGCTACGACTGGAACATGTGCAGAAAGCGTATGCAGAACCGGATGGCAACGTTCTTCCTGTTCTGAATATCGAACATTACGAATTAGCTCAGGGGCAGCAGGCTGCTTTGGTTGGTTCCAGTGGAGGCGGTAAGACGACTTTACTGAACGTGATATCGGGCATTATGGTTCCAGACAAAGGGAAGGTCATGGTTGCTGGTCACGACGTGGCCGCCTTTCCCGAGCAAGTTCGAGATCAGTTTCGAGCGGAAAAAATTGGGTTTGTCTTTCAGACGTTTAATCTTTTGCCAGCGTTTACGGCCCTGGAAAATATCCTGTTAGGGATGTCGTTTTCTGGAGGCAAAGTTGATCGAGATTTTGCTGTGTCGTTATTGGAACGAGTTGGCTTGCAGCATCGTTTGAACCATTTGCCGTCAAAGATGTCGGTGGGTGAGCAGCAGCGAGTATCGGTGGCACGGTCTTTGGCCAACAAGCCTGTCTTGCTATTGGCTGATGAACCGACTGCCAACGTTGATCCGTCGAATCAGGAACTGATTCTTAATTTGATTCGTGAGACATGTCTTGAAAATGAGGTGACATTGTTGATGGTGACTCATGCAATGGAAGTCGCCAACCGCTTTGATCGAATCGACACACTCTCTGACTTCAATCAACCCGCGCGTCCTGCGACAGCGGAGGCTGGCTCATGAATCTGTTTCAAATTGCGTGGAAAAGTGTTCGTCAACGGAAACTTGCGTCAGCCTTAACGGCGCTCAGCGTTTCGTTAGGTGTGATGCTGATGGTCGTCGTTCTGGTGATTTCCGGAGCCGTGGATTCAGCGTTCAATCAACGATCTGTGGCTTACGATTTGATCGTCGGAGCCAAAGGCAGTAGCTTGCAGCTGGTGATGAGTAGCGTGTACCGCATTCAACCACCGATCGCCAATCTGCCCTTGATGTACTTTCAGCAGTTGCAAGACGATAAACGCATTACCAAGGCCGTTCCAATGGCCTTTGGGGACTACACAAAGCCCGAACATGGAAGCTTTCCAATCGTCGGGACAACCAACGATTACTTCCTGAATGATTATACTTCAGGCCGTCAGTTTGAAGTCGAAGATCAGCCCGGCAGTCATCAACTTGATGGGCTGTACAATGCCATCATCGGTTCTCAGGTGGCCAGACGGAATGGGTGGAAGGTTGGCGATACGTTTAACATCGTGCACGGCGGAGCTGACAGTGAAGATGTTCACGCAGAAGACTTTGAGATCGTTGCCGTTTTAAAGCAGACGGGAACTCCGAATGACCGCAGTGTTTTCTTGAACTTGGAAGCTGTCTATACGTTGGATGGTCATCAGAAACCGATTGATGAAGTCGAAGACCGCTTAAAGAAATTTTATGCAAGCGAGCCCGACCTACTTTTGAAGGCTTTGACTGAGCTCGACGAACTGCGAAAGAAACGAGCCAAGGGATTGGAAATCGGTGATCCGACAATGGGGTATGGGTTAGATACTCCAGATGCGATGAAAGAAGTCACGGCTGTGTTTGTGTGTATGAAGAGTGCCTTCAACGCAATCAGCTTTAGTAGCCAGTTGAAAAACGATTCCAAAGCGATGGCAGTGAATCCGATTAAACCGATCCAGAATCTGATGGAGACCGTTGTTGGTGGAATTCAAAAGGCTTTGATCGTTCTGACAGGGATGATCATTGTGGTTTCGGGAATCAGTATTTTTGTCAGCATCTACAACAGTATGTCTGATCGAAAGCGTGAAATTGGAATCATGCGAGCTCTAGGAGCTCGGCGAAACAGTGTGTTTTCGATTGTGTTGGCTGAATCGGGATTACTGTGTGTTGGAGGAGGGGTGATCGGTTGGGTAACGGGGCATTTCTTAGCTGTCGCGTTTGCTCCAGAAGTGAGCGCTCGGACGGGGTTATTGCTTGATGGTTGGGTCGTGCATCCGTATGAAATTTGGCTGTTTCCCATTCTGTTGGCCTTGGGTGCGTTCGTTGGTTTTATTCCAGCGATGACTGCCTACCGAACAAACGTGGCAGATGCGTTAAACAATTGATATTGAAGATCTGGCTCGGAATGGCTGCTACGGAAAGCAGGCTACGGAATCGTTGGCACGGAACGGCGACTTGGTTTCGAGCAGTTGGAAGGTTGGAGTCGCATGGACGCCCACTCATTTCCACTCACGATTTGAAGAAGGAACTGTCTTAATGAATCGCACTGGATGGATGTTGCCACTGTTGGCCACATTGTTTAGCTCAACAGCGGACGCTCAGATTCAACGGGCTCGGTTTCCGGTCGTGATTGAAGTCATGACTCAACCCACTGTTCAGCAAAATGTGATGATGCGTCGTTGGCAGCCCATTTTTGAGCAGCTGGGCCAGACGGTCAACTTTCGCTCAGGGCGGAATGGCGAACGAGTCAGTTTGCTTGAAACCAACAATTCGGGCGGCAAAGGCGTCCGGGTCATCGGTTTGTTGAATGCTGATGGGACGATTCGGTTTCCTGGCAAGACATTTTCGATGAACAGTCCTCGCACGGTGGCTGACTGGTTAGCTCGTTTGAAGCAGTATGGTGCACGTGGTCCCGTCAACGAAGATTTGACCTGGGGGCTAGGCACCGAAGACTTCAAGCAGATCTTGGTCTTATTGAAGGCTCCAGCTGGAGAATCAGTTGCAACGGAATCAGTGACGGCGGCAATTGAAAGTTTGAATCTTCAATCTGATTTTCGAATTCAGTTTACTGCGAAGGCTCGCGTTCTGGCGGCTGGACAAGCTTCGCAAATTGCAGATCTGACACCGGACTGCAGCCGACTTTCCAAGGGCAGCGCATTAGCGGTTGTGTTGGCTCAATCTGGTCTCGGCTTTCGTCCCAAGAAAGGCAGCGGCGGCCGCTTTCTCTTAGAAGTTGATGTTGGAGACGAAGGCGATAACCTGTACCCCATCGGCTGGAAAAATGAAGCTCCGATTACCATCGCTGTCAAAAACTTGGTGAAGAGATTCGACATATCTTTGGAAGATCAAAACGCAAATTTGGTGATTCAATTGTTGGCTAAGAAGCTTGAACTGCCCTTTGCCTATGCATCAAGAGAATTGGTAGAGGCAAACAAGAATCCAGATGATCTGAAGTACAGTCGAAAGTCGGGCAAGACCAGTGCATACCGATTGATTGAATCGATCGAAGCCAGATTTGATCTTGGAATCAGTTTTCGCACCGATGAAGCGGGGCAGTTGTTTTTGTGGGTCACAACGAAAGAAAACGAAAAGGCATTTGATCAACGATTCGCTCATGTGAAGCCGAAGCTTCCCGAGTAGCCGATCGCGCCGCTTGTGACAGGCACGTCACTTGCTTAGCTGTTTGAATTGGATGATGAATTCCGGTCAGTTCCAGCTTCATCGTTTTCCTGCTTTTGTCTTTGATATGCGGCTGCCCCAAGGCCTATCAGAGATGCGACGCAAATTGCCTTCCACACGAACAGCCACCAAGGTTTCCACCATGCTCCAGTGGATAGTTCGATCCAGTCGGATACGGCGAAAAGAATCAGCATGATCCCTGTAGCAACGGCGGACCATCGATTTGCAGGCTTGACAGCTGCTGCAATCAGAAAGCCAGTTCCCATGCTCGCCCATAGGTAAACTTCAAATAGGTTGAAGGCATCGACGAACGACATGTTGGGGCCTTTCAAGTGGGGGTGTGAGCTGCTGAAGCAGTCTCAGTCATCTAGATACCACGGCGAGTCGTTTTTGTTTACCAGAGTTTCAAGACACTTGCATCGCAAGGCTTCTATTCCTGAATGCAACGCTGTCGTTCTTTGTTCACGTTAAGCTGCAATACATCTGGTCGAGAATAGTGGCCGGATGGATCGAAGTTCTGACGTTCACGCAGTACCTGATCAAAATCGAGCGACGCTACCAGTAGTTTTTCATCGCCACAGAAAGGTTCGATGACCCACTCTCCGTCAGGTGCTGCGATGCACGAGCCTCCGTCGGAAATTAGGTCTGCTTCGAACGAATTCAGTACGAGTTCACGATGAGGGAAATCGTTTGGAATATCTGACTTGCGGAACAAGCCTGATACAGAGAGCACATAGGATCGTGATTCGATTGCAGTGAATCGGGTGATGTTTTCGGTGTTGCGTTTTGCTCCCGGCCAAACGGCGACGTGTAGGTTTTCTCCCATGGCATGGAGTGCTGCTCGAGGCAGGGGCATCCAGTTTTCCCAGCAGTTTAGGCCACCTACGGTAAACGGCTCCAGCGGGAAGACGTTGAGCCCGTGACCATCACCCGTTCCCCATGCTAATCGTTCTTCGTAGGTTGGCATCAGCTTTCGATGACTGTTGCGGATGGCTCCCTGCTGATCGATATAGACCAACGAGCAATATCCGGTGTGTCCACCGCGGTCGGTGCCCAGTTCGTAGCAGCCGATCATGACGGCGATCTGCTTTGATTTGGCGATATCGCAGATCGGCTGCAGATCTCCTCGCTGAATATTGACAGCCGATTTTAGGTAGTGAGCGTGAATGTCCTTTTGGAGATCACAGTTGAAATTTGAGCCTCCGGTTGCACTGAGCCAGAAGGGGTAGCCGGGCAACACAGTTTCACCGAAAGCGACAAGCTGGCAAGATTGTTCGGCCGCTTGCCTTACGTAATCACAAACTTTGGCAGTGGTCTTTTGACGGTCCAACCAAACAGGCGCAATTTGTCCCAGTGCAACTTTGAATTCGCTCATTTCGATAGGCTCCATGATGACTGCACGGGAAAGATTTGGATTTCAACAGACGTGCTTCGGGCGAGGTTCTGTCAAACAATTGGTGTCCGGCGTGGGCTCACCAGATTCCTCGTTAAGTTCGAATTCAGGGACAGAGCCTAGTTCGAATTGAGCTTCGCCTAAATCAGTCTGCTTCGAGATCCATATGGGTTGCTCGAGGAATTTCTTTGCGAATTTGCTTTTCGATGTTGTCGACTTCGTCTGCCAAGAGATCAACAATTTCGTCGGCGTAGCGAATCGCAAAGGCTTCAAATTGATCGTAGTTGTTGATTTTTTCGTACTCAGCTTTCAGTTCGTGTTTTTTCTTCTGAGCTAAGGCGGAACCGTCGAAGTGAATATCTGCTTTGATGCGATAGGTTTCGGTGTCTAGGATTCGAGTACGAAGGTCGACCACTTCTTCGACGGCGGGGTTGTCTTGAAGGATTTGCATCAATTGATTGCGGATGTGAACGGGCACGCTTTCGCCAATGAGAATGCTGCGGTTGCGATGGATTAGCCAGAACGCAATGAAGCCCAACAAAATTCCAATGGCGATTGAACCGACTGAGTCCCAGTAGACGTGTCCTGTGATTTTTGTCAGAGCGATGGCGGCTAAGGCGATCAGAACTCCTAAGCAAGCAGCGGAATCTTCGAGAACGACGGCAACGACAGCTGGGTCGGCTTCGGTCTTCATAAACTTAAAGAATGGAGCACCTTTGGCCTGCTGTTGGACAGACTTGACCGCCACCATCAGAACATAGAATTCCACGAAGAATGAAATGATCAGGACTCCGATCGCCCAGCCGTAGTTTGACACTTCTTGATGTTCAGCGAACAGGCTGGAAATGCCGTGATAAACGGTGACTCCGCAACCGAGGAAGAAAATTCCGACTGCGGAAATTAATGCCCATACGTAACGTTCGGCTCCGTAACCGTAATCGAATTTGTCGTCAGCGTCGTTGTTTGAACGCTTGATCCCAACAAGCAGCAGAATCTGGTTGAGGACGTCGGCGAAGGTGTGAATGGCTTCAGAAAACATGGCTCCTGAACCCGTTGCAAAAAACGCGGTGAACTTGGCAACCATTACGGCCGAGTTTCCGACGATCGCCGCGATGACGGCTCCCTTCGATGATTGACCGGCCATTCCTTCAACTCACTTTCAAAAACAGAACTCAAAAACATTGCACAGAATCTTAAGCGGGTATCATAGAATCCCCTTCTTCTGCCGCAACAGGGTGCTGGCATCTTCTTTCGCAGGGAATTCGCCGCGTGCAACCCGATGATAAACTGTGTTACTGCTTTCATGTCACCAAACGGAAAGTGGAAAACTTCATCCGCATCCACCAACCGTCGGTTCCCAGCCAGATTAGCGAATGTGGAGGTGCGGGAACGGGTTGCGGCTGGTGTGTGCCATTCCTGAAGCGATGCTTTGAGGCCGCTGAGAATCAGCAATCTGATTTTCCAACGGCTGAAGAATACGAATCCGCACGTACGACATACATTCGCAACGGAAAACAACGAGACTGAAATTCTTGGCAAGTTTTTGTGCTGTGCCTCATCAAAGCGGTCAACGTTCAGGTGAAAGTGAGATCGGCAGGTGGTGAAGTGATTCGCGGCGTGGGTTCGATCGTGATAACTTGCGTTTTCGTACTGAGCCCTCTTTTTGTTTTCGGAGTTTTTGCCATGACTGTCATGCGCCAATTGCTGTCAGCCGCATTATTGCTGTGCCTTTGTGTGTCGCTGAATGCAGAAGATTGGAGTCGTTTTCGAGGTCCTGCTGGACAGGGCGTCGCCCCGGCGGAAGGAATTCCGACGACTTGGTCTGCTGATGCCAACCTGGAATGGAAAATCGAATTACCGGGCCCCGGAGCATCAAGTCCGATTGTTGTGGGTGATGCCGTCTTTTTGACGTGCTACTCGGGCTATGGATTGACTCAGGAAGCCCCTGGCAAAATTGAAAACTTGATGCGGCATCTGGTCTGCATGAATTTGAAGACAGGGAAGATTGAGTGGCAGGCAGACGTGAAGGCCAGCCTTCCTGAAGATCCGTATTCTGGCATTGGCGTGACGGCACACGGTTACGCTTCTCATACTCCTGTGACAGACGGAAACAATGTCTATGCATTTTTCGGTAAGGGCGGAGTTCACGCTTACGATATGGCTGGAACGAAAATGTGGCAGGCTGACGTGGGCAAAGAATCTGATCCTGCAAAATGGGGTTCTTCTTCAAGTCCCATCGTTTACAAAGATTTGGTGATTGTGACGGCGGCGGCCGAGAGTCAGTCGATTATCGGCTTGGATAGTTCCACGGGTGAACAAATCTGGAAGCAGGAAGCTAAGGGACTGGACAACATGTGGGGCACTCCAACTTTAGTGCCCCTTTCTGATGACGAATCCGAGCTGGTGATGTGCGTTGCAGGTGAGCTTTGGGGAATGGACCCAGCCACAGGAACGCTGAAGTGGTTTGCGAATGCAACGGGAGCTCAACAGTCTTACACGAGCGTGGTGACTGAAGGCAAAAGAATCTTTGCGATGACCGGACGCGGTGGCGGAAGCATTGCTGTTGATGCCGGAGGCACTGGCGATGTCAGTGACACGAACACGATTTGGGAAGGCAAAGATGCGGCAAGCTTTGCATCGCCAGTTGCCCATCACGGTAAGCTGTATTCGATTGCCCGAGGAGTCATGACGGTCGTTGATAAGAAGACGGGTAAGCGGTTGAATCAAGTACGTCTTCGAGGTGCTCAGGCGACCGGCGGTCGATTTGGATCCTTGGATTACGCTTCACCAATCGTTGTCGGAGATCAGCTTTTCTACCTAAACGGGAGCGGTCAAATGTTTGTCTTTGATCTGAATGATGATGCGAAGCAAATTGCGGTGAACAAAGTGACAACCGAAAAGGAAACCTTTTGGGGCACTCCAGCAGTCAGCAACGGAAAACTGCTTCTGCGAAGTAGCAAGTACTTGTATTGCATCACAGATAAAGGTGAGACTGTCGAAGTTGATGACACTGTGATCGCAGCGGCCGAACCAGAAGAACGGCCGAGCGGACGGGGAAGCCGTGGCGGAGCCGATGCAGGCCGCTCTGGTGGAGGCCGTCCGAGTGGCGGAAACCAAGGAGCTGGCGGAGGTCGTCGTTTTGATCCGATGTCGATGTTCAACGGAATGGATTCAGATAAAGACGGTAAAATTACTGCCAAGGAATTGGAAGGCAATCGCATGGCCGATCGTTTGATGACTCTGGACAAAGACTCAGACAAAGCGATTAGTTCCGAAGAATTTCGCACCGGCATTAGCAGCTTGTTCCGAAGCAGCGGCGGTGGCGGGCGGTCTGGTGGCAATGGTGGGAGCTCCCGTCGTCGAGGTGGTGATGATCGTCCTGATCGCCCACAGCGTCCGAAAATGACGGGCAAATAGGCAACTGAAACCGACATCGCCAGAATTTTTTAAGCTACGTGATTCCTGTGATTGGAATTGCGTGGCTTTGTTTTTTGAAGGTACTCGTCTGTTGAACAGTGACGAAATTGGTAATCCATCACACTGTTTCGAGGAGATTTAAGAACCAAAAATCGGCTAGGATCGTTGTTGAATGATCCAGAGTTCCGTTGGGTCTACGCTGGAATCCCGACGTCTGGCAACTTTGCCGACCTACAAATTTGATGCGGACCGACCAACAACAGCATCGAATTCTGATTTGAGAGGGGGTTTTGGCCGTTTTTTCCTGCTTCGCCAAAAGGGGATACGTAAACTGCCACAGCGGAACCTTCGTTGCTGGGTGTTTTTTTCGCGTTTTAAACGAATGAATTTCGACAGATGGGGCGTTTGAATGTCATGGGCGGCTGACTGCCACGGCACAGTCAAGCCAGTGCTTGATGTTGGTGCAGTCTTCTTTTTCGCGATCATGTTTGGGTGAGTATCTCGATGGCAGTTCAGTTCAGAAAGATGAGAAATCAGCGCGGCTTCACTCTGATCGAACTGTTGGTCGTGATCGCCATTATCGCGATTTTGGTTTCGTTGCTTCTTCCGGCTGTGCAGCAGGCTCGTGAGGCAGCTCGGAGAACTCAGTGCCGTAACAATCTGAAGCAGTTGGGAATTGCTCTGCACAATTACCATGACGTGCATTCAAGGTTCCCGCCTTCAGGCCAATGGTCGGTCGATAGCAGTGATGTTTTGCGAGAAGCTACGACTGGTCGTTCGTGGCTTTTCCACATTCTGCCCTTCGTCGAAGAGGGCAATCTTGCGGGTCAAGCGAACGACAATGTGATTTCAACGGCTGATCCGATTTCGGCGACAAGCTTGTCTTTCTTGACTTGCCCTTCAGACCCTGAGTCTGATTTGAAGGTTGATTTTTTCGGTCAGCAAAATGCGACGACAAATTATCTCGGCAATTCTGGCCATCGAGGCCTTGGTTCGACAAGTCGATTTTTCAATTGCCTTGCCATCCCTGATCTTAGTACAGGAGCCTTTCATCGTGCGGGAGTCGCCATCAGAGACATGACGGATGGCACGTCTAACACTTTGATGGTGGGTGAGCGGGGAGTCATTAATCGCTTTGGTGGTTGGGGAATGTGGAGCTATGGTTTGCTGGGATGTGCTCCGGGATTGGGTGATGTTGTCCTAAGCCATGACAATTGGGAATTCTCTTCTGCTGGTGGCGGGCTCGATTTCATCGGCGGATTTCGAAGCCCTGAAAACCTTTCTCAACCAGAAGGTGATGATATCTTTCATTGGTGGAGCTACCACGGAGGCGGTGGCTTGTTTTTGTCTGGTGATGGCAGTGTTCGATTCATTTCCTACAACACCAGCTACGACATCATGGACAACCTGCATCAACGCGCTGATGGGCATGTTCTTGGGGAATTTTGATGGACGCTGTCATGCTGCCAAGAATTACTCTTTCTGTGATCATGATGTTCGCAATGGGGTGTTCGGACAATTCTGCTGAAGTGCCCGGACGAGTTGCCATTGATGTCAGATTGACGATTGACGGACAGCCTGCGGAAGACGGGACGCTTATTCTACGCCCGGTTGCCGGAGTTGCTTGTCCGTTGGTTAAGCTGTCGATTACAGATGGTCAGGGATTTCTTCCTGCGTCGGCTGGACCTGTCCCTGGACAGTGGACTGCTTCATTTCGCAGTGAAGCAAATGGGAATCTCACAGAACGGTTGGAAGACAAAGGGCGTTCCAATCCCATCGATCAGCCAAACGCTGGCCAATTCAATGTCAGAGAATCCGCTCAGCTAAGCCCACCTAAGTCGGCCGCCGTTACGATTTCAAGCGGCGACCCTGCGTCCGTCGTGATCGATCTGTTGCGCAGCTAAAGCGTGCCGCGCCTGCCTGCCCTGCCCTGCCTGCCTGCCGTGCCTGCTAGGTCTCGCTACCGGTCGCCCTTCTTGCCCATCAAGCGGCTGAGTTCAAGTGGCTGGCTTTCTTTTGCCGCGATCAAACGAACGATGTGATCAGCTGAATTGCAGCAAGAATCAGTAAGGCGATGCATGGCTTTGCAGCATGAACGGATGCGAAATTTTGAAATGATAAGAACCGCCGAAAAGACCCCATTCGGTGCCACAGAAAGAAGCCCGCGGGGATTGAGATTCCACCGAATAGCCATAGCATCCACATCGGCGAACCTTCTTTCAGCATGACTTTACAGTCCCCCACTTGATCAAACGATCCTGCGGCAATGTAGGCTCCGTTCGCGATCAAGCAGAAGCCAGTAAAGAACAGAGCGAGTTGCCAGATTGCAGCATTCTGCGGTCGAATTACGGCCAAGGCGGTCAGGGGAAAGAGTGCTCCGACGAGAGGACCAGCCCACACCACGAAAAGAGCATTTGGGTTGGGGGCTACATCTGTCTTCGAAATGGCCAATGGCTGGAGTTGGATCTTTTGAACTGTGCCACCGGTGGCAATTGCTCCGCTGATGTGCCCTGCTTCATGAATGACCATCATCAGGAACCAGCTATAGGCCAATACTGAAACTCCACCTAGCACGCGGCGGATGGCTTCTCTTGTCGCGTGTTCGTGGTGTCCGTCATGAATGCTCAAAATAAATTCTCTTGCAGGATGGGTCAGTGCAATGTTCGTGATCGTGCATCGTTGGATCGAACTTGATAACCTTCGAATCTGACCACGCCTCGCCGCGATTCGCAACTCGCGTGAGACGCCTTACCTGACCGAAACGTTCTTCAACGCAGATCGCTCGTTTTCAGCGAGACTTTAAGTTGTTCCCTATGGACATCAACACAACGCATCCTTGCTTTGGAGTTCGCTCGTTTTTTGCATTTTATGCGGTTTTGTTTTGCTGCGTCATGTTGGATACAAAGTCTGTGTGGGGCGACAACCGTTTGGTCACCCATTTCCCTGAAGCGAAGGCTTCGGGCTGCATGGCCTGCCACGGAGAAGTGGAACCCATTCGAGAAGTGGGGTCAGAGATGCTTGATCAAATTATGGCCAAGGGCAAGGCCATCGGCGATCCGGCGGGCTGCATTGTTTGCCACGGTGGTGATGCAAAAGAGCGAACAGATAAAGATGTGGCTCATGGTGGCACCTTTTATGCTGACCCTGGCAGCCCATGGATTAACGACAAGACGTGCGGGCAGTGCCACGAAGATCAGGTGCGAGTCCAGTGGCACAGTTTAATGATGACCGAAGCGGGGAAGATTCAAGGCGTTTGCTGGGCCTTCGGTTCTGAAAACGGTTACAAGCATCGTTGGGCGAATTACGCTGTCAAGAATCCGGATGACCCCAATGCTCGACTCGGCACTCCTGCTTATCGAAAATACATGCAGTGGCTGACAGAACAAGAGCCTGATGTGTTTGTTCCTGAACACGAAGCTTTGCCCGAAGCACTTAAAAAGGATGAACTGGCCAAGTTAAAAGATGATCCATCGCTGGCTTCTTTCACGTACATTCGCCAAGAGTGCCAACGCTGTCATCATGCAGTGAAAGGGCGGCAAAAACGGGGTGACTTTCGAGGTATGGGCTGCAGTTCATGCCATGTGCCCTATGGCAATGAAGGTTTGTACGAAGGCGACGACGTTTCTATACCAAAGGACAAGCCCGGGCACATGCTGGTGCATTCCATTCAGGGAACTCGCGACGCCAAAGTGACGGTGCATGACAAAACGTATAGCGGCATCCCCGTGGAAACCTGCACCACCTGCCACGACCGAGGCAAGCGGATCGGAGTATCCTTTCAAGGCCTGATGGAAACTCCGTACAAGGCTCCGTTTGGTGCAGACGGTGGTGATCAGCCTGCTTTACATTCGAAGCACTACATCGCGATGGAACAGGATATCCATTACCAAAAGGGGATGACTTGCCAGGACTGCCATACTTCACTTGATGTTCATGGAGACGGGTTTTTGGCTGCCGCGAATTTAGCCGCTGTTCAGATTGAATGCAGTGACTGCCATGGAACCCCGGATATGGCTCCATGGGAATTGCCTCTGGGATTCATGGATGAATTTAAGGAAGCTCCCAAACGTGGGCCCGCTCGAGGAGTCGCACGAGAACTGTTGCCTCATACGCTACAAGGCCATGTTGTCGAGCCCCAAGATGGATACGTCTTAACGGCTCGAGGCAATCCATACGAAAACGTTGTCCGAGATGGCGACGACATCATTGTGTACACAGCCGCTGGGAAAGACCTGCGGATGAAGACGTTGAAGACACTGCTGAAGGAAGAAAAAATCAGCGAACGTGGTGTCGTTGCGATGCAAGGAGTTGCTTCTCATATGCAACGAATGGAATGCTACAGCTGCCATTCCAATTGGACTCCACAGTGCTACGGCTGCCACGTGAAAATCGATTTTACTCAAAAGGACAAGTGTCCTGAAGTCGGTGAGTCCAAGCAAAATTTTGACTGGGTTGCCGCAGGACGAAAGCACTCTTTAAAAGACTTCCTGGCAGATCCGGGTGAAGCGGGATACGACACCATCATTCCTGGCAAGGTTTCAGAACAACGCAGTTATCTTCGCTGGGAAGAACCGATGCTGGGTATCAATGGTGAAGGTCGAGTCACGCCGTTGGCTCCGGGATGCCAACCTTCTGTCACGATTATTGGCGAAGATGGCGAACCGTTGCTGTTGAATCATATTTTTGAAACTCCGCTGGGTGTCGAAGGAGCCGACGACGACCATGGGCAATTGGCAATCGACATGAGTCCCACTCAACCACATACGATGACCAAGAATGCTCGAACATGTGAATCATGCCATTCATCAAGAAAAGCATTGGGGCTTGGAATTCCAGGTCCTCGTCCGTGGAATGAAACTTACACGGTGGATCTTGAAACCGCTGATAAGCAAGTTCTTCCCAAGCAAACACAACCTCAGCAAATGGGAATCGAAGGACTGGATCACGATTGGTCTCAGATTGTCGACGAAGAAGGCAAGCAACTGGCGACGGTTGGGCATCACTTTAAGCTAAGCCGGGCGTTCAATAAGGAGGAAATTGATCGCATTAGTCGAGAAGGCACTTGTGTGGCCTGCCATAAAGAAATTCCGGAAGCCTCTCTGGCCGTAAGTTTGCTGCATCACGTGGCGAAGTACACAGGACAGATTCCAAAGAATGCAGACCAACACAACAGCTTGTTAAATAAGATCACGTTGACCAGTGCGTGGATGCAGGCCGTTGCAATCATTGGAACACCAATCGCTGCCGTTTTAGGAATCGTGTGGTATCGCCGGCGCCGTCGAGCAAAGCGCAATTTGTAGGGTGACGCCGCCAGAAGTGTTGAGCAATGGTAGGCCGTCTCCTGCAATGGGTGAGCGGCAAGGCGATCGCCGCCGTTGATACTGAAAGATCGCGGTTCACACTGTGCGGTTCACGAGATTTCCCGTGAAGTTCGAATGAAGGGACAGAATCTCGCTTGGCAGGCTGGATCACAGCATGGTCAGGTCTGTCCGCTAAGCCGCTTTACGAGTCTTCCGGCGTTTCTTCGTCCGTGTGGCTTTTTTCGTTGCCACTGCCGGTTGCTTGGAAGGTCCCGTTGCGACTTCCGGCTCACTCTTTGTGCTTGGCTGTGGCTGTTGGAAGACCACGGACTCTTCGTCGACTGATAATCCTTCAGACGTGATTTCTGATTCGGCCGTTTCAATCTGAAGCTCTTCCGTCTGAATCGCTTCTGTTACTGATTTTTGGATCAATTCTGGTGGGTCATGATTCACGTAGGCGACATAACGAGCATGCAACAAGAGCGATGAGAATGTCAGGACACAGATTCCGAGGTCTAAAGATGCGAGGATTGATGAGGGCATTTGAGTTGCCCCAATGTGTTGCCACGCAATGGCGACGATCAATGCAAGAACGGACACGACCATGATCAGCTGAGATTCAAAGCAGCGTTGCATGTCAGGGACGATTCGGTAGGCCAAGATGGCAGATGCCACCACGCAGGGTACGAGCAGCACGGCGGTTCGAGCCGCATTTAAAGAGCCCGTGCCAAGTTCAACGATCGCGATCACAGTGTCTGCTGCCCAAGTGCTTGAATCGGTAAGCCTGAGCACCGCGGCAGTCAAAATTCCGATGGCCAGTGTTGTCCACCAGCGAAAGCGACCCTTGTAGTCGAGATCACTTTCGCCTCGAATCCATCCAATGAGCAAGGCAAGCTGGCCAGCAAGCAGAAGGAAGCAGGATGCGAACCTTGCCGATGTGTGTTGCAGCGCCGATGTGTGTTCTTGGGCCGATGGTGAATTGGTGTCTTGCGTGCTGACGTTCAGCTGATAGATCATTGCCGAGGCGCATAACACCAAAATTGTGATGGCCGTCACGTGTTTCCACAGCTTTGGCGACAGGACTTTGCGAAGCAGCTGAGTATCGAATTCCGATGTCCAGACTTGGCTGGCAGCTTCACCAGACGCTGAATTTGAATCTGCATCAACTTGGAACTCATCGTTGTCATTTAAGTCATGGCTCAACCGTCGGCGTCGTCGGTCTGCCGACTGTCCTGCTCCTGCAAATCCATTTGCCATGGCGAGTCCCAATGAATCGTGTTTTTTCGAATCGAATTCTCTAGGACTTTCTATCGGCCATTCTGATCGGCAGTTTCAGCAGAACCACGGGTCGAGCCGGAAAGACGGGAATTCAGTCCGTTTGGCTGTGAATTCTGGAGGATTTTTGGAAGGGCTCAGAGAATTTCAGCTGTCGGTCATCCATTTGCGTAGCGGAATCTGCAATAAAAACCCTCACAAAAAACTGCAGCCACCATGCAGCTCAGATCGAAGTCGCGGCACCTGCGAATTCTGTCACGCGTGCTTTCTGCAATCGTCTGTGACAGATTTCCACAACGGATGTTTGTTCGGCGATCAAGTATTGGATCTGCTGCCCCTCCCCATACACACACAGACATTCGTGAGGACTTCGCTGCAATGCGAAGTTAGCTGAAACTTCGTGATCGAGATTTTCGCTGGGACTAGCAACGTCGCAGTTTCGCTGGGTTCAGTGAACACGGCGTTGAAGGCGATCCCATTTTGACCGCAGTGATCGGAATCGAGTCTTTGATTGCGGTTGCATATCCTGCGTCTACGTTTCGTATTCGAACCTAGATCTTCGCATCATTCATCGGTGTGCTGTGGACTTTGAAGTGAAGCTTTGATTTTCGAAAAGCGGTGAAGTTCCGAGAGGCTAGGTTCGGGGATCCGGCAAGAAGAACAGCATTCAACAAAACTGAAGTTCAACCCGGGTGTCAAAATTGATCGGGCCAAATTGGGGTTAGGTTCTGCTGCGAATGAAATTGTTGGAAGGGCTTCGTCAACCTGCGATGAGGGTATTCACGTGTTCTTGATGAAGGCGAGTCGCTGGAGGCCGCTTTCGTCTTCGCGTTTCAGGAATAATTCGAATCAAGCTTCTGCTGATTCGAATACCAGACGCGCTGGTGTCATAATTCGGTCACACTGAAGGTTTCTTCTGCTGCTAATTGGGCCAATTTAAAATGAGTTCTGTACTTTTCCCCGGAGACGACCGGGAAAGCCAGTATCCGCTGTTTGGGCGGCTGCCGCTTTTTGTTGGGTTGGGCGTGTGTCTGTTCATTGGATGCGGACAGGATTCTGAACCCAAGCAGCAGCAGGCTCCACGCCCCGTAACCGTTCGGCCTTTGCTGAAGACGGATCCGCCAAACGCCGCGATGGTGACTGCGTCTGTTGGTTCATGGAAGCAAGAAGCCATCGGCTTTGAAGTGGGTGGGCGAGTTGAATTTGTTGCCGAGCCCAACACTGAAATTGAAGGGCGAGTGGTTTCTGAGGATGGCGAAGTCATTCTTGAAGGGACACCCATTGGTCGGATTGAAAGCGAACGCTACCAGTTGCAAGTTGAGAGAGCCGAGTCAGAAGTACGACGCGCCGACAACACGTTAAAGGCAGCTCAGGTTGAATTGGAAGACGGTATTCCTGCTCAGCAGGCGGCTGCTCAGGCCTCGTTGAATTTGGCCAAAGTGCAGTATGAACGCAGTCAGAGTTTGTTTGAAAAGCGGGCAGGGTCAGAAAGTGATGTGGACCGCGATCAAGCAAATTTTGAAAACGCGGCCGCTCAGATCAAGCAACTTGATGCAACAAAGAAAGCAAAGGAAGCTGAAATCGAATCACTCCGCTCTGCTTTGCTTCAAGCAAAACAAGGTTTACGGGATGCTGAAAGAGATCTTGAAGACTGTACTTTGTATTCATCATTCCGAGGGCAAATTTCGGAAGTCAGCGTTGTTCCCGGCAGTGTTGTGTCTTCTGCTCAGGCGATTGCCACGTTGCAGATGATGGATCCGATTAAGGTAGAGCTGGAAGTGTCGGCGGAGGAATCTCGCAGGCTTCACAAATCAGAACGCTTGCCGGTGATCGCCACATTGCCAGATGGTACGAAAGAAGAGCAAGATGGTTATTTGTACTTGATCGATCCTGTGGCTGACCCATTGACTCGGACCTTCACAATTACATTGCTGGTGATGAATCGTAAGTTGGCTCAAGATACAGATTCAGAAGCCACCGCATACACAGATCAGTCGTGGCGGCTTGATTTTAAATTCCTTCCGGGTGCGGAAAAGGGAATGTTGTTCGTCGCGGAAGAGGCACTTCTGAAAGACGAAAACGGCTGGTATCTGTGGATGATCACCAATGCCACAGTGGATTCAGGTTTGCCGCCAGATGGTAAGTTTAAAGTGCGAAGGCTTCCGGTGCAGCTTGGTGAACGCAAGCTGCCGTTCTTGGGCAACTGGATGTTCCAGCAGGTGATCGTTGATGACTCTGAATTTGTTGCATCAAGGAATATGGTTGCTGGTCGACTGCTTGTGGAAGAAGGGACTCCTGAACAGTGGAACGGTGATACTTTGAAAATTGATTCGGGCGGGCAATGGATGTTGCGTCCCGGAGACTTGGTCAACGTGAACTTGGCCGTTGAACAAGCCACTCAGGGCTACTTCGTTCCGATGGATGCGATTGTTCGTGAGGATCAAAATTCATACATCTTTGTTGTGGACGCATTAGGAGAAGCCACATCAGCGAAGAAAGTTGCCATTCGTGTGGTTGACATGAGTGGTGGAGATTCGACTTCGGGCATGAGACGGATTGAGCCAGTTGAGGGCGAATCGTTTGACGACCTGCAGTTAATCACTCAAGGAGCTCATTATTTAGTTGATGGTGAACCAGTCAAATTGGTGTCTGCGGAGGTTTCAGAATGAATCTGTCAGCATTCGCAATGAATCACAAAGCGGTCGTCCTGACATTTGTTGGGCTGTTAACTGTTTGGGGAGCCTATACTTTTCAAACAATGCCTCGACGTGAAGATCCCGAGTTCACCATTCGGACGTGCGTCGTTCAGACTCGCTGGCCCGGTGCGCCAGCGATCAAGGTGGAAGAACTGATTACCGACAAGATTGAAGAGACTCTCGATTCGATCGAAGAGCTGGACTATCTCAATTCAGAGACGATCAATGGGCAGTCGGTCGTCTATGTCAATCTGGCGAACGATGTTCCACCAGGTGATATTCAAAACGTGTGGGATAAGGTTCGAGCCAAAGTGGGCCAAGTGGAAATGCCAGCTCCTGACATCCGTCCGGTTGTGAATGATGAATTTGGAGACACGTCTGTCCTGTTACTTGGCATTTATCAGTCGCCATTGGAAGGTCGATCAAAGATCGATCCAGATCATTTGTACTCGGCCCGTGAACTTGAAATCTATGCAGATCAAGTTCGGGATACGATTCGGTTGTTACCCGGCGTGGCCAAAGTTGAAAAACATGGCGTTCAAAACGAAGCGATCTTTATCGAAGCAGATATCGGCACGTGGTCTCAGCTCGAGCTGACCACGGGGGCTTTGAAGACGCTTGTTCAGAATCGCAACATCGTGACATCTGGCGGCAGCATTGATACTCGTCAAGGCAAGTTCAATGTCAAACCTGGCGGAGAATTCGATGCCGTCAGTGAAATTGAAACCTTGTCGGTTGCTGCCGTTCAGAGTGATGAGCAGATCAACAAAGTGAGCCTGACGGATGTTGGCTTGACGGTAAATCGCGACTACGTCGACCCTGCCCAAGTCATTTGCCGCTTCACCGAAGAACGAGGCACATATCCGGCCGTGATGTTGGGTGTTACAATGAAGTCTGGGTCGAATATCATTGATGTGTGCGAAGCGTCCATGGCACGGATCGACCGGCTTGTTCATATCGAACAGGGCTTGCCAAGAGATCTCACCGTGCGTCCCGTTTCCAACTTGGCCGACAATGTTAACCGTAAAATCGACGACGTGATTTCCAATGTTGTGTCTGCCATTGTGATTGTTGTGATCGTGGTTTACCTGTTCGTGGGGTTGCGAACGTCATTGGTGATGGCTGCCAATATTCCATTGGTGGTTTTGTCGTCTGTCGCCATTATCCGCCTGTTCGGAGTTCAACTTGAACAGATTTCATTGGCGTCCATCATTATCGCTTTGGGACTTTTGGTTGATAACGCAGTTCAGGTGTGCGACCAAACGAGAACCAATTTATTGGATGGAATGACGCCATCGGAAGCTGCTGTTACCGGTGCGAGCACGCTGATGTTTCCCATGTTGTCTGGAACACTAACGACGATCGCTGCTTTCTTGCCGATGCTGATTGCACTGGAAGGTGGTGGAGCCGAATACGTCTACAGCTTACCTGTCACACTTTCTACAACGTTGCTCATCAGCTGGTTTTTCGCGATGTCGATCTGCGTGATTCTTGCCGCCGCATTTATTCGTGCTCCGAAAGATCCCAATGCTCCCGGTGCTCCTTTGCCATGGCTGAGTCAGAAAGTATCGACTCTGATTGCTGCAAAACCAGACGCAGGGGGCAAGACAAAAGCGTTGAGTGAAAATGTCAGCCACGCGAAATCGGAGAATGTTTTTCTCAGGGTGTATGGTTTCACGGGGCGGTCAGCAACATCAGTGAAATGGCTGACCATTGCAGGCTCGGTGGCGATTTTGGTGGCCACGTTGCAGCTTCCTGTGAGTTCAGAATTCTTTCCGGAAGATCGACGAGATCAGTTTTTTGTCAGCGTGCAGTTACCTGAAACATCAACGATTCGACAAACCAATCAAACAGTCCAAGAAGTGGAGCGTGCGATTCAGAAGCTGAGTCCATTTCAGACAGCAGATGGCCAGAAAGTCGAACGCTTGCGGACGATGAGAAGTTTGATTGGTCAAGGTGGTGCTCGTTGGGCTTTGGGCGTGAATCCTCCTCCACCAGGAGCGAACACTGCTGAAATCCTTGTCCGCACTTCAAATGGTTTGTGGACGGATCAGTTTATCAGCGACCTGCGAAAAACGGTTCAATCTGGGAACGTCGAATTGGCGATCGCACCCATCACAGGAGCTCGAATTATTCCGAAAAAACTGGGTCTTGGGCCACCGTCTGTTCCAGTTGAGCTACGAGTTTCGGGTGACGGCTTTGCAGATATCAATCAGTTACGTCGAGTGGCTGAAGAGCTGAAGATGATGATTCGAGACGAAGAAGGCACCTGGGACGTGTCTGATTCTTGGGGCATTGATGGCTTTCAACTTGATGTCGTTGTGGACGAAGAAAAAGCCAACCTAAGTGGCGTATCGAATGCTGCCATTGCGGAAACTTTGAACGCCTATTTTTCGGGATTAAAGCTGACCACATTTCGAGAAGGCGATCACCTGATTCCCGTTTACTTTCGTTTGAGGCCAGAAGATCGCTTTGACTTGTCATGTTTAGACGCGGCGTTCGTGGAAGGCCAGAACGGCAAAGTTCCTCTGAATTCCGTCGCGAAAATTGTGCCGTCGTGGCAACCTGGCAAGGTGGCTCGGCGCGATCAAAATCGAACCATTGAAGTGAGTGCTGAAGTTGAAAGTGGAATATCTGGCAACGACGTCGTGTTACGAGTTTGGAATTCAGACCGAATGAAGCAGTTGAAAGCTTCATTGCCCAGTGACTATCAGATTCAGATCGGCGGGTCATTGGAAGAAAGTCAGGATTCGTCTGCTCAAATGCTGATGTCGTTTGGCATGTCGTTGTTAAGCATCGTGTTGATTCTTGTTGTGCAATACAACGGTTGGTCGAAGACCTTGGTCATTCTGGCGACTTTGCCTTTGGCGATTGTGGGGGCATGGTTTGGTTTATGGCTCACAGATAATCCTCTCGGCTTTATGCCTCAGTTGGGCTTGCTAAGTCTGTTTGGGATCGTGCTGAACACGGGGATTATCTTCATTGAATTTGCCGATATTTTGATTGCCAACAAGCGAGACGAATTGATCGCTGCAGGTGAAGCCAAGGGGCCGATCGTTGGACTGACTCGAGTTCAGTTTCGCGAATGTCTTGTCGACGCTGGCAAGCAAAGAATGTTGCCCATCTTTTTAACGACCGCGACGACGATTGGTGGCTTGATTCCTTTGGCAATGTCGGGAGGTCCACTGTGGGAAGGGTTGGCGTGGCTGATGATCTTTGGTCTGATTGTCGCGACATTGCTCACGTTGTATGTGGTGCCATCGCTGTACGCTGTGATTGTGGAAACCTTCGGCGTGTCACCGGTGCCTGCTTTGTCTGCGGTGGCGGATGATCAATCAAGTCTATCAGCGTCGGCTATTGCGGCGACTTAATTGGGAGGAGATTGAATTGCTGTCAATCACCTTATTTGGCGTTTTGCTGACGGCGGTCACTGTGGCCTTGCATACGGCCGGGACCGTCGTGTTTATCCGCTATTCAAGACGTCGGTTTGAAGTGCGGCAATTGAAACCCTCTGCATTTCGACTTGCCGAAATGTGTCGTGTGATCGGAATGACGGCCGCTGTTTTGTTGACTTTGCATTTGGCAGAAGTGCTGATGTGGGCTTTTGCTTACTACACGATTCCCGGTATCCAGACGCCCTCAACGGTTGAAGATTGTATCTATTTTTCAATGGTCACATTTACGTCTTTAGGCTACGGCGACATTGTGATTAGCGGTTCTTGGAGACTTTTAAGCGGTATTCAGGCGATGGCTGGAATGTTGGTTTTTGGGTGGAGTAGCGCTTTGCTGTTCGCTGCAATGAACTTTGTTGCTGGTTTTCACAAGTTCAGTTCTGGCCCAAATTGATGATTCTGGTTGGCTTCTTCGCTCATCGTGCGCTTGAAATGCGAAACAGATTGATCTGATTTGGTGTTGTCTTCGTTATGCTACAACCATGAAAATACTTTCTTTGAACTGCAATCATTGTGGAGCCCCATTGGATGTTCCTGCCAAAGCAAAGTTTGTGACGTGTGGGTTTTGTGATTCTCGTCTTGCGATTCAGCATTCAGGAAGCACCTACAGCACCGAAGTCATGCAGCAATTGGTCCAAAAGACGGCTGCGATTCAAGACGATGTGCTGGAATTAAAACGTCGAGCGGCAGTGTCAGATTTGGATTTGAACTGGGAACGCGACAAAACAAAATTTATTGTGAAAGGCAAAAACGGAAGTGAGTCATTGCCATCGATTTTTGGAATCGTTTTCGGAGGAGTCTTTGGCACGATTTTTGTTGGCATCGCTTTAGTGGTTTTTGCTCCCTTTGGCATTTTTGCTTTGTTGATCGTCGCGGCAAATTTCTTTAGCCATTGCTCAAAGTATTCCGGCTATCAAGGGGCACTCAGTCGCTATCAGTCAGAGCGGCGTTGGCTAATGTCTGACAGATGGGCTTCTGAAGGATCCCCTCGTCATTCACAGCGGGGCCGCTGATGAAAGTTGGCGTCATTGCAGATACACATAACCATGTGGCTCGGACAAAACGAGCGATGGATATTTTTGTCGCGAATGGCTGTGAAGTCCTATTGCATTGCGGGGATCTGGCGAACCCAGCCATCTTGGCGATCTGCCGTCAGCTACCCTTTCATTTTGTGCTGGGCAACCATGATGATGAAGCCACTTTCAGACTGGATTCACACATCGATGGTGTCACCTGTCATGGAGAATTGATGGACCTAAGCTTCGATTCTGTGCGATTCATGATGACTCATGGACACCTGAAGTCTTTAGTTCGGGCGATCCACGTTGCGAAACCCGACTACTTTTTGTGCGGTCATTCTCATGTGGCATGCGATCGCATGGAAAACGGTGTCCGCAAGGTGAATCCCGGAGCACTTTTCCGAATCAAGACACCGTCTGTTGCTATTATCGATACGCTGGACGGAACCGTCGAATTTGAACTGGTGCCAAAGTGATGTTGATATCTGCTGAACAACCCTCAAGCTGTTTCGCATGACGAACGTGAGCTACATGGGCTGAATTGGTGTCTCGGTTTCTGATGGCAACTTTGACGTCTTGTTTACGTTTGCTGGTTTCGTTGAGTGACCGTGATTCACAATACGACTTGGCTGTACGTCGGGAAGTTTCCAGACAACAACCAAACCGACTGCAGCAAGTGCGATGGTGCTACACATAAGGATAATTGATGTACCCGTGAGCCAGATGGATGCGGTCACTGTGAGAGCGACGAACACCGTCGCCTTCTGTTTGACATGGCGGCGGATACCACCGTTCATCTGCCAATCGACAAGAATCGGGCCGAACAATCGAGAATTCAATAAGGCTTGATGAGCTTTCGGGGAAGTGCGAATCAGAAAGTAGCTGGCTAACATCAAGAATGGTGTTGCCGGGAGCCCTGGCAAAAAGACACCCAGTGTTCCCAACACAACGAAAAATCCTGCCGCGATGAAGTAAGCGACGCGTTTCCAACCGCGAACGATCTGGGGATTAGGTGCCTCTAAGTTTTGAGGTACGGTCACGATCTGGAACTTCTCTTGTAACGACGTTTGTGGTGGACAAATTGATCATCCGATGATGGGTGGAATCAGTTGACCATGAACATCTGTAAGCCGTCGGTTTAGCCCGTTGTGATACCAAGTAAGCCGTTCATGATCAAAACCACACAGATGAAGCACGGTGGCGTAAAAATCCCAAACTGTGGTGGGATTGATTTCAGCTCGTCGCCCAAATTCATCGGTCGCTCCGTGGCTGGTGCCCCCTCGAACTCCTGCCCCCATCATCCAGCATGTAAAGCCATCGGGATTGTGATCTCGCCCAGCCGTCCCCGCTTGATGAGTGGGCATGCGCCCGAATTCTGTGGTCCACAAAATCAAGGTGTCATCGAGCATTCCAGACTGTTTCAAGTCGGTTAGCAGCGCTGCGGTTGGCTGATCAAAGACAGGTAAATGGCGTTCGTAGTCGGATTTCAGAGTTTTGTGAGCATCCCAGTTCAACAAACCATCGGCTCCAGATGCTCGTGACGCGCAGTACAAATTGACATAGCGCACACCTCGCTGCAGCAGCCGTCGAGCCAACAGGCAATTACGAGCGTAGGCTGCTTTTAAACGATTGGAATCTGTGGTGCCGTAAGCGAGATGAGTGGTTTTGGATTCCTGGTTCAGATCCGACACTTCTGGAGCTGATAGCTGCATTCTGGCCGCGAGATCGTAGGCCGAAATTCGTGCTTGCAGGTCAGATTCAGATGCGTGCTTTGCGGCAAAGTTTGTGTTCAATTGCGAAAGTAAGGTGCGCGCCGACTTGTCCTGCTGTTCGCTGATTCCCTTCGGGCGTTCTAGATTGCGAATGGGTTGTTGATCGCTCAGAGTGATGCCTTGGTACCGGGCGGGTAGGAATCCGTTAGACCAGTTCGCCTTGCCGTTGGGAGGTTCGCCACGAATATCTGGAATGGCAACATAGGCTGGAAGATTTTCATTTGCACTGCCCATAGCATGACTTAACCAAGCGCCAGCTGCAGGGAAACCTTCAGTGTCATGACCGGTGTTCATAAACACGCAGCCCGGACCATGAGTATTCGTTTTGCTGTGCATGGCATGCAAGAATGCAATGTCGTCGACATGCTTTGCCATGTTGGGCAGCATCGAACTGATCGCTTTGCCGGATTCTCCTGCTGGTTTGAATGCCCAAGGGCTCTTCATCAAATTTCCATTTTTGCCTTGGAAAGAAACCATTGATTCTTCACCGGGCAGAGGTTTTCCGTGCATCTTTTCAAGAGCAGGTTTGTGTTCCCACAGATCCATATGGGAGGCTGCTCCGGGGCAAAAGATCTGCAGAACTCGTTTTGCCTTGGCAGGATGATGAGACGTTTTGGGGCCTGACGATTCACCTCTGCTGGATTCTCCCAGAAGCTGCATCAACGCGATTGCACCGAGTCCCGTTCGTACGTCGCCAAGAAAGCGGCGACGAGCAAGAGATGTCAGAAGTGACGGTTGGATCGTCATGTTAGTTTCTCGCTGGCGTGCAGATAAAGAGTTCTGTGGTGGGTCGTCGTGGGCGGGTTCAGGGCTACTTCAAGTAGATCATTTCACTTGTGTTCAACATGACTCGACACAATGAAGCAAGGTTGTACTTATTGGAGTGAGCTTCGCAGGATTTCAGTTCTTCAGCGGTCGCATGCCTGCCAAAGCAGAGCTGAAATGCGAATTGAACCTGTCGTTTGACTTGGTTGGGATGTTGATCTTCCAGACGTCGTGCTAGGGCGACTGCCATGTCTTGAGTGAAGGAATGATTGAGGGCTGTCAGCGCCTGTAAGGGGGTTGTTGTCGAAGACCGCCTAGGAGCTCCGAAGGCACAATCAGGCTGATCAAATTCTGTCATGAGATCAACAACGGCCGCTCTTGCGTTTTGATGGTAGACAGCTCGGCGGTACGTTTCAGGAGTGTGTTGATTTCGAGGAACGTAGGTGGCGACGTTATCTTGAAGATATTCGTAGAGCCGGAAACCTGGTCCGCCCATTTTCTCGTTGAGAACTCCAGCAACGCTTAACATAGAATCTCGTATCTCCTCGGCCGACAAACGCCTCATCGGAAATCTCCAAAGTAAACGACTGTCGGCGTCGACTTGCATCGCTTCTGCACGTTGGGTGCTTGATTGCTGGTAGGCGGAAGACCGCATGATGGTGCGGTGAAGGTCTTTGATTCGCCATTCGTTTTGAATCAGGCGATTCGCTAGCCAGTCCAGTAAATCTGGATGGCTAGGTAATGTTCCCATGTACCCAAAGTCACTTGGAGTGGAAACGATGCCTGTTCCAAAATGGTAGTGCCAAATACGATTGGCAAGAACGCGTGATGTGAGAGGGTTGTTGTCATTGGCGATCCAGTTTGCAAGCTGGAGGCGTCTTTGTGATTCACTGGCAGATTGTGGCAGTTCGTAAGATATTGGAACTGGTTCCTGTTGTCCTTTGAGGATCGATAGGCTTGCCACCGCAACTGGCTTGCCGAGCCGTTGAGGATTGCCACCCACAAACAAGTGAAAAGGGCCTGAGGCCGCTGACTTGTCTCGAGATCCTACCCAAATTCTAGGCAACGCAGGAATTGTTTTGAGTTGTCTGTCGATGGCCGAAATCTGACGATCAAGGACTCGTTTTTGGGTTCGTTCTTCTTCTGTTGTGACGATTCGTTTCAGTCTGAGTTGCTTGTGTTGCTCGTTGATCGGCTGTCGGTTCTTGGATGATGAAATCACTTGCCAGGTTTGACCATCTAAAGATGCTTCGATCCGATAGTCACTGACAAAAGTGAACAGCCTGAGTGCTGGATTGGGTTCGTTTCTAGCGCTTGAAAAGACGACGCGATTGATCGTTTCTGGTTTCGCAAATTCGATCGTCAGTTGGCCGGCATTTCCAATAAAGCGTTCTCCTGTCTTGCCATCAATTGTCAGTTCTGGACCATACGCGCCGGGGTAGTCCGAGATTTGTCGGCTGGATCCTCGAGCAATCGCTCCGTTCGATGAGAGAGCCACGTTTTTGTCGGGGTGATCAGCAGACCAAATTTGGAATTCGTCGATGCGAAAATTCTTGGTGTCTTGCAGATTTGAATCTTGTCCTTCTGAAATGAACCTTACCAATTTTGCGGACACGTTCGGGAAGCTGTCTTCCGTTTTCGAGCGGTTGGCGGCGGGGCGAGTCCATTGAGATTCGATGCTGGTTGCTTGGCTGTTTGCTCGGGTTTGGATTGCTTCTGCCAACAATCTTCGCTGCCTGTCCAGTACGCTGCGTTTGGCCTGTAAGGGTTTCAATCTGCGATTTCGTTCGTCGCGTTGCTGTGTTGTTGCCACTTCTTTGACGCCGTGACGGACACCAGCAAAGGTTGCATACATTGAGTAGTAGTCGGCTTGAAGAATTGGGTCGAACTTGTGGTCGTGGCAGCGAGCACAGCCGACCGTGATTCCGAGAAACGCTTCACTTGTTGATCGCACCATTTCGTCGATGGTGTTGGCTCGGATTTGAGCCTGTTGAGCGGCATCTTGATTTCCCACGTTGTCGTAGGGGCCAGCGACTAAGAAAGCGCTGCCAACTTCGATTGTTGGGTCACCGGGTGCAAGCACATCGCCGGCAATGTGTTCTTTGATGAACTCGTCAAAAGGTTTGTCGTTGTTGATTGATTCAATGACGTAATCACGAAAAGGCCATAGCTCGTTGATGATCACATTTCGTTCGAAGCCGTTGCTTTCTCCAAAACGCACGACATCTAACCAATGTCGGCCCCAACGTTCGCCGTACTGATCTGAATCTAACAATTGGTCAATGAGAGTGGACCAAGCATGAGGATCATCATCTTTCGTGAATCGCTCGATGTCCGCGGGACTCGGCGGCAAGCCAATGAGGTCGTAGTAGGCTCGCCGAATCAGCACTTGGCGCGTTGCTTTGGAATTGAACTGCAACTGCTTGTTACCAAGCTTGTTTGCCAAAAAATGGTCAATCGGATTGGGCACGGGAACGGGCCTCACCACGCTGTCTGGCCATTGGGGGATTCCGACGGGTTTCAGTGGCTGAAGAGACCACCATGATGAATCTGCTTTCGATTGTTCTGCCAGCGGCATGTCTTCGGGCCACTCAGATCCAGTGGAGATCCATGTCCGCAAAATTTCAACTTCTTTGGCTGTCAGTTTGGCTCCTTGCTTCGGCATTTCCGCAGGATCTTCGCCGGATGGTATGACCAGTTGCAGCAAATGACTGGCATCAGGATCCTGTGAATTAAGATATCCGTTGTCGATGACGTCTTTACTGGTGGTCAGTGAAAACTGCCCCTTGCGGATGTTATCTGAATGGCAGCTTAGGCATTTGGATTCCAGCAGAGGCTTTACTTCTGTTTCAAAAAATGAATCACCTGCTGACACCGAAAAGGCGAACATTGTGGCGAACATTGTGCCAGCAGTGAGGGTCAGCAACCGGGACGACCAAAGACGTCGAGATTCAATTTTCACGGACAGGGACCAGCGCATCAGATTCTCCGGAGTGAATTGTCGACTGTCATGGTCGGACGTTCAGGTTGAAATAGCAAGTGCGTGCGGTGATGCTTCGTTGCCAAAACGGTTGGCTTGAATTCCCATGGCAGATTTGGCTTCCGATTGCCTGGGAAGTGACCAATTCAATGCTGAAATGACTCGCGGGCCCGTCTAAAATCCAGTCCCCTCCTCACCACGACTGTTGTTGGCCAATTTGGCTCTTGCATTGTTTCTCGCCATCTTCCTTCTCAGCAAGCAGCTTGAGTCTATCTCTCGCTGGTAATCGCTCATGTTTGACATTCTTCGTTGCGTTTCGGCGTCTCTCCTGACACTCACTTTCAGTGCGTTGCCAGCGGCCGGTCAACAACCTCCACCAGCTCCTGTCGTCGTCGCTGATGTGGCGGAGCTGACGATTCGCAGTGGTCAGACATTCGTGGCGACCGTACAGCCTTCCAAGCGAGCCGTCATTGGCAGTGCCGTGGACGGTCGAGTTGTCGAATTTCCGGTGGAACTTGGTGAACGGGTGGAAAGTGGTCAGCCGTTGGGGCAGCTTTTAACCGAAACCGTGTCGTTGGAATTGGCTGCGGCCGAAGCCGAGTTTGAGCTGCGATCATCTGAACTGGCTGAACTGGAAAATGGAACTCGATTGGAAGATGTGAACCGCGCTAAGGCTCAACATCGAGCAGCAGAAACAGCGTTGGTCCTTTCGGAAAAGCGACTGGCTCGAATTCAAAGGTTAAAGAACACAAGCACGGCCAGTGAAGATCAGTTGGATGAAGCCGTTGCGAGCGTCGATAATGCGAAAGCCATGCTGGATGAACGTCGTGCCATGATGGAATTGGCAGTCGCAGGTCCTCGGAAAGAGCAAATTGCTCAGGCGAGAGCTCGGGTAAAAATTCAACAGGCGATCGTCGACAAGCTAAAAGATCAAATCAAAAAATATACGATCCGATCTCGTTTCGATGCGTTCGTTGTGACTGAGCACACTGAAGTGGGGCAGTGGTTAAATCGAGGTGATTTGGTTGCGGAGATCGTTGCGTTAGATGAAGTGGATGTGGTTGCCAGCGTTTTGGAAACTCATATTCCATACATTTTGAATGGCACGTCTGCTCGGATCGAAGTGCCCGCCCTGCCCGACCAATTGTTTGTCGGCAAGGTTCAGGCGGTGGTTCCTCAGGGAGATGAACGGTCTCGGACATTTCCTGTCAGAATCCGTGTGAAGAATATCATCAAAGCTGACAAGCCTCTTTTGAATGCTGGCATGTTGGCTCGAGTTGTCTTGCCAACCGGTCCATCAAGGGCGCGATTGATGGTGCCGAAAGATGCAGTGGTTTTGGGAGGAGCTGGACCTCGAGTTTACGTCGTGCAAGCAGACGGCAAGCAGCAACTTATTGCGACTCCAGTTTCTGTTCGACTTGGCACAGCAAAGGATGCTTTAGTGGAAGTTGTTGGAGATCTAGCAAGTGGACAACGGGTGGTGATTCGAGGGAACGAGCGACTCCGCCCAGGACAGAATGTGAATGTGATTCAGACAATCACGAGCGAAAGTTTGCTTTCGAATTCTAAGTCGTAGCAATCTGTCTTTGTCGCGATCAAGTTGTGTTTCACGCACCGGTCGCCTGACTTTCCTTCCGCGCCTCTTTCATTGATCCTACCTCGGTCTTCCCATGCATCTTGTTCAAACCTTTGTCGATAACTCAGTGAAAGTCAGTGTCGGAGTGCTGCTTTTGGTTTTGTTTGGGTGTGTCGCGTTGTTCCGGATGCCCATGCAACTGACTCCGGAAGTTCAGACCCCGACGATTAGCGTCGAGACTCGTTGGCCTGGCGCGAGTCCTCAAGAGGTTGAGCGTGAGATCATTATTGAGCAAGAAGAACAGCTGAAGAGCGTTGAGAGCTTGACGAAGCTGTCTTCAGAGAGTTCAGATTCGAGTGGAAAGATCACGCTGGAATTTCAGGTCGGCACCGACATGAGCAAGGCCGTTGTGGATGTCATTGGGCGATTGGAACAGGTGCCCGATTATCCGGAAGACAGTGACAAGCCCGTAATTAGCACGTCAAATTCGGCCGACCGTCCCATCGCATGGTTTATTCTCAGTCCCAAGTGGCCGACGGTCAGCGACTACGATGCCTTTGGCCAGCGCCATCCCACTTTAGTGGATCAACTGGAAACTGTTCGCAAGGCCTACAATCCCGGGCTCGCCATGCTTCGTTTAAGAAGCCTTGCCGAAGTTGATGAGCGATTTCAAGAGCTGCTTCCTCCACCAGAAATGGAGGTCATCAAATTGCGACGATTTGCAGAAGATGAAATTGAAGCTCGATTTGAACGCGTTTCGGGTGTGTCACAGGCAAACGTCATTGGCGGATTAGAAGATGAGCTGCAGTTGATCATTGATCCGGAACGACTGGCGGCACGCGGACTGACGATCGAGGATGTTCGGCGCGTTCTTCGCAATCAAAACAACGATGTTTCAGCAGGTGATTTTTCTGAGACCAAGCGTCGCTGGGTGGTTCGTACGATGGGCCAATTTCGAAGTCCAGAACAGGTAGAAAGCCAGTTGTTAACGACCTTGAATGGGCTTCCCGTGTATATCCGCGATGTTGCAACCGTTGAGCTGGGGCACAAAAAGGCTTCCGGCTTAGTCAGACGCTTTGGTGAATCCGCAATTGCAATAAATTGCCTTCGAGAAACCGGGGCCAACGTACTGGATGTGATGGATGGTTTGCGAGCAATCAACGAAGAGCTGAACGAAGGAGTTTTAAGCGACAAAGGACTGGTGCTGACTCAAGTCTACGATGAAACGGAGTACATCTATTCAGCCGTTGATTTAGTCCAGCAGAATATTTTCATCGGGGGAGCACTCACGATGATCGTGTTGATGGGTTTTCTGCACTTGGGGCTGAAGACATTGATCGTGATTCCCGCCATCATCGCCTCTTCGTGGGCAGCCGCTTTTGTGTCTCCTGAATTCTTTGGACTTACTTTGGCTTTGATTATCGGAGCAGGATTTTGGTTTGCTCGGGGAGCCTTGGTTGTTGGTTTGGCGATTCCAATTAGCATTATTGGAACGTTTCTTGTGCTCCAAGCGTTAGGTCGCTCGTTGAACGTCATCAGCCTTGCGGGAATGGCGTTCGCTGTTGGAATGCTGGTTGACAACGCGGTGGTTGTGCTTGAGAACATTTTTCGTCGTCATAGCGAGCTGAATGAAAGTCCGATGACGGCTGCTGTGAAGGGGACTCAGGAAGTCTGGGGAGCAGTGTTGGCGTCGACGTTGACGACGATCGCCGTCTTTCTTCCCATTGTGTTTATTGAGCAAGAAGCGGGCCAGCTGTTTCGGGACATCGCATTGGCGATCAGCGCGGCTGTGGGTTTGTCGATGATTGTATCGGTGACTGTCATTCCTACTTCTACATCCAGGTTGTTCCGTAAAACGAGTGGCGAGGATTCTGTTGGAATCACAGATCCAAACAGCAAAATTCAAACTGATTCCAGCAACAGTGAGCTGGCTGGTATGAGGTCTGCCGGTAGTCGGTTGGTGAATGCTGTGGTGGCGATCAACGCTTGGATCCAGGCAGGCAACATTCGAAAAGTGGTGGTTCTGTTATTACTGACAAGTGCTTCAGTGGGTTTGACATACGCGTATTGGCCTCGAGTGGAATACTTGCCGACTGGGAATCGAAATTTGGTGTTTGGCATCCTGTTGCCTCCGCCGGGATACAATCTTGATGAACTGATGGCGATGGGAAATCAGGTCGAAACCGCAATGCGACCTTACTGGGATATCGAACCAGACAGTCCGGCCGTCAAGGATTTGGATTACCCCATGATCGGCGACTTCTTTTTTGTTGCTCGCGGCCGAAGCGTGTTCCTTGGGATTCGAGCTTATCATCCTGATGAAGTTGGAAAATTGGTTCCCTTGGTATCAAAGGTTGGAGCAAAGTTGCCGGGAACGTTTGCCGTTGCGAAGCAGTCCAGTTTATTTGAGCAAGGACTGACGGCCGGTCGTACAATCGATATCGAAATCACGGGGCCCGATTTGAATCAGCTAGTGGCCTTGGGCGGACAAATCTTTGGTCAAGTCACAGGATTGATTCCGGGTGTGCAGGCAAGGCCAGTCCCCAGCTTGGATTTAAGTAGCCCAGAAGTTCACATTCAGCCCAAGCTGATTCAAGCATCTGAAATGGGCTTCGACACGGCTCAACTTGGCTATGCTGTCAACGCGCTCGTCGATGGGGCCTACGCGGGAGACTACTATCTTGGTGGTGATAAGATCGACGTCACGATCAAGGGACGACTTGAAGCAGCAGATAGTATTCAAGACCTGAAGGCGATGCCCGTGGCGACTCCTTCAGGTCAGCTGGTGCCTCTGGAAGCCATTGCCGATGTGACTCCGGAAAGTGGGCCGGAACAGATCAACCATCGAGAGCGAGTCCGATCCATCACGATTGAAGTCAGCCCGCCGCAGGACATGCCGCTTGAAGACGCAATGCAACTGATTCGGTCAGAAATCATTGCCCCTCTTCGTGGCAACGGGCAACTCGACGGAGGCTACCGAATTAGCCTAGCGGGAACAGCAGACAAACTGGCCAGCACGTGGGACGCATTAAAGTTCAATGTCGGATTAGCCTTGTTGATCACGTATCTGTTGATGGCCGCCTTGTTTGAATCATGGCTGTATCCGCTGGTCGTGATCTTCAGCGTGCCGTTGGGAGCAGTTGGCGGAGTGCTTGGGTTAAATGTCTTGAATTGGTGGTTGGCCAATGAAGCGGAAGGGATTTTTGGGCAGCCTCTTGATGTCTTGACCATGCTGGGATTTGTGATTTTGATTGGAACCGTAGTGAACAATCCAATTTTGATTGTGCATCAATCACTGAATCTGATTCGCGAGGGCATGAGTCGTCAGGAGGCAATTTTAGAGAGCGTGAGAACTCGTATTCGGCCGATCTTCATGACAACGCTTACAACAGTGCTGGGCTTGTTGCCTTTGGTCATGTTTCCAGGAGCGGGGAGCGAACTTTATCGAGGCCTTGGCAGCGTTGTGCTTGGCGGTCTGATTGTCTCCACAGTGTTCACTCTGTTTTTGGTGCCAACACTGTTCAGCCTGACGCTGGATCTGAAAGAACGACTCGCGAAACTGCTGTTTGGGGGATCCGAAGATGCTGCTCAGGTTACGACACCGGTGACCTAGCGGAATTTCAAGCGTTGCATCAGCAGGGGTGCAGCAGTAGAGATGAATGAGCAGGCAGCGTGTTTGAAATCGATTTTTCGAAAGTGCAGTCCTTGCCGAATGAGTCTGCCCGCGGTTATCGGGACAATCATTGGTTTGAACCGGTGCGAGGTCGATTCAACCGCCTTGTTCAGTGCGATTTAATCTTAGTTGTCCGCAGGCCGCGTCGATGTCGGCTCCCTTTCGCTTTCGAACGGTGACCTGAATGTTGCGGTTTTCTAAGATCGTTGCGAACTGGCGAGTCATTGGATCACCGGGAGCTGCCATCGTTAATTCGGTGACTCCGTTCATGGGAATCAAATTCACGTGAGCGTTGCGGCCTCGCATCAGTTCGGCCAATTCTTGGGCGTGTTCTGGCTGATCGTTCACACCAGATAGCAAAACATATTCATATGAAATACGTCGGCCCGTGGCTTCGAAGTAGTCTTCGGCGGCGGCCAGAACCTCGTGGATTCCAATGCCTTTGTTGACTGGCACAATTTGAGTCCGAAGTTCTTCGTTGGGGGCATGCAACGAAACGGCGAGGTTGTACTGTTTGCCGCATTTTGCGAATTCTCGAATCTTTGCTGGTAGCCCGACGGTGGAAACAGTGATTCGACGTGCGCCCAATCCAAAGGCATCGGGCGATGACAGAAAGTCTAAGGACTTCATGAGGTTGCGATAGTTGGCCAAAGGTTCACCAATTCCCATGACGACCACGTTTGTGACTTGTTCGTCGTCTTCCATCAGGCGGTGCAGGAGCAGAACTTGTTCGAAAATTTCTTCGGCTGTTAAGTCTCGTTTTACTCCAAGTAAACCGCTGGCGCAAAACACGCAGCCCATCGCGCATCCCACTTGGCTGCTGATGCATACAGTGCGACGGCCGGGATCTCGCATCAGCACACATTCGACAAGTTCGTCGTCGTGCAGCTTCAACAGTAGCTTTTCGGTCTTGTCTTTTGCGACTTGATGTTTCACCACGTCAAAGCTGCTGAAGCTGAAATTTTCGGCTAACTGTTGGCGTAAAGACGCTGGCAAATCAGTCATCTGTTCGAACGAATGAATTCGTCGTTCGATCATCCATTTCTGAATCTGCTTGACTCGAAACTTCTTGTGCCCGTGTTCTACTAGCCATTCCAACAGTTCTTCGCTGGATAGGGACAATAAAGGTCTGGACGCAGTCGTCGTTGATGTTCCAAGTTGAACGAGTGGTGGCGAGGAGGACATGGTGTGACTAAGTCTTGGTGAAGAATGTTTCACAAGGCCCAGACGGGAACCGTGGCAAACTATTCAGAATCGGATTTTTGCTCAGTGTATCGCAGCTGAATCTCGCTCGCATCTGTTTCGATTGTGATCGTCTGACTTTCGGAATCATGAAAACATCTGAGCGGATTTCCCCATCCCAGATTCTCAGATCGCAGCAATTCTTGCCCTGTCTGCTGGTTAACGATTCTTAGCAGGAGGTTGTCTTCTTCGAGCTTGGGTGAGTCATTTGGTTGGTCAAAAGCTTGCGGCAGCCTGTTCCGTCGGGTTTTACGAGACCAGAGTACCAGAAAAGGAGCAGGGTCTCCGGCGATTTCCATGAGTACGCTGGCGGGAATCGGCAGAGACCATTGTTCGCCCGTTGTGGGTGAAATTGACACCAAAGTACCAGAAGTCAGTCGTCGGTCGCCCACGACAGAGGAAGCCGATAGTTCGCGAGATCGCCCATTCCATTGTCTGAAATTGATGATCAAGCGATTGCCGTGTTCAAAAGTTTGAATGCCATTGGACGGCTGCTTCAAGACTTCCGGAGCCAGCTTTGTTTCATATTCCAGTTGAGCTGTCTTTAGATTTAGAACTGCAATTTTCCGCTGCTGTGTAATCACGATGGCTTTGCTAGTTGTCAGAAGCTGGGCCGAGCTAGATGGTAGAATCTTGATTTCGGTGTCTTGAAGCAGATCGGATCCAGTCGCCAATTCGATTAATTTGAGACGGTTTTGAATTGGGAATAGCATTCGGCTGCCAGAGACAACCGGAGTGATTCCGGCAGGCAGGTCGTATTCCATGGACTTTAGCTGTCTACCGTCTGACATCTGGAAGACTGTGCCGCTGCGATATCCGGGGCTCAGAGCAATGAGGTGCTGTGTGTCTGCTGCGAATTCTATCTGACGTGAGAACGATGATTGAGTGCCGCCAGCCGAAAAGTCGCGCTGCCACAAAGTGGCGCCCGTGAGCGGATGCAAACAGCTGATTCGATGGTTGCTCGAAAAGATGATTCCTGATGGAGTCACTGGGCCCGATCTCAACGGACTATTGTCGTACTGAGCTCGATTCCACTGCTTCCACCATAATTGTTTCGGTTGCTGCGGATTGACGAGCGAGACAACTCCAACATCAGATCGTCCGACAATGGGTAGTAGTGAGGGAGTCAACGGATCGGGCGGCGTGCCTCCTTGAATCACATGATCTGGAGATGCTGAAAGTTGCAGCGACTTCGAAACACTCCCGTTGTTCAAGTTTACCGTGAACAGGTTTCGGTCCTTCAAGAATAATCGCATACCACGCAAAGGCGATCGGGTGGCAATGGGAATGGGTTGCCGAGTTGCAGTGGTTAACTGATTCATGGAATTGACCATGTGCAGCCGAAATTCTTGTTCCAACGTGAACTTCAATGGCGTGTTGTGGAAATCAGTGCGGTCAGATTCAACTTCACCGACAATCGGTGCTTGGGGGGTGATTGTATCTTGGGGTGGTGAATGATTGGCTCCGCCCCACCACTGGTTTCGAAGTGCTTGAAGGTCCTTCATCATCTGAGACAGTTGAGCGTCTGTCTGCTGATTCTTGGGTCTGCTTAAAATGGCAAGTTCTGCCGCGTCGGGCCGGCTGCGGGTCAGTGCTTGGATGTAGTCATTTTGTGATCGCCCACTGTGCTTTAGAGACAAGGCTTGCAGTGATGTTGGCTGGCTTAGAATCTCAGTGATCTGTGTCTTGGCAAAGAGTTGCGGAACAGATTGGTGCGCCGCGGATGCTGTCAAATCCAATCGGACGACCCAGTCAGGAGTCAATGGAATGAGCTGATCAGGTGAGCCTACGAACGGCTGTTGGTTGATCAGGATCTGTCGTCGAACGGCCTGCTGTTCTGAGATATCCAAAGCTGAAAGTGCTTCGATGATTGGCTTGAGCTGTTGATTGTTGATGGCCGCATTGAGGATCTGCTTTGTTACGAATTGCTGCTGTCCTACCGTGAGAAGTTTGAGTGCTTTCAACAGATTCGTTGCGCGACCTGGGTTGGATTCAGGCGAGTGGCTTAATTGGTGAATTGCATCCAAAGCGATTGCGATTTGATGTTGAGAATCATGCGCAGACGAATTGGCTTGGTTGGTACGGCTGAGCTTCTGAAACAAAGGATATGCTTGCGCTGAAATTGGAGTCGTGGCAACGATTCGGTTTCCACTGCGATACAACGATCCAGTGATCGCGTTTGTTGGGACGATCGGTGTTCCGAGTTCACCGGAATTGACGTCCACCGGAATCACGTTCCCGCTCAACGTGGGCACCCAACACGTATCATTGATCACGATCGCTTTACCGTTTGGGCTATTGACTCCTGTTGTCCAAGCGATGCTTCCGTCACTCACATTGATTGCTCGCACATGGCGCGTTCCCGTCATGATCAGCTTGCCATCGATGATTTCTGCAGGCAAAAGATCTTCGCTGCGATCAGCTTGTCCGGTCGCGTTTGAGATCCGGGGGATCTGCCACTTAATGGTGCCAGTTGATGCATTGAGACAAGTTAATTCTTCCGATCGGGCGGCCGCCCAAATCAGGTGGCCTTTGTGAAGAATCCCCGGAAAGCTGGTGGCCGATGATGTTTGTCTCAGATATCTGGCGGATCTTGGCAAAGGGATGTCTGAATTCTTAGGCTTGGAGACACTCGTCGCCCATTTTACTCGCCCATCTGGTAGCGACGATCCAACCACGACGCCGGTGTTCAGCAGACTTAAGATGGTGTCGTTGTGAATCCCAACGACAGATGCTCCGACGTCCGAGTTGTTTGAGCGGGTGAGTCTTGGAAGGTCACCATCCAGAGCGTTTTCGTAATGAATTGGATGCCTCCAAATCAGCCGCCCGGTTCCCTTCATCAAGTTATTCAACCAAACGTCTTCACCATCAGACGTCAGAACAAACAATGATTGTTCGAATAACAACGGCGGTCCCAGAAAGTTGTGTCCGTCGAAATCGTTTACAGAGGTGGCTGCCGAATGTTCGGCCTGTTGCCGCTTTACGGAAGAACGATCGTTGCCATCGACTTCACTTCGCAATCCTGACGTGACTTCGTAGCGGAAGTTGGAATCGGTTGGCGTGGTCCAAGCGATGGTTGGTGGTTCTGTGAGCCTCACTGCAACCAGTCGAGTGCCTTTCTGTTTTGACTCTGACGTGGCTTGAAGGTTTCGGTTCAGACGCAAATTCACCATGCTTCTGAAATCGTTGTTCGATTCAAAGATTCGAAAGTGATCCACGAAGAATAGGAAATCGTCCGTACGTGTGACGCCACCAAAATCATTGCTACGCAGAACATCATTCAGTCGGCCTGAACTTGCTGGTTGCGTCCCGTTCTTCAGCATTTCTTGATATGGGTTTTGTGTGACGGTGTCCGTTCGAATCGACCACAGCTCTTTGCCTGTCGCTAGGTTTAAGCAAACAATCCTATGCGGAGTGCGAAGGATAAGTTGATTGCCATAAAGATTGGGTTGCCATGAATTCGATTTCAGATCGGAGCGAGCTTCTGGCTGAGACAAGCCGCTGAATGTGCCGACAAGTTGTGGGGTTTGCCAGACGTTTTCCTTGAAAGACCATGCGGGTTGCCAAGACGAAATTGCAGATGGCAAATTGCTTGAGTCTGGAATTGCCGATGCGATTGTGTGAGGCGAAGCGAGTCCGAAGCTTTGTTGATTCACTTGACCAGCTACGATTGTGATCAGAGAACGGGCAGGAAAGCGAACCGTGATTCCATCGTATTGTTCTTGAAGACGTTTGATTGCGGCTGTTGCCGTCAGGCTTTGCTGACGGCTGGTCATATTGCGTATTAGCAGCAAACTTGCGTGAAGCCCACTTTCAGTGAAAGGATATTTGCGAGCCGCTAACCTCAATTCTGCGGTTGTTAAATTGCCTTGTTGCAGTTCTGCTTTTGCAACTGATTCCATTCTTCGCGTCCATGCTGACCTGATTTGAAAGCTGGCCGAGCGAAGCTTCGAAATTCCCCTGTCGTAGTTGCTCGAATGATTCTGATGCAATTCAGAAAAGCCCGAGTCATCAGATGCGAACAAAGCCTGAAGCGCGTCGAAGGCGACGTCTTGATTCCCCAGTTCTAGCTGACGATCTGCGACTGATAGCAGGCGCGCCGAGTTGGAAAAAGGGGCTCGGTTTTGTTGAGACACGACGGCCGTACGACTTTGGGAAATCACAGGGGCTGCGTTATCCGCAGCGAGTCTGGTGGTAAAGACCGTTTGGCATACTAAGGTGATTAGTAGCGAAGGCACAATGTTCAGGCCCAGACTCGTCGCGCTGCGATCGCCGCTGCAATTGAGGGAGTCGTTGGGCGACGAATTTAGCTGAGGCATGCCGACGCTGGGCTGCCGTCCTAAATGCGTCATGGATGGTCGAGTGACTGAGGAATGAAGGTCTGTGTTCATGGTGATTTCCATGTGCAAACATCACCTGAAATTTTCAGCAAGCTCTGTGTTCTCATTCCGATCGCTCCGTGATCAAAACGTTGGTTTGCTGAGCAAACTTCGACACTTGCGGTTTTCGATGCCCTTAGTCAAACATATCGTCGTATTCCATCAGGTCGTCTTCTGTGACGAACTCGTGATGTTGTTCTTTGAGAACTCGGAGAGCTTCGTCAACATCGTCGACGTACAACGCCAGTGCGCCGCGACGGTCACGACGATACATCAACGGGTAAAAATAGTGGACATTCAGTTCTGCAGTCATGATTCCTCCGCAGATGTTGGAATGTGGCTGATCAACATCTGGAAGCAGAACGCCAATCACTTCGCATTCACTGAAGGGCATCCCTGAAAGCTGAAGCAGTTCCAGAGTGCGTTCGTAGTTATTGGTGATCAGGCGAGCGATCGCGCTATCGGACGAATCGAGAATCGACATCGCCATAATTTTTAGATCATCTCGTTCGACTTTGCGTAGCAGCGTGTGCAGCGAGCCGACTTTGTTTTCTAAAAACACAACGAACTGTCTTAGACACGGCCAGTCTCTGCCTCGAGACGTGATTGAATCGACCGATGCGTCGTCACTGTATCCGGAACTCATGCTAACTGGCTCCTATTGTAACTGATGTTCAGTCATCAGTGAAAAAGTGAAATAATGCTGATGCGTGAGCAAGATTCTACGCACTTTTGCGAAAGGAATCTCGACCATCAATAATCGACCCGGCGTCGAATCTGCGTCCGAAGTAGGCCTCGATGGCTCCTTCATCTTTCAGAACGGTTTCCGCGCTTCCTGAAACCAAAACTTGACCAGCGCAAATGATGTAGCTGCGATCTGTGATGGTTAAAGTTTCTCTCTCTCGATGGTCGGTTAACAGAATCGAAAGTCCTCGATCCTTCAAGTCATGAATGATGTCTTGAATACTGTGAATCGTCACAGGGTCGATTCCTGTGAAGGGTTCGTCCAGCAGCAAAATTTCTGGATCGCTGGCGAGTGCTCGCGCAATTTCCAAGCGTCGACGTTCTCCGCCAGAAAGAGAACCAGACTGCTGTCGGCGTTTGTCAATGAGTCCAAATTCGGTGAGCAGTTGGTCGATTCTAGCTTTCGACGTTTTGCGAGCGATTCCGCGAAATTCCAGAATCGCCAAGATGTTATCTTCGACGGACAGCTTAGAAAAGATGCTGGCGTCCTGCGGCAGATAACCGAGCCCGTTTTGGGCTCTTTTGTACATGGGCCAATCCGTCACTTCGACTCCACGCAGGAAAACCTTTCCTTTCGTGGGAGCCGCTAGGCCACACGCCATGCGGAATGTTGTGCTTTTTCCGGCTCCGTTGGGCCCAAGTAGGCCCACGATTTCGCCCTCATTCACGTCAAAATCCACGCCGTCAACCGCCCGTTTGCCGGGGTAGTCCTTCACCATTCCTTCGCATCGAAGCAAAGCCATCAGAGAATCCTTCTCTCGAGCGGGTTGTGTCCGCTTTTGCTGCCTTTTTTGTCTGTTCCCGATCAATTTCGCACGTTCAGACACCGGTTCGGTCAATCCAAACAGCTTCTCGTTTCAGCGTTTGTTTTGGCTTGAACGAGCTTCCCAAACAGTTCGGGATCGGCAGAGTCTACCGAATCTTCTTCATCCTTGAAATATTAGGATAGAAGGGGGCTCGAACTGAAGGGTAGGTGTCTGGGTCAAAGCGATCCTGACCCTTGTGATACCAAATGGGAATTCCATCGCCTCCATTTAAAAACGGGACTCCGTGAGGCCAAAAGATGAAGAGAGCTTTGCCGATCAGGTCTTTTTCTCGTACCGCGTATCGATGACTGAAGATTCCGTTCATCGGTCGAGCCTGGTAGTCGAATAGTCGACTGTCTTTCGACATCGGGCTGTTGTCTCCGAACATCAGATATTCATCGTCATCCAGCTGGTATTCGCAAAACTGCTGACCTTGGCTCAAAATCATGGCCACCTCGTCTCGATAGCGGCTGCCCCACGCCTTGGGATTTGCCAACAGCGACTGCAGTTCTCGTTCGCTTTGAACTTCACCGCTGGCTTGGCCGTAGAACGAAAGACCTTCTGATTCGTGAAACGGGATGTAATCATTTTGGTAATAGATGTCTCGTTGCAGCAGCAAATCGGACACTGTCACCTTGGCATTGCGAACGGCAATTCCACAGGGAGCCAAGTCGGCTTCACCGGGATCTGGTTGGTCGCTGCTGACGTAGGTCGTGGGCTGGTTGAAATCAATCAGCCTATTGTCGATCCAAAGGCACAAGCGATCATCCACATTGGCAAATGAGACGTCATGTCGTCCCGATTGCAGTCGCGGACCTTGCCCTGTCGCCAATTCAGTTTCAATTGCATCTGGGTTGTTGCTTTCGAGCGTTGACAGAGTGACCTTCCCTGACTGCAATTCTAGCGTGGCGTTAAATGTTTGAGGCCCTTCGACAAGTTGAATTTGGATTGCAGAATCTGCGTTTGCTGATTGAACATCGACAGACGCATTGATTGTGAGATCTGCGACCCAATAAGTTCCTGGAGGAGTTTTGAAACTGTTGAAGCTGCAAAAATCTGAAATCAAAGATGCACTCACATAAGAAACATCGTTTTTTACTTCATCGATTTCAGACCAGACGGCCGCATTTGGTTGGAAGTGGCGATATCGCAGCCATTGCCAGTCTGCAGCATCAGCTTCGGCTGAGTAGGTTCTCTCTTCGCGGTTGGCAACCCAGCCCGTTTCAACGTCCTTCCAGCCTCCGACCGATCCGTCTTCGGTCGATTGCTGCGCTGCCACCCAACGTTCCGGCCAGCCCTTCTGTAGCAATTCTCGAGCAGGAAAGTTGTCGTCGTAAACGGTGAGCTGAGTATCTTTTTGAACCCACGGGTTGTCTTTACGTTGGACTTCCCAGTCGGCGTTTTCCGTCGTTTTGGCCCATAGGTCGCCCTTGCGAATTCTGAGTGTTTCGCCCGGCAGACCAACCAGCCGTTTGATGTAATTGACGTGCCCTTGTTCTGGGTTCTTAAACACGACCACATCAAAGCGGTTAAAGTTGTGGATCTGTTTATTCACGACGATCCGGTCTCCGTTGTAAACCGGAGCATCTTTGCCGTTGTTGACCTTTCCACAGTTACTGCAGAAAACGTCGGTGATTCGATAAATCAGCTGACCACTCGATTGGTCAATTTCCGTACTGGCTCCGACTGCGAATCCAAAACCGCAACCATCACAGGTGACTTCTTTATGCCGGCCGTAAAGCGTCGGAGCCATCGATCCGGTTGGGATGACGTAGGCTTCGGCCTGAAATGTTTTGAAGACAAAGGCCAAAATGAATGCAATCGCGATTGATTCGAAGGTTTCTCGAGCTCCCTCGTTTCGCTTGGGTTTGCCTCTTTTTGCAGAAGTCTTTTGCGACTGATTCGCTGTTGGCTGAGCGAACGACGCAGAAGGGGTATCCGCAGTTGATTTGGTTTCTTTGCCGGACATATGTCGTTATCAAATTGAGAGATAGAATAAGAGAACAACGCAAACGTTTGTCGCTTGGACGTCATTCGAACGTTGATGATTTGTCTTACCGCTTTTTCACCAGACTGCCCAATTCGCTCGACTTTCTGGCATGCCATACTTCGATCCACGGCGGTCTGCTGGAATCCTGACCCAGCGGGGCAGGTTTTGAAAGCTCAAATCAAGGGTTCCCCAACAAAACAGGCTTCAGAAGCCAAAATCCATGATTTCACTGGTGATAACAACAGCGAATACGTCGCCAACGAAGCAAAATCTGATCTGGATTCGGCCGACTTGCCCGACGATCACGTATTGATTGTCGTGGGGAATAAGGGGCAAAGTGTTGACCGAGCGAGATTTTTGGGAGGACCTAAGGAATCAGCCGGATTCGTCGAAAATCTGGCAAACGCAGGGACAGTCGGCTTCCTCCAGAATTAACAGCTCCTGGTCGCGAGGGCAGGTGAACAATAAACGGCTTCCCGATCAGCAGGTGGTCTGGCACAAAAGGTTGGCTCCAGTTGCGGCTATCGGAAGAGACAGGGCTGTTATCACCCATCACGAAGTAGTGGCCTTGAGGAACCACGCAGTCAGACTGGACTGCATTGCGGCGTCTTCCCGGAGTGTAATAGACGTCTCGAAAAAGCCGCAGTTCTGTCACTCGTAATTTTCCTCCAACCACTTTGAATTGCCAGCGGCGTTGTTGACGTGCAGCGATGGTTGTTGATTCCGCTTGTCGTTGTCCCATTTTATGGTCGACTGGACCGTGGGCCGTCGGAATCATTTCTTGACCTTTTTGCCTAGCTGCATCCGAGGCAATGACGGCCTGCAGATCGACAGGAATATCGATCGATGAAAACAATTCTTTCCCGTCAGCCACGACCAAGAGGCGGTGATCAAAATTTGAAACTTGCAGCTTGAAACCTTCGGTCGAAAGTAACTTCAGTGCTTGGTCTGTGCTGAGTTCCGTGGTTCGAAGAACTTGTCCGGTTTCTTGTTCACTTAACGTGGCCTGCATCTTCACAGGGTGAATGGAGAGAAGAAATGTTTTTTCGCCCACTGGGATTTGAAATTTGATTTCTTCGGGCATCGATTCTGATCGAAACACGACTTCCAACATCAAGTCTTGAATGGGAAATTCGGGAGAAGACACAACGCTGTTGTAGCCGTATCGATCTGTGATTGGAGCCTGATGAGACAACGCGGCCAATCGAAAAACGGCTCGGCGAAATGTGTCGGTTGAGCTGGCAGAAACCAGAGCTTGCTGCATTTCAAACGGCATGACTCCACGTTGTCTTAGCACCATTCGATCTCGGTCAAGTTCTAACTTTGTCAGCCACCAAATGGGATGTTGTTGCAACTGTTGCAAACAGCGGTTCCATTCGGCTTCAAGTTCCTTCAGAGAAATTTCGTCTGATGCAAAAGCCACTTCGCTCACGTGTTGGCCTCCGCTCCTTCTATGAAAATTCAGCCTGACAGTACCGCCATCTAAGTTGCCGACGATGTCTGATGATGCACGTGCTTCTGATACACCTGTTTCTGAGGCCGCTGGGAAGACCAATTCGGATCCCCGTTGTTCCCAGCCTGATCCCAGCTTCCACGGAAGGCTCCAGTCTTCGGCCGTTGATTGGCGATGTAAATCGAATACTTGTATTCGAGTATCACATTGGGTGCGGAAAGACTTAGTGGCGATGACTCCGTTCACAAACAAATCGCCACCAGCCACGCGAATGGTTTCGCCTGGTAATCCCGTGGCTCGTTTCACATACGCTTCGCCGGGATCGTCCGGGTTGCGAAAAACGATCGCTTCCCATCGTTTTGGATGTCGAAACTGAAAGACGCCTTTATGGACCAGCAATTGGTCTCCATGATTCAAAGGAACCTGAGCCGTGTTGATGTGTTGCTGGCCGCAATTTGGGCAAGTGGCGTACTGTCGAGCTGGATTGGAATCTTTTGGGTGGCCTTTCACGGATTGGTCAAAGCTGACTCCAAATGCAAATGTGTTTCCGCAATCGGGACACTGAATTTGCTTGTGTAGCCCCAGTAACCCCGGAGCCATTGAGCCCGTGGTAATCATGTAGCCTTCCATGATAAATCCGCGCAAGGTCAACACGGCCATGACAAACAAAATGGAAAGTTCCACCAGTTGTCGAGGCCAGTTGGGGGCAGGAAGCGGTCGGAAGCCGGTCAAAATGCTGAGATCACTGAAGAACGAATTTCGGAGATCCGGAATTCTAGGGGGGATTTTGGTTTGTTGCACGGTTGATCTGAATGACGCTTTTGTCCGCGAATTTGCGGTATCATCTGCAAGGCGCCTTCGTCGAACGAGCGTTCTAAATCGTTTGTACGTATGGGTTTGTTGCATTTTTGCAGCGTTGCAGAAATCCCACAACTCGGACTTTTAGGCACCATGATGCGGCAGGTTGGAGTAGAAATTTGAAAAGGGAAATTCCGAGACGCCATGGAGGCCACCGAACGGGAATAGTTCGGCAAGTCAAAGAATAAACGCGAACATCGAGACGCCGGATTTTGTGATCCGAACCGTGTTCGCAGACATTTCCAACCGGAAAAATTCTTCTAGGAGATCCTTGCAATGAAACGTGCACTTTCCGCCTTCGCTCTGTTCGGTCTATTGGCATTTGCTGCATCAGAAACTGTTGATGCTGGATTGTTTTGCCGAGCCAAAACAGTTTGCTGCGAGCCAGCTCCAATGCCTTGCTGTCAGCCAGCTCCAGCACCTGTTTGCTGCCCTGCCCCGGCTGCTGTTTGCTGTCCAACTCCTGCCCCTTGCTCGGCAGTTGCTCGCCCATGTCGAGTAAAAGGCATGCTGAAGCGAATGTGTCGACGTCCGGCACCCGTTTGCTGCGATCCTGCCCCCGTGGCCTCTCCTTGCTACAACGCTGTCCCCATGTATTCGGCTCCCGTGTATTCGGCCCCGCCTGTGTGTTCAGGTTCAGCTCCCTATGGCTACGGCGTTGCGACTTACGGCCCTCACTGGTTCTAAGCTGCCGTCTGGACTGAAAACTTGAATCGTTCGAATTGGGCCGAATTTCCTACTGGAGATTCGGTCTTTGCTTGCGCTCACAGAACGTCTGACTTGCTGGCGATGTCGTAAAACTGTGGTCGGATGTCCCCCGTTTGAGACAGACATGGTTTCTGAATTGCATGTGGCAAACGGGTTTGTTGAAATTCGAACTCTGAAGCCTTCGAATTATTCTTGGGCCGTCTCTCTTAAGAAGCGTTTGACAGAAAACTCGAAAGACCATGGAAGCTGAACTGCGAGACAAGTGCGAAGAACTGATGCGGCGAATTGTTCATCTTCGGAGCTGTCTTTGACTTGGAAACTCGTCAAGCGGAACTTAGCTCGCTCAGCGAAAAAATGAATGCTGCCGACTTTTGGAACGACACAGAAGCGGCTCAAGCAACCGTGGCAAAGGCTCAGCAGTTAAAATCGGTTGTGGCTCCGCTGGAAGAACTCGTGACAGCGAGCGACGACATCCAGGTTCTTATCGAATTTGCAGAAGAAGATCCCGACAGCGAAACGGAATTAGAATCGGCTGTCGAGAGTCTGGAAAAAGATGTCGATCGAGTTGAATTGCAGGCAATGATGTCTGAGCCCGAAGACATTTGTTCGGCCTACGTTCAAGTGCAAGCCGGAGAAGGAGGCACAGATTCGGCTGACTGGGCTCAAATGCTTCTTCGTATGTATGCTCGTTGGGCTGAGCGTCGAGGTTTTAAGTTTGAAGAAATCGAAATTTCCCCGGGTGAAGAAGCGGGAATTCGCAACGCCACAATGTTGATCAAAGGCCGCCATGTTTTTGGTTACTTGAAAGGCGAAACCGGAAATCATCGACTGATTCGAATTAGCCCCTTTGATTCCGCGGGACGACGGCATACGGCCTTTGCCGCTGTGGATATCAGCCCCGAATTGGACGACACATTTGAAGTCGATATTAACTGGGATTCGGAAGTACGAGAAGACACTTATCGAGCCGGAGGTGCCGGTGGTCAGCACGTCAACAAAACAGACAGTGCGGTCCGTTTGACTCACGGTCCAACGGGAGTTGTCGTGCAGTGTCAAAACGAACGCAGTCAGCACAAAAACCGAGCGACGGCTCGAAAGATGCTGCAGGCGAAGCTGTATCAAATGGAGATGGAAAAACGAGATGCAGAATTAGCGGCCAAACGAGGTTCCAAGTCCAAGATTGGATTTGGCGGCCAGACTGTTCGCAACTACGTGCTGCATCCCGACCAATACGTCAAAGATGCTCGCACAGCAACGAAAATTGGAAACCCTCAACCTGTCCTTGATGGCGACATCGACGAGTTCCTGGAATCTTTCCTTCGCTGGTCGCTGTCGGAAAGCAGTTAGACTGACGGCTGTCTGGCACCGTGCGGCCCAGCGACTGGCGGCCCAGTGACTGGCGGCCCAGTGACTGTCAGACGGATGACTTTCAGACGTACTTCTACCAGCCGAGGGCGCTTGCCGCGGGTGGATTCAGCGGCCACGTTCTCAATCTTAAACCCGGCGCGAGCGAGTTCGGCTCATGAACTCAGACACATCTCAACGCTTTGCCTGCACCCCCAAATTTTCAGGAGTCCCCGCAAGATGCCAGCTTCTATCCGTTCAATACTTCTTCTTCTGCCGGTTCTTTGTATCAGCCTTTTAGGCGGGTGTTCTTCTGGAGACAAAGAGAATTCCGATGCCAAAACAACTGCTTCCGATCAGGGCAAATCGAAAGCCGATGATTCGAATGCTTCTCCAAAAGCTGAATCCGCAAAGCCAATCGTTCAGTTGGACGACATTGATTTCGAATTCATCAAACCAGCGCTCAGCGAAGAAGAACTTCGTGAAGGTTGGTTGAGCCTATTCGATGGTTCAAGTTTGTATGGATGGAGATTGCAATCGGGTGCAGAGTGGCGAGTCGAAGATGGCAGTTTGGTCGCCGAAAGCGGAGAACCGAATTTGCTGATGTATCCGTTTTCGTTTTCTGATTTTGAATTTCGTTGTGAATTCAAGTTGCAAGAAAACGGCAACAGTGGAGTGTTCTTGAGATCGGCGGCGAAGATCAAGTCGGTCAAGAAAGATACATACGAATTGAACATCTGCGACGACCACAAATCATTTCCAACTGGCAGCTTTGTTGAACGAGCGGCCGTGCAGGATGTTCCTGCTGTCGATGGAGATTGGCATTCGTTTCATGTGGTGTGCGACGGTGAAAAGTTAATCGTCAAACTAGACGATGTGATGGTCCATGATCTGACGGACGACACCGAGTTTGGGCGTCAGTCTGGGATGATTGGATTGCAGTATCGAACAGGGCGAATCGCTTTTCGAAACATCTTTGTCAAGCCACTCAAGACTAAAGAACTGTTTAACGGAAAGGACTTGACCGGCTGGCACGACGTACCGGGAAGCCAAAGCACGTTCGAAGTTCAAGACGGATTACTGCATGCGGAATCAGGTCGAGGCTTTCTCGAAACAGACGAAGCCTTCGGTGATTTTGTATTGCATGTTGAAGCCAACATCAAAGATGAAAAAGCCATTGCCGATGGACGACCAGCGAACAGTGGAGTATTTTTTCGAGCGATGAAGGGAACCGAAAAAGATCCTTCGAACGGCTATGAAATGCAGATCCAACACGACTTCAAGTCTCAAGATCGAAAGCAACCTTTAGATTTTGGCAGTGGAGGAATTTACCGTCGTTTGGGTGCTCGCTACATCGTAGCCAACAACAATGAGTGGTTTACAGAAACCTTAATTGCTGAAGGCAATCGGATGGCCACCTTTGTCAACGGTTATCCTGTTTTGCAATGGGTCGACGACCGAGCAGCCAATGAAAATCCTCGAAAAGGCTTACGAGTGAAAGCCGGTCACTTAAGCCTGCAGGGGCACGATCCCACAACAGATTTGCTGTTCCGCAGTCTTAGAATCCACAAACTGAAGCCTGCCAATTGATTCCGGCTCCCTGCCGCCCCAGAAAGAACTTTACGGGCTTCCCGACGGTCAGTGCCGAGAGGCCATCTGAATGGAAACGGATGTCAGCGACTGTTGGCTTGATTGTTGGCTTGACTGTCGTAAAGACTGTCAAAGGGTAAGGCTTTCATCAGTCAGATCAGCCTCTGATTTTGGGGTGGATTCAGATTCTGTTTTATTAAGCTCAGAGTTTCCCCAGCTAATCAGGAACACTCCAGCCAGCATCACGGTGAGGCTGATCAGTTTGGGTTTCCAGTTCTTTTCTGACAGCTTCAAAATTCCGTAAGCAAATGGCAGAATTACGGACGTTCGTCGCAGAGGCGAGATCAGAGAAATCAGAGCATCCGGATCGCTAATCGCGCTGAAGTACAGGTAATCGGCAACTAAAAGTGTGATGGCAATCGTTGGGATCGACCAGCGAAATTCAAACGGTACTTTCTTTCTTTGAAAGCAGTACCAGTGAATGGCGAGAGGCAACATGGCCACCACAAGGTAGATCGAAAACCAGGCCTGCACATTGGGAACTGATAGACCGACAGTTTGCAGGAGATACTTGTCGACCAAGGCACTGGATGATCCCAGCAACGTGGCCACGATCATCATGATCACCCAGCGATTGCGTCCGAAGTGAATGCCTTCCTTCTTGCCAACTTGCGAGAACGCAAAAAACGACAGCAAAATCAAGGCGACTCCAAACCACTGAATCACTCCCGGGCGTTCGTTTAAGAAAAGCACGGCGATACTGATTGTCCAGAGCGGACTGATGGCTCGCAGCGGAGCGGCCACCGACAGAGGCAAGTGCTTGAGCGCAAAAAATGCGAAGATCCAAGACAGGCCAACGAGGCCCGATTTTAGCATCATGAGCAGGTGATGAGTGCTCGACATCGGAGCCACATAGATTCCGGTGTCCGCCATCGTGTTTGGATACGCGGCTGAAAGCAGAATGATGGGCGTGTACAAAGTGGCTGATGTGGCAACGTTTAGCAGCAGCACGATCGGCACGGCGTTTTCGTGAACGGCCTTCTTTTTTGCTAAGCCATAGAAGCCGAGGGTAAATGCAGAAAGCAGAGACAGAACGATCCAGGACATGGAGACAGCGGTTTCAGGGTTCGGGTTTTGGGGTTCGCTGGCTAAAGAGGCTTTTTAGGCCGTTCTGCTCAGTGACTGTCTATTGCTGCACTTGCCGGAATTCAGTCGTTGGCAGTGACAATCGCGAGTTTTTGGCGACTTCGACGACGCCTGCGATTGGCTTAGATTTAATAAAAGAGCTGACTTGTGAGTCATGGCAGCTCTCAGAAAACGCGTGGTGTCGCAGATATTGCCGATCGCCACCACTGAAATTCATGCTGAATTGGTTGCTGTCGCTCAAAACGGAATTCGCCGCTCATTGAAGCTGAATTTGATCTTCGCGCAAAAAATACTTCGGCGTAGCCTCCCGAATTCCACTGGTTTGCCGCAGTTTCTGCGGTTGTCCCTGTTTCCCAGCGATTTCGTAGTGAAGAAACAGTTGGCCAGCAGAAATTGACCTCAAGTGATCGAATAGGTGCCAAGTTCGAATGTCTGCAATGTCTGTTCATACTGCCGTGATGCCTCGAGAAGTGCTGAAGTTTCTTCAGTTGCGACCGGGACTGCGCGTCATGGATGGAACGGTCGGAGCGGGTGGGCACAGCTTGAAAATACAAGAAAAGATTGGTCCAGACGGTCGTCTGATTGGGTTTGACCGAGATCCCATGATGCTGCAGTTTGCAGCAGATCGATTGAACGAAACGTCTGCTCAATTGGTTCGAGCTTCGTACACAGATGCGGAACAGCAACTGGCGGATTTGGGGATCGATCAGGTGGATCGAGTGCTATTGGATCTGGGGCTTTCGTCGGATCAGCTTGCTGATCGTGATCGAGGATTCGGGTTTGACGCTGGTGGTCCTTTGGACATGAGATTTCATGCCAAGCGAGGCAAGACGGCCGCTGACTTGTTGGCCAATCTGCCAGCCGCAGCGCTCGCTGAAACTTTCAGTGACTATGCAGACGAACCTTTTGCGGTGCAGATCGCCGATGCGATTTGTCGGCGCCGGAAATCGAATCCGTTGATCACAACAAGTGAGCTTGAAGACTGCGTGAAGAGCGCGGTCCCGGGATCAGCTTTGAAAAGTGGAAAGAACCCGGCGACTCGAGTGTTTCAGGCACTGCGAATTGCTGTCAATCAGGAATTGGACCATGTCAGGACCATGATGCAGGATGTCTTACCTCGCATTTTGGCTCCGGATGGCATCGTGGTCGTGCTGACGTTTCATTCGATCGAAGATCGACTGGTCAAGGCGGCGTTTAAGGAGAAACATACATGGCAGGTCATCACGAAGAATCCGGTCGAAGCGACTCCCGCGGAGATCAGGTTGAATCCAAGAAGTCGGTCGACAAAGTTGCGAGCAGCAAAGCGGCTGCCAACATAAAGAGCGACTCTGCAAAAGATGACGACTGGGGTTACGAACCCAAGAAGGCGGGCATGGCCATCGAAGCGAAGATGGGCATGTGCATTGTTGTGATCCTACTTTCAGCTTTCGGCTTTCTTGTCTATCGCAAATTTGATGCTCGGCAACGAGATCTGCTGCAAGCAAATCTGCAAGCTGCCGAGCAGGCTTTGCCGGGTTCGACGGGTGGCGAGTTCGTTGGCGATTTTTCTGAGTTCCAACAGTCCGATCACTTTCCCGCCCAAGATGCTTCCAATACCGCTGCAACCGAACCTCTGCCGGGTGCGAATGTTGATTTGCAGGATCTTGATTCTTCCGTCTCGTTTGGCTCTCGTTTTGCCCTTCAAGACGAACCAGCTGTGGAAACAGCGGAGCCCGATGATTCTGGAATCATGTTGGCTGATACAGGGCAAGGGAATCCATTCGATGAGAACCCGTTTTCCGACCGGCCTCAGCAAGATATGCCCAGCAGTATCCAGCAATTTGCTCCAGCCACTGACACGGAAGCGGTCGACGAATTCGCAAACTTGGCTTTGGCCAATGATTCAATCAATTCGCCACTCGCCGGTCAAATGGCGTCGCCTCTTGATGAATTCCCCGAGCAAGGAATTGCCAGAGAACAGGCAGGACAACAAGCACCGGAGAAAAATAAGAGTGCGGGCGATTCAGCTTTTGCCGCCTTTGGTGATCCTCAACAGGCTGCGGCAACCTCAGAAGTCGGGCCAGAGTTCGGTGGAGCGTCTCAAAATGAATTCGATTCGGCAGACGCTGATCCGTTTTCGAGTGAACAGCAAGTGGTTGAAAATCGAGCTCCTTCCTTCGATGGTTTCCCTGCTGGGTTTGAGCCCGAAATGGAAGGCTTCCCCATCGACGAAAAAGCACCAGAGGCCGCCTCGTCAGCAGGAGCTTGGGCAAAGACCAACGCAACGAAGTCCAGCGGGCAGCTGGAGGAGTTTCAAGTGGAACCGTTTGACACCGAATTCAATCATTCAGACGCTGGTCAAGCAACGGCTTCTGCGATCGCACCTGCCAGTAATCCTGTTCCTGAGTTTGCGGAATTCGATTCGTTTGCGAATGGTTCTGAAGAAACATCTGTTGCCGCTCAATCGTTTGATTCCAACAAAGTCGATGGAGCTTCAGAGACTTCGAGCAAGCAAGATTTACCGGGGAAGACTAATGAGCCTGATTTCAACCAGCCTTCAGAGTTCGCAGATTTTGCGTTGCCTAAGGACTCACCACTGAGTGATTTTGAAAACAGCATGCAGACATTGCCTTCTGCAGACCACGCTGCGACAGATTCTTCTGTGATTGCCGATTCTTCGCCGTCCGCATTTCCACCGGGGTTTGATCAGTCGTTCGATTCCGTGGTTGAACCTTCAGAGGTCGTGACAGAAGTTTCTCGTCCTTCTTTAAGCCCATTTGCAGATCCAGAAAACGAATTGAATTCAGCGGCGAGTGTGAATTCTCAACGCCGTCCATCCATCGATCCGTCCGCCGTGATTGACCCTTTGAGTAACGTCGAGAGTCCCCCGATTCGATTGGCTCAGGCAGATTTTCCAAAAACCACACAGCCGTGGGATACCAACGGAGGCACTCTGCCATCGGAAAGTGATGGTACGTCCTTCGTTTCCCGATCAAATCCATCTGGGCAGTCTTCGGTTCCACTTCCACCACAGTCTGATGCAATGGATCAGGGGCTTGTGAATTCATTCAGCACTGATGCGAATTTTCAGGAGCCACAATTTCTTTCTCGAGAAGACACGACAGCGACACCGGTTGAAGAACTAAAAATGCCAGCCATGTCCAATGTTCAGCGGGCGAACGCATCGACCGGTCGCACGGAAAGAATTCAACAGGTTTCTGCGACTCGAGATCCCGACGGCATTTACACAGTCAAACCAGACGACACTTACTGGACTATTTCAAAGCATGCGTATGGAACCGCTCGATTCTTTTCGTCCTTAGCGCTGTATAACAAGAACAGGATTAAGGATCCTCGTAAGCTTCGCCAAGGGATGAAGGTGGTGATTCCCGATCCTAAAGTGCTGATCGAACGTTACCCGGAACTGCTTCAAGACTACATTCCCAAGAAGACAATGCCTTCGGGGTACTTCTTGAAGCCAGATGGCATGCCGGCTTACCGAATTGGTGAGCGTGAAACGTTGTCCGAGATTTCGCAGAAGCACCTTGGACGTGCGTCTCGTTGGGTTCAGCTTTATCGGATGAATCAGCATGTCCTGAAAAATCCGAACAGGCTGAAGCCTGGGACTGTAATTGATCTGCCCGACGACGCGACCAACGTTCACATGGTGCCGTAGCCTGAATTCTGTCGATTAAAATTAGCAAGGAACGGAAGCCTGTCTTTGCTAAAACGGTCTTGTTCCTCGGTGAGCCAGTTGGCAAATCGAGGTTTCTTTTTGCGCTGAAACCGAGCGATTGGGGGGGCGAACTGTGTTTTTTCGATTTGTCTGTGCCCTGATTCTTGCTGCGTTGGTTTCGATGACGGGGATCGTGCTTGAAAAACAGACACTGGAACGCAAACGCGATGTGACTCGTCAGTATTACCAGCTGGACTTGATGTTGGAATTCCATGCTCAATCTCGACTTCGAATTCAAAAGCTAACTTCGCCTTCTTTGCAGATCGCTGCAGAAGGGCTAACGCCTTCTTCAGTTGCTGATTCTGAATGGGCCATGGAAAGCTATTTGGTGACCGAAGCGAAAACGGAAGGGGTGAATGTTGTTGCTGGCACTTCTCAGCAAGGGAACAGCGCAGATGTGAAGGCATCCGAATCACGCCCGTCTGGTTCACGCCGGTCTGGTTCACGCCGGTCTGGTTCACAGCGATCTGGTTCGAATCTGCCTTTGTTGCGGTGGCAGCAGCCGGTATCGGCAGACCAAGCGAATCCCAATGGCCGCTAAGTGTTTTCTGAAATCTGGACTCCACTCATTCTCGAATCTCCGAAGCGAATCTCATGATCGATTCCAATCCTGTCACACAAGTGAGCTTGAAGGCGTCGTCATGGCGTTCCAAGCTGGTGACGTGTTGCATTGTTGTGGGGTGGTTGGTGTTGATGGTTCGTTTGATTCACCTTCAGGCTGCACAGCGGCAATTGTTGAATCATCGAGTGACTCGGCAAAGCAGTTTCACTGAAGTTCTCTCAGCTCGTCCCGGTGAAATCTTGGACCGCAATGGGCACGTCTTGGCGATGACGGTGACTCGAGACAGTTTGTATGCGGTTCCGAATGAGATTGAAGATCCAGCTGACTTTGTGTGGAAGGTGTCTCAGGTCCTATCCATCGATGCCGCTGCACTGCACGAACGATTAGTGAAGTATTCGACGCGTCAGTTTTTGTGGGTGAAACGTCGAGTAAGTCCTGAAGAATCGTTTGGGTTACGGCAACTTGATTTGCCTAAGCAAACGTGGGGTTTTCGACGTGAGTACTTACGACAGTATCCTCAAGGGGCCTATGCGGCTCATGTTTTGGGCATTCGAGACATCGATAACGTTGGGCACGGTGGTCTTGAACAAAGTCTTGATGATTTGATTCGAGGATCCGATGGTCATCGCGCTATGGTGCGAGATGCTCGAGGGCTGGTGATGGAAGTGGCGACGGAAAAGTCTGAATCGCCCGTTCATGGCCAGACCGTTCTTTGCAGCTTGGACTTGTTGTTGCAGGTCCGAGTTGAGCAGCAACTGAAACAGTTAGTGGAGCGTTGGAAGCCCAAGGGCGCCTGTGTGATCGTGATGGAACCACGAACCGGCGAGGTTCTTGCGATGGCTTCGGCTCCAACGTTCGACCCCAATGCGCCAGGCCACGTACCAGAAAACGCTTGGACGAACCTTGCGGTCAGCGCCGTTTTTGAGCCAGGGTCTACATTTAAGCCATTCATTGTGGGTTGGGCGATCCAGCAAGGAATGTTGCAGCGAGACGACGTGATTTCATGCTTTAACGGCGCCTATCGGATGGGGCCGCGAATTTTACATGACCACCACTCCTATTCGACCTTGAGCGTCGAAGATGTGTTGGTGAAGTCCAGCAATATTGGGATGGCTCGAATTGCAGAACGCATTGGTTTGGGAAGCTTGCATTCCGCAACAGTGGCTTTTGGTTTTGGAACGCGAACGGGTATCGAACTGCCGGGCGAAATTAATGGCCTTGTCCGCGATCGCAAAGACTGGGACGAATACTCATTGGGCTCCATTCCTATGGGGCATGAACTTGCAGTCACTCCGTTGCAACTGATCACGGCTCACGCAGCGTTGGCGAACAAAGGCAATTTGATTCGACCTCATTTGCTGCTCAGCACATCATCGGAAACGGCGACTCCGTCACCTTTGGCGGATATCAAAACTGTAGAAGCCGCTCCCAGTTTGGAATCTCGTCTCATCGATTCCCAGATCGCCGAATGGCTGGTTGAACAACCGATGACTCAAGTCGTCGAACGCGGCACTGGAAAAGTGGCTCGGATCGATGGAGTCCGGGTGTTTGGAAAGACGGGCACGGCTCAGAAGGTGGATGCAACGACTGGTCGATATTCTAACGATCGTCACGTGTGTTCGTTTCTTTGCGGAGCCCCTTCCGATGACCCACGAGTTTTAGTGTTGGTCATGGTGGACGAGCCGACTGCAACGGGGGCTCACTATGGCGGTACAGTTGCAGCTCCCACCGCCCGCCTGATATTGATGGACGCGTTGTCAAGATCCAAGCACTGGGATACTCAGATGACCGTGCGACCTGAAGATGATCTGCCGATCCGTCGATAGTTTCGGTGAGCTATTAACCGTGAATCGTCGTCCCTAGGCGGGTGGCAACTTGAAATGATGCATACGCAGATCCACGGCGTTTGCAGTCTACGCCTTCTTGGCGGACTTCAGGAACTTGCGAAAGTCGGCTTCAACTTTGCTGGCGGCTTTTGCTGATCCGGTCAGCTTGATGAAGTAGCCTTGTTCTGGCATCTCGATAATCGTCCCGAGCATGCGTTGATTGTCAGCCGCTGGTTTGCCAAAACCGGGTGAAAATCGGCCTTGAAGATCAAGGAGTACGGCAGGCTGGCCCGCCAAAGTTAAGCGTTCTAAGACTTCGTCTCGATTGGCTTCTACCTGTCCTCGCCATCGATCAAGATTCGCCTTGCTGCCGCCCCCTGACCGTGACAACGTGACAGTGATTTCTTCGTCATCGACGGGGATCGTGAAACGAGCGGCGATGATGCCCATTTGAAAATCTGAGAGTTCAACACGCTTCCAGCCTTCCGGGACATCGAACTTTAGACCTGCGACGCTTGTTTCTGAATCGCTTGTCGTTGGCAACGCCTCGGATGTATCTGTTGTATCTGTTGTGTTCGGCAGACCCTGTTCTTGCGAGTCTGTTGTCATGACTGGAGGAGCGCTGGGACGTTCGGCTTCGGAACAGCCGACGATCGCACCGCTAAGAATAAGACAGGGAATGGTTAAGCAGCATCTAAAAGGCACGTTCATCGTGGTGGTCAGTCTTCTGGGATCGATGGGATAGGGTAGTAAGATTTTACCGAACTTGATCGGATTTGCGGCTGCGGCCTCGCAACTGCTGTCTTAGGATCGCTGTCGGTTGAGCCTAGGTTCGCGACACTAAGAACGTCGTGATGATTCTTTGAGGCACTCAGCTAAAGAGACGATCGTCGCCGTCGCCGACGGATGCGGTCGCTCAGCTGTTCAAGAAGTAAGACTTCAAGTTCGGTGAGGCTGTCTCGGCCCTCCAAGTGAAGCTTTTCTAGGATTTCATCCAACACTTCTTCGTGCAACACGGCTTCTTGATCTTCAGTGAGTGAATCGTCTGTTTCGGGAGGCTCAAATTCGCTCATTGGCATCAGTGAGGGACCGAAATTCGGTTGCTCTTCGACAGGTTCGCTTGGCCAAGCTTTCTGAGGCGGAAGGTTTGTGTCGGACACTGCGGTTTCCGGTTCGTCATCTGCGTTTGAATCGGTGAGCAGTTCTATCCATTTCAGGTTTTCATGGGTATGGATCACGGCAACAAAGGCAGACACAGCGACCACAGCGGCGATGTCAAAGACAAAGCCGAGCAACATTCCAAAAATGCTCATCGCCAACCCAGATCGAATCATGAGATCTCGGCCTTCCACTTCGCTTAAGCGATTTGTCAGGTAGGTGCGAAGCAGGACTCCGGCATCAAATGGGATCACAGGGATGAAGTTCACCAAGAACAGCAACAGATTGATCGCAAACATGAATTGAATCACGACCATCGAAGTAGGCACTCCGTCTTCCGTTTGGAAGGTCAGATTCTGGACAATATCGGTGACCTGTTGATTTGAAAGCCGAGTCATGCAGCTTATGGCAATCACTAGGTTCAGCATTGGTCCGGCGAAAAGCACTTTTCCGTGGTCCGAAAAGTAGCCTCGACCGTGCGGATGAGTGAGTCCACCAAGTGGCCAAAGCTGGATTTCATCCATGTCGCCGCCCAAGCTTCGCGACACAACCAGATGAGCCAGTTCGTGCAAAAGCACGCTAAACAATAGGATCGCACCCGCGACCAGCCCAAGGGAAACATCTTGCATGCTCCACATGAACGCCAAGCAGACGATTGGGAACAGGCAATTGACCCACCAAGTGACGTTGAACAGGCGTCCAAGCCGGAAACCGGATGTGAGAATTGTGTCGGTTGTTTGCATTGGCAGGAATTGTAACGCTGGACGTCGCAAGTGCCATCATGGGGGTGATGATTTTTGGCACCGCTGCAAACGGACTGGATTTTTCCACTTTGAACATCTGGCGTAACCCTGCCATCAGCCTGACAACCGATTGACGGATGACGGGGGGACGATAGGATAAACGCAAGCGAGACGGACTCGCACGAAATTTAACAGCAGGTATGAAGGAAAGTGTTGGGAAATGGATCAGGATGAGATTTTGATGGACGCCGAAGAGCGTATGGATAAAGCCGTCGACCATTTGAAGTCGTCACTCACTGGGATCCGAACCGGGCGAGCAAACCCTGGTCTCGTGGATTCGATCAAAGTCGAATATTACGGTTCGCCCACTCCATTGAAGCAAATTGCCAATGTCAGCGTCCCTGAACCTCAGCAGATCATGATCCGTCCATTCGACGTTTCGAGTCTGGGTGAAATTGCCAAGGCGATTCAAAACAGTGACTTGGGAATGGCTCCGAACAACGACGGTCGAGTCGTGCGTTTGAATGTTCCAGCGTTATCGACAGAACGTCGTCAGCAGATGGTTGGGCGAGTGAAAGAACTTGCTGAAGAAGCTCGTATTTCAATTCGCAACATCCGACGTGACGGAAACAAGCATGCGGATCAAGCCGAAAAAGATAAGTCCATGTCAGAAGACGATCGTGACACCACAAAGGATATGGTGCAGGATTTGACGAAACGATACGAAGGTTTGGTCAATACCAGTGCAGAAAAGAAAGAAAAGGAAGTGATGGATGAGTAGTGAATTCGTCTGATCTCTGTTCCGCGATCGCCAAGGATCGATGATTGTCACTTCCACGATCGGATTCTTGGCGACTTGAAGAGCGAACGACAATCCAAGTTCAGTTCCACAACAAGCCGTCGAATGTTGGGGCCGTTCATCCATCCCAGTGACGAAAGTATGAGTGATGAAATCTCTTAAAAAGATCAAGCCCGTCAGACTGACGTGGGAAGAGCGTCTTGTGATGATGAGACGAATTCGCGACCGCCGACGTAAGATTCGCAAATGATTTCTGTCGATGAAGCTGTGCACAAGATTCTCACGGAATCTGTGCAACTGCCGGCCGTGAAAACCAGTCTGAGAAATTGCACCGGACTGATACTTGCCGAAAACACGCGCGTTGGCTGCGATAGCCCGCCATTCGATAAAGCAATGATGGACGGCTTTGCTGTTTCCTCACAAGCTGCTGGTACTTTGGAATCAAATTCATCGATTGATGAATCCGCCAACTCCAAGATTCACTTGAAAGTCATCGAAACGATTACTGCGGGGATCGTCCCCCAATGTATGGTTGATTCGTCGACTGCTTCGCGCATCATGACGGGTGCTCCGATGCCCGCCGGCGCTGACTGTGTGATTCCCATCGAACGAGTTGATTTCGACTCCAGCACGCCCACTGACGTTGGAGTTTCACTTCAAGACTTGATCGCTGAAAAGCATGTGCTGCGTCGCGGAGTCATTGCTGTTGAAGGTGATCCGTTGATGAGCAGCGGTGTGACCCTTCAGGCTCAGCACATCGCTGCTCTTGCCGAATTCGGAATGGCTGAAGTTCCGTGCGTGCCTCAACCCAAGGTTGCCGTGCTGGCAACGGGTGATGAATTGGTGGATGTGAGCGAGCCGCTGACTCCCGGTCGAATTCGCAATTCCAACGAACCCATGCTGTTGGCTCAACTTGAACGAGCTGGAAGCATTGGATACGGACTTGGGATTGCCGAGGATCAACTTGAAACTTTGAAAGCAAAGGTGAGTCAGGGGTTGTCCTGCGATGTGCTCTTGCTGTCTGGCGGAGTGTCGGCTGGGATGCTTGATTTGGTGCCTCAAGTGCTGACTGAACTTGGCGTCTGCGAAGTTTTTCACAAAGTCGCGATGAAGCCCGGAAAGCCGCTGTGGTTTGGTCAGTTGAAGGTCGGTGATCGCAAATGTTTGGTGTTTGGGTTGCCAGGAAATCCAGTCAGCAGCATGGTGTGTTTTGAAGTCTTCGTTCGCCCGGCTCTACAGAAGCTGGCCGGAATTTTCATTGCAGATTCCAGCCTGCCATTCGCAACCTTGCAGACCGATATTGCCGTGAAAGGTGACCGAGTTACCTATTTTCCGGCAACGTTCCAAACAACGGATCTGGGTCTGATGGCGACCGCTTTGCCTTGGGCGGGATCTGCGGATTTAAGAACAACGGCTGCCGCAGAAGGCCTTGTGATCTTAGATCCAAAACAAGGACCGTTTGTCGCTGGCAGTTCGGTGGAATGCATGCTGTGGTGACACTTTGCATGCAACGTAGGCGATGTCAGGTGCCATCGTTTTTCGGTGTATTCAATCACGCCTTTGCTGCCCCAGCATCCATGCGAAGACATCTAGGTTGGCATATGTTTCCGTCCATGCGTAGTGCTTGGCATTCGGCGACACGGTGAACTGCACGTTGGGCCCCACTGCTTTCAGGGCGTCTACCAGTCGTCGAGACTCTTCTATGGGAATGACGGCGTCCCTAGCCACATGGTAGCCCCATGGAAGACCTAGGTACAGAACCAGAGGATCCGGTTTTTGCTGGGCGGGGGTGTCGTCTTCTGCGAGGTACTGCAAGCACTTCAAAGCAGTACCGCCAATCGCAGTCTGCGTTTCGACGGTTTCTGCACCGGTCGCTGTTTGGGCTCCAAGCACTGCTTGGGCATGGGCGGCAGAACCAAGCAGATGATGAGCTTCTGGAATAATCCGATGTTGAATTTCACTGGGAAAATCGGAGGCGGCAGACGACTATTCAACAGGGGCTTTTGAAGTTGATCTTGGCCAAGGCAGACCGGGCCACCATGTTTGGTGATCGTGGTTGGGTTGAATGTCGCCAACAGTTGATCGCCCGGCTTCAACTAAGCTCTTGAGATCTGCTGTCAGTTCTCGCACGATCTCTGGATGTTGGGCATGCAAGTTGTTGGCTTCTTTTGAATCATCTGTCATATGAAACAACTGCACGGGGGGAAGGTTTCGCTTGATGGCTGCTGGTTCGCGTGGGTCGCTCCATCCTCCGGAACCATGACACAGAAGCAGTTTCCATGGGCCCTTGCGGACTGCAAAGTATCCCAATCCGGATTGATGAACGACGACCTCATGCAATGGTTTTTCAACTGCTTTGCCCTGCAGCGTGGGCCACAGACTGACGCTGTCTTCAGCGCAGGTGCTTGGCAACGGATAATCAAGGACGTCCGCACACGTTGCCATAATGTCCGTCAGTGTGATCGTTTCGTTGGACACAGATCCCGCTTTGATCTGTCCTGGCCACCGTACAACAAAGGGGACTCGATGCCCGCCTTCGTAAGCGTCGGCCTTCCAGCCACGCCAGTTTTCATTCAAATGGACTCCGTTTTCTTTCAGCTGCTCAAAGTTTGCTTTGGGAGACGTTCCGTTATCGCATGTGAAGAAGATCAGTGTGTCTTTTGCTTGGTTCGTCTGTTCAAGCGCATCAAGAATTCGACTGACTGCGGCGTCCGTTTGGATCAAAAAATCGGCATATTCACTGATGCCAGAGCGGCCTTGAAAGTCCTGATGAGGGGCAATCGGTGTGTGAGGTGACGGCATGGATGCGTATAGAAAAAACGGCTTCGATTCATCAGCTTGTTCTACAATGTAACGATGCCAGCGTTTTGAGTATTCACTCAAGACAGCTCGGAAGTCCCAGTCTTCAACGGCGGGGCCGGCACTGACTCCGACCATGGCACCAGCCTTCATTGTTGTGGTGATGTTCCCCAGTATTCGATCGTTTTCACGCCATGCGAACGGAGGCCAATTGGGAACGTCGTCTCCAAAATAGTATTCGAATCCGTGGTCGTTTGGTCCGCCCTTGATGGGTTTCGTAAAGTCAATTTCGTTGCTCTTCGTTGTGAAGCCTCCACCTTCTTTCGGCCAGTTCCAACCAAGGTGCCATTTGCCGATACAAGCGGTTTGATAATCCTTCGATTGAAACATTTCGGCGATCGTCACTCGCTGATCTTCGAACAGCGGTCTTTCCCACTTGCCGACGATGCCTTTCTTTAAGCGAGATCTCCAGTTGTATCGACCGGTCAGTACGCTGTAGCGAGTTGGTGAACAAACAGCAGACGTTGAATGAGCATCTTGGAACGACATGCCGTCGGCCGCCAGTCGATCAATCGCTGGAGTCTTCAGGTTGAGTTTGCTGTTAAATCTGGCAACCGAATCGAGTCCCATGTCATCCGCCAAAATCACGATCACATTGGGCAGCGACTCTTCAGCTTTCGTATTCGCAGCAAAGAATGCCAGAGTCAAAATGGAAAAGCAGTTCAGCAGGTTTCGTGTGGTCATTGCCAGCAGCCCTCGTTGTGAAAGTTAAAGCAGCAGATTCCGCTTGAACCGAAAGGCTATCGTGACGAATGGCAAGAACGAAGTCCGTGCCACCTTCTTCGTGACGAGTTTATTGTTTCAGGCGCTACGTCAGCGCTGCCCACTGAGCGGCAACAAGTTGATGTCATCCATTCATCTTCCACCCGGCTGTGTTGTTGATCATCGAATCGCTCGTCAAAAATGAGGCCCGAGGCATGCCAATCAGAAAAAAACAGCGACAAAAGCGGGGATAGACTCCCTGCGGTGGAAGAGTCTTTCTGTTGGAATGTACTTGGGCTCAACGTTGGCTTCGAAGTTCAGCATGAAGGTGAAAACTGCGTACCAGCAGGCCACACGGTTTGAATTTTAAGACGCTTTTCTTCGAGAACGTTTCACAGAGGATGGCCTTTGAAGGCCTCGTTTACGTAGCTCCGTGCCAAGACTCAGGATAGCGATGATCTGCATGATGCCGAGGGCTATCAAGCAAAATGGAATGACCAATATCATGATCAGTGTGAGGGTTGGTGGCACCTGTCCGCGGGTGAGAACAATGACGGGAACGAGGGCAGTTGTAATGCACCATCCAGCAAGAATGATATTTGCTCTCCTGACGGTCGTTTTGTGACGCACTGACTTTGCCATCTGCTTCATGAATGAAAGAAATAGTGCGGTGTACGCCAAAGGGAGAATGATCCTGAGTAGACCCGTTAAGTCAAAAACAACGGGCTGGCGGTGAATGTCGGGGTTTGAGAGGCTCATTATGAATTGGCCGATGGCGCAGGCAAGTGCTGCGAGGGCTAGTCCTTTCGTTCCAATGTCATTGGCACCAATGATGCACATAATGTGACCGGCCAAAAAGGTGAATGTCGCTGCAAGTCCGCCCAACCCAAGCGCAATGATCGACACCGTTATGAGTCCGGGCGACTTGATTGCGAAGGTGATAAAAAACAGAAGGATCAGGATGTAGAGGATTGCCATTGTCCAGCCGATTAGCCTCAGCCCTAACCCAACGATGGCTCCGCCTCGGTTGGCCTTTGCTTTCTTTGACCGCCGCGAAGCACTCTGAGAGCCGGAGTCGCCGAAGGGATCGCTGTAATCTTCAGAGAGTGATTCGTCCCAGTCGTCTGAAGGGGGCGCATTATCAGGCTTTTGACGCCTAGGTCTGGTTCTTCGGCGCCGGCCGGTCGGATGGGAGGGCTCTGCTTTTTTGTGTTTCAGAGTTGCGACTCTCTGATGAGAAGCTCGCTCTGGAGCAGTTTTCCTTTGTCGCTTACGTTGTTGCGATGGCAACTCAGCTGCGCCAAAAACCTGGGCCGATTTGCCAGAGTCAATGACTGCCGGATGTTGCGGTTTGCTGAGCACCTTTTGGACGCGAGCAGATTCGTCGTGCGGTGGCTTGTCATGGCCGCCTATCGAAACAGCATTAATTGTGTTTCCGCAGATCGGACATTTGACTCGTTTTCCCGCAACCGAGTCCGGAACCTGAAACTTCTTAGAGCAGTCTTGGCACTGAATAATCATGCAAAGTGGAGATTCCGTTGTGCGATAGGCAGTTCGTCTGTTGGGTAGTGAGCGACTGCGAGTAGTGTGTTGCCTGTGTGCTACTGCAGTGTTGGGGGTGACCGTATAATAAGTATGGGGGTGATTAGTGTCAACGTACTAAGATAAGATCACGATAGGTTGTAATCGAATTAGGATCCAATGCGTTCACCAAGTGGTCGGATAAGAAAGTGCCACGAATTCTGCAGAAAGATTAGCTGTTGAGGGAGCTGTCGCGAATAGCTGGTTGATCAAGCCAGGATGTGGTCACCCGGCGCAAAAGCCAGGGATGAATCCCCTCGAAAACCCAGAGGTTCTGCACATTCCATCTCCGTGGCTCACGCGTCGGGTTACCTTTTCAGCGGGCAGCTTGGGAGCAAAGATTTGCAAACGTATTTTCGTGGTTCCTTTGGATTCGTTTCTCCTGAAATCCAAAAAGCATCCATAAAAAAAGGCATAGGCTGTTGATAAACAGCCTATGCCACATGAGTTATCGTCGCGTTGACAGATCTTAGAGAAACAGTGTCTAGAACTCGCCAATCACTTGTCCGTCGGCGATGGACAGCAAACGCTCGTAGGTGCTGTTGACTTCAGGTTCGATGCCAGACGCTGGTCTATGGTCGATGTTTTCGCTGATGAATCGAACAGATCCATCTGTCAGCAAGAACTGAGCTCCACCAGTATGGTTACTACTAAAGCCTCTTTCTGCATTGATATTGGCTGCGACAGTGTCGTTGATCGACTGTCTTCCACTACCAGTTGCATACACCACGCCATTGCCGTTGGCGTTTCCACCAGTTTGTACTTGCATGAACATTGTTGCAGCTCTCAGGCTTCTGCCGTTCAGTAAAAATGCACGTTCTCCAATGCAGATGGTATTGCTGGTACCGTCGGTCACGTCTCGGATTCTGGTTTTGCTATTGCTGTAGAATAGTCCATCAGCACTAGGTCGCGTCGGACGAAGTTCGCCACTACTGTTGACACCGATGTAGTTCGACAGTGCGACGGCTCGAGCATCACCATCAGCATCTAAAAGAGTTCTGGTGCTGTCGGTGTTGGTGTCTGGCCCGGTTGCAGATGGGCAGCGAAAGGCTGTCTGTGGTGTTTGCAAGGCGTTCAGATTGTTGCTGAGAGCTTGCGACGGAGTTTGCGTACCAACAGCCAGTGTGTTGAACAACGCACTTTGCTCGATGTATGGCAGAATCATTGCGTTCCACGTCCAGTGATTGTCGTTCGCATCTGAGCTGGTTACAAAACCTGGCGGGAAGGTCAAATTCACATCATGGTAGTTGTGAAGTGCCAATCCGAGCTGCTTGATATTGTTTTTGCACTGTGTTCGCCGGGCGGCTTCTCGAGCCTGTTGTACGGCGGGCAACAGTAGTGAGACCAGAATTGCGATGATCGCAATGACGACCAGTAGCTCGATCAGAGTAAAGCCACGTTTGATCTGTTTCGTTCGTTTCACTTGCTAGACCTTTTAATATGAATCGTTTGCAATCAATTGGCGTTCAATGTTTCGAACGCAGTGTCGTCATATTAGGAGGCAGGTTTGACTGTCGGCCAACTCTAGATGCGTTGTGGGATTCAGAAACTGAGATAATGATCAATAGATATGCTGAATCGGGATCATATCATTCACATCGTGGAGTTAGTGAATGTTTTGCTGTGTGGATCGATGGTCTTGAGCGCGATCTGAGCAGAGGAATGCGACTGTTTCAAGCTGACCTCACGCGCTAGGCGGTGTCCCGCAATTGGTGCGGGGCAAGACGCTCGCCACCGTTGTGTTGAAAAACGCCAGGATGTGGTCCCCCGAAACGTAAGCGAGGGGTGAATCCTCCCTAAACTCTGAGGTTCTGAGGTTCTGAGATTCTGGACATCCGATCTCCCTCGCTCACGCGTCGGGTTACCTTTTTCGACGGGCGACGGGCGACGGGCGACGGGCGGCCTACCGGATTCCCCGTAAAGTTCGACTTAAGAGACAGAGATTGGAACCAGATTTTGAGACTTGTTGATGCGTATCATAAGACAAAGAAGATGTAGTCCCCCCGAATGAGTTGAGAGTGAACGTTATGCTTGGTGAGCAGGCGTCTCTGGTTTTAGAGCCAACTGTTAATTCGTTCATTTTTATGACGCTGGCGATCCGGACGTAATTTTCTGTCATCCTGCTGTTTCTGTTTGTGTCCATGGGAGTGAGGTGTGACCTGCTGGATTGTTCTCGTTGCAGTTGAGTTTCCTAGCCAGTCTTTCTCTGCGGCCTTGTCGTACACTTGATTGGTGATTGATGGTCCAGCGATTTGTGAGTCCACCAAGGTTTCGATCGAATTGACGTCTGTCATTTTGAGGACTTGGCTTGATCGCTGAAACCGGGATCCATGTGGCTCGCTCAACCCCGTTGTTCGCTCACTGACCTTGTCTTGAGCTGACCCAGATTCAAGCTCCTTTTGGGCTCGTGAGAACGTTCTTTCACCGACTTCCTGTTGACCAGTTCAGCTGGTTTCGCCGATCAATTTGATGAATGAAGCGAGTCCAAACTTGTTCAATGGCTCTTTCTTCTGTCCTCTGTTTGAACCGCAGTCAGCGCGCTGCAATAAGGATGGGTCGCTCTGGCAAATCTTTTCATCGAGCTCCTGTTTTGTGAGCTGAAAGGATGTCTTCGATGCAGTCTAGAGATGGAATAGAAAGTCGTCGTGCTTTAAGAGAATTGAGCCAGTCGGGAAACGAATCCTTGATCAGTTCTCATTGGGAATCGTGAAGAAGATCCTTTGGTGCCGTCGTGCAACTCGTCGAGTGGGACCGTCGTCCGTGATTCACTTGTGAAGGGGGATCTTGCATGAAGAGATCGCCGTTCTTATGCGCCACAACACGATTCTTGTGTCAGTCAGCGACGGCTTTGAAGCCGCTGCAGATTTCGGTGCCGATTCGTTCCGGACCTATGAGTTCGTTGCTAATTGTTCCGCCGCTTAAACCATGCGATTCACGTCTCTTTGATTTTGTCCGTAGGTTCGGCCCAAGGTTCGGCCCAAGGTTGGTCACTCTCTGCGGCAGTATCCTTCCGGGCGATTACTTTTTCGTTTCCGAATCCATCGGTTGAAATCGAAATCATCTCGTGGGAAGTATTGTTTGAGATGAGGAGTTGTCGTTTTTTCTTGGCCATTCGGTTTGCGTGGCGAGACGATTTAGATCGGTGCAATGATTTTGTTGCTCTGGTCACGGTAGAGCACCATCGCGAGAGCACCATCGCGAGAGCACCATGTCGGAGGCACCATGTCGGAGGCACCATGGCGACAAGGGTTGGGCTCACTGTTCGTGTTCGGTGTTTGACACTGGCTGTCGCGCGTCTGTGGCCACGTGATGCCATGTCTCGTGGATGTGAGCATTGCGGCCGGGAAGTTGGTATGGTGCTTTTCCCACCTCACGAAGATTGACTTTGCTCGAAGACTGACTTTGCCCCGCCCTGCTTTTTGGAGATCTTGTTGTGATCGACCTGCGATCTTTCTCGCTAACGTTGGCGTTGTGTCTTCTGTTGGTGGATACAAAATGTGCTAGGGCGGGTGATGACTTGGTGGTCACTGACGGCGAAAAGCTGTTTGCGATTTACGTGAAGCCGTTGCTTGAAGAAAAGTGTATGGCGTGTCATGGGGCAGATCCAGATGACATTCAAGGGGGCTTAGATCTGCGCAGTCGCAAGGCGATGCTTGCTGGAGGCGAATCGTTTGAAACTGACGTTGTCATGCTGGGTGATGGTATTCACAGCATGCTGTATTTAACGACGACTCGCGAAGAAGAAGGCTATGAAATGCCTCCGAAGGAAGCTGACAAGCTGACTCAGGAGCAGCAATGGTGGATTCGAGATTGGATTAACGACGGAGCTGAGTGGCCCAGCGACGAACGTGTGAGAGCCATTCAGGATCGGTATGCCGAAGGTGAAGTGGTTTTGGTATCGCAAGCATTGTCTGACGAGTGGCAAAACCGAAGGTACGAAACGGAAAAACTGTGGGCCTATCGTCCGATTCAGTTGGTGGAAGTGCCTGCTGGCCAACATGCGGTGGATTGGTTGATCGATCGCAGACTTAACGAAATCAGTTTGCCGGCCGCTGTTGCGGCTGATTCCACCACGTTGGTTCGTCGACTGTATTTTGGTTTGACAGGCCTGCCGCCCTCACCCGCTGATGTTATTCGGTTCACAACGGCTTACCAAAGGCATCCTTCTGCAGCCGTGCAGGAGCTCGCGGAACGGCTGATGGATTCACCCGCTTATGGCGAACACTTTGGATGGCACTGGTTGGATGTGGCTCGGTACGCCGACTCGGCTGGCTTTGCCAACGATTATAGTCGGCCGAATGCTTGGCGGTACCGCGACTATGTTGTGCGGTCTTTTAACCAAGACAAGCCCTACAACGAATTTGTGCGTCAGCAGATCGCCGGAGACGAAATTGACGATGGGAATGTCGAAAATCTGATCGCCACGGGCTTCTTGCGAATGGGGCCTTGGGAACAGACGGGTATGAGTGTCTTTCAAGAGACTCGAGGGCAATGGTTGGATGATGTGACAGACACTGTGGGTCAAGCATTTTTGGCTCATTCGATGTTGTGTTGCAAATGCCATGACCACAAGTTTGATCCTGTTCCAACTCGAGATTATTACCGCATGATGGCCGTGTTTTCGACGACTCAATTTGCCGAAAGACGGGCTTCCTTTCAGGCTTCTGAAAACCAGAAGGGCTTTGCGAAAAGTGATCTTTGGGTGAAGCAGAAGAATGCCCAGTATGACAAACAGCAGAAGGCGTTGTTGAAGAAGATCGAACGTCAAAAGACGGTCGAAACGGGGACGACCAAAGTGGGAGACAATGGTTTAGATCCGGGCGACGAAGCATCGTTAGCCAGAATCCGTAAGAACATCAGTCGTCACGAAATCGAGGGCGATCGCTCTCAGCCCTATGCTCTTTCTGTTTACACGGGAGCAACGATTAAACGAAACAACGTGATGGGGCGGACTGCGGTTCCAGTGAAGCCGTGGGCGAAAGGAGAAATTGAAAAAGATGCGATTCGTACCGGAGGCGACGTGTACAGCTTGGCCGATCCCGTCACCCCCGGAGCGTTAAGCGCTGCTGAGTCTTTGGGGCAAATGTCGCCTCGTCAGTTTCCGGTTGAAAAAGGCAAGCGGCGTTTAGCATTGGCCAATTGGATTGTTGACCCAACCAATCCATTGGCTGCTCGAGTCATCGTGAATCGAGTGTGGTCGTGGCATTTTGGGAAGGGGCTGGCTGGTAATCCAAACAATTTTGGAGGCACCGGAGGCTTGCCATCTCATCCTGAACTTCTGGATTTTCTGGCGTCTTGGTTTATGAAACACGGATGGTCGATCAAGAAGCTAAATCTGTTGATCGTTACTTCGGATGCCTACCAGCGTTCAAGTCGCCATCAGGATCATGACCTGCGGCAATTGAAGGATCCTTTGAATCAGGCCTATGCCACCTTTGAAGCGCGGCGATTGACGGCTGAAGAGCTACGCGATGCCATGCTGTTTGTGAGTGGCGAATTGAATCTGTCTGTCGGTGGGATCCCTTGTCGTCCGGATATTCATCCAGAAATTGCCTTTCAGCCTCGGCAAATTATGGGTGGCACAGCTTCTGTTTACGAACCTGACCCTTTGCCAAGTCAACGAAATCGTCGCACTTTGTATGCCGAAAGAATTCGTGGCCTGCGTGATCCGTTTTTAGAGGTGTTTAATCAGCCGGGGCCGGATAAGTCTTGTGAGCTTCGTGAAACGTCGATCGTCGCACCTCAGGCGCTGACGTTGATCAATTCTGCAGAGGTGTTTGATCGTTCGGTCGCTTTCGCCCATCGGTTAATCAAGCTGAAACGAGCGGATGATGAGGCGACCATTCAGAAGGCATTTCAAATCGCATTGGGGCGAACACCGTCGGAAGCAGAATTGCAAACGTGCGTGAAGCATTGGCAGTCGGCGATGTCAGAAGAGGCTAAGAAGACGTTTGCCCCGGCCGACTTTCCAACTGAAATTTCTCGAACGGTGATGGCTGAAAAGACGGGTCGGCCTTACACCTTTGTTGAATCGATGCCCGCCTATAAAGCTTATCAGCCAGACATCCAGCCTGCTGATGTTGATGTTCGAACTCGAGCCTTAGCTTTGGTGTGCCGAGTGTTGTTGAACACAAATGAATTTGCGTACGTGGACTAACGGTTTGCCAGCATTGACTTTTCTTGTCGCCGGATTCGCCAAGACCTTGACGCTTGAATGCCAAGACAACTGAGCTTTGGCAATTCGGGCAACAAGCAAGTCTGAAGATTTGATTCTGACAAACCACTGACTGCCCGAAAGGGCTTGCTTGCTGTGTTTGTTTGCTGTTTGTATTTGCTGAGACTCTATGAAAAGGTTCGATGTGAGAGGCTTCATGAATTCTATTGCACAACTGAATCGTCGAGACGCGTTGTTTGGGTTGGGAGCTGGGCTGGGTGCTGTGGCGTTATCGTCTTTGGTGCAGGCTGAAGATAAGGTTGTCCACCATCCTGCAAGGGCCAAGCGTTGCATCTTTTTGATGATGGAAGGCGGCCCATCTCATCTGGATACCTTCGACCCCAAGCCCGAGCTCACAAGACAACACCTCAAAGCGTTTACTCGAAGCGGCAAGATGGAAAGTGCCATGTCGTCGGGGAAGCGTTACTTTGTGAAAAGTCCGTTCGACTTTGTGAAAGCGGGGCAATCGGGAGCCGATATTTCCACAGAGTGGGTTCATTTGCAAAAGATGGTTGACGATATCTGCTTTTACCGAGGAGCACAGGTGGAGTCGGTCAATCATCCGACCGCGTGTTATCAGTTGAATACGGGGAATCAATTTGGAGGAGATCCGGGTGTGGGATCTTGGGTGACGTATGGGCTGGGAACCGAAAACCAAAACCTTCCCGGTTTCGTCGTGTTGCCTCGAGAAAGCTATCCTCAGGGCGGCGCTGGAAACTGGTCGAACGGCTTTTTACCGGCGAGGTTTCAGGGGACTCCGTTGAGGCCAACGGGGAGTCCGATCTTGGATTTGAATCCACCTGCTGGGATTTCTCGGCAAAGGCAGCGACGTGATTTGAATTTACTGGCTGAGCTAAATCAGCAGCACTTGGAAGTGCGTCCGAATCGCAGCGACTTGGCGGCTCGAATGGAAAGCTATGAACTGGCCTATGCGATGCAAACCGAAGTCCCCGGAGTCATCGATCTTGATGGTGAATCAAAGCAGACATTAGACGCCTATGGTGTTGGTGCAGCTGACACCGACGCTTTCGGAAGAAAGTGTTTGTTGGCTCGTCGGCTGGTGGAAAAGGGAGTGCGTTTTGTTCAAGCCTACGCGGGCAATTGGGACAGCCACGACTATATTCAAAAGGCTCATGGTTCTTTGATTCGTAGCGTTGATCAGCCGATTGCCGCATTGCTTGCTGACTTAAAACAACGAGACATGCTGAAGGACACTTTGGTTGTTTGGTGTGGCGAGTTTGGACGCACCCCAGATAACGGTTTGCGAGGCGGAGGCCAAAGTTATGGTCGAGACCACAATGCAAAAGCGATGGCGATGTGGTTTGCAGGAGGTGGCACAAAGGGCGGTCACACAATTGGGGCAACGGATGAAATTGGAGCAGAGGCGGTTGAATGCGTGCACCACATTCGTGATGTTCATGTCACTTTGCTGCATCTGCTTGGCTTGGATGACAACAAGCTGTCGTATTACCACGCGGGGCGGCACAAACAGTTGTCTCAGTTTGGCGGTGAAGTCATTCCGGAACTATTGGGGTAGGTTGAGATTTTGTGGAGAGGCCGATCGATCTCCTTTAAAGCGGTGATGTGCAGCTTGGCTGCGCAAGACACCGCGGGTTGAGCCATCGATTGGCAACTTTCTTTGCAGGCAGAATTCACTGGGCTAGAAATCGCTCTGCTGGTCAGACGTTCGGGATTCCAGTAGGTAATGGGTGAAGGTGTCCTCTGGGGGCTGGGATGACTTCCACCATGTGCTGCGGTTTGGTTTTAAGGAATCTTCGGCTTGAGTTGAAAATTCCGGTTAGGAGGCGAATCGTTCACCGTCGCTTGCTGCAAGCCCTGACCGGTCTGACGATTTGTCCGCCGTGTGTCAGAGCTTCTTGCCGCTGCGTTTTCATGAGATTGGTGTTTCATTTGCAGCGGGGGTTGCTTCGCAGTTGCCATTCAGTCGGTGTGACAGCTGTCGCCAGATTTCCAGATACTTCTTTTTGAGTGGGTTCGCAAATGCACATTACTGCTTGGCTTGAGAGTGTTCGATCTCAGTTTTCTGTCCTTGGTCTTGGGAGTGGTCGTGGTCGTCGAGGTTCTCGACGCAGACGCATGGCTCAATCCGAGTTGCCACAGCCGGCCAGCGAAACGTTGGAATCACGTCTGTTGCTGACGACAACCTACATCAACGCGGGCGGGCCGACGCTTACTGGCGATCCGACTTTTGTTGAAGATGATGCATTTCAAAATGGTACAGGTCGATCGTTCAGGCGTTTGAATGCCATTGACGTGTCTCAGGTCGATGACAGTATTCCCGAAGCTGTATTCCAATCGCACCTTTGGGATACGGCTCGAGGAGCCGAATTAGAATTTGATATTCCTGTGACGTCTGGGATCGAATACCAAGTGGACTTGCTGTTCGCTGAAACTTGGCCTGGCGGATTTCATGAGGGGGCTCGAGTCTTCGATGTGTCAGTTGAAGACGAAGTGGTGCTTGATGACTTCGATATCTTTGCCGAAGCGGGGGCTCGAACTGGGATTGTAAGATCGTTTAACATTACGCCCGTCGACAACAACATTGACATCGATTTTGCTCATGGTGCTCGTAACAACCCATCGATTTCCGGAATCATTGTGCGGCAGATCGGAGATGATGGTGGAGATGATGGCGGAGATGATGGCGGAGATGGCGGCCAAACAAATCAAGCTCCAACGATCAGCGACATTCTGGATCAAGAGATTCAGCAAGATTCCGTGTCGGGGCCGGTCAGCTTTGCAGTTGCTGACCCAGATGGAGACGTGTTGACGGTGACTGCGAGTAGCAGTAACACAAACTTGGTGGCGAACGACGCGATTGTTGTGACGGGTACAGGGGCGGCTCGCGTTGTCACTGTCACACCTACACCGGGTGAATTTGGAGTTGCGTCCGTGACTCTCACGGTTTCTGATGGTGAAGCGACCGCCAGTGAAACCTACTTGATTACTGTGAACGAAGAGGATGGGCCTGTTGACCCACCCCCAAGCAATCCGGAAACGCTGATGCTGAACGCTGGCGGTGGATCGGTTGCAGATTTTCAGTCGGCCACAAGCTTTCACGATTCCGTAAATTCAGTGAATCCAAGACGCGGACCCGCAATCGCTAATGTGCCTGATGGGATTCCCGAAGCTGTATTCCAGTCGAACATTTGGGGCCCTCGTCGTTTAAGAGATATTGAATTCGACATTCCCACGGAGGAGGGTGTTGAATATCAAGTTGATCTGTTGTTTGCCGAGACTTGGCGAGGAGCTCGTCGAGCTGGAGTGCGGCAGTTTGATGTGAGCATCGATGGTGCTCAGGTTCTCGATGACTTCGATATCTTCGCCACTGCAGGTGCGAATACGGCCTTGGTTCAGACCTTTACTGTGATTGGAGACGGGAACTTAGACATCGATCTGTCTCACGTTCGCAACAACCCGATGATTTCAGGCGTGATTGTGACGCCGCTGAATGATCCACCGCCTCCTTATGGTCATCCGCATCCTGTTGATACGTTGACTGAGGAGCGGCCATTGTACAGCTCAGAGACTCGGTCAACAACAAGAATCAATGCGGACGAAAAATTCAACCCGAATGCGGCATCAGGTGTTGATTACTCATTGACCACATGCTCATTCTGAGGTTGCTCACCGAACGCTGACGAATAGTTCGCCACCGTCGCTCCTACGCATTCCGCACTGAAGACGACTCACCGGAGACCTTCGCAGCGCTCGGTTGGATCACATCAAAAACGAATCCTCAGAAGACGGCACAGCCATGCCAGCCATAAGTATTTCGCCGATGTGTTT
>JBDWHY010000015.1:0-2133 GCA_039974975.1 Fuerstiella sp. | reverse complement strand
ACCCCGTTGTGGGTCACAGGGTTTCCGACTCTTTATCGTTGACGGACTGAGATTACTCGTCGTTTGGTTTTTCCACGTTTGTGGTTTTCCGCGTCCGGTTTGTTCCGGCTGAGTGATCACATTGTTTTGCCGGCGTCGTCTTCTTCGACTGCGTGCTCGCTGGCTGCTGTTGTGATTCGCCCGTGCAGTCTTTGGGATCCGCCGGTTTCGTGGGCAAGATTTTGCGTTGTATTAATCTGTGTCGCGTTTTGTTGTGTGCGTGATTCTTTTCAGTGTGCCCTTGCGTGTCCTCTGATTAGTCAGTTTTCCGTTTGTGCTTGTGCCCCACAACATGGGTTTTACGCAGAGGCCTCCGGCACACCTTCCTTGTTGCTCTGTATTTGCTGGGGTGGTACGCTGTCGTCTTGTTCCACACCGTCTCCGTTGTCATGGATCGGTGTCGTAAAACCCTTCCGTTGCACGACCTCAGTCTTCCCATGAGTCACATCCAACCCCGTGACTTCGCACTTCTAACTGATCGCGACGTAGACCACGCTTGCGCGACCTGCTGCGGTGATGAGGATTTCGTGCTGCTACGGTGTCGCCACTGCGGACATATTTGGCTGGAGTGCTACGAATGCTCGACGTGGTTCGTCAATCTTCATGACCTAACGCAAACCGTGTCTTCATTCATCTCTGATCCGAGCGCACGGTTGGCGTGCCCCGATTGCGCGGTCGCCTTTGACGACTTCAACCACTTGGCCAATGACGTCGTTGATGCCTACTTGCCGACCCGCGATCATGTCACGGCCGCCGGATTCTGTCACTTGCTCGTTGATCGCCGAGCTGATCCGTAGCGCGGCGGTCGTGCAACATGGTTTTTACGCTAGGCCTTCGGCACACCTTCCGTCTTTGTCAACGCGGGCTGGCTTTGGTACAATTTCTCGTAGTTCATACATCGTTCGCTTCGTTCAGGGCGGTGTCGTAAAAACCTTCCGTTGCACGACGCAGGCTTTCATGAATTCAGTCCTGAATCAATACCTCGATTGCACTGATTGCATGGGCAACACGTTGCTATCCGACGCGCTCGACATCGCATTCAAATCGTGGCCGCAACAGATGTGTGTCGCATACAGATGCCCAACCTGCGATACCGTCAATCACCTTGGACTTCAACGCGACTCTGTCACGCAGGGCTATCTCGATGGCGCGCCGGGGCCTTGTCTGGTTCCGACGCGGCAACTGTCGATTGCGAAATTGTCCGTTGCTGCCAAACCTGACGGCATTAGGGTCAAAAACCTCAATCTCTCTTGGCACATCCCAGTTTCTTCGTGATTCGTTGCGCGGACGGCTTGCCGCATTCTCCTGATGGAGACTTTCCCGTGATTCAGCGTCGTGCAACATGGTGTTTCCGCAATGTCACGGCTTCGTCCTTGGAAAGTCGCTCGGCTTGCTACGTGTGATCGCTCCGTTGTCGCGTGTTGGTTTGCCACGCCGTGGACACCGCCTCTTTGGCAACGTGGGTTCTTTTTGGTAAACTGTTTTGTGATGCGACGCTTTTTGACTTCGGAGAGAAGCGGTGTCGTAAAAACCTTCCGTTGTACGACCTAGATACTTGGTAGTTCCAATCGCGTGACGTCTGTGTCTCCCATTCCTGAAATTCGTGCGATGGTTGCCGCTGCCCGACAATTCGTTGATGGCGAGATCGACTTCCTTGCTCTGCGCGGGCCTGTGCTCGAATGCCAGCAGTGCGCCAACCGGTTCAATGTTGACGCCAACATCCAACGACTGACCAATGAATGGGCAGGCTTCATCGAACGCACATGGGACGAATGGGGAATCAATCCCGATCCGATGCCCGTTGAGGAGTTGCGCGATCGAATTGCGGCCGACTTGGGCGACACCTGATTTGGTGGGCCGGTCGTACAACATTGTGTTTACGCAGAGGCCTCCGGCACACCTTCTTTGTTGCTCTGTGTTTGTTGGGGTGGTACGCTGTTGTCTTGTTCCACACCGTCTCCGTTGTCATGGATCGGTGTCGTAAAACCCTTCCGTTAGCCGCTCATAGACTATGGAACATTTCCTCGTTGTGGACCTCGAAGCAACTTGTTGCGATGACAACTCGTTCCCTCGCACGGATATGGAGATCGTCGA
>JBDWHY010000014.1:0-27240 GCA_039974975.1 Fuerstiella sp. | reverse complement strand
ACCCCTCGGCGATCAGCGCTGCGGCGACGGATGTAAAAATCAAAGACCAAGTGGATGTGACGGTCGAAATTCCGGGCAAAGTAAATCAGCTGAACCCCAGCTTTGTGGGTGGTCGAGTCGAAAAGGATGACTTGGTCATTTCTCTGATTTCAGACACCGTGGAAGCCGAACTGGCCGAGCTTGAACTGCAGGCTTTGTCTGAAGTGCTTGTTGAGTATGCGAAAGCCAAGCTGGCTGTTGCTGAAAAGAAACTGACCGACAAAGAAGCTCAGAACAAAAAGAGCATGGATGAATTTGACCAGCCGGTTTACACAGCAGAAGAAATTGATCTGTTGAAACTGGAAGTCTTGGAAGCCAAAGCCGAGCTTGCGAAATCGAACCAAGACAAAGAAGCTGCAAAGCTGAAATTCAAAACCAAGCAAACTGAAGTGAAGCAGTACACCGTGTTTGCTCCAATTGACGGAGTCGTCACGAACTTGCATTCGAAGGCCAACGGTTCTGGAGTCCGCCAAGGCGATCCCATCATGACCATTGTGAACTTGGCTGAAGTCACAGCGAAGCTAAAGATTGCTCGCAAGCATGAATCCACCGTCACGATCGGCGACAAGGTCCTTGTTCGTCGGACCGGCGGAGTACAGCAGGCTGCTCCTTCTGGGCTGGGTGGAGTCATTAAGACGTCTCAGCCAAATCCGGCCGAGCCAGTGATTGAAGCCGACGAGATTTTGTTTGAAGGTGAAATCGTCTTCATCATTCCCGATCAAGAAACTCATGCGTTCCTTGAAGTCGAAGCCGTCGTGCAAAACAAGTTTGTGAATCGAAAATACTTGCTGCGACAAGGGACCGAAGTGGAAGCGAAAATCATTCCGATGAGTCAGGATCGCTAGTTGGGGGAAGTGGAACGCCTGAACTGTTCAGTCGCGTTCTTGTCGATTTTCGTTGCAACAGCCTTTCGTGGCCCCAGACCACGATTCAGACCACGATTCAGACCACGATTCAGGCCTCGTCTATCTTTGCGATAGCATGCCGTTGCAGGAAATTTGCTACCCCACACACGGTGGCCCATTCCTCTTCAAGTTCATCGTCACTTTTCAACCTTGCTTGTTCTGATACCCAATGGCCGAGTCAACTCAAGATTCCTCGCAGGACATGCAGGCTTCGAATCAAAGGCCCATTCCTTTGGTTCGTCGAGCCGACTTGGTTGTCGCGGAAATTGATTATTTGGGAGTCGGCTACCAGGTGATCAAGGACCCAGTCGGGCTGAAGTATCATCGATTGCAGGTTGAACAATATAAAATTCTGGATCTGCTGGACGGCGAACGCAGTCTTGAGCAGGTCAAAGATGATCTGAAGGTCTTCTTTCCCACCTTGCAGGTCACGTTATCAGACATTCAACAGCTGATCACCGACCTGCATAAAAAAGCGTTGGTCACGAGCAAACGTCCTGGGCAAGGGGCGGCCGTCATTCGAGAACGGACCAAGGAAAAGAAACAGAAAACGAAGCAGGCTTTGATGAGCCTGATGTATCTGAGGCTTCCCGGGTGGGACCCCGAATCCACTTTGAAATGGATGTACCCGTATACAAAGATTCTGTATTGGAAACCGTTTGTTTGGTTCACCATGGTGGTTGTGATTGGAGCTTGGCTGATGCTGGGAGCCAACTTCGACGAATTCCAAAGTCGCCTGCCTGAATTCCAAAGCTTCTTCGGCTGGCCCAACCTGATGTATCTGTGGGTTGTCTTGGGAGTTGCCAAGATTATTCATGAGTTTGGGCACGGATTAACCTGTCACCACTACAAAGGAGAGTGCCATGAAATGGGCGTGATGTTGTTGGTGTTTAGTCCCTGCCTGTATTGCGACGTCACCGATTCATGGATGATGAAAAGCAAGTGGCATCGCATCATGATTGGTGCGGCGGGCATGTATATTGAGGTCGTGATTTCGGCGATTGCGATTTATGTGTGGTGGTTCAGTAAACCAGGCATGGTTCATTATTTGGCGTTGAACACCTTCTTTGTGACCACCATCACGACCGTCATTTTTAACGCGAATCCTTTGATGAGATTCGACGGTTATTACATGATGAGCGACTATCTTGAGATCCCGAATCTGCGAGCAAAATCTGAAAAGATGTTGCGTGAATCATTTTCGTGGTACTGCTTAGGCATCGAAAGTCGACCGGACCCATTCATGCCTGAAACTGGCAAGGCTTGGTTTGTCGCTTATGCGATTGCGGCGTGGCTTTATCGCTGGGTGATTTTGCTGTCGATTACCACCTTTCTGTATACCGTTTTAAAGCCTTATGACTTGCAGAGCATCGGTATTATGCTTTGCATCTTTTCGATGTCGGGCATCGTGTTTGCGATGTTTAAAAACGTCTATCAAATTTTGGCCACCCCGAGGATGGAACCCATGAGCAAAACAAAAATGGCTGTTTCTGCGACCATCTTTGGTGGTCTTTTGTACTTCATTCTTAGCATTCCGATTCCGTGGTACCACCACAGTCCGTTCTTGATCGAACCTGTGAATGTTGCCTACGTGACGGCTCCGGCGACCGGTGGAGAAATACTGACTCCACAGGGGTATCTCGAATTCTACAACGGCCTCGAAAACGAACAGCAATCTGCCGTTGAAAGCATCGAATGGGAGGCCTTTGAACGCGAGTTTGGTCAGAAGCGTTTCGACTTGATGACGGCGTTACCAGATCCTTCAGAATATCAGGCATTGCCAGCTGCAGGAGACAAAGTCTACAAGGATCAGATTCTGTTTATTATCGAGGATCAAAATGCCAGTCGAATTCGTGATCAGGTCAGTGAATTGCTGACTCAATGGAGAACTCAGATCCGCATCGCAATTGCCCACGAAGGCAATCGCCTGAATGCGTCTCGAGACACCGACATTGAAATCTATAAAGTAAAAACTGAAATGCAGAAGCTGCGTTCTAGTATGGACGAGCTGATGAGATTGTTGGCGACTCGAATCATTCGATCTCCGAAGGATGGCACCGTGGTGGCTTCTGATCGAGTTCCCGAACCGAAACGCGACGTAATCAACCGCACCAAGCTGACTCGTTGGCACGGCACCGTTTTGGATGAACGCAACCGGGGTTGCTTTGTGGAGCCCGGAGCAGAGCTTCTAAAAATTGCTCCGACGTCACAGCTTCAAGCGGTCGCATATATCGATCAAGCAGACAGAGAAGACTTGCCTGACAACGCTCAGGTTGAATTGAAGTTGGATCATTTACCAGGCATCAGCTACACGGCTCCTGTGACACTTGTGTCGAGGAAGGATGAGCAAATGGCTCCTCCTCAATTGACCACAAAATTCGGCGGCCCCTTGGCAACTCGACCAGACGACCAAGGTCAGGAATCTTTGACTCGAGCCAACTATCAAGCCATCGTCGAAATGCACTTTGTGCACGAAGAAAGCAAAGCCGACGCCGTGCTGTTTCGTCCGGGGATGCGAGGGCAGATGAGATTTCTTGTGGACGACAGAACTGTCTATCAGTGGCTGAAAAGATTCGTGCTGGAGACATTCCGGTTTAACCTGTAGACGCACCGCGCGCTGCTCCAACTTTGATCTCACTGCCGTTTCTGTGACTTGCCATGCCGAGGATGTTTCGTCGGTGATCGCAGACAAGGCTGTGCCAGCCTCACTGCTTGGGCGAGACTGCTGAATCTCGGGGGGACAGGTGAAGGACTGCTGGGGCGACTGATGCTGCCTGAAGCTGGGTCACGGCGGTCTGCTGTGTGAGTCTGCTTTCGTGTAATCAAATTCTGGTTGACATTCATGGGCTGATTTTTCCAGCGGGTGTGTGCTAAAGTGGAGCTTTGATTTCAGTCACTGGGCCTTTCTCCTTTTCGTTCCGACATGCCTTCATCGCCTTCGGCTTCGCTTCGTTCAACTGTGATCACCATTGCCGGCCTTGCCTGTGTGCTGTTGGCTGCCAGCTTCTTGGTTGCTCCGATTCCCGGAACAAACGAACCTCATTATTTATCGAAGGCTCGAGCCGCCGCTGATCCCGATTGGTGCGTGAATGACTTCTTTTTGCAGTCTCAAAATGCTCATGCCGTTTTTTTTGCCGTCGTCGGCCCGTTTGCGAAAGCGTTGCCCTTCACGTGGGTGCTGGTGGTCGGACGCATTTTCAGTTTGTTGCTGGTGGCCATTGGTTTGCATGCTTTGTGTTTGGCGGTGGGTTGTAGTGGACATCGAGCAATCGTTTCGGCGACTTTGTTTTTTCTGATTGGCCGAACGGGAAATTTTTCAGGCGAATGGGTGATCGGTGGTTTTGAAAGCAAAGTGCCAGCGTATGGGTTTGCCTTTCTTAGCCTTGCTTGTTGCCTGCGCAATCGATCAAAGCCGGCGTTACTTAGGTATGCGTTGGCCGGCCTTTTTGCGGGTTCGGCGATTGCATGGCACCCCGTTGTCGGCATGTGGACGGCGATTGCCATTTCAATGACAGAAGTTTGGCTGTGGCGAAAACCGACGACATCCGACAGTTCTGTCTGCAACGGAGTGGCCAGTTTGCTTCGTCGAGGAACTGTTTTTGGCTGCGTCACCATTGTGGCCGCCTTGCCCGGATTGATTCCCGCCTTGCGGATGTTGCTTTCTTCAGATCTTGATTTGGCGACGAAGCAAGAAGCAAAACAGATTCAGGTTTTTTACCGGTTAGCTCATCACCTTGATCCGACAAGGTTCCCGGCGATCGCATGGTGGCACACTGGGGCGCTGATTGCCGTCTTGTGCTGTACCGTGTTTTGGATACGAAAGCGGCGACTGGATTCACGACTTGACGAGACAGAAAACGAGACAGCAGGCCACACGGAAGAAGATGCCGTCGCTGCCAAGGTTCAGCTTGGCGGCGGTGAAATCTACTTGTTGAAATTTTTGGTGTGCACGGCCATTATTGCGGCGGTCGGAATTGGTATTGGTTGGCATTTTGAACCGATGGCTGGGCTGGAAAGTCGGCATTGGCGAGCGTCGCTTTTGCAGTTCTATCCGTTCCGGCTGTTCGACGCTTTTCTTCCGCTCTGTGTGGCCATCTTTGTCTCGGCGATTCCAGCGACAATACTTTCTGGGTGGCATGCGGATCACAGCAACCGTGATTCCGAATCATCTGCGAAGATGCTTGTCACGATTATGCTGATGGTCATTGTTTGCGCTGCAGCAGCCCTTGCGACTCGACGAAAAGCTCCGTCAGGATATAGCTTGCCGCTCTTCACGGAATGGCAGCATGCGTGTGCTTGGCTGAAGACGAATACGGACAAAGATGCGTTGATTTTTGCGCCACGAGAAAGCTTTGCTTTGAAGCTGTATGCGGAACGAGCAGAATACGTGACGTTTAAAGATTGTCCTCAAGATGCCGCTGGCATTGTTGAGTGGAATCGCCGGCTTTGGAACCTGCATCGTTGGTCAAGGCAGTCGTATCAAGACAGCGTGTTTCGCAGCGATGAACTTGAAAATTTGCACCAGAAGATGGGCATCGACTACGTGCTGACTCGACGCCTTGGCCCATTCACTGTGGCTCCTGTTTGGGAGGGCAAGTCTTGGCGAATTTATCCCACTGTGAAGGCGGTTGCCAAGACGGAAGAAAACGGACAAGGACCCGCACGCAATTTGGGCATTGATCAGACCGCACCTGTGAGAGGAGGACTTTGATGGACGAACTTTTGAATCTGAATGTTGTGGTTGATGTGGATGCTCCCTATGTCATCTTGGGAACGTTGGTGGCGATCACCGAAAAGTCACTGAAGCTGCAGGCGGCCGATGTGCATGACTTGCGAGATTCCGAAACGACTCGGGAACGCTACATCTTGGATAGCGCGATGGACGGAATTCGAACGAACCGAGACACCGCGTATGTGCGAGTCGATCAAGTGGTTTCAGTTTCGCCTTTGAAGGATATTCAGTTGTAGGTGAGCTGGCGTCTGGAATGCAGTGTTTAGGCTTCGCCCAGTTCAGGCCCTCGAGCTTGGATCTTTAAGTTTTCGGATTGGCCGTGGGCGCAGTTTTTTAGCCAGCGATTCGAAGGCTTCCGTTGATTGTGATGCTTATTCTGCCGACCGTCCTGCCCACGATTCCAACCATGGAATGTTGCGGTCAATGACTGTGTCTTGGCACAGTCTGGAGAATTCGGTTTTGCGATGAGCATCGCCTTTTGGCAACGTGGCGATGCGTAAATCGAGGATATCGGCCGCGACTTGCTGAGCCGTTTCTTCGGCTTGTTTTAAATCGATGGCCGACCAATTCGCCGTGCTGTTGCCGACTTCCGATAGGTCGTTCGGCAAATGCACGTAGCCCAGTTGCACGTCGTCCGTGATTTCTAACGACCGAACCAACAGCCGGTAAAGCGGCAGTTGGAGGTCCACCCATTCACCACCGCTTTGATGAGTCTTCTTGGGAGGATTTGCTGTTTCGCCCGTTTTGTAATCCAAAACTCGCCACTGCTTGGTGGCCACATTAAAATCAATCCGGTCAACTCGACCTGCCAAACGAATTTCACGTCCGACGGCATCTTTGAAATCATCGTAGGTCAACGAGCGTTCGGTGTGAATGATTCTCCACCCTTCAACGGCTGTCTTCGCTTGCCAGCGAGCGAACGATGACAAGCGGTTGCGAGCCATTTGCAGCTGCACATTCACTGTCGCGCTGCGATGCTTGCCGTACTTGTTCGCCGCGCGTTTGCTGAGTGTCTGCAACAGGAAATCTTCAATCGCTTCGATCGATGTCGAATCGGAATAGGTCGATTGCCCAAAGTCGCTGAGCACATCGTGGATCAAGTTTCCGAATGCCGGAGCCGCCAGTTCAAGAGTTTCATCTTCGATTGCCTTGAGTCTCAGTTCGCGGCGTAGCAAGTATCGATACGGACACGCAAGGTAGTCTCGGAAGGACGTGACCACGATTTCTTCAGGAGCAGCGGGGGTGAAAGGAGGAGCGGGCACATCAAAGCCGCTTAATTCACGCACTGCATTGCTCGAATCGTCGTCTTGCTGCTTCGCTTCAGAATCTGGTACTGGGAATGCGGCATCAGCGGGATACTGATCGGCATCAAAGAACCGTTGTACTCGTTCCGCCAGACTTTTGGGATCGGCGGCAAACCACAAACGACTGGGGATAATGGGATTGCCTTTGTTGTCTGTCCGTCCGGTGATGAACTTCAACTGTTTGCGACTGTGCAACATGGTTTTCATGACATAGGCGTCTCGAGCATACCGGCGGCGGTTGTCTCGCATGCCCAAACGGCTTCGAAAGCTGTCTGGCAAAAACACGTCGCTGGTCATTGATTCGGGAATGAATCCTTCGTTGAAGCCCGTCAAAATCATGATGGGGCTGTCGTCCATGGGAAGTTCCAGCCACCCCATTAAATCAATGGCTGAATCGTTGGCTGCTGGAGCAACCGACTGATCCTGAATTTGCTTCATCACAAATTGGATCGCCTGAGCGGCCGTGCATTTGGGGATCACTTCTTCTGGGGCTTTGGCGAGAGTACGGCTTAAATCCAAAACCTGACGGCAACATTCTGCCATGGCGGAATCTGCTGGGTTGTTGGCCACCGTTTTTCGACCGCCGTAAATTCCGTTCAACAGCCGAACCATGCCTTCCGCCCAAAATGCTAAGGATCGTTTGGCTCGAAGTCTCTGGTGAACAGGAGACGCATCCGCCAAGCTGTCGTCGGCAAACAGTTGTCCCGCAGCCAAGTTCACCGTATGGTCGTGGCTCATTGCATCACCTTCTTCGCCGCTGTGACTTTGGGAGCCGCTGTGACTGTGATCGCCACTGTTGCTGTGATCACCGCTGACAGACGCATCCGTGCTGACCAACAGGCGACACAGATCTTGCACACTTTCTAAGATTGTTTTGATTGTGGATGCTCTTTGGCGTTCTCCTAAGACATCCGACGGATAAATTTGGAGATGATCGGCAAGGTATTTATCCAAGGCGGTCAGCCAATCGGTTCCTGCAAATCGAGCTCCTTTGGTTTTTAGTTTGCCGTCGACCCAATCGCTGACATCCGGATGTCTCACGAAATCGCTTAGGCTGGCGAAGTCCGGAGGAGTGGTCGCGGTGGCTGAATTCAGGTGATCGCAGATGCCAGCCAGCAATCGAAACGGACGGCTGTTGCGTAAAGTCATCCCGACGGGCCAGCGGCCTGATAGGTCCACCAGATTCAAGGACTGTTGGATGCGAGGGACCAGTCGATCGTCTCCGATTCCGATCGAAATTTCGTCGGCTCGGTATTCTCCGTTTAACGCATGGATTTCAGACGCGACCAGTTCGGCCTGATGTTCTGGGTCGGTGGCGATTCGAGTGTCTTCGATGGGGATATCCAGCAGCCGATCATTCCAAGCATCAACGTTGAGGCAACCGTATTCATCGAATGCTCGTGCTTCAGCTTCCGGAGCATGGATCATGGTTGTGACAGAATCGGCAACTTGATCCAACATCTGTCGCACTACGGTGTTCATGTCGACGGTGCCCACCAGCACGATGTCAAAATCGGCGCGGCATTCGTTTTTCTCGACAGCGACCAGCCGAGATGCTTGGCGGTCCCAAAGTTCGAGCTCATCCAGAAGATTCAAGTATGCTTTTTGAACCTTTCGTAGAGCCGTCCAGCGTTTCGCTTCGTCTCGATTTCCAACTTCTTTCAGTTCCTCTCGAACTCGATCAAATGCCAGTCCGTCTTCTGCCAGTTCGTTGTGTTGAGCTCTTAGGCTTTCGCACAGCGACATCCAAGCGGGCACTGCGTCTTCCGGAGGCACATGAGGCAACGCAGCGGCAAGGTCGGCCTTTGGGACCCTGCGAATGGCGGCTTGCCAAATTAACAGTGTGGTCAGTTCGTCGGCAAACTTCACCTGAATGTCATACAGCATTTCAGGGAAGTATTTGAACGTCACCATTCGAGGCGGCAGAAAGGCTTTGTCAACGTTGGCAGCGGCCTCACAAAGTACTTCTAGGAACCGCCGAGTTGCTCGAGCTCCTGTAAAAACCATCACGACGTTTGATAAGTCCAGTTGCCCATCTCGAGTATATTCTTGCACTAAGTGTTCTGCGACGGCGGGCAGAAGAGCTTGGTTCCAGTCGAAGAAGTGGCGAGTCATGGGCATCGAAAATCATCCGTGAGCAAGATCAAACATTCGGGGTGGCTTAGCAGAACCAAGCCGAGTGGATATTAGAAAATCGAAGGTTCCATGGCGAACCAGCATCGCATCGCGAACCCGCGAAACTCAGAACCAAGAGATCTCTGTGATCGCCGGCTCGAGACGGTTTGTGATTCTGCGAAACGTGCGGCCCGTTTCGGCTGTGTCCCGCAATTGGTGAGAGCCAAGGTGCTCGCCGCCGAGGGTGCTGAACAACCGCGGCCAGCACCGTGCGGATGACCAGGATGCTCGTGAAATTCGAATTCAGCGACACAGCCTACAGCACGCTGACCCGCTGGCGACGTCTGCCACGACTGAATCTTTGCCGTCTTCTGCAAATCCTGCCGAACTTCACTGCTGCAGCCGTTTGGACGCAGAATGATCGTCTGGGATGGCCGTATCGGGTCTGTCAGGCAATGGGGCGGATGAGCTATTCTTCGAGGGTGAAAAACTTCATCCCAACATCTCGATCCGTTGCTTTTTGCCTGATGGCGTTAGCTGCCGTTTGTACAACGGGGTGTCTGCATCGCCTTGGGCTAAATCGCTCGTCGTTGTCGCCGCGAGCGTCATTGACCGAAAAGCCGTCCGTTTTGTTGGCGTCGAATCGAGTCAATTTGGCGTCGAAGTCTGAGACCACGTTTCGATCTCAGGATTCTGAATTCGCAGCTGATGAATCATCAAGCGGGCATTCTCGAAGTCGCACGTCCACGATTTCTTTGATGCGTCCGTTCCAGGCTCCAACGCCTCAACAGGAAGCTCGGCCAACCCCGTTGCCCAGCATGGCTGCTCCAACGGCAAGCTACGAAGATTACCCGACTTCTCGCCAGCCGGTATCCGAATCGTCGTCCGCTCTTCAGCCAATGTCCCAACTGTTGGGTGCCAATCAAACGCAAAACAACGGAACGCTGAATGGATCCGAAGCATTGGATCAACGAGCTGCCGACAACCGCTCTTCGATTACTTTGAATCCGCCGGCAGTCCATCCGTCAAACAGCATTGGGTTCAACGTAGATCAACTACGCGAATTCATGAATCAACATTCGACGAATGCCATGACCAGTGGCCATGTGCTTCAAGAAAAACAGGCTCGATGGGATGTTTTGAAATCAAATCAACTGGCCGGAATAGAAACGGCCGGTCAGCAAGCGGCCGGGCATTTCTCTGCTGGTGGAAATCAGACGGCTGCGATTGGTTCACGTTCCATTCAAATTATTCCCGGCGTGGTTCCACAAGATTCGCGGAACTTAAACAGTGCTTCGCCGAATCCATTTCGCACAGTGGGTAACAGCCGAGAACTTCCGGTTTCTACGACTGTCTTGGAACGCTCAGCTGCCGCTCGTTCTGAATTTGAATCAGGCGGGTTTCCTGTTTCTGAAGTGAGTGTTGAACAGCCGTTTCCGACGGTCAACGATGCTGAGTTCAACACAAATGTTTCGGGAGGAGATTTCGAAACGTCGGCTGTCGGAACGCCCCCTGTTGATGATTCGATGCTGACCCGACTGAAGGGTTTGTATGACCCAAGCGAAGACGGAGTTGCTCGACGGATTTGGAATCGGCAAATCCCCAAACTGCCTAACCCGTGGAGCGTGTTTCGTGATCGAGAAGAGCCGGCCTCTCCAGCGACGATTGAAGCCAGTCAGTTTGTTGAAGTAGAAACTTCGGATTTTAATACTCCCGTCGAGGTGACGCCTTCGGTGACGCCAGCTGGCACGCCATTAGAATCTACTTCACTGCTGAATCAGCTTGTTACAGAATACGAACTTCGGATTGCCAACTGGCCGAAAACTCCTGCTGAGCGAATCGAAAATCCGGCTCAGTATCGACAGCTTCAACAAGAACTTCGGTTGTTGTATTTGTTGCAAGATCGTCCGGAAGATGCCGTGTCTGCGGTAGAGCTTCTTGAGCCTGCTCAGCAACAATATTTTCAGTCGTTAGTGATGTCGTTGGCTGAATATCGTAATGCTCAATCCAGTGATTCTCCGTCGGCTCATTACACAGGTTCCGTGCATCAGCTTCGAGCCGCCGTGCAAGCATTAAGTCCGTTGGCCGATCTTCGAATTCGTCGTTTTGAAATCTGCAATCGCATCAATAGTTATGGCCGCATTGAGACCTTTCCATCGAATGATTTCGACCCCGGTCGCCCTTTGCTGCTGTATGTCGAATTGGAAAACTTTGGAACTCAGTTAACCGCATCCGGGCGATACTTGGCCAGCTTCGACGCGACTTTGCAGATCGTGGAAAAGGGCAAAGGCTTGGTCAAGGAAACAATTCGCTTGACGGATATTACCGACGAAGCCACGTCTGCAAGAACGGACTATTTCCAAAGCTACGACTTGACCTTGCCATCTCACCTGATGACCGGTGAATACGACATTCGGATTAAGATTCGAGACAAGTTTTCTGGCAAGACAACAGAGAAGTCTGTCACCTTTCAAGTGCGGTAGAGTGGTCCCGATAGAGCGGCTGCAATCGCTTGTGAAATCGCAGCAGGGTGAAGAATTTTGCGGTTTCGAACACAGTCGTTCTGGAAGCCCGAGATAGCAGCTCTGTTTCGCTTAATGCTCGTTCAGTTTTATGCTGTTGAGCGGAAAGCATGGTGCTCGAATTCGACTTGGCTGAATCCGCAGTGCAATCGGAACTTGCAACAGGAACGTGCAGCGGGAACTTGCAGTGCCGCTGTGCAGTGCCACGCCGCTTCAGTTTTGAACCGGTTTGTCTGCGTTCTGGCGAGCATTTTGGAAGTTGACATGCCGCCAGCCGTCGATCTGTGAGCACGTGATTTGCCAACGTGTGATCTATTCGCTGACCGTTGAAAAAGGGAGCCCGACGCGTGAGCGAGGGATGTCGGATGTGCAGAACCTTAGAGCATCAGGATGTGTTCACCTCTCGCTTACGCGTCGGCTGACGACATCCTGGCTTTTTCAACGGGCTGTTAACACGATTGTGAAAGTCGGGGCGGGGCTTCACAGAATGGTTTGCATGAAATCCATGTTGAACCCGACAAAGCTGGCACGTCCCGATCTAGCTGACGCTTTCGTTGTCGCCGATTACAAGAGGGCCTCGAAGGTGCAGGTTTGGGCCAATCACGCAGTGACTGCCAATGGTGACATCGCCTTCAATCACGCAGCCGGGTTGAATGACGCTGTCGTTGCCGATGGAAACGGCAGCATCGATGGTGGTTTGGGCTGGGTCGATAATGGTGACTCCGGAAACCATCATCGCGTGCTGGATGCCGTCTTGGATGTGCCGATGAACCTGAGCCAGTTGAAGGCGGTTGTTGACTCCGATGGCTTCTTCAATGGTCAGACTGCAACTGGCGGCGACGGCGTGCCCGGCGTCCATCAAAATTCTTGGGCAGTCCGTCAGATAGTATTCCGCTTGAGCGTTATTGGGCTTCAGCTGGTTGAGTGATTCCAGCAGAAGTTGAGTCTGAAAGGCGTAGCAACCGGTGTTGATTTCTGTGATTTGCTTTTGCTGATCGTTCGCGTCTTTTTCTTCGACGATGCATTCAAACTTGCCCTTGGAATCTCGGACAACTCGACCCAGTCCTTGATTATCAGCCGTGTCGGCTGTCCCGATGACGCAGGCTGCTCCTTCGGATGCTTGATCGTCCAGCAAGGCTTTCAAGGACGAGCCTTGAAGCAAAGGAGTATCACCGGCCAAAATCAGCACGCTGCCGTGATGATCTTTCAGGTGAGGTTCTGCCATCATGACGGCGTGGCCCGTGCCGTTTTGTTCTTTTTGTTCGGCAAAAACAACGTCCGGGTGATGCTGCAGTGCTTTTTGGACCATGTCCGCCTTGTGTCCGACGATGACAACAATTTTTTCGACACCAGCGTCTCGAGCTGCGTCTAAAACGTAGTCAATGAGCATTCTGCCACAAACCGGATGAAGGACTTTCGGAGTCTCTGACTTCATTCGAGTGCTTTTGCCAGCAGCTAAAATTACAGCAACAGGTGCAGTCATAGGGTGATTTCCAAGCGTGAATTTTTCCGCGATCGTAAGGTTGAAAATGTGCTCACCCCGATGCTTGACTCGCATAACGGGTGCTTTCAAATGGGCCTCGGCGGATTTGTACACCAGCCTGCAACGCAGGTCGACACCCATTTTCGCCGTCTGCGTCTTTCGCTCTGAAAGTCTAAATAAATGGGCTCCCCCTGATGTGGTTAATCTCACCTCTGGGGACTGCGAATGGTTTCGGTTAAGGATGAACATTCACGTGTTTTGCCGGGATACGGCAATCAGTGAGTGGGGCGGATTGTGTCGATCGAGCGGGGGCCCACCCTTTTTTGTGCCCTGTTTTGTGCAGAGGTGCCGTTGGGCGTTCTTTCAGGTGGCTTGGTTTGGACGCAGAAAAGCGGCATTCCGGTTGTCAATTGGTGAGTCGATTGTTGCTGAGATGTTCTGAAACCGCGAAAACAGGGAGTTTGGGCGAGAAAATCACACGGTTTTGAGGCGTCTTTACCTTTTGAACTGGCTCGACATTGCAGCAGAAATTCTCTTTGCTGTAGTACAGTCACGACGCGTTTGACAGTGCTGGAAACGGCGAGTTGATGCGTCGCACTTCAGTGATCAGAAAGTTTTCGGCTTACAAACCAAGTTGCCGTCGCTTTTGATGACTCAGACGAATCAGCCAGTTTTCGATGGCCCGAATGGACCAGCCTTTTCTTTTCGAACGCAAAGAAAGCGCTGAATCATTGAGGGCGACGTTCGCACCCAAATTGGACAAGCTCCGGACCAGGATTTCGGAATCAATAACATGGAACGCATTTTCATTTCCGGCCTTGGGCTGGCGACATCAATCGGGACCGATCGTGAAACGTTTTGGAAGAATCTGACCGCAGGAAAGTGCGGAATTGATACTTTAAAAATTCACGACACCACTGATTTGGCTGTGACCATTGGCGGTGAAATCGCTGACATCGATACTTCTCGAGTCAACGTCAACGACTTGGTGTCCATGAAGAAAATGGACCGAGCCAGTCAGTTTGCCGTCATGGCGGCTTACGAAGCTTTGGAAGACGCTGGCCTGCCTCTGGAAGGGCTTGGCGATCGAGGTTCTGTGATTTTAGGAGCTGGCCTTGCGGGGTTGGAAACCTACGAATTCCAGATGGAACGCATGTTGACTCGAGGACCATCGCGAGTCAGTCCGTTCACCATTCCGATGCTCATGCCGAATGCTCCACCAGCGAATGTGAGTTTGGCGTTTGGGATCAATGGAACGGCTTATACTTGCAGCAGTGCGTGTTCTTCGTCGGGCCATGCGATGATCGATTCCATTGATTATCTGAGAAACGGCAAAGCCGATTTTGTCGTGACGGGCGGTACAGAAGCATCGTTGACTCGCCTTGGAATCGCCTCGTTTTCGAACATGAAAGCCATGTGTCGCAATCGAAATGACGAGCCCAAACAATCGATGAGACCATTCGACAACGATCGATCTGGTTTCATTATGGCAGAAGGCGCTTCGATTTTGATTTTCGAAACCGAAACCAACCTCCGCAAACGAGGGGGGAAGGCGTGGGCCGAAGTGATTAGCGGAAGTTCAACTTCTGATTCCTATCACTTGGTTCAGCCTGATCCAGAAGGTCGAAAAGCGATTGTTGCGATTTCGGATGCTTTAGAATCTGCCGGCTTGAATCCAGCGGACATCGCAGACGAAACCTATGTGAGTGCTCATGGAACAAGCACGAAGTTCAATGATTCGATGGAAACTCGAGCCATGAAATCGATCTTCGGGGCTGATGCAGACAAGCTGCATATGAGTTCCATTAAGAGCATGTTGGGCCACATGATTGGAGCCGCATGTGCTGTCGAAATGTCGGCATGTAGCCTCGCGTTGACTCAGGGCATTCTGCCTCCGACGATCAACTATGATACTCCAGACCCAGATTGTGATTTGAACTGCGTGCCCAACAAGGCCGTCAATAAAGACGTGAAATACGCAATCAACAACAGCTTTGGTTTTGGCGGGCACAATGTTTCATTAGTGGCCAAGCGAGTTGAAGAGGCAGACATTTCTCGAGCCTAGCGACCGCCTGTCGTGACCGCCTGTTACGGTCGGCCTACGCATTGCGGCAGGCGAAGGTTGTGACAACCTTCGCCCCTGCTGACGGGGAAAGCAAAGTTGCGCATGAGGAACAGCGGACACGGCGATCTAGGGGATCTAGGCGATCTCTGCGATCTCTGCGTTTAAATTCGAACCTGCTGGGCAACGCACCTGCTGGCCAAACACGGCAGCGTCGCCTTCGCTGATTTGGTGAAGAATACTGCGGTTGTTGATCTTGGGTTGAGCGGGTGGGGGCTCGAGATTTTGCCTTTTTCGTTGCGCCTTTTTCTTAACGCAGAGGCTGCAGAGTTTCGCAGAGGAAAAAGCAGACCTTGGAAATTCTGCGCGGCCATTTGGCGATATGACAGGCCGGGCGTTTGAAGTGACCGCGACGTCGAGTGCTTCGATCAAGCTTTTACGCTGCGCAATGGTGGCTTGCTGCGCAAAGTCGTCTTCTGTGAGGACACAGAAGACGACTTTGCAGAGAGCTGCAGTAGAAGACTTTGACGATGTTCAAGTTTTGCTACTGAGGTTGTTCATGCCGCAGTAATGGGAAGAAGATGACGTCGCTGATTTTTCGAGCATTCGTCAGCAGCATGACCAAGCGATCGATGCCAATTCCCAAACCTCCGGCTGGCGGCATGCCGACTTTCAACGCCTTCACAAAATCCATGTCCATTTTGGCCATTGAATCTTCTTCTGACATTCCGTCCAACTGAGTTCGAAACAATTCTTCTTGAAGTCTGGGGTCGTTGAGTTCCGTGTATGCGTTGGCCAGTTCCATGCCCTTCACAAACAGTTCAAATCGCTCGGCGATGTTGGGATCGTCGGCTTTGCGTTTGGTGAGTGGGCAGATACTGGCCGGATAGTCGATCACGAAGGTTGGGTTTTGCAGATGATCTTCAACCGTTGCTTCAAAAATTTCATTCACGATGACGTCGTGGTGAACTCCTTCGGTAACAATGTGAAGCCTGCTTGCTGTGGCCAAAACAGATTCCGGATCTGTCATGTCGCAGTCGGCGTATTCTTTGACGAGGTCGCCGTATTTTCGACGAGGCCAAGGGCCGGTGAAATCGATCGTTTCTGCTTCGTCTCCCCAAGCCAATTCCAATGAATCTCCGATGGCTTTCGCAGCGTCGATGACGATCTGTTCTGTCAGGTCCATCATCGATTCATAGTTGCCGTACGCTTGGTAGATTTCGATCATGGTGAATTCAGGATTATGAGTCTTGTCGACTCCTTCGTTCCGGAACACTCGACCAATTTCATACACCCGTTCGACTCCGCCGACCATCAAACGCTTCAAGTGCAGTTCCAACGCGATGCGCAGATACAGTTCCATATCTAAGGCGTTGTGATGAGTCGTAAACGGACGAGCGGCTGCTCCACCGGCGATCGAATGCAGAACCGGAGTTTCCACTTCGGTGAAGCGTTGACTTCGTAACGTTTGACGAACGGAATCAATAATCTTGGATCGCTTCAACATGCGTTCCATCACACCGTCACCGTAGATCAGGTCTTTGTAGCGCTGGCGAAGTTTGGTTTCTTCGTCTTCCAGACCGTGATATTTTTCCGGCGGTTGGCTCAGGCTTTTACACAGAATGGTCAGGTGTTCGACTTTGATGGACGGTTCACCGCTGTCGGTTCGCCATGTCATGCCGTCGATACCGATTAGGTCTCCAAGGTCTAAGTGGCCCATCAAGGCCCACTGTTCTTCGGACAAATCGCCTCGACTAAACAGCAGCTGAATATTTCCCGTTTGATCTTTGATGTCGTAAAATCTGAGCTTGCCTGCTTTGCGGCGAAGCATAATTCGGCCTGCCAGACGCACTTTCGTTCCGTCTGCTCCGGCTTCAGCAGGGATTTGATTCAGCACGTCGGCGATCGGAGAATGATCGTCGAAACGTTGGCCGAAGGGGTCTAGGCCCATTTCTTGGATCTTCGCCAGCTTTTCAAGACGCACCTTTTCGAATCGGTCTGGCTTGGCCACTTTTTTGCTTGGCTTTGGATTCTGGTTGGAAGCGTCCTGAGACATGGCGGCGTGTGATCTGTTGGAGAAGAGAAAACGGAAGGCCGGTACTGCGGCCATTTTGGCAAGACTATACGACACCAATCGTCCGGCGACGACTGTTGACGCAGGTTTCCCGCCGATTCATCGGTCTGATTTGTCGCGGTTGAGAAATCAGAGAGAACTCATAAACAGCCAAGAACGATCAATGGCTGCAAAGTCGACTTCTTTCTGCCATCCTGAGCTTTGAAGTCGAGATTGCTGATCGGCCATGCAAAGGTCAACGACAAGGCGGCTTGGGATGCTGATCAATTGCTGCAGAGGACACAGTACGGACGGCTTGGTTCTGTTCGACCCCAGTGAATTCCGCTTCTGTGAATCTGTCCCGCCGCTACATGGGTTCCACCGTTCGATTCCCCCGCCGTTCCACTCGTTCCGCCGTTCCAGCTCTCAGCCACTCAGCCGCCACCCACTCAGCCGTCACCCAAGTGAAATTCTCAAAGTCAGTCTGGGCGTCTTTCCGGCTTTGCGTCAGATATCCGGCGTTGCGGTGCTGTTCGAGTTGCTGAATGTCGATTGGCGAGGTCCACCACACAGGGCGACATTGCCGTTTTAAGTCGCATTTCTCGGTCACGATGGTTTAAAACGGGCAATGTTTAACGGTTGTAGGCAGAATTTTTGGAAACCAGACACTGCCTTTGCGAAAACGTTAACGGTGAGGTTGTAACAGATTCGACAGGTCACTATCCTTCCCGCTCGATTGGGGCAGATAGCTCAGTTGGTAGAGCACAGGACTGAAAATCCTGGTGTCGGGGGTTCGATTCCCCCTCTGCCCATTCGAACATAAAACAGAGTCATTCGCATCAGCGGGTGGCTCTGTTTTTTTGTGCGCTGAAATCCAAAACGACTGGGTGTCTTGGCAGCGCTTTGATTGATTCGCAGTGAATACCGATGCTGCCGCTGAAGCGACGGTGACGACAAAGGCGGAGCAGCGTTGGGCCGAAGTTGGGCCGTCTGATTGAATTTCACAGCTACGCTAAAGCGAACCTTTGCTGAGTCTGTTCGAGGGCGAGTGTCTACCGCCGCCAGATGACCGCCGCCAGACTACAGCCGCGCGACTACAGCCGCGCGACTACAGCCGCGCAATGCACAGACGAGGACAGGTCGGCTCAGATGGCCAGCTTCACGGGTGTCCTGAAACAAGTTCTGGTTGTCTGGCCTGTTTTCTGGGAAGGGTTTCGGGACGAACAAGACCGTTCTCTGCAGTCTATCTTGTTCATCCTGCCTGTGATGTTGGCACGAGACCGTCGCCTTCAGTGAGTGCAAGGAGAGTCGGTCGCGTTGGAAGCGTCCGCCACAGACCGATCAGCCGCAGACCGATCGTCAGCAGAGCGTGCTGGTGGCCTACAGGTACCGAGTTCTTTTGCGAATATCGATGTTCGCGCTTTGATAGCGAGTTGCCAGTTTGCCCGCACTGAAGCTTTCGCTTTGAATATATTCGGTGTCGTCTCGACCAATCGCATTCGTGAAAATGGTTCTTAGATATTCCTGTCCGAATTCTGTGGGTTGCATGCGAACGGGATCGTACATCGATGGATGCACGCAGCGAGGATGAATTTGTCCCCATGCGTCTCGCAACTTATTGGCTCGGATTGAATCAACCACCATTCCATCTTTTTCGCTGTATTGCAAAGTGGCCACTTCGTTGCAGGCTCCGGAATGCAGCAGGTCCATCGACTTGCCACCTAATTGAGTGGCATGAAAGCGGTCGAACAAAATGGGACGTCCGCCTCGTTGAGTGTGTCCGACCTTTCGAGTAAAGAACGCGCTGCCAGTGGGTTCGTGGCTGCGCACCTTGTCGAAGAATTCAGGTTCAATGCGATCCAGAAGAATTTCAACCAGGGCATCCGCGGCACCGTTGTACAAAATGTTGCCGGCAGGGTCGTATGTCGGAGCAGATGCTCCGAGTTCCTTGCCGTCGGCCGTTTTTACGCCTTCTCCAACCACGATCACGCAGTTGTGTTGCAGTTCGTAGATCTGACGAACGCGCTGTTCCAATTCGTGAAAGTCGACGGGTTCTTCGGGAAGTAAAATCAGGTCTGGCTGTCCGTAGGCTGCTCCTAAAGCGATGTATCCGCTTTGGCGTCCCATGACTTCCACTACGGCAATCCGTCGGTGACTTTCTGCCGTTGTGCGAACGCGTTCGACACATTGAGCCACCACGTACACGGCTGTGGCGTAGCCGGGAGTTGCAAAGTTGATGATGTCATCAAGGCCGATTGTGTCACGAGAACGGTTTAGGCTGTAGGTTTGAGTTTGGCGGCCATCGATTTCGATTTCTTGTCGCGAAATTTCGTTGGGTTCGTTTAAGTAGTTTAAGCCCAGATCATTGTCGATGGTTTTAGGAGCCAACACGCAGGGAAGGAATTCTGAAACCGGCTGCATGCCGTTAATCGTTCCGTCTCCACCGATGCAAATCAGACCATCCAGCTGCATGCGTTCGCAGTTTTGTTGGACCACTTTCATGAGATCTGAAGTGGGTTCGATGTAGGTTCTTGACGATCCAATCAACGTTCCCCCGTGGCTGGGATCAAGTTCGGGGATGGTTGTGCGCAGTGGGTTCAGGTGCACATGAGGCACGTTTTCGGTGATCAGTCCCGCATAGCCTCGCAGAAAACCGAAGACGGAAATATCCAACTGATTGGCTCGTTCAACGGCACCATAAATTGTGGCATTCAGAGCAGGGGTGTCGCCCCCGGCAGTTAAAATTCCGACTCGTTTCATCATGATTCTATTCTCTGAAAGTGAAGTCAGTTGCCGAAATGCTGAGGCGGCCGTTCTGACACAAGCGATTTTTGGTTTTTGCCCGCGATGTTCAGATTCTGCAAGTCTTGAATTGCTGGCGTCGAAAATCGTAGCGATCTGACAGTAAAGCTCATCCTTGTCAAAGATGCCTAGGGGGGATGTCCATCAATCGAGAATCCTTTGTCGAGATTTGGCTGAGATTTGGCCGAGATTTCAGCAAGGACTTGTGGGGAATGGGCAGCATCGGGGCATCCGTCCGAATTGTGGCAATCCATGATTATGCAAGCGTTGAATTGCGTCGTCAGCTGTCTAGTATGTCCAGCCCCGCTAGGCTTTCCGTATGCCTGCTGAACTTTCAAGCTTCCCCTATTTGCCAAGGTCTTTGCCGTGAGCGCCGCTGATCTTTCAGAAGAAACCCTCAAGAATTGCCAAGAACGCAAAGAGCAATTGGACCAGCATACTCGGGAAATTGTGCAGTGGCATTTTTCCGATGACACCGGCTGCGACTTTTGGCTACAGAAGAAGAAGGAATTCAATTTCGATCCTTTGACCGAAGTGAATTGCTTTGACGACCTGAAAAAGTTTCCTCTGTTCGAAGACGATTGGCTGCGAGGCGGACCGATGCGTCGCTGGGTCCCCAAGCAGTACCAAGATAAGCCGATTTACGTTTTTGAAACCGGTGGAACAACGGGAATTCCGAAGTCTCGAGTCGTCGTTGAAGACCACTGGTTAGACTACGAATACTTCAGTGAAACCTTGCCAGACGATAAGTTCCCCAAGGGCGCGAACTGGCTGATGTTGGGCCCAAGTGGTCCTCGTCGTTTACGACTTGCGGTTGAACATTTGGCTCAGCATCGAGGCGGTATTTGTTTTTGTGTCGACTTAGATCCTCGTTGGGTCGTTAAGCTGCTGAAAAAGGGCAAGGTTGAAGAAGCGAAAGAATATAGTGCTCATGTGATCGATCAGGCCATGACGATTCTGAAGGCCAATAACGACATCCAGTGCATGTTCACGACTCCGAAACTGCTGGAAGCGTTGGCCATGAGACTCATGGATGACGACAGCAGTGTTGAAGAAGCGGGCATCAGCGGTATTTTCTGTGGAGGCACTGAATTTACTCAGCAGTGGAACCGCTTTGCTTGTGAAGAATTGCTCGGCCCCAATGTGTATATGACTCCGACATACGGCAACACTTTGATGGGCTTGGCGTGCGGAAAACCGTTTACTCCAGAAGACGATTACAAGGTCACGTATTATGCTCCTCAGCCACGAGCTGTGGTTGAAGTCGTCGATTTTGATGACCACACCAAGCTGGTTGACTACGATGCGACCGGTCGTGTGAAACTGTATACGTTGACAAAGGAATTGTTCGTTCCCGGATTTTTAGAACGTGACGAAGGGGAACGAGAAGCTCCTCATGCAAGCTATCCATGGGACGGTGTCAGCGGAGTTCGTCCGTATCATATCTTTGCCAAGAAGACGACAGTTGGAGTCTACTAGGCCGACTGCTAGGTAAGCTGACAGCCAGGAAAACTGACAGCCAGGTAAACTGACAGCTAGGTAAACCGGCTGCTAGGATTCAGTTCGAATTCAAACAGGAACGCCCGAGTCGATATCGATCGATTCGGGCGTTTTTTTTTTTGAGCAGCGACAGGTAACCCGCTTGTTGCGTGAGGACTCAGCAAGTCAGAATGCGGTGTCGCGGTGTTGCGGTGTTGCGGTGTTGCGGTGTGACGTGTCGCGTGGCGTGTGACGTGGCGTGGCGTGGCGTGGCGTGGCGTGGCGCGTGGCATAGCACGTTGCGTACGTCGTTAAGACCTTCGCCCGTTCAACCAACCTTTACGCGTGACTGAAGATCAGGCAGGCATTGTGGCCGCCAAATCCGAAGCTGTTGTTCAGAGTGTATTTCACTTGTTGTTGACGAGCTTCATTGGGCACGTAGTCTAGATCGCAGCCGTCTCCGGGGCGTTCGAGATTGATTGTCGGAGGAACCAATTGTTCCTGCAACGACTTGATGCAAAACACGCTTTCAATCGCACCGGATGCTCCGAGCACATGGCCCAGCTGGCTTTTCGTGCTACTGACGGCCATTGCGTCTGCATGAGAAGAAAACACACTGCGGATTGCTGCGGTTTCTGCTTTGTCGCCCAACAGCGTGCTGGTTCCGTGAGCGTTCACATAATCGATCTGTGACGGATTCAGTTTGGCCGCATCCAGCGCCGCTTGGATGGCTCGAGCAGCCCCCGCGCCTTTGACGTCCGGAGCCGTCATGTGGATTCCGTCCGACGATGTTCCGTAGCCGACCAGTTCGGCCAAAATATTTGCTCCACGCTTTTGAGCGTATTCGTAGTCTTCCAAGATCAGCAAGCCGGCTCCTTCGGACAAGACAAATCCATTTCGATCTTCATCGAATGGACGACTGGCTAATTCCGGAGCGTCGTTGCGAGTGGAAAGGGCGTTCATCCGAGTAAAACCGGAAAGGCCCATCGGGGTCATCGGAGCTTCTGAACCTCCACAGATCATTAAGTCTGCGGCACCTAATTGAATTAAGTGGTAGGCCGAACCGATGCTTTGAGCAGCGCTGGCACAAGCCGTGCAGACTGCTAATGAAGGTCCTTGCAGTCCCCAGTGAACCGAAATGTTTCCGCTGGCGGCATTCACCATCAGCTTGGGAATCATGAACGCGGAAATGCGTTCGGGACCTCGGTCGAACAATCGAGAATGCTGATCTTCGATTTCGTCCAATCCGCCAATGCCACTGCCAACGATGGCTCCGCAGCGAGACGTATCGATGGAAGAAAAGTCGATGCCAGATTCAGCGATCGCTTTTTCAGCCGCCACCATGGCAAACTGAGCAAAGCGGTCCATCCGGCGCAGCGCTCGACTGTCCATTTCCATATGGTCGGTGAGATTGAAGTCCTTGATTTCGCCTCCGATTTGGACACGAAATTCCCGGCAGTCGAATCGCTCAACACGAGAAATTCCACTGCGGCCGTTACAGACCTGACTCCAAACGTCCGCAACGTCGTAACCTAAGGACGTCACCAGGGACGTCCCGGTTACAACTACCCGTCGTAAGCTCATCGATTACGACTTTTCCTCGATGTAATCGATCACGTCGCCAACGGTCTTGATTTTGTCGTAATCTTCATCTGGAATTTTGACGTCAAATTCGTCTTCCAGAGCCATCACCAGTTCAACGATGTCCAGTGAATCGGCCTTGAGATCGTCAACGAAAGAATTTTCGCGGTTGATGTCAGCCTTCGGGCTATCAAGTTGTTCACTGACAATATTAATGACTTGCTCTTCAATCGACACGAAAATCTCCTTCGACACCTGCCAGTCAACTGCACCGCAACTGACGCTTCAGGCTTTTATTTTAGATGAGGTGTGGCAGCAAAGACCGCTGCCGGAATGGATTGATACTGAATGACGTCCCACTTCTTCAAGTGTTTGATGGCTTCCTGAGTTAACTTCCGAAGACTCAGACCGACAATCAGTCTTGAAGTGAGGACTGCCCGGTTTCCGTGATCCAGGCGGTTCACGCAAAACGGGTTGGCGATGAGATATATCGGGTTTAGTAAATCGTGTAAACCCGATCAGGGGAACGTGTTGCACGTTTTGAGACAGCTCTTTCGGCCTGAATTCGGTTTTTGAATCGGCCGTTGTGCCATGAAACGCGGGCCAACGACCGCTTTCGACTGTGCTGTTCACCTGTGGCATTTGACGCAAAACGCCTTAAAATTTGACGAAACCCCGCACTTTGCGGCCGAGATTTTTTTGTCAGACAGAATTCTTGCGGCGTGAGCTGACGGGTTCGTCAGGCCGGTTGTTGGAGTTTTGGGCAGCTTAAATGCCGATTTGAGTAAGTTGAGCTCAGTTTACTCAGGCCGAAAGTTCCTCAGAATCGTGCCGGAAGTTCTCAACTGCGCGGAACTGCGAGGGGAATCAGGCTGAAACGTTGGCATCCTTGAGACGAGCCGCTATCCTTCGCCACTTGATTTTTCGCTTCCGCTCGTCCGTTTGACGTTTCAACGGTCGACAGCGATGTCTCTGAAACAAATCGACGGAAATCCTCAGCGATGGCAAAAAGCCGCCTCAGCATGCGAAGAGAAGCCGAAGCCGTAGAGGCTTTGGAAGAGTCCGGAGCAGCGACTAAAAAGAAGAAGACCGCGAAGAAAAAGGCTGCGAAGAAGAAAGCAGCCCCTCGCGCTCGGAAAAAGAAAGCTGATACTCCTGCCCGACGTCGTCTGGTTTGGGTGATCTACAGCAGTACGATGCGTGAAGAAGGTCGATTCCTGTATCACGAACGTGAAGCTGCCGAAGAAAAGTTGGCCGCGCTGCTCGCAAAGGGCAAACGCCGCTACTTTATCCAACCCATCAAAGAACCGTTAGATGCCGACGGCAATCCTATGGTTCCCGATGAAGTGAAGGCCGACGCGAAACCAGATGATGAAGACGAGGACGTCAAGCCAAAGGTCGTCGAAGACGAAGTGGTTGACGCCAACGCAGAACCCGCCTTGGTCGAAGACGACGAAGACGAAGAAGCGGTTGAAGAAGATCCTCCGCCCATCGCATCTACCGATGATGACGACGAATAATCTGAAAGCCTGAATTTCAGACTTCAGAACCACAGAAGCCACGGTGAAACACCCGTGGCTTTTTGCTGCGCTGTTTTGACTGGGCGGTTGAGTGTCGTCGCCTGAGTGCGGACGCGTGGATACGGTCGCTTGAGTGCGGTCGCTAGGACAACGGACGCTTGAAAGCCAGAGCGGGGAAAGAAGCCGAACGTTGTGTGCTTGGCCGATGTTGCTGCTGCGAAACTCGCCCATCGTTTTTTTTCGCGTGCCCTACTTGAAGGCGCCGAAACGATGATCAACGATTTGCTGTGACCGTGATGAACTGTCGCCGCGGTGAATGGTCGCTACGGTGGATGGTGACCATGATTGACGATCACAACGACCAAAGTCCCGGCTGCCAATGTTGACAGCCGAAGGCGGATTTCGGTTTGCTTTAAGCCGGTTGGTTTAAGCCGTTGGTTCAACCATGACCAATGGGTCAATGTCGCCGTCGTTCGTGAATTTTCCGTACACCGTTTCATTGGCCGTGTGATGTCCTAAGACGGCTCTGAGTGTTTCTCCTGGACGCATGCTGCGGTACAGCATCAACTGCTGTCGGCCAATTCGAGTTCTTGCAGCCGCTGCTTGATAGCTGGTTAATACTTCACCTTCTTCGGTGATGGTTAGCTGAGTCCAATCGGCTTCTCGTTTTGCATTTTTCGGAGCCCAATCGAGGACGAGCGGCATAAAAGTTCCCCCATTTCCAACGGCTGCTGATTTCAGCGTGCTGTTTTCAATGCGACAATCTCCGTCGGTCGAATCAACGCGATCATCGGGTAACCAAGCGGGAATCACTCGGCATTTCGGCCCCGCCGTTTCCAAAAAGATTTCTCGAGTCACCGTGGCGGCTGATCCCTGCACGCCGGCCGCAATGGGCAATGATGTTCTCAGCACCACTTCATCGCCTGCGTTCTTTGCTAAGACGGAATCTGTCAACAAAGCAAAATGATCTTGAAGGTGCAACATGATGTGTCGAACGTGCCGAGTTTCATCGACTGATCCGCGTTCCATTTCCGCGAACGCGACGTCGTCATCTTGAAACCAGCACGTGCACGTCCAGTCTCCAACGGGCACCACTTCTTTGCCGTTGACCAAGATGTCGGCCCCCCATTCCCCTCCGGCAACCGCGGAACCCAAGGCGCTGAGGGCCAAGCGAATTTCGTCTTGATCCCAGTCCACTAAAACGCTGTCGGCATCAACTTCATAACCCGTTCGCAGCAATGCCATTGCCGCCCAGTCTGATTGAGTACTCGGGCTGTACCAATCTAATTCTGGGCCCGGTTTCTTTTTGGCTTTCCCTTTGCTCTTCAACATTGCAGCCACAACGTCTGGGATTGAAGATTCTTTCAGCAAGTCGGTCTTTGCCTTCTTCGCTTTTTTGCCTGTTGACTTGCCGGCTGTCTTGCCGGCTGTCTGCAACGCAGTCATTGCCGAATTCAGAAGGTGTACGGCTTGCAAGTTGTTTTCAGCAATGATGGCTCGAGCCGCCAAGTCGTATGCTTTGTCTTCCGAAGATGCGACCACATCATCATGTTGGATGTCATTCAGCCAGCCTTGGTGAATGGACAGGGCGGCAAAAAATTCTAAGGCAGCCACCCAGCGTTTCACGGTTTTTGGCTTCGCCCATTCGTAGCCCGTTGATGCTGCAAAAGAACTCATTCGAACCAAAGGGGCTAGCCAATTGGCTGGGTTTTGAGCCAAGCGACTGTGCACCGTTCCATCTGTGTCTGTCGAAGCTTCAATGGCTTGAGCCACCGTTTCCACAGCCGCCTTGCGTTCCGCCGAACTGTGAGACAATGCATCCAGCAGAACCGATCGACGGAAAGGGATTTCGGCAAAGCGAATCATGGTGCGAACCATGCGAAGTTGCGAACCTTCCATTCCCGCGTCTTCCGATTCGCAGCTGACGTCTTCTGAAAGAATGTCAGAAACGGAAGACCGAGAAGCCTGATCTGATCCCGCTTCGCAGTCGAAGTTCGCGATCGCCAAAATCGTGTCTTGGAATTGTTCGGGCGAAAACTTGGCTCCAAATTCCGCCACAAGTTCCATGGCAAGCAGCATGCTAAAGTCGCTGGTGATACGCCCACTTGCGGCGTCAGCAGACACCGATTGAATCACGCTTTCCAGATTCTTCTTCACGGATGCTTTGGTGGTCGCTGCCGCGACTTCTGCTGCACTGTCAAATAAATCGGCGTCGTTTTGGGTGAGGACTGACCAGATTCCGATCGTGGAACTAAATCTGATGTCTGGAAGGTGGCTGAACAGAGGCGACTTTGTGTCTGACCACTGTTTCAGCAGCTTCTTCTGGAATGACGCAGCGTGATTGGACCGTGCTGCCTTTGTAAGATCGGAGGCGGCAGACTTACGGAATTTGAGATCAGACAGGGAAACTTGAGGCATAGAACCAAGCTGGAAAGTGCGGCAATCACAGATAATATCACGGTGGATTGGCACAATACCGCAGCGTCCGGCGTCTCCCAAACGTTGGCAGTGAAATTCTGCAGTTAACCTGCGTTACGTAGCTCAACACGCGGCACAGCAGGATCTTGCTGGACATTCGTGACCAGAAACGCTCTCGCTTCGGCCTTTTCTGGCTGATCGCTCGCTAAAAACCGACGCTCTGGC
>JBDWHY010000013.1:0-3682 GCA_039974975.1 Fuerstiella sp. | reverse complement strand
TTCGTTTGTTAACGGGCACAACTCCGTTTACCGGTACGAATCCTTTGCAGGTGTTAAGTCAACGTTTGCAGCGAGATGCACCATCGATCACGGCGATCGATGGCAGTCTTCCAGAAGATGTGGCGGCGGTTGTGAACCGCATGACGAAGCGAGATCTTGAAGCCAGATATCAAACTCCTGTGGAAGTTGCTGAAGCCTTAGCGCCTTTCTGCCAACAGTTCACCAAACAAGATCTGGAAGCCGTTGATAGTCGCGGCTTGGCAGAGACTCAAGTGCCGTTGCAGGACACAAAAATTGCCGACCCGTCTCAAGACTTGGACGAAGGTGATGTGACCTACAAGCAGTTTTTAAACGAGGTGCAAAAGGGCACCGATATCGATTTGATGAGCGCCAGTTCAGCGACTCCTGTCTTGTTGGAATCAGAAATACCGATCGTCGAAACAGCGCCAACTTCTGCTCTTGATAAGACTCGGCAACGGCGTTCAAAACGCAAACGAGGCAATGAGCAAAGTAGCGAATCGAATTCTGCAAGTTGGCGGTCGCCGTATCTTGCCGGTGCCATTGTTGCCGTGCTGTTGGCGGCCATTTATGTCGTCGTGAATCACGACAACGCTGAAGACGTCGCAAATGGCGTTGACGGAGGTGCTGAATCTGTTCAAGCGACAGAAGTGATCTTTGGTGAAAACCAGCCTCAACCGGCAATGATTGGAAGGCTCTTTCAGTTCCAGCCCGACATCACAGTGGCTCATCGATCCGATGGCGACCACTTATTTTACCGGCTGGCTGATTCTTCTGACGCCTCGATCGTGATTGATGAAGAGACGGCAGAAATTTCGTGGCTGGTGCCGAAATCTCAGGCCCTTCAGCCGATCTTATTAACGATTCAAGCCGTGTGCGAACAGGATGGCATCGAAACGGTTTTGGTGTCGCGCAAAGTAAGTGTTGACATCTTGATGAATGCTTCTGCGGTGTTGATGAGAATTCCAGATGCAGATGAACTGCTTCTGGTTCCAGGCCAAGAATTCACCACTTCGGTCGCAGTGACTTCGGAATTTCATGAATCTGTGCAGCTACGATACCAGCTGATTGATCGTCCCACTGATCAGGTGTCGTTGGACAAAACCAGCGGTTTGCTATCGTGGATTCCAGGTCGAGATGACATTGGCCGTCATTCTTTGCGGCTCAGCGTGTATGGAAATGACACCAAGGAGCCACTGGATGAGCAAACCATTGTGGTGTTGGTGTTGCCTCAACAGATTTCTGACATCTTGGATGTTCCTGAAGTCCTGACAGCTCGGCCTGGCCAGCTGCTTGAGCATCGTCTGGGACGCATTGGCACGGGCCGACGCTCGAATGGTTTGGCTCGGTTAATGCTGCAACTCGGTCCGGATGCTCCGGCTGGAGCTGCAATTTTTCAACGAGAGAATACGTTTCGTTGGCAGGTACCAGAGTCTGCCTCGGGGAGTTTTGAAACAAGCATCATTGGTATTGTGAGAACTTTGTACGGCACCAAGCAGCTGGCTGGTTCATTGCCGTTGATCATTCGCATCGATGAATCCAAGCCAAAGGTGGCCAATATCGTGCCACCAGAAGATCGATTAAAGCCGTTGCGTGATCAGATTCGTGAAACTTACGATCGACGGATTTCGAGAGCTCGCAGCAACTCGGATAAATTGATGTTGGGACGAGAACTGTTGATCGCGTGTTACGACGCAGAGCCCAGTGATTCTGATTTTGCTTTGTTGCAGGTGATTGAAACCGACTTAGGTGAAGGCGGTCGTTCTTTGGGATTGCAACTTGAAATCGCTGAGCTGAAAGCGGCTCGTTATGGTTTCGATGAATTGGCAGCCGCCCTTCCGATTGTGGAAACGTTTAGCCGTCGCAATGTGCCATCATCTGGTAAAGATCGGTTAACAGAACAGCTGCTGCGGCTGGCCTTGCTTGCTGCAGAAAAACGTCAGATGCCTTTTGTCGATACCTTGCTGACTGATATTCGATCGATGATTTCTCGAAATTCAACCGGGACAACTCAGCAACTGGCGGATGAGCTAAAAGAGGCCTCGGAAGTCGTCGACCGTTTGTTGCAAGATGACGTCGCCGCAGACGTTCTTCAATTGGAGCAGCAAGAACTGGTGCGATTGCTGTCACGTTGGCAGTTCCGTCCTGCGTTTCGCGAATCATCGACGATCCGTTGGTTCCAATCATCTGGCAACGCGATTCCGGCGCTAGAACTTCAGTCTATGTGGAAGCTGGAAGGTGATGAGATTGAACTGGAGGCGCAACAGCTATCTGCGTTAGCCGGTTTTGTTGATGGAAGCGTGTCGACCGATCGTTTTGTCTTTCGATGTCAGTTGATGCCTGGAAGCAACGCGGCTCAGTTTGTGGCTGGGTTGGATCCTGACGTCAGTCCTCGGGCTCCTGGAATTTTGATCAGTGTGGGGGGCGCCAATCCGGGCCAGATTCAGAATTTGAGCGACGGCCAAAGCATCGCCGTTCCAAAGTCGGCCAATCTAGGTGCCTTTATGCCAAATGCTCCCAATGATGTGGAATTGATTGTCGATGGGGTACGAATCATTCTGAAACTGAACGGCACGATAATCAGTCAGGGAATCCTGCCAAAGCCGATGCCCGGGCTGCTGGGGGTGGGGGCAGATCTGAAAATTGCCGATCCGAAAATGAAAATTCGCAATGCAAGAGTCTTGTTGATGCCGGATGCATGAATAATGTCACGTCGCAGCGGATCTCGGCCCACGGCGGTTTACGCTGCAATTTATTGCAGAATGATGTGACTGCAGTGATGTTGAAATACTGAGCTTGATGTTCTGCGGTTTGAAACGTATCGTTTCGATATGAATCGATTCGACTTCATCTTTAAATGTTTGTGTCTGTTGATGCTGGTGTTTCCCACCTCGGCATTTGCAGATTGCTGCTGCGTTTCGGGAGCTTGTGACGAGCAAGTTCGCGTTGAAGACGCTTCGGCCGGTGAAACGAGCCAGCCCCCGTGTGCGTGTTGTGCCATTGAAGTGGAACAGCCTTCGTGTTGTTCCGATTTCGCCAACGATTGTCGTGACTGTGACTGCTGCGAATCGTCTGTTCCAGCAGAGACCTTTGGCATTTTGGTATCACAGATTCATCCTGAGGAAGCGGATGCTTGGCTTCCATCAATCGAAACGATGCCCGTTCATGGCGGAGCAACTTTCGATTCTACTTTCTGCGCTGCTGATTCGATTCCGATCGGTCATCAGCAGCGTCAAGCCATGCTTTCGGTTTGGCGCAATTAACAGACGTTTCAATTCGACTTTTGGTTTTTGATTTTTGACCATCTCGTTTTTGGAACAATTCTATGTTTAGCAAGTTATCTTTTGGTTTGATCATCGCTGCTGCGCTGATTGCTTCTCCGTTCGCCTTGGCTTCGCTGCAAAGCTCGCCCGTTGATGAACCCTGTGTTTGTTGTGGTGAATCGTGTGTTTGTGCTGACTGTGTCTGCGACCTGTCTGACTGCGCCTGTGATGTCGGTGGCGACTGTGCCTGTCGTTCAAACTGCTGTGAAGCGGCCGGGTGCTGCCAGTCAACATGCGACTGCGAAGTGTGTGAAGTTGGCGATTGCGATTGCGATTTCGCTGGCGAATGCATTTGTGATGGTGCCTGCTGCGAAGCGGCCGCCTGCGGTGGCGATTGTTGC
>JBDWHY010000012.1:0-2310 GCA_039974975.1 Fuerstiella sp. | reverse complement strand
TATCCGATCTGCTCTCACCCAAGCCCCTGATGCCTGCCAGCGTCAGGGGTTATTTCAAGATAGCTCAAGAATATCTTGGCTATCGAAACTCACGTCAACAGTCACTAGCAAGTACCCTTCCTGCAGATACTATCCATCTTGCGTTGCAACCCGATATAACTATCCTACCTACTTGACATCTTCAGTCGGGCCAATTGTCAGCGTTGATGGACACCCATGGCTCGTATCAATCGACGTGAAGTACTGGCAGAACGCGACGTACAAGTCGTCCATTGCATCAACCGCTGCGCGAGACGAGATTTTTGTGTGGTGACGATTCTGTCACGGGCAAAAACTTCGATCATCGACGGCAGTGGATTCGAAATCGATTGGAGTTCCTCGCATCCGTGTTCGGTGTGGAAGTCATGGCCTTTAGCGTCATGAGCAACCACTTTCACTGTGTGCTGAGAACTCGGCCAGACGTCGTCAACGAGTGGTCGGACGAACAAGTGGCTCGACGATGGTGGAAGCTGTTCCCACAACGACGAGACAAAACGGGGGCTCCTGCCGATCCCAACGAATTCGAAATTCGCAGCCTTGTTGCAGACACCGAAAGGTTGGCCGAACTGCGAAAGAACAAGCCGGGGCCAGCCATCTTGATACCGGGTATTGCAAAGAAATAGCGATAAATCGTTCTGTAAATTGCCTTAGAAAGATGGATGGCCCCGGTTGATTTCAGTTATCACGACGAAGAATATCGTCAAGGAAAAGGAGTTTTTAGCACAGTAGAGAGAACAAATGCCCGGCAAGTGGTCAAAGGTTTATAGAGATGGATTCGACAGTAATGGCAATCGAATCTCACTTCATTATTTTGAACACTCATCCGGAAAGGTGTTTAATTTCAAAGTGAAACCCGGGTGGAGTAACGAGTAATGAAGATCAACAATGACAAACGCGTCTTGGTATCGCTGGTAATTCTCGGCGTTTGTGATGCGTTGAAGACTCAGTCCATTTCAATACTTGAGGCAGAGCGATTAGTTTTTTCTCCCTTCATGATGAAAGCCTGTGATGATTGTGGGCCTGATCTCGTTGAGGCGATCCATCGAGGAACTGAGCTAGATGACATTAATGATCTCATTCCCCAGAATCTCCAAGAGGTCATTGGGCAAATTGAGAGACTCGCCGCCAGAGTCCTGAAGGAACAAGTGTCGAGCCCAAGCTTTGGTGATACTCGCTGGATCGACTTACTATCTTAGTCTGTAAGCTGTTTGACAGAAATAGCCACGGTCATCCCCGCCCTGACTCGTCATACTTGAGAATCAGCTGGGGCCATCCAAGTTGGAATGAGGTCAATTTTTGCTATCCTCCTTTCGTTGTGTGACTATTTGGTTCTGTTTTCAGTATCAAGGGACACCCATGGCTCGTATCAATCGACGTGAAGTACTGGCAGAAGACGAGGTACAAGTTGTCCACTGCATCAACCGTTGCGTGAGACGCGGCTTTTTATGTGGTGATGATTCTGTCACAGGCAAAAACTTTGATCACCGACGGCAGTGGATTCGAAATCGGCTGGAATTCCTCGCATCTGTATTTGGTGTGGAAGTCATGGCCTTTAGCGTCATGAGCAACCACTTTCACTGCGTGCTGAGAACTCGGCCAGACGTTGTCAAAGAGTGGTCGGACGAACAAGTGGCTCGACGATGGTGGAAGCTGTTTCCACAACGACGAGACGAAACAGGTGCTCCTGCTGATCCCAACGAATTCGAAATTCGCAGCCTTGTTGGTGATACTGAAAGGTTGGCCGAACTGCGAAAACGACTATCGAGCATATCGTGGCTGATGCGATGCACGAGCGAAGTGATTGCTCGAATGGCCAACGCGGAAGACGAGTGTACGGGCCGGTTTTGGGAAGGTCGCTTCAAAAGCACTGTGTTGGAAACAGAGGAAGCGATCGCGGCCTGCATGGCTTATGTCGACCTGAATCCTATTCGAGCACAGATCGCCGACACTCCAGAAGACAGCAATTTCACCAGCGTGCAAGAGCGTATGGCAGACGTGAAAACTGCAGAGGAAGTAACGACTGCTGATGCAAAGGATTCTCGAGTCGAGCATGGTCGGCGAGCGGGCTGGTTAAGTCCCATGGCTGTGCAGCCAAAACGCCAGAAGGTGCGAGAGCGATCAACTCATCGTCGAACCAGCAACAAGGGCTGTTTGCCGATGACGTTGCTTGACTACCTGCAGCTGGTGGAATGGACGGGACGGCAACTTCATTCACGCAAGCGGGGGAGAATCAAAAGCAGCATTCCTCCGCTGCTAGATCGGCTGGGAACA
>JBDWHY010000011.1:0-16451 GCA_039974975.1 Fuerstiella sp. | reverse complement strand
TCAGAAAATGCGTCTCAGCAAAATGCCACCCAACATCACCAGCCACGAAGTGGCGACATAACGTAGCCATGGGCGTCAGCCCATGGATTGGCAGTCAAAACCGCGCCCTGAGTCCCGAAGGGGCGGCACAAACGATCCGGCCGTAACCCCTGTCGCCCCTTCGGGGCTTCGCACATGTTTTGATCTTCCGATCCACGGGTTGGCACCCGTGGCTACAACATGCCGTCCCTTCGGGACTTACCGAAGGTCGGACTCACCGACGATCGGATTCACCACCGCGACCACCAACCACCGCGACCACCAACCACCGACCACCAACTCACCAACTCACCGCGTTCACCAACTCATCGGCTCACCGCGTTCACCAACTCACCGGCTCGCAAATTGCTTGATCGATCTTGGTGTTAGGAAATCAGCTCTGGGATGTTGCCGGTGCTGTGGCTGAAGTGGTCAACAGGTAAGCCCGCTTGCTGCATCAGCGTCAGCCAATAGTTTGCCAAAGGGCGATCTTCACCAGGCAGCACGATGTGCTTTCCAAGTGTGATGTCTTTTGCCCCGCCGCCAGACAGTAACGCGGGCAGGTTCTTCAGTTCATGACCGGAACGTAGGTTCGTACCGTAACTCACGATACAGTTGTCGAATAAACGACTCCCGTCGATGTCGCGTGCTTCCTTCAGTCGATCTAAAAAGTGTGCGAAAAGCTGCATACACTTCTTGTCTCGTTGCTCCGATTCAAGGCGACGTGCTTCTGAAAAACCGTAATGACTTAAAGAGTGCGCTTTGATCTGCAGATTCATCCCTTCGAGCAAACGACAAACGGGCTGGCGGTAACTAACGACTCGGCTGGCATCGGTTTGCAAGGCGACAATAATCATGTCGTACATCAGCCTTATTTCTTGCTCACCCGTCAACACCTCGGTCGGCATTGAAAAAGGAGCATCAGGCTTGGGGATTTTGGACCAAGCCGCTTGTCTCTGAAGCCCTTTTTCGATTTGACGAATTCCCTGTGCGTACTCGTCAAGCTTTTCCTGATCGCGTTTACTGAGCTTGCGTTTCATGACGTTGCCATTCGTCATCACGATGTCCAAAATGCTCTTCTTTTTATTAAGCCGCTCGATGAGTTCTGTGCTTGAGTCATCTTTTTGAGCAAACAAAGTCTGGAACAATTGCAACGGTTTATTGAAGCCGGGGATCGGATTGCCAGCATCGTCCCACGAAAGTGATAACCCTTTGCCATGACCAGAATTCTGCCCACCGTCCTTTTCGATGGCCGACAGCGTGAGTGACGAAAACCGAGTTTCTGTTCCCAGGTGCTTTGCGATAACCTGATCACAAGAGATCGAATTGTGGAATCGTTTTCCAGCCGTTCCAGCAACATTGGCACCTGTCAAATAGGAAACGCTGCCACCATGCGGATCGGTTGCTCCCAAGTTTGTCATGCCGCTAATCATCGTGATATCGTCGCGGTGTTGTTTTAACGGAGCCAGGCCTTGAGTCAGTCCGATCTCACGGAAGTCTCCCGATTGCTTCGGATAGAACGACTGCTTGGTAAACCCAAATCCACCTCCCAAAAAGACAACTCGTTTCGGCGGCGGAGTCGAAAGGTTGGCGGCTGACGCGTACGTTTCCATGAATGGCACGGCCAGCACTGAAGTGCCGACGCGAAGGAACGAACGTCGATTTGCCGAGTCGGTCAAAAATGTACTCATGATTACAGGTTCTCTTTGGCCGGATGTTTGGTTTGTCAATTTGAGTATCGTGGATCGATGATTACTTGGTGCGAAAAAGCGAACTGACCACGATTTCAGAGATCATTGAGCGGATTCGAAAGTCTTGCCCACGACTCGTTTCTAAGATGGCTCGCACCCTACCAGAATCGCTAAATTCGATCGTTCGACCAATTCCATAGGCCGTGAGCGATTCACAAAGTTCTTGGGCAAGATGGTGCTTCTGAGCCAAAAGCAACTTCTTCAATTCATGGATATCCTGAAAGGATTCTCCTGACGCAAGTGTTCCGCCCGGTTCAATGCGAACTTGTTTTTTACGGACTGATTCGGTGTCTCGCCAACGCCCAATGGTGTCGAAGTTTTCGAACCCAAAGCCGATTCCATCCATCTTCTTATGACACGAATAGCAGACAACTTGTTTTTGATGCAGGACCACCATTTGTCGATTGGTGACAGGAGTGCGAGAAGCTGCTCCAAGCTCGGGAACATTTGGGGGAGGAGGTGACGGAGGATCGTGTAAGATTTTGTCCAGCACCCACGCACCTCGAATCACGGGAGAGCTACGTTCACCGTTCGACCCCAATGTCAAAAATGCCATTTGGCCTAACAGCCCGCCTCGAGGAGATTTTGGCGATAGGCTTAGCTTTTCAAAGCCACCGGAGGCGAATGAAGACGAGTTTTCGAGTTCGTAGTGCTGCTGAAGCAGGGCATCAACAACCACGAAATTGGAATCAATCAAGTTGTCGACAGGAAGATCTTCCTGCACCATCAATTTGAAAAATTCGACGACTTCACGGCGAGCTGATTGACGCAAACCGTCGCTGAATTTTAAAAACTTTTTAGGGTCAACGGTAATTGCATCAAAGCGATCCAGTTCAGCCCATTGGCTGGCAAACCCTTCAAAAAATGCGTCCGCTTTGGGGTCGTCCAACATTCTGTTGACTTGCTGTCTTAAAACCACATCGCTGGACAAAGTGCCTTGGGCGACCAGTTCTTTCAGTCTCTGGTCGGGCGGACAGCTCCACAAAAAATACGCCAGACGAATTGCCAGTTCACGGTCAGACAGAGGCTGACGCCCGCTGCTTGCTGGTTTTGATTCTTGGACAAACAAAAATTGTGGAGACGCCAAGACGATGGCAAGAGGTTCCGTGATTGCTTGTTGGAAGCTTTGGCCTTCCGTCCGATTCTTCGCAAAAAGTTTGGCCAGCTTGGCAACGTATCGCTCGGAAGGTTTCACTCCTCGGAAAGCAACTTGAGCGAACTGGCGAATCAGTTGTTCGGCGTTCTTGTCATTCCATGGCAGTTTGTTTTTTCCACGCGTGGGTTCTGTGGGGTAGATCAAAGTCTCAAAAAACGAACGGTCTTGGGGATAGATCGGACCTTCAAACTCCATATAGTCGATCCAAATTGGAGCCCAATCACCGTCTGGATCGGTTTTCTTGTCTTGACCATGGAGAGCCAAAATCTGCATGCTGATCAAGCCCGTTGAGCCAAACGGCAATGACGTTGTGATTTCAACAGACTTCGGATTTGATTCCGTCCCCATGACTTTTACGACGTCGAGATCGTTTCCTCGATGAATTCCTACGAAGTGCCGTAGTGGAATTTGTCCTTCACGAACACCACCGTGAATTCGAAAACGATAGGTGGCTCGGGGATCAGCGCGTAGGTTCATCGTTGCTCGCTTTAGATGATTTGGCGGAGCAAGGTACTGGCCTTCTCGGATCCTTGGATAGCTCAGGTAGCGTGCATCGACCGACTCTTTTTTGGAGCGGTTGATGAACAGGTTCATTTCGCCTTCGTCACTAAAGCCGGCTTCCTTCCAAGACTTGCTTCGCTGAATCAACGCCAACTTTTCGCGTTGTTCCTTGAAACGCTTCTCGGCAACTCGATTGATTTTGCCCTCTGGATCGTTTCGCTGAACGCTTAATTTCTTGCGTGGCTTGTCGGCCCATGAAAACGCTTTTTTGACAATCCCCGTACTTAATTCCAGGTACTGTTCAAAGTGCGAAGACGTGAAATATTGATCGGCACCAACCGTGTCGAAGGAATCGGATTCAGCGTCAGCGGGAATCAGTTCAAGCGGGATCCTGAGTCCAATCAGTTCACGGATGGTTCCCGCATATTCGCGCCGGTTTAACCTTCGCATGGCAATTTCGCCCCCCGTGTCGGTCAGGCGTTTACGAGCATGCTCAACCGATTTCGTGAGGACTCGCAACACGCTCACGAGCTCCTCGGTAGAAGGTTGTTCTTCGTCTTCGGGCGGCATTTCGCTGGCGTTTAACACGTCCAATAGATCTTGCCAACGCTGAGCCGTGTTGTTGTTCGAAATGTCCCAGTCAAGCTGGTCGACTCGAACCTGCCCTTCCGGTTCGTTCTCTCCGTGGCACCTGAGACAGTGCTTTGTGAGAAACGGGGCCAGGGTTTGCTGAAGTTCGTCAGCCGCCACGGAGCTGACTGTCGTTATCAATATCAATATCGATGCCAGGACGATGAAGCGAAGGCGATCTAGCAGAGGTTGTTCCATTGGTTGGTGTGGCAAAAAAGGGGGCTCTTGGAACAGGCTTAGAAAACAGCGTTGTGAAAAACCAGTCGGATGAACGTGGCCTTCTGAAAGCTTAGAATACTGCTGACGATGTCTCTAGCTTGATTTGATTTTGACTCCGTAAAATTCAGTTTGTCCGAATCGAATCTGTACCAAGCGTCAGAACTGGGACTCATCGCCAACTTGAGTCCTCGCTGGGCGTTGAAAAAAGTGAACCTGACTCGTGAGCGAGGCGATTCGGCTGCGCAGAAGCTTAGGGTTTCCGGGAGGGATTTGTCTCTCGCTGACGCGTCGGGTGACCACATCTTGGCGTCTTCAACGGGCTGCTAGGCAGAGCCACCGCGGAAGTCTTTCACGAAATAGATCGATTCGTGCCGCGCCGATTGCGGAGTGTGAGGTCTGCGTGGTGCCAGGTTGGTCTCGCCAGGTTGGTCTCATCAGCTGAGTCTCGTCAGGTCAATCTTCTGATGGCTGTTCGAGTTGCTGGATGGCATTCGAGTGGGCGGCGTGAGACGGCGTCATGCTGCTGTCTTGTTCATGCAACGGTCTTGTTCATACATCTGTCTTGAATTCAATCGAAACAAGATGATCAATATGCATCGCGATGATAGAGTGGTCGGCACGCATTGATGCATGGTGTTCTGGCCATCCACGAATCTGAATTCTCTCGACACTATGAATTGTCAGAGTCAGCAGTAGAAGTGATCGTGGTAGAGGCTCACGCTTTTGTTTTTCTGACACTGTTGCATAACCGATTTCATCAAGGACCTGACCACGTGACTGAGCCCGATCATTTCGACTCGAATCTGACTGCGACCGTGCTTCGGTCCACGGGCGCATCGAAGATCACAAGTCGGGAGATTGTCCAGAGTCTTTGGAGCGGCTATGGGCAAATTGTGCGATGCCATCTCAGCGGAGGCGCAACCCCAAGCGTTGTTCTGAAACACGTGCGTTGGCCTGACCAGCAAGCCCATAAGTACGGCTGGACATCCGATCGCTCGCATCAGAGAAAACTGAAATCGTATCAGGTTGAAACGGCATGGTACGGACGCTATGCGCAGCGGTGTCTGGATACCTGTCGAGTGCCCAACTGCCTGGCTGTGGAACATCATGCCGACGGTGTCCTTCTTCTGCTTGAAGACTTGAACGCCGCTGGCTTTGCTGGTCGCAGTCAAAGCGTGAGCGACGCGGAAGTCGATGCATGCCTGTCGTGGCTGGCTCATTTTCACGCTCGGTTCATGGGACAATCGCCCGAAGATTTGTGGACCGTTGGAACCTATTGGCACCTCGCCACTCGTCCCGATGAGTTCGCCGCACTCGACGACGATGCTCTGAAAGCAGCTGCCGGTGAGCTCGATCGTCGACTCTCTGGCAGCCCCTTCCAGACATTTGTTCATGGCGATGCGAAGCTTGCGAACTTTTGCTTTCGGTCGGATGGAAGCCGTGCTGCAGCCGTCGATTTTCAATACGTCGGCGGAGGGTGTGGTATGAAAGATGTGGCCTACTTCATCAGCAGCTGCTTCGACGAGGACGAATGCGAACGTCGAGAAGCCGCTTTACTTGATCGCTATTTCGAGTTACTGCGCGCAGCATTAGAAGGCTCGGGGAAAGCAGTCGACAGTCACGCGCTCGAAGCCAACTGGCGTGAACTGTTCGCCGTGGCGTGGACGGACTTTTTCCGCTTTCTTCAAGGTTGGAGCCCCGGCCATTGGAAGGCTCATCGCTACAGCAAGCGGCTCGCAAGCAAGGTTCTGAACTCTTTATGAAACTCTCTCGTACCGAACTTATCGAACTGGCTGACCTCGCGATCGACGCTGCCACTGCGGCGGGTGAGATGATCGTGGGCTCTCGGCCAAAGCAGATCGAACACAAGTCCAATGGCGGCAGCTTGGCCTCACAAGTTGTGACCGAAGTTGATCGGCGCAGCGAAGCCATCATTCTTAATACCCTCAATCCGACATTCAAGCGTTTCGACTTTGGCCTGCTCACCGAAGAACAAGCCGACGACGGTGGCCGATTGAAAACCGACTACTTCTGGTGCATCGACCCGATCGATGGCACGCTGCCTTTTATTGAAGGCACGCCTGGATACGCGGTGTCGATCGCACTGGTTCACCGCGACGGCACTCCAACGATAGGAGTTGTCTACGATCCGGTGGGAAAGACGATGATTCATGCGATGGCCGGTGCCGGGGCTTTCCAAAACGGGCGTTCCATGAGCGTACCGCAGCAGCCAATCCAGCAGCCGTGCAGCGGGGCAGAGCTTTCGCTGTTTACTGACAGAAGTTTTCTGTCCAATGGACAGCGCGACCAGATGATTTCTGTGCTGGAGAAGATTGCCCAAGACATGGGACTGGCAGGTGTGAATGTCGATGCGAGCGCCGGAGCCGTGATGAATGCATGCAAGGTGCTCGCGAATCCGCCTGCGTGTTATGTGAAGTTGCCGAAGCAAACCGGTGGCGGAAGCTTGTGGGACTATGCGGCGACAGCGTGCATCTTCACCGAAGCGGGTGCGGCTGCCACCGACATCGACGGTCAACCTTTCGATCTTAACCGAGCCGACTCAACACTCATGTGTCACCGAGGAATTCTTTTCGCCACCGACCAGACGCTCGCGAAGCGAATACGAGCTCTGTTTTGCTCAGATCGGTAAGCACTGTGCGGCGCACGGACGATCCAGAAGAACAACGGGTGTCAAGAATGATGGGAATTGGTTTCTGACACCTGTTTATGAGCGAGGCCGCCCTGCCAAGATCGACCGCGACACGCTGCCGACGTCCACAGTGACAACCCGCCGAACTTAGCACAGTGACAACCCGCCGAGCTTAGCACAGTGACAACAAAAACGCAGGTTGGCATCGTTAAACCAAACTCACAACGTTCCGGTCGTTGGCTTGGTCACAATCGATTCAGAGATGCGCTGGCGTGTGGTTCCTATTCGAACACTCGAACCAATTCACCCAAAGTCAAAAGTCAAAAGTCAAAAGGCTAGAGGCTAGAGGCTAGAGGCTAGAGGCTAAGGGTGAACGGCAACCGGCGCACTACCTGTCTGTCAGCAAATCGCTGGTGGCGATCTCTAGCACAAGATCTTCCAGTTGGAAATTTCGACGTTCTGTCGCTGAAAGAATCTCGTCAACTGTCGCGTAGTCTGTGGCAATCAACTCTCTTCCTTTGGCATACTCGGCGATGCGGATGACCAGATTTCTGGCAAAGGGACGGAGATCGCGTGAGAGAATTTTCTTCAGACCTGTGACATCCGTAAAGTTCTTGCCAAGAAAGTTGCCCTGAGTGCTGACCCACTGAGTTTTGGAATATTTCTGGCGAAAGCGACCGATGGGATCGTAGGCTTCCAGGGCAAAGCCGAGCGGATCCATTCGGCGATGACATTCCATGCAGGCCTTATCACTGCGATGTTTTTCCAGCAGTTGACGCACTGTTTCTGCACCGTTTAGGTCGGGTGTCAGTGCGGGCACTTCTTTCGGTGGCGGTGGAGGCGGTGTCCCTAGCAAATCTGCCAACACCCAAACCCCACGTTCTACAGGAGACGTTTCGACTCCGTTGGAAGTCAGGGTCAGGATACTGCCGTGCCCCAGCAAACCACCCCGCGGCGTGCCTCGAGGAAAAGTGACACGAACGAACTCGTTGCCTTTCCCCGGAAATTTCACGCCGTATAGCTTCGCCAGCCCCCTGTTCAGGAACGAATAATTCGAATCGATAAAATCGCCGACACTGCGATTTTCTTTCAGCACATGTCGAAAGAACGTGTGAGTCTCCTGCAACATGGCCGCCTGCAGTCGGTCTTTATAGTAGGCACTGAACGCAGGAGTCTTCGCGTCCGGAGGCGTGCTGCCTAGCTCATCCAGCGACAACCACTGATCCGCAAAACTATGGCAAAATCGAATCGACCGATCGTCATCCAAAAGGCGTTTGACTTGCTGCTTTAAAACAGACGCTTCTTTCAGACGACCTGATTTCGCCAGGGCGAATAGTTCTGCATCCGGCATCGTGCTCCAGAAGAAATACGAAAGACGATTTGCCAATGCAAAGGAATCCAATTCGCCGGGCTCTTCGCGGATGTAGAGGAAATCAATGGATCCCATCATGGCGGCAAACGTCCTAATCATAGCGGCTTGCCAAATCTCAGACTGATCAAGCCTCGCCGTGGACTTCTGCCCGGCTCGACCCCGACGCGATTCAACCATGAGCTTCTTCTTGATGTGAAGAGACTGGTCGTTCAGGTAATCAAGATACGGAGAAATTTCGGATCTGGTGACTTCCCGCCGGAATGCTCGAGTCGCAAAACGCTGCACAACCGCCGCTCGCTCAGCCGCCTTGGCGAGATTAGGAACACGAGCGGCATCATAGGTCGTGCGAATTGACACAGGTGGCCATTCGTCAATAAACGGGCCTTCAATTTTGAATTTGCTCACACGGATCCCCGGCCCCCTGTATGCCTTACGACTTTCAGACGCAGGGATCTTTCTTTGCCTGACCGCGGAACGGATCTGAGTCACCGGTTTCCCCGGCCCGTTCACAAACGAAAAGAACGGAAAACTGCCCTTGTCGATCCATGCTTCGAACGTAAACGTTTGCTCAACATTGTCCTGCAGATCAAAGGTCGTCAACATCTTCTTGGCCGAACCACCCAACTGTTCGACACCCAGCCCCATCATCAACGAGCCTTTTTGCGGAGCCATGCGAACCGCATAGTTGTCTCGATCAACGGCAGATGCCGTCACCGTGATTTTGTACCGTCCCGGAGTCTGGATTACTCGAGTCGATAGACCATCGTAAACCATGCCCCCTCCGCCAACACGACAGATGATGCCTTGACCCGTTCGGTTGATGTATCGAGCTCCGCCTCTCCCGTCCATCCTTCTGATATTCACCTGAGTCATTTTGGGCTTCGGCTTGGTGACTGCCGTCGTGAACAACGCCTGCCGCAGACTCTTTTCTGCAGCTCCTAGGTACTCAAGCAGTAGCTCGTTGGAGATCACAAGCGATTCGGACGAGGTGTCAAATCCTTCGTCGATTTCGTCTTCGTAAATGAATTGGCTTGGATTGAAAAGTCCTGACTGCAGTCCCAGCAGATCCCGAACCGTATTGCCGTATTCGCGTTTGTTTAATCGACGGAATCCGGGTGCTGTGATGGTGGCCCCTTGCTTGGCCCGTTCAAGCACATGACTCATCAATTTCCGGCGGACGCTCGACGACATTTTTCTTTGATCGTCCGGGGGCATCAGGCCATCGGCAAGCTGTTCGTAGACTGTTTCAAATGTGGCTGCATCCAATTCAGACAGACGATCCAGTCGGATGTCACCCTTCTGCGTTTTTGAGCCATGGCAACGAACACAATGACCATTCACAAGCGGCTGAATTGTGGAAAATTCATCGGCACCACTGGCAATCGACGGCACAATCAAACAGAAGAAGAGCGGCAGTATTTTCATGATAGTCTCGAACTGTAAGTCAGAGGAATTCGGCGTGAGCCATCCTCTTGAATTGCCCAACAACAAGACCGCTGCGAACAGCGATCATTTCGCGATCTTAAAACCTACAGATCAAACGTCCCCGTCGCGTCATTAAACCGATCAATCTCAACACCGAACTTTTGCAACATCGTTGTGTACAGATTGTTCAGTGGCGTTTGCTGGCGGTTTTTCTGCATCGCATTGATATGCGCACCATGCTTAAATCCACCGCCCGCCAGAAGAATTGGCAAATCACGATTTGAATGCCGAGACGCATCGCCCAGGCCACTGCCGAACAGCACCATGGTTTCGTCCAGCAGATTGCCGTGATCCGTTTTGGTGCTTTTCAGCTTCGCTAAAAAGCGAGACATCTGTTCGATATAGAAGGCGTCGATAATTCGCAACTGCTTAAGTTTGTCAGGGCGGTTACCGTGGTGTGTCAGGCCATGATAGCCCGTCTTTACGCCTTCCAATTCAATCACATGGTTGTGCATACCGAAGCCTGCGGTAAAGACGCGACTGCTATCCGATAAAATGGCCAAGTGCATGAGATCGAACATGATCGGCGAAAGCGTCGCATAGTCCATGTTTCCGTGGCTGTTAAAGTCGCTTTCGTAATTCACTTTCGACTTCGGAATATCTTGCCAGCGCTGCATTCCCTGAATCTTCATTTCCGCTTCGCGAATCGCTGTAAGGTATTCGTTTAGCTTGGCTCGATCTGATGAATTGACGCTGTTCTCTACTCGCTTTGCCTGTCCACGAATCAGATCCAATACGCTGGACTGCTGATCGAGATCCGCTTTGCGAGCTTTCCGAGCCGCCTCTGGGTCATTCACAAAGAGTCTCTGAAACATGTCCCGAGGACGAGACAGCTCACGCACCTTGATCCCTGATGCCGTCCAAGATCCTCCCTGAGCGCCGCCCAATGAAATATGCACGGACGGGAAGCGAGTCTGGTAGCCAACGTGCGCTGCGGCAACTTGATCGATCGAAATATTTTCTCCCGGAGCCGCGCGGTGCGCATTCACACCGCTCAACAGCGAATTCATGGCCGAGTGCTTGGTGTAAATATTGGGATGATCGATATGCGAAATGACGGTGGTGTCATTTCGAAAAGGTGCCAATGATTTGAGCGTCGGCGACAATTCATAGTCGGCCCCGAACCCGCTCGGAAAAAAGGCAGCGGGATTCATTCCCAAGGCACTACTGATACATACCATTCTGGGCGTCGGTGCCGCCGAGACACTGGAGGCTTCCGCAAATGATTCGAGATGAGGCAAAACAACAGAAACCCCTGCTGCTTTCAGAAATGTTCGCCGAGCAGAATGTCCGAATGTTGAAACGCCTGTCGTCTTCATAATCTTCCCAAACCACGAATGTAAATGACCTATTTCCGAGAGCACTCATTGCACAGGCTTCCCGTCAAACACTGTGAGAATACTCACAACACAAATGGTATGAGCTGGAATCAATGAGATTCCAGTCAGATCCAGCATTGATGAAGATATGACTACTGATTACGGGGGTCCTGCTGAACGTTTCTGCCTTGATGCATCTCGCTCAGAGAACGATTTCCGAGCAGCAAACCGAGGCCAACACCATGTTCACGCCGTGTCCAAAATCCATCGCCAACGAATTTCGCACCTTTGTGATGTGTGATGTGTGGTGTGTGGTGTGTGGTGTGTGGTGTGAGATGTGTGGTGTGAGATGTGTGAGATGTGTGATGTGAGATGTGTGATGTGAGATGTGTGGTGTTTGGTGTTTGGTGTTGGTGTTGGTGTTGGTGTTGGTGTTTGATGTGCCGAAACGTGCACCTCCTTCCAAATGCCGTATCCCGTCAAACATTGCCCCTTCCCCCAGCACATTTATTGAAGGCTGGCTGAGTGACAAAGAATTGCAGACATGATGTGGGTGGCCCCCGAGCGATTCCGCACCCGAGCGATTCCGCGGTCTCAGCGAAGCGCCATCCATCGCCCCAGCCACGAAGTGGCGACATAACGTAGCCATGGGCGTCAGCCCATGGGGTAGCAATCAAAACCACGCCGTGAGTCCCGAAGGGGCGGCACAAACGATCCGGCCGTAACCTCTGTCGCCCCTTCGGGGCTTCGTGCATGTCTTAATCTTCCGATCCACGGGTTGGCACCCGTGGCTACAACATGCCGTCCCTTCGGGACTCACCAGCGATCGGATTCACGTCGTCTCCAAAATGCGTTTCAGCAGCGTTTCAGCAAAGTGCCATCCATCGCCCCAGCCACGAAGTGGCGACACAACGTAGCCATGGGCGTGAGCCCATGGATTGGCAATCAAAACTACGCAGAGAGTCCCGAAGGGACGGCACACAATCCTGCTTGCGAAGTGCATCCATCATCACCAGCCACGAAGTGGCGACATAACGTAGCCATGGGCGTGAGCCCATGGGCTAGCAATCAAAACCGCGCAGAGAGTCCCGAAGGGACGGCACAAAATCCTGCTTGCAAAGTGACATCCATCACCCCAGCCACGAAGTGGCGACATAACGTAGCCATGGGCGTGAGCCCATGGAATAGCAATCAAAACCGCGCAGAGAGTCCCGAAGGGACGGCACAAACGCCCCGGCCGTAACCCCTGTCGCCCCTTCGGGGCTTCGCGCACGTCTTGATCTTCCGATCCACGGGTTAGCACCCGTGGCTACAACATGCCGTCCCTTCGGGACTCACAAGCTTGCGACCAGTCGATACGTTGAAGTCGAAGATGTGGGTCACTTTGATATGCGTGGTACTAGGCGATTGTTCAGGGACTCATCGCAAACATGATGTGTGTGGTGCCTCGCTGTTATTCTACAGAAAACCGCCCAGATTCTTATCCGGGCGGCATATTTGGGAATTATCTATGCGAAGGGTGGTCGATTTAATTATCCCACAGTTCGGTCGGTTCGATGTCACTGTTTCGAGATCCCAGTTCTCTCCACGCTAGTTCATCGATTTCGTTCGCTACGAATCGAACGCTCCCATCAACCAGCAAAACGTTAACGCCTCCCGAATGCCAGCTTGTCGGCGGACGGCTGGAAGTAGTATCTAGCGCTGGTCCATCCCAGAAGCAAGATTGCTCATTCGGCAGGTTGACGTGTTGGTAAAAATCGCCGCCATAGATCACGGCAGGCTGACGTTTGTGACTTACCGCCTCTTGGGAATTTAAACACAGATCACGAAACTCGTTGGCCGAAGCTGGCTTTCGAGATGCCTGCAGAAAATCAGTGTCATTCTTATCATGTCTACGCGAGGTACGTTCTTCACTAATAAAAGCTGTGTTCGAAGTACCATCGCGCACATCGGAAATTCGAATCGGCTCATACGAATTGTAGTCGCTGACCAACATGCCATTCGCCTCACCCCAGTCACTTTCGAATGTCCTTGCGAGTCGATGACCCGCATTGACGACGTAACTGATCTCGTATCTATTGAGGTCGACGTCACTGGACGGGCAGGCAAGAACCGTAACCGCACCCAGACCATCCGGCACGCCAAGGTACGTTCCACCCGTCGGGACTCTATACGGTTCCATGGCGTCATATAAATTTCCCTGTTCCAGATAGGGAAGCAGTCGAGCCATGTAGGCAGCCCGATGAGGGAAGTGCCGCTTGGCGTCGTGGAAGTTGTGAGCTGCTAGACCGACCTGTTTCATCCGGTTCTTGCACAGCATCAAATCGGCAGCTGCTCTTGATTGTTGCACCGCTGGCACAACCAGTGCCAGAAGCAGAGCAATAATTGAAAGCGACACCAGCAATTCGATGACGGTAAAGCCAGCCCTTTGAGGTTTGATGGAACGCAGCATGCTAAATACCTCCCCCACCAACACCACCACCACCACCAATGCCTCCACCCGGACCACCTTCGGTCCCGAAGGTCAATGTCACACCGCCGCTCTCATCGACAACGAGAGTGAAGGTTTCGACGATTACGACCAGCGTAGGACCGCCGCTACCTATGCCATGCGTCAGGTTAATCGAACCGTTGTAATTGCCCTGTGGCTCATCTTCAACCCATTCATCGAGAGTGTACGTGCATTGAACACCATTGTTGATGTTTGATGGGTCGGTGTCACACGTCTCGTGTCCATCGACAACGATCATGACAATGCCATTGGTGTTTGTTGTCCACGAATGGCCGACATGAACATTTGCCGTGAGGACGTTATTTCCACAGCCCAAAAGGAAAAATAAAAGCAATGGAAGTCTCTGGACGAATGGCATCAAGCCCGCTCCGATCAATCAAGATTTCTGGAAGTGCAAAATCCACACTGTCTCTGGATAACCGACACCACTCCCCTTAGACAAGTGACACGAAACGACTGGGGAAAATGGTATGTGGGCGCTTTGTTCGAACCTCCTAGAGTAACAGCCTGGGCCATCAAACGTTCTAAGGCAATTCACAGAGCAATTGATAGTGATTTCGTGACAAAACAAGGCGTCAAGATGGATGCCCCTGCCTGATTTTCCCCTGCCTGATTTCTAGGCCTAAAGCAACGTGGTAGGAATCATGGGACCTTCAACTGCACAAGTGATCGCTGCAAAAACCATAACAGGAATCTGATCCGCCTTGGCGCTACACACATGATCATCGCGTGAATGTTAGATAGCTCACTGTTGAGCGAGAAAGATAGCGTATCAACCGTCATTTGGATCCCATGCGATATTGCGATTTCCCAACGTTCATCGCGTGGACATCATGTTGGTTGGCCCAGAGGTTCGTTTGGGGGAAATACGAAGGGGCGGGTGAATTTCATTTGTATGCGACTTTCGGCATCGCTAAGTTTAGTTAGGTGGGCCGATGCGACATTCAATAACATTCCTCGTCGAATCGAAACGCCCATGGTCTATTTCCGTTTTTTGATTGCTCTTGCTATTGGCTCTGTGTCTTCCTTGGCGCAGGGCGATGTCATTAACGTGAACATTTTCGCGCCAGCGTTTGGCCCTAACCCAAACGCCACGCTCAATGGAACAGCCGCAACAGCCCCGTTTGCATTCACGGGAACAACTTGGAACGATCTTTCGTTACCAAATGCAGTCGGCTTGTTGAATTCAGATGGACTCGCAACGGGCGTTAATGTCTCGTTTGCAGACGGCGGTAACCCTCAAGGGGACTTCACGTTTAGCCAGAGCACTGGACTGACGGCTGGCGTTGACGACATTCTCGACAACTATCTGGCGGTAAATAACGGATTTGGTGGTGCCGTCGCAGATACGACGATTTCGTTCTCCGGTCTGGATGACAGCCTGGTTTACGACCTGTCCTTCGTCTCGGTAGGCGACACTGCAGGTCAAGGAGGGTCCTTCACAATCGACGGAACGACGCTGACAACGACTGGAACTTCCGTAACAGGACCACTCGTCGCCGGTGATAATTTTGTGTCATTCTTCGGACTCAGTTCGTCCGGTGGTCTGCTTGATGTCACCTTCAACACCGGTCCAGATAATTCTGCTTTTGCGGTCCTGAACGGCTTTCAATTGTCGTCAAGTTCAGCTGTAGCCGTACCCGAACCCGGCTCGTTTGCTGCCATTCTGTTCTTGGCCGTCGCCGCGTCTGGCCGTCGCCGCGTCTGGGCGTCGCTGGGTAAAGGCGCGAAGAACGACGACATGCCTATAACGAAGTTGCTGTCCCGGAACCCCAACCTCCGGAAGTCAGGCCGGGCTTCGAAGTTTGAAAATAGATCAACAAGAAGAACTAAGAATTCATTGCATCAGCCGGTCAGTTGCATCAGCTGGCGTCATCCATCGTTTTCAGGCAATTCACAGAACAATTGATGGTGATTTCGTTGCAAAAGGAGGCGTCAAGACGGATGGCCCCGCCTGATTTTCTCATTTCGGGACTGGATTCCCCTTCATGGCTAATGCGATGATGGTCAACCCGATCGTGTTTTTTGACCTTCGCTTTTCATTCGAGTCCCCAACTTAATCACTTTGACGTTTGGAAAAGCTCTTTGCATAGACATCTTGGATTGCTCAGGCAAAGGTCCCTAGCGGTCTGATCATCCGAGTTCCTAATTGTTGTTGTTGCACCAGTTGCAATGAGCGCATCGACAACTTCTCTCGATGTGCCCAGAACTGCTTCGGCAGCTGAATGGAGAGGCGTTCCGCCGGTCGCATTCTGACTATCCACGTTACAGCCATGCTCATGCAGTAACGATACAAGGCTAGCGTCGCCGTAGGCCGCCGCGTAGTGCATCGCGGTGTTTCCATTGTCGTCCGCGATGCTTGCGTCTGCTCCAGCTCGCAGCAGGTGGAGCGCCGAAAGTTGTCGGGCTATCGGATCCTCCTGACGTCCGAGTAAAACGTAGATGAGCGGGCTGCGCCCCTCGGAGTCAAGTTCATTGATGTCGGAGGCTTGGTGGCAGAAAAGACTGACCACATCTGGGACTGAAAGGAAGGCGGCTCGGTGAATTGGATACCACCAGATATCCGCTACCGGCTCGTCTCCTTGAGAAATGCGATCATATCGCTTAGCTGTGGCCACAAAATCCTTTGTCTTTGCTAGGTCAACGCCATTGTAGATTAAGTCTGAACTCCCTATCGGGGCCAGGGCAATCGCATGTTGGCATCGTTACTTCGGCCTGATTTTTGCGTGAACAAGGTTCCGGACAAGGGGCAATTTGAAATTGCCCTGTTTTTGTTACCCGGACGGAGTCACGGTTGTTATGAAGAACGGATACTTTGAATTTTTGACACACTTTGTC
>JBDWHY010000010.1:0-2461 GCA_039974975.1 Fuerstiella sp. | reverse complement strand
TGAAAATGGATGATCAACCGTCCCGGCTCGGTGATCACGGACGTTAGCAGTGTCTGTTTCCCTCTGCGTGTGGGTGTGGTGTTCGGTCTTCGGCTTCATCGTCGTGATGTGGGTGCGGCGAAGTTTGGCTCAGGAGCTTCCCGGCAGTCACATTGACAGGCTCAGTCAGCCCTTCCGCTTCGTATCAGCCAGTCGCGTGTTGATCCACGTGATGTTTGCGAGGCAACGTTTTCACAACAGCTTCCAGACAGTCACATTTTTAAGTTCAGTCAGTCCTTCCGCTTCCTGTCAGACCTTCGTCAGTTGCTTGACTCACATTGGGGAATGGCTCAATATCAGCTGCTAACAAAACGGTGCACTCGGAACCGTGGCCCTTGCGGATTTTTGATTTCACATCTTCACTCCACGGTCCGGTGACCGTCGGCGTTATCTACCAAGCCCGGTTCTCCGTGCAGTACAAAGAGCTCATAACGAAAACGTACGGAGAAACGGACTTCAATCCGCCAGTCTCGGCGTCTGCACTCGCCGATTTTGTGGAACGGAACGGACCTATTCCTGACGAACTGTCCAGGTTTCTACACGAAACAGATGGGGCACCAGTTGGGGACATGGTCACCATCTTCTCGGTTGAGTCCCGCGACGGTCACACTTTTCAATCCGTGATTGATGAATGGACAGACGCTGAGTACAAGCAGCTATATCCAAACAGCTTGGACCTGTTTTTCTTCGCCGATGACGGCATGGGTGGGTTCTTTGGCTATCGTCGAAACACAGATGAAGCCGATTCCTTTGGCCTGATCTGCTACTGGGATCACGAAACCGACTCAATTCAAGAAATGGCTGAGCCAAGGCTCGACGGATTCATTCGTACGTGCGAGAAACTCATCGGGTAGATAACAATACGATGCACACGGAGCCGCGGGCCGCGCGGCTTTTTCTGCTTGCAAGTCGATCGCCGCGGCCCGGTGATCGTTGACGTTATGTGGCAAAGGCAGAGGCGTGTCTGACTTCGAACGAACCTACGCTACCGTCGCGGACTTTGCGGCAGCCGAGCTGAAAAGCCGTTCCGGCGAAGAGTTGCTACTCAAGTGGACGGAATCTGACGCGGGTCGTTCTCTTCCAACTGAATTCCGAACAGAGCACGGAATGGCGGAGTTGCTAGAAGAGCTCACATGTGAATTCACTGAGTGCTGGCGCTCAGACGAGTTCCGGGAAGTCGTGGAGCAGCACGGAGATGGACTGCTCATCAATATCGAAACGGGCGACTTTCCCGAATTGATTAACGCGGGTTACCCGTGGAGTGACCAAGAGGAGTTCGACTACGGCGGGATTACCGATTTGGCTACACAACCGTTCTGTAGACTCGACGAGTTGCTGACCGCGATCGCGGGTAAGCCGTTCAACGAAATGGCTTACTTTGAATTCGCTGATCTCACTTCCCACCACATCGGTCCGGAGTACGATGATTGGTATGAAGTTGATGAGACGATGGAGGCCAAGCGCGTCCTGCTTGCGGCTGTGGGCTTGGTCACAGCGGTTCGATCTCTACAAGCCATGGTAGCCGATGGCACCATCACATCCCCAATCTGGCTGAGTGTCTCTGAGGGCTGCCAAGTCATCGGTGCGTTCACGCGTGCCACATAACAACAACATGCACCGGAACGCGGTCGGTGCCGCAATTTGCAATCCTCATCAACAGGTCCGCGTCCGATGATGTTTGACGTTATTTGCCAAAGTTAAATGGACGACGTAAAGCGATCTGTTGACTGGCGGTGCATCTCCATCGTCAAGTCAACGGACGATGACACGCTCGCCATCTACGAGTTCACCTCTAACGTTTGGGTGCCCGATCCGGATTATCCCAGCAGGTCGATCCAAGATGGGTCTGTGACCGGGGTCGCGTCAATTTGTAAAACAACTGGTGTTTGCAGACTCCTGCAGACAATGGACGGCGATAAGAACAACCGGCGATTTCACAGCGTTTGCCGCGTCCTAAAGTGCCATTTTCAAGACGGTGAATTTCCGCAGCGGACCATGTTTGCGTGCGGCTAAAGGCTCGATATTGAACGCGTTTCGTGGCCCCGTCGGCGCGCAGCTCTTTGACGTACAACTCCAAGCTGATTCCCAAGGCTTCCATGCAGGCACCCATGCTGTAAGATCTGTGCCAAGTCTGTCGTCCGTTTGAATACGGCTCGTTCACCGGGCAAATAACAACAGCATGCAGCCGAGTTGCGAACGGCGCGTTTTCACATTGAGCATCACTCGTCGCAACCGGCTGATGCTAAACGTTAGCAGTGTCAGTTTCCCTTTGCGTGTGGGTGTGCTGTCTGGTCTTCGGCTTCCTCGTCGTGATGTGGGTGCGGCGAAGTTTTGCTCAGCAGCTTCCGGGCAGTCACATTGATAGGCTCAGTCAGCCCTTCCGCTTCGTATCAGCCAGTCGCGTGTTGATCCACGTGATGTT
>JBDWHY010000009.1:0-30716 GCA_039974975.1 Fuerstiella sp. | reverse complement strand
TTCGTTTTCGCCAACTTTTACGCTCAAAGTTCCACCACCACCAATTCGCCCGTACCCTGAATACGCACATGTTCGTTTTGAGGTAAAAGACGGCAACGTGAACTACCTTGGCAACAAACCCGATGCTGAGTCTTTTGCAACGGACGAAACCTATCGTGCACTCAACATCTCCGACTCAACTGCGGACGGTTGGGTCAAAGCCGCAATAACGGGACTCGACGAACTAACAAAAATTCCGGCGTATTCTCTGGTGGCCTGCCCGGACTTCTTTCCCGGAGTCGATCAACGCGAAGTTTACGAATGGTGGGAGCAAACTCAGGCACCGGCGAATCGTGCATCACTTCCGGATTGGTTGAAGGAATTGATCGAAGCAGGATTCTTCGATTTTTGGAGGCGTGAACCGATTCCTCTATCTGACATTTCGTTCGCGCCCAACGTGAAGCTTGCGGATTCTGGTTTCGGAGACAAAGACATCACAGTGGCCGCTGTTGTCAGCCCATTACAGCAGATCGCTACCACAGGAGCACTGCCGAAGACCCCGCGTTCGCTGAGACATTCCGGACTTCCGGACTCGGCTGCGGGAGCCTTCGCCCCAGGTTGGGATGTTAGCGCCGACCTCGTAGACGGAAGTTCAAGTGATACCCACTTTGCTTCTTATGGTCTTGGTAGCCCATTCCCAGAGGATGCCAAATTGTGCGCCGCTTTAAGCACTTTTTGGCCGGCGGCAGCTCCTGATACAGCAAGGACGTATTTCGAAGTGGATTTCGCGCGGGGCACGGTCTGTCCGCTAACCGACGAAGAAAACGGCGCCGCGTCGGGATCCGTTTCGTGGGACGGACTGCGTGGGCCGCGGGTCATCAGCGAAGATGGAACCAGCACGACGGTGCGTTACCCCAACTACCCTCTGGCCGACTACACACTGAATGCGCTTGAAGGTCGGCTTTCCATTTCCGAAACACGGAAGATTGGGTTCGACGAGTACATACATCGAATTCTGTCTACGCTGCGGATGTATCGCATTCTGTCATCCATTGGTGACAAAAACACCTTGCACATCCTGTCGTTTGGCGAGGTAGAATCGTCCGACTCGACTCTATTGGAGGCTCAAGCAGAAACTGGGCGGACTTTGTCCGGACCAATCTTGCGCTACGACGTGTTCGACGAAAGTGACTCGGCTGCGATTTCCGCTCCTCCCGGCCAAACAGAAGACTTTACGGTTAGCCGCTTATTTACACTGCTTATCGGCAAGAATGATTTCAGCCTGGCCGTGGTCCGAATTGGCGACGGAAGTGTGTCACGTGGTCCTTGGCAGAAAGTACCCGCATGATGGCCGACAATCGCTGGCCATTACTTTTGGTAGATCAGTAGGGGTTTGGATTTTACCGACAGGCTGTTGCCCACTATTGGGTTGACCATTTTTTTTCGCCAACCTTGATAGCTTGAACACAAGTGGAACGCATTCAAATTGTTTGAAGGGCATTTCAGGAAAGATTGTTGTCTCAATGGCGGATGGCAGGCAAAGAAGTCGAATACTTGTCGTTCTCACCCACGGGAAACAAACTAGTGTAGTGTCTCGTTAATTCGCTTCAGTATTTGTGGGAAGAACATCAGTGTTTTTTGACATCTGATGGAGAAGGTGGATGCGAGTCGCGGTGGTCATTGAATTTACGGATGAAGAGCGAACGACATTGATGAAGTAGTCTCGAGCTCGGTCTGGTGAAGTTCGAAAGGCACAGCGAGCGAAGATTGTTTTGCTTGCTGCAAAGGGACTGCAGAATCAAGAGATTGCAGACCAACTCGGAATGGCCACTCACACTGTCGGTCGGTAGAGGAAACGTTTTGCTGTCGATCGTCTCAAGGGGATCGAAGCAGACGCTCCCCGAACCGGACGGCCCGCATCGGCTGAGATGACCAGTCAGATTCTGAAAACAACAATCGAACAAGAGCCTCCTGCAGCAGCCACTCACTGGAGCACAAGTACGCTGTCTGAGGAGCTTGGAACTTCCCACTCCACGGTGCAACGAGTCTGGAAGAAGCACGACCTACAGCCGCATCGCACGAAGACTTTCAAGCTATCGAATGATCAGAGGTTTGAAGAGAAGCTGACGGATGTGGTTGGCCTGTATTTGAGTCCTCCGGAACATGCCATCGTGCTGAGCGTCGATGAAAAGAGCCAAATCCAGGCTCTGAATCGAACTCAGAAAAGTCTGCCATTGTTCCCCGGCCGTCTGAGGACCATGACTCACGACTACAAACGTAACGGCACGACCACGTTGTTTGCCGCCCTGAATGTCGCCGATGGGACAGTGCTTGCCGACTTCAAATCAAAACATCGTGATGTGGAATGGCTGGACTTCCTGAAGTCCATTGAGGAAGCCTATCCGGAAGTCGACTTACACATCATTTGTGATAACTTCGCGACCCACAAACATGAAAAAGTTCGACGCTGGCTCAAACGTCGTCCTCGGTTTCACATTCACTTTACGCCGACGAGCAGTTCGTGGCTGAATCTGGTTGAACGCTGGTTTCGCGACCTTACGGAAAAGGCCATTCGTCGAGGCTCGTTTCACAGCGTGGCTGAACTGGAATCATCAATCTGGGAATACATCGAAGCGTCAAACGAAAACCCGCGCCCATTCAGCTGGACAGCTCAACCAGACAAGATCCTTGCCAAAGTCGCCAAAGCAAGGGCAGCCCTGAATAATGCTCAAAACTAACGAGACACTACACTAGTTAAGGTTGTACTCTGTGTTCAATGGATTCCATGAAGAGCTGAAGTCTGCAGCTCAGTATGTGAGGATTCTTCCTAAATTCTGCATGAACTGTCGCCTCAGATTTCAGGGCAACCCACATCGATCCATTCTTCTATTAGCTGAATATCTGATGAAGTCATCGGCGGTCGATTGAGGGGCATCTGCGGGATATTTGGCTGCTCACCTTTTAGCACTTTCACAAGGCCGGATCTTGCTCCGCGGTTCTCTCCCGGTTCAGCGATGAGTTGAACATCGTATATCGGCGGGAGAGCCATAAACTGATCGTAGGGCAATTCCCAGAAGCGACCGTGACCATCGTGAAACGGGCTCAATGCCCCTGAAGCGTCACGCAGCAATTGCTGCACACGTGAGTACCGCCCCATGCGCTCTTCCCATTCAGCCAAGCTACTGGTTGCTGGTGCACGGAATCGATTATTGGCGAATGCCCAATCGAGTTTTTCTGCTGACGTTGTCATCCATGCTTCTCGCAGGGCGGATAAACGTTGCGCGGCAAGCCCGGGATTATTGGGGTTATCGCGCTCGGGGTTCGCTTCAGTCTGGATTGCCCAAGCGAGCGCAATGCACCGATTAATATGAAGCCAACGATCCACGGCTGCGCCCAACAGGGCCGCGGCTCGAGCGAACGCGTGCCAACGGTGAAAGCCAACCCAGGTATCGGGCGTACCATCCATCATATGCACCTTACGACCGGTTGGCCGTGGCGGACGATCGTCGAACAGCACGCCCTGCCCAAAGTCTTCAAAGGCACTCTGGATCGCATCGTCGTCATCCAGATGGCTTTCCATGATCTGCACCTGGATTTCGGCCATGCGCAGGAAGCCGGCTTGACCTACCTGAACGACATTGATGAACTGAGCTGGGTGATCCTGTCCCTCGAATGACTGCCTGAGCGCCTCATAGACAGAATCAAATGTCAGCCCATTTGAAAAGTAAGCCGCTGTCAACGCATCAGTAACGTCCTGGGTACGCTGAAACAGCGTTTGGTTGTCGAGGTCAAACCAAAAATTGCGTCCATCTTCCTGTGTATACGGCATTGATATTCACTCCTGTGTTTGTGGTGGGCACTATTCGGGCTGAGTCGATTCCATAAACGTCTGGAGTCTATTTCGCAACGCCCGGACTGCACGTGTGGATTCATCGGGATCAGCTCGCCACGCTCGCAACGGAAGGGTCCAAACAAATTCCGTATGATGGAATTTCCCAGCGTTGAAATGGCATCTCATGCACGAAAAACTCTGTTGAAAGGCTCCGGTGGTCTCCATCGTGACATTCGCGATTGAAACGCCCGCCGCATCTGTCGGTGACGGATTCCCTGCGCCGCTAGGATAGTCCTGGGAGAAATTCTGTATGAACTCCTGTTCGTTTTGAGCGGGCGTTCTTGGCCACTGGGTCAAGACGAGTTGATAGTTCTCCCAGACTGTTCCCTTAATCTTTGCATGGGAATGGTAAGCTTCGTTTGTTAGTGCCGTTGAGCCGCGTACTGGCTGCAAGCGTTTAACAGGAACAGGGTCCGGGTCATCTTGCGGAGGGTTGCCCGAATCCACGGCTGGCCGTAAAACGTTTTGCCCTGATGGGTCGGTCGATGGAAGCAGCGTCGATTTGGCACCTGACAGGTTGTCAATGTGTTCGAAGGACGACCAGATCCACTCGCGCCTGGATGTCGTTCGCCGCACGATATGCAAACCGACGAGTCCAACGGTAGTCGCTTTTCTCGATCCATCCGGGTCAACGACTATTGCCTTCGACGTGAAGTACCGCTTAAGCAACTCGGCATCCTGCAACTCACTGTCAGTAAACATCCGCCAGGCGGCTTTGATCTCACCAGATCCGATCGGAAACGTCAGTTGCCCCGTCGTGGGCAGGTTTGCAGCGAGGTAAAAGTCGTTGTCGCGAATGAATTCGAATTCCGGTCGGTTAATCCGAATCTCATACGTGACGTAGCGTCGGTTGCGCGACACAAGCGAACCCTGCTTGTTGCCAACCGGCCCCGCCTGGTTGAAATGCTCAATTTGCAGATCACTTGCCTGCCTGCCAAACCCACCAAGGACCTTGATTCGACCCGCATCAGCGAACGAGGTGAACTTGTCTGGCGAAATGCCCTCGAACGCGTCCCACGGTGAAGGCTTCAATCCACCGGGCTGGAATATCTCGTGATCCGCCTTCCAAGTTCCCCAAACGATGTCTTTGGAGCTCTGCCCCAGGTCTTTGTTACGATCCGGCAACCCTCGCTTCCCTTCTGCTGCGGGCCAGTTAAGAGCGACGAACGACCGCCACGAAAAATCATCGAAGAATGCAACAGGATCGCCGGCGAACCCAACAGGTATCTCAACGTCTTCAGGTGCATCTGGCGAAACCGTTGGCGAAGGGACCTGTCCGGAAACGGAGCATCGAAAGAACAGTGTTGCCATAAGAAACGTCAACTGAAATTTCCTGTTCATGCTTTTTGCCTTTCTCTGTCCAGGCGGAATCTTTGATTCACTCGTTGACCGCAATCCAAACTTGTGCGGTATCTCGGCAGCACGGTCAGTGGCTCAACCACCCAATTGACTACTGCACGATTTCCACAGGGATCTGAATAGTGCTGACGCCGTCATAGAAGATCTCGACGGACTCATAGTCAACATTGATCTTCTCGTACCGGACCGGCTTCCATACGACGATCTGCGGCCAAATTCCCGGGCGTTGGTTAAGGTGGAGATCCAGAAGCAGAATCTTCGGATTGATTCCCTGCGGGACTCGAGGAGACAGCAGTACGTCAACGCCGGGGTTTGGCACCTGCACTTCGCCAACAACGTGGAAGCGGTCAGGTTTCGGCGGCATTTGATCATTCCACGCGTACCAGTCACGCGTTGCGATGTTGGGAGTTGCGATGTTGGGAGTTGGAACAATCTCACCTCGATGCCCGCCTACCTTACTAGTGCGGACCAAGTCACATTCTTCAAGAGTGACCGATGCTTCGCCGAGACGAGCGCAGACAATCTTGTTGAAATTGGGAGCGGCATGAACAGCTGCAGCGACACTCCCCCCTGATGACACTTCCGCCTGAATGAAACTGCCCTTGGTCGATACATTTCCAGAGGCAACGGGAATTCCATTTACAAACAGGCTTGCCAATGCCCATGTGTTCGGGCACAAGCTGGTGTCTATGTTACGTAGCACGACAATCTTTGAGGCTGGCCCGTTTACAGTATGAGTCAGCAACGCAGACGCGCCAGATTCGCCCACTCCGCCCTTGGCCACGGTTAAACATGCATCTGATTCGGTCGACATTTAGCTTTTCCAAATACTTGTATCAAATTGAGTAAGTACCCAGCTAGGATCAACAGTATCGCTTTCGCTACTGTTGGTCCTGAACGAGGGGTTTCAGTGCGTTGACACGCCAAGAGACGAAGAGAGGCGACGGCTTTGGGATCGAAAGTCGCTGATTTTTCATTAACGTAGGAAAAATCCTTCCAACAACTGCAGGCGGCTTTGCGGGCAAAAACAGCGATTGGATTGGACGCCTCGCGCTTTGCTGATAGAACTCATGCAAAGTGCCAATTTTTCACCCCGAATAGGTAGGCGTTCTTCGTCTCTACAGGTACGCCGTGCAGCACGAGGAACTCAGACAACTACTAGACAAGGCCGTCTGTGGAGATGACGACTCATGGAATCGTCTTGTTACGGAGTTCAAGCCAATCGTCTTTGCTGCCATCTATAAGGTGTTTAAAGGCACGCCGGATATGAGTACTCGAGATTGCGCGCAAGTCGTTTGGGCGAAGGTCAGCAATAATCTTTCGGATTTTCAAGGGCGTTTCGAACCCACGGCGAAGCGAGAGACATTCGTCACCTGGCTGTCGAGAGCTGCGACAACTTCTGCGCAGGACCTTGTTCGATATCATCGAGCCGAAAAGCGAGCCTTCAGGGCCGCACGCATCACCCCAGACATAGAAGCAAGTATCAGGACGCCTAGTTCTTTGGCCAACGAACAGATGCTCAACGACGAGCTTCGAGCGGCAATTGAAAAACTCGAACCGTTGACGCGAGAGATTATCGAATTACGATTTTTCGAAGCCCTCACAATTCGAGAAGTCGCTGAGGTTGTGGACACCACGGTTGACAAAGTGAGGACCAGAATTGAAAAGGCAACTCAGGAATTGCGTGCATTTCTACCAGGTGGCACATGGCAATAAGAGTAATACTCAATATCTTCTCAGGGCTTCCCAATCCTGAATGGACGATTTCTGGCAAAGAGCTTGGGAAGCATCTGGCGGATCTAAGAAGTCTTGAAACCGAAGATGTAGGGAATAGATCCCCCGGTGTATACGGACGCCCAGGTTATTCAGGCTTCACGATCTTCAGCGACGAAGAAGAGGAGCTCTCTGGCCTGATCGAAGAGTTTTTGGGGCCATATCCAAGAACGCGAGTCTTGGAAAGCGACGCAGGCGTCCTCGATTTTGAGGGCCTGCTCTCCGCCGGTTCGCAAGAAGAATCAAAAGCGCTAAACCTATTCGACAAAACTCGATTCCTCGAAAAAGCTCTTCTCGATGATCTCGCACGCCAAATCCAACGTCAGAAACTGGCGGTTGACACAGGAATGGCCTCCCCGAAATTCGACAAATGGATCCTTCGGCTTCTGGATGACATTTTTCCAAAGCTGTCAGCGGAGCTTTCCGCTGGATTCACCAAGGCTGACATGATTCACCTTGTCACACTTTATGAGTATGTTTGGGATAACCCGATCGCAGACAAATGGGTGAAGACGTTTGATGTCAGAAGGAGGAACAATTGTTACAACTTCGCGATGGATCAGATAACTCCGAAATTTGCTGAGCCCGGAGACGGCTGCGGGGCGCCACCACAATCCACCTGGGCAGAGAAGGCTGTTTGCGACGGTCTGAAACCCCTTTCAAGTCATCGTGAACCAGACCCAGTCCGGAATACCGCTGATGGGCACAACTTGGCACTCGTAATCCACAAGAATGGAAAAGATTTCCATTGGTTTCGCCAACTACCAGACGGCAAGTGGTGCCATAAACTGGGTGGTCGCCGACCAACGGACCGATGGCGGCCCGATGGAGCATCCACACTCGTGTCCATTGAAGACCCAAGTACAGCAACCTATGAAAAATTCTCCACCTTCGGTGGATTCTTTTATTGTCCGCTTGGTGCAACGGCCCAAATTCAACCCTAACACTTGCATTATTGGAATACGCAACCATGCCCAGAAAGCTTCCGTACAAGACGATCGTCGATACCACAGGCGACAGCGAAATCTACGCCTATCTCATTCAGACGAATGAAGAGAATGAAAGGAATCAACGGCTGAAACTATTTTTCTATACCAAAGAGCTGAATATCCTCGACAAGTGGCCGGTGGACTATGGTCAGAAACATGACTACACGGTTAGACATAGGGTCATGTTGGAACAGAACAAGCTTTACACAATAACGGTTTCAGAAAGGACGGCCGGCTCGAAAACATATTCGCTCGACGCATCCGTTACAAAACCATCTACGACAGTCCCAAATGTCGATGAACTGACAGCGATTTGCTTCGGCGAGGAAAATTCACCCTGTTTCGGACAAATCAGCCTTTGCCCCGACCCTCTCGTGGGAGAGTGTGATGGCGGATCGCTGCATTGCATCGACGAAATCAATTAGAACCATGGACGTGAGGCAAGAAGTCGAGCACATCGTTGACGATGTGCTGACAGATCTCAGACGCGGCGAGTCACCGAATCTCGGCGAGATCATGGCCCAGAACCAGCATCTTGAACCTGAGCTTTCCCGCCGCCTGAAAATCGCAGTTGCATTCGCCAAAGCAAGGGGCGAGCCACATCAAACAATGCCAGTAGTGGGGCAGGTGGATCAAATCCACTGCCCACACTGCGGCAACAAGATTAGGCTTGCTGATGAAAGGGACAACCTGACATGTCAGTCATGCGGTAGTAGTTTCGCAGTGGATCCCGAAGCGACCCGTAATCCGCCGTCAGAGCAATTCACTCTTGGAAGGTTCCAAGTTGAAACCGAAATCGGCCGGGGTAGTTTCGGTTCTGTTTTTCGGGGCATTGACAGTGAACTTGAGCGTCCTGTAGCGATTAAAATTCCGCGGCGCGGGACGTTTCCAAGCGATGACGACCAACAACGGTTCCTGCGAGAGGCGCAGCATGCAGCACGTCTCAACCATCCCGGAATTGTACGTGTATACGATGTGGGTCGGGACGGAGACACAGTTTTCATTGTTTCAGAGCTGATCGTCGGACTGCCTCTAAGCGACTTACTCCGAAGCCGCCGGTTGTCCTTTCGGGAATCAGCAGAAATAGTGGAGAAGGTTTGTGACGCCTTGCACTTTGCTCATGAAAAAGGAGTTGTGCATCGAGACGTTAAACCTAGCAACATTCTTATTGACGAGGAAGGACGCCCTCATCTAGCCGACTTTGGCTTGGCCTTTGACACTGATCCTGCAATCACCTTGAGTCGCGAGGGGGAGCTAATTGGCACCTTGGCGTATATGTCTCCGGAGCAGGCGAGTGGGGAAAAAGTCGACAGGCGGAGTGACGTCTACAGCGTGGGCACTATGCTGTATAAGATGCTCAGCGGCGAACTCCCTTTTCGCGGCAGCCACCAAATGATGATTTGCCAAGTGGTCTCTGACGATCCATTACCGATACGAAAGGTCAATGAGCACGTCCCTCGTGATCTTGAGACGATAGCACTCAAGACAATGGCAAAGGCTCCAGCAAAGCGTTACCAAACCTGCCTTGAGATGAGGAACGAACTTCTGAGGTGGCTGGCTGGCGATCCGATCCACGCCCGGCCTCCAGGTATCGTCGAACGCCTGTGGCGGATCTGCCGAAAGCGTCCGCTTATTAGCATATTAAGTTTGCTGGTGGCTACGCTCCTGCTCACTATTGCTGTTGGCTCTACGCTCTGGGCAATAAGCATCGATGATCAGCGGAGACGCGATGAAGTGGAGGCGAAAGCAACAACACAGAGTCTGTCTCGAAGTCACGTCACTGAAGGGCTTCGTGCGGAAGAAGAACGGACACTTGGAGACGCGATTGCGTTCTATGTGAAGGCTCTCGCCTTGAATGAGTCTGTTACCAATGATCATGGGACGCTAATGAATCGAATGCGCATCCAGCAATGCCTGAACCGAATGCCACTGCTTGAGCAGTGTATTGACTCAACAAACGGGTACCAGAACCCAATATTGCGCGATGGGAGGCTATTTGCAATCGGTAGAAGCGGCCTCGTCAGCTATTCTGTTGAGCAATGGGTGACAACACAACATGCAACAGTTTCGGCAGTAAGAACTCTTGCTATAGACTCCAGCGCGACTCGCGCAGCCACTGTGGAGCTCCATGATAACGCGTGCTCACTTTGGGATCTCCAGAACAACGAATTGGTCGTGCGTATGCAGGCGACTGGCGGAATCACAACAGCGAGTTTGAGCGACGACGCCAGCAGGCTGGCCACGTTTTCTGGGGATGGCGAGATTAGACTCTTGGACGCCGAAACTGGACAGGAACTGAGCCAGTTACATTTCAAGAACCACAGTATTAGAACGGGAGTATTCTCTCCAGATAGCCGCTGGCTTGTAACATGTCATCAAAATGTGACCAACGCACGATCGACGGTTCATGTACATGATCTGAGAACAAAGGAAGAGCCGAGGACGGTTGACTTGGGTCTAGTGCCGGCCACGAAATTCCTGTTCTTGAATAGTAACACACTGCTTGTCGGTGACGCGGCCGGCACAGTCAGAAAGCTGGTCCTCACCGAGCCCCATTTCAGTTCTGTCGAGTATCATGGTGCAGGAAGCGTGAGATGTATTGAATCTCTGAGCAATGAACGGTTCATAGTGCTAACAGATTCCGGCCATGCAACAGTATGGGATCATGGCTCCGGAAAGAGAGTCAGCCAGACAGTAAACGTCGGCGCTACCGTACTGGCAACCTCACCAGACGGATCAGTTTACTCAGTGTCTGGCGGCACGCTGCCAGTAAAATTTTACTGGTCCAATTCTGGCATGGCTGCATTGGCGGCGTCCCCGAATTCAGAAGAAGTTTCGGAACTGACTTTTATCGACGACGATCGAATTCTGGTGACGCAAAGCAATGGCTTGATGCTTGTTTGGAATCTGGCATCAAGTACTCGAGGGCAGCAGATCTTGCATCACGAACTGCCGGTTTACAAAGCAGCGGTATCTAGCGACAGCCAGCGAATTGCATCGACGACCCGGAGTAAGCACGTGATGCTTTGGCAAGGTACCGGTGATTTAGTCGGGTGTCTCGAACACGACGCAGACGTTTACTATGCCGATTTTTCCAGAGACAGCAAGGTACTTGCGTCCGCAACAAAAAGCGGCCGCATTTACACGTGGGATGCCATCACGGGAGAGAAGTTGGCAATGTCAGATCCGATTTCTAACGGCGCAATCTACCGTATTGAATTTAGTCCTTCTCAGTCCGACTTGCTCGCTGTCGGTAGTGACGATGGCAAAGTTGTTCTATTCAACGTGAGCAGAAACTCAGTACTTGCACAGTGGAATCAATCCGCTCGAATTCAGTCACTCCGATTCGATCCAGCAGGTAAGCGTGTTGTGGCGTCTGATCGCAACGGTGTTGTTGAGGTCCGAGAGGTGTCGGCGTCCCCCAAGCTGCTTGCGGAACTCAATCACTCCTGGTCCGTCCGGTCGAGCGTTTTTCTGCCAGGCGGCAGACTGCTGACAAGTGGCAAGAACACGACCGTTTGGGATTGGCGAAATAGCCGAGAGATGTTGCAAATTCAGGGGAATCGAGGGCTCTACGCCACCTTTACTGAATCCGGCCAAGGCCCGGTTGCAGGTGCACTTGTCGGGAATCGTGGTTACGAATTATTCGCTTTGAATGAACCAAAGAGCTCTCTTCTGCAGATTTCTGAGCCAGCTATTCAGTGGGCGGAATTTCATCCACGACTGCCATTGGTTGCTGTTGCCGAAGGGAAAATGAAAAAAGCGTCAGTTTGGGATCTTAATACGGGCCAGCGGGCACTTCCCTACGCATTCCATTTGGGAGCAGTGACCCACGTTTCGTTTGTACCCGATGGGTCAGCTTACATCTCTCTTTCAGATGACTCAACGCTGCGACTATGGAGTATCAGTCGAACGGACGAGATGCTGTCGACTCTGTGTACCGTGTCAGAGGTGCTGTTGGGGCGGAGGCAGAATACGCTTTTGTCACCCGCAGAGCACGAACAACTATTCAAGAAGATCTCTAAGGAGACTCCAGCTTTTTTCAAGGTGACTTCAGATGATATCATGAATTGGAATAGCTTGAAGAAGGTAGCCGCAAAATGGAATTAAAACACTCTTTGCCGTTGGAGGGCTCGACCGGCCAGACTTTTCGGCAGTAATGTCGTTTCCAACACAAGAGATTAATTCGCCGATTCGACACCTTCATTATACCGGCAAGCAGCCCCCGCTTCCGAAGACCTGCAGTCTCGAGTGGCATTTTCGATGTGCTGAGCTGACGTGGTCTTCTTGAGATGCTCAAGATAGGCATTGGCGACCGTCGCCACGAGAACGGTGTCGTTCGATGTCTTCTAAGGAATCGAGAGTTTGAGTCGAGCCACTGCAAGTTCAGCTTGATCGCGATTGTCTTTCCCTTTGACGGGTTAACCGAATTCGTCAATCAGGGACGTTCGTTTGCCATCAACGGTGGCGTACCAGCCATTGTCGAACTTGCAATACCACGCGGTTCCGTTGGCCTGTCGTTTGCTGTTTCGTGCCATTGTCTCAGAGACCTTCCTGTACCCGATTGCCGTCGGGTACATACGATGTTGAGTGAGCAGGTTTTCCTGTTCGTGCCGGCTCTTCTGAGTTTTTCGTGGGAGTCTTCAGAATGGACACGTGTTTTCGAGACTGGAGAATGTCTCGTTTCAAGGGGCTATTATGGATTCGATTTCTCGACACTACCACCAGATGGTTGGCCTGAATGATGACTGGGGGATTGACTCTGTCGATCTGGATGTGGCTGCACAGACTCTCAAGCTGCAGCTCGAATTTGTGGGCGCAAAAGTCGCCTGTCCGGATTGCGGAAATCAATGCTCTCGCAAGGACAAAGCTCCGGAACGCAGTTGGAGACATCTGGATGCCATGCAGTTTCAAACAGTGCTCACCGCTCGCGTTCCTCGGGCTGAGTGTGATGCCTGCGGAGTCAAAACCATCAGCGTTCCCTGGGCCGGAAAGCACAATCGGTTCACTCTGATGTTTGAAGCATTTGCGATCGACGTTCTTCACGCATCTCGGTCCGTCGATGCAGCCTCCGCACTGCTCGGCATCCACTGGTCAACCGCTCAGAAGCTGATTGAACGCGCTGTCGAACGAGGTCTCGCTCGACGTTCAACCGACGAAGTTTTGCATGCAGGAGTCGATGAAAAGAGCTTCGGTAAAGGGCAGGATCACGTCACCGTTTTTGACGGACCACGATGGCGAACGAGTTCTCGAAGTGGCAGAAGGCAGAACGATCGAAGCGTGCGATCAAGCCCTGAATTGCCTGACAGAACCGCAGAAAAAGGCCGTCAAAGCAGTCAGCATGGACATGTGGCAGGCGTATGAAACGAGCGTCACGAAGAACCTCCCAAACGCAGACATCGTGCATGACGTGTTCCACATTTCGAAGTACCTCAATGATGCCGTGGACAAGGTTCGGCGGTCAGAAAACCGACAGTTGCAGGCCGAAGGCGACGATCGCCTGACAGGCATGAAATACGCCGTCCTGTTTAACCCCCAAATCTGACGGACGCGAAGCAGGGTGCTCTTTCTGCGATCGCCGAATCGACATTGAAGACAAGCAGGGCCTAGCGATTGAAGGAGTGGTTTCGTTACTTCTGGGAAGAGGACGATGCGGTTGGTGGTCGTGAGTTTTTTGCACGCTGGTACTCGCATGCGATTCGGTCTCGCTGAGGTGGTCCAGACTTCATGGGCGCGCCAACCTCTTAATTCTTTCAGTTGGCTTCGAAGCTGGTTGGTGAAAGGTAGTGTAAAGCAGAGTGTCGTCTGAGTACGTTGTAGTAATTGATTTAATCTCGGATTTCGCGATTGGCTTGTTGAAGTGAGGCGTACGTTTTCATTTCCATTTCGGTTTTGATGGTACCAAAACACGACTCCATGAAAGCGTTATCGTAGCAGTCACCTGCTCGGCTCATGCTTTGCGGCATCCGGGCTCGTGCGAGCAGCTTTCGATACTGCTTGCCGGCGTACTGGCCGCCTCGGTCGGTGTGGTGAATCAGGTCCTGGGGTGGCTGCCTGTCCTTGATGGCTTGCTTCAATGCGGCTATCACAAGTGGTTCCTCCATGTTCAATTCCAGCGACCACCCAATGATCTTTCTCGAGTGCAGGTCCATCAACATCGCGAGATACGCGAACTGAGTTGCCAATGGAATGTAAGTGATGTCGCCAACCCAAATCTGATTGATTCTTATGGCTTCAATTCCTTTAAGAAGCAGATTCGGACTGTAACCAAGACGATGTCGGCTCTCCGTTGTTCGTGGCCTGAACGACTTCGGTTGAATCGCCACAAGGCCCGTTTGGGTCATGATTTTACGGGCTTTTGCGCGACTACAGGATTGTCCACGCTCCGTTAACTCGATGGCGATTCTTCTTGCTCCGTAGCGACGACGGTGCTGGAAGAAAACATCTTTGACCAGCGGTGTCAGCTCCAGATCCTGTTGTTCATAGACGGTCTCAAGAGACGCAAGCCACTGATAGTAGCCGTTGCGATGCACGCTCAGGGCCTCACAAAGATGAGTCACATTGAATCCATCTTTGTGCATCCTTGAAATCGCCTTGTAGACGTCGGCTACTCTTGCTGGCTGAAAATGGACAACGGCCAGGTGGCCCGAGGTGATTGCTCACCTCGGGCTCCCACAGATCCGTACGTGCCCACATTAGAGCATACGGCTCCTCACATCAGACGTTCGCCTCGCGATTCCACATGACCGAGTGAACGACTCGCAATGGAGGCAGCGGAAACGATTCGAGCAGTCGACTGAACTTGTCCCAGTCCAGTTTTCGTTTGCGGTGTCGGCGGCTGAGCCAGCGACGCCACACGCGATGAACCAGAAAGCGAAAGGTCTGTAACGACTCGCCGTTACCCGTGATTCCATAGTACGCATCGTGACCTCGAATCTTGCGGCATAGAGCGGCATGCTGGTCGATCAGCCGATCATGACGATGGGCTTTGCACCAGCTGTCAATGGCCTGAACCGAACGAGTCAGGCGGGAAGACATCGTCTCGCGTTTGACGACTCGCTGACCGCTGCGAGAGCGGCTCCAGTAATGCGTGAATCCCAGCAGGTCGAAAGTCTCCGACTGGCTGCGAGCCTTACCAGACGTGCCCGGAGATAACAGCGGACGTCGAAAATCGACGAGACGCGTTTTCTCCGGATGAATCGTCAGGCCATACTTGGAACAACGTTTGTCCAGAACAGCCAACACGCGACGAGCATCCGATCCCAACTCGAAAATCATCACCGCATCATCCGCGTAGCGAACCAATCGGGCTCGAGCACGCATGCACGGGACAACATCGTGATGAAACCACTCATCCAGAACATAGTGAAGATAGACATTCGCCAACAAAGGCGAAATCACTCCACCCTGCGGACTGCCACTGCCCGGATAGCTTACGTTATCCGACTCCATGACCCCCGCGTTCAGCCACTTGCCGATCAGGCGTTGAACAACACCATCGCGAACTCGTCGCTGCAGAAACGCTCGGAGGTGACCATGATCAAGTGTGTCGAAGAACTTGCGTAAATCGACTTCCAGAACAAAACCACCCCGTAGATCCATCGTGTGTTTCCACGTCGCATCAATCGCCTGATGAGTAGAACATCGAGGCCGAAAGCCGTACGAGCTGTCACTGAAATCCTGTTCGTAGATGGGCTCCAGCAGCATAAGTACAGCTCGCTGCAACAACTTGTCTTCGAACGTGGGAATGCCAATCGGGCGGGTCTCGCTGCTGTTGCCTTTCGGAATCTGAACACGACGCACGGGAGGTGCGCGGTAAGTTCCCGAACGGACTCGATCCAGTAAAGATTCCAGATTGGCAGTCAGATCAACTTCGTAGTCAGCGGCCGTTTGACCGTCAACTCCTACCGCACCGTCTTTACGAGTACGGCGGTGGGCTTCCAGTAGCCATTCAAGATCGATCAGATGAGCAAGGCTTGTGAAAATCAGCTCCGGCGAACGCTTCGCCAGCTCAGCTATCCGATGCTGTTTCAGTGATACGTGATTCAAGTTTCTGAGCACCTGACGTAGTTCCCAACATCGGTTGTTTGATGTGACGTTCCGCTTCCCTCCACCGGGTCCTCGCTGAGCGCGAGTTCCCCGACTTCATCGGTACTATCGGAACGCTCCGACTCCCTGTTATTCATCCCGCCTCACTTCGGTTCGCGTCGCTCGGCGGTACCACGTGTTGCTGCGGTTTGTTTCGTGCCTCCTTTCGCCACCACAACAGGACGAAAGACCGAGAGTTGGTATTCCGGTCTCTCAGCCGGATCTGCACGCGGAAACAACAGGGCCTCCCAGGTTTCCGGAGAACCCCAATATCCATTTGCACATGTTCTTCGACCCCGGTCGGACAGTCACCGCTCACCAAATCGCGACGACTGCTCGGCGCCCGCTAAAAAGAAAAAGAAAGCTCCAACGTGAAATCCTCTTTCGAGGCTCAATAGCATGGCTTTGGGAATCGCTGTGTACGCTTCGCAGTGTCGGTTACCCGGACACCACGCAACACTCGCTTCCGGCTGCTGGTCAGGCTCTGCCGGGTGAGATCAACTCACTGGGTTCAAACGAAAAGTTTCATGTCATGAACTCATAGCAATCCTCCTCTCCCGAACTTTACCTGGCGCAACTTTTTTTAAGATTTCACGCTCCACTTCGGCGTCTCTGAGCTGCTTTCGTAACCGCTTAATTTCTGCCTGAAGGTCTTCGACAGAAGCATCATCACCACACGGCTCAGGCCGTGGTGCGAGCTTTTCGTGCCACTCTCTCAGACTGCGTGATGACACATTGACGGCCTCTGCAGCCGCCTGAAACGAGTAGCCTTGCTTCACGACAAGGTCCACGGCACCTTGCTTAAATTCCAGGGTGAAGGACCGGCGGGGTTGGTTCGATTTCTTTGACATAGTAGATCTCCTGAAGACATTCTGGGAAATGAACCCGGAGTCCACCAGTCATGGGCTAACGCAAGAGTTACTGTAGAAAGTTGTGTTTGTTTTGAGGGTTGAAAGAGGCGGCGTGCTTCGAGATGAATTGGTTACCTACCAAAGTTTCCAAGCCCATTTCAGAAAGCACGCCACCCGTGAATCACGATAGCAATTTCAGCAACGAAGAAACAACTTCAGGTTCGGATTTTGGAGATCTGTCTACCAACGATGCCTTGACCCAGATCCTCAAAGCTTGAGCTCAGAAGATGCTCAAGGCGGCCATCGAGCATGAGGTCGCGAGCTACGTCGATGAAAGATCCGACATCGGCGACGAGCATGGCAGAAGACAGGTGGTTCGAAATGGCACTCTGCCGGAACGAGAGATCCTCACCGGAGTCGGGCCGGTGACCGTCAGTCAACCTCGAGTCCGTGACAAACGACCGACTGCCGACAGAGAAACCTTCACTCCGAGTGTGCTTCCGAAATATCTTCGCAAGACAAAATCAATTGAAGAAATGATCCCATGGCTGTATCTCAAAGGCATCAGCACCAATGACTTCCCGGAGGCACTGCAGTCGCTGTTGGGAACTGACGCGAAGGGACTATCCGCATCGACCGTCAAGAGACTCAAGGCGGTGTGGGAAGATGAATACGATCAATGGTCGAAGAAGTCTCTGGTTGGAAAACGGTACGTGTATTTGTGGGCTGACGGGATCCACACCAACGTTCGCTTCAACAACAATGAAGGACGCATGAATGACAAAAATCGCCAGTGTTTACTGGTCTTGATGGGAGCGACGGCGGACGGAACAAAGGAACTAATCGCGGTGGTGGATGGCCATCGAGAAGGCGAACTTTCATGGAAAGAGATCCTGCTTTCTCTGAAGTCTCGAGGCCTATCGCACGCCCCCGAACTGGCCGTTGGTGATGGAGCACTTGGCTTTTGGAAGGCTCTTGGGCAGGTCTTTCCAAGCACTCGAAAGCAACGCTGCACGGTTCACAAGACAGCCAACATTCTCAACAAGGTGCCCAAGAGCGTACAGCCTCAGATGAAAAGAATGCTGCATGAAATCTGGGCTGCTCCCACAAAGAACGACGCGAATCAAGCATTCGATCTTTTCGAAGCCACGTTTGCTGCGAAGTATCAGTCAGCGGTTGATTGCCTAGCGAAAGATCGCGACTCACTGATGGCATTCTTCGATTTTCCAGCAGAAAGCCGGTGCCACATCCGCACAACAAATCCAATTGAAAGCACATTCGCCACGGTACGTTTAAGGCACAAAAAAACGAAAGGCAACGGCAGTGCCAAAGCGAGTCTCATCATGATCTTCAAACTGGCTGAAAGTGCATCCAAGGGCTGGCGAAAGCTGAGAGGCCATCACCATATTCCCGAGCTGCTTCGAGGTGTCAAATTCATCGACGGAATCAGCGAACACCAACTCAAAGAAGCCACATCACAACTGTCAGAGACCAACTCAATTCAGACCGAAACCGTCGCCTAATCTACTTTCTCTAAACACAACATTTGATGGCACGGTAAAAAGTCAGGCTGAAAATCCTGCAGTACTGCATGTTGCGATTGCAGAAGGGGTTGGGTTCAAGATCTAGTATCCCGTCTGCAGGTCTCGGACTTTTTGCCGCCCCATCAACATTTGACAGTGACTCGAAGCACATTCGCAACTCAAGTATCAACTACATCAGGAGTTATGGCCATCAATGCATCGCCGCGGCGTTGCGATCAAACGCATTTCGCATTCCCCCACTCGGCATAGTCATTTAATGAGCCGCCCTGATCACAGGGCGTCAGTAGGTTCAATTTCTTTCACTCAGGTGCAACAACGTTCACAACTTGGACAGCCGTCAAGGCTTTCCAGCTAATGTGGGCGAGGCTGGCGGTTGGCCCCAAATGTAGATCCCACCATCGCCTGGGCTAATTTGCCCGGGGAAGCTAAAGCCACCCTCGCCGTCAACTCTCACCTGTTTACCCTTCCTGTTTTGCCAGTATTTTGCCGTCGCGGTCTGTCCCCCAAACACCTCTAAGCGAATCCGATCGCGGTCTATTCCAGCGTCCGTAAAATCAACATTCACTGTCGTCGAAAGCGTATCTTCAGAGGCCCTAAACGCGAGGTGAGCATGCTCTCGCAATCGTAGCCCGAAGACCCTAAACCGAAACTCCGCGAGCTTAAAACAAGAGAGTTTCTCCTGCGGTTTGAACGGAAACTTTAAGTAGATTACGTTGTCGAAAGTCTCGTCTTGCTCCATGTCTAAGGGGACACCATTCACTTCCGCTGTGATGCAGACAGATTGAGAATGGCTTTCACTTGTGGCTGCTTCCGGGGTCAGGGATGCTGAGAATCCCGGTAGGTTTGTGGGGTGGTACTCTCGGAATACCACATATCGGTCGTCGGAGTCCGAGTGAGACTCAATTGCTTGGCGTAGAATTCCGTACCGAAAAAAGTGTTGGTCAAAATCTCCAAGGAATCGGTAAAAAGACAGCTCAGATGAAAAGTACTGGATTCGACACTGATGTTCCTGAGGCAGGGAGTCGAAATATTTTACTAGAGGCTTCGGAATCAATAGGGAATCAGCCGTCACAGGTTCAATAACGCGGTAGTTATACTCCAAGTCACGCCTGAGCGGATGCTTGGACTTTCTCAGATTTGCAGCCTCGGGGCGTTCGGGATCAATAGTTTCCCGAACTACAGTATCTCTCAGCAGGCCGCTCACCACCTCCTTGACTGCTTTGAAGTCAAGGACTCGCATTTCTTTTGCGATTAGTGCATGCCTCACCATCTGCAAGGACGTCTGCTCTGACTCCTTCGGTTCTGTCGTCCTAATGTCTTCCACAAAAATGATGTCTGCAGAACCGATACCCAGCTCCAGTGACACACCCTTGGCCACAGATGGCGAGGCCGACAATATTTTCTGAAACCCGCCATCAAATTGCGTGTGGCTCCACTGGTTCTTCCGACTCGCCTCGTTGTAAAACGCTCTTGCTCGATTGACGAGTTGAAGCTTTTGATTTCTCGCGTCCTCGTACTGACGCTCCAACATTGACAACTCAAGACCTTTCTTACCAAGCCGACGTAGTCCGAACAAGACAATGAGAATTTGAGAATAACTAACAGCTGACCTTAGCGTTATTCGCTTCTTCGGCTCCGAGGCTGTGCATTCAAGCTGTGCAAATTGCTCAGGCAGAATCGAAGTGAAATCCGGCGACGTCCCGTTTGGCTCGATCATATCTCCACTAAGACACTTCAGGAAGTAGTAGTCACCGGTCAGCAAACCTGATCGGTCGTCGCCTGATCTTCTAATCAGAATCCAGTGCTTCGGCATCGGTCACCCCAACCACAATGTTGAACAAGGCTGAGAGCCTTGGTCAACAAAGCTCCCTTTTCTGTCAAGTTACTCAGCCTTTCACTTCACATCAACCATCAACAACGGAAAATAGGGAAACATTTAATCCGATTCCTAGGAGTGTTCCATGTTCAAAATTGCTTTGTTATTCGGTGGACCTTCGATGGAACGCGGCGTCTCACTGAGTAGCGCGAGGTGCTTTTGCGATTGCTTAAATCATCCTGAGATTGCAATTAGTCTCTACTATGTGACCCCTGGGCTTAAAATTCTTCCGACTCCTCGATCTGTTCTCTACCAGAACACACCAGATGACTTTGACTTCAAGCTAGCAGGGATGGATTTTCAAGCACAGATAATTTCCCTCGATGAAGCTTTCGACGAATTGGCTAATTCCCACATCGTGATACCAGCGGGGCATGGGGCATTTTTTGAGGATGGCGAACTAACACGATTGCTCGAGGAAAAGCAAATTCCCTGCGTTGGGACACCTTCGGCCAACTGCCTACTGGCATTCGACAAGGCCCGAGCTCTAGAACATCTCTCGAAAGTTCTCGGGACTAAGCGAGATTGGCTCACGCTATGCAAAGAGAATTCGCAGAACTCTATCGAAAGCGATGTCAAATCGTTTTGTTCGAATGCCACTTCTGAAACGTTCGTTGTGAAGCCGACCCGGAGTGGGTCAAGTATTGACGTTTTTCAATGCTCTTCGCCAGCCGAAGTTAGTGAGAAAGTGGCTGAATTGCTCTCATCCGGTAGCCAATCGGAGGTACTCGTCGAACAAAATTGGAAGGACCTAGACCAACTCGAATTCTCAGTCTTAGTTGTTGAATCGTCGACCCATGAGCCAGTTGCCCTGCTACCAACGGAGGTCATCTGCCCGGGCATTTATACATACTCCAAAAAATACCTCCCAAGTGAGGACGTGGGGCTGGCTATCCCTGGCAGATTGCATACGCATCTAGAATCCATTAGAGCCCGAGCAGTCGAAGTGTACACCGCGCTGGGCATGCGTGACTTTGGGCGACTAGATGGTTGGTTGTCGGCTGACGGGACAATCCGGTTTTCGGACTTCAATGTGATCTCTGGTCTCGGTCAAACCTCTTTCTTCTTCCTACAGTTTGCTCACTTGGGCTTTAGTCACGCTGCTGCTGCCCTGCACGTAATTAGTACTAGTTGCACACGCCAAGGCATCACCCAACCACCCAGAGTCCCTACTGCAAAAGGCTCAATCGAAGTTGACGTTTTAATGGGAGGGACGACTTCGGAACGCCAAGTTTCCGTTCAAAGCGGAACCAATGTTTGTTTTAAACTTCGAGCCACGGGACGTTGGATCACGAATCCGAAGCTGCTCACTGCTAGAGGCGTTTTTTCAATTCCACCTCAGTACGAGCTACTTCACACCTGTGAGGACATCGAACGAGCGTGCAATTCGCACACAGACATTGAACGAAGCCTAGAGCCCTTACGGTCAACTCTGGCTGCCTCGCTTCGCTCAGACTTCGGGCCAGACCGAGAGTGTGTAGCGCCCCATTTCCAGACACTTCCACAATATTTGACGGCATGCCAAAAGAGCGAAAGTATGGTATTCTTAGCGTTGCACGGAGGCATTGGCGAGAATGGTGTGCTTCAAGCGAAGCTAGAACAAGCGGGGATCCGATTCACTGGGTCTCCGGCTAGTGTTTCGGCATTGTGTGCAGAGAAAGCTACGACTAACGCCTTCATCGATGGGTTGGGGCTAACTGGGCTATCCACACCAGCCCGTTTTCGATTGCCGCTCTATATGATCAACCTAAGCGACGAATCATGGCTTCGTGCACAATGGTATCAATGGATAAAAACTCTCGGATCCTCGTCGTTGATCATCAAACCGGCGAGTGACGGTTGTTCCACTGGTGTTGCCCGACTGTCCGACTGTGACGACCTGATTGACTATTTGAAGCTCGTCAGACAAGGTGAAGAATTGGTGCCTCCCTCGCTAGTCGGACGACTAGGGGGGTGCATCCGCCTGCCGCGAGCGACAACGGAATTCGTAGTCGAAGAGTTCATTGAAACAGCAACGGTCGCTATAAAAGACATGCAACTGATATGGGACACAGAATATTCGCCTTGGGTCGAAGTCACTGTCGGTGTTTTTGAAAGACAGGGCCGACTGCATTGTATGAATCCCTCGGTAACCGTTCGTGCCAAAGAGTTGCTTTCACTCGAGGAAAAATTTCAGACAGGCACTGGTATTAACCTGACACCGCCGCCACGTGAACACGTCGCTGACACCGTTGTCGATGCTGTCAAGGATCGTATACTAAGGATTGCAAAAGCAATCGGAATACAAGGTTTCGCTCGTTTGGACGCCTTCATTAATACTCACAATGGCCACGTAAAGATCATAGAAATTAATACGCTCCCCGGTATGACCCCCGCGACCGCTATTTTCCATCAAGCTCTCGCAGAGAATCCGCCAATTCCGCCCGGAGATTTTCTAGAACTCGCAATATTTGGTAAGCTTGGTAAGTCCGCGAGGTGAAGTGCACGGATTTTCCAACCGATGAGTAGGAGCAGTGGTGTGGACATCAATTGCCGCCTGCCAGAAAGCACGCCGGTCCATCACGCTGCCCACCTGAATAAGATAGGTCCAGAAATTTTGCGAGAGCAGTAGTTCACAGCATGAATGTTCACACAAACTAGGCTGTTGCGAAGCTTCGAAGAGGTGTATCCGTGATAGATCCGATTGTAGAATTAAAACTCGCCATTCGTGAGAACGTGGAAAATGGCTACAGTTCGTTATTTGACTTTCAGGCCCTAGAGGGTTGCCTTGAGCGACCTGGGGGAAACGCTTTGCAGCTTTTCCTCGATCTCAGAAGGAAGCGACCTGGTTTGGATTCGCTAAATTGGCTTTGCTTGGTTGTCGGGGCACTAAACTACGCCTCGTTCTATCTGTCGGATGATGAGCAACTTTCGTCGCCAGACAAGATCGAGGCTCTGCTGAGACGACACTTTGATCGCATATGGGAGCTGTGCACGACAAAAAACAACAATCCGACCGTTCCTCAACGTGCGGTTCCTTTTGCTTATGAACTGAAAGACTCACCACGGACTTGTGTCATTGAATTAGGTTGTTCGCGTGGCGACATTGGGCTTGTCATGCTAGACGTGGATGCGTTTCTTTCTGGCGACTGGTTCTTCCCCAACTGGGGCAGGCAAACGACGAAGTCACTCTTGCGGGAGTGTAAATCAGCACACAAGTACCTAGGTGTCGATACCGGATTAGAATGTGATGACGAGTGGTTGCTGTCTCTATGGGGGCGACATGATCCAAGGCGTGATGTGCTCGGAAATTACTATCGGAATCACGCACCATTGGAGACGGAGCGATTCTCTAGAATTTCAGCCGATGCGACCCTTCTTTCAGCCTATGCCGATATTGCGATGAAGTGGTCGTCAGGTTGCGAGAATGTACTGTTCGTGACTTCGTATATGTTATACCAATTGACTCCAAGTCGACGTATCCTGTTGGCGCGAAATATTCGTGAGATCACGGAGACCCTTCGAGCTCGCGGCATCGGCGTTACGTGGCTGAATCAGGGTATTGCTCCGGAGGCAGCTTTCCAAGGGCAAATTCGGCTTGACGATATTTGGCTATGTGAGTTTGCATTTGAAGGAGCGAATATTATCGCGAAGCGTCGTGCCAAAATAGAAGATGACACCTGCCAGAACTGGGAGATGCCTTCTTCACGAGACCAGGAACCGGTCTTCATAAGTTGTTTGGACGCTATTGACCATTGATGTGCACGCCTTCTTCAATGAAAAAGTCGCCACCTGCCTCGAATGCCCAAGCTTCAAGCTTGCCCGCGAGAGCAGCGATGTCCCCTGAAGAAGGCAAATCCACCAAGGCTCTAATTCTTAGATATTTGATTCCGCAGAACGGCGCTTGCCATGGATTGGCAAGCCAAAACTTGATGTCGCCCCGATGGTGCCGGATCTCTTCAGTGACGTCGAATAGAACACCTTCAGCATCATAGATAATCATATCTATCGACCAAGTTTTGAAGCTGTTGTGTCCGTTGGGACGACTAGTGTGCTGACGTGCGAGAACTGTCGTAGCGGTTTGGAAGCCCAGTAGATCACCTTGGAGAGCGGCCTCATCTTGTTCGGACCAATCTCGGGAAACGGAAAAAACGGACACTACTTCAAAATGCCCGCTGCGAATGCGGTGACCGCATTGAGTGTGTATGTCACCACCCTGTTTTCGGATAGCGTGATTGACACGCACGGTGCATCCCGGTAGGTCCGCACCGGTCGTCCGCAACACGACCGTTGAATGGTCATCGGGGTAACAAATCTTTACTTGGTCGCTCTGTGGACAATGAGGAGTGCAGCACAAGGACGGCTGAGAATCCTTGTTTTCTGAAAACTGCCATTGAAGCTCGGAATGGGTTAGCATAATTCATTCTCCAAGAATTAGTCGCAAAAGAGACTCGTCTCGCGCAGCTTGATAGGCGAGATCACGTAATCTACGGATAGGAGTTCGTGAAAATGAAAAAAGGCGATTGGCGAACGCATCTTCTAATTGCTTAGAAACAGCCAAAAGCTGACTCTGTGCTTTAGATCGTGGATTCAGTCCAGTGATAGCTCTCTGCAGTTCGGGAAAAACAGCTGCTGATGGTCGATGGCCCAACTCAGCTAGATGAGCAAGGTCGTCCAGCAGGTTAAGCAGTTGCCTAAGCGGCGTGAGTGATTCTTTGGGCGAAGTAAACTTCATTGCTGTCTCCATGGCAAAATCGCGTCACATGTCGTCTGTATTTTCTGCTGTCGCTTTGGAAAAACAAGACGAAGTGACAGCTCATGCCTCAAGCAAGCCGGTCACGCAACTTGACAACTGCGGTCAATTCTATTGTGTGGTTTGGCCCCCGCTGGGTACATGAGGCTTGGCCGCTTCCATTAGGCTTGGTGAACACCACGTGTTGACATGGCCACCATAGATGAAGCTGCTGAATCGCTAATGAAATAGAGGATGCCAGTGGCCAACATCAAACATGTTGAGCATGTGAATTGCGATTCAAGTTTATTTGGAAGCTCTTTCGATCCGCATGAGGATAAGTAGCCCCCCCCTGTCGATAAGACCGACCGGACGATGGGAAGAATCCAAGATTCCGCACCAAACGTGAAAGGGCTTCGTCTGTCGGCGGCGTTGACGACCGAAGAAATCACTCGTCCAATACCAATGGCCCCGTTCAAATCGCGGGCCGCAACAGTCAAAGCTGTCTCGCTTGCCTAAGTCCGAGAACCGTAGCTATATCGAGTTTCACGGTGAAACTGTTCGGCGACAATTAGTCATACTGTTTAGCGACAACTAGATTTCCCGTCTGGATTTTCCAACTCGGCTATTGAGTTGGTTTCGTTTTGGTTCTCTTTGCTGTCTCCACTCGGTAGCTGGAGACGTTGAGTTCGATGATCACACTGTGGTGGACTAGGCGGTCGATCGCTGCCGCTGTTGTCATCGCATCTTTGAAGATCTGGTCCCACTTGCTGAACGCAAGATTGCTCGTCAGAAGCACGCTCCCTCGTTCGTAGCGTTCCGGCAGAAGCGTGAACAACACCTCCATCTTCTCGCGACTCTGCTGCACGTAGCCTAGGTCGCCGATGATCAGTCCCTCGAAGCTCGACAACTGCTTGATCATTTTCGGCAGACGCAGGTCTCATTTCGCGATCAGCAACTGCTGCACCAGCAGACTGCATGTTGTAAATAACATGCTCCGCCCCTCCAGAATCAATTGTTCCGCCAATGCACAGAGGGCGTGGCTCCTGCCGGAGCCCGGCTTGCCGAAGATCAGCACGTTCTCGCGACGGTCCAAGAATGATCCATCTCGCAGAGTCTCCAATTGCCGAGTCACCTGCAACGGCAATCGCTTGAAGTTGAAGTTCGCCCACGTCTTGCCCGGATGAAGTTTCGAACGTGTCATCAGCCGCTTGATGCGGCCTTCCTTCCGAGCTTCGCATTCCAGAGTCGCCAGTTCTGAAAGATAGTTCAGGTGACTCAGGTTTTCCGTAGCCGCTCGAACGGCCGTCTCCTGAAACTGGTCTCGAATCGTCGGCAGACGCAGTTCCTTCAACTGGTTCGTCAGACGCGACGTGGGGTCGGTTTTCGCTGTCTGCTGTTGTGGTGACGGCGTTGGGCGGGTTGCCTTCGTGGCATTTGCTGCCGCCAATTTCTTCGCCGCCGGTTTCGTTATCGTTTTGGTCATGGTTCGGACATTCCTTGTCGAACGTGGTGAGTAAAGAATCGTAATCGCACAGATTTGGTGCTTCCACTTCGATGTCGGTTGGGGCGGGAATGCTGGTCCCGTTCGCAACAAGTTCGCGGACACGTTCGAAATCGATTGTGTATTCCGTCGCCAGCAGATGTCGCAAGGCGTCGGCCACAGCGTCCTGACTTTCTTGGGCCGCCAGTTGCAGAATCTGCACGTACATTTTGTCAGCCACTTTTTCCCCATGAGCGGCTCGAAGCGAGTCCCACGCCATACGAAAACTGCTTGTCGGGAACATTTCTTCGCGGTATCGGTAGTTAGCGAATGCTCCCGGTTTTCGCACCAGCGAATCAATGATGTGTCAATAGTTGATGGCTGCCAGTTTCTTGCCGACCAGCCGTGGCATTGTCTGAATGAGGTGCCCGAAATGAGTCACCGTGATCTGTTCCGCCCCGATGCGAAGGTCGACGAGCTGATCGATCGGCCGACTGGGAACCGAATACGTGTTGGTTCGCACGTTGATCGTACTGCTGCGAGAAACTCGCACACCCTTGACGAGATCGTCTGTGTCAAGCTGCTGATCCGGAAGCCGATTCAAGTGTGCAAGATCATCAAGATACTTCTTCCGCCGGTTATCGTTGGCTCGTTTGACGATGTCTTCCACGAAGGCAACGTATTTTTCACGTGATTCGAAGTTGTGACTGCCACGCAGCAGCAACGCTCGTTCGGTGAGTTCTTTCCGGCTGGTGTGATTTCGCACGGCCGCCGCCAAGGAATCACTGCGATGCCGTTCCGGCACGCCACCGAATTCCCAGAACGCTTTCTGAATACCAGTACTCAGCGATTCGAACGATTCAGAAAAACACAGCGACACACTTTCGACGTTGCTGTACGTCAGCACGCAGTGGAAGAAAGTGTGATCGAAACGCTGCCCGGCGATCTTCACGCCAAGCTCGTTGCAGACGGTAGAGTCACTGGCCGCCAGTCGTCCCGGATGATGCTCCTGACTGAAGAAAACCGTCTTGCCCGGGCCATGCAGGCTTCGCCATTTGTTCACGCGTCGTTCAAATGTCCGACCTGTGGAATCAGGAAACTGACTTGGATGCGACTGTTGCAACCATTCGAAAAGCGTCTTCGCTTTCAGTCGAGGTTCGACTTCCAGCCGCTGCTGAACGTCGTCCCAAACTGCTTCAAACGGATCGTTTCGCGTTCGATACGTCCGAGTCGTTTTCTTCTGAGACGGCAATCCGTCTTCATCGCGAAACTTGCGTGCTGTTTTCTCGCTCATTTCCGCCATCCTTGCTGAATCGGCCAGAGTTCTGCCCATCCCGAGCAGCCGCCGAAGTTCCTTGACGCGTCCATCCGTGACCATCGCAACCTCCATGAAAATCAGGAGTTGCAATGATCAACAATTTACCCACAGTCCGGGAATTCTAATTGTCGCTAAACATAAACTCACCTTATGCATGCATAAGGGAAGACGTCTGTAGATTTCTATGACACTCATTTAGCCAGCTAACTGAGTGTCGCGTCACCAGCATGATATCAGCACTTCGATGAATGCTGACTCATTCTTGAGATCAACGCCGCTCCATTCGAGAGTCAATTCTGTTTCACTCTGCACGACCTGTGGGACGTTGCAAGAAGGCCCACCATTTTAGATCAGGCTGTTGAGAGGGCCGACTCCTTAGTGAGATGGCATTGTCATTTTGAATGCCTTGAACCAGCTCAATGATGCTGGATCTTTCATCTGGACTCAGGTTTTGAAAGCTGTCAACCAGTCTCCATTGCTCAAGCCGATCATGTTGCGATTCGTTTGTCAGAAAGTAGGCCACGGGGAGCATCAACGCCGAAGCGATCGCGAGGAGCTCAACGACTGTGATCATGTCATCATCCGCCTCAAAAGCTTCGAGTTGACTCATTGGAATCCCGGATCGTTCTGCTAGGTCGTTGAGAGCGACTCTGCTCCCGATCCGTGCATAATAGATTCGGTGCCCGATGTGTTGGTTTGTTGTAGCTGAATGGTGCATTGTCTACTCCCCGTCTGAAATTGTGACGGGGAGGATGCCAGCCTGGCATCAGGAGGTTAAGAAAGCCCAAAAGACGGCCTGCGGCGTATTTCCGCATGCGGTGTTGTATTTCGCCGCCCTCCCGATCTAAGGGAGAGCGTTTCAATCCACGTCGCTCAAAAGTTCGTGTCCTTTGGGAGTTCTTACACCCCGTCATGCGACAACGAGTATCGCAATTTAACGGGGATGTAAACGCCTTTCTAGGCTCGGCATTTGAGCAGCGACATGAGGCGTCGTGTCTTGTCTCGTATCCGCGGCTCCCTCAACTGATTGAGAGCACTGGCGACAGTGGCAGAGATGATCTTGCTCTCATCCAGACTTCGACGTGTTTCCTGCACGATCAGCTGTCCAGTTGTCACACATTCGACCAAGCTGAACTCTTCGTAATCGCTTTCGATCACATCGGTGACGAAGGGCCCCGGGAATCTCTTGAAGAGTTCTTGGACCACACTTGGCAGTTGATGCTGTTTCCAGCGAAACCTCTGCCTGCTCGACATCATGTTGAGTGCGAAGACCACGGTCTCGGCAAACACTTCGGATTCCTCTTGTTCGTCTCGATCCCAAAAGTGTGAGGCAACGATATAGGACCCGGTGCTTGTGCAATCAACCGCGATGATTCCGTCCACGCCGTCTGAGGACTGTAGGAAGTTGAATGGTCCGGGGTGCTCATGAAAGAATTGCTGTATGTGGTTAGTCTGATTAGTCATGGAAAAATTCTCCTTATTGAAAGTGTTTGGTTGCAGCGAACCGTCTGCCATTGCTGACAGGCGGTTCGCAGGTTTGATCTACTGATCGTTGGTGTCTTCTTTCGGTGGCTGGCACACGATGCGACCGTCGAGCGGAAGGGCATCAAGTTGAATGCTGAAGCCTCCATTCTTTGTGGGCCATGCGGCCCCGATACGCGTCCAGAAGCCTTTGCCGTCGGGATTGTCTCGAACCTGATAGGCATAGAGAGTTGGCTTTCTTGTGGTGGAAGATTGAGTGTGGTCGGTCATGACATTCTCCTGTTTGTTTTGTTGGTTGAACTGCAACCCTGCAACTCATGGCGAGCGTTCAAAGTCGATTCAGGGCAAGCGGATTCTTCGCGTTCGTGTCCAGCAGAGAATTGGGGGCGACCTTTAGGGGGAACCGATTCTCTGCTGGATGCGATGACCGTCGGCTTTAGCTCCGACAGTCCTGAGTTGCTGGAGTGATGATTCATCAAAATCAACAAGGTGGACGCCCGTTATCACCGTGTTTCTTTCTCCAAAACCGTTCTCGAAATGACACAGAATCAATCAACTACTTGCCTGAGTGTCTGAGACGCTGTAGGGCTATGGTCTCACTCAAAACGGAGAATTTCATGACAGATGAAAACGCCCAGGAAGGCGAGGCAGAGGCCCTCCCAAAGATCGATAGATCAAAGCAAAAACCAGTAGCGAAGTTTGAAGCAACGGGAGGCCTTTTGGTCGCCGTCTGGAAGAATGACAATGGTGGCAAAGTCACTTATTCGTCATCCATCGAGAAAAGCTATCGGGCAGATAGCGGTGACTATCGAAACACTCAGAACCTCTACGGCAATGATCTGCTTCGTTTGAGTCGGCTGCTGCAGCTGGCCGACGACTGGATTGAAGAAGCGAAAGGACGCAAACGTGGCGATGTGTCGTTCGCAGGCCGAGTTCGTTAGCTCATGAAACGACAAAATTCGTCCGATCAGTCCGTATTGCTGACAGACCCACGGTTCCTGATCGCCACAGCATTGAGCTCTGCCTGCATGGGAGTTGCCTTCATCTGGGGCGACCTCACCATCCAGATTAGCGTGGCCGGTCTCTTGATCAGTGTGCTGATTGGCCTTCAGCTAAGCCAGACTCAGGCTACCGATGAACTGAAAGGTTGCCTGCTCCAGGGTATGGACTCTTTACGTCTGGCAAAGCTACTTTCCAGCGACCGTGAACTACGGGAAGTCTTCGAAGTCGTTCAGAAATCGCTTAGCACCGTTTTAGATGATGACAAAGGAATTTATCGGGGGCTGGCCACCGACCGCCTGCGATCTGCCGTGCATGAGTTTGAACAAGTCGGGCAGCAGGAACTGTTCTACCGAGGCACAGAGCTATGGC
>JBDWHY010000008.1:0-55825 GCA_039974975.1 Fuerstiella sp. | reverse complement strand
AGCATCATTCGCAACGCAAGTATCAACTACATCAGGAGTTGTGGCCATCAATGCATCGCAGCAGCGTTGCGATCAAACGCATTACGCATTCCCGCACTTTTAACCAGACTCGGCATAGTCATTTAATGAGCCGCCCTGCTTCTTACGCTATCCCCATTCCCTGTCCATCGGACCCGAAAAGATCGCTTGAGATCCAGGGCGAAATCGTCCACATTCTGGACACCTTTACGGAGCTGACCGCCGAGCTGACCGCCGAGCTGACCGCCCGCAAAAAACAATACAACTACTATCGCGACCAGTTGTTGAGTTTTGAATATGGCGAAGGCATTAAGAAGATGAGCTTGGGGGATATTTATGACTTTAAGTATGGTAAAGGGAACACGATTCCGAAAACTGGCGGGGAATACCCTGTTTACGGGAGCAACGGTGTCGTCGGCAGCCATGATGAGTACAACAGCGAAGATGCTCCAGTGATCGGCCACATCGGAGCTTATGCTGGCATTGTGAACTGGGGAAAGGGAAAGCATTTTGTCACGTACAATGGCGTTATCTGCAAAATCAAGGCGGATGATGTCCTACCTCAATTCGCATACCACCTTTTGTTACTGCAAGACTTCCTTTCGAAGTCGAATAGCGCGTCTCATCCATTTGTGTCGTACCACATGCTGGAAGCACCGGAAGTCTTAGTGCCATCGATTGCTGAGCAATCTCGCATCGTCGCAATTCTCGACAAGTTCGACACCCTCACGACCTCAATCAGCGAAGGCTTGCCACACGAAATCAATTTGCGGCAGAAGCAATACGAGTACTACCGCGATCTGCTGTTGAGCTTCCCAAAGCCCGAAGAGGTGGGAGCATAACCGATGAGCAACACACTGGCGGAAATTGCAGAGCAGTTGAGCACAGCTAAGACTGTCAAAAGACACGTGCCTGTCACGACGCAAGAGGTCGAAGAGGTTAGGCCTCTGCCCAAGGTGCAATTGATCTACGCCTTCAATGGAACCGGGAAAACGCGATTGTCTCGGGAGTTCAAGCAGCTTGTTGCACCCGTTAGTGCTGACGACGAGCCCGCAAACACATCCACGGGTGAAGCGTCTGAAGAATCCGGCGATGCTAACCCAGAGAGCACAGAAATCGGCCTCTCGCGGGACAAGATTCTCTATTACAACGCGTTTACAGAAGACCTGTTCTATTGGGACAACGATTTGGCTCTTGATGCCGAACCGAAGCTAAAAATTCAGCCGAACTCGTTCACTGACTGGGTTCTGAAAGATCAGGGGCAAGATCAAAACGTCATCACGAACTTTCAGCGATACGTCAACGATAAGCTGACACCGCGATTTAATGCCGAGTACCAAACAAAGGATAGCGACGACAGACAGATTACGATCAAGGCATTTTCAGAGGTGACATTCACCCTTGAAACCGGTGACGAAGCTCACTCCGGAATTCTCAAAATTTCAAAGGGTGAAGAAAGCAATTTCATTTGGAGCGTCTTCTACACTCTGCTGGATCAAGTGATCACGATCCTGAACGTTCCCGAGCCAGCCGACCGAGAGACGAACGAGTTTGACCAGTTGGAGTACGTTTTTATCGACGACCCGGTCAGCTCTTTGGATGACAATCACCTGATCGAACTGGCTGTTGATCTTGCGACCTTGATCAAGACAAACACGTCGGACGTGAAGTTCATCATCTCCACCCACAACCCACTTTTCTTCAACGTGCTGGTGAACGAGCTTGGCAGCGATGATAAATCGCATACGCCCACCTGGCGAGGGAAGTGGTTTACCAAATCACGCCTGGAAAAAACGGAAGACGGTAAATACGAACTCGTCCAGCAACCCAACGATTCACCGTTTTCGTACCATCTGCATCTTTTGGCTCAGCTTAAAGCCGTCATTGAATCAGGGCAGGTCGAAAAGCACCACTTCGATCATTTAAGACAAATCCTGGAGAAGGCAGCGACGTTCCTTGGGTACAACCGATGGGAGCAGCTGCTGCCGCCAACTGATGACGGCCATCCTAATCCCTACGCAAAACGCATTCTGAATTTCAGAAGTCACTACAAGCATTCGGAGGATGAAGTCGCAACTCTTCCGCCTGAGGAAAAAAACGTTCTGAAGCTGCTAATCGACCACATTGTCAGCGAATACGGATTCAGGCAGGAAACGACGACACCATGACCGAATACAATACCATCGCCGAATCGAACAATTACATCATCCTGGAAAAGTACAACCGGGAATGGATGGTTGCCGAAGGCTACCAGAGCGAGGCTGACCTTGAACGGGAACTGATTCAGGATCTCGAAAATCAGGGTTATGAATTTCGCAAAGACTTGAAGTCCCAGGAATCATTGCTTGCCAATGTGCGTGTGCAACTTCAAACGCTGAACAGCGTAGAGTTCTCCGATGGCGAATGGCTGCGGTTTGTAGAAACTTACCTGGACAAACCCAGCGAAAGCACTGTCGACAAGACTCGTAAGATTCACGATGACTACATCCACGATTTCGTATTCGACGATGGCCGCATCCAGAACATCTACCTGCTGGACAAGAAGAACCGGACTCGAAACAAGCTGCAAGTGATCCAGCAGTTCGAGCAAACTGGCAGCCACGCGAATCGATACGACGTCACGATTCTGGTCAATGGCTTGCCGTTGGTGCAGGTCGAACTGAAAAAACGTGGCGTGGCGATTCGCGAGGCGTTTAATCAGGTGCACCGCTACAGCAAGGAAAGCTTCAATAGCGAGAACTCACTGTTCAAGTTTCTGCAGTTGTTCGTCATCTCCAACGGCACCGACACTCGCTACTTTGCTAACACCACGCAGCGTGACAAGAACAGTTTTGACTTCACGATGAACTGGGCGAAGGCAGACAACAGCCTGCTGAAGGATTTGAAGGATTTTACCGCGACCTTCTTCCAGAAGAACACGTTGCTGGAAGTGCTGCTGCAGTATTCGGTCTTTGACGTCAGTGACACGTTGTTAGTGATGCGGCCCTATCAAATCGCCGCGACTGAGCGAATCATGTGGAAGATCAGTAGTTCTTATTCGGCAAAAACATGGAGCAAACCAGAGAGCGGTGGCTACGTCTGGCATACCACGGGTTCCGGCAAGACGTTGACCAGTTTCAAGGCAGCCCGATTGGCGACAGAACTGGACTTTGTCGACAAAGTGTTCTTTGTGGTGGACAGGAAAGACCTGGACTACCAGACGATGAAGGAGTACCAGCGTTTTTCCCCCGACAGCGTCAACGGATCCGACAGTACCGCTGGGCTTAAACGCAATCTGGACATCGACGACAACAAGATTGTCGTTACAACGATTCAGAAGCTCAACAATCTGATGAAGGGCGAATCCGGCCTGCCGATCTACCAGAGGCAAGTCGTCTTTATTTTTGACGAGTGCCATCGCAGCCAATTTGGCGAGGCCCAGAAGAATCTTCAGGAGAAGTTCAAGCGTTATTATCAGTTTGGATTTACCGGCACGCCGATCTTTCCGAAAAACGCACTGGGGGCTGACACGACCGCCAGCGTGTTTGGGCGTGAACTGCATTCCTACGTGATCACCGACGCGATTCGCGACGAAAAGGTGCTGAAATTCAAAGTGGACTACAACGATGTCCGCCCGCAGTTCAAGGCGATTGAGACGGAACAGGATGAGAAAAAACTGACGGCCGCTGAGAATCGTCAGGCTCTGTTGCACCCCGATCGCACTCGAGAAATCTCGCAGTACATTTTGACCCACTACCGACAGAAAACGCACCGGCTGCGGGCGAGTGGTGCTGGCTTCAATGCGATGTTTGCCGTGAGTAGTGTGGATGCGGCGAAGCTGTTCTATGAAACGCTGAACAAGTTGCAGGACGGAAGTGACAAGCCACTGAAAATTGCCACGATCTTTTCGTATGCGGCGAACGAAGAACAGGATGCTGTTGGCGACATTCAGGATGAAAGCTTCGACGTGTCGGCGATGAATAGTACCGCCAAGGAATTCCTGAATGCGGCCATTGATGACTACAACGACTACTTCAAGACCAGCTTCAGCGTGGACAGTAATGGCTTTCAGAATTACTACCGCGACCTGGCCAAGCGAGTGAAATCACGAGAAGTGGATTTGCTGATTGTGGTGGGGATGTTTCTGACTGGCTTTGATGCCCCAACGCTCAACACGTTGTTCGTGGATAAGAACCTGCGTTACCACGGACTCGTTCAAGCGTTTTCGCGAACGAACCGGATTTATGATGCCACGAAGACCTTTGGCAATATTGTGACGTTTCGCGACTTGGAAGCGGCCACGATCGACGCGATCACGCTGTTTGGTGACAGTAACACCAAGAACGTGGTCCTGGAGAAAAGTTACAAGGAGTATATGGAGGGCTTCACGGACATCGTCACGGGCGAGGCTCGACGAGGCTTCAAGGAAGTGGTCGCGGAGTTGGAACAACGCTTTCCTGCCCCAGATGAAATCGATGGGGAAAAAGACAAGAAGGAGTTTGTGAAGCTGTTTGGTGAGTATTTGCGTGTTGAGAACGTGCTGCAGAACTTCGACGAGTTCGCATGCCTGAAAGCACTGCAAGACATCGACACGGATGACCCGGAACAGGTTGAGGCCTTTAAGGCAGAGCATTACCTGAACGATGAGGATTTGCGCACACTTGAGGACATCAAGGTGCCGGCTGATCGAGACATTCAGGACTACCGCTCGACCTACAACGACATCCGGGATTGGCTACGACGGGAAAAGGCAGCCGATGGACAAGAACAATCCACAATCGACTGGGACGATGTGGTGTTTGAGGTGGATTTGCTTAAGTCGCAGGAAATCAATCTCGACTACATCTTGGAACTGATTTTTGAGCACAACAAAAAGGCCAAGAACAAAGCGAGTTTGATCGATGAAGTCCGGCGGTTGATTCGCTCTAGCTTGGGCAATCGTGCGAAGGAAAGTTTGATGGTGGATTTCATTAACGACGCGAATTTGGATGAACTTCCTGACAAAGCCAGTGTGATGGAGGCTTTTTTCGGTTTTGCACGTGCCGAACAACAGCGGGAGGCCAGCGAGCTAATTGCTGACGAGAACCTGAATACTGAAGCGGCCAAGCGTTACCTCAGCACGTCACTACGACGAGAGTTTGCCAGCGAGAACGGCACCGAGCTAAACGCGATTCTTCCCAAAATGAGTCCATTGAATCCGCAGTACCTGACAAAGAAGCAAAGCGTCTTTCAGAAGATCTCATCGTTTGTGGAGAAGTTTAAACGGATTGGTGGAGAGGTTTGAGCTGTCGGTTTTAGTGACAGTGTCGCTTGGTAAGTGTCTGCTTTCGCGGATTGCGATATTCAATCTCGATGCTCGGGAAGGTGCGATGGTTGGACGCTGAAAGTTCTCGGGCTGAAAAACGATCCCCGGCAGACCTGAAATCGACGGTCCAGCTACCACGGGATTGATCTGACCTGAAGCAACACGACACCTGACCGCACCAGCTGACGGCACGATAAAGTAGCCGGTTAGCCCATTCTTGGGGTTGGTTGGCGGAATGAGATAAAACTCGCTGGAGAATAGATAGGTGCCATGCATATCATGGACTGTGCCATATGCATGGCACCAGTAGCTTCATATGCATGGCTTCAGCAGCTTTCAGCTTCAGGAGATGTGGGCAAGGCTTCGCCCTTGATGTCGTTGCAGGCGAGGTCGAACGTCCATTCCAAGTGAGCACGCTCGTCGCCCGTCTTTCGGTTTGCAGAATGGCAATTGCAAACTGCGGGCACCCGCTCATCACACAGTCCAAAACGTCTTTTCAGCGTGACCGATTTGGTTCAACTGCCAGTTTCAGCAGCGGGTTGTGTGCTTGAAATTGAACGGAAAATATCACGAATTCTTCACAATTGAGCGTGGTAAAACGACCTACTGTCGTGTCGTCGACGATTTCAGAACGACTCAGCAGAATTCTTCAAATGAGTTTGCGGATTTCGGTGATGAATGCGTAGGATCAGACATCTGGTCAGCCTCAGAGGCTTCTTTTACCGTGCTTTAGATGTCCAAAATATTTTCACCAATTCGACTCGCCTTTGTGAGCTTCCTTGTGTTGCTGCAGCTATTTTTGCTGCCAGCTGTGCAGTTGCTTCACGTCGGCTGTGGGCACGATCATGCTCACCATTCAGCCATTCCGGCGGATGCTGTTGATTCTGGGGAAGCTGCAGGGAACGGGTGTTCGACATCTCATTGCTGCCAGCATTGCTCGACCAAACAACACTCAGGTCAACCCCCGCACACCGAAGATCAGCCCTGCCATTCCGGCCCCGTCCATCCGCCTCACGATGACAGTTCGTGTGCAATTTGCAAAGTTGTCTTTGCGGCTCGAATTGGTCCTGCAGCGGACGTTCACCTCGTTGCGACGGAACCTCTTCGCGAATCAATCACAATCGACTCCCGCTCTGCTGATATGACTCCACGCTATTGCGTGTTTAGTCGCGGGCCACCCATCACAGACGTGGCGTAAGCAATTCGCCCGCTTTCACTGTGCGTGATGAAGCTTGCTTGATGCAACGTGAATCACGCGCTGTGAAGTTCAGGATGAGCAGTCTCAAAATGGCGACTGCCATCACCTGACAGCGACTAAGCAAATGGCAATTGTTGGCTTGCTATGTCTGGCCGCATCTTGCACATGAATGGTGGCTCTGCTGGGTGGCTCTACCACGTTGCTCAACTAGGTTGCACTACTAGGTGGCACTACTAGGTGGCTTGCCCTGCAAAGACATTCCGTCTTTGTATCGCAAGCTTCAAAGCGAACGACCTGATCCGCGTAGGAACTCTGAACGCGTGCGTCCGAAATCGATGCCGTTTTTGCCTGCCATTGATTTTCGACCATGATCGAATTCACGGAACCAAGGAATCTCGGTTGCTCCATGCAGTGTTCTTCGGGTCCGACCAGTCCTGTGGACTGTGAGGTTGCGCCGAGATTCCGCTTCCGACATTAACTCACAGAATCATTGAGCCTGCATGTTCAACAATGTTCTTTTAACCATGTTCACTTTTAACCATGACCAATCGATCCGCCAGACGTCACAAGCGTCGGCTACAAAGTGATCATCAAATTTAATTCAGCGAGCTGATTCTGTGAAAGAATATTGTGGCTTTTGAAAGACAATCACCACCAGCAACACCTTCGAAACCGTCAGGCATTCCGAATTGGCTGACGACGGTTGGAAGTGCGCTATCGACGGACTTCTGTCCGTCGTGGAATCGCTGGGTGTATTGGCTCAAAAATCCATTGTGGGTCCTTTGCTTAGCTTTGGCAGGGACTGTGCTTTGCGGAGTATTTTTGAATCCGTTGATCTTTGTTTTAACGGCGTTGTTGGTCGGCATTATTGGGATCGGCACAGTGTTGCCGTGGGTGGCCATCAAGGCGATTCGCTGCCAAGTTTTCTTTGACGTGCGGCGAACTCAATTTGGCCAACCCGCATTGGTGCGGCTGCAGATTCAAAACCGTTGGCCTCTACCCGTGTGGGGCTTATCGCTGATCAATGGCTTTACATCGGAAGACATTTCCAGCCAACAGCAACTGACAGACCGTGACCATGGAATTGCGTTTGCTCATATTCCCGGCTGGTCAACCATGGAATACACATGGTCGTTTGTTGCCGAACATCGAGGCGTTTATCCGGTGAATGGAAAAGCGGAAGTGGAAACATCGTTTCCATTCGGACTTTTTCGAGCACAACGAACGGCGGACGTGCAAGGAAAACTTGTCGTTTGGCCGCAAACGATTGCCATGGTTGGCATGCCGGATGCAGCAGAATCTTCGGCCAGTGAGGATTCATTTTCTGATCGTCGAGTTGGCGACTTTGGAGACATCTTGGGAACTCGCCCCTTTCGAGAAGGCGATAGCCTGCGGCGCGTTCATTGGGCTCAGACGGCTCGACAGCAAGACTTGATTGTCACCGAACGCCAATCGCCTCTCACAACGGCCGTGCGCATTTCGCTGGATCTTTCTGCAGACAACCACCCATCTGACAATCGTTTGGCCACCGTCGAACAGTGTATTCGAGTGGCCGCCAGTTTATGTCAATCTTTGCATGATCAACACTGCAAAGTCGAACTGCAAACCGACACAGACCTATTTGTCTTGGGCGAATCTCATAGTGGCCTGAACCGCGCAATGGATGCTCTGGCGATTGCCAAACTACGGGAACCAAATTCTGAAGTTGCACACAACAGGCGACAGGCTTCTACGCTTAATCGAGGTTTTGAAATCGTGGTCACCACAGCCACCGGCTTCCGGCCAGAAATCAGCCACCAAATTGTCATTTCCAACGAACGATGCGCGGGAGCATGGATCAGCATCTCACCGCATGCAGCTTTGACAGAACTCGTGGCCAGCTATCAGAAAGTGTGTCATGACTGAAATTCATTCACGAAGACTACCGGGCACACGTCGCCGTAAGCCAAAGACTCAGAACCCAGCGGCCAAGACTCAGTCTGCAGAAGTTCAAACGGAAACGGATGCAATCAACCATCCGCAGGCCACAGGCTGGCGAATGCATGCGATTTGCATCGTCACCACGTTGATCGCCGCGAGTATCTTTACGCTCACTGAACACGACGATCATCGTCACACGTTTTGGTGTGCGTTTGAAATGATTGTCCAAACCTTGCTGGTCATTGTCGGCACCGTGTTCTTTCGAACTCGACTAAGGCTGCTGCACGATAATTCTGTCGTGCAACCCATCATGGTGATGGTCGTCACTTTGACATTATTGTGCGAACCCTTCCAACGAATTTTTCTTGGACAGGGGCATCCCTTCGAAGTGTTGGTGATGCACAGTCAAAGCAATCTCATGTTGGCCTTAGCGGTCTGTGGATTCCGACTCACATTTCAACGATTGGCGATGTTAATCGCCGTCTTCCTGACCATTTTCAGCTGCACGATTTCTAGTTCTACTGGCTTAATGCCTCTGACAATCCTATTCGCCATCGGGTGCTTAGCTTGGCTGGTGGCGACGTGGTGGGAAACTGTTGATCGGCGTTTGGCTTCCACTGAACGAAGTGGAAGCCCCAAATTCTGGCTCGCATTAGCGGCCGGAATTCCGCTATTGCTGTTACTCACAACGGCAACGATGGGAGCCAACACGGTCACCACAGCCTTAAAGGGCTTTATGCCTTCGTCGGGTGGTACAGGGGAATTTGATCCATTTTCGCGAGGCGGAATTAACGACGGCGACGCATTGGTTGCCGGTAACGAAAACATCAAAAGCTTTGCTCCACTGGAGGATGCTCCGTTTTTGGAAAGTGAAAAACCCAGCCTTTACGACATGTTTAACGACATGTTCGACGAACCTCCTAAAAAAGTGAAGAACCAACAGCGAGCCATCGCGTTGCCTCCAGAATTGCTGAAGCATATCCATCAAAAGATGGCGGAAGCCAAACAAGCGGGGCGAGAATTTTCGGTGCTGAGAAGCAACGCCACAGCCAACAAAAAACGTATTCACGACCTGGATACTCATGCAATGTTTTATATCGCTGGCCGAACGCCAGCGCGTTTTCGCATGGAAGTCTATGAACACTTTGATGGCATCACTTGGTTTCCTTTGGATGGCCAGGCCGCACCAGAACTAAGCTTCGCGCACATTCGAAAGATCGATGATCGCCCATGGCTCAGTATCCCTTTGTCCGGACGAGGTTTCGAAATCTATTCTGGTTCAACAACGCATAGCGTCAAAGTGGCCAATTTAGATGGCAACGTCATTCCTTCACCGCCAAATATTGTAGGAGTCAACATCGACTTCGTTGATCGTGAAGACATGTACCACGTTTCCAGCACAAAGCTGGTTTCGTTGCAGCGAAAATCAGTGCCCGAAATGACTCCGATGCACGTCACATCTGAATACGTGGACCGAGCTCAATTGGGCAAAGACGGCCCTTCCTGTTTTATGAACCGAGCCAACGACATCACCAATCAGTTACCTGGTCACCCATCGACTGAACGGATTCGAAAACTTGCTCAACAATGGACAGCGGGAATTGACCATGGTTGGCAGCAGGTGGAAGCCATCGAATCACAACTGCGAAACCACTATGTGGTCGATCGAAAAACGCGTCCCGCAGACGACTGTCCCTCACCGGTTGAGGACTTTCTTTTTAGAAGCCGGCGAGGACCAGAATATTTATTCGCCAGCTCGGCGGCCTGCCTACTGCGTTCTCTCGGCTATTCGACTCGATTGGTCAGTGGCTTTTATGCTGATCCCGATAACTATGATCAACACAAGCAGCACACGGCCGTCATGGCAAAGAATGCTCATTTTTGGTGCGAAGTGCTGGTTGGTTTAGACACGTGGATCACCATCGAACCATCCCCCGGCTATGAACTGGCGAGCCCGCCTTTGAGCGCGTTTGGTCGCCTACTACAGATGATTCGACAGCTGTATACGTCTGCCGTTTCGAACACCTTGTCGCTGGTTGGCGTGATGCTACTGATTGTGCTGGTGGTCGCTTTTCGACGATCAATTTACGAACGCATTTTGACGTGGCAATGGCGAGTTTTGAATCACGACAAGCGTGAACTGCCGGCCGTTTCGCTCCACAAACTCATTGACTATCGCCTTAAGTTAGCCGGACACCCCAGACCGTCTGGAACGACCTTGCAAAGATGGTCTCGTCAAACGGAATGGACGGGCGTTCAGGACGCTCTTCAGAAACTGGCAATCGCGTCCACTGTGGCTCGGTTTGCTCCACCAACTGAACATTCTCAGACCAACCGTCAATCTCAAACTCAGATGCAACATCTGCAGGTGTTAGAACAGCAGTTAAGCGTCAAAAACATGACCAGTTCCATCAAAGCTGTAAGCACGCAATCAACATTCGCAACAACATAGATACCGTTGACTTACAAACGAAAGAAACGTTTTCGATGAACTCAACAATTGAACAACCAGCAGCAAGCAACACAAATTCGATGGAATCGATTGACGGCATTCGTCAACGACTGAATGCCGCCTTGCGAGGAAAACAGGACACGGTGGAAATGGTGCTTGTTTGCCTTCTGGCTCAGGGGCACTTGCTACTCGAGGACAAACCGGGGTTGGGCAAAACGACTCTTGCAAAAGCGTTGGCATCGGCCATTGGAGGAGTCTTTGCACGAGCTCAATGTACTCCCGATTTACTTCCCAGCGACATCACGGGTTTTAACATCTTCAATCAAAAGACTTCTGAATTCGAATTTCGCCAAGGGCCCGTATTTTCAGATGTATTGCTAGCAGATGAAATTAATCGAGCCACTCCCAGAAGCCAAAGCGCTTTGTTGGAAGCGATGGCGGAACGCCAGGTGACTGTCGACGCCCAACGCTTTGATTTAAGCACTCAATTCTTCGTCATTGCAACTCAAAACCCAATTGACCAACACGGCACCTACCCATTGCCAGAAGCTCAATTGGATCGCTTTGCCATGAAGTTAAGCGTGGGCTATCCCGAACCTCAGGACGAACTGCAAATGTTGCAAGCTGCAGTCGGAAACATGGATGCTGGTGATAAGCACACGGCCCCCATTCTAAAAGAAGGCGAACTTGCAGAATTGCAAACATGCGTATTGAACCTGCATATTGCGGAAGCCATACAGAAATACTTGGTAGACATCGCCACAGAAACGCGACGGCACCCAAGTATTTCCTTAGGACTGAGTCCTCGAGGACTGTTGACGTTGCAGCGAGCAGCTCAGGCTCAAGCGTTTCTTGCGGGGCGCAGTTTCGTGTCGCCGGATGACGTGCTGGATGTAATCGAACCTGTGCTTAGCGTTCGCATTGGTTTGGAACAACACGAAGCCGTTCGAGTTGTCCGAGAAGTCGTGGCCTCTGTGCCCGTTCCTGAATGATTCGAATTGAATTTCTTCGCGGAAGACACGCGAACAAGCCGTCTCCATCTTTGTATTTCAACTGTAAAGGCAACGACCATGAGAACAGCCTACACACCAATTCTTTCTGCCTGCCTGCTTCTGATGGGCCTCTGTGGCTGTGGCGGTTCAGAAGCAGCTGATTCCGATGATCACCATCTCGAACACTTTGTTCCTGCCCACAAACCGGCCAGCTATTCAGAAGCGATTCATGAAATCGAACACCGAGCCGAACATCTCAGCGACCATGCCGGACACGGTCACGATGACGAAGCAAGTGAGTTTCAAGAACTGCAGGACATTGTTGGCTGGCTGCCCGAATTGGCAGCCGACAGCGACTTAAAAGAAGCCGACTGGAACAAAGCCAACACAGCAGCAAAGGCTCTGACATCTACGTTAGCGACAAAGATTTCAGCGGACGGATCATTGGATGTGAAAATGTTGCCGAAAGCCATCGCCAGCGAAATTCAGATGTTGGATTCACTCGTTGCGGCGGCCGGAAAACCAGAACCGAAGATTCATCATGGGCACGATCACGGGCACGATCACGGGCATGAGCATGAGCACGAGCACGAGCACGAGCACGAGCACGACGATCATGAGCATGACGAAGATGACCATGACGAAGATGAGCATGAAGAACATGAAAACGCGGGCAATTAAACCCGCACAAAATTCACGTCGCCCAAACGCTTCATTCGTGAATCATCAACACAGCATTCCCACACCTCTGACACACTGAATTCAAAGTCCTCTTTCAAGGTAATCTCTTCATGGCTGGCATCATACTTTGGGGCTTTCTCATGCGACTCACTCAGTCGTTCGCCCAAGCCGCCCCGTTCATTCTGACGGGCTTCTTTGTAGCCGCCGTGTTCCGTCGCTTTATTGGCTACGAAAAGACAAGACAGCTTTTTTGTGGTTCACAGCCTGGCGGATCGCAGCTCATGCCTTTGTTTAAAGCTTGGGCCATTGGCATGCTGCTGCCCGTGTGTTCGTTGGGCGTCATCCCCGTGATTGTTGAGCTGCGAAAGGCGGGCGTCAAAGGAGGCACCATTCTTGCCTTTGCCATGTCGGCTCCCTTATTCAACCCTCTGTCTTTGCTGTACGGCCTCACGCTCAGCGAACCGTTTGCCATTCTCTCGTTTGCCGCATGTTCACTGGTCATTGTGACAGTCGTGGGAATGGTGTGGGACCGTATCTTTCCTGATAGTGAACTGAACGGTGTGCCCGACGAATCTGTTCACTATGGAATCCGACGAATGGTTGCACTCGGCGTTTCGGCGGGCAAAGAGGCGACCGGCAGTTCCTTAAAGTTGGTACTGTGGGGACTGGCTGGAGTCGGCTTGCTTGGAGCCATCATTCCTCATGCGTCGTTGCAACATCATTTCAATCATGACCAAATCTTCGCACCGCTAAAAATGGCCGCACTTGGAGTCCCCGTATATGCGACTCCGATGCTGGCTATGTCACAAATGGGCATGATGTTTCAACACGCCAATTCGATTGGAGCCGCCTTTGTATTGCTAGCGTTGGGCGCTGGCATGAACGTTGGTTTAATCGTTTGGATGCTACAAGCGTACGGTGTGAAACGCAGTGCGACTTGGATGAGCATTCTCTTGGCGGTCGTCATTGGTCTCGGCTATGCGGTCGATAAACCGTTGTTCCCCAAAGACATCGCTCCTGCCAATCACACTCACGCATTCGACATCTATGGCCAACCGTTTGCTGATGCCGCACCATTTGCACAGCTGGCATCTCGCACAGCAGAGAAGCTAAAACGAGACATCATGCCGTACGAATGGTACAGCCTAGAATTGCTCACTCTTTTGATCTTGGCCGGATGCGTGGTACGCCTTGCCGATCGTTCGGGACGCATTGAAGCGTGGATTGCGGAAGTTCCTGAACCCACTGAATCTGGCCGTATGGATGTGATCGTCCCGCCCAGCATCCTAGGAGGCCTTGCCTTGGTGGGCTTGATCATTTTTAGCGGAGTCGGCTGCTATGCATACTATCCCCCAGCCGATGAAGTCTTCGAAGAAATCAAGATTGCCAAGACAGAAGCGCTCAGCGCCAGCATCACGGGCGATTTGACTCACGCTGAATACTGGATCGACGTGTACCAAGAATGGACTCGAAAACTTGAGGTCGGCACGTTGCTTCGATCAGGAACCGTGTCCGACTATCAACGTTGGAAAGGGCGACTTGTTCGTGAGCATCTGGAAATGTTAAAGCACAGTGTGGAAGACGGTGACCTCGAAGAAATTCGAGCTTGGGTTTCCAAAGTTCAACGCAGCCACAGCCGAATGCGAAACGCGTTTTAACGTGCTTCGAAGATAACCGCTGCCCCGAGACGCTGTGGCAGTGCGATGCTCTGTGGCAGGGCAGGGTAAGGCAGGGTCCTGTGGCCTTGCAACGCACTACCACGGCACGATGCACACAGCACACAGCACACGGCACAAGGCACAAGGCACACAGCCGTCCGGTCTCAAACTGCGAACGCCTCGCCTGAACGCGGCGAGGCGTCGTCTCGGCAAAGAAAACAAACAGCGTCACACTCACGAGTTGCCCACGTCAGCAGGCAAAATGCGTGACTCAAACTTCAAAAAGAATCCTGTGGCTTTCAAGCCACTTCGCGATCCAGCGATGTTGACACCAACCTTCATGTTGACACCAATCTTCATCCAGACGCACGGTGAACTTCAGTCAATCGGATTTACACCGTGTGTTGATGCATCCTTCAAAGTCCCCAATGAGTTGCCTGAACGCGCCTGATCGTGCAATATGGCTGGCTGTACAGCAGAAGGCCCCTTCTACCGCAGTGTTTGACCGCGTTCCTTGTTGAACCTAGGTCGTTACACTCGAGAAGCTTCGACCCACAACAGCGTTCACTCGGCGGACATGACGTGACAGATCACAGCGACAAAAAACAAGATTCCGAAGGATCAAAGGGCAACCAATCGGATCTTGAAGATCACTTTCCGATCCCTGCGATTGAAGAAGCGGCTACCGGCACGGCCGACCAGCCAGACGTCGATTCAGACGTGGCTGAAAGCATGCGTCCTTCACGAAAAACGGCGGCGGGAATTCTTGTTTGCGGAATCGTTGGCAGCCTGTTCGTGTTCGCCAATGTGGAACCGACCTTTCAGGAACAAAAAACGACTTACAACGTGTTTGAAACAGATGATGGTCAGCTGGCCTACATGTTCAAGGGCGAACAAACGTTGGTGACAGAAGTTGTTCCGTATGCAGAATCCGAGCTTCGTCAGGAGGCTTTACAGAACAACGCAGTCAAGCCAGGAATTGACAGCCAATGGGTCGTGGAAACGGTTGATGTCGAAGGCGTCGATACTCAACGCTATTCGTTGTTGGAAACAAAATTCCATTTTGGCCTGTGGTCGATGCTGCCTGCCTTCGTTGCAATTGGTTTGTGTTTGGTGACGAAAGAACCTTTGACAGCATTGTTTAGCGCGGTGGTTGTTGGAGCCTTCATGTTGGGGAGATTTGATATCACCGACGCCGTGTTGCTCCCCAGCCTCGCTTCGAAAAGTGCGGCCACGATTTTGTTGCTGTATCTCTGGTTGTTGGGTGGATTAATGGGCATCTGGTCGCGGACTGGGGCGGCGGCGGCATTTGCAGAATTCATGACGGCCCATTTCGTCAAAGGGCCACGCTCGGCCAAAGTCGTGGCATGGCTGATGGGAGTCATCTTTTTTCAAGGAGGCACCGTTAGCGTGGTGTTGGTTGGCACGATCGTAAAACCCGTCGCTGACAAAGAAAAAGTGAGTCACGAAGAACTGGCTTACATCGTGGATTCCACCGCGTCACCGATCGCCGCCGTGTTGGCATTTAATGCTTGGCCCATTTACGTGCAGGCTTTAATTTTTGTTCCCGGAGTCAGTTTTCTGGCGACAGAATCTGATCGAATCGCCTTCTTCTTTCGCAGCGTACCCTTCAGCTTTTACGGGATCCTTGCTGTCTTCGGCACGTTTTTGCTGAGCATCGGCTTCACTCGATTTTCTGGCAAAGGTATTCGAGATGCCAGCGCACGAGCTCGAACAACAGGCCAGCTTGATGCTCCGGGTGTCAGCCCCATGGGATCAGATGAACTGCAAGTGGCCAAAATTCCAAATGGCTATCAGCCTCATGTACTGGAATTCTTCGTGCCCTTGATCGTCTTGATCGCCACCGCAATTGGCACTTTTTATGTCACTGGTACTCCACGAGTCAATTGGGCGTTCGGGCTGGCTTTACTGCTATCTGTATTCGTGGCATTGGCAAAAGGCATGCGACTGGGAGACGTCATTGAAGGAATCGGCGACGGACTGAAGGGAGTCGTTTTGGCATCCGTTATTTTGATGCTTGCGGTCACGATTGGCAGCATCAGTCGAGAAGTAGGAGCCGGCACTTATCTGGTTGATCTACTGGGAGAACGCGTTCCCTACCTGACTTTACCAGTGGCTTTGCAACTACTCACGATGGTGATCGCCTTTTCAACGGGAACAAGCTGGGGCACATTCGCGATCGCATTCCCGTTAGCCATGCCGCTGGCTTGGAATGTGGCTATCGCCAATGGCGTTGGTAACCCTGAACTCTTTATGTCAATCTGCTTTGCCACCGTACTGAATGGCAGCATCTTCGGCGACCAGTGCTCTCCCATTTCCGACACAACCATTTTAAGCGCCATGACGACTGGCTGTGATCTGACCGACCATGTGAAGACTCAACTTGTTCCTGCTGCCTACGCTGCAGGTGTCGCCGCTTTGCTGTGGACGGGCACCGTTGCGTTTTTCGTTTGATACCGAGACCTGATTCATGAAACGTTTTCTGCTCGGAATAATCTGCACGGCCGTAGCTGCTGCGACTGCTGTCAGTCAAGCTGATGACCGCCCCGTTACCCGGCCACACGGAGTACAGCAACGCGGAGCGCAGCAACACAGCGCCCAGTTTGCTAAGCGTATGGAAGCTCTGCTGGCGTCCACTCGGCAAACGGACTACCAGCACACAACATCGATTGATCAACAGAAGGGAATGGTACTGTGCAATTGTTCCGGCCTAATTGGTTTCGTACTGAGAAATCACCACCCAGAGGCTTACATCAGTTTGCGAGGCGCTGAGGCAACTTGGAGGCGCCGTCCTGTGGCAGTGACCTACTACGAAACTTTTATGGCAGCAGGCAAGAAAGATGATCAGTCAACTTCCAAGCAAAACGGATCTTGGCATCAAGTGAATCGCATTCGAGATGCTGTGCCCGGAGACATCGTTGCTTGGCGAAAAAAGAAGCTGGAAAAAGGGTCTACGACAGGGCACGTGTGCATGGTCGCTGGGCCACCTGAAGATCTGGGGGACGGAAAAGTGCGAGTTCGCATCATCGATTCAACCCGAAATTCTCAACGTCGTGGTTTTGGTTCTGGCTTCAAGACTTTTGTGGTCGACGACACGGGAAAGCCAACTGGCTACATCAATGGAACTCGTCAGGTGAAATCACAAATCGCTGTGGGACGGCTAGCGGTTTCCAATTCAACGGACCCAGAACTGGCGAATACAGACCTGGTCGGAATGAATGTTGATCAAGCGATCGTACTGGCAAAACGCAGAAAGCTGGATGTTCGAATCATCTGTCAGGATGGCAAGCCGCAACCTGTGCCATGGAAGATCATTCCGGATCGCCTAAATTTTATTGTTCAGCGTGGAACAGTGATTCGAATCGCACGGGGCTAACTGAGTGACGCTACATTTTTGGCGACTGTGGCTTCGACAACACCCAACCGGTTCAAAGCTTTATCAGTCGGGTTGACTTTCGACACGACGCTCAGGCACCGTTCATTCATCCCGCTCTTCCTTCCCGCTCTTCCTTCCCACTCTTCCTTCTAAGGGACGAGGCCTTTTTGCGATGACGGTTCGTCAAACGACACAAACGACAGCGTACTGGTATGTTCGACGACTGCCGTTTACTCATGATTGATTTCGACTTTGTGCCAGTAGGCCCATTCGTTCTTCCATCCGTTGGCTCGGTTTTCGAGCGATAGATTGATGGTCTTTCCTGCAAAGTCTGTCAGATCCACCGAAATATCCAGCCACTCATTCTGACTCACTGTTTCCGGACCGACGATTTGATCTACCATCACTTTGCCATCGGCCAAAATTCGTAATTGCCAGTCTCCGTGTGGATGGTGGCTGACGCACAGTTTCAAGGTTGTCTTTTTGCCTAACGGGATGCTGACATTTCGTCTTAACAGAGCACACGGAATATTCTGGCTTTGCGGATGAGACTGCACGGCCGTTCGATTTCGAAAGACCGAATGATGGACCACTCCACCTTCGCCGCATTTTGAAATGGTGAATCCCGGAGCCATCTCTTGGATAATTTTGGGCCATCCTGCAGAGCTTGACTGTGAGAATTTTTGTTTGCGCGGCGCGTAGCCGGTGGCCAAACGCCTTGCAACGGATTCCTGCAAAAACGGTATCTTGCCAGTCACAGCCAACTGCAACGCGGCTTCCGGATGCCTAGGCACCATCGGCTCGAGAGCGAACCAATACATGCGAGGAAGATTATTGTCGGGAACATCGTTCGCATGAGACACCAGTCCCCGCAGAATGTCCCAGCGGTCGTCAAATGCCAGTCTCTGAACGGCAGAAGCAAGATACAAGCGAACCACTTGCGAAGGGTCAGACGTGGCCATTTTCGCAAACCGATTCAGAATCGCTGATTCCAACTGCAAGCCCGGCTGTTCAGCAGATTTGCCTTCGGGTTGAAAGGCGTTTACCTTGCTGGCGTCGCACAAAAATTGAATCGCCCATGCTCGAATATGTTCGTTATCGTGATCCAGTAACTTGACCAAATCAACGGTGCTTAAACAGCCAGTAACCTGCAATGCCCAAAGTGCTCTCAACTTCTTGGGCACAAGTTCAACGGTGTCAAACATGGTTTTCAAATCAGCGTGCACGATGGCTTGATTTAGCCTTCCTGTTGCCGCCCGATACTGCAGTTCAGATCGTCCCTGTCGAACGTACCAATCGTTGGCATGCATTTGCAATTGCACCAGCTGCCGATCAGACATCGCTGGTAAGTTCGGGCGAACAATGGGCGCTGAGCCATCCGGCACGACACGGTAAACTCGACCGCTATCAGGGAACTTAACGGCGTTGCCGCAGATATCTTGGTCGTGCCAGTCCAAAATGTAGACACCGCCCTCCGGTCCAATTTCAAGACTAAAACCCACCCAAGCAAGATCATTCGTTGGCATAAAATCACGACCGTGCTTGCCAACAAAACTGGACCCCTTCGGCACCATGTAGTCGGTCAGCAGAGCGTGCTCGTGGATGTTGCACATGAACAGGTGATCGCGATACTTCGCTGGAAAAGCGTCCGCCAAATAAAATCGAGCTCCACCGTGTGCCGACAAATGAGCATGATCTCGAATCGTCTTGATGTCATCGTAAACATACGGGTTAATATGAGGCTTGCTTTGTTTGTGATACACGCCTCCTTGCACAACATGGAATAGATGAGGAATCACGCAACACGTTGCGAATCCTTGTCCATGGTCATCAAAATCAAAGCCCCAAGGATTTGATAGTCCTCGAGCAAACACTTCGAAGCTTTTGCGAACCGGATGGTATCTCCAAATTCCCGCGTCGATCAATTGCCGATCTTTATCTGCTGCCTCAGGCTGACCCACATTCGATTGAGTAAACACTCCATGACATCCGTACAACCAGCCATCTGGTCCCCAAATGAAACTGTTCAATGTTTCATGACGATCATTTGTCCCCCAGCCATCTAGTAATACTTGGGGAGGCCCATCCGGTTTATCATCGCCATCAGCGTCTGGAATAAACGTCAAGTTGGGAGGTGACCCAACGAAGACTCCACCGAACCCACAGGCCAACCCCGATGTAAACGTCAGTGTGTCGATAAACACTTTCTTCTTGTCAAAGACACCGTCTCCGTCTGTGTCTTCCAAAATCTGAATTCGACTCACAGGGTCGTTCGTGTGTTGCCTTCGAGTTTGATAGTTGAAGTTTTCAGCCACCCACAAGCGTCCTTGACCGTCAAAACAGAAGGCAATCGGTTCGGCGATATCCGGTTCTGAAGCAAAGACCGAAACATCAAATCCGCTAGGAATTGACATCTTCGCAACCGCTTCTGCAGGTGTCAGAAAAGGAGCATTGCTATCTTTGTGCTGTTTCTTGGGCAAGTGGTTGTGCCCATCGTCTGCAAATGTTGTTGCAGCAAGCTTCGGAAGCCAAACGCAGCAGGTGAACACCGCAATCAGCAGCCAGCGAACAATTCCAGAAGCAGACGGCGTGTGAATGGTTTCGTAGTCATATCGATTCATTGCACCAGCTCCACTTGCTCACTTGTTTGCAGATACTTAATCAAGTCGACAACTTGCTGAAGCTTCAACGCATCCAGCTGGCCATCGGGCATCATTGATTTTTTTGAAACGATGCGTTCGTCGATGTCTGACTTTGCAATCACGATTCGAGGATCTTCAATCGTCTTCAAAACGATTCTTACCGAATCCTCTTCGGCCACGATTCCATTCACTGTGCGACCATCGATCGTCACGATTGTCACCAGCTGGTAGGCAGTGGGAACGTCGTAACTGGGGTCGACACTGTTCAGCAACAGGTAGTCCAAGTTCGCTCGATTTGAGCCTGTCAAATCTGGGCCAATTTTTGCTCCCTCACCGTAAAGCAAATGGCAAGTAGCGCATGTTTTCTGAAAGACCTTCCTTCCGTTTATCGGATTGGCTTTCGCAAGCACTTTTGCGGTCACAATGGACTTCCACTTTGCAATTTGCTTTTCACGGTCCACTGCCAAGTTAGGCACAGGGCCAAATTCCGTCACAAAACGATCTCCTAAGAGGTCACCGAGAGCTCGAGCGACATGAACGGGAACATCATCACGCTCAACTTGCTTGCTTCGAAGTGCTGTTAACAAAGATTCGGCGTACAACTTTCGTGACGCCAAAGTTTCAAGTGCAGCTTTGCGGTGCAGAGACGACATCTGACGATAGCGGCTCAGCAAAATGGAAGGAGCTGCAGCATTTTCAACAACCGAGAAACCTCGAATCGCCGTCAACTGTAATTCTGAATCATCCAGCAGTTGTTCCAACATGGCCGCTGCATCTGAATTCTGTTGAGCCAAAAGATCACTCAACATTCTGCGTCGAAAATTCGCATCTGCGTTGACGTTGGCAATCGTTTGCAACGCCTGCTGAATGGCGCCATCGTCGCCAAACAGCTGAGACAGCTGATTCACCAAATCGATGACTCTCGGACTGGAATTGGGATCGTCTCGCAACTTTGCGGCAACCGCCTTCCAGTTTGTAGGCGCCGGCACGTTTCGTCGCCCTTCCAATCCTCGCAACATCCCCGTCATCACAGCCGCCCGAACACTTGGATCTTGTACTCGACTCAACGTGTCGGCCAGCAAAGACAAAGGATCGGGCGACACTTCATCAGTGTTGGCTTGTCCTGCAGGCATCGCCTCAGCATTCATGATGCCCACAAGCTGACCGCCATTCACCACACTGCCTGTAGAAGCAGATGCCGTGAGTGCACAGGCCACGATCCAAACGATCCCACATGACGGCGGCCAAAAACGAGACTTCATTTTGAGAGACCCTAATAAGATGGTTTGTGCAAGGTGAGATCGGCAAAGGCATGAGTCAGACTTCACAAACTTGTAAGTCTCATGCATAGCCAACAAAGAACGCTTGAGACATTCCAGAAAGGGCGTCTCAAGCAAAAAGCACGTTGGGGTGGAGAGCATCGAAGCGAACGCAGAACCAGATGATAGACAGGCCGGAACGGGTAGAAAAGCCAACAAGGGTACCGGCTGCTTCGTGGAGGAGCCTAAAAAATGTCGTTAAGCGTCAGCGCGTGCCGCGATCGTTGCCACAGAAACATGTTTCTAAAGTCGAGGGACACTGTAAACTCATCAAACCTACCGCGGGTGGGTGATTGTGCGGCAACGTCGGCCCTGTTGTAGACAAGGAAGGCCCAACATTTGTCCGCTGCACTCTGCTGACTCACCGGTCTGCCTTTCGATTTCTACGGCATTTCGTAGACTGAGATGGCCTAGCAGTTTCTTTCATCACTCCACTTTATCGAGCATAGGGCAAGTTCTTTGATTTCGAGTCTTGAAAGACGATTCGGCCGGTTTGCCATTCCGAATCTCACATTGATTTTTATTGTGGGACAGGTCTGCGCTTTTGCCTTATTGATGCAAGACCCTTTAACCTTAGAACGCATCGCCTTCCTGCCGACCAAAGTGCTGGATGGTGAAATCTATCGACTGCTTTCCTTCTTGGTGACTCCGCCTTCCGGCCATTTACTTTGGGCTGGTTTTTTCTGGTATCTGTTCTACCTGATGGGCACAGCCTTGGAACAATTTTGGGGCACGTTTCGATTTAACGTGTACCTGTTGATCGGGTATGTGGCGACCGTGGCGGTCGCATTTTCGACCCCCGATTTTCCGGTTGGAAATCACTTCATGGAAGGCAGCGTGTTTTTGGCCTTCGCATATTTAAACCCCAACTTCCAACTGATGCTGGCCTTCATCATTCCCGTTCGAATCAAGTGGTTTGCCTTGATCACTTGGGGCTTCTATGCCGTCACGATCGTTTTCGGAAGTTGGTCGGCACGACTGAACGCAACCGCTGGAGTCCTGAATTTCTTTGTCTTCTTCGGCCCTGATGTGTTTTACCAAATGAGATCTGGTCGGCGTTTCATGGCATCTCAGGCAAAGCGATTTGGCCAGCGTCCTCCCGCTTTTACTCACCAGTGCAACGTGTGCGGACTCACAGACAAAGACGATCGCAACATGGACTTCCGATATTGCAGTCAATGCAGTGGAGACCTTTGCTATTGTTCAGAGCACCTGCGTGACCACGAACATATCTGGAACACTGACGACGAATCAGGGCTCTAACAGCTCGTTGAAAAAGCCTGGATGTGGGCAGCGAAGACTGGATCAGCAACTTACATCCGGACCACGGGTAAAATCACATCAGCAATCCGGAAGTGATCATTTCGATTGCAGATGAACCACAACCTTGGGTGCCGCACAGGACTCGGTGTCAGCTTTAGTTCGATCCTGCAGCCTTCAAAGCGGCCGCTTCAGACAGCTGACGCTGGATGTCTTGAGACCTTAATGCCTTCAACTGCTGTTGCTGTTGCTTTCGATCTAGCTTGATCGCGATTTCTTCGTCGAAGACTCCAGACGGCACACTCTCGAGAGACCAGTTGTCGCTTCGTTGAGTCGCAAAGGGGATGTCAGAATTCCGTTCCGCCTGAAGATTGCCCAGCGGACTGCGGCCCCATGCGTAGCGATAGTGAACTGGAGCTGGCACCATTGAACTCGAAAGCACAATCACAGTTTTGTCTTTTTGATCTCGACCACGGTTGTCTTTGCCCGTCACCAAATGCTCGGCCGTCGCTGGATGAAATTTACGATCTTCACCAGCCACAGCAAATCCAAGAATAGGTCCTCCGTTGTCGACCGCGCTGGCAGGTTCATCCAATCGCAATTCAATCCGATCTTCTACAACTTTCATTTCTTGCACCATCGGTGGTTTCCAACGAATGGAACGTTCGAAGCCGTATTCGGTTGCTAAGGCCCAACGTGCCATTCGTTCTCCGGCTGGAATTTTCAACTGCGGATGATACCAGCGTCGTCGCATATCGTACGTGCTCGTAAAACCCACATTCCCTTGACCTTGTTTGTACAAATCCACGAACGTTTGGTACTGAGCTTCACGAATAAACGGGCCAGGATTGGCCATCATTTCGCAATAGTTATTCAGCGTTTGAGACGTTCCTTCGGTGCACAATGAAATAATACCGAAGGGCATTTCCGGATCGCCAAATGCGGTTCGCCAGGCGGCAATCATTTCAGGAAACACGTCTCGGTACAGCAGTGTCCCCGGAGTTCCTGAGAAACAATTGTTGTAACCCTGATGAAAAATTGCCCCTTTCACCTGCAGACCCACGAGCGGACCAATCATCCCGGCATAGCAGTTGCCGGGTCGATTCATATCTAGGGGCGGACCAGGCTTGAGATCTGAAGGTTCTGTTTCATTCGCCGGCAAAACGCGACCCTCTTTTTTCAATCGAGCCGCCTTTGCCTTGAAGTTTGCGATGCGAAGTGCCAGATCGGCCTGTGCATCCCACGCGGCAACCTTCTGGTCCCAGTCGGTCAAAAGAGCCTTGACGTGATCAGATTCCATCTTTCGCAAAACGGGTATTGGAGTCCACGTTTCCACCGACGTGCCTCCTCGAGACACATCAATGATACCGATGGGGACTTGACTGGCCATGTGAATGCGACGGCCAAACACATACCCGATGGCGGAAAGTTCTCGAGCAATTTCTGGAGTACACTCGTCCCAATCACCTTTTCGATAGTGCTGACCAAACCAGCCGCTCCATTCATGCAGCCGTTCGAAATTGGACTTCAAATCTTGGCCGCTTCCTTGAGGAACAGTCATGATTCGAATGCTGGGGTAATTTGCAGACACGATTTCCAACTGTCCGTTTTCAATACGGTCCAGTGGAAATTCCATGTTGCTTTGCCCACCCAGCACCCACACATCACCGATCAATATATTGCTCAGCTTCAAAGATTCATTGGCCCCTTGAATCTTCAAAGACTGAGCGTTGGAGTTTGCTTTCATCGCCGGCAAAGTGGCTCGCCATGAACGGTCGTCCGTCGCTTTGACCATGACTTCTTGACCATCCAGTGTGATGACAAGTTCTTCGCCCGGATTTGCCCAACCCCAAATCACAACGGGCTTATCCCGCTGCAATACCATGTTCGATTGAAACACGTTGCTCACGCACAAGCCATCATGAATGGCGGGAACATCAACCACGTTTTCCCGAGGCATTTTTTGCCCCGTCCCCTGAGCTAACAAGACGTTTGGAAGAAAACAGGCCAACACCAGCACCCACTGAAACCGAAACATTTTCTCGCCTTATTTGACTTGGGTCAGTTCGTCCTAACTTTCTTAAGTTTATGCAGCCAACCGTCGAGCTGCTTGTAGGCAGTCGCCATTTCAACAAGCGATTGCGCACAGTGACAACAAAGTATCATGGCACAACATGTGAGTCTGGGGTGAGGGACACACTGACACTCTGCATGGACTGAAAGGGACCATGAATGAGAGAACCCGCACACCCCCAGAGCGCGTTCAGACAGCAACAGATAGGCAGGTCCACACCCCGGCAACGGGCTCTGCGTCCACACAGCCAACACAGCAGACACAGTGGGCGTCTGGGGGCTCATAGAAGAGGGGGCATTCTCCCCTCGAATGGGCGAGTATTCAAATAACGGCAGGGAGTCACCAGCAGTCACCACCGGCGCTTTGAATGCGGCTGGTGGTGACTGCAACTGGCGGCGGCTGCGGGAAGGGTTGGAGACGATCCGACTAAGCAGAACGACGCCTGCCACGATCCGATCTATTTCCAATCTGGGATAGGTCGCCCAGGCGTCCAACGTGCGCCCGCTTTTTCCAACGCTTTGTTGAGCTTTGGAATTTCCTTTTCGACCAATGGCTTCAACTTCGCCAAGGCTTCTGTAAATTCTGCTTCCGCGATTTCAAAGCTATTTTTGTGAGATGTCGTGGGAGCCATATCGGTGCTCCAGTGACCTCGAACAACAGTCGAAATTCGGCTCAGAATGCCAGGGTAACCGGGTTCTTGCAGGCTGGGTCTTAGGCGGTCGCCGGTAAACATTTCGGAGATGTCTTCCATGTCCAATTCCAATTGACGAGCTTTCTTTCGGATTGCCGGATCAATTCCAACTGTGACTTCAGCTGCCTTCTTGATGTAGGCCAATCGAGACGTCGCATCGTTCGCAACCTGCATGGCCGCCATGATGGCATGCTGCAATTTGGCCGTCTGCTTTTGGAAGGCCAAAATCTTCGATCGATCTTTATTTTCAACGCCATCTAATCCTAGGGGCTCAACTTCGAATTCTGCCGCTTCAACCAGCACCGTTGTTTCACCATCCACATAGTTAACCAGATCCACGGTGTACTTGCCCGGCAACGCCATGGGCCCTCGACCAGATCCACGGCCTGTACTGATCAGCCCCATGCCACCGTACCGATAGTCCCACGTGGTGCGATGCATGCCTTTGGAAGTCGAAGCGGAAATCGTATTCACGATTTCGCCTGCGCTGTCTTTGATGACAAACAGGCGTCGAGGAGCTTCTTCTCGACCTTCTTCCTTCAGCACTTCCCAATCGGGGTACTGGACGTCGCTTCCTGCTCGCTTTGCTTTGGCTTCTTTACTTTTTCGTTGAGACGCTTTTGTTGTCAGGCTCTGCTTCACGTAGTAGGTGAACGTGACGCCAAAGGCAGGGTTCGGAGCCGTAAAAAAACTGGCACCTTGGTACGCTTTGTCTCGACCAGAATACGGAGCCGCCTGAACATAGATCAGCCCCTTTTTGATCGGCAGAATGGTGGCATCTTCCTTCAACAAGGCTTCGTTGATGTGACGCATGGGGTCGTAGTTATCCAAGATATACATACCTCGACCAAACGTACCCACCACCAAGTCATTTTCTTGTCGTTGAATTTCGATGTCTCGAACGGCAATCACGGGCATTCCGTTTTTCATCTGCATCCATTTTTTGCCTCCATCAAGAGTGAAGAACAGGCCAAATTCCGTTCCGCAAAACAGAAGATCTTTGTTCACATGGTCTTGAGCCAACGTGTAAACAGAGCCTCGTTCCGGCAACGTCTTGGCAATGCTGACCCAAGTCTTCCCTTTGTCCGTGCTTTTTACAATGTACGGCTTGAAGTCGCCTCGCTTGTGATTGTTGACGACAACGAAAACCGTATCGGCATCGTGAAGGCAAGGTTCAATGTCGTGGATGTAGCCAAATTCTGGCACGTCCGTGTTTTCGAAGGCCGGGATTGCGGTCCAATTTTTTCCACCATCTTCACTGACCTGCAACATGCCGTCGTCAGCTCCGGTATACAGCAAATCTTTCTGCACAGAAGATTCGGCGGCAGAAACAATGGTCCCGTAAAACGAAGTCGACATATTTTTGGCAACAGCGTCTTTCCCCCAAACTCTTCCCATCACCTTCAGCTTGTTGCGATCGATCGATCGAGACAAATCGGGGCTGATGGTTTCCCAAGTGTCTCCTCGATCAGTACTGCGGTGCAAAAACTGAGAACCATAGTACACGGTTGTCGATTCATGAGGGCTTAACGTCAGCGCTGAATCCCAGTTAAAGCGAAGCGGTGGCCCTCCCTTTTCCGCTTGAGGTTTAATGTCGATGCGTTGTCCGCTCAGCTTGTTAAAACGAACCAGTCCACCGTACTGCCATTGAGAATAAATTGTATTGGGATCGTTGGGATCAACAGCAGGATCAAAACCGTCGCCAAAAACTGTCGTGAACCAATCGCTGTTGCGAATGCCGTGAACATTGTTGGTTTGAGATGGACCGCCCTGAGTCGCGTTGTCCTGAGTGCCTCCGTAAACGTAGTAGAACGGTTTATCCGTTCCAACGGCGATTTTATAAAACTGAGCCAACGGCAGATTGCTGCTAAACCGATAGTTGCGTCCTCGGTCCCAAGTTTCATACAGGCCACCATCGCAACCAATGATTAAGTGGTTTTCATCGTTCGGGTCGATGTGAATGGCATGGTTGTCGACGTGTTTGAAAGATTCGCCAAGTCCACTAAAAGTCTTGCCTCCATCTTCGGAAACCTGCATGTAGGTATCCAAGGAATAGATACGGTCAAACTGATGAGGACATGCGATAATTTCTTGATAGTATTGCGGGCTGCTAGAAATGTAGCTGCCTTGCTTCGACCACGATTCACCTCGGTTGGCGGATCGGAAAAAGCCACTGCCTCCTTGAGCTGCTTCCACGATGGCGTAGACGATGTCGGGCTTCATGGGTGAAATCGCCAGACCAATCCGCCCCAGATCTCCGCTAGGCAAACCGCTACTGACTTTCTTCCAAGTTTTGCCACCATCAGTTGTCTTGTGAATGGCAGATTCAGGCCCTCCATCGATCAACGTCCACACATGTCGACGGCGTTGGTAAGACGCCGCATACATGGTCTTGGGGTCTCGAGGATCAAGAATCAAATCAGTGACCCCTGTGTTCTCACTGATGTTCAAAATGCTGGCCCAAGTTTTTCCGCCGTCAGTCGTTTTGTAAAGTCCTCGATCACCCCCCGATGACCAAAGTGGTCCTTGAGCTGCCACAAACACAGTGTCTGAATCTTCGGGATGAACAATCACTTTGGCGATATGTTCAGAATTTTCGAGCCCCACTTTTGTGAATGAGCGACCTCCATTAATCGACTTGTAGAGACCGTCGCCGTAGCCCACAGAGCGCTGACTATTGTTTTCGCCAGTTCCCAACCAAACGGTAAAGCGGTTGTTGGGATCAACTGTGATGCAGCCGGTTGAATAGGAACCATAGTTGTCGAAAATTGGCTTCCAAGTGGTGCCAGAATTCGTCGTCTTGAATGCTCCACCAGAAGCCGTCGCGATATACCATGTGCTGTCAACTTCAGGATCGACTGCAATGTCAACGATACGACCCGACATGAACGCCGGCCCGATGCTGCGAAGCTTTAAAGGCGACACCAGTGCGGAATTGATTCCCGACGGTTCTTCTTTCTTTAAATCGCTATCTTGAGCAACCAAAGCTGGAAGAGGTAACAGTACGGCGGTGGCGAGGTAACATGCCAGAAAGAAGGGCCGAGGTTTCAACATCGCGGTGAGTCCATCAGTTTGAAGGCGGGGTCTGGTTTCAAACTGATGGTAATCAGACAGTGCAATCAAATTGGAGCACAGAGCCAGAAAAGCGAACGAAAAACTGAGTGATCACCGCCTGAGTTGGGGTTTCGCGGGATAGTGCGGCCGAACGCCAGACTGCAGAGTGAGAAAGCGTACACATTTTCAGCCACGGCATTTCCAACAGTTGTACGCAATCAATCCACTGGTTGACGCTGTGGGTCACAAACTGCCGAGTTGTCGTATCTTAAACCAAGCCGGATGCCTCACAGCGCGTGCAGTGTTTCACCACCATGGCACGGCTGAACAGGCTCCTTGGAAGAAACAAGCTTCGCTCTGCACAAGCCCTGTTGCACTTCACAAATTCAGGTCAAGAGAGTGTACAGTTTTTGCACGGACGCTGGTTCTGAAATTGTTGATCCAAATTCGCAGCTACCCAAATTTCACCGCAATCTGTTACGGCGATTTGGCAGAAAGGTAACCGAGCTTGGTCAAGAAGGTCACGCTTGCTTCCATCCCCTTTTCGTAGGGCGCCAAGTCTTCGGTTTTAGGACGGAAAAAGGGCGAGTTAAAAAAGCCATGCCCTTTGCCTTCGAAAGAAACCAGTTTGCATTCATTTCCATGCTCGGTCATCAACTTGGTAAACCGTTCGGCATTTTCAAACGGTACCGTTGTGTCTGCTGTACCGTGCAGCAGCAAAGTCGGAACGATGCCAGGAACAACCTGATGGCAAGGAGACAGATCGGTTTGCTGCTCTGGCTTAAACCGTTTTGATCCGTATCCCTTTTGGGTTGTATCTAACACCGGATTAAACAAAATCATGGCATTGGGTTGTGAACTTATCTCTAAGTTTTCATCCGTCTCTTCGCAGCCTTCAATCATCCCCGTGCAGGCCGCCACGTGTCCGCCCGCCGATCCACCGGATGCCACAATCCGATCTGGATCAACTCCTAATTCAGCAGCGTGCTGACGTACCCAACGAATAGCCGACTTCCCATCCTTCACACATTCGAACGGCGTTGTTTTGTTTCGGCTTTTGACTCGATAATCGGCCGAAAAAGCGACAAATCCCTGTCGCGCAAAGAAATCGGCTTGCTGATAAAACTGCTTGGGGTCTCCACCGTTCCAACCGCCGCCAAAGAAGAAAACAATGGCTGGTCGCTTGTCGGTGACTTGAAAGCCATCAGGTTGATACACGTGCAACTTCAGTTGAACAGTGCCTCCCGTTTTTTGATCGGCCGCTTCTTTGTAAACCAACTTTTCATGCGGTGGATAATCGGCAGCACAGGCCATCGCGGGGATCATGGCAAACAGAAAGATCAAAATTGTCTTCATCGCAGTTCTCTTAGGTGGACACGCAGAATCGTCTTTAGTTGTTATGCTATGAGATCGAAGCAAGCAGTGCTATCTTTGTGCCCGAACTGCGCTCACGCGGTCACAAATCGAACCGTCAAATGGGCTCCTTCGAACATCTCAAGTCACCTTCAAACACCGCAAATCACGCTGTCGGCTTAGCGAAACGTGAGCCCAGTAAAGACTGGCCCCAGAAAAGACTGAGCCCAGCCTCACAGCGATTCGGTCAAGATGGGCCAGATTTGTCTGGCCAATTCATTCTTGGTCGCTTGAATCTTCAGACGTCAACTTCGACCATTGGCCGTCCTCGCTCAGAACCAACGTGACGCTCACGTTTGGCAGTGTGAATTCAACGATTTTCCACTTTCCGTCCAGCATCTTGTTCGCTGTAAAATGGATTTTGCCTTCGTAAAGTTCTGGAGCTTTAAATTCGACCCAGCCGTTGGCTTCGGATTCATTCTCACTGTTGATCTGAGCGGTGCAGGCCGTGATGTATTCCGGCTGAATATAACTGGCGTAACCTTTCCACCTTGTCTTCGTGATGGCACCGGCAAGATCGCTTGGCTTGGGCATGCCAGAGACATAACGAAAATCTTTCGCCGCATCTTTGTTGGTGAGCTCTAGCCCAAGAAGGAATACCGTCAGCGATTGGCTGGCCATCTGAGCTGGATCAGGTGGGACGGGCGATCGGCCCATTTTTTCGAAGTCCCGAAATGGCATCGACGCAGCTTCAGGCAATAGATTTCGAGCGATGGCGTCGATGAAACGATCCGACTTGGTCGCAGTGGACGTCATTCGTTTCAAATTCAGAATCAAGTTGCGGCTTTCTGAACTGGAATCAAATTGATTGGGACGCTCCTTGCCTCGACCAATACACAGCCGAAGAGTATCGCCTTGCAGATCATAGATGCCGAGCGAAATGTGACTGGCTTCCATGGTCATGTCGATCGACTTTGGAATCGTCGTTGCATCGAGCCGATACGGCTGCTGTTCCGCTTGCCCCATTCCAATGCCAGACAAACTATCTTTTGTAAAGCTGAACTGAATGTTCTTCATCACCTCCTGCGGCACGACTTGACCACTGTCTTCCGCATAAGTGACCTGCCACGTTCCAACAATGTTCTTCACATCTGCGGAAGCCGCGTTTGCCTTCTGAGACTGCTTCCCGGCCGCTTGTTTAGAACGAGCAAAGTCAAACGTTTCACCTTCTCTTGTGACAGGGTCGTTGCCGGCTGAGGTAATCAGTGCTTTAACAACATCGACCGAAGTTGTTGAAGGAACAAAGGACACAGAACCATCGCTCCACGCTGCATACCAGCCACGGCGAAACAGATTGCCAATCGACGGCAGTGGCAGTGTGAGATCGAACTGTAGGTCTTCGGGCTTGGTCCAAGGAATCGAAGTTGCGGCTTCAACCACCATGATCGTCCCTGACGTGCCATCCGTGATTTCTTGAAATGTCACGTGTTGGTCAGCCGTGCCAGTTGCCGTTTCACCGACAAAGACAACATGGCTGGCATTGGTGCTTTGTTGCGGCAAACTCGGATGACGAAAGATGGCCGGCATCTTTTCGATCAGCTGTCTGTTATTCGTGCTGTCCCACGGTTCATCCAAGTTGTACTGCGCGTACAGTTCCTGTTGTTCAAGAAACGGCAGGATGGCAATTCGCCACGAAACCGGCTGCTGAGCCTGCGGAAGCCAAGTCTCAACGCTTGGCAAGTATCCGTGAACTTGGTGGAAGCTGTGAAACGCTAACGCAATCTGCATCAGATTCAGCTTCGCCGCTCGTCTTTGGTCTTGTTCAGTGTCCAGCAGATTTTCAGCAAGTCTCAGTAAAGGTCTCTTTACCAGACCCAGCGAAATTGTCAGATGCGTATTGAGGCCGGACGACGTTGTCGCAGCTTTCGCGAGTACAGCATCGACAAGGTCACTTTCTTCTTGATCTAAGTCAACTGAATCTGTTCCAGAGAACAATTCCGATAGAAGACGTAACGCTTCTGGCACCAATCGGATTTTTTCCGCAACAACCTTCTGTGTCTGAGCATCCTGAGCGTGTGATACGAACTGGATTTCGGGGTCTTCCTTCAGTGAAATTGATGCTCCGAAGTAATCTGAATTCTGTCCGATGGTGCATAGATTTTTAAAAGACGATTCGAAAGCAAAATCTTCCGCCCAACGTATCAGCTGCCTAGACTCTTCAACTGTCATCTTATCTGCGATTGCAAAAAGGGCCGAGCCCTGCATGAACTTAGCAAATTCAGCCACCTCTGTGTTCGGTGAAGCCTGAAGAGCTGACTGATGAAGAATGAGGGCTTGCTGAGTACCAATGACGGCCGTTTTCTGATCAATTCTTCGCACGTATGTTCGCCCCGAACGAGCGACGTGCTGCGTCGCGTCATACGGCAACACATTATCCTGCGAAGAATCTGTCTGCGAAGTTGGCCGTTCTTTTAACCCCAAGACTTCTTCAACAAAATGCATGACAGAACCATCCTCGATTGTCACGACATACACCTGTGACGTGTCGGCCTGTCTGGGCATCGTGACGTTAAGAAACTGTGTCACGTTTTCATTTACAAACAGCGAGGACAAACCTTGGATCGGCAGTGGCCGTTCTCGTAGCTTCGTAAAAAGTGTGTCTCTGAAAACCTGCTGGGGTCGACAGCCAATAATTTGTGTGGCATTGCCGGGAACATTCGAAAAGTCGTACGGTCGCTGAATCAATCGCTTCGTGCCATGATCGCTGCGAATCTGGCTTGCAAAGCCCGCAGGCAGTTCATTGATATTGGCGTACCAAACTTCAGGATCACGCTGCATCTTTTCATCTGTGAGTCGATCAGCGGGAACAAGATAGATCCAATTTTGATGTTCACCATAGTACGCTTGCTGACCACCTCGGTGCTTGGCGACAAATTCTGTTCCCGAAACACGTTGTGGCCCAGCCCCCATTTTTTGCGACGATTTGGCTGGCAGATTGCGATAGTTGTAGTCGCAACTTTCTGTCAGCTGGACCGAAAATGCTTGAGCCATAACTTGCGTGATGGTGTCCGAGACAGCTTGTGGATCGCCTATCACGTCGATCGAATAGTTGACTCCACGAAGCAAACCGCTTTTGTTGAACTCACTTTTTTCTAGGACAGATAGCGATGCGGCTTCTGCCGCTTTCTGGAATCGCTGAACGGACTCTCCTTGGGGATTTTGTCCGAGATGATTTTCAAACGCCGGCATTCTCAACCGAACGCCTCCTTGAATCGGACTGAACGTGACGTAGTTTTTATCCGGACCGATGTCACCCACGTTAAGGAAGACCAGATCGTGCGGCGATGCCATCATCGAATGGACATAGCTTTCCAATTCTCCCAGGGGCGCGTGAACTTCATCCAACGGCGTGTTGGAACTGAAGAATCCAGCAAACTGAAGCACTGCGACAACAGCCAAAACGAGGGCACTCGCGATGACTCCCCCTTTGAAAGCCGCCCGAATCCCAGACGATCTTTTTGGTTCGACGACAGGCTGGATATCGGCGGTTGGAACGTCGGTCGCTTGGCTTAATGCAAACGCCACTTCTTGAGGTGTTTGGAATCGTGCCGCCGGATTCTTGGCCGTCATGCGAGTAACGATATTCTGCAATTCAACCGGAACATCGTCGCGAAGTTCTGAAAGCTGAGTCGGTTCAGATTCCGCATGCTGTCTCAGCTTTTCCGCCGCGTTCCCTTCACCGAAGGGAAGACGGCCAGAAAGCAAATAGTACAACGTCATCCCCAAACTATAGATGTCGCTGCGTCCATCCACGGCTCGAGCATCTTCGGCCTGCTCGGGAGATATGAAGTCTGGAGTCCCCATGATGGCTCCGGCTGTAGTCAGAATTCCATCAGCATCTTCACTGATTGGTTCATCTGACGCCGCTTGCGGTGCCAGAGACGCGAGTCCGAAGTCGAGAATCTTGACAACGTTATCCTTTGTCACAATCAGGTTGTGCGGCTTGATATCTCGATGAACCATACCTCGTTCATGAGCGTGCTGTAGCCCTTCCGCGACTTGCCGAATCAATTCACGCGCCTGACCGACGGGAAGTGGCCCGTTTTGACGGACAGTTTTTGCGAGATCGATTCCGTCGACGTATTCCATGACCAGAAAGTGTAAATCGTCGGCTTGTTCTGCATCGTGTGCCGTCACAATGTTGGGATGGTCGAGGCTTGCCGCAGATTTCATTTCTCGGCGGAACCGATCGATTGCTTCGTGTTTTGTTACCCACTCGGGGTGAATCACTTTTAACGCCACGTCGCGGTCCATCATTCGGTGGCGAGCTTTGTACACTCGCCCCATACCACCACGTCCGACAAGCATCTTGATTTCGTACCGCGAATGAGTCTGAAGTGGCAGTGGAATCTGGTCATCCACTTCGCTTGTTGTGCGGTTCGAAATCGAACTCTTGGAATCCTTCTCGTCTGCTCGTGCGTGTTGCAACTGTCCGACGAATGTGTCATCAGACGCCAAGCTGATAATGGTGTCGCAGCAGGTGTGACATTCGCTGACGTGACGTTCCACTTTCTCGGCGACGTCTAGCGGCAGGTCTCCTAATGCGAATGCGCTAAGTTCGTTGTCTGTGGGATGCTGTATTGGCTTCGGCATGGTCATGTTCCCCGTCTTAGGCACGCTGTGGAACGTGCGATTTCATCCAGTTGTCACAACCAAAGACCGGTTCGCACGAAATCCTTTCAGGCGTTCTCTAAAATTCTTGAAGAAGATTCGACAAGTCCTCGAGCTTCCTGCCGTAACCTACTGAGAACACGAGACTTAGCGATCAACACTGCGTTCAGAGAAATCCCCAACTTCTCAGCTGCGGCCTGAGGTTTCACGCCATCGAACGCCGTCATTTGAAAAGCCGCCCATTGAGTTGGTTCGACTCTAGCTTCCACAATTTTCATGACCTGAGAGAGCACGTGCTGGTCGTGTTCTTGGTTCCAAATCAGAGTCGCTTGGCTTGCCGGATCGTCTAATTCTGCAAGACGCCGTTGCATGTCAGAGCCGCCACCTGCCGTGGGGCGACGATCGCGAGAATGCCAAAACTTCCGCAATCGATTGACCAAAATCATCTTCATCCACGCTCGAAAAGCGCCCGTTCGCCCGTTGTGATCAAAGTTCCCGATGTCTCTTGAAACGGCGAGAAGAACCTCCTGAGTCACATCGTCTGCGTCGTTTGGTTGCAGGTCATATCTAACAAGCCACTTGCGAATCAACGGCTCGTACAGCCGATGGAGTCGATTCCAAGCTTCCTGCTCGGGCGAATCGCGCATTTGCTGAAGCAAGCTCAGCGATGTTTCATTCATAACAGCCCCCAATCGCAACCCTACAAATTACAACCCCGCTAATCACAACTCCGCACGTCCGTTCATCAGCCAAGCTTCTGTGGCCAAAGCAGACTGATTTTCACCGAGTCTGATTCAAAGCACGTATGCGGCAGTCAAATGGTTCTGCCAGACAGTGGAAATCACTTCACCGGTTGAGCGAATGATTGAGCGTGATGCCTCATGATTGCCAAACCCGACTGAGAATAAATCTTCGCTGCACTATGAGGTGCCCCCTCAACGATGACCTTCGTGTACGGAATTTTCAGTTCATCCAGAAACTTCATGTAAGCCAAGTTGTTTTCGTAGTTAAATCCCAGAGTACCCACATGTAGTTGCAAGGCGATCGAGGGACTTTTTTTCACTGCGTAGGCTCGAGCCAAGTCATAGGTGTTGTCTCCTTCGCTGAACACCAGATTCTTGCTTTCGCGGCCGCCTTCTTCTGAAATACGTTTTTCTGTCGCATGTCCTGCTCCTCCCGGAGCAGCACTGCAGAACAGTTCGGGATAGCGAAACGCAATTCGAGTCGTCCCACGACCGCCTTGACTAAAACCTTCAATGGCTCGCCCTTGGCGATCAGCAATCGTTCGATAAGTCTTGTCGATGTGAGGAAGCAGCTCTTTAATGAACACATCGGCTCCCATGGCGTTGCTTCGCTCGACCATGTTGTAATGACTGACTGGGCCGCCATTTACAAACACATAAATCATGTCGCTCACAGACCCATCAACGATGTTCGCATGAATGGCTGTTGCCAGTTTTACCGACTTCAATTCACTGCCAGGTCGTCCGCCATGCAGATAGTAGACCACGGGAAATCGCTTGGCAGAACCTTCAGACTTCAGATACGCCGGAGGCAAATAGATGCAGTACCCCACGTCAAGATCCATTGACGAGCTGCGGAATGTCGCATGAGTGACTCCGACAGGCAACTGCTTGGGAGTGTTGACCCACTGAAACGGCGAGTCTGGCTTCTTAGCCTTCTTCTTCGTTTCTTTTCGCTGACCAGCCTTCTTGGTCTGAGCATCTGCTGGCTGATGCAATCCGAAGACGCAAAGAAACAGGCTGCAAACAAGAATGGATCGCGCTAAAGACATCTGCTGGGCTCCTCTTGCCGAATCATTTGTTCAAGATCGATCGGCAACAGTAATCGCTTCATCAACGCAGATGCAACTGATTCATTCGATTTGCAAGCACACTCGAGCGGGGGCAGCTGTGTCGTAGAACCTTCTCAACCACGCACCACTGCTGTTCACACTCATCTTGTTTGGCCACGGCAGATCCAAACGACATCACTCAGCAAGATCACTCAGCAAGATCACAAGGCACATTAAGATGTCGAAACGCGGTCGTACGTGAGGCGGTATCGTGACGGTTATTTTGTAGGAGCTTTTAGCTTCAGCAGCAAGGCAGCATCTTGCACATCGGGGTCTGCCCAAAGCGCGCGTTCAACCAATGACGATGGTCGCTTACCGGCGTCGGCAAAAGCTTTCAAGACCATTGCAATCGAATGACTCACGGACAGCTTGATCACTCGTTTTGAATGCCCAGAGACAGATTTTCGATTTGCAGTTCCCGGCGATGTTTTCGTCGCGACAGGATCGCCGGCCGGTCGGGCAGTCACGCGATTGAGATCAGATTCCGGTGCCATCGTGTTCTGCACAGGATCACTTTGCGCGGCCAGTTGTTTTCGCAACTTTGTAATCCGACTGATCAAAAGCGTGGCCGTTCGTTCGAACTTACGATCATCACTGGAAGTGGTTCCCGTTAATTCTGCACACAGCAGTTGCTTTTGAAGCAATTCGTACTGACCCAGACAGTGCTTTAACTGTTCAACCACAGTCGCTGGTCGAGCCTGTTTCTTTTTCGCCTGACCAACGCTCGCCTGCTGAGGAGAAGAAATCAGACTGCCAAGCTGGCTTGAAATTTCTTGTGACGGATGGACTGAAACCTGCTGTCGGTCATCAACGTCAGCTCGAAGCAAAGGCATTTTCAAGGTACGCACAACATTTTCTGGTTGCCGATTGCGCACGGTGGTACTGGAGCGACGATCTACGGCTGAAGATTCCATATCTGATGGATCAATTCGAAAGCGGTGAGAAGGAGTTTGAGCCATCGGAAGGGCACCTGAAGGTGAGGGAAGCGTGCTTTCGACCGATCAGCATTTCAGAATGGCGGTGATCGATAGCAGGTAACTTCATCGGCAAAAAATGCCGGTCGCCACCAAAGGGAATTGACCCACGGGCGTTTTACGCTCGTTCTGTGAGAACTAATTCGATTCTGGCTTCTGGGTCGTTCTGGTAATGACAAACGATCGCCCCGATCAGGCAAGTTGGCACTCAACAAAAGCCCCCCTTTTCACCGTGCGTGCTGCGTCGTTGTGAACTGTGCTACAAGTCGAGGGCTAAAAATGGGGGGCTGCAAAAATGGTGCTGCGGAAGAGTCGTGAAAGACAAGGAAAGCCGGAAGAGATGCAGCAGGAAAGGCACGGGCAGCAAAATGGCGCTCGCCCAGCTTCCCCGTCAACTCGTTCATTTCGAGGGTTTCCCCACTGCAAGAGCGGCAGCATGTGCCGGTGCAGGTCTCGCTGGCATGCCGTCGGCGATTCGGCGTTGCTTAGAAATGCCGGTTTTCAGGAACTGATGTTGACGGAAAATGCGGATTCGGAAACATTGTGAAATCTCACTCAAGATTTTTGATGCTCGCTGCAATTGGCGAACATTGAACGAAGGCAGCGAAACCGCGGCCTCTGCTTGTTCTCATGATTCTCATCAGGGTGGTCTCGTGAAACTCATTCACCTGTGCCTACTGACAATTCTTGTCTGTGCATCTTCAGTGTGTTCTGCTCAATCGCAGTTCGCTGCCGGCGCGAATTTTGACCGCGACAGGTTGGCCAATGCCAGCCCCCGCTGGTTCCGCCCCGTCGCGGATGCAGACGTCGTGTTTCGAGGTCAATCGGACGGCGTACCGTTGCCTCCTGGAGCATCGTTTTCTGGCGGTGGAGTCCCCGCTGGAATTCCATCCAATGGACTGATCACAATTCCGGCAGCTCCAAACGGAGCAGGAATTAGCGGCCCGATTCTGAATGGACCAATCAACAGCGGTCCGGTCATCAACGCTGATGGCACGTTTTCTCAGCCATTCGGTAGCATTCAACCGGCTGCAGGATTTGTCCCTCAACAAACAGTTCAGTCTGCCCCCCCTGGCAGCTTTCAAGCTCCTGTTGCACCCAACGCTTCCACATGGAATGCCTTTTCGCCTCCACTGGGTGCTGATCCATTTATCGCTGGCCCTCAGTTCCAACAACCTTTCGGCGGAGGCTTTCCCGGAGCCGCCGGCAACCAAGCGTTTTCAACATTCGGAGCTCAAGGCCCGAGCCCATTTCGCACGGGAGTCCACCAATCCCTGGATGTCGAATGGATTCCTGAAACAAGCGTTTCTGGCAACGCCAATGGCAACTTCGAACAGTATGGAATCGACTACACGCTCGGTTACACGGGCTCATTTATTCCCGGTTGGATGTACACCTGGGACAATGAATTTCGTTACCGCGGATGGGATGGGCCTCAGGGCGTTCCCGGACTACCGGGCTCTGCATACCGCTTCGGATTCAACTTCGAATTGGAATCGGCACAAGCAGGTCCCATTAGCGTGAAACTTGGAGTCAGGCCGTCTCTAAACACAGATCTCGACGGGTCCATTGGTTCAGACGCCTTTCAACTGGACGGACGAGCACTCGTGTTGTTCCAGCTAAGCCCGTCATGGACGGCAATTCTAGGAGCCGGCTATTGGGATCGCGTCAATGATCGAGTCATCCCCTATGTCGGAGTCGTGTACCAAGATGACTTTTGGCAATTCAAGTTGATGTTCCCGGAAAGTGAAATCAGCCTGTTCGTGGGCAACGAAGCCTTAGGTTCAAAATGGATCTATGCTCGAGCCGAATACCATGTTGAAGCCTACAACGTGAATACTGGCAATGGACGAGACAACGTCGAATTCGAAGACACTCGACTGATGCTGGGTTTCCGAATGGACGGCGGAACCTATCAGTGGTTCACAGAAGGCGGTTGGATCTTTGATCGAACAGTCGATTTCGGAAACAACGCCAATGGGGCCTTTGATCCTTCCACTGGCTTCTTGCTGAGAATGGGCTGGAAGTACTAAGTCTGTGAATCCACAAAGAACGCCTTTGACAGTTTGTAAACGAGAATCTGTTTCAGGCTTTGCAACTGATGTCGCTGTCCATGGGAAACGACACAGCAAACTGCAGAACATGTCGCTGAGGCAAGACTGAATTTCGGGCAAGACTTCCGCAACACATTGCCAATCTTTCTCGGCGATTCAATGATTTCATCCTGCAAGATTGTGTTTTACCTTCTGGCCAAGACGAGCTGAACAACCGCCCCTTGCGAACCAATACAAGGAACGCTGCCGTCAGCTTGCGCCGATTCTGATTTCAAGTCTGAACATGGAATCTCTAACGCGTCGGCGGAATCAACTGCAACGCATCGACGATCACGTAGCCCACCGTTTTATCATTGCTAATGATGATCTTTGTTTCAGTTTCACTTTCCAGTCGTACCGTTCCAACAAGCTTGAATTGTTGGCCAGGTGGAATTGGCCTCGTTTGATCAAAGGTAAACTGTTTCTGATACGAGCCACTCGCAACGATCACTGGAACATTGTTTGCCCGGCTCGAATGGGCGGAATACGCCATCAACAGCTGATAGTCTCCTGACTTGGGCACATTGAAGCGAAATGTTGCAGTGGACTCACCCTCACCCACAGACAAGGAATCTTTCTGGCCGCTAAACACATACCCGTGTTCAATGTGAGGCTGAAAATGGGTTGATCGAGACCAGTCGCCTGTCAAAACTGCTGCTGAATCATCCAAGACAATTCCTCGAAGCGATGTTGCAGAAATTGATGGACCAGCAGTCGACTTTGAAGACACTTTGGGCAATTCCAAAACCTGATTTTGAGCCAACAGGTGTTGCTTCAACTTTCCGTATTCAAGTTCCTGCACAGCCACGTCCTGATTTGCAGCAAGCGCCGCAGCGATGCCCGCGCCTTGGCCAATAATCATCCATGTCCCCTCGATGCGAAGCGACGAAATTCCCACATGAGTACACGACAAGGCGACCGGTACCAACAAGTTGTCGCACTGTTCGGGCTTGGGCAAAATTGAACGGTAAGGCACGTGGTAACTGTATCCTTGCCCCGGAATTCTTCTGACAGGAAAAATGGTTCCCTCGTTGATCACTCCTCCGTCCTTAAACGCGATTCGCTGGCAATCGTGTGAATCAATCGGAAAGGATGAAATGGCGATTGGGTCGGCTTTGCTTCGGTCTTCCAAAATGTCTTTCTGCGAAATGACGTACATCCCCTGCATGCGCCGCGACTCGCGAACATAAAGCGCCGGAGGAAAATGACGGTTGCTGGCGAATTCGTCTTGGCACAAGCCAAGGTGGGCGTACTTATTGCGAATCGCAGCTGGCACTGCAGGATCAGTGGTCAGAAAGTGAATCAATTCCAGAGTGTACTGTCTGTGAGTTTCCCAGATTTTCTGTCGCCCAGCTTCATCTGCCGAATGCCAGTCATTTCCGGCTCCCACCAATCCAAGCGAAAACTGTCCACCAATCGAATTGTTGCCGTCAAACTTTTTACCAGGCAACGGATACAGATCAAATCCAACTCGGATGCCAGCCTTTAATGCTCGGCGGACAATCTCAAACCGAGCCGGATCGTAATGAGCTGGTTTCGGCATCGGCACGCGGTTGCTGGGATCAGCAGTGAGGCAAAGCCGAAAGCTGTATGTCATCACATTTGCATCACCTGCTTCAACACCACCACGGTCACCACGGTCGCTTGTGGTGACCAGCGGCAGCAATTGACCATCATCAGCAAAACCGTTGATGTCCATTCTTCGCTTCGTATATTGTTTACCGGCAAGTGATTCGCCATATTCGTCTCGGCTTTCGCGACCGATTGTCCAATCAACGTTCGCCGCGGACATCAGGTCACCTTCATAAGTGCCGTCGATAAAGACTCGGGCAGAAAACGTGCCCTTCGTTGTGACCAGTTCCGTGATCCGCGGTCCGTCCTGCTTGACTGATTTCAAGTAGCGTTCGGTCAGCACGATGACTTCAGCTTCATCCAACATCTGCAGCGTGACTCGAGTCGCCACATGAGGCTCAAATGTCCATTTCGACTGATCTTTCTTCGTGGGGTCATAGGGCGCCTTGAGTCCTCGATCGGTGTAGTCTTTCACCACGCGTGTGTGCCATTCATCAAACAATCCCATAACAGTGTTGCGATCCATCTGATTGGAATCGCAATGACTGAGGCCCCCCGTTGTCATGGCACCGATGTGCTGAGTCGGTTCCAGTAGAATCACGGAAGCTCCTTCACGAGCTGCGGCGATCGCAGCGCAAAACCCTCCCGGTGTCGCCCCATAAACGATCACGTCTGCGTGGGAAGCATTGCGTTGATTGGCTGATTGCCCATTCAACGATGCTGGCAATAACAAGACGGCGACGGCAAGATGAATGAGCTGTTTCATTTTGAATCTTCTGTTTCGTGCTCGAATCGAATCTCAGTCCGAGCTGGTGGAACAAGGCGGAGCCATCTTTCCTTGGCTCTGTTCTTTCATTCGAACTTCAGGGGGAATCTGGTGAGCCGCTCTCCAATTGCGACACAAAGCCTAGGTCATCGTACGTGGCGCAAGCTGATCACCCGGCTGAAGCACGGGTGGATCGCAATGCACAGTTTCCGGATATTTGATTCCACATCCCGTGTTCAATACGACAACTCGTTCTTCGGATTTGATCCAACCGTCGGCCAGTAATTTCTGAGCGGCCGCCATACAGGCCGCTCCTTCCGGACAGACGAATGCGCCTTCAACCGTCGCCATCAAAGATTCAGCGGCCAACGTGTCTTCATCCGTCATTGCAATCGCACAGCCGTTCGTTTCATAGACGGCTTCAAGCACCAAAAAGTCGCCAATGGCTTTGGGCACGGTGATCCCAAAGGCACAGGTATGAGCATTCTCCCAAAACTGTGATTCCTTCAAACCGGCCTCCCAAGCTTTCACAATAGGAGCACAGCCGGTGGCCTGAACGGCGACAAGTCGAGGCAAATCGCCGCTAACCCACCCCAGTTCTTTCAGCTCCATCAAAGCCTTATAGATTCCGATCAGGCCGACTCCGCCCCCCGTTGGATACAGCACAACATCTGGCATTTCCCAACCGAACTGTTCGGCCAGCTCCAGTCCCATCGTCTTTTTCCCTTCGATACGATAGGGCTCTTTCAATGTGCTGGCGTCGTACCAATGATGTTCTGCAATGGCTTCAGCCACAATCTTTCCCGCATCACTAATCAAGCCATTCACGAGCGCCAAAGACGCGCCCGCGATTGCACATTCGCTGCGAGGAATTGTTGGAGCATCTTTGGGCATCACGATCACCGCTTCGATTCCAGCTTTCGCGCAATAAAGCGCCCAAGCTCCACCGGCATTGCCGTTGGTTGGCATCGCAAGTGTCTTCACGCCAAGTTCTTTCGCCCGCGAAACCCCAACCGCGGCTCCTCGAGCCTTAAAGCTGCCGGAAGGAATGACACCCTCGTCTTTCATGTACAAGTTGGTCATACCAACCTGCTGCCCCAATCGTTTTAAATGCAGCAGCGGAGTCATGCCTTCACCCATCGTCACGATATTTTCTTCGTGAACCACTGGCAGCAGCTCGCGATACCGCCACAAATCGGGAGCTCGGCTGGCCACCCGTTCCTTGGTCATGCTCGCCCCCACTTTTTGCATGTCGTAACGAACCAATAACGGACTGCCGCAAGTGCAAAGTTGATTCAGCTGTTCAGGCTGGTAGTGAGCAGAACATTTTGGACATTCAAGATGACTGGTAAACATGCGGGCCTCTTTGATTTGGATCGATTGACTCGTCTTGATGCTGGTTGGCAGTCATCTACGAAACGTCGTCAGTGCTTCTGGCGGGCAATGTCGAAGCTCTCAACGACTCTAACGATTCCGTTTCAATTGATCGAAGGCGGGCAGGTATTTTTCAGAGAACGCGATAATGGCTTTGGCAAGTTGATCCGCCGTTTTGATATTGGCTCCGGGAACACGAAGGTGTCGCCCCAATTCCAATTGAATCGCATCAATGGTGCCACCCGACAGACTGCCATGCGTGACCACCGTGTATCCGCCGTCATAGGCCGAGTGTTCCAAATCTGTCGAACCCACGTCTGGAATCACAGGGAAACCTGCGGCAGCCAATTGACCAAACAGACTTGCTTTTCCTTGCAGCGCTTCTACGCCGAAACGCTTGACTAAGTGCTTCGTCGTTTTTCCATTTTGAGTGCCTCGAAAGATGGCCTTCGGTTCTTTGGCCTGACCATGAATATCAATCAGAAGGCCACGCCCCCAACGATCGGTGACTGATTTTTTTGCTTCAACGATCGCCTGGTGATAGTAGTCATGAATGGGAGCGGCGTTGGGCGATTCGTAAGCATCTTGGGCTCGACGATTCGCATCCAAGTACTTGCGATGAAATCGAGCGATCACTGTGTACGGCCGTTTGCCTGTTTGCTTTTCGATCGCGTCTGCAAGCTTTTCTGTCAGCTGATCGGTAAAGGCGTCCGACATCGCCTTAAACATGCCAACACCGTTTCCTTGACGTTTGGGGACTCCATCAATCGCATTTCCGCCACCATGAGGGGCAGTCAAAATGATGGGCAGATCTCCTGGGACCACCGACACCAACCGACGCACGGATTGCCCCGCAGTAAAATTTTCTGATCGCACGACAGTTTCGCCGGTCGACTGTGCGATTGCATTCAAACTACAAGCAGCGAAAAGACAAACACCGAAAACCAGAACCCAACCTGCTCTTAGAAATTTCATCGCCCGACCTTTGAGTTGAAAACACACAATCGAAACAGCAGTCCAATAAGCAAAGCTCATGTTAGCCAGCTGCCATGCTCATTGATTGCGCCACCGAACTTACTTTTGATGAGATCTGATCAATCGCCCGGAATACGTATTGGCGATTCATGCCACAACTTCCAACTGAATCAGCTTTCGCTTGATTTCGACAGTGTGCCAATGGAACGATCGACATTCACAACGCAAAACAGCTCTCGCCCAACGCATCGAACCAAGAAACCTGCATCAGGCCGCTTATGCCAAACTCGCCACACTGCGAAGCAAGTTGCTCACCCCCCGTTGCGACAAACACTTGAGTCAACAATCATCGATGACGGCTGGGATGGTGAAGACCTGCCCATTTAAGGCATGTGGTTTCCAGCTTGGATTCCATTGAAGCAAATTGCGACGCTGCTTTGTTGGAATCAGCCTGTTTCAACAGAGCAGACAAATTGCCTTGTGGGCAGCACAGCCTCTGGAGAGCACAGAAACTTCAAAACACAGTTTTAAGGATGAACTGTTGGAATCTTCGAGCGGTCCATCACTCGTCAGCAGTCGTGGCGACGAACGAAGCGCATAAAAAAAGCACGGTCATTGACCGTGCTTTCAGTGCTCTGGAGAGGACTCGAACCTCCACGGGCTTACGCCCATATGCCCCTCAAGCATACGTGTCTACCAATTCCACCACCAGAGCGTGTGATGCTTTTGCCGCCTCGCGTTGTATTGTCTGCTGGAAAAGACAGACACGATTGAGGATCGCTTGTTCGCTAATGAGCGGCAGGTCGGGAACGATATCAGTCTGTCGACTGAACAATCAACCGAATCTACAACCCTTTTTGGTTGTCCCCAAGAAAGTCAACTTTTCTGAGGCTCGCAGCGGAAAATTTGACTCAGAAGGGGCAAAAGCGATTTCCCGGTATCGCCGTGCCCTTTAACAGCCCGTTGAAAAAGCCAAGACATGGTCAACCGAAGCGTCAGCGAGGGATGAATCCCTCCGAAACCCTGAGATTCTGGGGTTCTGCACATCCGATATCCCTCGCTCACGCGTCGGCTTACCTTTTTCAATGCGCCAGTTAGTTTCAAGGGGCCAGTTAGTCACCCCAAACGTGGCCAGAGAGGTAAATCTGCCGTTCGAAAGAACGTCCACCGTCTGTACGGGCAGATATCTGGCGAGTTCAATCAAAACCCGCTTCACAGGAAATCGCGTCGCCAAGCGGCAAAAACTGCGACAACCCCATTACCGGGCTTTCCCTAAACCCCCGGTTTTATTAGATTTTCCAAAGCGGGCCGGTGACAACGCCGCGAATGCGCAAAATCGACCGGTTGCATGGAAACAAGTCTCCCTGATCGACAGCCAACAATGCAGCAATTTGACTGCGTTGCTGGTCGGACAAGGTGTCCGAAGTGTCGCAAAATGGAGCTATCAGAAGGGACGCTGACACATGCCATACGAAGCTCAGAGGTTTATTCACGCCGCCAATGTCCGGCTGGATGTGCCGGTAAGCGTGCATCTGTCCGAACAACTTACGGACGAATTACAGCATGCACTCGAAGACGCAACGCTGACCACCTTTGATTTTGTTGTGCAAACATGCATCGATCGCAAAGTCGACTATTTGCTTTTGTCGGGCAATGTTTTTCCAGAGACAGATCGTTCGCTACGAGCGCGGCTGACGCTGCTGAACGGATTTCGTCGTCTGAACAAGCAGCACATTCCCGTCTTCGTGATTCCCGGTGACGCAGACCCTGCAGAAGCATGGCGAGCGATTCCCGAGATGCCGGAAAACGTCACCATTTGCTATAGCTCGAATCCCGAACCCGAAACTCTGATTCGCAACAAGCGAATGATCACCGCCGTTTCGGCTTCGATGTGGTACGGGGCAACGGACGCGTTTGGAATTCGAGTCGTCGGTCGAGGAGACGACGGACTGGACCCCTTCCGCATCGGTATCGTGAGCCGAGCGAAGTACGACGAATCGCGGCGAATGGCGGCGATGTCAGCTGCCAGCGACGAAGACTTTCTGAATGTGGGTTCCGAAGACAATGACGCAGCGTCGGAAACTGAAGCAGGCAATGCTCTTCAGAATTCTGAATTCCACGTTCGCCCGATGAAAGATGATGAAACAACGGCCGAATACGAAGCCGGTTTTCGAGACTACATCGGGCATTTAATGACCGAAGCTCGGTTAAACTACGTCGCCTACATGGGCGAACTCGACCGACTCACCATCACCTTAGAAGACGGCAAAGTTCACTGCCCCGGCACGACTCAACCACGCAGTGAATTGGAAGCAACCGCTGGCCAATGCTCGATGGTCACCATCGACGAAGCAGGAAAAATTAGTTTCGAAGAAGTCTTGACCAGCGCCGTGGTCTGGAAAAATATTGACCTTCGGGTTGAAGCAGATTCCACCTTGAACGGCTTGCTTCAGCAAATGAAAAAGCTGCTCGATGCACAACGTCGCAGCCTTTCCGATCGTATCTGGGCCGTGCAATGGACCATGCGAGGCCCTTTGCCCGTCTTGCACGACTTTCTTGAAGAAGACTTGGAATTAGCAGTCGCCGTCGAACTGGAAGACATGAAGTCTGACGGGCGGCCCATTCGTTTGTGCCATCAAATTCGAACCTTACCAGATCCATGGGAAGTGCCAGAAAAAGATTCGTTGGCAATGCAGTATGCAGATTCCATTACAGAGGACGCCATTGTTTCTCGGCGCAAGTTAATGAATCACGTTCGCAAGCAATCAGATTTTACTGAGGGCTGGAGACAGCGTTTTGAATCACTGGTCGCAGGTGTTGACCGAGAACGCATTCTGTCTCGAATGCGAATTGATGGCGCTCAATGGTTTGTTCCTGACATCCACACCCTGACTCCTGACTTCGATGACTTTGATGAAGACATCTTGCAGGACGAAGAAGTCGATGCATACGGGCTAACGAGCGACGAAGACGAACTGGCAGATGAAGAAACATCGGCAGCCGAAACACAATACGAAGACGAAGAAAGCGACGGCGAACAGTGGCTGTCAGAAGAACAAGACAACGAAGGCGACCTCAAGGACTAATCAAGAATGCAGAATTCGCCAAGACTTTTGCATTCAGTTGCAGAATAAAGAAGTAAGTTCTGGCCAAGGTCGGCTCCACACACAAAACATTGAACGCTGAAACCCGCTGGTCTGTCACGGATGATGATCGGCAACGGACGCAATTTTAAACACGGATCTTCATTCCCCCACTGTTTTAGTACGCGACAGCTGAAGTACACGACAGCAGGATGCTGAAATGAAAATTACAGAACTCGACATCGACCGCTTCCGAATTTGGCGCAGTCTTCTTTTGAAGCTGAACCCGACGGGACTGAATGTCATTTACGGACCCAACGAAGCCGGTAAAACGACTCTGATGAACTTTGTTCGATCAGCGTTGTACGGTTTTACTCCGCTGAATGATGAACCTGCTTGGCATCGATCTGAAGACGATCTGCCATGGAAGGGAGCACTGCGCTGTGAACATGGTGGACGTACTTGGCGGTTAAGCAGAACGGCCGGCAAGAAGCATCGTGGACATCTTAAAATTTCAGGTCGGCCTCAAGACATGCCGGTCGATGAAGCTTTGGATTATTTGCTGACAGAAACCGAAGAACACGTGTTTTCGGACGTCTTCGCTGTCGGAGTTCGAGAACTGCAAGAGCTGGCCACTTTGGGCAGCAACCAAGTTTCAGAATATATCTACGGATTGTCACTGGGAGCTCAAGGTCGAGCCCTGCTTGACGCACTGGGCAATATTCGAGACCGCCAAAGTGCCCTATTTTCCAACGTAGGCAAAGACGGACAACTTCCCGACCTATTCGAACGATACGCCGATCTCGCAGTATCAAGCACCAGCAAAGGGGAAGCTCGAGAACAGCATACTCGACTGGTTCAACGGCGTTCCGTACTGAATATATCGATCGAAGAACAACAACTTCGCGAAGATCAAATCGCCAACGAACTTCGCGGACTGCGGTTTGTTAGCAGTTGCCACAAACCTTGGAAACGAAGTCAGGATCTACAGAAACAATTGGCTGAGCTGCCATTGATTCCTCACGATCCACAACAGGCTCTGGACCAATTGGATGCCGCTGAAAAGGACATTCAAAAGCACTCAAATCGTCGAGAAAAACTGTCAGAACAATCATCCGGTCTTCGCAAACAAGCCGACCGACTTGAACTGGATCTGGCATTCGAAAAAGATCGTTATGCCATTCAAAGCCTGGTCGAACAGGGTGATTGGCTGCGAAAGTTAGATCAAAACATCAGTTCGGCCGAAGTGCGTTCTTCCGATCTCAAACGAGAGCTAGAACACCAGTTGACTGAAATGGGTCCGGGATGGACCATCGAACGTCTCAACGGCATTGATACGTCATCAACAACTCATAACGCACTACTGGATTCTGCACGCAAATACCAAGACGCTTTGCAACGTCGAGGAAAACTGCGGCGATGGAATCGGTCGATGACAAAGAAAAGTCAAAATGAACTGATGGAACTGGAAACAGATCTTCAGGTTCTGAATATCGATTCGATCGACGATGCGATTGCTCGAGAACACAGGCGACTTCGTGAACTCGAAAATCTCGGAAAGCTGCGGCTTCAACGAGAACAAATGGCTCTAAAAATCAAGACGGTTCGCAACGTCATGAGCCGCGTCGACACCGATGAATCGATCCCACCTTGGGTTGATCGTGCGGTTACAGCGATCGCTGTCGTTGCTGTGGCTTTGTTCTTCTTCGGCTTGCTGACGTACGCATTGGCACCCGAGGGAAGCGAAGTGAATCGAGTGCTAGGTGGATCTCTAGCAGCCGCAGCCTTCAGCTTTGCCGGCATGATGTGGTGGGGAATTCGCAACGGACTGGCGAATTATTTTGATCGCAAAACGGGCATCCAGTTAGACGACCTGAATGCTCAAGCCCGCGAAGCAGAAAAAAATCTTCGAGCCGTCCATGAACGCATTCAACGGATTCAATCTGATGGAATTGCGGGCCAGCATTTGATGAAAGCAGATGCTCCGGGAACAACCACAGCTGATCTTGTGAACTGCATTGGAGAATGCAGTCGACATATTACGGATCTAGAAAACCTAGCTCGACGGCAAGAACGAGCACGTTCGAGACGGCAACGACTGCAGACGTTGCGAACTCGTTATCGAGAAGCTCAGCAAGTCGTGAACGATCGTCGTCAGGCATGGTGCAAGCTGTTGTCATCGCTTGGCATGGAAGAAACTGTCAAGGTGCGTGAAGCCTTTGACTGGTGGCAGAAGATTCAAGAAATCCGCGAAATGCACACTCAGTGGCGCAACGCGGCTCCAGAAACGGAAGGCCTCAAACGCATGTTTAACGGCATGCGTGAACGAGTCGAACAGCTGGGACAACAGGTTGCTCCGCAGGGTCTGCTGAACTACACGCGCCCGTTGGAAGTTCTCACCGGCTGGGGTCAGCAATTGAAGACTCATGATCGAGATCGACTGGAACGAGATCGATTGCTGAAAGAAGGCGATGAATTGCACCGAAGTTCGTTGGGCGAACAAAATCAAATGGAAGCCGCTGAGATGCGTCGTGGGGCCGTATTGGCTCGAGCTGGCGTGCTGAGTCGAGACGAATTGACAGAACAGATTGAAGTTGTGCGAGAACGACAGCAGATCGATCAGCGACTTGCGGCAGCGAAGGACGAGCTGATCGAAATTACGTCCAGCGAACCAGAACTGGCGATTGTGGAAGAAGATTTGATTCGCTTCGATTCACGAACGGCTCGCGAAAAAATCATGCTTCTGGAAGCCGAACAAAAAGACGTCGAAGGCGAACTGGCCGAATTTCATGAAGAACTTGGAGCTCTTAAGCAAGAAATCAAACTGCTAGAAACCAGTCGTGAGTCTCAAGTTCGCTACTTCCAAAAAGCTCAGGCCGCTGCAGACATCTATCGAGCTGCAGAAGAATGGTTCTCTTTAGAAATCGAAGAGAACGCTGTTATGGACATGCGTCGCAAGTTCGAAAAAGAAAATATCTCAGGCACGTTGACCACCGCGTCGTCATACCTGCATCGAATTTCGTCTGGCCGCTATCACAAAATCTGGGCTCCATTGGGCGAAGACTTTCTGTGTGTCGATGACGAGTACGGTCGAACTTTTCGAGTCGAACAGTTAAGTGGTGGAACTCGAGAACAGCTGTTCCTTGCCTTACGATTTGCATTGGTGCGTGAATTTGCAAAACGTGGAGTCGAATTGCCAGTTGTGATGGACGACGTGTTTGTGAACTTCGACGAAGAACGTACGGATGCGGCAACAGACTGCTTAATCGAAATTGCGGAAGAAGGTCAACAAATTCTGTTCTTCACTTGCCACCACCATCTTGCCGAACTGTTTCAAAAGAAGCAGGTCGAACCGTTGTTCCTACCGGGACACAAAGTGGCTTACGATTTGAACAAGCCAGAGGATGAAACAGCTGCCTTCATGGAAAGCGTAGAAGAAACAGCAAGAATTAAAGCGGCGACCTACGGCACCGCAGAGGCAAACGGCCAGATTGCCGGGAACGCATATCATTCCGACGCAGACGATTTGTTTGATGAAGAAGACGTGCCTACAGTCACTCCCACAAACAGTGCCACGAACGAGCAATCAGCTGAAGAACAGCAGCTCAAAGAAACGGGCAGCTAGGCCGTTTAGCGTTTGAATCGTTCGCACACATTTGTGCCCACAGCGTGGCAATACCATGATTCTTCGTCACGAAACTGCGCGCGACAAATCAAAAAACGCGACACTATGCAAAGCGACACTATGCAAAGCGACACTGTGCAACGCCACACTGTGCAACGCGACACTGCTGGACGTAACTTTCGCGCAGCGAAGGTATGTGGTCACGGCGTTATGTAATCGCGACGGATTTCGACTCGAATTTCGCGCGTTGAAAAAAATTTGACAATCCGCGGAGCAGTTCGTGTGCCACGCCAAGCGCTATTCTGCCGGCGGCTTCCAATCGTGTAACTGCAGTTCTACTTTTTCGAAGCCTCGAAAATCGTTGATCTGAGGAACATAGCTGACAGAAAGCTGGCCATCCACAGCCGCGATTTCTTCGGCCCATTCTCCCTTGCCAAACGCGACAGCTCTTAAGAACGTCTGATGCTGTTTTAGGCGAACGGCAAGATGACGGTCCCCTTCACCCATCGTTTTCGGAGGGTCAGCAACGTCAACTCGAGACGACGCGAATCGAGGTTTCGGATTAGCTTCACCGAACGGACCCAGGTGTTCCAGTTCTTTCACTGCCTGTCGAGTGACTTCAGAAAAGTGAACTTCTGCATCAATTTGCAAGGCAATGTCATCTGCTGTGGGATGAAAGTTGTTCGACGCCCAATTCGCCAAAGCAGTACGAAAGTTTTCCACCTGATCAGCATTGATCTGCAATCCAGCGGCCGCCTTGTGGCCTCCAAACCCGAGTAAAAACGGGGCTCCTGATTCCAAACCCGCAAACATATCGAAGCCAGCAAATGATCGAGCACTTCCGACTCCGGTGCCATCATCTTTCAGGCTGATGATCACTGTCGGTTTTTCAAAGGCTTCAGCCACTCGACTGGCCACAATTCCAATGACTCCGGGGTGCCAGTCTTCGTTCGCCAGAACAAGCGTGGGATGATCGGCCCAGTCTTCGTTTTGTTCGACCAGTTCCTTTGCTTCTGTCAAAATGCGCCGCTCGACAGTGCGTCGATTTTTATTCAGTTCGTCGACATACGATGCCAAGGCAGTCGCGCGTTCGGGATCTTCTGTGGTTAATAATTCCACAGCCAAGCGAGCTTGTCCTAATCTTCCCGCGGCGTTGATTCGAGGAGCCAAGCCAAAGGCCACGTCTTCGGAAGTCAGTGTGGGCTTAGAATCATGCCCCGCAACCTTCATCAACATCTTCAATCCCAAAGGGGGATTGGCCTTCATAATCTGTAAGCCATACCGCACGATGACTCGATTTTCATCCACCAGTGGCACAACATCAGCCACCGTTCCGATAGCCGTCAAACCAACGGCCGACTTTAAATATTCACGCATTCGAGGAGTCGCTTTTTTGCCATCTCCCAGCACTTGGCAAATGGCCCAAGCCAGTTTCAAGGCTACGCCAACGCCGCACAGTTCTCCGAACGGATAGCTTGTCCCCGGTAATCGAGGATGCACCAAAACCGCAGCATCGGGCAGGGTGTCTCCAATTGTGTGATGATCTGTGATCACCAACTGCAGGCCGATTTCTTTAGCGACTGCCGCTTCGTGAACGCTGGCAATTCCACAGTCAACAGAAATCAGAAGTCGATGAGGATCTTCTTCATTCAGCTTACGAATGGCCTTTTCGTTCAGACCATAGCCTTCTTCCAATCGACAGGGAATGTAATAGTCAACCGTTGCTCCGGCCAGTTTAAGGCAGTGCCAAAGCAACGCGGTACTGGTGACTCCGTCCACGTCATAATCGCCGTAGATGGTAATGCGACGTTTGTCTTTCATCGCCTGAATCACCAGTTCGCACGCTTCAGAGACTCCGGGCAGTAGATTCGGTTCGTGCAAGTTTGAAAGCTTGGGACTCAGATACAGCTTTGCATCTTCGGCCGTTGTGTAGCCTCGAGCAATCAGCACTTGAGCGGTCAGGGCAGTGACCCGGAGATCTTTGCTTAACTTGGTTATCGCCGCACCGTCGTGAGGGTGAAAAGACCATTTTCGAGGCACTGCAGCAGACTCCAGACAAGAACACATTCAATTGAGCCGCGAAGGATACTGACTTGCGATCCAGAACGCGAATTGATGAGGCACAGCGATCAGGTCAAAGTCGCCAACACGCTCTGTCGTGATCAGCTGCGCACTGACATCGTCCAATCAAAAGCAAAAGGCAGGCCGGATCCAAGCCCACAAACACGGCAGATCCGAGCCAATTCAAAGACAAACAAGACACCAAAAACGCGAGGCTCGGCATGCGCGGCTCGTCACCGCGGAGCTCGTCACCGCAGAGCTCTTCACGCGCGGAGCGTTATGGCTACCGTTCAAGCATGTTCGCTGCGTTAGAACTCAATCTTCGGTCAAAGACTCTGATGGCGATCTCTCATCTACTTCACTTGAACGCGGCGATATTTCCCGCCAGATTGCTTTGCAAGCTGATGCAGCCAAGTGGCCCGTCGAGACTCCAAGGGGCCGGATGCGAATTCCACCACGTGAATCTGACTTCGGCCTCGGTTTAGTTCTCGAACCTGATTCAGCTCAGAATTCAGCAAACGTGGTTCGTCGCCGTCCGTCAGAAAGTAAATCACGTCTGACGACAGCGCCAAAGCTCGTTTTAACGCTGGCAAATGAGACGTGCCACCGTGAGCTCGAACAGCTCTGATCGAAGATTCGGCAAGCTGAATGTTCACTGAAGTCGCTTGGTACAGATCTTCCTGTGGTCTTTGCCTCAGACGCAACGCCTCAACATAATCACTGTAGAAGAACACCTGAAACTGTTGGTTTCTCTTCAGCAAAGTCAGACTGTTCACCAGTTGGCTCTTGGCTAAATTCAGTCTTCGATTGTTACTCATCGACATACTGCTGCTGACATCGATCAAGTAAACAAAGCTGTCGCCGGAACCAATGATATCCATGAAGGCCGTTTCACCGGGTCCGGGTGTTGGAGACCCAGCCGTCGTTTGACCAGATGTGCCAGCAGGCTTCTTCGGCTGCTTTTGACTTGCCGAAGCATCGGCCGATGTTGTAGGACCCACGCCAATAATGTTCGACAGATCCAACGGTGAGGGAACCGTGGACGGCGACTGAGAATTCGCCGTCGAGGGATTCAATAAAGCTTCGATGTTCGGAGCTTCCATTGGAAGCTCTTCTTGCTTTGTCACGTCTTCGGCTTCAGCTTCGGCTGGCTGTTCAATTTCGGTATCAGACGGATTCGCGGCAGCAATGGCCGTCTTATTATCTGCAGTATCGTTGATGAATGCTAAACCGATTTCATGGAATTCGGCTCCACCTGCCTGCACGGGAACTCCTTGCTCACACCCCTTTAACGACATCCCCGCCACAACCACCAAAATAAGATGGACGCAAATTGAAATCGCACCACTGGGCAGTAAAGCTCGCAAGCCCGAGGGCGCTGTCGCTGATTCAGTCATGGGATCTATTTTCCTTCCGTGGAACCACCCACATCGGGTTGAGTGGCTTTTGTTTCAGACGCCGCCTGGATGGCATCAATTACGTCTCGAGTCAGATCTTTTTCTTCTACAGAATCGTCTCCTTCTTCCTTCGAAATATCGAACATCGTTTCATTTAACGTTTCGTTCAGACGGATATTTCGAAAGTCGAGGATTGCTAGTGGTTGAGCCTGCTTTACTTCTGGATTTGGATGTCGCTTTAGGTATTCGATGCGGCGTGGCAAGGACGCTTTTTGGTCGACGTAGACTCGGACGTAATCTGGAATGTAGGCTGGCAATGGAGTTTCCAGATCTCCTTCGGGCACTTTGAAAATGTCCTTGCGAGTCTTCTGAGTCCATCGTCCAGTGAGAACGTAGATCGTATTACCACCAATCGTCTGTTCCTTCACTTGGCCAAATTCCATTCCGACCTGCAACTGGCTGACTAACGTCTGCAGGCCGCCAATGCCCAGACTTCTCAGACTGTCTGCCGCTGTCGTGTTCTTAATGTCTTTGACAGCGTCCAAAATTTCACGAATGTTTCGACGGGTGATCTGAGTATCAGGTCCATTTTGCCACTTCGACCACAGCACACTGCCGTCGGAAATTTGAGTCAACGCGCCGCTGATTTTTTTATCAGCCAGCTCAGCTTCTGTGGTGTCTTCTTCAGAACCAAGCTGCAACAAAGGAGCATCCTTGGAATGCAAAGCGGCCACCGGAAAAATGCGATACTCCAATCGCATTCGGTTTCCTGTTCCCTGTACGTAGCGTCCTGCGGCCAACATTTTTTGGCCAGACATCAAAATCGTCTGCTGAATGTTGCAGGACAATGATTCAGCGGCCTTCAGAGTGGCCGTTACTTCGGACAAAACGCCGTTCGCAGCCTGCGTCGACGGCCTGAGCTCAGGCTGGGACGCGTTTTCTTTGGCGGAATCCTGCTGGCCTGCTTCTTGCTGCTGGGCGACAGCAGACGCTGAGACTGGCAAAGCGGACAGTAAGACCACGCTTGAGAGCAGAGCGGCAAAAATGGCCGCTGGAACCCAGCGTCGCCCGGATGTCAAAGTTTGAGGTTTGTGCTTCATGTTCGGAATATGACGGATTTGCAAAAGATTAGTCCTGTTGCGCCCCGAAGAAGGATGGTGAGTGCAGAGACTCAGTCAAACTTCATCGGGAAAACGGTGGGTTTGCTGGTTCAATAGTGTACTCCGGCCGACCAGACGAGGTCGACCGCAAAGATGAACGAAATCCCGAGCCACGTGATCGGTTCGGAACCACTTGTTCCCAACAACATACGGTGAGTCGACAGGGCGCTGTTGGTTCAAATCACTGCCGCACACGGAAGGGATGGCAATGAAATTTTATTTTCTG
>JBDWHY010000007.1:0-130482 GCA_039974975.1 Fuerstiella sp. | reverse complement strand
CCTTCTTTAAATTTTCGTCAGCGAGAGCCTGTTGTTCTTCTGCTCGTTGATATTCGATTGCCTTTTCGCTGAGCGCCTGTTTGACCTGAAAGTATCCCAGCGTTGTGACAACGGCGACAAGCAGCAGCAGCAGTCCGGCGGACACAGTGGGAATCGCGACGGCCGGATGACGACGGCACCATCTCCAGCAACGAGTGACAACGTTGATCGGACGAGCGTGAACCGGCCGGTCTTGCAGAAATCGGGACAAGTCGTTGCTCAGCTGTTGAGCGGTTTGGTACCGCTGTTCCGGTGAATGAGCCATGGCCTTTAAGATGATGTTTTCAAGGTCACGGGGCATTGCGGGAACATGTTGCCGAGGCCGCTTGCAGGTTCCGGCAAGGATTCTTTGAATCAGCTGCGGCTTTGTTTTGCCCGTAAATGCGGGGTGACCTGTGGAAAGTTCATACAAAGTTGCGCCCAGCGAATAGGTGTCGCTGGACGTGTTTGTTTTAGCATCGAACTGTTCAGGGGCCATGTATCTGAGCGTACCGACGGCGTCTCCACTGGCCGTGATGGACATGCTTTCCTCGGAAGTTGCCAGCCCGAAATCGGTGACCCAGACTCGTTGTTGGTCGTCGAGAATCAGGTTTCCGGGTTTGATGTCACGGTGTAAAACACCTTGCCCATGCGCGTGTACCAAAGCGTCGGCAACCTGTTGGCCAACTTCGGCGACGTGCTGCCACCAGCATGTGTGCCGACCCAACCGTTGCTGCCGCAAATGAGTGATCTCTTTATCGGAAAGCGGTCGCGTGTGGTCGCCTTGTGAGACGAATGCAGGGGTTGCTTGTTGTTTGACCTGGCTTGATTTTACTGGTTCGTCAGTGAAGGCACGATCGCTTAAAAGCTGAGTGGCAATCGAGGCTTCGCGTATGCTGGGACGTAGTGCGCAGCCGGAATCTGTTTTTTCTGGTTGAGGTTCTGCAGACAGCGACTGCAGCACATTCATGATTCGATCTAAGCTGCAACCGTCGATCAGTTGCATGACATAGAAGTGAACGTCATCGTGTTGGCTGACGTCAAGAATGGGGACAATGTTGGTGTGGTGAAGTTTGGCGGCAATGCGAGCTTCGCGAACAAATCTGAGTGATCCCGTTTCATTGACCACATCACTTCGTTTTAAAACTTTGACGGCAACCTTGCGATTTAGAGATTGCTGAGTCGCCTCGTAGACGACTCCCATACCGCCGCGGCCCAGTTCGCGGATGATTTCGTAGTCGCCCAATTGGTCGATGCTTTTGCCGCTTAGCAGCACACCATTGCTGCTGCTGTTGTTCAGTCCCAATTCTGTCACGGCCTTGAATTTTTCGACCATCAAAGCGGCCGGTACGACCTCACGAATCTGCTCTGCCCATTCCGGATACGTTTGAACGTAGTCATCCACATCGCGGATTTGACCGTTGCGGTGTTCTTGCAGAATGCTTTCGACGATTTCATCAAGTTGGTTGTGGGAAATCATATTTATTCTTTTGCGACCGCCACAAACTATGGGGAATCGAAGTCCGGGAATTCTCTCATGATATCACTCAGTCGAACCAAAGCACGCATGTATCGATTTGTGGCTGCCGATGCAGAAAGTCCCAACACATCGGCGACGTCTTTGTTGGACAGTTCTTCAAAATGTCTCAAAGCCAGAACTTCACGATCGATGGGATCCATGCGATTGATGGCCTGTTCGACCAGTTCGGCGGTTTCTGTTCGAGAGGCCTGATGACTGGGAGAACTTACGTTTGCGGCAATTTGATTGATCAAACAGCAAGATGTATTTGGCGAAGCTTGTCTGGTTGGAAACAAGGTTTCTCGATGAACAGTCCGTTTTTGTGACATGAGATGTCGACGGTGAAGGTCGATCAGAGTCTGTTCTGCGATTTTGCGAAGCCATCCTAAAATTGAACCTCGTTCGGGATCGTAACCCGGAAGACGCTTTGCTGCAGCAATGTAGACATCCTGAACAACATCGGATGTTGATACTCTGACTGCCAAGCGTCGGTCCATACGAAAGCTAACCATTCGCTGCAGGCGATCACGATAGATTCCAAACAGCTGCGCCATGGCTTCATCATCGCCTTGGCTAGCTTGCTGGACCAATTGCAGCTGATTTGATTCATCTGACAACAGCCACCTCACGGGTCAACTTATCGTTTGAACGGCTCGTTGAAAAAGCCAGAATGTGCTCACCCGACGCGTCAGCGAGGGATGAATGCCCTCGAAAACGCTGAGGTTCTGAGGTTCTGCACATCTGAGATCCCTCGCTCACGCGTCCGGTTACCTTTTTCAGCGGGCAGCTTAATGTCGTGCTTGAACGGATGGAGCACCGTAATTTGGGGCACCGTGTTCTGCGGGGCACCGTTTTCTGCGGGGCACCGTATTCTGCGGCACCGTAGTTTTGGGGGGCACCGTTTTCTGGCGGCGAAAATAAAATCTGTAAACAGCTGTGAATTCCCAGCACACGTTACGTAAAGGGTATCGAATGAAGCGAGATGTTTCCCTTTCGCCCCGATTTTTTACACGTCTTCCGAAACGATTTCGTGTGTTAGATCATAATTTTTGGAAGCCTTGCTTGATCAGCCACGGGTCATCCTTTCCCTCTTGTTTGATTAGCCAGAAGAGAACTTTGATGCATCACAAATTTATTCTTCGCGTCTCACTGCTGACAGTCATTGCTTTGTGCCCCCTGTTGGCGGTGGGCGAAGATAAGCCGGTCGATCTGACGGCTCACAAGTTTTCCAGTAGCAACAAGGTTCCCGAGACGATTGAAGAACTGCGTTCGTTGGAAAAGCACGTTGCTGAAGTCGTCAAGCGTGTGACTCCGGCAATCATTGGCATTGGTGGAGGCAGCGGTGTGGTGATCGATGATGAAGGCTATGTGCTGACTGTGGGGCACGTTGGTGCTCGAGCAGGCCGACAGGTCCAGATTACTTTTCCTGATGGAAAACGAGCACCGGGAAAAACACTGGGCAACAATCGAGGCGTCGATTCAGGGATGGCGAAGCTGAATCAGAAAGGCGATTGGCCGCATGCTGAAATGGGAGATTCATCGAAAGTCAAAGTGGGGCAATGGTGCCTCGCGATTGGCTTTCCCGCATCATTTACACGCGGTCAGCAACCGCCCGTGCGAATTGGTCGAGTCCTGTCGGTTTCCGAAAGAACGATCGTGACAGACTGCCCCTTGATGGGCGGTGATTCTGGTGGCCCACTGTTTGATCTGCAGGGCAATGTCATTGCACTTAGCAGCCGTGTGGGTGGTTCCATTCTTTCCAATGTTCACGTTCCCGTGAATATGTACAAGAAGGAATGGGACCGATTGGCGGCGGGCGAAGACTGGAATGATCGCAGTTCGCAACAAAGTCGTAACGGACGTCGAACGCCAAGCCGCCCACCCATGGAAGAAGAAGATAAACCTTCTGAACCAGGCAAGCAGCCCAAAACAGAATCCAAAGCGAAGACTGATTCCTAGGTTCTGTGCCGAATACGAAATCAATTCCCGAAGCCTGACGATTGCCGTTGTTTCAGGCGATGACCGGTCGAACATACCAACGAGATCTCTGATGAAAAAATACTACCTCACGACTCTGATCGCACTCTCAGTTTTGATTGGGCCTGATGGTTCCTTGGGCATCGCAAGCGCTGCGGCTCAAGTGGCAGCGCCACCTCGCAACTCGGCCGACGCCCCCGCTCAGCAGTCCCCGGGTGCCAAGCCGTCCTCAGATGGTAAACCGTCTTCAGATGCCAAACCGTCGCAAGATGCCAAGCCGCAAACTCAGCAAATGCCGGATGCTCCTGCAGAACCGCAGCAGCGTTCACGTTCACGCTCTCGTCGTCGCCTTGATCCTGGCAGCTTGCGAACCGCGCCAACAATGCGCGAACTGTTTCATGATGTTCTTGAAACTCCCAGTCAATCCGTTGTTGAAGTTTTTGCCGATGGAAAGCGAGTTTGTTTAGGAACGGTTGTTTCCGCCAACGGGCATATCGCAACCAAAGCGAGTCTCGTGAAAGGCGAAGTAACGTGCCGTTTGCCGCATGTGAAAGAGCCTGTTTCAGCAGAACTGATCGGTGCGAACAACGACTACGACCTTGCGATTCTTAAAGTCGATCGGAACGACTTATCGCCCATTCAGTGGAGTCTTAAAAAATACGATCTGGGTAGTTTTGTGGCTTCACCAAACATCGACGGTGACGCACACGCAATTGGCGTGATGAGTGTCCAGCGTCGTCGTTTTAGTGTGCGACAACCACGATCGTCAGCGGCAGGTCAAGAACGAGGTTTTCTTGGCGTGATGACGGTTCCTGCTGGCGGCGAAAATCAACAGGGTGTGCGATTGCAACAAGTGGTTGCCAATAGTGGAGCAGCCTCTGCCGGGTTGAAGCGCAACGATCTGTTGATGAAAATCAACGATCAAGTTCTTAAGCAACCGCAGGAACTGTTTGATCTGCTGAGAACTCTGAAACCGAAAGACGAAGTCAACGTCGAAATTCAGCGTGGCGAAGAAATGCTGAAGCTGACTGTGATTCTTGGTAAGCCGCCCGGAAACACGCGTTCGCCCATGGACCGTTGGGGCGGTGGACCATTTAGTGAGCGACGTTTTAACTTTCCCGAAGTCTTGGCTCACGATTCGGTCGTGGCTCCAAACAACATCGGCGGCCCACTTGTTGATTCCTACGGGAATGTCATCGGCCTTAATGTTTCGCGTGCTTTGCGAGTCACTACGTACGCGATTGCTGCGAATGACATGCAACGACTGATCAAAGAAATTTCCGGGTTGTCAACTGATTCTCCATCAGTTGCTTCCGTTAAGTCGGCCCCTGTTCCAAAGCCCGCGAGGGAAACAATTCGTGCAGCCGGCATCGATGGCACAGTGTTGCTCAGTGGCAAAGGAGCCGCATCGAACAACGTTTTGGCATCCTTTGTTGGTCTTGCTGGTGGCGCCGACGCCGAGCTTGTGATTTTGCAAAGTGGGCAGGGAAACGAAGATGATTCGCTGCGACTGATTGAAGAACTGCAGAAGGCAAAAGGGGCTTCAGTAAGTCTTGTTCGTACTGACGATCCATCCGCCGAACAGTTAAAAAGAATCACTTCGTTGCTGTCAACAGCCACAGCCGTATGGGTCGACGCGGCATCGGGCGAATCGATAGAACGGCTGATGAAGGAAACGGCAGTGACCGACGCGATCCGTGCCGTTCTTAAGCGCGATGGTGTGGTGGGTGGCAGTGCCGGGTTTTCCGTGTCCATTGGAGGACAGGCCATCAAGACTTCAACATCAGAGTTTTCTTTGATTCCTCAGTCAATTGTGACAACAAGTGAATCCGAAGATCGTCTGCCAAGCGGATCTGGTCTGTTTAGCATTCAGTTGGCTGATGGTGCCGCGATTGTCTGTCGTGGACGGCGGCTGACTTCTGTCGGTGAAGCCCCAGCGTCAATTCAGTTTGCGGCGACTCCTACTTATCCCAAGCAGCAAACAGTTTCTCTGACAGGTCGCTCACGCACGGCGGACCTGACCTCGCTTCGTCGCTTGGCCGTACACCGAACCATGCCAGTATTCCCCGCAGCGAAGCCAGCCGCACCTGAAGTTGCTTCCGGAACATTAATGATTGTTGGTGGAGGCGGCATGCCACGAGGTGGCTTGAGTCGTTTTGTGAAAGCTGCTGGAGGCAAAGAGGCGAAGATTGTTGTGATCCCGATTTCGACACCAGACCCACTTCCCGAACAAGATGGCATGGCTCGCGCCCTTCGTCGAGTTGGGGCAGGTCAGGTGACAGTCTTACGTGGTCGCACGCCCGAAGCTGCCAACGATGAAAAGTCTCTTGAAGCGTTGCGTGAAGCGACAGGAGTTTGGTTTGGTGGAGGCCGACAATGGCGTTTCGTAGACGCCTACGAAGGCACCGAAGCTTACGATTTGTTCCACGATGTCTTGAAGCGAGGCGGAATCGTTGGTGGCAGTTCAGCGGGAGCGTCGATTCAGGGGGAATTTCTCGCACGAGGAAATCCGCTGAGCAGTCGCACGATGATGGCGCCGGGATACGAGCGAGGATTTAATTTTCTTCCCGGGGTTGCCATTGATCAGCACTTTACACAACGCAACCGATTTAGTGATCTCAAGAGACTGGTGACTCGGTATCCGCAGCTGCTGGGAATTGGTCTCGACGAATCAACGGCAATCGTTGTCAAAGAGAACGTCGCTGAAGTCATCGGTCGTACGCGAGTCTGTTTTTATGACGGAGGCTCGGACGAAGAAGACTTCACCAGTGTGGATGCGGGCCAGCGATATGATTTGGTCGAACGGAAGATCCTTTCCGAAGCTGACGAAGATTAAACTGTACGGATAGAACGCAAGCTGGCAGAACGCAAAATGCCACTGTGCAAGATGCCACTGTGCAAATTGGAAGAGTGCAAACTGGAACCGTGTGTTCTGCCACAGTGTGTTCTGCCACAGTGCGATCAGTGAAACACGTTTTGAAGACCACGAATGCCGCGAATCAAACCAAGATGCAATGACCTGCAATCGCAGATGCGTCTCTGCTGATTACCAAGTCGGGCGGTTGTGGGATTCGCGCTGTTTGTGTGAGGTCCAAGTTTTTCGCTCTGAATTTTGAGGTTTGGCATCAGAATGTCGGTCCCGTATTCCAATCGCCTCCCATTGTGAATTGCGATACATAAAGTGTTCATCGGGGACAACTTACCGGTTTTGATTGCCATGCAATCCCTGAGTACGGTGTTCAGAGAGAACAGTGATTGTGCTAACGTGGCGTCTTGCACTGAACGCCCCGGAATGCGCACTCATGACCACACATTTTCGAGCATGCAATCTTTGCGAAGCAATTTGCGGACTAGAGATTGAAACGGACGATCGTCGCGTTGTCTCCATTCGCGGCGATGCGAAGGATGTTCTCAGTCACGGACATTTATGCCCTAAAGGTGTCGCGTTACAGGATATCTACAATGATCCGGACCGGCTTCGCCAGCCGATGCGTAAGGATGCAAACGGAGAATGGCGGCAGGTTTCATGGTCCGCAGCCTTCGATGAAATTGCCGCTCGAACCATCGCCATTCGAAAGCAGCATGGCAGTGAATCGGTGGCCATGTATCTTGGCAACCCCACGGTTCATAATTATGGATCGTTGTTGTTTAGTCGAAGCTTGGCCAGTGCGATTGGTCGACCGCAGATGTATTCTGCCACCAGTGTCGATCAGCTGCCGCACCACTTTGCGTCCAGCTACATGTTTGGTCACTCGATGCTGATCCCGATTCCGGATGTGGATCGCACCGACTTTATGCTGATCATGGGGGCCAACCCAATTGCCTCAAACGGCAGTATTATGACGGCCCCTGGAATCAGCAATCGCTTAAAGGCCATCGGTAAGCGTGGTGGAAAGATTGTCCTGATTGATCCTCGAACCACCGAGACTGCTCGAGTCGCCGACGAACACCACTGCATTCGACCTGGCCAAGATGTGTGGCTGCTGGCGGCACTGTTGCACGTCATCATTGCAGAAGGGTTAGATGACAACGGTCGCCTTTCCGGTCTGTCGAATGATCGTGAAACGGTGAAACGCCTTGTGGCCGATGTGACACCGGAAGTCGCCGCCAATCGCACGGGAATTTCAGCCGATACGATTCAACAGCTTGCTCGACAATTCGCTGGCAGCAAGACGGCCGTCTGTTACGGGCGCATGGGACTATCCACTCAGTCTCACGGCGGCTTGTGCCAATGGCTGGTGAATGTGCTGAATATCGTGACTGGTAACTTCGATCGTGCGGGCGGAGCCATGTTTACGACTCCGGCGGTCAACGTTGTCGGACGTAGTAGTACTTTTTCGAATGTGGGACGCCGGTCGACACGAATTCGATCTCTTCCAGAATTCGATGGCCAGTTTCCGGTTGCCGCGTTGGCCGAAGAAATTCTGGAACCCGGCGACAAGCAGTTGCGAGCACTGTTTACGGTGTGCGGCAACCCCGTGCTTTCTACTCCCAATGGAAGACAGCTGGATCAGGCATTCGATCGTTTAGACCTGATGGTGTCGGTCGATATCTACTTAAACGAAACAACGCGACACGCCGATTTCATTTTGCCTCCACCGTCTGGACTAGAAGTTGACCACTACGATCTTGCGTTTCACGCGTTGGCTGTTCGCAACACGGCCAAGTTTTCGCAAGTCACTTTACCCCCGGCTGAAGACAGTCGCGCTGACTGGCAAATTCTGAGCGAACTGGCGAAACGTATCAGCCCCTCACAAGGTGGATTGTCAGGATTTAAGCAACGGTTGGTCCAACGAATCATGCAAAAGCTGGGGCCGACTGGCATTTTGGATTTGGGGTTGAAGTTTGGACCCTACGGTGCGTGGAGTTCACCGTTGAGGTGGAAGAACGGCCTGACGTTGGCTCGTTTACGAAAGCAGCCGCACGGAGTTGACCTTGGCCCGTTGCAACCAAAGCTGCCTAAGTGTTTGCGGACCGCGGACGATCGGATTTCGCTGGCTCCCGATGTTTTTGTCTCGCGATTTCAGGACATCAAGAAGGAGGCCGCTCAACAAGATGCGGCTTGTTCGCAACGAGACTCAGACGTATTCGAATTGATCGGCCGTCGCCATGTTCGCAGTTGCAATTCGTGGATGCACAACAGCAAACGGCTGACCAAAGGCAAGACACTGTGCACGCTGATGATGAACTCGGAAGATGCGGAACGGTTGAAGTTGCCTGATGGCGAATCCGTTTCGGTGACCTCGTCCGTTGGCACTGTTGAATTGCCGTTGGAACACACGGATTCGATGATGCCCGGAGTCGTCAGCATTCCTCACGGCTACGGCCACAATCGGCAGGGGATTCAAATTGAAGTTGCCGAGCGCAATGGCGGAGCCAGCATCAATGACCTGACGGACGACAAGGCCATTGACAAGCTAACCGGTAACGCCGCGTTTTCTGGTCAACAGGTGACGGTCTGCAAAAAAAATGGCCACAACAAGGAGTCGTAATGGAACGCCAGATTACAAAAGGAACGAAGATTGTTCTGGAGCCTGTTGATGATTCGGCGGACCTTACCGAACCGCTGTTCGCGATCAACTGGTTCAATACTCGAGCCAATTGGCTTTACAATCTGTACAACTTGATTGCAGCACGAAGTGTGTTTCGGGTTGGGGCAGCCCCGTTTTTTAAGGGACACGTGACCGAAACTTTGTTGGGATCCGCAGACGCGTCTCGTCAGGTTTTATTGATCGTCAACTATCCGTCGGGCGAGCGATTTCTGGACTTACTTTCCGGGCGTTTCTTTCAGGTCACCAGTGTCTTACGGTTGGCGGCGGTGCGCGATTTTTCTTTTGTGTTAAACACTCGAGTCGACGGGCCAACGTTGCTGAAAAGTCGTACTCAGCAATTCGATGCGTCTGATAGTTGGGCCGTTCATCACTACAGTTCGTCGCAAGATATCGGTGAGGAACTGAAACAGCTTCGCAAGATCACAACCGACTGCCAAATCGATTTGCACTTTGCCAGCCTTCGCGGAGCGTTGGTTTATAGTGAAGACGGTAAGGCGAAACGCACGGCGATGAACGCAGTGACGGATCGAGTCGTGTTATTAAGGGCGACGACTTCGAGCCAATTGAAAGACGCAATTCTTGGCCCCTACAGTGAATTGATTGCATCTGTCGACAATTCCTATCTGGGCATGCTTTCGCGCGTGATGTAGACGCGTGAACACAGAAGTTTTTAAGCGGCAACAGCAGTTGGAGCCACACAATATGCAACCCACCGTCGTGATTACGGGAGTGAGCAGCGGAATTGGACGTGACGCCGTCCGCTTTCTCAGCGGCAACGGATATTTCGTTTTTGGCAGCGTCCGTTCCCAGGCTGCGAAAGCGGAACTGGAAGCTGCCTACCCGGAAAACTTCGAGGCTTTGGTCTTCGATGTCACCGATCAAGCGGCGGTTGTGACTGCGGCGCAGCGAGTGGCCACGTATCTAGGCAACCGCAAGCTAACAGCGTTGGTGAATAACGCGGGGATCGCCGAAGGTGGTCCGATGCAGTTGCTGGAAGACGAGCGTTTTTTGCAGCAGATGATGGTCAACGTCGTTGGCACACGCAACGTAACCAACGCCTTCTTGCCTCACCTTGGAGTCCCCACTGGCGAGCAGGAACGAAGCGTGGGTTTGCCAGGAAAGATCATCAACATGACATCAATTTCCGGCATCTTGAACACGCCGATGAACGGTGCGTACTGCGTTTCCAAGCACGCTCATGAAAGTCTGGGAGAAGTGTATCGTCGTGAACTTTTCGGCTATGGAATTGACGTGGTTTCCATCCAGCCGGGTCCGATTCAGTCGAAGCTGTGGGATAAAAATATTGGGGCGATGGACCGGTTTTCGGATTCGATTTACCGGTCGATGATTGCGAATACAGACGCCATGATGCGAGCAGCGGAACGCGATGCCTTGCCGGCGGAAGTCACATCGCGTTTGATCGACAAGATTATTCGAGCACGCCGCCCCAAGATTCGGTACATCGTTCACAAACACAAATGGCGAGCATGGTTGTTGGCAACGTTACTGCCTTCGCGGTTCGTAGATCGACAACTGTTCAAGCGATTGACCCGAGCCGTCTGATTGGCCGGCAACAATTGATTCACGATTTGATGACAAGGAAAGGTGATTGGAGCTGTTTGGCGAAGGAAGACAGAGCAGTGATCTGTAGTCACGGTTGTGCTTCTGAGGTGAAAGAAAGTCAATGGCGCAGATTCTGCCTGTCGCTGATTGGACGTCTGTTAAGTTGCTCACGTAGGCCGCGTATCCGAGTCGCAATATGACGTGTGAGCGAACGCTGAGATTGTTGGCGTATGACGGATTGAATAGTCTGGCGGTTGCCGAAGGCAGCGTTGTTGAAATTGTTTTCCGTTGTCGATTTCCCCTGTTTCATTTCTTGATTCGTTTCCATGCACAGCACATGAGGATGGATCGTGCTGGTAGGCAGCATGTCACTATAAGCGCCTGTCGTGTTCTCAAAAGCGGATTCAGGATAACGGCGAGCAACATGAATAATGCTGGCTGCGAACAGCCGGTTGACAAAGCCAGGATGTGGTCACTCGACGCGTAAACGAGCAATGAGGCGTCTCGAAACTTTGAAGATCTGCGCATTCGATATCTCTCGCTCACGCGTCGGGTTGCCTTTTTCAACGGGCAGCTGAGACGCATCACAAGAACCACTCAGAAACGTCGCAAAACATCAACGGGTGAGACTTCACCGAAATCATCGTCCAGAGGAATGAGCATGAAATGGATTTCAGCACTTGTCGTTTACATGAGCTTCGTTGGTATGAACCTTGTTGGCTCTGCCGCACTGGGTCAACAGCAGGGGGGCCAACAGCAGGGGGCCCAACAGCAAGGGGGCCAACAGCAGAGGCAGCTACGCTTTAGCGCAGCCGACATTCTTCCTGCATCTGTTTTGAAAACGAAGACTTACGAGATTACCGATCGTGTTTTCGTGAAGGACCATAAGTTTCAGTTCAGTATTGAAACAGCCTACGGCACATTTCCGGTGACTGGCATTCCGTTGTTAGAAAAACGGCTTTCAGAACTGCGAGCCATCGAAGAAGCGAGTCAAATCAGTAGGCAGCCGGTTGCAGTCAGCGGTGCATGGTCAACGTTAAGACGTACTCCGCAGGGTGCTCAGCATTTGCTGACGGACCCGTTGGGAACTTTTAAGCAAGCTCCAACAGGCATTCGAAAGATGGCTGCAAACTTTGTCGATCCTGTCAGCAGACGCACGGGTTCGGAATCTCGAAGAAAGTTGGCCGCGAATTTAGGAGTGGATCCTGAAACAAGAAATCCTGTGCTCCACCAATTGCTGGTGACCTTGGCCGCACGAGAGATGGTTGGTCAGTCGGCCACAAAATTCGCCTTAAGCGCGGCAATTCCCGGCCTTGGAACGCTGGCATCGATGGAAGACATGCGAGACGCAGTCGCGGCAAGAAGTCCTCACGAACTGCTGCAAGAATTAGATGTTGAACTGACTCGGATGGAAACTTGGCGTCCTGTGAAAGACGCGTTCGTAAAATCCAGCAAATGGACTCTGTTAGAAAAGTTGACTTTCCTGCAGTCCTACAAGCAACTTGCAAATATCGAACATTCGGATTTGATGCTTTATTTGGCCAGTCAGGATGAAACGGAAGAGGATATTTTAAGGCGTCTGATTGTTGTGCGTTTGTTGGCCGAACTGCATTCGAAAAGTCCCATCCAATCGATTTCAGATGCTGGTCTGCCGATCGCTCTGCTGAAGAGCGGCCAGATTGTTGGAGTCTGTTCGATCGACTACCTGACAGATTCCGAAGAAGTTCGACGGGTTGCAACAGAATTCAGAAAGAACAATTCGAGCGCGTCAATCAGCCTGCTGTCGGCCGGTTGGGTATCGCCTGATGCCAAGACAACGTTGTCCGAAAACAGGATCAACTTTCTTCGAGCCGACTTTGCGGTGAACCCACAAGCTGCCCGTCTTTCGAACGCTTATGAAGGATCACGTCGATGAGACGTCAACGACCCAAGTGGATTCGATTGGTGGCTGTGGTTAGCTTGCTTGTCATGCTGCCCGGGTGCCAATTTTTCTCAAAACGCAACCAGGTAAGTCTTGGAGAAATCTATGACGACTTGGCACAGTTGCCGGATACCGAACGGAATCCTGTGATCGTGATTCCCGGAATCCTTGGCTCACGCTTGGTGGATGGGCAATCGGGTGAATTGGTTTGGGGAGAGCTGGGGCCAGGCAGTGTGAATCCACTGAACACGGAAAGTCTGACAGAGCTTGCTTTGCCAATGCGGGCAGGAGTACCGCTGCATCAGCTGCGTGATCGAGTACGGCATGATGGTCCGTTGGATCAGTTGACGTTTCGGCTGTTTGGTCTTCCTATCAAAGTGAATGCTTACGCCCAAATTTTGGCGACGCTTGGAGTTGGTGGTTACCGCGATCAAAACTTTCGAGGTGAATCACGTACGAATCAGGTGAATTATGCCAATGACCACTTCACCTGTTTTCAGTTTGCCTACGACTGGAGACGAGATATCAGCGAATCCGCTGCGTTGCTGCATCAGTATGTTGAAGAAAAAGATGCTTATGCAAGACGGCAGTATCAACAACGATATGGAATCGAAAACCCCAACATCAAGTTTGATATCGTGGCTCATTCGATGGGGGGCATGGTGGCCCGATACTATCTACGTTACGGCAATCAGCCTCTGCCCGAAGACGGTTCATTGCCCTTGTTAACTTGGGAGGGAGCTCGGCGAATTGGTCGAGTCTTTATTGTGGGGACACCGAATCTGGGATCGGCATCAGCAATTGCTGAAATGAAAGATGGTTTGCGGCTCGCGGCTCCGTTGCCCAAATTCCCCGCTGCGGTTGTTGGAACTTTGCCTGCCGTTTATCAGCTTTTTCCTCGTAACGAGGATCGGCCGGTCGTCTACGAAAATGGCTGTGTTGCTGACCTTTTTTCACCGCAAACATGGCAGCAATTGGGATGGGGAATGGCGGACGAGCGGCAAGACCGCGTTCTGAAAAAACTGTTACCCAATTGTTCTCCACAACAGCGCCGTCAGATTGCTTTGGAACATCAGGCAAAATGCCTGGCTCGAGCACGACAGTTGCATGATGCGTTGGATGTTCCCGCTTTGGTCCCGGATGGTTTGGAAATGCACTTGTACGCTGGTGACGCGATGCCGACGCTGCATCAGCTTCTTGTTGATTCTCGCGACGGTTCGATCATTGAAGAATTCGAGACGGCAGGTGATGGCACGGTGACTCGCACCAGCGCAATTGCAGAGCGAAAAATACATGGCTTATCTCGACCGAATCGGATGATTCCATGGAACGACGAAACGTTTCTTTCGACAGACCATCTTGGGCTGACACGCGACCGGACGTTCGTTGATAACGTCCTGAACCAACTGTTGGCAGGTCCCAAGGTTCACATTAAAAGCCGTGAAGTACACTCACCCCAGGTGATTCTTGAGCCGCTTCTTCAGTACGGTCACTCACAATGAATGCGAATGATTTTCAGGTGATTTATGTCTGGTACAGTTCGGAAGTTTGATTTTCAAAATGCACTTGGGGACACCTTGTCGGGCAAGCTAGAGCTTCCTTATGGCAAACCCAGTGCGGTGGCGTTGTTTGCTCATTGCTTCAGCTGCAACAAAAATGTTCACGCAGCGGCGAGAATAAGCAGGTCGCTTCGCGAACAAGGCGTGGCTGTCTTGCGTTTTGATTTCACCGGATTGGGATTGAGCGAAGGTGATTTTGCGAACACGAATTTTTCGTCAAATCGAGACGACCTGCGGTCTGCAGTCGCGGCTTTGAATGCTGAAGGGTATCCACCGTCCATCTTGATTGGTCATAGTTTGGGTGGTGCGGCATCGCTGTATCTTGCTGGCGAGCTCGAGCAAATCGGCGCGGTCGTTTCCATTGGTTCGCCCAGCGAGCCGGCAGAGGTTTTGGATTTACTGGGAAGGCAGACGGTGGACGAAGTCCGCAGGCAAGGCCAGACTCAAGTGCGAATGGGGGACCACTCGTTTCAGGTGAAGAGCCAGTTTCTGGATGATGTTTCTGCAACTTCATTAAAGGAAAGATTAAGTCGTCTTAAGAAACCAGCTTTGATCATTCATGGTGTGGAAGACAAGGTCGTGTCGATTCAACGGGGACGAGATCTGTTTTTGGCAGCTTCCGCGTCGACCAGCTTCGTCGCACTCGATGGCGCAGATCATATGCTTAGCCGCAAAGCAGATAGTCAACAGGTGGCGAAATTGGTCGTCCAGTGGGCTCAACAAAATGTGTTGGCTGCGAAAGGAGATTCGGCAGCGGAAGTTTCACACGGAACAGTGGTTGTGTCTGAAGTTGATGGCGGCTTGACTCAGTTTGTGACTGCCGGTTCGCACACCTTGGTGGCAGATGAGCCTGTTCATGTTCCAGATGGGCACGGTGATGGTATGACGCCGTATGATTTGTTACTGGCGGGGCTGGGAGCTTGCACGTCAATGACTTTGCGGATGTACGCCAAACGTAAGCAGTGGAATGTGCGACATATCGCGGTCCACTTAGAACATGATAAAGTTCATGCCAGCGATTGCCAAACTTGTGAAGATCAGGATCAAAAAATTGATCGCATTACGAGACGTATTCGCGTTGACGGTGATCTGACCACGCAGCAGCAAGAACGCTTACTTCAAATTGCCGACATGTGCCCCGTACATCGTAGTCTGATTCATCAAAAAGAATTCGTCACGACCACCGCAATCGATGATTGAAGTCTGCCAGCGGCTGTTGAAGGATTCGGTCCTTGCTTAGGACGTTGAGCCCATTACGACTGTGCTGAAATGGGTTGAGCGGTGCTGTTGACCGAACGCTGTTGACGGAACGCTGTTGACGGAACGCTGTTGAGCCAATTCGGGGGACGCCTGCGAATCGGCTGTTTCGCTGGCGTGGTAAAAGCAATGCTGCGAGCAGCCGTGGTGCCGCGCCCCAGTCAGCAAGCCGAGTGGGAGGCAATTTGTGTGCCCTTGGGTGGCTGTCGCTGAATTCAGGCACCAAACCGTGTAAGGAAAGCGGCCCGACTTCGACTTCTTTTCAGCTTGGGCCGAAAGAACAGCATTTTTGCGTCTCACGTGACGAAGGCTGGCCATTATTCAGTGATGTAAAGACAATCGAATGACGGAATTAACGGAATACCTGCACTCTTGCGAAGCATTTCGAGCGCTGTTTCCTTCTCAAGCAAAAGAGCTGGCCGAACAAGCCAGCATCAACCTGTTTGCCAAAGGCGAAGATGTTTTTGCGCCTGGAGACGATTCGTTGAACGTGTATTTGCTGATTTCAGGCTCTGCGCAAATTAGCCACACAGATCCAAATGGCAAAAGAGCCATCCTACAGGTTGTCGGGGCGGGCAAGTTGTTTGGGCAGTGCGCATTGATTGATATCTGCACTCGCGAGGCTCGATGTACGACAACATTGGATTCCAAAATTGTCAGCATCCCCGTTCATGCGATCAAAAAGTTGATGATCGAAAACCCACGGCTGGCGTCCGATCTGATGATGGACATTGGCAATATCATGAGAGCATTGGCGCATCGACTTGCTTCTGTGTTGCTGCGGCCCAAACGGCAACGACTTCTGGATCTGCTTGAAAACCTAGCGATCAAAGATGACGAAGGAAATGTGTCGATTCCTGAAGTTTTTTCACATCAGGAATTGAGCGAAATGATCGGAGCATCCCGAGAGACGGTGACCGTGATTCTTGGGCAATTAAAAGACGATGGTCTTGTTGCCCTCGACGGAAGACGCTTGGTCATCACGTCTGAAGCGGACAAGCCTGCGTAAACAAGCACATACGCGCTCTTGTACCACGATCAGCGAAGTCCGTTCATTTTGTGTGCGAAACGAGGGCTCTGGAATGGCTTGGTCGTCGGTGTTTTGGAATGGCTCGGTTCAGCATCTGTGACATGCGAGTCTTGCCCAACGCACGGCGGTGTGGCCAGTTCCTTCGGTCTTCGAATTGGCAGTGGGAATCTGTTGAAGTGGTGTTTGGCAGTGTTCTGAGTGCTTGCCCAAGTCATTCCGGAAGGTGCTGTAATTTAGTTCACAGGATTGGTTCGTGCCGACTGACTATCACTTGAAAGGAACGGGAAGTCGTTGGAAAGACCATCTGGCTTCGGCGTGGTAACTGATAGTTTTCCTCAATGACTTTTTAACTTTCATTGAGCAGGTTGAAAACGGATCCGATGGAAATCATGTGCCTAGCTGACCGTGTTAAGCCGTTGTCAGCCAAATCGAGCAGGACTCACGCGGCCGCGATACCAGTCGGTGCTGCGAGCAAGAATGCAATCAGTGACGCATCGATTGACGCGATTCTTGGGCCTTCCAGCTGGCAGGAAACCTACGGTGACTACTTGTTTCACTTTGCGAAGTCACGGCTGAGCGACTCGTTCGTTGCCGAAGAAGTGGTGCAGGACACACTTCTCGGAGCATTACAGTCGTTTTCGAAATTCAAAGGACAAGCGTCAGAACTGACTTGGCTTGTGGGAATCCTGCGCAACAAGATTGCGGACCATTATCGCGGAAAATCCAGGGCTCGTGTTGATGCATTCACTGATTCAATCCTAGCGTATACAAGCGACTGGGCAGATGTTGAAACAGCTAAGGTAAGCGACTCTGTTTGGTCGGTTGCTCCTGCCGATGAATTGGAACGACAGGAATTTTGGGAAGTGATTCATGAATCAATGAATCGCATGCCAGCTGGGGTGGCAACTGCTTTTCGGTTAAGCGTCATTGAAGGCCAGAGTACGGCAGCGATTTGTGATGAGCTAAATATTAGCAGCGGAAATTTTTGGGTCCGATTACATCGTGCTAGGAACTATCTGGCACAAATTGTCAACGACCGGTGGAACCATTGTTGCTGCCGAAGCCAACCATCTTCCATTCCGATCTGCAGCGATTGATAAGACGACTGGTGGCTACGACTGATGGCTACGATGTCGTATGTGGATTGATGAAACCTGCCACGTTTTCGACATCATTGCCACTTACGACCGCTGTTGAGAAGACGGTGTCACGGCTTCAGATTGTTCTTGTTCAGCAAGAAGTTGCTTAAGCTGAGGAATCATTTCTGTTGCAGCTTGCTCGCCCACTTCAGCCAGTGCCTTTGCTTGAGTGAAGTCGGTGAATTCAAAGTCCGAGGTGTTGATGTTGAACATGAAGTCGGTGTCTGATGTGCGAAGGTCGGTGATCAGATGGTCTTGCACTTCATTCGACCGCATGATGGTTTCAAATTGTCCCGCGTTCTTCATTTTTGAGTCAGCAAGGCCTGGAGTATTTCCTCCAAAACGGTGTGACATTTTTGCCGAGATATTCACACCGATCACTAAGTCGGCACCTCGTTCAGGCAGTAAGTCGCTTGGAACATTGTTGATGATTCCGCCGTCCACCAAAGCCATGCCATCTCGTAAAATGGGCTTTGCGATTTGTGGAAGGTTAATGCTTTCTAGCACGCCATTGACGGCATGACCTCGGTCTCGCACCACTTCTGCTCCGGTGATTAAGTCGGCAGCAACCGTGCTTAACGGGATGGGAAGCTGTTCAAGCTTCACGTCACCAAAGTGACGCTTAAGCATCGAATCCCATCCGCGTGTGCGATATTTGTATGCCATGAACCATTGGCCTCCGCGAGGTAGCATGCGGAAGGGCCATGATGGAGTCAGATCATGGGCAAATGTCTGTGAGGTTTGATCTGCATCCCAGCCAAAGGAATAAGGCAGTGCCATGAGTGCGCCGGCGCTGGTGCCGGTGATGAGGTCGAAGTAGATTTCTTCGCGTTCCAAGGCTTTTAAGACGCCCAGATGGGCGAGTCCACGAGCCGCGCCGCCTCCAAGGGCGAGGCCCAGTCGAGTCCGGCGAAGGTGGCGAACCAAACGAGAAATGCTTTGCTTTTGAAGCCGACTCGCTGTGACTGTCGATCCGTCCAGCAAGACCTTGAAATCTGGATGTACGACTGCTTCGGGTGGAGCTGGAATTTGGTTTGGGTTGATGTCTGCTTCCAGAACCCAGACCCAGTAGATTCTGTGAACAAGTGAAGGGTTGGCTTTGAGTAGCTGTGAAAGTTGGTGTGCCGCTTTTTCGGCTTGGTTGGGTTCGACAAGCCACCAAATTTGCTCACACTGCGGCAAAGTTTTCAGTCGCCTTTCTGTCGATTCTGTTTCGCGATATCCGATTAAGGTGTGGCCTTCATGCCCCGGTTGTTGCGACAGGTTTTCGCGGAGCCATTCGGCTTCGGCATCTGCATCTTGACCCGTTGGTGATTCTGTGAACCGGCATTCAGATGCTCCTGCGAACGATACATCGTTCAGCACATGGATTGGTTCTGCTGTTGCGGTGAGTGAAGCGGCTATGAGTGGAAGGACAGAGCGAGTTCGATGAGATGTTTGCACCAGCCCCACACTTCGATCTACGTTGCGTGACCTTTTGCCCGATGTTTCGCGTCTGAGTCGAAAGCCGAGCGTGCGGGATAGGTTTGCAGCAAGCCCCGGCATGTCGTCCATCAAACGCTGAAATTCACTTTGTTGCAGTTCTAGGAGAGTTGAATCGAGCACAGCTGACATGGTGACGACGCGAGGCCCTCCCGTCAGCATGGCCATTTCTCCGAAGTGTTCGCCGACAGCTAAATGGTCAACAAATGTGTCTTTTCCACCGGACCGTGAGACGCTAATTTTTACTCGTCCTTTGGCAACAATCAGCAGACTGTCTCCTGGATCATCTTGACGAAAAACAATCTCACCGCTTGCGAAAGTGCGTTCTGTCATCGCGTGGGCAAGTTGTTCCAATTGGTCGTCGCGGAAGCCAGTTCCGAGTTCACTGGTGCGTAGGATTTCGGCAATATCGTTGTTCATTGGAGTATCGGATTTGGCAGGCGGTTGGGTGTGACAGTGGATGCTGCGACGTGCGAGATGAAGATCCGTTATAGGAACGTTGGGAACATTGTGCAGCAGTGACTTTCAGTTTCAGGTGGGGAAGCATGACTTTTTCGTGTCCCGCCAAAGCACGCGGTTCAGTGGCTTATCAATGATCTTCAAATGCCGCAAAAATAGGAAATAGGCTGTAAGCATTTCGACGTGGGCAACGACTCCATTTGCTCTCCGTTTCTTGAACCAAAAAATAGGGCCAAAAACGACATGGCCATGACACTGGAAATTGACCTGCATCGGATGTCGCGGTCTGTCAACATTGCAATGTTGCTACTGCTTCCGGTTGCCTATCTTGCCGGACATTTTACGTCCTTTTACTTTCACTTTGTGACAGTGACGTTGCTGTTTTTGAATGTGATCAACGGTTTCTATCTGTTCGTGCAGAAACGACATACGTTACTGCGGAACTTTGGAGTGCTGGCTCAGGCTCGTTACTTTATCGAAAGTATCGGCCCCGAAATGCGGCAGTATTTGTTCGCGAGTGATACTGAGGAACGACCGTTCAATCGGCAAGAACGAGCAGAAGTTTACCGTAAGGCGTACAATGTCGATTCGGCAGCATCGTTTGGTTCTCAGAACGAATTTGATGCGACAGAATTGAAGATTCGCCATTCCATGTTTCCCGTTCATGCGGAAGACATGGAGCCATTTCGTGTTGTGCTAGGAGAAGAGCGGCAACTGCCCACTGCATACACGATTGATAAGCCCATCATGATCAGTGCCATGAGCTTTGGAGCGTTAGGTGAAAACGCAGTTCGGTCACTTGCCAGAGGCGCTCGGGCGGCCGGCATTCCCATGAATACTGGCGAAGGCGGGTTCCCCAAATATCACCTCATGGAAGGCTGTGATTTAATCTTCCAAATGGGCACGGCCAAGTTTGGTGTTCGAAAAGAAAACGGGGCTCTTGATGACGCCAAGTTGCGTAAAGTGGCTGAACAAGAATCAATTCGGATGATTGAAATCAAGCTTTCGCAAGGTGCCAAACCCGGCAAAGGGGGGCTGCTGCCGAAAGAAAAGATCTCAGAAGAAATCGCTGAACTGCGTGGAGTTTCACGCGATCACGATGTTGTTTCGCCTCCAGGTCATCTTGAATGTACGGACGCTGCCGCCACGGTGAAATTTATTGGGCACGTTCAGGATGTGAGCCGATTGCCCACGGGGATCAAGCTTTGTCTTGGCAACGTGGCCGAGTTCCAGAACCTGATCAGTGAAATGGTGGCTCAGCAAATTTTTCCTGATTGGATCACCGTTGATGGTGCTGAAGGCGGAACAGGTGCGGCTCCAAAATCTTTCATGGATGGCGTCGGTATGCCTTTGTGGCCCGGCCTTCAAACGGTTCACCAAATGCTGGTGAAAGCGGGCATTCGAAACCGGATGAAGTTGTTGGCTTCTGGAAAACTGATCAATGCGGGGCGAGTGATTACCGCCATGGCATTGGGCGCGGATGCGTGCTATTCGGCTCGAGGCTTCATGTTGTCTCTGGGCTGCATTCAAGCTTTACAATGCGGCAAGAACACGTGCCCCATCGGCATCACAACTCATAACCCAGAATTACAACGAGGTCTCGACATTGCGGCAAAGTCAGTTCGTGTGAAGAACTTCGTTCACAATTTGACTCATGATGTTGAGCAGCTTCAGGCCGCAACCGGCAAACGATCCCATCAGGACTTGTCCATCGAGGATTTGTATATTCCTGAAGGATCAATTTTGCATCACCTGATTCACCCTCATGCCTAGTTCGGACCTTCTTACAATGTCTTCTGATTCAAGTACAAGCCAAAGTCCACTCGACGTGGTCATCAACTGGATCCTGCGACTGGTTCCAGCAGGCATCGTTGGCCGCGCTGCATTGATGAAGTTTACGGGCGGCCAGAACGTGTCGCAGATGTTTGAATCGCTTGATATGGAACCGGGCGGTCGAATCTTAATTGGACTGATCGAAGGCATTTGTGTTGTGCTGTTGCTGAGTTCTCGGATTTCAGCATGGGGAGCCATTCTTTGCCTAGGAGTCATGGCGGGGGCTGTCATCGCACATGTCAGTGTGCTTGGGTTTGATGGAGCCGCCGGCCAGCTGTTTATCATGGCCATGATTTCGACCATTTCTGCGATCATGTTGATCTATCGACTTCGGAAACAAGTGCCTTTCATCAGCGATATGTTTGATGAGTAGACAATGGGCGGTCGGCATCAACTGCTAGCAGATCGGTGATCGCCAAGCCTCAAACCTCAAGATTCCAGATGCGATCAAACGTACGGCCAAATCTTGCGGGTGTTGGGTTAAGTTGCCGCTGACACCGATTTGCGACGCTGTGTGTTTGGCTGTCTGAGAAGTTAGACCCAACTGTTTCGACGAAAAAACCATGTTGTGGCCGCGCTTGTGACCACGACCAATATCATCACCATGAAGAATCCCAGCATCGATCCCTGACCTGGGACGTCTGTGTTCATGCCCCATAATCCTGCAATCAGGGTGGGTGGCGCTACGATGACTGAAACTCCTGTCAACAGTTTCAAAGTCCGGTTGAGCGAATGGGTGAGAAACGCTTCATTGGCTTCGGTGATTTGATTGGCTTTGTCTCGCAGAGCGGTGAGCAATGTTTCAACGTGCAGAATGCGTGCATACACTCGCGTGATGAGAGCGGAATCTAGCGAACACGTTTTTTTATCAGACGAGCAGCGTTCTCGCAGGTGTTCTGCCAAGAGCCTGACCACTTCGCGTTGAGGAATCACGACTCGACTTAGTGAGCTCATGGATTTTCTAAGCACCATTAAGTCGCCAATAAAATCCTTGCCTCCTTCGTATGTGAAGATCATGTCTTCAAGTCGATCGCATTCCACGTTCAAGCGGTCAAGGATTTCGAATCTTGTATCCACCTGAGCCATCAGGATGTGGCATACCAATCGAGTGGCCGATGCGTCTTGCGGAAGAGCAGGTGTGCCAATCAGACCACGGATTTTATCCAGAGTCGGCAGCGGCGCAGAATGCATCATGACCACCGATTCGGCATCGATCAATAGCTTCAGTTCGAGGCGAGAATCATGACTGCCTTTTGTGAAGGGCATCGGGAAATGCAGGGACACAATCACACGACCATCATCAAGTTCATGAAATTCAGGCCACTCGGTACGACTGGTCAGACTTTCGGGAACATCGATCTTCTGTTCAACAAGGCTTTGTTGCCATGAATCAGAATCGCTGCCAAGAAGGGCGAGCCATTGAACATTTTCAAAACGGTGAATCGTACTTTCGTGATTCATGGTTGCGACCGTCTCTCGCTGTGGTTTTTGATGGTGGGATTGATTCTTCGCAAGCAGCTTGCTTGTGTCAGCTTACAGGATGCAGGTCGCATGACTGCTGTGTAAGAATGAATGTGGCTGACTATCCAAATAATCGACTGATTTTTAGCCAGATGCTGACCGCCGATTTGGCCAGAGGTGTCAGAGTTGTGAACTTCCATTCGGTGGCCACATTGCGAACAATTTCGGCTCGAGTTGGATAGGCGTGAACAGATTCTTGAATGTGTCGCAGTCGCATTCCTTTGGTGATGGCTAGGCTCATTTCAGCAATGATTTCTCCTGCGTTCTCACAGACGATTGTGGCGGCGAGAATCTTGTCGGATCCTTTCTTGCAGTGAATGCGACAGAAGCCGTGATGCTCGCTTTCTGTTTGAGCTCGATCGTTGTCGTGCATTGGCAGTTCATACACGTCGATGTGGTGCGACTGCTTTTCGAGTTCCGGCCAAGCAATTCCGGCGTGAGCAACTTCGGGGTCTGTGTAGGTGACCCAGCTCATGGTTCGGTCTTTCGCATTCAGCCGATAGGGATACGGCATGAGTGCATTTAGCGTAGCGAATTCGGCCTGAGCGAAGGCGGCATGAGTGAATTGGAAGGGCGAACAGACATCGCCGGCCGCAAAGATCCGTTTGTTGGATGTTTGATGCAGACGATTGACCGTGATTCCGCGACGGGTCAATTCGACTCCGGCTGCTTCTAGCCCGAGACCTTCGACATTTGGCTGACGTCCGGCGGCAACCAAGATTTGATCGAATGTCTGTTTTTGTTCTTCCCCGTTGGCTTCGATGGTGCAGACCAGGCCAGCATCAGAGCGTTCAACATTCAGCAAGCTTGTTTTGAAGCGGACGTCAAGTTTTTCTTTGGCGAATACTTCTTTGATGATGGTACCGGCTTCCGGATCGTCTTTGGACATCAAGTGCCCGCCTCGCACAAGCATGGTGACCTGTGAGCCCAGTCGCTGCATGCTTTGAGCCAACTCGCAACCAATGGGGCCTCCACCAAGTACCAACAGTCGTTGGGGCAGTTCGGTGAGTTCAAAAAACGTGTCACTGACCAGGCAGTTTTCTTTGAGGCCAGGAATGTTTGGTACGACGGGGCGTCCCCCCGTGCAAATCATGGCTCGACGAAATTTGACTTCTTTTCCATCCAAATCAATCGTGTTGGGGCCGGTGAATTTTGCGGTACCAAACAGCACGTCGACTCCCATTTTTTTCAGGCGCTCGGCTCCGTCGTGATGAGCCATATCGGCTCGAATGCGGCGAAGGCGTTCCATGACGGCTGGGAAGTCGATCTGCACGTCGGATACGTTGACTCCAAATTCAGACGCGTTGCGTGCTTGGTGAGCAACATGAGCTGATTTGATGAGTGTCTTGGATGGAACGCAGCCAGTGACCAGGCAATCGCCGCCCATCATGTGCCGTTCGATCAGGGCTGATCGTGCCCCCAGCATGGCAGCACCACCGGACGATACGAGGCCAGCTGTGCCTGCTCCGATTGAAATCATGTCGTAGACTTGATCGGACGGTTGAGTGGGCCAATTGGCAGGATGGACGTTGTCTCGAAGTTTTCGATTGTGTTCATCTGCGGGTGGAAGGACGTTTGGATCAGTCATGTGGGTCGCAGTCCGTTCGGGCACAGTGGAATCAAGTTAGGAAAGCAAGCTGGGGAAGCAGTTTGTGGAATCAAGTTGTGGAAGCACGGTCAGGCCACATCAGCAGCAGGACTCGTCATCACAACCGCACGGCTTCGCAGGCGGTGCTTCGGTTGCTGGAGGAACAAGGTGAGCTGGACTGCCGTTTGAAAACACCATTCGAGCGTACTGAACAGTGGCGTCGTTCGAGAGTTCTTTTGCGATCTTCAACAGCCGGCGAACATCTGAAATTTGCATCGGCAATTCTGGAAGAGCTCCGAGCGCCTTGCCCATTCCGGCCAGCAGAAGTTTCTTTTTAAGCGACGAAATTAGATCCAGCAGCGTATGCGATTCGTCGGCAAAGTGAGCAACAATAAAGCCGGCATCTAGAAACAGCTTTTGGTAACCAGAAACGCTGTGAGCTTCCGCCATGCATGTCCACGGAGCCACATGTTCTGCGACTTCTTCTGGAAGTTCGCCGTTGACGACCATGTCCGTGATTCCAACAACGCCGCCCGGTTTGACGACTCGAAGGAATTCACGAATGACTTTGGGTTGATCCGGAAAAGTGCTCACCGCGCATTCACAGACCACAGCATCAAACGATGAATCTTCGAACGGCAAGTGATCTGCGGAACCCTTGAAAAATTCAGACAACACGGGCGGGTTTTTGCCAGCGGCGACGATGGCTGAATCAACGTTGGACTGGCTAAAGTCTAGGCCCACGGAATCCAGTCCGAACTGCCTTGCCATCATTAAAGTTGTTGTCCCGATTCCACAAGCGACGTCCAGCGTTCTTGAATTTTCTGGAAGATTCAGACTGTGAATCAGTCTTGCTGAAAGGTCGGGACCTCCGGGATGAAAGCTGTCTCCCAATAGGTTTTGCACCCAGTCTTGTTCGTAGAATACGGCGCAACATGCGGCCGCTTCACTGCTTTTATTATCGCTCATAGGTCCGTTCTTTTTAGGCTATAGCTGCCCTGCAGGGCGATTGATGGCGTTGTATTCACAGAATGAAACGGGGGTTCCGTCTTTTGAAATAATGTGGACGCAACACTTGTCGATTCGATCTTGATCGTAGGTGTAAGCGTCCATGAAGGGCTTGATGCCGATGGCAAACAGTCCGTCCCAATTTTCTGCAGCGTCGTCTGTCGGCATGGTTTCCATGATGTCCAGAAGTTCGTCGACCTTGTCTTCATCCAGACTTTCTAAGCCGCCAGCAGATGCAACATTGGACAGCAGTTCACTGAATCCAGAGGAGCGATCGAATGTGTCGGAGACCGCAGAAATCAAATGGCGATTTGCTTCATCAGCCCAGTCTTCGTATTTCGGAAGGTATCTGGATACGGGAATCAGCCCCTTTGGCCCTCGTAAAGCGGCCGCCATGCTAAAGCAGTTTGGGTCCGAACATGGGATCGGTGTGAAGTCGTCATCAACGAAAAGGCCGTTGGTTTGTTCGCCAATGAGCTTGACGACGTCTCCTAGGGTGAGGCGTTCGATGAGCCGCGGGTTTTCGTAACGCCCCGAATACATGGCGGGTTGGATCATGACCTTGCGAATGCTGTTTGGTCGAGACGTTGCGAAATCTAGAAACTTGCCGACTTCATCATCATTGACGCCTCGAGTCAGCGTCATCACGGGCACTGTGTTTAGCTTCAGTCGTTCGCAATGATCTGCGGCCTTTAGTTTGACATCCAGCAGATCGCCTCGACCTCGTAAAGTGGCCAAGATTTCTTCTTTGAATCCGTCAAACTGCAAGTAGGTGGATACTCGAGAACCATACGACGCCAGCCGTTCTGCAAATTCAGCCTTTGCTAAGCGAATTCCGTTGGTGTTGATGTACACCTGATTGATCCCCTTGTTTAAAGCGATTTCAACCAGTTCGAAAAACTGAGGATGGATGGTGGGTTCGCCGCCTGAAAGCTGAATCAGATCGGCGTCACCTTTTCCCTGTTCAAGCAGTTGGTCGATCAGCTTCGTGAATTCTTCCACCGACATGAAAGACTTATTATGAGGTGAAGAGCCGGCGTAGCAGGTGGGGCAAGTGAGATTGCAGCTTTGAGTAATTTCAATCAGCATGTTGCAACTGTGGTTGGCCACTTGGTCACCGCAGTGCTGAGACGGACCACAGCAGCAAGCCAGCGATTCTACGCGTTCGTCAGCGATGTAATAATGTCGGGCATCGGAAGCCAGCAATGCCGAAAACGCGCCGTGTTCTGGGCAGGTCTTGTCCATGAAGACACGATTGTCTCGTTCAAAGACATCAGCCGGGATTCGAGCCACACAGGTTGGACAAAGGCTTGTCGTGGACTTCAACAGTGTGCCCTGTCCAAATTCTGGAGGCACGGCGTGGTCGTCATGTACGGTGGGTTGAGACATAGATTTCTTGTAGCTTCGAGCAAGGAAGGTGTCGGCACCGAAGCGGACAGCGCCGGCAGAATGCATTTCGTTGAATCAGTCGACAATGCCATAAGAACCTTACAAGTTTTGTAAGGTTCTTCACCGGTCACCGACTGTTAGGAAAATTGACCCCTTGAGGTGAGGGGAATGTCGCCGGCAATGGGATTGATTGCTCTGGCGTTGCGAGGCAGATCACAATGATCGCTTCTAAAACAGTCAATCTGACTGCCTCAGCCACACTTTCAGAAACCTAGGACAGCATAGTGAAAAGACTGCTACTTGGTGGTGCTGCAGGCACGACCGTGATGACATTCATGATGTATTTTGTGCGCCCCAAGTTGGTCGGCAAGCCAATGGATATTGCGGCCGAAATTGCCAACCAGATTGGCGGCAATTGGTGGCTGGGAATGACCGTTCATGTGATGATCGGAGTCGTCATATTGCCGCTTCTGTTTTCATTCGTGTTCGCTCGATTTCTTCCTGGACCGTCTGTTCTGAAGGGGCTTCTGGTTGGCGTCGGATTTTGGCTGCTCACCATGACGGTGACGATGCCATCGATGGGCAAGGGCTACTTTCTGACCGCAACAGGCGAAGGCCCCAAGGCGATCGTCGCCGCTTTTATGGCTCACGCGGTTTACGGAATTCTGCTTGGAAAAATCGCCGCGTTAAAGAGTGACGATTCACAGTCAGCAACGCCTTCCGCATAGGCTTTGTCTTTTTAGCTGGCGAGCGCACGGCGCTCGCCGCCGTTGGCGCTGAAGAACTTCGGCGAACGCCATGCGGCTCACCATGCGGCTCACCAGGTTGCTCATGAAGTTCGAAGGAAGGGGCAGAGCCTGGGCTTCCGGTGAGGCGGCATTCAACGATCGATGAGCACGTTGATTCGTGGTCTGTTCGTGGTCTGGGATGAGGCCCCGTTTTTTTGCCACCGACATGTTGCCGCAGGTTGCTGCAGGTTGCTGCAGGTTGCTGCATGCGCTGGAAAGTCGTCACCGCCTGTCTGCGGCGTTCGATTGAATCCGATGAGTACGGCGATAACATGATTGCTCACGATCATTCCTTGAAGCGGACACACTGCAGCACATGTTGATTGGTCTCGAAAGTTTTCAGGCCGAGTCGAATTGTGGCGGTCCCAGTTACACGATGGTCGTGACGGCGAAAAGCCGGTCAATGAATTCTTCTTTCCTGGCGCAGTCAGATGTTAAGAGCAATCCGATGTTAATTGTCTTCGATCGTTACGTGCCGCATGTTGCGACCCTGTTTTTGGCAGCGGCGTTTGCGATTCAGTGTGGGTGTACGGAATCGCCTTCTGATGCGACAGCCGATTCGTCGCCGCCTGGTGCTGCACAGCCCGATGTTGCACAGCAGGGAGCTGCACAGCCCGGTGCTGCCCAGCAGGGAGCTGCGACGCCAGCCGGAGTCGAGTCACCTGGTGCACAGCCACCGAGACCCGGGCAGCAGCAGCCTGCTGCTTCAGCAGATGAAATCGTGAGTGCTCTGGGGACGATCGCCGGGTTAAAATCGGCGGGGCTGAAGATCAAAGGCGACCTCAGCAAACTGGAACAACAGATCCAAGCGTCTGTTATTCTGGCGGATCAGTTTGCAGAAATTCGTGAGCGATGCCAAAAGACGTCTCATCCGAACACACAGGAAGAATCGATTTGCTGGAAGCTGGGACTTGCGTGGCGGTACATCGGCGACACGTTATCAGAAGCCAATTGGGGCCAACTTTCCGCAGACGATCAGATGCGAGTGGTCAACTTGATGGAGTCGGCCGTCATAAGCCTTCCCGAGTATTCGTACGAATGCGAACAGGGCATGGTGCTGCGAAATTGGCCTCGTGTTGAAATCACCAAGAACGCGGCAATCGTCGACAAGCTGAATATTCTGAAGCAGCAGATCCAGGATGCCAAGTTTCGCAGTCACGTGTTGGGGGCTCCTGATGAGCCGTTCCGCATGGAATCATGCCCACTGCCAAACTTCCCTGAAGCCGGTGAGGCTCAGTATTCGCTGGCAGACGGAAAAGTCGATGTCTATGAATATACGCTGAGCGGAGAAGATCGTCCTGGTCACAACATGGAGATCCGAGTCTTGGTTCCTGCAGGAACGACGGCTGAAGCAGGCTTGCCCTGTGTTCTGGTTGCTCCGGCGGGATCGGATTTGGAATCGGGGATGTCTCTGGATCTGCAAGACGAAGATGTTTACGTGGCCGAATCGCTTCCCTATGCGGAACACGGATTTGCCGTGATCGAATATTCTCTAGATGGAGTCTCACCCAGCGAAGGCGTGGACCAAGTGGGTTCACGTTCAAGCTATATCGCATTTCGAAATGCGGCGGCCGGAGTGATTAACGCTCGCAATGCGATCGAATTTGCGAAGCAAAAATTTCCAATCATCGATCAAGCTCGAATCTTTTCCGCTGGCCACAGTTCGGGTGGAAATGTTTCACTGCTCAACGCGGCTCATTTTCCGCAGCTGAAAGGGGCGATCGCGTACGCCCCGGCGTCGGATGTTGTGAAGGAAAATTATTCGCTTCCGGCTCACGACATTGGCTTTAAGCCCGGAGTTCATTCGTTTCGACGCAAAAGTTCTCCGGTGACTCATACCACGCAGATTTCATGTCCCGTACTCTTGTTTCATGCGAAAGATGATGACACGGTCTCGTTCAGCCAGTCCGAAGATTTCGTCGCAGCATTGAAGACAGCAAGTGTTGATGTCACGTTTCATACGGTTGATTCTGGCGGGCACTACCAAGCGATGGTGGACGAAGGAATTGCGAAAGGCATCACTTGGATGAAGGCCCATGAAGCCTTCTAGAGTTTTGCTTTGCCCCGAAGTTACTTCTTTTATCTTTCATCATCTTTCGACGATTCGCACTGAAATAGATCTCCTGAAATCAATCTCATGAAAAGAATCTTACTGCTGTGCTTGTTGGGTTGTGTTGTGATTCCCGCAGCGACCGCCGCCGATCGTCCCAACGTGCTGTTTGTATCTGTGGATGATCTGCGTCCAGAACTTGGTTGCTACGGCAACGACGAAATCCAAACGCCGTACTTCGACGCGTTTTCGAAAACCGGCACGACGTTCATGAAGGCCTACTGTCAAGCGGCTGTCTGCGCGCCGTCTCGGGCAAGTGTCATGACGGGGTTGCGTCCAGATTCCACGCGAGTATGGGACCTGCGAGGTAAGTTTCGAATCAACATGCCAGACGTCGTGACGATGCCACAGCACTTTCATAAAAACGGCTACTACACGGTTTCAATGGGGAAGATTTTTCATAATCACATGCCGGACTTGGTTTCGTTTGACGAGCCCAACCTGCGTCCTCAAAAGTATATGACGCCTGAACTGATTGATCGTGAACCCGAATCGTTTTATCACGACGACGAAATCAACAAAGAACTTGCCGAGGTTCGTCAGCAGCGACTGGCAAAGAATCCCAACAAGTATGCCGACGGCTGGGCCTATGGTCGAGCGACCGAATCATTCGACGGCCCCGATCATCAGTTTTACGATGGTGCTCAAACGGATCTCGCCATCGAGACCATGCAACGACTGAAGAAGAACGACAAGCCCTTCTTTTTGGCTCTGGGCTACTATCGTCCTCATTTGCCCTTTGTCGCCCCGAAGCGATACTGGGACTTGTATGATCGAAACACATTGTCGCAAGCCGCTAACCCATTCTTGCCGAAGGACTCGCCCGTCATGGCGATGAATTCCGACTACGAATTGCGTGCATGCTACGACCTTGAACACGTGAAGCATCCCTCCGTGTTTCAACTGTCTGAAGCCGAGGCTCGGAGACTAAAACATGGCTACTATGCGTCCGTCAGTTTTGTTGATGCGTGCTTTGGAAAGCTGATGGAAGGGTTAGAGGAACTGGGGCTGGCAGATAACACGATCGTTGTTGTCTGGGGAGATCACGGCTGGAAGCTTGGAGAACACGGGAGCTGGTGCAAGCAAACCAACTACGATATCGATGTCCGAGTTCCTCTGATGATTCGAATCCCCAATCACATGTCGGCTGGTTCAAAGACGAATGCGTTAGTGGAACTGGTTGATTTGTATCCAACGTTGTGTGATGTCGCTCGGATCCCAATTCCCAGCGACATGGAAGGCACAAGCTTTAAGCGGCTGCTTTCTAAACCCAACCAAAAATGGAAGTCGGCCGCGTTTAGTCAGTTTCATCGAGCTCCCAAGATCACACCCGATCAAGGGCGCTACATGGGGCTGTCTATGGTGACCGATCGCTATCACTATGTGGAATGGAGAACGTGGGATCACATTAAAGGAGTCGCGGGCGAAGTCAAAGCCGTGGAACTTTATGATCACCAAAGCGATCGAGCTGAAAACACCAATGTCGCGGGGCTCAAAGAAAATTCGACCATCATCAAGCAACTGGCTCAACAGTTAAGTGAAGGCTGGAAGAACGCAAAACCAGGCCAGTGAGTGTCGGCGTGAATCTACTGGTGGGCATGAATCGCTTGTTAAAAACGGTATGCCCCGCCCACTCCGACGAACAGATCTTCGGCATCACTGCTGAGCCCCGTTCCGATGCGAGCGTCCAGAACAAAATCGTCGTTGACATAGTAGTCGACACCGACGTTGAAAAAGACGGGAGACTCTTCGTCATCTTCAAACCCGTCCGTAAACAAGCCGAAAAATTCTGAATAAAGTGTGACTTGCTCTGTGAGTTCTACGCCTACAGCAAGGGACTGCGTGTACAGCATGAAGTCGTCATCGAAAGGGTCAACAGAGACGAACGTGAAGTCTCCGAGTGCGTTCGTGGAAAATCCTGTCGATCCGTACAGCACAACTTTGGGTGCCAGTTGCCAACCGTAGATGTAATCGAGGCCAAATTCGAGTTCATCTGTTGTCCAATCGCTTGATCCGGTTGGCGCAGTGAAGCGAAGTTCCGCAGCGCTTTCCGGCAGCCAGTCGCGTTGTTCGGATGCGATCAATTTGACTCCAAAACGGATATCTTCTGCACCACGACGGTCTTCATCACCAAACAGCCAGACATTGTTGTATCGAAGGCGAACTTCCAGGTTTTCTGTCAGCCCGTAGCGAAACAAGAGTTCCGGAGTCGCGTGGGCTTCCAGCGATTCTGAGCCTTCGTTTTTCGAAAAATAGGTATAGCCAAATTCTGCCTGAGCATCACCGGGCCGCAGTATCTTTGTGGATTGAGTAAAATCGTGGCGTTCGGTTTCAATCCGTTCTTGTTGTGCGGGCCTAGATTCATCCGTTCGTGCTTGATCAAAGATTGTTTCCGCAGTTTGAAACCGGCCGTATGATTCGGCGGTGCGGAATTCGAAATTCGCTGGGGGGACGTCCTGAGCAGAAACGACATTCAATGACGCTGCAGTGCCAACGATGCCCAGAATCATTGCTTGTCTGAATTTCAATGTGGTCCCCTCCCTCTCTGAGATTGTCAGGCAAAGTCATTTCGGACCATCTGACCGATCGTCACGACTGCATGAGTTCAACGACGCAATGTGCCAAGCTGGCCTCCTTGTTGGCGCAGTGCCGCCCATGGAAGCACTGCTGCGCCGCGAGGTTCTACTGCCATTCCCGCGGGTAAGCGAGGTCGTGAAATCGAAACTGCGAAGCCGTAAACCTGCGAAGCCACGATACTGCGAAGCCACGATACTGTGAAGCCGCAGCGATGCTTGGTGGGACCCTGGTGGTTGGTCGATGTTTCCTTTTGTATCGGCCTCGTGGCTTCGAGCACGCCATTTCAGTTGCGTCCCGGCCAGATCATTTGTGACGAATCAGATCTCGGTGACGAGTTTCTGTGAACTGCGATACTCGAAGGACGGCGACCAGAAGCGTTGGCATTGCGTGTGGCTGGTCTCGCTCTTTCGCGACTGACCGCAAAGCGTTGGCTTGATCTGCCCGAGCCAAGCAGTCAGTGAATCACTCAAAGTGGGTGATGTTTCAAACGCCGGCGTCTTTTCGTTTTTTAGGCGTTCTTCGAAGGGGGCGAACCCCTTCCCCTTCTGCTGCACCTGTTTCTGTTGATCAGCGAGAACCTGTCAGCAGGCGTTGTTGATTGGCTCAAGAAGGGGCTAAGAAGAACGTGTTTTGAAGAGGAACTTTTTTTGCGGCATGAAAGGCGTGACCTGTCAAAGTGGCCCTTCGTCATCTTCTTTCGATGGACGCACCGGTCGTCGCTGCTGCGGAACTCTGGCTGCGGAACTCTGGCTTCGGTGGAACGATGTTTTAGCCCTGCTTCGGTTTGATATTCGCGGATGCTTCTGCGAGGCGTTCTACGAATGCTTCGCATTTTTCTTTGTCGGGAGCTGAATCGCAAAGGTTCTTCGTGCCGTCCGCAGGGTTTTCCGTTTGAGATTCTACGTGTAAAGGACTTGGTTTTTTGGATGCGTCACTCATGATTGACTTTCAGTTTTTCGGCGGTGGCGAGTTATCGATTTTCCTTTTCCTTTTCCTTTCAGTCGTCGCCAGGTGCGAATTCCTTACATGTCATGTGGGAAATTACGGTCGGAGTGTTCCCTGTGTAGGATGGTCCCCATGGACTTGGTGGGAAAGGCTGTGATTTTGATCAGATTGTCAGATTTACGATGTAAGGAATCCGACGACTGAACGACGAGTCCCAATAAAGGAAACCACACGATGACATCAATGATTCAGCTTCAGCCATACGACGAACACAACCAAAAGTTGGAGTCCTATGTGCATCCTCCAGATTGGGTCAATCCCGAGCCATCTGGGCGTTACAACCTTGTTGTGATTGGTGGTGGTCCCGCCGGTCTGGTGACTGCCATTGGAGCTGCCGGCTTGGGGGCGAAAGTGGCTCTCGTAGAACGTGGGCTGATGGGCGGCGATTGCCTGAATGTTGGCTGTGTGCCTTCGAAGGGGGTGATCAGCGCGGCTCGAATTGCCGCAGCAGTTCGCGACGCGGCGGCTTTCGGTGTGAAAGTACCAAGTGAGTGGGGTGTCGACTTCAGCAAGGTCATGGAGCGCATGCGACGATTGCGAGCCGACATGGCTCATCACGACGCGGCTTCACGGTTTCAGGAACTTGGCATCGACGTGTTTCTTGGTCAGGGCACCTTTGCCGCCGATTCTTCGATCGAAGTCGCGGGAAAAAAACTGAACTATAAACGAGCCGTCATCTGCACGGGGGGGCGAGCCGCAGAGCTACCGATTTCTGGACTCGATGCTGTCGACTACTTGACCAACGAATCCATCTTTTCGCTCACAGAACTTCCGAAACGCCTGACCGTCATTGGTGGTGGTCCGATCGGCACCGAAATGGCGCAAAGCTTTGCTCGGTTTGGGTCACAGGTGACTCAGATTGAAAAGGCGCCCAATATTCTTGCTCGCGAAGACACAGACGGTGCCGTGATTGTTCAACAGGCAATGGAAAAAGACGGTGTCAATTTTGTGTTGAATGCGGAAGTTGTTCGAGTTGAACAGCGCGGTGAAGAGAAAGTTGTCATCGTCAAGCAGGACGGCAAAGAACGAGAAATCATCGGCGATCAGCTCTTGGTTGGCATTGGTCGAACACCCAACGTTGATGGTTTGGGGTTGGAATCCGTTGGTGTCGAATATGACAACAGGGCGGGAATCAAAGTCAGCGATACTCTGCAGACGACCAACAAAAGTATCTATGCCGCTGGCGATGTTTGTTCACGCTTTAAGTTCACTCATTCGGCCGATTTTATGGCCAGAATCGTCATTCAAAACACTCTGTTTAAAGGACGCGGAAAAGCGAGTGCTCTGACGATTCCGTGGGCCACCTATACATCACCTGAATTGGCTCATGTGGGCATGGGGCCGGCTGAAGCAAAGCAAGAAGGCATTGAAGTCGACACTTTTACTCAACCATTGAGTGGTGTTGATCGAGCGATTCTTGAAGGCGAAGACGACGGTTTCGTTCGAGTGCATGTTAAGAAAGGCACGGACACAATTGTTGGAGCAACCATTGTGGCAACCAACGCTGGAGACATGATTGGCGAAATCACCTTGGCGATGACGCATGGCCTGGGGCTCAAAAAAATCGCTTCGACCATTCATCCGTATCCAACTCAGGGCGAAGCGATTCGCAAAGTGGGTGATTTGTACAACCGAACGCGGCTGACTCCGTTCGTCAAAAAACTGTTCAAAAAATGGCTCGCTTGGACTCGTTGAAACAGATTTTCATTTGAACTGACGAGTGAACTGACGAGTGAGCGGACAACATCATGGCAAATTTTTTCGAACAGAGCATAGTCATTCACGAGCAGCTTCGTGGAACAAATGCATTGCGCCACAAGATGCTGGTAAATCGCCGAGACGATTTATTTTTGGCTGATGCTGTCGGATTTGCACGTCCGTGCGAAGTGATTGCTTCAGATTCAGAACGTGTTCGAGAACTGAAGATTCAGCGGGATTTGGCGGCTGCGTGCCGAGCAAGTGCGGCTGATTTCTGTGGTGAGGTAGGTCGATGAGTCAGACTGACCAACCGGCTTCGATTTCGAAGGCCAAGTCGCCAAATCCGATGGTGCAAGCAGGTGTGAAGATTGGGGTGTTGGCTGCAATCGTGTTGGCCGTGATTTTGGGTGATCACTTTTTCGGTGACTCGTTGAAATTATCCAATCTTGCATCGAAAGAAAATGAGCTACGACGCTATCAAAGCACCAACCCATTTCTGGTGAGTGGGATCGCGTTCATGCTTTATGTGGCGTTGGCTGCGCTCTCGTTACCGGGGGCCGGTGTGATGACCATTGCATTTGGCTGGTACTTTGGTTTCGTTCGCGGCGTTGTACTGGCCAGCTTTGCATCAACTGCCGGCGCGACGTTGGCGTTTTTAATGAGTCGGTATTTTTTGCGAGACATGATTCAGCGGAAGTTTGGCGGCAGGTTGGCATCGTTCAATGATTCGTTGAAGCGTGAAGGAGCCTTCTACCTGTTTTCATTGCGACTGTTTTTTGCAATTCCTTTTCTGGTGGTGAACGCGGTGATGGGGCTCACGCCCGTCAAAACGTCAACCTTCTGGTGGGTCAGCCAACTGGGCATGCTGCCTGCCACGACTCTGTTGGTTTATGCCGGATCACAGTTTCCAGACTTGAAGACGGTTGCTGAAAATGGTTCTGCCCAAATGTTTAGTCCACAGTTGATTGCCGCATTCATCGTTCTGGGTTTATTTCCACTTGCTGTGAAGACGCTGATCGCCAAGTTTCGGCCTTCGGATCCTTCATCCATTCACACTTTCTAGGCCAGCATGATCTGGTCTTTACGTCGACGAGGATAACTTCCATGAAAGCATCAGATCTCTTTGTGAAATCGCTCGAAAGCGAAGGCGTCGAATACATCTTTGGAATTCCGGGTGAAGAAAATCTGGACTTCTTGGACTCGCTTTCTCGTTCAAACATCAAGCTGATTCTGACTCGACACGAACAGGCGGCCGGATTCATGGCGGCCACTTACGGTCGACTGACGGGCAAGGCGGGAGTGTGTCTTTCGACTTTGGGGCCAGGGGCAACCAATTTTGTCACGGCCGCCGCTTACGCTCAATTGGGCGGTATGCCCATGATGATGATTACTGGCCAAAAGCCAGTGAAGTCTAGCAAGCAGGGGCAATTTCAGATCGTCGATATTGTCGATATGATGCGTCCACTGACAAAGTATACTCAACAGCTTGTGAGTGGCGATAACATTCCCTCACGTGTTCGCGAAGCCTTTCGGTTGGCTCAGGAAGAAAAGCCGGGAGCCGTTCATTTGGAATTGCCTGAAGACATCGCGGCCGAAGAAACGGATGAGCGGCCGCTGATTGCAAGCCATGCTCGCAGGCCAATTGCCGAAGACAAGGCCATTCGAATGGCCGTCGAACGGATTCAAAAAGCCAAGCACCCTTTGTTGATTGTAGGAGCTGGAGCAAACCGCAAACGAACGTGCAACATGCTGCGAACATTTGTGGATCGGTTCGGCATTCCATTCGTGACGACTCAGATGGGCAAAGGAGTGGTTGATGAACGAGGCCCCCTCTTTCTTGGCAATGCGACATTGTCCGCGGGCGACTTTGTTCACCGTGCCATCGATGCCGCCGATTTGATCATCAATGTCGGCCATGATGTTGTGGAAAAGCCTCCGTTCTTTATGCATCACGGAGGTGTCGAAGTGATCCATGTGAACTTCCTGAGCGCTGCCGTGGATCCGGTCTATTTTCCTCAGATTGAAGTTGTCGGAGACATCGCGAACAGCATCTGGCAAATCAATGAACAGCTTCAGAAGCAAGCAAGTTGGGACTTTCAACGGTTTATGACAGTTCGCGAAGTCGCAGAAGCGCAGGTTGCGGAAGGTGTGGACGACGATCGCTTTCCCATTTACCCGCAGCGACTTGTGGCAGATGTTCGCAAGGCAACAGAGGGAAAAGGCATCATTGCTTTAGATAATGGCGTCTATAAAATTTGGTTCGCTCGCAACTACAAGGCACATTCTCCGAATAGCGTGTTGTTGGATAATGCATTGGCGACGATGGGTGCTGGTTTGCCGTCTGCGATGGCTGCCAAGATGGTTCATCCCGACGGCATGGTGACTGCAATTTGTGGCGATGGCGGTTTCATGATGAATTCACAGGAACTGGAAACTGCCGTGCGTCTGGGGCTTCATGTCGTGGTGCTGATTTTACGTGACAACGCATACGGCATGATTAAATGGAAGCAAGCCAACATGGGACTTGTGGACTTTGGTTTGGACTACGGAAATCCTGACTTCGTGAAGTACGCCGAAGCTTATGGTGCTCACGGGCATCGTGTTGCTTCAGCCGACGAACTCTTGCCATTGCTGACTCAGTGCCACCGCGAACCTGGCGTTCATGTCATCGAAGTTCCCGTCGACTATTCTGAAAATGACCGCATTTTGAATCATGAAATCAAAGAACGAAGTGCGGCGATTTGACGGGACTTGACCCCTTTTTTAACAGCAACCAAACGTGAGGAGCGATGGTTCGACATCGTCAGGGGGCTGGTAATGCTTGGCCGATTGTTGAGTACCGTGGCGATGCTGTTTCCATCACCGTTTGCTTGTTGAATTCACAGAGATCTACGGATGAATGACATGCCCAATTTTCGCGAATCCAATCGTATGCCACGCAGAGCATTCCACTGTGTTGCGTTAGGCGGTGTTGCTTTAGGCGGTGTTGCGTTGGGAGGTGTTGCGTTGGGGGCTATGGCTGCGGGAATTGGGCCAGCCGCCCTGTCGACGGTTGTTGGCTGCGATGAATTGGCAGCTGGTCAGCAAGATGCGGGCGGCGATGAACTGCAGAGATTGATTGCTGGGAACAAGCGGTTTGTGGCCGGAAGTCTTAAGCATCCCCATTTGGGCAATGACTGGCGCAAACGACTTTCTCGAGGACAAAAACCATTCGCCACAATCTTAGGCTGTAGTGATTCTCGAGTCCCACCGGAACTACTGTTTGATCAGGGGTTCGGAGACCTGTTTGTGATTCGCATTGCGGGGAACGTCGTCGATACGGACGTCACAGGAAGTGTGGAATACGGCGTCGATCACCTTGGAACTCGTTTGGTTGTTGTGATGGGACACGACGGTTGTGGGGCCGTCACGGCAGCGTTGGGGGCGAATGAAGACGTGGCCAAAGAACCCAAGGCCATCCGCTCATTGGTTGGTAAAATCCAACCGGCGGTTGCGACGGTGAAAAAGGAACAGGATTTTGCCGTACGATTGAAGCAGTCTGTAGAAGCCAACGTTCGTGCTTCGGTTCAGCAGCTGATAAAAGTTCCAGATCTTCAAAGGGCCATTGCCGCCAAGAAAACGAAGATCATCGGCTGTGTTTACGATATTGACTCGGGGCAGGTTCGGACTCTCGACGTGTAGACGATTTTTCCATGATCTCATTGATCTCATTGATCTCATTGACTCAAGCAATTCAAGTGAAGGCAAAGCTAAGATGAAATCCACGTGGCCCTATTATCTCGCCAACAAACCGGTCGCCGCCAATACAGATCTGGAAGTCACAGATAAGTATTCCGGAGAAGTTGTGACTCGAGTTGCCGTCGCCGACAAGGATGCGATCGACCGCGGTATTGCCGGTTGCGTGGCCGCCGCTGCTCCGTTTGCAGCGATGCCACCGTATGAACGTCAGGCTGTGCTGAATCACTGTGTTCAGCGATTTACAGAGCGTTTTGACGAACTGTCGTTGTCTTTGTGCTTGGAAGCAGGCAAGCCTATCAAGGATGCTCGAGGAGAAGTCGGTCGACTGATCGACACATTCCGCATTGCAGCAGAAGAATCTGTTCGCATGTCTGGTGAAGTCATGAATTTGGAAATTTCGCCTCGAGCCAAGGGTTATCGCGGCATGTGGAAGAGAGTGCCGATTGGTCCTTGCTCTTTCATTTCACCGTTCAATTTTCCGTTGAATCTGGCTGCCCATAAAGTTGCTCCAGCCATTGCTGTTGGCTGTCCATTCGTCCTGAAACCCGCCAGCCGAACTCCGATTGGTGCTTTAATTATTGGTGAAGTCTTAGCGGAAACAGATCTCCCGGAAGGAGCCTTTTCGATCCTTCCGTGTTCAAGAGACGGAGCGGACCTGTTTACCACAGACGAACGACTGAAGCTGTTAAGTTTCACCGGCTCACCTGCTGTTGGTTGGGATCTGAAAGCTCGTTGCGGCAAAAAGAAAGTTGTGTTGGAATTGGGCGGTAACGCTGCTTGCATTGTTGATCATGACGCCGATCTTGATGACGCCGTTCAACGAGTTGTCTTTGGAGCTTTCTATCAATCTGGGCAAAGCTGCATTGGTGTGCAGCGAATTATTATTCACGCTTCCATCTACGACGATTTCCGTGACCGCTTAGTTGCTGCTACGAAGAATTTGGTTTCTGGAAATCCTCAAGACGAATCGACTTTCATCGGTCCGATGATTTCCGAGAAGGAAGCAGTGCGGCTCGATGGTTGGATTCAGTCGGCCGCTGCGGCCGGTGGAAAGATTCTGTGCGGCGGCAATCGAACGGGAGCAATGCTGCAAGCCACTTTGCTGGAAGATGTACCGACTGATCAATCGCTTTGCACCGAAGAAGCGTTTGGGCCTGTTGCCGTTTTAAGTCGATTCAGTGATTTCAGTAAGGCTCTTGCTGAAGTGAACGACAGTGCATTCGGGCTACAAGCTGGAATCTTCACTCGCGATCTATTCAAGATGAATGAAGCGTGGGACACCTTGGACGTCGGTGGTGTTGTGATTGGCGACGTGCCATCTTGGCGAGTCGACAACATGCCGTATGGCGGTGTCAAAGAGAGTGGTCTTGGGCGTGAAGGAATTCGTTTCGCCATGGAAGACATGACGGAAATTCGCAATTTAGTCATTCGTACTCCTGACAAGGCCTCGTAGCCAGCCGGACGTAAAGACAAAGCCCCGGACGCGTCGTTTTGCAGTGACATCAAATTCGCAGGTGGTGTTTTGTCTGTTCGTGGCAGGTTTGATATTTTTAGCGGACATCGAAGCTGTTTTGGCTTCGCCAGAAAACTAGTTTGAGAAGCAACTTTTCCTGCATCGAAAAGTTTCCAGACCGTTGATTTTTCGCGTGATGCCGAGGCGGAAAGTTGAAGAGGCCGATTACGACAGGACCCATCATGTACCAGATCTTTAAAGACCCCAAATTTCGAATTGTTCGACTGATTTTTGTGGCTGTGTTCACGTTAAGCTTCGCTGTTGATTCGGCTTACGCAGACAACTACGTGGTTCTTGATGGACTGGGTGGACTGCATTCCAAGAGCATGGAACCTGAGGTTCAGCGTTTGCAGTCGATGGGGCACAATGTCACCTATCGGCCATGGTGGCGTTGGCGTTCAGCCGTGCGTGCCACGAATGGCCCAGTGAATGTCATTGGCTATTCTTTGGGCGGATCCAGAGCCAATCGGTTTGCACGCAAAACCGACGTCAGGTCAATGGAACTGATCGATCCCGTCAGAGTGGTCGGAAAAATACGCCTGCCGAAAACAGCAATGAATACTACGGTGTACCGCGCCAGTTCACCCACTGTGATTCGATCTAGCAAAGTTCGAGGACGTCATTCCGAAGTGCGAATTCCGACCAACCACAGTGGAATTCCGGCTAGATATCACTCAATGAAACGCCGTTGATAAAGATCGACTTAAGTAAGTCGAATGATGTCACTGGCGGCGAATAATTGAGGCGACACGGTTAACCCCAACGATGAGTACAGGGTGGGAGGTACGCTGATGTCTGCCAAGTACAGTTCGCCAACCAACGGCGACGTGTTGACGGCGAGCAATCCGGCCTTCGGCAAAGCAAGAGTCAACGTCGCGGTCGCAGCAACCGCAGGGTCGTAAACCGTGCCTGACGTCGTATCGATCCCGGATGGTGTGTCCAGCGACAGAACGGGGGTGTCCGCTGCGTTTACAAACTGAATCAAGTCAGCCGTGTGTTCACGAGGTGCGCCCTTCAGGCTGTAACCGATCATGCCATCCACGATCAGGTGGGGGACGGCAAATGACAGCGTCTGTTCGTGAATCGGAATGTTCAGTTTTTTCACGATCGCGAGTTGATGTTTTGGGATTCCGTCGAATGAATCTGCAGGACGAGTTAACGCGACTTCAACAGTGGCTCCCCAATGATGCAGTCGCCTTGCCGCTACCAAAGCGCCGCCACCGTTTCCTCCTCGGCCAGCAAGGACAAGCACCTTCTTGCTGGTAGCAGATTGTGGCAAAAAGCGAGACATGGCCAGTCGAGCCAGTCCACGCCCTGCGTTTTCCATCATCTGAATGAGCTCAATCCCAAAGTCTTGGATCATCGCTCGATCCACTTCAATCATTTGGTCGGTGGTCAGATGCGGAACGGCGTCTTGCCCTACTTTTGGAAAGATGTCATTCATTTGTCACCCGCCGTTAAGGCGAACCGTGAAAGTGTCTTGGGGACCATCTGTTGCGACGTCACCAAAGAACCTACGCTGCGTGTGAATCGGAATCTTGATGCGGTGGACACGGTTGGCTTTGATTAAGTCTTTGTTCAAGTTGTTGAATTTTATCGAGGAGGCTGGCTTGCTGCTTTTTCAGCTCTTTGACAGTGGATCTCAATTCAGGCAATTGCTTAAGTGAAGCCTGTTCCCGATGGTGCGACAGGGCCTGTCGAGCAGGGATTCCTAAGTAGGCTTGGCCGCCTGGAAGATCTTTGTAGACGCCCGTCTTGGCTCCGATGACCGCGTGGTCGGCAAGATGCACGTGATCTGCGACTCCAGCTTGGCCTGCACAGATCACGTATTCACCGGTGGTCGACGATCCGGCGATGCCTGTTTGAGACAACAGTAAGTTGTGTTTTCCAATCTGGCAGTTGTGAGCAATCATCACAAGATTGTCGATACGAGTCCCACGTTCGATGGTGGTCTGGCCGACTTTGGCGCGGTCAACAACGGTGCATGATCCAATTTCAACATCATCGGCAATGCGCACAGTTCCGACGTGCGGCAATCGCTGATGTTGACCGTTCACTGTTCGGTACCCGAATCCCGCTCCACCAATCACGGCCGATGCCTTGATTGTCACGTGACTGCCCAGAACAACATGCGAGTAAAGGGTCACGTTTGCGTCCAACTGAACGTGATCTCCAATCACGCACCCATCTTCAATCACCACACCGGGGCCAATTTCGCAGTGACTGCCGATTTGCACGTCGTTGCCGATGTAGGCCAATGGAGAGATTCTGGTTCCCGAGCCAATCACTGCAGATTCTGAAACGAAGGCACGAGGGGAAATTCCCACTTCCTGACGAACAGATTTTGGTGCCAACTGTTGTGCGACAATCAGAAAGGCAGTTTCTGGTTCTGCCACAACCACAAAAGTAATGTCAGGAAACTGTTCCAGTTCTGATTCGATTCCTTCCGGGGCGATCACAAGTTGGGCTCGTGAATTCTTGACACGCTTCAGATTCTTCTGACACGCGACGAAGCCAAGATCAGATTGCTTTGCTCGTTCAAGATATTCCGTTCCGCTGACCCAGCGAGTATCGTCTCCGATGATTTTGGCTTTGAGTGTTTCAGCGATCTCCTTCGCTGACAGAATTTTGGTCTCGCGTGCCTTACCCATGCCTGCCTCCGTGCCGTGTCTCTGGTCGATATTCTGGCTGCTGCTGATTGTACAAATTTTACGACGCACCGAAATACTCGGACAAGACGAACTCTGTGTAACTGGCCTGATCCCGTTTTGAAAAGCCATCATTCATCGCTGATACGCGCGTGAGTGCAGCAGTTTGCCGAATTTGGCGGCAAAATTCGCCATGAGGGATTTCGACACCACGACGCACTTTGTGAACTGCGTTACGAACTGTGTCACGAACAGCCAGTCGTCGTTGTTTGATCAGCTGGTCACCATGATGTCTCCAACCAGTACGCTACGGTTCTGAAGCACGGCGTCGATCTGTTGGTAGGCATTCGTAAATCATGACAAGCAGGTGGGCCTACGGTTGAAAGGTGTCGTTACGAAATGGGTATGCCGGAAGGTTTGCTTCGTTAACCAAGTTAACTTTTGGCTTTCCGGCAAAGGCGTAGCGGACGTAAAGTGGCTTTGCCAATTGTGAGCACGTCAATACGATGGACTCACCGTCCAACGTGGCATCAGCCGCCGTCCATTGTTCGGAATCATCGGCGACCCAAAAACCGGTCGGCGGTTTGCCATCCGTCGTTTTTAATCCGGCGGCATGATCGAAGTGAATCATCAGTTTGCCATTCATCGCTTCGACGCGATTCATGACGGGGCCACGAGACTTCGCCTTGATGTTGAGCACGTCTGTAGCGGCTAGCAAAGCCAGTCGTTTTCCGATCGGCAGTTTGTCTTTGGGATGAATGTTGTTGGCGTCGCCTAAGTCGATGGTGTTGGCGACGGAAGTGTGAGGCAGGGCAAGTGCTTTCATCTGAGATTCTCGCATCCATGCCCACGATTCGGCGGCGGGGTGAGCGGCTTGGTCTTTCAGGCCTTTGGCATAGCCGGGCAGCATTACGAGAAGAAAGTGCAGATCTTCTTTGTTCCATTCTTCGCGGTACCTTTGAATCCAGGCAGGTAGAGACTGGCCGTACTGCAGCATCGAAGGAATGTTGTTGCCGTTCGCTTCGCCTTGGTACCACACGATTCCTCGACAAGCGATCGGTGCCAAAGGATGCATCATCGCGTTGTAGATGATGTTGGGTTGAGTCCTAAGAAAAATGTCGCTTCTTCGATCCCATTTGGGTTTGCTCAGGATCGATTCGATTTTTGTTCGTTTGTCTTTGTCTGAGTCAAAGGCCTTCATGATGTTGTCAAAATGAGGCAACTTGGTTGTCATGTCTCGAGGCATCCAGCCTTCAATCGATGAGCTTCCCCAACAGGTCTGAATAATCCCAACGGGGACATCAGCCTGTTTTTCTAAGTGAGCCGCAAACGCAAACGCGACCGCACTGGCGGGGTGTGTGACGTCCCACTGCCCGACGCATTCGGTTTGCTCTTTGAATGAAACGGTTTGCTTGACCATGAACCGGCGAATGTTTTTCGAAGCTGGAATCAAATCTTTGATGTCCGAGATCCCGTTGACTCCCATCTGCATGTTCGACTGTCCCGAACAAATCCAAACTTCGCCAACAACCACATTGCTAAGAAGCAACTGTTGATTGTTCGCTGAAGAATTCACCGAAAGTTGACTGGGCTTTGCAGACGCCTTCATCGGTTGAAGAACAACCTGCCAATGACCCTCGGCATTCGCAGCGGTCGTCTTTTCTTGACCGTCGAATTTGACCGTCACCGTACTGTTTGCATCTGCCATGCCCCAAATTGGCACGCGCATGCCCTGTTGCAGCACGGCGTTGTCTGTAAACGGAGAAGCCAGAATGAGCTCTGCATTTGCAGTGCTGGGTAGCAAGGCGGCGAAAGACACCAAGATGGTGCTCACGAAGTTCATCGACAAAGTGTTTTTCATTGTATGTGTGCTTCGGGGTCTGAATTGGGCAGGATAAAGCGAACTGTCTTCCAGATGAATTCGTACTGCTTTTAATCGACGGTAGAGTCATTCTGGAAGCCATCAGGGAAGCGAGCGTCAACTTCCTTCCACCAAGCTTTCAGATCGTTGTGCAAGCTGTTCGCGAGATCCGGCATTTTGCTGGCAAGGTCATTGGTTTCTGCGATGTCCTTTTTCAGGTCATACAGTTCTTGATGTCCATCGTTAAAGAATACGATCAACTTGTGATCTCCTTTGCGAATCGCACTGCTGGGGCTCCCTTTTTGATTTGACCGATGCGGGTAATGGAAGTACGTCGCATCGTGAAGTGTTTGAGTTTGGTTTTTGAGAACAGGAACCAAGCTCTTTCCGTCTTGGTGCAATTCTGGACGAAGCGGCAGACCTGCCATCTCCAAAATTGTTGGGTAGAAATCCATGCTGGTGATCACTGTGTTGGAAACCGCTGGCTTGGCGACTTTGGGCCACTTGATAATGGCGGGTTCTCGAATACCGCCTTCGTAGAGCCAGCCTTTGCCTGCTTTTAAAGGAGCGTTCGAAGTCGGTGTTCCTTCGGCAGTGGATAGGCCTCCGTTGTCTGAAAAGAAAACGACAACGGTGTTATCTTCGATGCCTTTGGCCTTCACGGATTCAAGGACTTTGCCGACAGCATTGTCCATGCATTCCACCATGGCCGCGTAGGTCGCGTGGTCCTGTTTGTTTCGGTATTCCACCTTCTTGTTGAACGCCGTAAGTTCCGCGAAGCGATCTTTGTCTGTCAGTTGCAGCTTGGCTTGCTTGGCTTCGTATTTGCTAACCAGAGCCTTCGGAGCACTGAAGGGGGCGTGCACTGTGTAGAACGAAAAGTAAACCAAGAACGGTGATTCGTCGTGGTTCTTGACGAAACTGGCTGCTTCATCGGCCAAGCGGTCTGTGATGTATTCGCCGTCGGGCCCGTTTTCGATGTTCGGGATGTCCCACGGAGAAAAGTATTGGTTCTTGATGTACAGCCCACCACGAAAATGGCCTGCGACGTTGATATCGAATCCGTGTTTTTCGGGCCAGAACTTACCTTCTCCTGGCCGGTTATTCAGATGCCACTTGCCAAGGAACATCGTCTTGTATCCGGCGTCCTGCAGCAGTTCAGGGAAAGTCACTTCTTCCAACGGAAGGTTGCGTTCGTAGTCTGGGTTGCCGGGACCGCCGATCCACTGGGTGAGATTGATTCGAGCCGGATTCTTTCCTGTCAGAATTGAAGCTCGGGTGGGCGAGCAAACGGGCGAACTAGCATAGGCCTGAGTAAACCGGACTCCGGCATCAGCCAGAGCGTCAACGTTGGGAGTTTCGTAGAAGGAACTTCCGTTGGCTCCGATATCCATCCAGCCCAAATCGTCTACTAAAAAGAAAACAAAGTTGGGTGATCGATTGTCCTGATCAGGCCGCGTCTGTTGCGCTTTTGCTTTCGGCAACAACATGAAAAAACAACACCAGATGGTAACAATTGCGAATCGGAAATGGTTCATAGCGTTCTTTCAGTGCGTCACTTCGTCTGCTAGCAAGTTTCAGTCGTCGATGTCCCATTGGCATAGGCCGAGGGCACAGCAAACAATACTTCATCGCCTTCAAAAATGGCGGTGGGGCCGGATGATAGCAACCCCGTTCGTCGCTTGCCTTGGCGCCGCCGATTGGTTTGGCTGAAAACACAGGACGAGAACTTGGCCTCGCGTTTGATTCGATTCTGACATCGTCTGCAGTGAATTGTTGCGATCTGGTTGGCCCCAGTCTGGTTGGCCTCGACGTGCTTCACCAGACGTGCTGCCCCAGAAATGCTTCGCCAGACATACTTTCTGATGAAATCCGTGGCTGTTGCGTTTCAGTGACTGAAGTCCAGTGTTCTAGTTTTTGATCACTGGCGCCAGGTAGATGTTTCGATACTTCACGCTGGTGTGATCACCTTGAAGGTGAATTGGTCCGGGCAGTGTTGGGTCAGTGAATACTGCGCCTCCTGTTGGGCCAGCAACAGGTTGATTGTCGATGACCTTCACGCCGTTCAGAACAACTGTGACGTGACGGTCGACCAAAGTGAGGTCATAGGTCTGCCACTCTCCCCCCTTTTTGCCGACGTTCTTTGATGGTGCAATTCGGCCAAAGATCGAGCCGACTCCTTGAAGTCCTTGCATCCGACTGTCACGGTCAACGACCTGCGCTTCGTACATTCCTCGAAGATAAATTCCACTGTTCCGCGCTTCTGCGATATTGAATTCGATGTGCAGCCAGAAGTCTTCAAACACGGCGTCAGTTCGTAGATTCGCGTAAGCACCTGTGGCGCTGAAATCCGTTTTCGGCGTCGTGTTCACAAGCAAGCTTTGCTCGACACTCCAGCCCATCACTTTCTCTGATTCGTGAGGTCGCCATCCGGTCAGATCTTTGCCGTTGAACAGCGAAATCGGATGGCCAAACCGAACCTTGGACAGATCCGGTTGAGACGACGAAATTGGGGGGATCTTCTTTCCCACAATCTTGTCTTGCGTCACGGTGCCATCTTTCGAGATCGACGTCAGCATCCCCTTCAGCTTGCCATCCGTGATTCCCACATTGACGGACCTGACTCCCTTCGCCTTTTTGTTTTGACGAAGAGTAAAAGTTAACCGGCCGTCTGCCCATTTGAAATTTTGATGAGGACCATCGGGGCCAACATGCAGTCGCAACGTCGCTTCAGGATGATCGCCCAATTGCTTGACGGTCATCCACGCTGGCTTTCCGGAATCCAGTTGAAGCGACCAGTCGCCGATCAGATCATCTGCACTCGCAGTGACGTGAGAAAGGCAAATGGCAAGGGCAATTCCAAAAGTGCGTGTAAGAAGTTGGCTAAGAGACATTGGGAGAAGTTCTGGCTGAATATTAAGGAGCAAAGGAAGGCAGGTCGCCTGATGAGACGATGGATGCGAGACGGAATGTGGGGCAAGCGATTCGACCGACGGAATAACCATGTTGTTGAAGGGTGCCATCAATCGTGAAGTAAAAGGTGACGGTCTATTCTGAGCTGAACGAGCCGTTCGTGAAAACTGAATGATGCATCGCAGATTCAGTTTGGCTGATCATTTCCAGAAGAGATCCTTCGATGATGGGCTCAGCCGGGTGGTTCATTTCTTTCAGTCGAGTATTCATACTTATGAAATCAATGTTTCCATGGCCCAACAATGAAGCATCCTGTTTGATCTGAATTTCGCGAATGTTGTCGGAACCTAGACTCAGAATTTCCGAGTCGATGTCGTCGCCCCTGCGTGCGAAATCTGCAGTGTCGTCGTAGACCTTGACGGCAAAAGAACCGACTGAATTAATGCTGCGTCGGTGATCAGCTTCGCTCTGAGGTGATTCGATGTTGCGAATCAAACCTCGCTTTTCTGCGAGCGGCGCGAATTGCTGCCGCTTGATAGTCACGGTGTCTGTGAGATCTGCAGCTGGATTCCGTTCGGCTTTCCCTCAAAAGGCGAGTAGAACAATTGGGGGCGACACACAGTCGCTGCAAGCTCGCAGTGTTGTTATTTGGCCGCGTCCTGATTCAGTTCGGCGATTTTCAGAGCATCTTCTGATGCTTGAATGGGACTACCCACAATCTGCGCAGTGGCCGCGGAGAAGGATTTCGGTGACTTGGCCGAGCTGCCGGCGGGCCTTTTTGTTTTTACTGGTCAGTTCTAAGTCATGCATGCATGAAACAGAGCCGCAATCGACGCAGAAAAAGTGAGGATGTTGGTGGTCTTCTTCGGTAACGATTTCAAATCGCCAAGCATGATCACCGAGCTCTGAACGACGCAGAATTTCCGCGGTGACCATGTCGTTCAGATTGCGGAAAACGGTGGCCTTGTCGATCTGCAGCTGTTCAAGTTCAACAGACACTTCAGCATGAGACAGCGGAGCAGCAGCGTCGCGCAGCACCAACAATGTGGCCACCCGTGATGCGGTCGCTCGCAGTCCGGCATCCTGAATCGTCTGTCTCGCCCAGTCACGGTCTGACTTTTTTTGACTCATCTTAGCTGTTCCTTTGTGGGCCGCCGCTCGATTGAAGTGCATCGAAGCAGCTGGGAGATCACTTGACAAGGCCAGTTCAGTATTCGGCGGGCACTGTATTCGGCGGGCACAGTATTCGGCGGATACCGCACATGACGGATACAGTGTGAGGACTTCGCAATGCCATGTTCTCGATCCTGAGTTTCTCATAGCGGCCGCACCACTGCAAGACTCTTCTGGCATCCTTAAGCCGGTTCCATGGTGAAACTTCGTGAACTTTGAGGCAAAAACGTTTGCCTGCTATTGCAATACAGTTGCAATAACATATACGTTGCAACAGGTGGGTGATGAAAGCTGACACGGTGAGTGAAAGCCGAGTGGTGCATGTTGATGTTCTCCACAGTAGCAACTGATGATTTTCACCAGACGTCATGCTGCCGCCCGAATTGCTCGCCACTCGTACGAACGAGTGGTCTGGCTGCGATCCTAAGAAGTGAAACGCGGAGTGTTTTTGATGCCGACAACAGAACTTCCCTCAAGCCTGTCTCGCCTGCCTGCCACGGTACTGAGCGGTTTTCTTGGGGCTGGAAAAACAACGCTGCTGAACCATGTTTTGGCCAACCGTGAAAACATGAAAGTCGCCGTCATTGTCAATGACATGAGTGAGGTGAACATTGACGCGAATTTGGTTCGCGACGGGGATGCAAATCTGTCTCGCACCGACGAGCAGCTTGTTGAAATGACCAACGGGTGCATCTGCTGCACGTTGCGAGAAGATCTTCTTGTGGAAGTGAGTCGATTGGCTCGCGCGGGCCGGTTTGACTATCTGCTGATTGAATCGACCGGGATCAGTGAACCGCTGCCGGTTGCCGAAACCTTCACGTTTGAAGATGAAGAAGGAAACAGTCTGTCGCACTTGGCCGATCTGGACACAATGGTGACCGTGGTTGACGCGGGTAACTTTCTGAAGGATTTCGGATCGTGGGAGGATCTGACGGACCGTCAGATGGGACTGAGCGACGAGGACGATCGAAACATCGTTGACTTACTTGTCGATCAAGTTGAGTTCGCGGATGTGATCGTGATTAACAAGACGGACTTGGTGACACCGTACGAATTGGAACAGTTGAATCAGATCGTTCGTCGATTGAATTCCAAGGCCAAAGTTCTCCATGCCACGGAAAGCCAAGTGCCCACGAAAGAGATCTTGGGCACGGGGCGTTTTCAGATCGAGCAAGCAGAAGAAATGCCAGATTGGTTGGCGACGCCAAGAGGTCAAGAAGAAACAGAGACCGAAGAATACGGGATTTCAAGCTTTACGTACCGACGCAATCGCCCCCTTCATCCCGAGCGGCTGTCTGACGAGCTGAACAGTGATTGGGAAGCAGGCGTCTTTGCGGGCGTGCTGCGAAGCAAGGGCCTGATGTGGATCGCATCGCGGCACGACTATGCCTATGACTGGTCTCAAGCCGGATGCTCGGTTCGTTTGGATCCGGCAGGAACTTGGTGGGCATCGACACCAGACGATGAATGGCCGACCGACGAAGTTGAGAGAACAGAAATCCGTTCTCGGTTCTTGGGCAAGTATGGCGATCGTCACCAAGAGCTTGTCTTTATCGGTCAAGAAATGGACCAGAAGCGTATCGAGCAGATTCTAGACCGGTGCCTGTTGACGGATCTCGAATATGTACAGGGACATGAATCGTGGGCTGGTCTCAACGATCCTTTGCCGCAAGCCGAAGTAGAATCAGCGGAACTGATTGTTGAAGAGACGGCCCAATGACATCGTCATCTGAAGTGACGTCTCATGACGTTGTCATTGTGGGTGGAGGTGCCGCAGGCGTAGGTGTTGCGATCGCATTGAAACATGCGGGGGTTGAAAACTTTCTGGTGTTGGAACGACACGCAGTCGGCGCATCCTTTGCAGCGTGGCCCGATGAGACTCGATTCATCACGCCATCGTTTCCGAGCAATTCGATTGGCATGTTGGACCTGAATTCCATCGCGATCGGCATTTCTCCTGCGTTCAGTTTGGAAGTCGAACATCCAACGGGAAAAGACTATGCGGCTCATTTGCAAGGCGTTGCCAAATTTTTTGAATTGCCGGTTCGTGAGAGAACCAAAGTGAAACAAATTTCGAAGACCGACAACGGCTTCGAGATCAAGACAAATACAGACACTTTGCTCGCAAAAAATGTCATCTGGGCTGCTGGCGAATATCAGTATCCTCGGCTGAGTGGCTTTGCCGGCAGCGAATATTGCCAACACACGTCCACTGTGGCCAGCTACGAGGAGCGCAGCGGCGATGACTTCATTGTCATCGGCGGCTACGAAAGCGGAGTCGATGCTGCCTACCATTTGTCGTACCACGACAAACGCGTGCAGTTGCTGGACAGAGGTTGTCCATGGAAGACCGAAAGTTCGGATCCAAGCATTGCACTCTCAACCTATTCTCAAGAACGTATGCGTGAGGACTGGTTCGAAGAGTTCGTCGATTTGTTTCCGAAGACTTCCGTTGTTTCAGTCACTGTCAGTGACGATGTGTATGAAGTCACCGCTGAGGACGGAAGGAAGTTTCATACTCGGTCTCCGCCGCTTCTGGCCGGAGGATTCGAAGGCAGCCATAAACTGGTCACGGATCTGTTCGAGCAGCGAGACGATGGATTCCCTTTGCTTAACGACAACGACGAATCGACGATCGTTCCAGGAATGTTTCTATGCGGCCCTGCGGTTCGTCATCAGAATCATGTCTTCTGTTTCATCTACAAATACCGCCAGCGTTTCGCCGTTGTCGCCAAAGCGATCGCCACTTCTCTGGGCCTTGCGGCCGAGGAGCTTGAAGGCTATCGCCAATGGGGAATGTATCTTGATGATTTGTCATGTTGTGGTGAGGAGTGCGAAGCGTGTTGATCGGCAACGAAGAATCACTCACCATGAATCCTGAAACAGTACAGCGAAATCCGGCTGTTGTTCTGTCGAGCTCGCAGCACGAAGGTGTGAGTCGATCGACATTGGCCGCGCGATTTGAGTGGCTTGGCCAAGTCGCGGCAAGCCTTTGCTGGATTGCGAGCGTGCTTAGCTATGGAATCACGTCAAGTGGAGACTGGTTCCAGTTGGCAGCAGCGTGCTGTTGGTTGCTGGCGAACGTGGCATCTGTTGTGCCTCGGACAGTTCGCGAGAAAGACGCTTGAAATGCCTCAGAGAATTCAGAGCAAAAGCGTGTCTCGAAAGAATCGTTCCGGTCAAGGCTGGTGCATGCCTCAAACAGTTCGCAACTTCGGTCTTCAGTTAACAGCACAACAGCTCTGGTGCTGGGGGCGAGACATCGAATGTCCCGATGGCAATCTGTTGTTGCAGTACGGCTTCGACCAGCATCGCTATCGCGGCAAGTCAGAACGGTCTACGTGTTATCGCTTGGACGATGAAGACCTTCACGTATCCATGTGGGGCTTTGGTGTTTTCTTTGGGCATCGCGATTGGGGAGGCCTTTTTCTGAGTCGATTCGATTTTTGTCCGACGTGGGCGCCCATCGAATCACTGTTACTGGCTATTCACCAGATTGCCGATCTACCGGCTTTTGTGCGGCCGAATGGCGCAGTTCAGTGGCGGTGTGCTCATCAGCTCTGGAAGTCTTTGCTGCAGTGGATGACTGGCTATGAACGCTGGGTGAAGAAGACCGCCGGAATCGATTATCGGCACGAGTGTGTGACTCGTGGCTGCGTCCATTTGTTCGCGCCACTCAAATGGCTCCTGCGTGGCAGTTCATCAGTCGCCGTCAGTGGGGACTGAATGCTCAACCTATTTCACAGGCTCTCAGCAGATACACCTTCTGAGCAGAAACTTCATGAAAAGACTTCCTGTCACAGTGCTCTCCGGTTTTCTAGGAGCGGGTAAGACAACCTTGTTGAACCACGTGTTGGCGAATCGGGAGGGCTTGCGTGTCGCTGTGATCGTCAACGATATGAGCGAGGTGAATATTGACGCTCAACTTGTTCTTGGCGGTGAGGCGGCTTTAAGTCATACGGAAGAGAAGCTTGTTGCGATGACCAATGGGTGCATTTGTTGCACGCTCAGAGAAGATTTGTTGGCCGAGGTTGCAGAATTAGCAACTGAGGGGCGCTTTGATTATCTGTTGATTGAATCGACTGGTATTAGTGAACCGGCTCCGGTGGCAGATACCTTCACTTTCGCCATCCAAGAAGGGCGAGAGTTATCGGATCTTGCAGACCTCGATACGATGGTGACCGTGGTGGATGCCGCCAATTTTCTAAATGACTTGCGAGTTGGCAAAGACCTGCAGAGTGTTGGGCAGGCAAATGGTGATGACGATGAACGCACGGTTGCCGATTTACTGACTGAGCAAGTCGAATTTGCAAACGTGATCATTCTGAACAAGATCGAGATGGTCGACGACGATGGGCTCGCGACCATAGAAGCCTATCTTGAGCAGCTGAATCCCTATGCACTCAAGATTCGTACGTCGTTTGGCATGATTGAACCTTCCCAGATCATGGGGACAGGCCGTTTCGATTTCGAAATCGCCAAACAGAGCAAAGGGTGGCAGCTGACCTTGCGGGATGACGGAGCAAGTGAAGTTGAAGAATACGGCGTGCGAAGTTTTGTTTATCGTGCGAGGCGGCCCTTTCATCCTCAGAGGTTGCATGATCGGCTTTATCAAGAATGGAATGGAGTCCTACGCAGCAAAGGCTTCTTCTGGCTAGCCACGCGACTTGACAAAATTGGTGTCTGGTCTCAAGCCGGCTGTGTGGCTCGTCTGGACTTTGGTGGCTTTTGGTGGGTGGCAGTGCCTCAAGAACATTGGCCTCAAACTATGTCATTTGAATCTGAACTAAAACCGAATTGGCACCCTGAAGTTGGGGACTGTCGACAGGAGTTAGTTTTTATTGGCATCAACATGGATGAGAATGCCATCATCGCGTCGCTGGACGACTGCTTGTTGACGGACGATGAATTTGCTGCAGGGATTCCGTCTTGGATGCGACTTCCAGATCCGTTTCCGGACTGGGATGCCAGTGTTGAGGACGCTCTTTCGGCTTGACCGAAGAATGCCATTTAGCCGCAATCACACGCAGCACCGTTTCAAAAGTAGGGGCGTACCAGGCGCCCTTCGCCTTTGCTTCTTGCGAATCACACGCACCGGCGGAGGCTTCCTGGTTCCTTTCACACTGGCCAAGTTCATTCATCTTTGGGTTCCACCGTCGAGAAATGCATGGTGCCCTGCAATTTGGCCACCTACGCAATCATGACGGACGAACGCATCCGCCTACAGGCCTGCGGCTTCCAGCACGAACTCTGTTTCAGTGCATTCTTGCGAAGTCATGGCATCCCAGCGTTGCAACCTACGTGCGGCCGCGATGCGTTGCTTTAGCTGCCTTGCGACCAATTTTTCAATGTCTGTATTTGAACTGTCGGCGCGCATTCGAACCCGAGATATCAGTCGCTTTCTTCCTGAAGGTTGCGACGACACAACTGCAAGATGCTCGGCTCGAGCCGCGTCGTTGGCGTGCACGACTTCCGCGTTCCACCACTTTTGAAAAACAGATTCATCAACATGGTCAGCCTGATCAAGCCTGAGCAGGGTTTCAACACGCGTCGTATCGAAGACAGTCAATCTGCCATCTGAAAATTGCCCGTCTAAGCAAGCTTGAATTTGTTGGTGACTGCATGGCATCTTCCAGCGACTCCTTAAGAACGCCTGAAAATAATCGCTTGAAAAGGTGTCTGGCTGTTGCAAGAAAACCAAGGCTCCAGGGAATTCAGGCGCACCACAATCGCCAATTGCGTCAAGAAAATCAGTGATCGTTTCAAATTCTTCTTTGGAAGGTGAATTCATCTTCCAGATCATGATGGGAAGAAAATCGTAGATGACATTCAGCGGCCCGGCTGCGAAGTCTCTCCTGAGCAGGTGCCAGTTCATGGCCGGGTCGTCGATGAGTGTGCCGTCCGATTTTAATTGAGACTTCACCAGTTGCTGACGAAATTTTCTGAGCACGGGAGTCACTTCCTTCAATGTTTCGATGAGATGTTCTTCGCTCTGGGCAACTCCGTTGTTCTGTGCAAAAAAGATGTAATTGCTGAGGAAAGGAAGTAGCTGCTCGGCAATCGGATCAACATTGTTTTCGGGTGTGAGGAGATCGAAGACTTTTAATGTTCGCCAGTGCTCCTTGGCGGTAAGACCACTTGGCTGCTTCGAGGATGCCGGATCACCAAGCTCAACCGTTCTTTCAATCACACCGTCGTCAGGTAAGTTCAATCGTGAGATTCGGCTGGTTCCGCCTAGGATGCAGCGAATATGCTGGTGCTGCGTAGGGCTGGGACTTTCAGACCGCTGGACAATTACCACGTCTGCGATTGCTGCTCCAGTCGCAAGTTGGTCTGAGGGACTATGCCGACGAATGTTCAGCTTGATTGAGGCTTTGGGATACGCTCCGATCCAAGAATTCGTAACGGCGTGCCATTCGAAGGTTTCTTCATTGCCAAAAACCAAAGGCCCCAAACATCCCGCCAAGTCGATAGAGACCTTTGGACTGCCTTTCGCAACGTTCTTTGGAAGCGAAAAAGCACTTCGGTTTTCTTGATTTAAACGAAAGAACCATTCATCGAAATCAATGACTTGAGCGATGTCGTTCGGAGTTTTACCGATTCGGAAAAGTCTTTCGTCCGTACCGAGAAGTGTTGCTGACTGATTCTTTGACACCAGTAACTGATGCCGATGCCCGTCAGTTCTCACCAACCATCCAAGAGTCACATGCTTCGTGTTGCCACGTTCGCTCTTGTGCTGAGTTCTCGAAACGCTGAGCTGAAAGTCCTTTGATGAATTCAACGATCGAGACTGTTGTTGGATGAGATTGGTCAGCGCATCGTTCGAGTGAACAACCAATGGAGATTTATCATCAGCTGCCGATGAGGCGTGAAACGCGACAAGCAGCATTCCATACAGCAGTACGGGCTGCATCGATTTCCATCGCATCGAATCCCATCGGCACAAGGCGCGAAAGCCGATCTGCGACACTGATTCTCGGTGAATTATCTGGCTCTTGGAAATCATGATGACAGTTTCCTTCCAGTCATGAAGATTGGCGTTCGCTCGGTGAGTCAAGCTTGCTGACTGGAGCAGCTCCGCCAATCAAAGCACGAAATTGATGTGGGTTTTCGGTACAGTCTCCACACTGCAAGGCCTAGGCAGTGTCGAGCCCGATGAGTCTCTCGCATTTTTGCCGATCAGGGGACAGGCCTGATGGAATCAGTCGAAGGCAACAGAAGGCAGAGGCCTGTCTTGTTTTCTTGTGTCTACTGCAATCGCAAAGCAACCTCTTCGCATTCAACAAATCGCTCGGTCGCGGGCGACCATTCTCGCCCCACTTCTTCAAACCCGCATTTTTGAAGCACGCGAAGTGAGGCGATGTTGGTGACTGCAACGCGAGCATGAAGTGGGCGAATCAGCACTTCCTGAAGCAGTAGTTTCAGAGATTCTGACGCGATGCCTTGGCCCCAAAACTGTTTGCCGATCCAGTACCCGATGGAATCTTGGCCGTCAGATTGAAAGCAAGAAATGCATCCCACCAGATCATCATGATACTCAATCGCCCGCACACACACTTTGGTATTCTTCAGTGCTTCATCCCAGTGGGCGCGAAAGACTGCATCTGTCCGAGGATGAGTGAAGGCGAGTGCATTTGCATCGGGATCAAGTTGAAATTCGTAGAACAAATTTAGATCTTCTGGCTTCACGGGCCGCAGTCGAGTGCTCATCTTGGAAAGCTCCAGTCGTGCGAATTTTGCTTGCGAAATCCGCTCAGATGAATGGTTCCGTTCGGCCGCACATCCATCAGTGAGTAGCCGTTGTTTTCGCTGCCCGTGCCTTCCACCATGGCGACCAGCGTGCAATAGTGAATGTTGTTGATCGTCTTCAGGTCATTCTTGTGGCTATGACCTTGAAACACGGCCGTCACATTTCCCGATGCTTCAAGAATGGCTCTGACATCAGAGTTGTTCTTCACGCCGTGATTTGTGCTGACGTCCAATCGTTGATGAGCGAACACGATCGTTGGGTTTTGATTCGCCTGCAGATCGGCTTGCAGCCATTCTTGTTCCTCATCCGGAATATTGGCATCGAACCACTTCGAATTTTTCCGGCCGTATGGCTTGCCGTCGCTGCGGAAACAAGAATCCAAGATCACAAAATGGATGCCCCCTTGATCAAACGAATAGTAAGATTTTTGTTGCTCAACTTCGCCCAGAAATTCTTCCTTTGTCAGAGTGTCCACGCAATGATTGCCGAGCACATAGTGCCTGTCTTTGCAGATCGTAGAGAAACGCTTGTTAACGGTTTTCAGGTAACGCTGTTCGACGTCGACAGAATCGGCGGCGTCGATAAAGTCTCCGAGTTCGACAACGAATGCAGGCTGATGCTTTTGAAAGTGGTCCGCCGCCTCGTCAAGTTTCGCCAGAGTGTCTCGATAGTGCCGCGTGCCAGCCGGAGCTTTGTCGGCGTAGTGCATGTCAGTCACAAGTCCGACGCGAAGTGACTTATCTGCATCATCGGCGAATAGCTTCGTTGACGGAACGGATGCTGCTGCCAGAACAAGAATTCCATTCTGGATGAAAGCTCGTCGTTCAATACAAACCTGCTTGGTGTCGTTGTTCATTTTCTGAGCCTTGCTGGTGCCAATCACATTCGAAGGGAACTCCCATCTTGCGATGATTGGCCCATTTTCGCAAACACACGAGCAGAAGTCATGGTATTGAGAGACAGGAAGTTGATTGAAACATCACATGACGGAACAGTTGACGCCATGGGCTAGGGTTGTTTCGGCCTCCGGCCTTTTTGGGTGGCGGGGTTGCGGTGGAGTTATGTTTGGTTGTGGGTTGTGGGGCGGGTGATTGAGATCAGCGGTATGGATCGTGTCTGATTGGTGGCTTGGTGATTGAACGCTGCTGAATCGAGTTGAAGTTTTCGCCTTCTGTGTCAGAAAGCACCGTTGTTTTGTATATCACCTGTCGGGCTGATTTACTGATTGCCTTAGCCCAGCGGGCGTCATAACTTTAGCCGGTGGCGTAAGCCACCGGATCGGAATCATAATATAACGAAAGCCCGGAGGGCGACACATGGCAGCTTATCAACAACTTCTCTACCACATTGTTTTCAGCACCAAGCATCGTCGCCCACTTTTACAGAACGATAAATTCCGAGAAGGAGTTTGGGCATACATGGCTGGCGTTGTACAAAATCTGGGTGGTTTCGCAATTCAAGTTGGTGGCTATCACGACCACGCTCATTTGCTTCTGCGTATTCCAGCGAAGGTGTCTGTTTGTGACTTTGTGGGGAAGGTGAAAGCGAACACAAGCAAGCACATTAATGATTCTCGTCACACAGTCTTGAAGTTTCGTTGGCAAGCCGGTTATGGCGTGTTCAGTGTCAGCTTCTCGAAGAAGCAATCCGTGATTTCGTATATCGAAAACCAACTGGAGCATCATCGTGTGAATTCGTTTCAAGATGAATTTCGCTTGTTGTTACACAAGCACAAAGTTGAATACGATGAGAAATATATCTGGGAATAGGCTTGACGTAATCTTGTGCCGGCCTCCGGCCTTTTGGGTTTGTTGTTGATGTGGTCCCATGGCTTACGCCATGGGCTAGGATTGTGCCGGCCTCCGGCCTTTTTGGTTTGTTGTTGATGTGGTCCCATGGCTTACGCCATGGGCTAGGGTTGTTTCGGCCTCTGGCCTTTTGGGTTTGTTGTTGATGTGGTCCCATGGCTTACGCCATGGGCTAGGATTGTATCGGCCTCCGGCCTTTTGGGATTGTTTTTGATGTGGTTCCATGGCTTACGCCATGGGCTCGGTTTGTTTCGGCCTCCGGCCTTGTTTGGTTGTTGTTGATGTGGTCTCATGGCTTACGCCATGGGCTAGCTGCCCGTTGAAGAAAGTAACCCGACGCGTGAGCGAGAGATATCGGCTGTGCAGAACCGCAGGGGCTCAGGGGTTCAGGGGTTCAGGAATTCGAGAGGGTTCATCCCTCGCTTACGCGTCGGGTGACTGCATCCTGGCTTTTTCAACGAGCTGTTAAGCGGGCGATGTCCTGACGTAAGTTTCTGAAGATTGGATTGAAGCTGTTTGAACAGCAACCGCTGAACCGAAACACACTTCAAAAAAGATAAGCCTAGGAAATTCTTATGCGTGTGCAACAACAATCATTTCTGCTTGCTTCCATCATCGTCTGCCTGATGGCGACGACCGCTCGCTGTGAAGACTGGCCACGGTTTCTTGGCAGTCAAGGTGATGCCACAACATCGTCGAGCACGATTCCAACAGAATGGAGTTCTTCAAAGAATCTGAAGTGGCGCACTGCGCTGCCTGGTCCCGGAGCGTCGTCTCCTATTGTTGTTGGGAATCGCATTTTCCTGACTTACTACACCGGCTATGGCGATGGTTCGAAAGGAGCAATTGGCGACTTGGTTCGACACTTGATTTGTGTCGATCGCAAAACGGGTCAAATTCAGTGGACCAAGTCAGTAACGACCGACCCAGATGCAGATGAAGATCCGTACAAGAGCTACATCACTCAGCACGGCTATGCGACGAACACACCGATCAGCGACGGCAAGTCGGTTTTCGTACACTTCGGCAAGCCGGGATTGTTCGCGTTTGATTTGGAAGGCAATCAGCTGTGGCATCGCAAAGTGGAATCGCAAACAAATCAGACGCGTTGGGGGTCAGCCGCCAGTCCCATTTTTCACAACGGAAACCTGATTGTGAATGCTGTGGAAGAGAATGGCTGCGTCTATTCCATCGATCCTGAAGACGGAAGGATTCAGTGGGAATTCGACACGAAATCAACTCTGATTTATGCCACTCTGAATCTTCTGGAGACGAAATCCGGTGAAATGGAATTGATTGTGCCGGCTCCTGAAAAAGTCTTTGGAATTGATCCTAACACCGGCAAGCAAAAGTGGTTTGTCACGACGACTCTGCTGAATGAAATGAACGGGTCTGTGATTGTGGAAGACGACGTGGCGTATCTGTACGGCGGATTTCGTGGAGTTGGCAGTTTGGCCGTTCGTGGTGGCGGCAGTGGCAACGTGACTGAATCAAATGTGTTGTGGTCCAGCAAAGACACCTCGTACATTGCCACGCCCGTGATGAAAGATCACCATCTGTTCTGGCTTAACCAAAGCGGCACTGCTTACGCTGTGAACGCAGAATCCGGAGAAAGAACTCAACGGCGCCGCACACCCGGAGTGAGGGGAGGTCGCGGCGTCAAATTCTTCGCCTCAATGATCCGATCCGGAGATCACGTTTATGCTGTCAGCCGACGTTCAGGCACGTTTGTGCTGAAAGCGACACCCGACTTTCCGCTGGTTGTTCAAAACACATTCGAAGATGACAATTCCGAATTTAATGGAACACCAGCTGTGAGCGACAATCAGTTGTACATGAGAAGTAACAAGTTTCTGTACTGCATCGGCGAATAAAGTGTCTTCCACTCTTTGTGCTCGAGCGACGCTGCCAGCGTCATTGGCTTTATGGCACCGAGTCTCGTACGGACTGAACGCTCTCGGTGGGTATTCAGTAGTTCTTGAATTTCCAACTGGCGCTCCACGAAAATCAGTTTTCCTGCTCTCACGACAAGTCCGTGTTGCTTAAGAACTGGCAGGATCTCACGAACCGCGGTTTTTGTGATCCATCGTGTTGCTTTGAAAAAGCAACACGACGAAGTGGTTTGCCTAGGTAAACTTTGCTTGGTTGCAGTTTGGTTTGTTGCAGTTTGGTTCAGGGAGCCTAGCACGGGCCTGTTGTTGCGTTATCGACAACGAACGATAGGCTGTGGTCGGTCTTGAAATTTCGTCAAAGTTAGAGCGGCAAGACCAGATACTGTTCGCCGTGGTTGGTTTTAGGAAAGCTTTCATGCTCACCCCGTTTCACATCGCGTTTCAGGTACGCAATATCGACGAAGCTCGCCAGTTCTACGGCATCAACATGGGGCTGCCCGAAGGCCGCAGCGACGACAAGTGGATCGACTTTAATATGTTCGGCCATCAGATTGTTGCTCACCTGAATCCAAACCTGGGACTCAACGGAAAAGTGAGCAATCACTGTAACCCGGTGGATGAACATGCGGTTCCAGTGCCTCATTTCGGAGTCGTTTTGGAAGTCGAAACTTGGAAGCAGTTGTCCGAACGCGTGCGGACGTTTATTGATGACTTTATTGTCGAACCCTATGTTCGGTTTGAGGGCCAGCCGGGCGAGCAGTACACGATGTTCTTTGAAGACCCCAGTGGCAACGCCTTGGAATTTAAGGCGTTCGCTGACATTGATTCACAGATTTTCGCCACGTAGAACGGTTGCGAATGACGTTGGTCGTGTTCAGTTTGGGGTGAGCACGGTTTGGGGTGAGGACAGTTCGGGTGGTCGCCGTCACTGCGTTTGCGACAGCCGCGATACGTCTTCTTTGGCCGTCTTGTTTGGACGTGCTCTGCGGACATCGACGGACGTGATTTAGTCATCACTGACTCGGCGAATCCCTTCCTTTTCGATGGTGATGATATGTCGTTTGTACAACCCGCCGATTGCTTTTTTGAATTGCCCTTTGCTCATCCCCAGCAGGTCAAAGATTTCGGCCGGAGCAGATTTATCGTGAACTGGAGCAAATCCATCGTGTTCGTCTAAGTAGGCTTGGATTGTCTCTGTGTATCCATCCCGAATGTCTCGACTACTTTTCAGACTTAAATCAATTCGACCGTCCGGGCGAATATGCTTGATGAAGCCCAGTATGCTTTGACCAAAGCTGAGCCGTTCGGTCACTTCGTTTTTGTAGAGTAAGCCCCAGTGGCTGTTGTCGACGATTGCTTTGTAACCCAAGTCTGTGCTGTTGCCGATAATTAAATCGACTTCTTGCTGAGGCTGAAAGTTGTGCTGGTCATTTTCCATCACGATCTTGTCGATCTTTGATGTCGCCGTAATGCGGTCTTTGTCGTCGAGGTACAAAAATACCAAATAGCTTTGCCCGACGTGCAGTTTTCGGTGCTGTTCTGCAAACGGCAGCAGCACGTCTTTGTCGAGGCCCCAATCTAAGAATGCTCCGATTCGAGTATTCTCTTTGACTTCCAGATAAGCGAATTCGCCCACTTCAGCCTTTGGCACCTGAGTTGTCGCGATGGGACGATCTTCGGAATCCACGTACAGAAAAACTTCTACCGAATCATCGATGTTAAGGACGGCCGGAGCATTTCTTGTGGGCAACAAGATTTCACCCAAGTTTTCCGCGTCTAAAAAGAACCCGAACTCAGACTTTTTCAATACGCTGAGCTGATAGGTCTGACCAATTTGAATCATGGCTGCTTCACTTCAATGCGTTTCCAAATGAACTTTGACAACTGGTTTCTAAACCGCGTTTGGCAAGTTCAACGACAAAACAAGAACAATGGTTGGCTGAATGCCTCTGTTTGGCTGAGTCTACCGCAGGCAGCAGCCGTTGACGACTGGTCATTGATCACTGCACGTCCAAATTGCCGAACACTCTGCCCGTGGCGATCGTTTCAACGCGGCTGTTTGATCGACGGCTACTTGATGGACGGCTGTTTGACGCAAGACTGCTAGCTGCTCGGCCGTCTGCTTGCGATTCTTCAATCGATCGAGCGAACGTCTGAGCCTGCTTTACTGCGGGTCAGTGGATTTTGGCACACTGCCGTGCTGTGTTCCAAACACATCATGATAATAGGCCAATCCGTCGATGAACTGTGTTCGCGGATGCTTCGTGTGCAAGAAGAAAATATCCTGAGGCATGCCATCACACCCATGCCGAACAGAGTACTCGGCTGCCGGCAGGAATCCGAACCGAGGATAAAATTGGGCGTGGCCAGCGACCATGGTGAACTCCAAGTTTCGCTTTGCCAAACGTTTCATTCCATCGGTCACAAGTATCGAGCCGATTCCTTGCTTTTGGAATGCCGGATGAACGGCCATCGGAGCTAACCCCATTCCCGCGTGAATCACCGGGCCACACCGGATCGTCGCGGCAGAAAACAGAATATGTCCGACGACTCGATCGTCGTCTAAAGCGACCAACGAAAGAATGTCGGGGCATTGATTGCGAAGGGTGTCGATGAAATCCGCCTCACCGTTGTACCCAAGTTCAGAATTGGCAAAGGCGGCCACTGTCAGTTGTCGGATAGCATGTCTGTGGTCTGCTTCTTCTTGTGCGATCGTGATCATGCGGTGAACTGTTCTGTTGGACGAAGAATAAGACGGCGGGCTTCCGAAATGAGATCACCGAGTGACTTGCTGCCACGACACTGTCGTCATGCAGACGGTTCATGTTGATCAAGAATTCGCATCACAGCGCGCTGGTTGTGTGCCGCTGCACGATCCGCCGCCGTTTCGCCTCTGCTATCTTTGATGGTCACATCAGCGGCATGTTTTAGCAGTATGCGAACCGTTTTCGTGTCACCCTGAGTACACGTTTCATGAAGAAGTGTGCGTCCCTTTCGATCTTTGCAATGGACCAGTTCGGGGCGTCCATTCAGAAGCTGGTCAACCGAGTTGCTGTCATAACTGTAAGCGGCTCGAAAAAGCTTCAGGATATCTGCATCGGCAGATTCAATTAGGTCATCCACCGCCCCGTGTTTCACCAGCAGTTGGCAGATTTCTTTGTGCTTGCGTTGCCCCGCAAAATGAAGAGGATTGCCAGATGCAGCCGTCACGCTGGCACCATGCTGAATCAGTACTTCAGCGACTTCTCGGTGGCCTCGATACGCTGCAAACACCAACGGAGTCCATTCGCTACTGTCTACTGTGTTACCGTCTGCTGTGTTACCGTCTACTGTGTCGTGAATATCGTGGCCATGAATGTCTGCTCCGTGGGCAATCAGCAGTTCGGCGACCGAACATTGATTGCGGCTGGCCGCGACATGTAGGGCAGTCAAGTTTTTGGCGTTGCGAACATGCACGACTGTGGGGTCAGCTTCCAACTGCCGTTTCACACAGTCGACGTCGCCATGAAATGTCGGAGCAAAAATGGGATGGTTGGCCATGTGTTGCCCTTGCGAATGTCATCTAAAGCTGTTGAAAGAAGGGCTGCTGCGAGTTGGCTAGGTGACGATGGCATGAGATTTCAATTAGGCTGGAATCGGTTCAAGCTTAGCAGATTGCAAAGCCTGCGATGATCACATGGATTCCCACTTCACCGTCATTGTGGGGTGAGATTCCTTGAAAGCGACGTAGCCGTCTTGAGTGACCAACGTTCTTCGTAGAATCAGTTTACGAAGGTTGGGCAATGACTCTAGGTGCTTCAAACCTGCATCGGTCACTTTTGTTCTTGTTAAATCTAAGTGTTCAAGTGTTGTCATCGATTTCAATGCAGAGATTGATTGATCGTCAATGCGAGTCCGATTGAGGTAGAGAACTTTCAGCTGAAGTTGATCGAGTCCCGGAATCGGTCCCTCGTGCATCTTTGTCATATGTAAATTGAGTGATTCCAACTCAGTCAGGTGAGACAATTTCATGAGATCACTGTTCACGACGTTGGAGTGAGTCAAACTGAGTGACTGCAATCGATTCAGTTTTGCGATCAAATCGATGACATCCGCTGACGCGTATTTCGCCCCAGAAGTCAGCGCCCTTGAATTAAGATACTTGGTCCGAACGACCGTCACCGGAAGGAAATAGTCTGGATCGGTGCGCTTTGCAGCGAATTTTCTGACTTGTGAATTCCACGTCGGAATTCTTGGTGGATACTTCCATTCGTGGGCATACATGACAGATACATGCTGCTCTTCAAGGGCTGCTTTCGTTGTTCTTTGACGATTTGCTGACCTGACCCATGTTGTAATCGTGAAGCTAAGCAGAATGCTGAAGGTCAAGAACATGCGAACGGCAAATTGGAACCAAGATGGCTTCGCTGCAGGCAGCTGTTTTGGTGGTTCTCGTGATTCGTCTGTGCCATCATCCATGGGTGAATTCTTTCAAATCAGCAGAAGGAACAGGCCCGGACAATCGATCCGTTGAACTCCGAACCTACAGATCAACATTTTACCGTGCAATCAACTTGACTAAGCTTCGCTTCGGTTTCATTGTTCTGATGCCCCGCCACTGTCGGTCTCCACTGTCGGTCTCCACTGGCGATCGTCACGGTCGGTTTGGCGCCTCAGAATGGCTCTGCCTGTTTCAGCGAGTTCAGATCAACACGGTCAACATTAGATCTTGCAGAACAGACTTCAACAAGAAAGAAAAATGATGATTCGCATCTCACTGCTCATGGTCTTTAGTGCGACTGTTGCCTGCACGGCGACGTTGGCTCAGGAAGCGGCCACACTTCAGCAGCCCGCTTCTCAAAACCAAGCTGCTCAGACTTTGAAGTTAGCAGGGATGTTCGCAGATCACATGGTTTTTCAGCGTGAATGCGAGGCGGCAATTTGGGGCACTTCGAAACCTGGCTCCACTGTCGAAGTTCGGCCATCGTGGACAAAGAAAAGCTTTCAGGTCCAATCGAATGCCGCGGGCAACTGGCGAACATCTATTCAAACTCCTGCGGCGGGAGGCCCCTTTCAGATCGATGTGAAAAGCGGTTCTCAAACAAAACGACTTTCTGATGTGCTGGTCGGAGAAGTTTGGATCTGTTCGGGCCAGTCGAACATGCAGTGGAAGCTGCGTGGCTTCGGAGTGGACCACTTTAAAGAGGATGTGCAGAAGGCCACTCTACCTAGAATTCGGTTTTGCGATGTTCCTCAAGTCATGGCCTTGAATGGACAGGATAAAGTGAATGCTCGATGGACTGTTTGCAGCCCCAAATCGGCATTGGCCTTTAGTGCGGTGGGGTACTTCTTTGGTTCGAAGTTGCATCAGGAATTGGATGTTCCCATTGGTTTGATTTCAACCAACTGGGGAGGATCATCGGCCGAGGCTTGGGTGAGCCCCGATGTTCTGAAAAGAGACTTCCCCGAATTCGACTCGCAGTTTGCAACCAACCAAAACATTGCCGAACGGACGAGTGGCCTGTTTGATCGCAACAACAAAGCTCCGAAGGGAGTGAATCAGCGGAATCCCAGTGTGCTTTATAATTCGATGATTCGTCCTTTGATTCCCTTTTCCTTTCGAGGCGTCGTGTGGTATCAGGGCGAATCGAACGTGAAGAATCCGAAGCAGTACCGCACATTGTTTCCGGCGATGATTCAAGATTGGCGAACACGCTGGGGCCAAGGCGATTTCCCATTTTACTTCGTCCAGATTGCTCCGTTTGCTTACAAGACAGAACCCATCAGCGCAGCATTTCTTCGAGAAGCGCAGACCATGGCCTTGCAAGAACCCAACACAGGGATGGTCGTCACGATGGATGTTGGTAATCCCACGAATATCCACCCGAAGAAAAAGAAGCCCGTTGGCGAACGACTCGCGCTGCTGGCATTAAAGCACGATTATGGGCGACAGGATCTTGTTGCGTCCGGGCCGATCTATGCAGAATCCGTCGTGGAGGCAAACACGATTCGGATACGTTTTGACGACATTGGTGGTGGCTTGGTGAGCCGAGATCAATTGCCGCTTAGTCACTTCACAATCGCCGGGGCCGACAGGTCCTTTTTGAAAGCAAAGGCTGTGATCGACGGCCAGACGATTGTTGTTAGCAGCGATCAAATTGCAAAACCCGTTGCCGTACGATTTGCTTGGGGCAGCGGTGACACGCCTAATCTATCGAACCAAGATGGGCTGCCCGCTTCTTCCTTCCGAACGGATGATTGGCCAGTTCAGTAGGAAAACTAGGCAGCAGAAAAAACGCCAGAAGAATGCGTGTTTTGGCATCGGGCTTCCGCTTCTGGCTTCTTGATTTGATCAGCCTCAGAAATGTGGCTGACTTCATTCTTCGGTCGTGGGGATTACGGCATGAGCAGTACGATCTCCGACGGTGAAATAACCCAGAGGTTGTTCATTGGCGTCGGCGATCATCCACACGGCTCCCGGCCGAGTTTGATAGGGTTTGCTCCAACCGGTTTCCAGAGTTCCGTAGGGTTGAGGTTCGCCTTTGCCATTCATCCAGAACATCTTCACCGGCTGATTTGTTTTGTTGCTGAAGTGCACATCGAGCTTGGGGCCATCAGGTTTTGAAGCTGGAGCCGATGTGTCGCTTAATGGCATCCACTTAAGTTTCGTTAAAGAATCGATACTTGCGCCTTCGTACTTGGCAAAGTTTGCTGGCACGAAATTTTTAAGCTCGGCCATCGTTTCTGTGAATTCTGCCTTGGTGGCCAGGTTCGTCCATTCGTAAGGGTCTGTTTTGATGTCGTACAGTTCTTCATCACCGTTGTCGTAGGTGATGTAGCGATAGCGTTTGCCGCTGAGTCCGTAATTGCCCGGGCGACCAAGATACGTGATGGAAGCATGGGGCCATTCGGCGGCCGCGTTTTTCAACAGTGGGACAAGGCTGGGACCATCGTTCGTTTTCTTGGATGGCAGTCCGGCAAGTTCTGTCAAAGTTGGGTACAGGCTGAGCAGGTTTACAGGAGCATCACATTTGCTTCCCGCCACGGTTCCGTTTGGTAGCCCGGTCGTCCCCTTTGGGGCTCGAACCATCAATGGAACACGCGTGCAAGCTCGCCACCCCGTGTATTTTTGCCAGTGTTGTTTTTCGCCCAAATGCCATCCGTGATCGCTCCATAAGACGACGATCGTGTTGTCTTTGTTGGGTCCGTTTTCGAGCGCATCGAGGACTCGGCCCAGCATGGTGTCGGCGAAATAGATGGATGCAAGGTAACCTTGAATCCCCTGCTTCCACTGCCCCTGTTCTTGAATGTGTTCGAAGTAGCGGTTCGGTCCCTTTTTCTTCCCGGCAGGGGGCAGGTCGTCTAGGTCATCTTCGCGGTAACCGGGCGGTAGTTGGATATTTTCCAGAGGGAAAGGTTCGAAGTATTCCTTGGGAACAAACCATGGTTCGTGGGGGCGATAGATTCCACACGCAAGAAAGAAGGGCTTGTTGTGCTTTTCGGAAAGCTGCTGACCAATCCACTTCGACACCAGCCAGTCTCCTCCGAATTCTTCGTGAGTGACATCCAGAGCCGCCCAGTCGGTTTCGACATATTGCCATGGACCGCCACGAGGAAGGTTTACGGGGCGTTGTGCAGGATAAAAAGTACGAGGAAACGGATCTTCGGTTTCTTTGGCCGGGTAATATTCGTCCCAGGAATCCGCATCGATGAAATAGTGCAGCAGCTTGCCAGAACCAGCGGACCAATAGCCATGATTTGAAAAGTGCTTTGGCAGCAATTCGGCATCGGGCATGCGTTCTCGCATTTTTTGGCGGTTGTCATACAGGCCTGAAACATGCGGCGAAATGCCCGTCATGATTGCGCCTCGAGAAGGGTTGCACGCCGGAGCGGGGCAGTGAGCATTGGTGAATAGGACTCCACTGGCCGCCAGCCGATCGAAGTTTGGTGTCTTCGCTTGGGGGTGACCACCAAGACACCCGATCCAGTCATTCAGGTCATCGATGGAAATGAACAGAACGTTCGGCCGATCTTCTGCGCGAATTTCAATGCAATTTAGGCACAAAGCAATCAGCAGCACGTGATAAAGTCGAATCATGTTAGCAGTTGTTTTAGAAGGTGATGAAGCAGGGGCCACAGGTTGGCCGTGCTTCATGAATTCGGAGAAAGACGAGTTCGAATTGTAAGCGATTGATGTGATTGAAATCAGCGACGAGTTCGGCCCGCAGCTTCGGCCTCTTGAAATTCGTCTGCCAGTGCTTTTGCAATTTTAGGATGTTGGTCGGCCACGTTGTTCCGTTCTGCTGGGTCATTGGACAGATCGTAAAGTTCATTGCCTTGATCTTGGTCGTTGCCATAGCGAACAATTAATTTCCATTTGCCCGTGCAGACAGCGACAGAACTGTCTTTGCCGTTGCCCAAGATAAAGACGGCTTCACGACCAGCCACATGCTGTTGTTGGCGAAGCAGTACGGGCAGCAGACTGAATGAATCTTCTGCCGCATCATCTGGCAAGTTTTCACCAACGATGTCGGCAGCCGTTGCAAATAGGTCGGTCATTGTAATGGTCGTCTTTGACGAACTTCCCGATTCGATTTGGCCGGGCCAGCGAGCAATGAATGGAATGCGGTGGCCGCCTTCATAGGCATACCCTTTGCCGTCACGCCACGGACCGTTGGTGACGTGGCCCAGCTTTTTCGCATCGGCTTTGGCCGTCTTGAACTTCTTGCGGATGTCTCCAGATTCGTCGGCCAAATTCAGCTGAACGCCCTGCGTGCCTCTAAAGTCTTTGGGTGTGGAGCCGTTGTCACTGGTGAAAATAACGAGCGTATTGTCGGTTAGCTGCAATTCATCAAGCGTGCCTAGAATCGTTCCAACGTGCGAATCAAGTTCTTGCACATGGTCGCCAAACAATCCGGCCGAGCTTGATCCTCGAAATTTAGCAGCAGGAGTCACGTGGGTGTGAGGCGCACAAGGCGTGAAATACAGGCAGAACGGGTTCTTGGAATTCCGTTGAATAAATTCCACGGCTTTCTTGGTCAACGTGGTGTCGACTTGGTCTTCGATGCGCGGTTCCGAGATGCCTTCGGGAAAGTCGAGCCCCTTGACAATGCGGTATTTTTCGCCGGGTTTGCGGCCAACCAGATCATGATTTTCGATGAAGACTCTTGATGAATCGTTGTGATTTTGAGGTACTCCGAAATGGTAGTCGAAGCCAACTTCCAAAGGTCCTGTAATCGGCCGCTTATTCCAGTCCTTACTGTAGCCCAAATGCCATTTTCCAATGGCGGCCGACGCATATCCGGAAGCCTTTAGGAACTTGGCTAATGTCATTTGGCCCGGAGTCAGTCGATAACCGTTGCCCTTTCTGTGCAATCGCCAAGGAGCTCGTCCGGTGAGCAGGCCGTACCGAGACGGCGAACACAGTGAGGCTGCAGAATGAGCATCCGTGAACGTCATTCCCTGGCTTGCCAATCGATCGATATTTGGAGTCGCAATTTGGGTCGCTCCGTAACAACTGATGTCGCCGTACCCAAGGTCATCGGCAAAAATGATGACAAGATTTGGCTTTGGAATCGGTTCTGCCGCAGAGACGAAATGCGGCCCAAACGCGGCAGCAACGAATGTCAAGGCGGCCAAGGTTCTGGTGAGTACTAAAGTCATGCGTGGCAAAATTCTGTTTTATGGGGGGCCCGTCACACTGCTGTGACCAAGTTTAAAGATCTGCGGTTGCTTTTGCAGTATACTGCGATCGCGTCGAGGACGCATCGATCCTTCGTCATCCGATCAACGAAAAGTTTTGTCGCAAACTGACGCTGCTTGATGTTGCGGGCGTTTTTCGAAGCGAATGTGTTCTCCACGTGCCCTACTTTTGAGCGGATCAAGACAAAGCTAAAGACGCACACCCCGCCTGTTTCCCGCCTGGCAGACATGACTCGCCAGATATTTTCATCCTTCCCCAACGCTTCCCACCTCTCGTCGAAAACAAATCAAATGCAAATCGCACCAGTTGCCGTTGTGCTAATGTGTGTCCATTGTTCCATTGCAGCGGCCCAATTTTCTCATCCCGGAATCGCTCACAGCCGCAGTCGTCTCGCGTTTGTGCAGCAAAAGGTGGAGGCCGGCGAACAGCCGTGGGCGAAGGCTTGGGAGGGGCTTAAAAATTCTTCACATGCGTCGCTCGACTGGCGGCCGCAGCCGATGCCTCATGTTGAACGAGGTCCCTACAACAATCCCAACATTGGATCTTCAGAATTCAGTGATGACGCCAAAGCGGCGTATTACCATTCACTTTGCTGGACCATTTCAGGCAAGGAAGTTCATGCAGCGAAAGCCGCAGAAATTCTGAATGCGTGGTCAAAAAATCTTCAGTCAATCAGCAACCATGACGCTCGGTTGCTGATTGGAATGAGCGGTTATCACTTTTGCATTGCCGCCGAGCTATTGAAGCACACATGGGACAAATGGCCGGCCAAAGATCAGGTGCGATTTGAATCGATGATCAGACAGATTTGGTATCCCGTGATCAAAGATTTTTACCCCACAGCGAATGGCAACTGGGATGCATCCATGATGCAGGTGATGATGGCGATGGCAGTTTTTTTAGACGATCAACCTATGTTTGATCGAGCAAAAAATTACTATCGAAATGGTGAGGGCAACGGCGCGATTGGCCATTACTTTATGGAATCAGGTCAGTGCCAAGAATCCGGCCGGGATCAAGCTCATACTCAGATGGGGCTCGAATTTCTCGCGAACACCTGTGAAACAGCGTGGATTCAAAACGTCGATTTGTATTCCGCTTTAGACAATCGGTTGCTGCGAGGTTTTGAATACACGGCCACGTACAATCTTGGTTTCGATGTGCCGTACGAACCTTACAAAAGTGTAGAAGGGCGCTACCACTACAAGCAGCTTTCCAACGACAGTCGCGGTCGGCTTCGTCCGATGTACGAACGTGTTTTTAATCATTATCACAACCGACAAGGGGTCGAAGCGAAGTACACTTTGCAAGCGGCTTTGAAGCTAAGAGAAAATGAGGCGAGCGACCAAAGACGCGATCGCCGCAGTCGCGACGGTCGAAGACGTCGCAGTCGTTTGACCACATCATACGTTGACACACTGATGTACGCCGGGCAGCCTGCTGCAGCACAATCATCTGAATGATGATCTGAGTGATGATCTGAAGTGCGAGGCAATTCCGAGGAATTTCAAGCGCCACGGCGGCTTACAGAGGGCGTTTGATCAGCCCGCCACTCGCATCGGCCGTCACTGGGGTCGGCCGCCACTGGGGTCGGTCGCCACTGAGATCGGCCGCCACCGGGATCTGGGGGCCACTGGGGTCTGAAGGGACTTGGCGTTGATAGCTTACCTCTGGTCGACTGCTTCACATGTTTTCAACATCCCCCGTGAATTCGGCGGGGTTGGCGAAGCATTCAGCGTATTGATCAAAGCATTCAGAAATTGATGTTCCCATTTTGGCGGCGGTTTCCAGAGTTTTCTGATAGGAATCGCCGTCTTCAATGACGAAGTATTCGATATAGAACTTCAGCATGCGTCCCAGTTGAATTTGATCTGCTTGGGGTGGCAAAGCCATCGGCCGCATTTGAATTTCATGCCCGCTGCGACCCCAGTCCCGGACCCACCAAGCCAAAAATTCCAGTGACAACCATGCGTCTGCGGATCGATCAAAGATCACTTCTGTCTGAATTAACACCTCGTTTTTTCGACCACCATGGGTTCTGGTTAAGATGGCTTGAGGCAGGTCGCCAAATTCTCCTGGCAGAGACAGGTTGCTGACGTCAAGGTCTGCTAAGGGTTTCGGGCTGCAGAAGCAGCCAGCGACTGCCGGCAATGCGGAAATGGAACGAATCAATACTTGGACTTCAGGGGGCAGCTGCATCTGGATTTTCCTTTGTGAGGGCCACAGCTTCAGTGGTGTGGTCTTGAAGCAAACACGTCAGAGAAACTGGGGCGAAGCTTGGCTCTGTCCCGCAACGAGGTCGGGGCAAGGCGTTCGCCGCCGTTGGTGCTGAAAAACATCGGCGGCTGAAGAATTTTGGCGAGCACGATGCGGCTCACCAGATTCACTGTAAGGTTCGAATTCATGGGCAGAGCCCGGCTCTTGATTTTAAGGGCCAGGCTTGGGTTCAGCAAAACGAGCCTCAGGGATGACAACATTGCTTTCTGCGCTCAGAACTGTGTATTCGGTAACTTGGTCCCCGATACGCACCGTGCGTTTGTGAGGGACCAGACTACCGCCTACTCGGCGGTAGTCTGAAATACTGCTGATCGACTTCTGGCCTTGTTCGTCGATTTGGGTGATTTCGCGAATAAAGAGCCCAGACTTCACATCGAAATATCGAATGACGGTTCGCCCTGACGTTGGCTTAAAGTGAACTTCGTAGGCTTTGCTGCCATCAATTTTTTCGGTCCCCACGCATTCGATTTTAGCATACTGAGTGGGCCAAGCCAGAGCTTCATGCATGGTGGTGTTGTGGCGGAGATATTCTTGAAGCGAAGTGCCTTTAAGGCGATATCCAAGACCTTGTTGATCTGTAAGCCACGCCACTTTGCCGTCCGTGCCATGAGATGTTTTTGAGCCATCGGGAAGAGTGTGTTCTGTGAAGTGGCGATTGCCTGATTGCAAAACTTCTGTGTCCGCCGTCTTCTTTCCATTCAGTCGAGTTTCTAGAAGTAATCTGTATGACGTGACTTGCTGCAGTGCAGCGGTCCCTCCTTTGGCTTCCACATAGTTGGCGACAACGTCTGATCCTGTCGGCAGTTCTTGTAGGCACACAGAAGCGAGCACGAAGAGCAGAATGACCATCAATTTCCTATCTCGAAACTTAATTAAGCTGATTCGACCACGACAAGCAGTTGGCGATCAACACAACCTCAAGGTTTGTCAACGATTCCGTACATTCTGGTAAAGCCGTGCATTGTCAATCGGGTGTCAAGCGGCCGCCGCATGGCGATTTTATGATGATCGATCGTCGTTGTGTCGCACGGTGCTGCCTGTGAAACCAGATCAGCACGGCATGTCAGGAACGTGGCGGTTTGGTGTCGTCGGTGTTCTGTTGTTTGGCTTTGAGAGCTTTCGAAAGATGGTCGGCGACTTGCTGTCCGATTCTGTGATAACCATCTTGCGTGTAGTGAACATCGCCAGGTCGGCTAAACTGATCGGCTGCAAATGTCTTGGTGAGCGCGTGCAGATCATTGGTCATGATGCCGTGCTTCTTCATGATTTTGGCAGCCACTTCGTTGTATTTGATTTCGTCGCCTTTGATGCGGCCAGCTTCGTTGTCTGGGACAACAGTTGTGCTTGCCCAGATCAGTTTAGCATTGGTTTTTTGAAGGCGACTGACAAGCTGTTCAAGGTTTTGTTCGTACTGCTGCAATGAAGTGGTGAGTGTGCCGTTGATTTTGTCTCTTTTGCCTTGCACCTTTGATTCGGGATGGCGGTAGCACAGGTCCCATAAGCCCCAATTAAAATGAATGACGTCCCATTGCGTCTGACCAATCCACTGTTCGATTTTTTTCAACCCCGTGCCGGTGTGTTGAGCATTGCCTTTGTGATGTTTTACGACAGCCATGCCGTCGAGCTGCTTTTCAAGATGAGGAGTAAACGCCAAAGAGATTGAATCTCCAATAATCAACACCTTGGGCAAAGCTGGTTCTGGTGATGATTGCGCCACAAGAAACGAGGGGCAGGAAATGATGGCGAGCAAGAACGATGTGGGCAGCAATTGTTTCATTCATTCGGCCTTTGAGGGGCGTGGGATCGCGATGTTGTTTTGATCAGACGGTGTCAGGAAGCCTGAACTTAAAGACCAGATCGCCGAATCGCTAGGGCGGAATGGTTTGCTATCCCACATTTTGCGATTCCACTGGGTTCGTTTGTGTTGATGGCACGTCGACCCTTTCGACTTTCAAGGGCAAGCCAGTTTTGACCTTGGAGACTCGGGCGTTCCAAGCGGGCCGCGTTGTCGCAACAAGATTTGATGTGAACGTCGGGGCCAAAGCCAGTTGACCCATCTGGCACCACCGCTGCCAACACCGAGAGACAGAAACGGCTGTGTGCTGCAGGCTCGTGAAATGTCGTGTGCAAAGTTGGGACCTGTTCCTGGTCAGTATCAGCGAGGCAGCCAACCCGCATTGTGTTCTGCTTTGGCCCCGTTGCGACCAACCACTTGTCCCATGCGATTTCGCCAAACAAGTTGCCAAGCAAATGCTGAGGGTGTTACGCGCAATTTTGTACGGTTAGGCCATTCACTGGTCAGCAATTCACTGGTCAGCAATTCACCGTGCAGCAATTCACCGTGCAGCAATTCAAATTGATAAAGGTCGCCGAGCTGCCCGTTGAAAAGGTGACCCGACGCGTGACGGCTTGTTGATTTACTGTTTTGATATGCAGTCGATCTGTCATTCCCCCTTTCCCCCCGCGACCGTGCAAGCGCAACGGTAGCGAGGGGACATGGTGGTTCAGGTGAGAAAGGGTGAGAGGGACGGATAGAGCACAAGCGCCTTTGGTCGGGGTGGACCGGTACTGTGGCGGATCAGGCTCAGCAGGCGGTGAAGATTGAAGCCCGCGCTCAGCCAGTTGTATTCCTGCGAAACTCGATCCAGTCCACGTGTCAGAAACTGATCCACTCGGAAAAACCATTTCATCATCGCGAAGGGACGTTCGCCGGCATGCTGGCGAGTCTTGTAAATCTCCTTCGCTTCCGTCGTTGCCATCTTTTCCGCATGAGCTACGCGCTGCTGTTCGTGTTGCTCGTGAGTCACCTGGCGACCTTTGTCCGACCTGCGAAGGCAGACGTCCGCCAGCGGACACCCCTGACACACTGCCGAATCGGCTCGGTATCGATGACGCGTGCGAGTCCTGCCCGAAGATCGTTTTTCGTGCGTGCTGCCCCGATACGAAAGTCGCTTGCCCATCGGACACCGATAGCAGTTGTCGGACGCGTCATAGATGAACGCATCCTTCGAAAGCTGTTGTCGTTTCACTCCGTCAACCGTCACGTTGATCCGAGGCAGACGGTCTCGATCTTCTTCGGCCACCGGTTCACTCGACGCGGTTCGCACCGCCGGATTGGTGGCCGGAGCGACGGTTTTGACGGGAGCATAAAGGGCGATTCCCTGTTCGTTGCACTGGCTGATATTGTCGCCGGTTGCCATCAGACCGTCGGCGAGAAGTTTGTCCGGTGGCGAGGGAAGGTTGAAGTTGTCCTGAACCCGCGCGACGCTGTTGAGCATCTCGTCGTCTTCGTTAACAACGTTCAGTACGACGCTGTCGACGATCATGCCGCTGTCGATATCAACTGTTGTGGCCGGAGTAAAATTGGGCGCGTGACCGCCCGTCTTGTTCGGCATGATGCGCGATTCCGGATCGGTCATGGGAATGCGTTTCGGAACCGTTTTGCCGTTTTCTTCCAATAGTTCGACCTGTTCCAGAGCTGCGTTCACTTTCTCCAACTCGCGTTTCACATCGCTGATGTCGGCATCAACACGGTTCGAATCTCGTTCACCGAAGCGTTCTTCATCCTGCCTGTCGGCTTCGCGAGCCTGCCGGTCATGTTGCTCGTACGCCTTCTCCAATTCCTTCTTCAGCTGACGCAGGCGTTCCGGAGTGCGACTGGCCCGTCGCGAATTGTTCGCTCGAATGCGCGTGCCGTCGAAGCCGAGACTCGTCATTCGAACCCAGCCGAATTCGATGCCGATCATGGCAAACTGCACGTAAAGTTTCTTGAGTTCGTCGGCGTGGCGAATCCGGAATTTGCAAATCGTGCTGTGATCGATCCGACGACCTTCGGCCAGCCAGCGAAAGTCGAGCCTCACCTGCAGCGCTTCTTCAAGTGCACGACTGGAACTGATTCGACAAAGCAACCCATACAAAATGACGCCGGCCATCACTCGAGGATGAATGGGAGGCTGTCCTTTGGCGAGATGATATCTGGCTTCCCATTCGCTAAAGTCGACGCTGTGCAGGATTCTATCCACGAGGCGAACATCGTGATCGTCGTCGACGGCCTCGTCGAGTCGTTCAGGAAACAGCACCTGCTGATTCCGCGCCTGCTTGACTTTGGCAAATTTCATCATCAACCTCCTGAGCGAAAGTCTCCCAAACACACGAAAGCCACGCCAGGTTGAAACCAACATTAAATTGACAAGCCCTCACGCGTCGGGTGACCACATCCAAGCTTGATCAACGGGCTGCTCACAGCAGTCGTTTCCCCATCATCAGCTCATTTTGGCACGAACCGCGAACAAAAGAACGCCGATCTAGTTCGGTGTTTGAGGAATAAATCGGCGACGTTTTGCCTCTGAACTGTCGCTTTGAGCTTGGCTGGCCGCTTTCTGAAATTCCACTTGGCTTCGCACGGCCGTTCGGTCGGGCTTCACCACCTTTTCGTATCCGCCGCCAGGCAAGATCCGTCGAGCTTTGACATTGTCTTTAAGGCAGTCCTCTAAAATTTTGATCGCTTGGCGGCGACAATCACGATCCAAAATCGGGACCAATAATTCGATCCGCCGATCAAGATTTCGCTGCATTAAATCTGCACTTGAAATCAATACTTGATCGTTGCCTCCATGCTGAAAATGGAATACTCGAGCATGCTCAAGAAAACGATCGATAATACTAATGACCTTGATGTTGTCGCTCAGGCCTTTGACTCCCGGCTTCAGACAGCAAATCCCTCGGACATTCAACCGCACCTTCACGCCCGCTTGCGATGCCCGATACAGGGCTTGAATCAAATCAGGATCTACCAGTGAATTCACTTTGATCGTGATCTTCCCCGATCCGTTTTCACGGCACTGAGCGGTCTCAAATTCGATCAGTTCCATGAGCTTTTCACGAAGACCGATCGGAGCCGAACTGATGTGGGTAAAAGGGCGAATTTGAGAATAGCCAGTGGTGGCGTTGAACCACGTTACGGCGTCAGCACCAAGTTCTTCCGAACAAGTGAAATAGCTGATATCAGTGTACAGCCGAGCTGTTGATTCGTTGTAATTACCTGTTCCAAAGTGGCAGTAGCGTCTGAATCCATCCGCTTCTCGGCGGACAACCACCAGTGCCTTAGCATGAGTCTTCAAGCCTTTGACACCATAGATGACCTGTACGCCAGCAAGTTCAAGTTGTTTTGCCCATTCGATATTTCTCGCTTCGTCGAATCGAGCTTTCAGTTCGACAATCACAGAAACATTTTTTCCGTTCTCGGCAGCTCGTTTTAGCGCCCCCACAATCGGACTGTTTCCACTGGTCCGATACAGCGTTTGCTTGATGGCCAGAACATCTGGATCATCGGCCGCTTGTTCTACCAGTCGAACGACAGGATTGAATGACTGGTACGGATGAAACAGCAACCGGTCCCGCTCTCGAATTGCAGCAAAAATAGACTCGCCGGGTTCGAAACCGTCAACTTGGCATGGTTCCCACGATGGATAAACAAACTGATCTCCACCCGGCACATCAGCTAGCCCCATAAAATCTCTCAGCCCACTCGGTCCGGGCAGCACGTAAACGTCTCGACTGTTCAGTCTCAACAGTTTCTTAAGAAACGATAACGTCTCTGCTGTGACTCGATCAGAAATTTCTAGGCGAACACAAAAGCTGTCCTTGCGTTCTTCGAGTACATCTTCCATTTCAGCCAAAAGATCTGTTCCGTCATCTTCTCGAACACTCAAATCTGCATTGCGAGTAATTCGAAACGGCACTGTTGCCACAATATCTTCGCCGGGAAAAAACTTCTGTACTAACAACGAAATGACATCTTCGCCTAAGACGAATTCATGCAGTTTTTCAGAAGGCAGAGCAATCATTCTGAGATCAGATTGTCCCAGAGGAATGATGGCGTACCGATAGTCAGCATCTTCTGCCTCGGGAGCCAATTGAACGGCCACATTAATTGTCCGCCCCATGAGCAGTGGGAATCGAGTAGGGTCATGAACGGCAATGGGAGTCAACACGGCCGTCATTTGTTCATCGAAGAGCTGATCAATAAAGCTCTGCTGCTGATGAGTCAGTTCTGTCAGGTGCCGTCGCTGCACCCCGATTTCTCGCAAGGCAGGTTCAAGATGTTCGATGTAAATTCGATATTGATCGTCCACCATCTGGCGAACTCGAGCCGTCACCGCTTCCAGCTGAGCGGGAACCGACATCCCTGCTGGATCCACTCCGGATTCTCCACGACGAATGGCAGTGCGCAAACTGCCGACTCGCACCATGAAAAATTCATCTAGGTTGGACGCCGTGATTGCTAAAAAACGCAGACGTTCCAGCAGCGGCACATTGGGATCAGCCGCTTCATCAAGAACACGCTGGTTGAACTCGAGCCAGCTGAGTTCACGGTTATAGAATTTTTCTGAATCGATCATGTCGACGTCTCCCGCAACAGCACATTGAATCCAAAAGCATCTCGAAACAAACCGCTTTGCTGTCGCAATTCCAGTTGCTCCATCGACAAGTCTCCTGACGGCCCTTTGGCGTGCAGGACAAGCCGATTGCGTTCCAAAGAGCACTTCAGTTTGCGGATTCGCTGAGTTCTCGATTGAGCCAACGCGATCGCAACTCGCAAAATCCCAGCCAAACGCGACAACACAACTCGACTGTTCCGGTCCAAGGAAGCATATGCTTCATGAGACGGTTTCGGGGCAGCTCGACGGTGGTAACGTGCTGTCAGGGCAACCAGATGATGATCAAGAGCATCCAGTCCAAAAATTTCACTGTGACGAATCAGATAGTACGAATGCTTGTGATAACCCGATCGAGTAATAAACAAACCTGCTTCGTGCAAAAGAGCGCCCACGTTCAGGATTGTTTCGTAACGATCATCCATCTGATGTTCACTCTTCAGGTATCGAAAAATGTCTCTGGCCAAATCTGCAACGTGTCGAGCATGGTCAAGATCCACCATGAACTTACGAGCATAATCTTCTGCAGAATGAACAATCTGATCACGAAAGGCGTCCGACCAATCTGCGGGGCGCAGCACTCCGTGCAATAAAGCGTCTCGAAGATTAAACCCAGTCACCAACATGCGTTCCACGTTCAGCATTTTCGCCATACGAACGTTGGCCAAAAGGGCGGGCAGCAAGGTTTCTGCTTCAGACAATTCCAAGTGGTAATTCAGCATGATTCGTTCGATCGATAGCTGCGAGAGCTGATCCGTGAATCTCTGCAGGTCCCGCACAGGAACGGACAACAGACCGCTCATCGATGGTTCCAGCTTCAACGCCTTCGCCGCAAATCGCATGTCTCCGCCCAGCGCCAACAACTCAATTTTTCCATGCTGAGGAATGACGTCTCGAAGTTCTTCCAGCGTGCGATCGATTTGACCGTGAACCATCGCCACAGCCTGTTCTCTCCCCACGTCATACTGCTTGGTCATTTGCTGCATTCGCAAAGACCCCAATCGATATGATCGGGCATGCACAATGTTCTGTCCTTTCAAGAACAGAATTTCGGTGTTCCCACCGCCCACTTCCATCAGCATCGTCTGTGCGTCTCGAAGCTCTGGCTGTCGCTCTAGCATGGGACGAATGCCTAAGTAGGTCACTCGTGAAATTTCGGCCTCATCGATTGGCTCAACAATGAATCCTGTTGCCGAATAGATCCGGTCAAGAATGGCCATGCGATTCGAAGCTTCTCGAATCGCGCTCGTTGCGACAACGCGAATATGACTGGGATTAGTAAGGTGATATTCTTTAAGTTTTCGACGATAGCTCTTCAGAACATCAACACATTTTTGCAACGTCCCACGTTGGATTTCCCGAGTCGTAAAGGTGTCCTTGCCAAGACTCACCCCCTGCACCAAGTCCTCTAAAGTTCGAACGGTTGATGCTCCGTCAGTTTCACCAATCGCCATTCGAATTGACGAAGTGCCAAGTTCAATGACGGCTATGGGATAGAACGCACGACTTGCTGTCATCTCGTGAGACTTTCGGCGCGAGGGCGGATCGGCTGACGATTGGTTGCCAGCTGACAACGATTGATAAGCTGTCGATTTTTTGTCTGAGTCTTTGGGCATTGAAGCACCCGATACCATGTGTAAAACCGCTTGACGCACTTCAGAAGATAAGACAGGTTTCGGCAAAAGAATGACACCCCGCATTTAAGACAAGGGTCAGCATCATTCAAAAACTGAACTGAATTAACGATTCGCTTATGTTGTCTCCAAGCCCTGTTGTTGCTGCCGAATCAAAGCGGCTGCTCCTAATGCAGTGGAGTAATCGCCAAGTTTTGCAATTCGAACCTTGAAACCGTCCTTCATTGCAGGCAACACATTGCGACGTGCACCTCGACCAACTTCTTCGAGATACAGTTCCGGCATGGCTTCGGCTAAGCCTCCACCAATAATGATGACATCCGGAGCCAATAAATTCACCATCGATCCGACAGCCCGTCCCACCTGCTCGGCAGCTCGCCGAACAATTTCTTCAACCGCCTTGTCGCCTGCAAGAATCGCCTTCGCCAAAGCACCACTTCGAACAGAAGCCAAATCGGTCCCTGTGTGACCTGCAAGGTTTGGAGCCTGCCCACGATAAACGGCTTTCACGGCTTCGCCAGAAATTGCTAATCGACTTGCAAGAGCCTCCAAAGTTCCAACCGGCCCGACTCCAGCAGCGGGGCCTTCGGTTGCCATTTGCAGGTATCCAATTTCAAGACACGATCCTGTTGCTCCGCGGAAAATCTTGCCTTCGTACACCATCCCTCCGCCAATGCCCGTGCCTGGAAAAACACCCAAGGCACAACGCGCTCCCTCAGCTGCTCCCGCCGTGTACTCTCCAAATACACCTCCATCAACATCGTTGCAAATTTCTGCAGGAGCATCGAATGTTTCACTCAGAAATTTTCGCAGCTCAACATTCTTCCAACCCAAATTCGGAGCTTGCAGAATGGTGCCCGTATTCAAATTCAATGGCCCCGGACATCCGGCTCCGATACCAGCAATCTGACTGGGGCGTACTTCAGCGTCTTCCAAAGCCATTTCAATGGTCTCTGCAATCCGCTCAAGATGAACTCCCTCTTTGTGCTTGTCTCGAGTCTTACGACGTTTTTTCCCGAGCACCTTGAAGTTCGTATCGAACACCACGGCCATCATTTTTGTGCCGCCGAGATCAAATCCGACCCAGACTTTTTGATCGTCTGCTTCCATTGTTTCATTCCCGAGTTCTGACGAGTTTCAGGTTCTTGCTGAACCGCATCTCAAAGCTTAAATGCTTAATAATTCCCGCAAATTTCTTCAGTCCCATGCTGAATGACGGCCTGATTCGCTTTGACCTTAAACGGCATTATCGCCATCAACGTTTGCGTTTCCAGCGGTAAAGACGGAGCGTTCCTTTTCCAGAGTTCACTCCTGGCCATTCTGATTTCTTAGGCCACTTGCTGACCTGACCATCGGGCAACTTACGGTGGTAATAAGCCAAATGGTCGGCAGACGACCAGCCTCCGTCATCAGGAAAGTCGGGCTCGTCTTTAATCCCGATGATTCTTTTGCCCAGTTCGACCAGTTGCAGGGATGCTCCCAAAATCAACACCATCGACAGCATCAAAAGAAGGAACAGCGGCCCCATGTCGAAAAATCTTTTGGCATAGGGCCACAGCGTGGGCCAAGCCAACAACAACAACACGGTCGCGGCACTCAAGAACGGACCATAAGGCACATACTTATCACTGTGAATCACGTAGTTCAAAATCGCAGCGGCAATCGCAAGCAATGGAGCAAGCATAAAAATGGCGAGCACCGGTTGCCAACCTACGACGCTGCCAATCATCGCCATCAAATAGACGTCGCCCATTCCCATGGCTTCTTTTTTCAGCACCCACTGGCCAATCACTCGCACCACCCAAACCGAACCACCGCCGACAAGACACCCCACAACGCTGACCAGCAAGCCGTGAAACCTAGGGGAATTCTGTACGAAGTTTGCGGCGTCCCAATGCACAAAGATAGGTTGCAGAAATTCGGGCACCATGGCCCCAACAATTCGCACAACGCTTGGGTCCTGAAACCAAACCGGTACCAAAAACAATTGGCCCATGGCAGCGCTAGAAATCACGGCCATGATAACGAGCGGATCTGTACATGCGTCCGGGATAATCCGAAACTTGAAATCGATCACCGTCGAAACCAGCAACCCGCAAATCATCACCATGTGCAGTAGGTATCGAGCATGCAGCCACACACAATCTGACCAATACGTCGTGATCACTTCTGGGCCGAATGGCCCATCACTTGATCTCAACCCTGTGCTCATGCCTGTTGTGGCAAATCCATCTGGAAGTTCCACCACATAAACCACAGCAAACAGCAAACCGGTAAATATTTCTAAGCCAATCGATGCTTTCGATAGAAGCGAATTGCATCCCGAACAACGTCGACCTGCAAGCCAAGTCCCCACCACTGGCAATCGAGCCACAACTGACAAACGCTGGTTGCAGCGACGGCAGACTGATTTACCAGCTAAAGCAAAACGCAGCTGATCCTGCAACTTCAGATGCTCTGGAAATTCACGCACGCAGTAGTGCAGAAAGCGGCCAATCAAACACCCAACCAGCGCAAATCCCAATGCAAGAACCATGGCATGGCCGGTCGGTACAGTCATGGCAAAAATCACTGCAAATCCTTCTTTAATGGCACGTTGCTGTCACTTTCGATGCCCGCCAAGACCGTCTGGCAAATTTCGACAACTGTGCGACCATCTGTTGATACGGTGCAGGTTGCAGCGTCTTGATAAAGAGGCATTCGAACATCAAGGACTTCTTGAATTTCTTGAACCACGCCCGCTCCCGTCAAACTTGGCCGATTGGCATCTGTGGCAGAATCTTGCTGAATCCGTTCTGCCAACACGGCAACATCAGCCGTCAACCAAACAACCGGTCCGGCTGCCTTCAACGCGATCCGATTTTGCTCTCGAAGAATGGCACCACCGCCAGCGGCAATGACCACCGGTTGTGCAGAACGACACAGATTCTCTAGCACTTCAGATTCAAGATCTCGAAAGGAACTCTCGCCTTGCTCAGCAAAAATTTGGGCGATCGACTTTCCTGCGAGACGCTCAATTTCCCGATCGCTATCAACCCAATTGCATTCAAGTGAAGCTGCGATGAGCGGTGCGATGCTGGATTTGCCACAGCCACGGTATCCAATCAAAGTCAAAATCATGCTGACAACTATCCAACGATCATCTGATGATCTGAGCTGTAATGTGCGGCTATGCAAAAACATGGGGGAGGGCAGGGCGAACTCAACTTGGTTCCAATCAACTAGCCGGAAATTGCCAAATAGCGCCGCAGAGTTTCTTCCATGTACGCCAACGGAGCCTCTTGATTGGTAAATAATTCGAACTGTTTGGCTGCTTGACGCACAAACATTCGAATTCCGCTCACCGTCCGACAACCACGTTCTCGAGCCTGCTTTAATAACAAAGTATTTTCTGGAGTGTAAACGGTATCAAAAACCAGCATCTCCTGTCTCAACCAATGCTCTTCATAGGGTGAATCATCCAAGTTGGGGTGCATCCCCACACTCGTGCAGTTAACAAGCACGTCACAAACTTCCGCACCTCGATTTGACCATTCCAAGAATTTGCAATCGAGTTCCGTGGCAAGAGTTTTTGACCGTTTACGAGTTCGGTTGGTAATCACAACCGATGCTCCTTGATCAAGCATCGCTTGAGCGGCGGCTCGAGCAACCCCACCTGCTCCCAAGATCAAAACCCGCTTATTATCCAAGTCGGCTGGTTCATCACCGTCGCCGCCAAGCCCCTCTAACACAGTCTGCACGATGGCGTCGTAGTCTGTATTGGTCGCGTGCCATTGGCTGTCTTTGCGGAACAGAGTATTCGCTGCACCTACTTCGTCTGATTTGTTGTCAGGAGCATCAGCCAGATTCAACACGGCTTCCTTATGAGGAATCGTGACGCTGTAACCTTCCACATTCAGCTTGTCGAATTCTTGAATCGTTTCATCCAAGAGCTCAGCCGGAATACGCAGTGGCAAATAAACACCATCGAAATCCGTCTTACGAAACGCAGCGTTGTGCAACACTGGACTTAAGCTGTGAGCAATCGGATCACCGATGACTCCAAAAATTCGAGTCGATTTTGTAATTCGGTTATAACCATACAAGTTGCGCACATCTGTGAGAGTCAATTGTCCCGGGGCCAATTCGCGTTCACGACTGAACCCAGCATAGGTAAAGGGTGCTCCGTAGCGACCACACAGAAGGCGACTGAGAGTACCAAATTCGCCCATGCAAAAAGCGACAGTAGGAACGTCGGCAGTTTCCAAAAGTTCCAGAATCCGAACGTTATCCGAAGGGCTATTCGCCATCGTGATGAGCTTGATCACATCAGCATCACAGTCCTTCATTTTTTCGTAGATGTCGAACAGTTCGTTGGGAGTGCTCTCGAAGTTGTGATAACTGACGATGCGCTTCGTATCCCCATAACGAGGAACTTGCTTAGCGACGTCGACTTCAACATCCACGTATTCAGCGCCAGAGACAATGGCTTCACGAAGAGTGGCCAGCCGTTGCTCTTCGGTTCCTCGCCAAAGGCCTCGATCTTCTTTGCGACGACACGTGACCACCACAGGAGTTGGTCGGTCTTTGAGCAAGCGACCGATGTCTGGCCGAGTTCTCAGCCAGTCGACACGCAATTCAACCAGCTCTGCCTGCTGCTCGGCAAGCAGTTGGTGGCCTTTAAGAAATGCGGAATGCCGGGTTCTTCCTAGGCTGACACAGATCATCTGAAGCTTGAATTCGTTGATAAAGTTTCGCGTTCGTTGCGGGCAACAAATTCCGCAAAATCAAGTTTGGACTATGGCGAACGCTGGGATTGAAGTCCAGTGTCTATTTGTGCGTTAGGCAAGCATGATCACTGGCGGAAAACGGCTGTGAAATCAAAACTCGTTTCACTCAAGCTGCCGTTCAGCTATCGGCTTTAACCTAAGCGTCCAAATTGTTTGTCCAAAGTCATCTGAGACAAATTCAGAGATGTCGGTCGACCGTGAGGACAGTGATGAGAATCCTGAACTGAGTGTCGCTGTTTGAGCAGTTCCTGCATTTCTTCCGGAGCCAATCTTTGCCCTGCTTTAATGGCTGCTCGGCAAGCCATAGTGTGCATCATATTGTCCAACAGGTCTCGTCGAGACGTTTTGCCATCAGACTCCTCCAACTTGCCTGCTAGATCTCGCAGAATCTTCACAAAATTACCTCGAGGAAGCAGGACAGGATGGGCAGACACTAAAATTGTCGTGCCTCCGAAGTCTTCGATTTCGTAACCGATTTCCTTCAATAAATCCTGATATTCCATCAGCACGGCCGCTTCACCGGCAGAACATTCAATCGGTTCGGGAACCAATAATTTTTGTCGTTCGACTCCACCATTCAGGACTCGAGTCCGCAAGTGTTCGTACATCACACGTTCGTGCAACGCATGCTGATCGATGATTTCAATGCCATCATCAGTCGCCACCACAAGGTAACAATCGTGAACTTGAAAAGCGCGAAATTCATCACCATGCATCGCACCAGAAGACGGTGTTCCCGTTGATAGTGTTCCCGCTGATGGCGTAGTCGAAACAGACTCTGGATCCTCAGTCCCTGACGGCGGCAGTGCATCTTCATCCGTCGGTACGGGAAGCCGAGCTGGCAATACTGAAAGTGCGTCAATGACAGCCGGATGAAAGGCGGCCGATTTTTGGTTCGAATATTCGGTGTTGAAATCCTGCCCGGCCGTTCCAGACTTCCCCCCACCTCCTGATTGAAAGCCTGAATCAAAAACTTTGGGAGCGGAACCAGAGCTGCCAGCCATTGTCCCCGCTTGAGTTCCTTCGCCGTCTTCGGGCATCGCCGTTAAGAAATCTCGCCCCGCATCACCGCTCGCTTGGCGAGCCCAAACGTCAAGCTCCTTTTGAGCCGCGCTGTTGCCAATGGCTCCTGATACCTTGCCCGCTGGAATCTGAATTTCAGCATGAAAATCGAGTGCTCGAAATTTTTCTTTCAGAGTGTGCAACAGCTGGCGATACAGAGTTTGGCTGTCTTGAAAGCGAACTTCAATTTTTGTGGGATGCACATTCACATCGACCAAATGCGGGGGCACTTCCAAGAATAGAAAACTGACGGGATGGCGGCCCACCATCAACAGCCCTCGATATGCTTCTCCTAATGCATGCTGCAAACTGCGGTCTTGAATGTATCGCCCGTTAAGAAACAGATACTGGTCCTTGCGAGTCGACTTGCTTAACTGAGGATCTCCAACGTAGCCCCACAACCGAATTGTTTCTGAATCTGTGACTCGAGTTTCAGATTCAACAGCGATCATCTTGTCTGCGAAATCGCTGCCAAAAAAACGACGAATTCGCTCCAGCTGATCCATGGTAGAAGGCAGCTCGTAGACCACTTTTTCGTTATGTCGCAAAGTCATCTGAAGATTGGGATACGCCAATGCGATTCGAGCAAACTGATCACTAATGCGACCGAATTCGGTAGACGGTCTCTTCAAGAATTTTCGACGAGCGGGTGTATTAAAAAACAGGTTGCGAACCTCGATCGTCGTGCCCGATGGACATCCACATTCTCGATGATTTCGAATGACGCCCCCTTCGGATTCCAGTTCTTGCCCCGTGTTTGCTTCAGCCCGTTTGGTGCGTATCCGAAAGCGGCTGATGGAAGCAATCGACGCGAGCGCTTCCCCTCGAAACCCCATCGTGGCAACTTTGGCCAAATCGGAATCGCATTGAATCTTGCTGGTGGCGTGACTAGTGACAGCCAACTCCAAATCCTCAGGATGCATTCCCTCGCCGTTGTCAGAGATTCGAATCAAGTCGACTCCGCCACCACCGATGTCGATATCGATTCGAGTTGAAAGAGCGTCGACACTGTTTTCCAGCAGCTCCTTAACGACACTAGCCGGACGCTCAATCACCTCGCCAGCGGCAATGCGATTGATGACCTGAGCATCCAGTTGCTGAATCCGAGTTTCAGTGACAAGCATGAGAACGTCCGTGTCAGCGGGATGAATCACATAAGAGAAAGAACTGGGCAACTCCCCCCTGAAAGATCGAATCCAACCAATTCAGGATGCCGAGCGACAAAAATGCCGAGTTCTTAAAGCATCAGTTTAATCGGGGGAAATTGAAAAACCCACCACAGTCCAACGGCGATGTAAATTCGTACAAGTTCTGAGGAAACGCCTGCAGAAATTCGCAAACTGCGTCCAATTCACCACTTCCATCACTCGAAACTCTCAGCCGAGACTTCGCCGCGTTGCCTGAACACATGTCCTGCCCAACGGAACTCGTATTCTCAGTCACGCAGCCCCTCTAGTGAAATGCCACCTAAACCCGCTATGCTGCGAGACACTGCACGTTTCGATTTTCGAACCTTGCCTTAGCAATTCGCCACTGCAGCAAAACGCTGCTTAAGCAAACCACAGCCCCTTCGGAAGACCAGCGATGGCTCGCCTCAGTCAAGCGGATTTAATCGATCTTAACCGGACCTTTGAAGATCGAACGCCTCAGGAACTACTCACCTGGTCGTTGGAAACCTTCGGAAACCGCCTCGCGGCTCTGTCGTCAATGCAGAAGTCGGGCAATGCTGTCTGCCACATGCTCAGCACGAATTCTCCGCAAACACAGGTTTTATTCGTCGATACAGGAGTCCTGTTTCAAGAAACCCTAGATACCCGTGACCGCATCGCAAGCGAATACGGCCTCAGCATCCGCACACTGACTCCTGAAAAGACAATGGCCGAACAAACGGCCGAAAAAGGAGTCCTGTATCTCAGCGCCGAAGGTCAGAAAGAATGCTGCGATCTCAGAAAATCGGCCCCGCTGGATGCAGTCGCACCGGAATACGACGCCTTTATCAGTAGCTTAAGAAGATCAGACGGAGGTGCTCGAGGTGCCTGCCCCATTCTTTCCGTGGATACCCGACTGAACGTCGTGCGAATCAATCCGTTGGTCAATCTGACCGACGAACAGCTGGCCGAATACATCGAAGCGAACGAAATCATCACAAACCCACTGCACGAACAGGGCTTTGCGACGATCGGATGCAACCGCTGCACGACACCCGTTTTACCAGGCGAACCTCGTCGAGCAGGGCGGTGGAGACACCTTGGACCATGGTCTGTCTACTGTGGAATTAACCCCACCGATCTCGACCCAGAACGCAGCCCTGCCATCGAACTTCCGCAAGAGCTCGTTGACCGGATCTTGGGCCGGAATACCGACTTCATGATTTGATGGCCCGAAGTCAGCTTCAAATTACCGAAGGGCGTGTGGCCGAAACAACAAGTAGAATCCGAGGAAAACAGATCCTGGCGAAGACAGCTCTTCGCTCTAAGCTTGCCATCGCAGCCCCGTTCCCAAAGTAAATGCCGAGAACGCTTTCAGGCCTGAATTGGACATTTAGGCATCTCCGATTGAGCGCCGGCATAGTGAGAACACCCTGGGTGTAATCACGAGGACACACCCCCGCCAGGACGTACCGTTTCGCAAGATCATTTCAGATCTGCGTTGCGAAAATGCCTCAAAACACAGTGAAAACTGCGTGGATTGTTTCAGCAACGCCACGCAACTGAACACCTGTTTTGTCTTGGAAAACTGAGCAGATCGTGCAAACAATGAAGTTTGAGCGCGTTTTCGGGGAATCGCGTGTGCCGTCCTTGCAACACCCCTCCTCGTAACCCCATCATCGTTCATAGTTGCGGGAACCCCAAACGACACCGGAAGTCGCCTCACCCCCGTAACCTGCACAAAAGACCTCATCGAGTTCTAGTCAAGGAATGGATATGGCATCCGCCATCCTGTCATTTTTCGTAGCCTTCGCAGTCAGCGCAGTAGCCGCCCCGTTGTTCGGGCGCTTAGCGCTAAGGCTCGGAGTTGTCGACGCTCCTGATGGGCGACGAAAACTGCATGGTCGTAACGTACCGCTGACCGGTGGTCCGACCATTCTGATCACTTCAGCGATCGCGGTTGCGATCACACTCTGGATCTACCCCAGCCTTTTGGCAGGTTCAAATTACGACAAACGTTTCTTGGGCTTTCTTTTCGCAGCTGGTTCCGTGATCGTGGGCATCGGATTGATTGACGATCGATTTGGCATGCGAGGTCGACAAAAACTGGCCGGACAAATCATGGCCGCAGCCATTATGCTGCCAGCCGGCATCATTATCGAAAAAGTCACCGTCTTCGGGATGCTGATTTCCTTCGGAGACTTTGCACCTGTCGTCACGATGCTGGTTCTTGTCGGGGCAATCAACGCACTGAATCTGATCGATGGAGTAGACGGTCTCGCGTCGACGACTGGCATCATTTTAGCCCTTTCAATGGCAGTCGTTTCATTCATCTACGGTCGGCCAGACGGGCAACTCATCGCTCTGATCCTAGCAGGAGCACTTTCTGGGTTCTTGATTTATAACTTCCCTCCAGCTCGCATGTTTCTCGGTGATTCCGGAAGCATGTTGATCGGCTTGATGTTAGGAGCCATCGCGCTGAAGTGCTCGATCAAGCATTATGCTGCCGCCACTTTGTTGATGCCAACTGCCATTTGGGCCATCCCATTGTTTGACGTCCTGATGGCGATCGTCCGTCGCAAATTGACCGGAAGAAGTATCTACGAAACGGACAGAGGACACTTGCATCACTGCTTGGAACGTCGAGGAATTAGTGGTGCGAAATTGCTCGTGATTATTGCTGGCTTGTGCAGCATCACTGGAGCCGCGGCGATTTTAGCTTCGCTTTGGAAAAACGATCTCATCGCCGCCGTCGGAATCGTAACCGCGTTGTCGCTGTTGGTACTGACTCGTAGCTTTGGCCACACAGAAATGAGTTTGCTTTCAACCCGACTCAAACGCTTAAGCGGTTCAATGCTTAAACGAGCGGCTCCCATGGAAGCCGTCATGCACGACGAAAAAATTCAGCTCAACGGAAATCGCGATTGGCAGCGACTGTGGCTCACTCTGACAGAATTCGCCGAACGCTTTAATATGGATGCCGTCCAACTGATGGTACATCTGCCTCAGATTGACGAAGCGTATCACGCAAGCTGGAAGAAAAATTCAAAGACAGATGTCCACGAAACATGGCGATCGAGCATTCCACTGATCGTAAACAACATGAGCGTAGGCCATATTCATGTCACCGGAGCCGTTGGAGAAGGCTCAATCTGCAAGTGGATGAGTGACTTGATTGGCGGCTTAGAAGCTTTCGAAGCCGAGCTCATTGCTTTGATCAATGATGTCAGGGACGAACACGAACTATCAAGTTCCAGCGGAATCCTAGAAGCCCCCGCCAACGATTCTGCTTCATCCATCGACACTGGAAGCACGCCCGAATTGCTGCTGCAATAGCATGGCTTCTGACCGAGTCGAGCCTTGATCTCTTCCTCGCTCTACGTTGAGACGGGTGCCGAACGATCGCACTGATCATCCAATTGGCCCCCATCACACAGCCCAGTTCATTTGATCTTGCCAAGGATCCTGACAGGCCAGACGGTTCGGCCTGCCGAGACACGGCGATCAAGTCCGACTGCAAATTGAATCACCGCCATGCAAACGCAATTGGGAATGATATCGACAGGCTTCCAGTGGCTCACTGTCATTGTTCTATCTTTGACCGTGGCCACAATTCCATGGATGCTGGGCGGAGTCGTTCCTGCCGCCTCACTTGTATTGCTGAGCGGATCGATTGTCGCCGCTTTGCTATCTGTGCTTTTTCAGATTTCGAATCGGGCGGCTGGCGCTGACCTCCCCAAACTCGCATTGCCACTGCTTGGGCTTGCAGTCATCGGATTCTGGCAACTCAGCCCTGCTTCTGAACCTGCAGTGTCAGGATTGTTGCCAGAACTGAATGAACAAGTCGATCTCTCGGCCAGCTCAGCGGCAAACGTACGTTCAATGAGCCCTGCAGATACTCGCACAAGAACAGCAAATTATCTGTCGCTCACTTTGCTTGCCTTGGCGGGTTTTCAAACCCTTCGTACCGGGGCAACCATTGCCTTGGCGGCCTTCATTTTGGTGGCTAGTGGCATCGCACTCAGCCTGATCGCCATGTCACTGATCTTCCAAGAGCAAACGTTTGCTTGGAATCGCTATTGGGAATTAGGCTGGTATCGGTCGTCTGGTTCTCGAGGCTTCGCGTCTTTCATCAACCCCAACAGCGCGGGAGGCTGGCTCTGCCTAGTTGTGGCCATCACGGCCGGTTTTGTGCATTGGCACCTGATGAAAAAGTCGACGGCCCCCAAGCTGCGAAGAGGACGACTCAGAATTTCACTGGCTGGTCAAGCATGGCAAAGAACGTTGGAATTTTTTGCAGACCTCACTGTGTGGCAAATTCTTTCCATCGCGGCGATCACGTTTCTTGCTGCTGCCGTAGCAGCCACGAAATCTCGAGGCGCCCTAGGGTCACTGGTTGGTGCGATTGTGCTGACCGCGGCAATCAAATCATCGTTTCGCAGACTTCCAATCGTACTTGCGATGCTGATGCTGGCCGGAGCAGTCGGCTATCTCTTTCTGCAATCACTCGATCTTGGAGAAGGCGTCGCCAACGAGATAGAAACGTTGGGCAATTACGAGTCGGCCGTGGGAAGTCGACCAGAACATTGGGTCGATGCTTTGCACGCCGTCGTGAAATCTCCGCTGCTGGGATCTGGACATGGCAGCTATCGCTTCACCACCTTGCCTTTTGAAACATCGCATCGAAATGTCTGGTTTCGCAATGCCGACAATCAGTATTTAGAAACACTCGTCGAAGCCGGGCTAGTAGGACTGATCCTGTTTGTGAGTGTGGGCTGGATTGGCATAAAAGTGGCTCAGGCTGCAACCAGCCAAGCGAAAACACGTCGTCAGCAAAAGCACACAGACTCTCAAAAACGATCGCGTCGAACGCTCGCCGGACTCGGAACGGCGGCCACAATCGCCACGTTGTCTCAAGCTGTCGCTGCCACCTTCGACTTTGGAATTGCAATGCCCCCGGCGAGTGGATTGCTCGTCTTAATCATTGCGGCAGTCGCCGGTTACTTAAATGCAAGCCCTCCTTCAGAATCTTCGCGATCGGCAGGGACTTTCACATGCAACAAGTTCGTATCAGTGTTGATAACCATGTTCATCACGGTTGCGGCTGCGGGATTTCTTCAAGATCAATGGAACGCAACTCAAATCGATACTGAAGTGGTTACCGGGCATCGTCTTTTGATTGAACCCATTCAGTCAGAAGATTTGGATCAGATACACGACGTAAAAAGTCGCTTATCTGCAAAGCTTGCAAACCGCCCGGATGATGCAGAAGGACTGCGTTTGCTATCCCGACTTGCGACAGCAGAATTTCGTTGGGATACGCTGATCAATGCTGCTGGTGCAAAGATTCGAACGGACCGAGGTGTTTCCAATCAATGGACAGATTGGACCATGTTTCGAATTGTTGGAAGCCTGGCGAAGATCGAAACTGATTCCGTACCGAGAGGCGCCCAGCTGCGTTCGGAGTTACTGAAAATCGCCGACTCTCAACAGTTGCCAGAAACTCTTGCAGCCATCCAAAACGTGTTGCCCCATTTGCCCGGCCTCCCGATCGCTCGAGCATCCATTGCGGCAATCCAACAGGATGTCGAGCTGTTCAAACAACAGGCGAAGCTTGCTCAAATCATCGCCCCCGCGAACGCAGAGACTCTGTTTGAACTTGGAGTCCTCGCATTCCGGCTGGATCAACCCGCACTTGCAACGAACTGTTGGCAGCAAAGCTTGGCTCTGACCAATCAATTCCGAGCCGCAATTTTGGAAGACGCTCTTCAATTCACAACAGTTGACGAAGCACTCACAAATTTTGGTCCAGAAACTTACGCACTATGCGCTCAGTCTGCCTCGGCGAGTCGTGATCAGGACTTAAAACAGAAACTGTGGGAGCGAGCGGAACAGTTATGGACGGCCCTTCCTAAACCAGTGCCTGAAAGCGACGTGACCCACAGAATCCAGAATTTGAAGACAACTCGACGAAACAACCTGATCCTGCCTCTGGTGGAATCATCACTCAAACATCATCCTGACAGCCTTCCGATAAGATCTGAATACGCAAAGCAATTGGAAGCTCAAGGAAAATTCACTGATGCTCTCATGCAGTGGGAACGCATCAGCTATCACCACCCCGAGCTTCAAGAAGCCAGGAAGAATGCCAATAGACTCAGACTGCTTAAATAAGCTTCTGAAAGGCTGCAGCAGGTGACAAACAAGTCATCACAAATCGCCTCGAAAGTGGAAAAACGACGCCTTGTGTTGGTATGATTCCGCAAAATGAGGGATCAACAACCGTGGTCTCTCGCGATGATCCTTCCTTCTTTGCGAATGCTGCCCCAATGTGTAAGACAACCAAGGTGTCCCGGTCCACACTTCTTCCAAAGGCGGCCCGCTTGCGTTGCTCGCTCGTTGCATTGCTTTTATCAATAGCAACAAGTTCAGCTTTTGGGTGGCAAGCAACGGAAGCTCGATTTCAACTGCCAACCCAAGGTGTGTGTGCAGATCGAGGAGCCGCAGCAACCCACCCCGAAAACACACTGTCGGCATTTCGACAGGCCATTCGACTGGGTTCTCAAATGGTAGCTGCGGACGTAGCGATCACCAGTGACGGTGAACTTGTCCTCGCACGCAATCAAACATTTCAACGGTTTGCGGACACTCAAAAATCAATTTCCGATTTCACACTGGACGAAATCGAAAAGTTCAGCGCAGGAGCATGGAAAAGTCGAAGGTTTTCGAAGGAAAAAATCCCAACGGTTTCAAACTTCTTAGATGAAATGCCAGACAACGTCGGCATCTGGCTTCGATGCGATTCGGATGCCACCAAAACAAAACTGGTCGCACTACTCGACGCTGCTAAGGCAACAAATCAGTGCACTCTCACAAAACCAACTGGCATCATGGATGTCGGCAAAGAGATCACGAAGGCAACCTCCGCATGGACGGCGGGAACATCTTTCGTCCTCACGGAAAACCCCGAAACTCTTCTGGTTGCTGCAGATGCACTTGGAGTCGCACGCTTGACTCCAGCATTTCACCCGCTCGACAACTCGGACAAGACCATTGCCTCGTTTAAAGATGGAGCCACCGAAGTTGTCGAAGGATTTCAATCTTCCAACCAATGGATCATCCATGATCTTTGGGTAGAAACTGAATTCGACACCGACGGCGATGGTAAAATGGACCGCATGCATGTCAGCGTCACTCGGCAGCGGCAAACAGATACTGAAGGCCTGAAAGTTCCAGTGGTCTATAACAGCAGCCCTTACTTTTCTGGAACAGCGGGTGGTACAACTGATTTCTTCTGGGATCCCAAACAGGAACTCGGAGCCACTCCTCCAGAACACGTGGACGCGCCCAGTATCGAGCAAAAAATTCGACGCCTGCAAATCAGTGGTCGACACGTCAACGATTGGGTGCCTCGAGGGTTTGCGATGGTTCATTCCTGCAGCCCCGGTACTGGACTTTCACAAGGTTGCCCGACTGTCGGTGGTGACAACGAAAGCTTGGCTCCCAAAGCTGTTGTTCAGTGGCTAACCGGTCAAGCCAAGGGTTTCACAACACCGTATGGTGACAAAGAAGTGACGGCCTATTGGTCCACCGGCAAGGTTGGCATGACGGGTACTTCATACAACGGAACATTGTGCCTATCCGCCGCAACAACAGGAGTTGCAGGTCTGGAAGTCATTATTCCTGTCGCACCCAACACGTCTTACTACCACTACTATCGAAGCAACGGGTTGGTCCGCCATCCTGGCGGCTACATGGGAGAAGACATCGATATCCTTTATGACTTCATTCACAGCGGTAACCCCAAATTCCGAGACTACTGCAACTGTGAAGTTCGAGACAACGAGCTGATGAAAGGCTTCGAACGAAATTCAGGAGACTGGAATGAATTCTGGGCTGGTCGAGACTACATGAATGACCTGAAACCCATGAAGGCCGCCATGTTGATGTCTCATGCCTTCAATGACTGGAACGTGATGCCGGAACATGGAGTTCGTATTTATCAAGCGGTCAAAGAAATGGGCCTGCCGGCAGGCTGCTACTTCCATCAAGCGGGCCATGGTGGACCGCCTCCAATTGCAATGATGAATCGCTGGTTCACTCGCTATCTCTACGACGTCGAAAATGGAGTTGAAGAAGATCCCAAATCGTGGATTGTGCGAGAACAAGTCGACCGACAAAAACCAACGCCGTATGCCGATTATCCTCATCCAGCCGCAGAGACTGTCGCTCTAACATCAATTTCCGGCACGCAACAAGATGGCGAACTGGTTTTATCGTCGCAGGCAACAACAAAATCAAAGCAACTCAAGATTGCTGACGACTACAACGTGGATGGAAAAACACTGGCCACAACCGATGGCAGCAAGCACAGACTTCTGTTCCAAACCAAAGAACTGAAACAGCCGTTGCATATTTCTGGTACCGCCAAACTGAAGACTCGAATTGCCAGCAGCAAATCTGCAGCAAACCTGTCTGTGTGGTTGGTTTCGCTACCTTGGAACGACGCCAGTAACGCAAAAATCTATGACAACATTATTACTCGAGGATGGGCAGATCCTCAAAACCATGCTTCTGAAGTTGATGGAGAAGATCTGGTGCCAGGCAAGTTCTATGACATCGAATTCAACCTACAACCGGACGATCACATTGTGCCCGCAGGCCAGAAAATTGGCTTGATGATTTTCTCCAGTGACAAAGACTTCACTCTTTGGCCAGAACCTGGAACGGAACTCACAATCGACGTAAACAGCACGTCGCTGAACCTTCCTGTCGTTGGAGGATCAGAAGCTGTGAACTCGGCAATTCAATAAGCAATGATGCAGGCCGCACGGAATGCATCAAACAACGCATAGCGAAAAGCTTCACTCCCCCAACAGGAGTGAAGCTTTTTTATTGGGGCATTCCTGATGTGCCATCAACAATCCGAATTCTTGCCACACTGACACTTACACTGACACTTATCATGCAGCAGAGTGAAGCAAACCTGCTCTACAGAACGCTTGCTTGATCACTCACACCGTATCAGATCTCACCCCAAGCACAGATCTGAACGCAGTACGGCCATTGAAAATGGCAGGCCAAACGCACAGTTCACCCCAACCGATCGTGATGGCAACATGAAAGTGCGCCTGTGATCTCAGAGAGACAAACAGTGCGAGGCTCTACCCCCACAATTCTCGTAGCTCGGCAGCTCGATCACGAATCGCTTGCATGTCATCAGAATTCTGACGCATCCGTTCAAGGTTTTTGATTGGGAACTTCATCCGAGCATTATCCTTCAGCTGGTCATAATGGCGATCCATAAACTCCCAATAAAAAGTCGTAAATGGACACGCGTCATCGCCAACTCGCTTCTTGTAGTTGAAGCGACAATCACCACAAAAATTGCTCATCTTGTTGATGTAATTTCCACTACTGCAGTACGGTTTCGTGCCAACAATCCCACCGTCCCCGTACTGACTCATCCCCAATGTATTGGGGAGCGAAACCCAATCAATCGCATCGACATACATGGCCATGTGCCAGTCATGAAATGCCTTCGGGTGCGCTCCCCACAACTGAGCAAAATTGCCAAGCACCATCAGCCGATGAATGTGATGTGAATACGAATGGTTCAACACATGCTGCATGCTCTGTTGCACACAATTCATCTGAGTCTTTCCATCCCAGAAAAACGATGGCAAAGGATGCTGGTGATCGAGATGATTCAAGGTGACGTACTCGGGCATCTTCAGCCAATAGATGCCTCGAACAAATTCACGCCACCCTAAAATTTGTCGCACAAACCCTTCTACACTGTTAATCAGCGCGTGCCCTGATTGATACGCAGCAACCGCAGCATCAACGCATTGCCTCGGAGAAATCAGCTTCACATTCAGCAGTACCGATAGTCTTGAGTGATACAAGAATGCCTCGTCGGCCCACATCGCATCTTCGTACTGTCCGAAGTTTGGAAGTAGCTTTGCAACGAAGTGATCCAGAAACTCGACAGCTTGTTCACGCGTGACGGGCAGATGAAAATGGTTGAGATTGCCGGGGTGGTTGAAAAACCGATCATCAATCAGCTGAAACACTTGGGTTGTGACGGCATCTGCGTCAAATAATTTGGGCCTCGGAATTCCGGATGGCCCTTTTCGACCAAAGCTCTCTCTGTTGTCATGATCAAAATTCCATTGCCCTTCCACTGGACCATCAGCATCCATTAGGACATCGTGCCGCTTTCTTAGCTCGCGATAGAAGTATTCGAGCCGCAGCCCCTTTCGCCCTTTGGCGTACTCTTCGAATTCCGTCACACTGCAATAGAAGTGTCGATCTTCACGGACGGAAAATTCCAATCCTGCCGAGCCGATTGTGTCTTCTAAGCTGTGGCAAACTCGAACATCGCCGGGCTGCACAAAGATCACACGTTCAGGAGACAATTGAGTCAGGTCACTCGCCAGGATCTCAGAAAAGTGAGCTCCTCGATCCGCCGACGCATTCGGTGTGAGTTCGTGATAATGAACGGTGCGCCCCAGCTCTCGCTGCTGATCTCGAAAATGCCGCATCGCAGAAAGAAAGAAGGCGATGCGAACTTTGTGAGACCAAACGTAGGTGATCTCTTCGACACACTCAGCCATCCAGATGCAATCGGAGTCGCAATCGAAGTCTTCGAAAACTGCCGATTCTAGATCCAACTGATCACCGAGCACCAAAATCAAGTTTCTCACATCACCCTTTCGGTAAAATATCTGCCCGGTGCAGCAGTGCGGTCAGTTCAGGATCAATCTGGGCTCCATCAGACGCTTGACCTGCTCTGAGCTCAGAATTCGTCAGCCAACGAGTTTCTGTCAGATTCGAAAAAGCGTCTTTCCCGCGACGGCCGTAGGGATCCACGACGTAGAACTCAAACGCAACATGTTGCTCTTCTGAGGTTTCAGGATCGTAAACCGTTTCTTCTAGGTGCAGTCGAGCCATGGTAGAAATTAAATAGTCCTTGCCTCGTTGTACGGGCAACACCCAGGACAGCTCTCGATCTAGGCATTCTCGCCAGCTTTCCGCCTCAATCCGCTCGGCCTTGACGAACGAATACCACTTGTGCTGAGCAACCCAAATCGCCAGCCAACTTTGCTCGTGCCCATCCGGATTGCGAACAAGGGCGATTGAAGTGTGATTCTGTACGAGAGACATCTGAAGCTCCTAAATGCAAAGGCTGCCAGATATTAGGACGCTCGGCCCATGTGACGAATTTCTTGGACACTAAAATCGGCAATCGCGACCGCGTTTAAGAACCGAACAGCCGAGTTTCAATCGTTTATGGCGTTTCAAAGCCGCCAACTTGTGAATCGCTTACGCAGCAATACGATGTCGGCTGGGTTTTCTTCTTTCAAAAGACAAACAGCCATGTCCACCACAGAATCAACACCAACAACTGCTCCTGTTGTCGGAGTCATCATGGGAAGTCGTTCCGATTGGGAAACGATGAAACCTGCGACCGAGATGCTAGAACAATTCGGAATTCAATTTGAAGCTCGAGTCGTTTCGGCACATCGCACTCCCAACTGGATGGTCGAATACGCATCCACTGCGGCCGATCGAGGACTGAAAGTGATTATCGCAGCCGCCGGTGGAGCAGCCCATTTGCCCGGAATGGTGGCATCTTTGACGACTTTGCCAGTACTGGGTGTTCCCGTGAAGAGCCGAGTCTTAAACGGGGTCGATTCACTGCTTTCCATCGTGCAAATGCCCGGAGGAATTCCTGTTGGAACACTGGCAATTGGAGCTGCGGGTGCAAAAAATTCAGCATTGCTGGCAGCCAGAATCTTGGGGACTTACGACGAACGACTCGCAGAAAAGCTTCGAGAGTTCCAAAACACTCAAACGGAACAGATCTTGAAGGATTCGCACCTATGAGCCTGATCGGACCAGGAAGCACGATCGGAATTCTCGGGGCAGGGCAGTTGGGCCGCATGCTGGCCGTCAAAGCGCGCCAAATGGGGTACTTCGTAGCAGTTTACGGAGGAGACCAGATGTCTCCTTGTGGACAAGTCAGTGACCATTGCTTTGACGCACCGCTCGACAATGTTGAACAGCTGAAAAAATTCGCGCAGCTGTGCGATGTCGTGACCTATGAATTCGAAAATATTCCAGCAGCGGCTGCCGAAATCGTGTCATCTTGCACGAAACTCTGCCCCGGCAGCAATCTGCTGATGACGGCTCAAAACCGCTACTCCGAAAAAACCACCTTTCAAAAGCTGGGCCTCGCAACGCCTCAGTTTCGAATGGTCAACAGCGGCAGTCAGCTTGAGACTGCTCGTGCAGAATTTGGCGGAGACGTCATTCTGAAAGCAAACACGGAAGGGTATGATGGACGGGGCCAATGGCGAGTTGATAGTGAAGCCGATTGTGAAACGATTTGGCAGCAAACGGGGCTGGCCGAGGCCATTGTTGAGGAAAAAATTGACTTCGAATTCGAACTGTCCATCGTCGCCGGACGTTATCAGCACGGTCGGTGTGACTTCTTCCCGCCGTTCCTAAACGACCATTCCAATCACATCTTGGACCTCACGGTCGTTCATTCGAGCAAAATATCACAACACATCGCAGCCGAAGCCAAAGAAATGGCTCGAGTCATCCTAGATCACTTTGACACCACCGGCGTTCTGTGCCTTGAACTCTTTTTGACTCAGGATCAAAGGCTGCTTGTCAATGAGATCGCACCACGCCCCCATAATAGTGGACATTTGACAATTGAAGCAGCCAACTGCAGTCAATTTGAGCTTCAACTAAGAACGATCTGCGACCTACCGGCGGTCGACCTGCAGGTCCAACCGGCAGCCATGATCAACCTGTTGGGCAAGCACCTTCCTCAGAATTGGACGACTGCAAATCTGAGTGAGATCAACAACCCTCACACCCAACTGCACCTTTACGGTAAGACGGGGGCGGCTACAAACCGCAAAATGGGGCACCTCACTTCAGTTTCGAGCCCGAATTTGGAAAACACGGCGAGCGCATTTTCCGACGCGTCGGAAGAAGCCGCACGAATGGCATCGCTCGCCAGAATGCAGTTGCGACAAGACAAGTGAACACGACCTTGAGCAAATATTGAGCTACTGTCGCATTAAGGAAAGCAGACTTCAAAGAAGTCACTTCACCTCGGGTGGGCACGTGGACGTATTCCAGCAGCGTTCAGCCGCACGTTCACCAAAAACAACCTAACCTCCCATGTTTCCCATGTTCCTCGACACGGAACGATTCATCACCACCTCCCAGTTTTTGATAGCAATTCGTAGACCAATCGTCTTATCGGATGCACAATCAGTCGCAGGAGATGCCGCGTTGGGCGGTCTCTGCGGGTTCAGATGATCTGGCAGAATTGTTAAGTAGGAAAACGCCGTGCAGAATCAGGTTCAAGACGCCCCATGGGCATCTCTCGACAACATGCAAGGGGATGAAGAAGAGGGCCTCGACATTTGGGGCTTTCTGAATCGACGAAAGTCATTCATCATCCTACTGGCGATTGTGGGATCCGGCCTAGGGTATCTGTATTTTCAGAGACAGACTCCACTGTACAGCTCTGCGGCTTTGCTGCAGGTGATCCATCACAGTTCAGATCCTCGAGTAGAAAACATGCTCGCTGAACGTAATCTTTCAGATTCACGATTTGTGATTACAAGTCGAAAGCTTCTGGAACCATGCATCGAATCGCATAATCTCGACCAACTGGCGACTCTGTCGGGTTTGGCTCCTGAAGATGCAATCCGACGCTTATCGACCATGATTACAGCGAATTCAAGTGCAGCAAATATCCTGAATATCGCCTGCAAAGGCTCGAACCCAAATGACACTGCAGTCATTGCCAATGCCATCTCAGCCGAATACATCAAGCACCAAGAAGAAAGTTACCAAGACGCTGTTGGACGCTTAAAGCAATTGCTGACACGCGCTACAGATGAGCTCAGTGATTCCTTAACTAAGTTAGAGGACGATTACGAAAAATTTGACCTCAAATCACCACTGCTCAGCAACGGAGCGAACCCTCATCGCGAGCAGTTCGCCGGCATTCGTGCAAAAATCAACAGTCTCGTCATCCGTGAAACTGAAATCCGTGCGGAAAAGTCCAGCTTGGAAGCGGCTCTAGAAGCCGGCAATCCACGAGACGCAATCTTAATGCTAATCGGCAAGCAGGTTGAAGACGTCGAACGAGATGTCACGTCAGGAACTGCAATCGCCACAGCGACGAAAGAAAAGGACTCTTCGGCTCAAACAATGTTTCGTGCCTTGATGCCGCTGTTGCTTGAAGAATCACTACTGGCCGAAGAACTTGGCGCTGGACATCCAGATCTTCAGAAAGTCCGGTACAGAATTGAACTGACACAAAAGTACTACGAGCGCCTGGCAGGAATGGAAGTCGCCACAGAAGTGCCTGATGCCGAGACACCAAATCCTGAGCAACCCGCTCGACCGGACTTCATCCAAATCTATCTGAATTCACTTGCCCAAGACCTGAATGTTATTGCCCAGCAAAAGCTGGAATTTCAGGCGATGTCAGACCACGAAGAAGCAGAGGCCAAGAAACTGCGTGAGTTTGAAAATCGACGAGCAACTTTTGAGCGACGAATCGCTCGAGAAACGTCGCTCCTCGAAGACGTGCAACAACAGATGCGAGATACCGAACTGCCCACAAACTTCGGCGGTGTGTCAGCAAGCATTCTCACGGAAGCTCGTCATGGAAGCTTAGTTTATCCTAAGCTAAGTCAGTTCCTCGGCATGGGAGCTTTCTTAGGAGCTTTCCTAGGCCTCGCATTAGGATACGTTGTTGAAGCAGCCGATCGTAGCTTCCGCAAACCAGAGGAAATTGTCCGTGAATTCGGTATTCCGATTGTCGGCCATATCCCTTACATCCAAGATAAGAAGCTAAAGGACGCGGCAAGCCAATCAACGCTTGACGAAACCATCATTACCCAACACCTTCCTCGATCTCGACCTGCAGAAGCTTACCGAGCTGTCAGAACGGCCGTCTGCTTTAGTGCTGTTGGGCGTGAACATCGAGTCATTCAAGTGACAAGCCCTGCCGCAGGAGACGGAAAGTCGACGTTGGCTCAAAACTTTGCTGTCGCACTTGCTCAGTCGGGCAAGAAAACGATTATCGTCGAAAGCGACTTTCGTCGTCCTAAGGTACATAAGCTAACAGGAGTTCCAGCGAAGCCAGGGATCGTCGACGTTCTTCGAGGAGATGTCGAAGTTGATGACGCGATCCACCAGACGGAAGTCGAAAACTACTACACGATGCCTTGCGGAGGCCGACCGAGTAACCCTTCAGAATTACTGGCGATGCCAGAATATGAACAGCTACTGGAAGTCCTTCGAGAAAAGTTCGACTATGTCATCGTCGACACACCCCCAGTACTTGTTGTCACCGACCCGTGCAGCGTTGCCCCACGAGTCGATGGAGTGCTCTTGTGCGTCAGACTCTCTCGACACACACGGGACTTCGGACGCAGATCGCTTGAACAGCTTCGAGACGTTGGAGCAAACATGACAGGCATTGTCATCAACGGCGTTGAAGAATCGGATGCCTACGGCTACGGAAATTACAACTACTCGGATTACAAATATCGCTACCGTGACTACTCTTACACGTACAGCGACAAGTCGAACGAGTCTTACTTTGAAGACGAAGAAAGTAGCACAAACAAAGTGATCGAGGAATCCTCTCCAGCCTCGTAAATTCAGATCTGCGGCGTGCTTCCGTGAAGATGAATTCACATTAATAACCATTCCAGAACCGCAAAGTCGTCAGACTTTGCGGTTCTGAGCATTTCTATTCTGGATCTTGGTTTGAACCGTGACTTATCGTCGATTGTCGTGTATTCACTGAGCCGCTTCAGATAAGGTCGGAGAGGACGTTTTCCATTCAAGGACAACGAGAATACCCCCGACTCTCCCAACTCGCCCAATCAACTCAGTGATCAGAATGGATGACAGAAACGCCTCTGTCACCCACAGGGACGAAGTGCGTCCGGCTTCATTCGAAATCATCACGACAGTTGCCTCGACATTCAGGCCAAGTACCCCAACATGACGACGCCCCCTCTGCAAGAACAAACAATTTTTGTTGCCGGCCATCGAGGCATGGTGGGTTCAGCGGTCTGCCGACAATTGCACCAGATGCGATCCGCCAAGATTTTGACAGCCTCTCGCGCCGAACTCGATCTCTGCAGCCAGCATCATGTTGATCAATTCTTCGCAGAACATCGCCCCAATACAGTCGTCTTTGCGGCCGCAAAAGTCGGAGGCATTCACGCCAACAGCACTTACCCGGCGGAATTTATTTACGAGAACCTCATGATGGCGACCAACGCCATTCACTCGGCTTGGAAACATGGTGTCAACCGCTTCCTGTTTCTTGGGAGTACATGCATCTACCCTCGCATGGCTCCTCAACCAATTTCAGAAAACAGCCTGCTGACGTCAGAACTTGAACCCACAAATGAAGCCTATGCACTGGCCAAAATTGCCGGAGTCAAACTGTGTCAGTTTTACCACCAGCAGTACGGTGCACTGTTTCACTCGGCGATGCCCACCAACTTGTATGGTCCCGGAGACAATTACCATCCGGAAAATTCGCACGTCCTGCCCGCTCTGATTCGACGATTTCACGAAGCCAAGCAAAATGGAGACGCGAGCGTCACGATTTGGGGAACAGGCAGTCCGCTGCGAGAATTCCTGCATGTTGATGATCTGGCAGCAGGAATTTTGCATCTGCTCAGCATCGATTCGCCTCCAAATCTTGTCAATATTGGAAGTGGGACTGAAATCAGTATCCGTGATCTCGCCAGCCTCGTCGCCAAAACAGTAGGGTTTGAAGGCGAAATTCTGACTGATCCATCAAAGCCTGACGGAACGCCACGAAAGCTGTCAGACATTGCTGCGATTCGAAAAACTGGCTGGGAGCCCCAAATCTCACTTCCACAGGGTTTAAAATCTGCCTATGACTCGTTCTTGAGCGAAGAGCAGGCAAAGACTCTTCGCAGCAAATAGACGCTTTATTCGAAAACCAGACGAATCAGGCATCAAACAAACCTCTCCTGAAACTCGACCCAAATCTCCCATGAAAAAAGCACTCATCACCGGAATCACAGGCCAAGATGGCAGTTACCTTGCGGAATTACTGCTTGAAAAGGGCTACGAAGTCCACGGAGTTGTTCGTCGATCCAGCACGTTCGGTACAGAACGAATCGACCACATCTACAAAGATCCACACATCGACAATGCAAAATTGCACCTGCATTACGGAGACCTGACGGACGGCCAAAGCATCACAAATTTGGTCCTCGATGTTGAACCCGATGAAATCTACAACCTCGGAGCTCAAAGCCACGTTCGAGTTTCCTTTGACCAACCAGCCTACACCCTGCAAGCGACAGGCGGAGGATCTTTAAACGTGTTGGAAGCGGCTCGCCAACTAAACAAACGCAAGAAGACGAAAGTCTACCAAGCGTCATCCAGTGAAATGTACGGTGAGGTTCTTCAGACGCCGCAAACTGAAAAGACACCTTTCAAACCTCAAAGCCCTTACGCCTGTGCCAAGGTTTACGCGTTTCATCAAACCGTAAACTATCGAGAATCCTACGATCTATTCGCTGTGAACGGCATTCTGTTTAACCACGAAAGCCCTCGTCGAGGCGAAACGTTTGTGACTCGAAAAATTACTCGAGCCGCCACACGCATCAAGCTGGGACTGCAAGACAAACTGTATCTTGGAAATCTAGCGGCCAAACGAGACTGGGGATTCGCGAAAGACTATGTCGAAGGCATGTGGCGAATGCTGCAGCACGACGAACCAGATGATTTTGTGCTGGCGACGGGCGAGACTCAAACGGTCCAAAAGTTTGCTGATCTCGTCTTCGCACAGCTCGACCTTAACCCAGCTGATTACATCGAAATCGACCCACGTTACTTCCGTCCTGCAGAAGTCGATCTCCTCTTGGGAGACGCCTCCAAAGCGAAAGAGAAACTCGGCTGGACGGCCACGACTTCACTGGAAGAACTGGCAAAACTGATGGTCGATAGCGACATGGAACTCGCCCAGCAAGAGGCAGTGATCGCCGGAAGCAAGGCCTAATCCATTTCTGGGAGTCGGGCTCTTTGAGCCCAACTCCTTTCGTCCGTTTCAAGAACTAGGTTCGACATCCCAGCCGTCTGGGCGCTAGCCCCGGTTCCCCTGCCACCTGTGATTTGCAGACACACTGCAGAATCCTCATCACCGCAACGCGGTCGCCATGTCAAGTTTAAAAGACGACCCCAACGCCCAACAATGGATGGCACAGTGGAAACACGCGGCCAAAGAACTACCCAAGGTTCGAGCCAAAGAACTGCGGGCACTCTCTGACAAGGATGCCTTCCAACTGTTACACCAACACGATCTTGCTGAAGAAGACAAGTACAGCAACGGACTGGTGATCCAGCAGGCATGGTTCTCGCGTTTCCGTATTCTTCAACTCCTGAAAGAACGAAGCTCGTGAATCCACTGAAACCGCGTATCTGGAAGTCAGCTGTCGAAACTCAGCAGCAACTTAAAGAACTCGGATTCGAATCTTACGTCTTCGGCGGCATTGCCGTTTAACGATGGTGAGAACCTCGAGTGACCAAAGACGTCGACTTTACGGATTCGGGAGTGAACGGCGGGGCGTCAAGAGTATCCTCGAGCACTTTGAACCCAGAATTGAAGATGCTGAAGAATTTGCAATTCACGCCCGTGTGATTCTGGTCGAGATAGTCCTAGCACACCCCTTGATATCTCTTTAGGCGCGTTGTCGTATGAAGAAAACGTGATCGCTCGTGTGACACCTTGGCAAGATCCATCATGCGGAAGCCTCATCACCTGCGGTGCTGAAGACCTAATCGTTCTCAAAGCATTCGCTAACCGCCCACAGGATTGGATAGACGTCGAAGGCGTCATGATTCGCCAAGGTAGGGCACTTGATCGAAACTTAATCCTGAACGAACTTACACCGCTAGTCGAACTCAAAGAAGAACCCGAAATCATCGACTGATATGGAAGCCTAGTTCAAGAAACACCTTCGTTGAATTTTCACTCTCTGGCGAAGCCCTCGAAACAGAATGAATCGGGCCATATGGAAGATGCCAATCTTGACCGCAATTCTGCGGCCATCGATCGCCGTCAGAACAATGCGAACGCCCTAACTCATGACGAACAGTATTCGTGCCATGCGACCTATTCGTGGTTAATCAACAACCATTGCAGAATCACCACTTAAGAAATCATCGCAATTGAAACACACTGCACTCATCACCGGAATCACGGGCCAAGACGGCAGCTACCTGACAGAATTACTGCTGGATAAGGGCTACGAAGTTCACGGCCTTGTTCGACGATCATCCAGTCTCGAACGCTCGCGTCTGCAGCACCTGTACTTAGACGATACCATCTACAACAAGCGTTTGTTTCTGCACTATGCTGGCTTAGACGACGCCACCACAATCCGTCGAATCGTGGCCAAGACTCAACCCGATGAATTTTACCATTTGGCCGGCCAGTCGCACGTTGGACTAAGTTTCGAAATCCCGGAAAGCACGTGTGACACCACGGCCATGGGGACGCTCCGGATCATGGAAATTCTTCGAGACCAACCAAATCCTCCTCGATTTTTGCATGCCAGCAGTCGTGAAATTTTCGGCACCCCTACCATCAGCCCACAGGATGAATCCACACCGATCGCACCAAACAGTCCCTATGGATGTGCGAAAGCGTTTGCGACTCAAATGACAAAAATCTACCGTGAGGCCCACGGTCTCTTCTTCTGCAACGCCATCTGCTACAACCACGAATCACCTCGTCGAGGCGAAAACTTTGTCACCCGCAAGGTGACTTTAGCGGCAGCCAGAATCAAAGCCGGTTTGCAAACTGCCGTCACCCTAGGTGACCTCGATGCGGCTCGAGACTGGGGCTACGCCAAAGATTATGTCAACGCCATGTGGATGATGCTGCAACAAGCCCAACCGGATGACTACGTGCTTGCAACCGGAAAATCCCACACCATTCGAGACCTGCTCGAAACAGCATTCACCCACGTCGGTCTAAACTGGCAAGATCACGTCAAAATCGACGATCGCTTCAAACGCCCTGCAGATGCCTGTGCACTATTGGGGAATAGTCAAAATGCGAAGAGCTATCTCGGCTGGGCATCAACGACAACTTTTAAGCAGCTAGTACGGCTTATGGTCGATCATGACACAAAGCTAATCAGCTCTTCGCAATGATAGCTTCAACAATCGACGTTGGAGTGATGGAAGAACATTGACCGATTCATCATGTCACCAGTAACTGAAAAAAACACGACAAGCAGCATCTTTCTTCCACTTGTCGCGACCGTCATACTACTCATTGGCTGTCAGGCGATCGCCTCGTGGCTTAAGTCTGCGGAAACAACTCCGGGCCAGTTTCGGGGGGATATTGAATTTTCAAAATCAACCCTCCTTAGCACTTACGGTGATTGGACATTACAGACATTTTCGTCACCAAAGGCAGCCGACGAACGCCCTACAAATCAAAGCTTTAGCAGTCACTCTTGGAGATATACCAACGCCACCGGAGAAGCACTGGTATCTTGTGACCAAAGCGATTGGCATGATTGGCACGAACTTACCTTCTGCTACCACCAAACAGGGTGGACCATTCGAAGTCGGACATCCTACACGAATCCCGAATTCGACAAAGCGTGGCCCTATGTCGTGGTTGAGCTTGAACGGCAAGATACCATCGCACTTTTGGTTTTCTCGATGTTTTTTAGAGACGGCTCTCCAATCATGCCACCAGATCGATCAGCCGAGGAAACTCTCGGAACGACGAGGCAGGGGCGTTGGGCTGGAAGACAAAACGGCACTTGGCACGCAACACATATCGACCCCACTATGCTTGCCCTACAATGCCAAGTACTTTTCGCATCAAACCAACAGATTTCGGCGAAACAGCAGCAGGAAACCGTCCGACTTCACCACAAAACACGAAGACAGCTCAGGGCAGCATCAAAACTCCATTTTGATGTCGGAAGCCAACGTCTCGCTACAGCCGAAATGACCGAATAGATGAGAAAAAGTCTCAGATCAACTGCAGTTCAAGGTGTTTTAATCGCCTTTCCTGAAAAACGTGAGCTACGTTGCAGCGAAGTTGAATAAGTTCAATCGTCGCGACGTAATTCGCGCGTTGAATTGCTTTTCTGAGACGTGGATTGCCACCGAAGGGCACGAAGTGTGCGCTGTCCCCATCCCCCAGTTACACCTACTTAATTATTCATATGAAAAAGCTACTAGTTACTGGTTCTTCAGGTCTAATTGGCTCCGAGGTGGCACTGTATTTTGCGGCAAAAGGCTGGCAGATCCATGGAGTAGACAACAATCAAAGAGCCATCTTTTTTGGCCCTCAGGGGGATACTCGTTGGAACCAGAAGCGTCTCGCCGATTCCATCGATCGCTTCGAACATCACGAAGTTGATATTCGCAACCGTGAAGCCGTTCTGGGCCTTCTAAAACAAGTCAAACCAGACGCGATCGTTCATACGGCCGCCCAGCCCAGCCATGACCGAGCCGCCGCCATTCCATTTGACGACTTTGACACCAACGCGGTTGGGACACTGAATCTTCTGGAAGCCGTACGTCAGGCCTGCCCGGAATCGCCCTTCGCACACATGTCGACGAACAAAGTGTACGGAGATCGCCCCAACTCAATCGCGATGCAGGAATTGGAGACTCGTTGGGACTACGACGATTCGACCTATGAAAATGGAATCGCCGAAACATTTTCCATCGACCAATCAAAACACTCGCTGTTCGGTGCATCCAAAGTGGCGGCCGACGTCATGGTTCAGGAATATGGTCGGTACTTCAACATGCCCACATGTTGTCTACGTGGAGGTTGCCTGACCGGGCCAAACCATAGCGGAGTCGAACTCCATGGTTTTTTAAGTTACCTGGTGAAATGCAATCTGGAAGGCAAGGAATACACCGTCTTCGGGTACAAGGGCAAGCAGGTTCGAGACAATATTCATAGCGAAGACGTGGCTCGTTTCATACACGCTTTTGTAGAAACACCACGCATTGCCGAGGTCTACAATATCGGTGGTGGCAAAAACAACAGTTGCTCGATCCTGGAAGCATTTTCGATCGCTTCCCGATTCAGTGGCCGAGAGCAGGCATACACGTACTCAGAAGAAAATCGTATTGGTGATCACATCTGTTATTACAGTGACCTGAGCCGGATGCGTGAACACTATCCCAACTGGGATATAAGCATCAGTCTTGAGGAAACGATTGAACAAATCGTGAACGCGTGGAAAACAAGAGTTTCCAATTGAGTTCTTCAACATCACAAGTGAACACCTTGGCAAACAAAGATCAGTCCTCAATTCTGACTGAAATCCAAAATCTGATTGGCGTTCAGATTGCAGAAATTGCACAAGTATCCAGCCGACTTGACACAGCTGTCACAGAGCTTGTTGATCACCTTCTGAAACTTGAAGGGAAGCTCGTGATTACAGGGCTCGGAAAGTCGGGCCTGATTGCACAAAAGTTAGCTGCCACATTTGCCAGTACCGGCACCAGTGCATTCTTTGTCAACAGTTCAGAAGCACTTCACGGGGACCTTGGAATGGTCTCAAGTGGCGACGCCGTGTTAATGATTTCCAACAGCGGTGCAACGCCGGAACTGGTGAAAATGATGCCATCACTGCGGCATATCGGCGTTGACGTTTACGGCCTGTTTGGAAATACAAACACGGCACTGGCAAAAGAATGTGACCTTACTGTCAACTTCGGGGTCAAACAGGAATCGGGGCACCTCGGGCTCGCGCCGACCTGCAGCAGCACGGCCATGCTTGTACTTGGAGACGCCATCGCCTGTACGCTAATGCGAATTAGAGGATTTTCAGCCGATGACTTCGCTGTTTATCACCCGGGCGGGACAATTGGACGCCGTTTACTGCTGCGTGCCAAGGATGTGATGCACCGGGGTGCCGAAATTCCAACGGTCAGCCCAACAGCAACATTAAAACATGCTGCCATTGAAATGACCCGGTCACCACTCGGTGCGGTTTGCGTTTGTGATGAAGACAGCCGGCTGGTTGGCTTACTGACAGACGGAGACTTTAGACGACTCTTAATCAGTTCGGATGATCTTTCAGTGCCTGTGCATTGCTGCATGACAACAAACCCACGGTCAGCGTCACCTGATGACACTCTTGACCAGCTCATCGACGTCATGGAAACGCCCGGCCAACAGGTTTACAGCTTGCCAATTCTAGACCGGCAAAATCGACTCGTCGGTTTCGTAAGAATGCACGACCTGCTTTCGAAGGAACAGTCACCTTCATCATGAAGGCAATTTTCATTAACGACACCAGTGGTACCAGTAATCCGGGTTGCCAAGGAACCGTAGCCTGCCTGCTGCAACTACTAATGCAAAGTGGCGTAAACATCACTTCACGCTCACCGGTTGGCTACTGTTATCACGAATTCGCACAATGTGACGTCGCAATGCCCTTGTTGTCTTTGCAACAAAGAATCATGCGGCGAATCACGAAAGCAGTCTCGGCTTCCAAGCCAGTAGTAGCAGCTGCGCCCAAACTTTGTCCGGAACGGTGGAATCATTCGATCGAGCAATTTGCCGCGAGAATAGAGCCAGTCTGGGCCGAAGCGGATCAACTTATTGTCAACGGCGAAGGGACAATTCACCATGATGCGATCGGAGCCCGCAATTTAATTGGATTGTGCTTGGCAGGGAAGAAGCTGGGGAAACGGATCTCGATTTTAAATTGTTCGATCTACGACCTCAGCGAAACCTTGTTAGCAGCACTTCGTGACTCGGTCGATCAAATCATTGTTCGCGAACCGATATCGCATCGCTACCTAAATAATCAAGGGATTCAGTCAACCCTTGCCGCTGATTGTCTTTTCCTAGCGGCTCAACGCAAGAATCCCGACGTCGTTCTTCCGAAGACGATTGTAGATCAGGTTGCTGATAAAGCGAGGGTTGCCGTTTATACCCCTGGAGTTCTAAGCGGAACCGGGCAAGTGACCGGAGCACTTGTCCAAAACGACATTCAACAATTAAAAGACACAGGATATAAAGTCCTGTATTACGTCGTGGAAGCAGAGGATGAGCACTTAGCGTCGGCCGCAAAACAGGCAGGTGCAGCGATCATCCCACTTGGAGCCATGAACTGGATGGAGCTATTGACATTCATGAAGTCGGTATCGTTGGTTGTTTCCGGGCGGTACCACATCAATATTTTTGCGGCGATCTGCGGAGTTTCATTTCTTCCGATGCAAACCAATACATCGAAGATGGACGGCCTCTTGGAGCTACTTGGGCATGCCTCGCAGTCAGTCCGCGCTTTGGACAATGAGCACAACACGCTAAACTTTGAAAACTGTATCCATGCTTCAGCCGAGGTGACCAAGGAAATCTGCAATCAATTGCAGACCGTCGCATATTCAGAGGAATTTTCAGCGTAAATGCTTCGATTGGCGACGACAGAGAACGAAGCAAGGTTCCACCACTATGCGAGCGTAATTCAAGACCCGCGTTTTGAATGGCTGGGACAAATTCATCAGCCATTCACCGACGAAAATCTGAGTGGCGTCGATGGCCTAATCGTGAGTGATGAATACTACATTACTAGCCGTCTTGCCATAGACGCCTGCAAACGTCGAGGGATTGGAACGTTTCACATTGTTGACGGAATTCTGGAATGGCGAAACCTGTTTGACAACCCGCGTTCGACGGAGAGCCTCCATGGGACACCACTGTTTCAGCCGCTTATCGCTGACCTGACATTCGCAATGGGAAGTCTGCAAAAGCGAACAATGCAGTGGCTGGCAGCTGAAAACCAACATATCATGGCGAGTGGTCTACCAAGATTAGATTGGATTGCTGCTGCAGAACGTAAGACACAGACCCGAAAATCAAAAAAGCTACTTTTTGCAACAGCAAACACCCCGTGGTTCAACCAACAGCAGCAAGTAACTTTCTGTCGTGAGTTTATGACGATACGAAGTCAGTTGGAAACATTGTTGGAACACCGTTTCGAACCATGGTCTTGCCAGTGGCGAGTCGCAGAAGTTGTGGCTCAGGAGTTCGATCTCTCGACACAAAAAGAAACAGAGCTTGAACGGGTGCTTACTACCTGCGATGCACTCATTACAACGCCTTCGACTCTTGCAGTCGAAGCAATGCTATGCGGTATACCAACGATGGTCTTTGACCCGTATGCGTCCCCGATTTTTACTCCTTCCGCATGGCATGCAACATCTGCAAGTACAGTATTCCAATTATTGCCATCGCTACTGGAACCGTGTGAGCGCCGCCTCGCTCTTCAGGCGAATCTTCTTGAATCAATCACCCCGACTGATGGCTTAGCGAGCGAACGCGTCGTCAACGCGATCGAGAGCTTCTTACAAAGCGATAACCGAAACGACGAACTGCACCGGATTCAGACACATCAACAGACATCCCAAGTTCCAAGTCTTTCTTCGGAATCAGTTTCAAAGGCAGACTTGCTCTGTGCGTACTACAACATCCCATCTCTCGACGTAACGATCGCAGAGCAGGGCGAACGAATCCGGGAGCTAGAACAACAGATCGCGGCCCCGTCTTTACGACAAGGAGTTGGGGCTATGGTTCGCGCGTTGACGAGCCGTCCGCCGAGGCAACAATATTGATTCGCGTCACGCATGTTTCCTCAGCCCCCTTTACCGGTGGCGCTGCTCGAGCAGGCCTTCGTTTACACGAAGGCCTACTGCTTAAAGATGACGTGCAGTCGACATGGTTAGACGGCAGCGGGGCTGGAGATGGCTTAGCGGTCGTCAAATTGCCATCTGCACTACCCAAGCTGTCGCTTCCCAAACGCATTCGCAGAAAACTGTGGCAGACACCCTTTGAAAAACTGCCTTCACCGACCGACACCCCTTTCAGTGATCCGCGCGGCTGGGGCACCATCAAAATGTTTCAGCATTCGATCCCGGATGTTTGGAATTTGCATTGGGTGTCTTGGTTAATGAACTGGGAAACCGTCCTGCCTTGGATGGCCGAGCAAGCACCCATTGTATGGACACTGCATGACCTGAATCCGCTGCGCGGCCTTTGGCACTACGAACCAACGGCTTCAGAACAAACCGAACCTTGGCAATCAATGGAACTGCAATCGGTTCAGCAAAAACGCCGCGCAGTTGCTGCAATCCCCAAGGATCGCATCACATTCGTCGGACCTTCACAATGGATGGCGGGCGAAGTGGCTCGCAGTCAAGTGACCGAAGGATTCAACGCGGAATGCATCCCTTACGGCATTAACACTGAGGTATTCTGCCCGACCAATCGACAAATTCTTCGAGACATTTGTGAGGTCGCCGACGGTGCATTGGTAGTTGGATTCCTAGCCGACTCCGTTAGTGATCCTCGAAAGGGCATGTCTCAATTAGCACAAGCGATCTCGCTGTTGGACAAGTCTCTGTCGATTCACATCGTGACCGTCGGTCGCGGCGGAATTGAACTATCAAGCGATTGCGCACACACTTACCTTGGCCCCCTAAGAAGTGATCGGCTGCTTCGAAGTTTCTATTCCGGTTGTGACCTGTTCGTTTGCCCGTCATTGCAAGACAATCTGCCTTGCACTGTAATGGAATCGCTGGCGTGCGGAACACCCGTTCTGTCATTCGATGTGGGTGGTCTTCCGGACATGATTCGGGAAGGAGTCTCCGGCACGGTCGTTTCGCCGGTCGGAGATCCCAATGCCATGGCCGATGCAATGTCGAAACTGCTTGCCAACCCAAACTGTCTGCAGGAACTCAGACACACTTCGCGTCAACTTGCCAAAGAAGAATACAGCCTGTCAACTCAAGCAAACCGCTATCGCGCGATGTACGCGAACCTTGGCAAAGCCAACTAAATGACGGACATCGTGGGATCCAACGAACCAAGCCAGCAGCCCGACCGGATTGTGGAAGGGTTCTGTTATCGCCCCGACATTGACGGCCTACGCGCGATCGCTGTCCTCGCTGTGGTTCTGTTTCACGCCGGACTTGGCTTTCCAGGTGGGTACGTTGGCGTCGATGTGTTCTTCGTGATCTCTGGCTTCCTGATCACGTCTTTGATCATTAAGGATTTGGAGCAAGACAAATTCTCGTTGGTGGGTTTCTGGGAACGGCGAGTGCGGCGAATTTGGCCGCCACTGATTGTCATGTCGGTGGGATGTTTACTTGCGGGTTGGTTCTACCTCCTTCCAGATGACTATCAGGAGTTGGGCGAATCCACTGTCTGGCAAAACCTGTTTGCATCGAACATATTCTTCTGGAGAGAAAGTGGCTATTTTGAAGGGCCAGCCGATGAAAAACCACTGCTGCACACTTGGTCGTTAGCAGTTGAAGAGCAGTTTTATCTTTTCCTCCCTCTACTGCTTAGTGTAGTGGCCAAAGTCAATCGACTCTCTCGTCGGTTTCTTGTTTCGGCGTTCGCCGCTGGAATCGTCGCAAGTCTCGCACTTAGCGTCTACGGCGTGGCACACCATCCTGGTGCAACGTTCTACCTTCTGCCAACACGAGTTTGGGAACTTCTTCTTGGTTCTCTGTTAAGCGTCCTCTCAATTAGGTTCCTGCCTAGGAATCATCGAGTCAGCGAATTCGCAGGTGCCTTAGGGTTGATTGCGATTGCGGTGCCGTGTTTTTTGTACGATGAAGCGACACCATTCCCTGGACTCTCCGCGACAATCCCCTGTTTCGGCACTGCATTGGTAATTTGGTCGAGCATGCCAACGGGGACCGCTGGAGTCGCCAATCAGACATTGGTAGGGAAACTTCTGTCGAACCGCGGTTTAGTCTTCGTGGGTTTCATCTCCTATTCGCTCTATCTTTGGCATTGGCCCGTTTTTGTGTTCGCGAAGCACAGCAGTTTCTTTCCTCTATCGTTGGGGGACCGCGTAAAACTACTGGGCCTGTCGTTTTTCCTAGCCGTAGTTTCCTGGAAATTCATCGAGACGCCTTTCCGCCTCAAGGCGGTTTTCGCTAAACGCAACCAACTCTTCAAGTTGTCAGGCGCGATTTCCACTCTTGTAGTAGTTTCGGGAGTGGCCATCATGGTGGCGTCCGGCATACAGTCAAGGTTTTCGAATGAAGCTCTGACCTTCATTCAGGCTCAAGATGACCGTGAATTCACAACCAACCAAACCCTAGAGGAAGTGGAGGCAGGACGATTACCTCGCTTCGGCAAAGCGAGTTCAGAGAGAAGGCCGTCCGTGCTTCTTTGGGGCGATAGCCATGCTCATTCTGCCATGCCGGCACTGGATAAAATCCTAAAGCAAAGAGGACTCGTTGGTGTGGTTGCAACCCACTCGGCAACATCGCCCGTCCTCGATTACTACCGATTGCCGCAAAACGGTTACGGACTGCGAGAATCTGCGCCGAAATTCAGCCGAGCTGTGCTCAGCTATGCGGAAACGGTTGACATTAAGGAGGTGATCCTTGTCGGCTGTTGGGTCAGCGATCACGAGTCCGTGGCGAGTGGAGGCACGATTGGGTTTGATGAGGCGATCCTGCGTACGATCTCTGAACTACGGAATATCGGGTGCCGCGTTTGGGTAATGCTCCAGGTTCCAACTCACCCGGTGGACGTCCCAAGGGCACTCGTTTATTCCGCCACTCGTAATATCAAACTTGACGAAATTGCTGCGAAACCATCGAAGTGGAATGGGCTTTATGGGGATGGAAGCGAGTTCCTTCAGCGTGCCATCACTGCTGGCGCAAGACTACTGAATCCTCGTCCCGAATTCCTCGACCCAAAAGGTTACTACTTTATGATGGCGAAGGATGGTTGCCCCCTTTACGTCGACAAAGGGCATTTGACCGCTGCTGGTTCGCGCCTCATACTTGCACCGTTCTTTGACAGATCGCTTCCAGATGACTTCGGACAGTCAATTCCCTGATCGTAAAAGATAAGAACCTTGAACATTGTTGATTTCATGATATTCAGGGGCAATGAAGCTTAGTTCGACAACGCTGTCTACACATCTGACTTCGCGGCCACAGAAGCAACGTTTTGGGTTCTACTGGACGTCCCATCGCATTATATCGATGTTCCTAAAGCCATGGTGGGCATACGCATGTTGCCGTTCCTTGACTGGCGAATTGAAGGTTGCACATTCGAAGAACATCGCCTGAAGAACTCAGTCATGTTTGAATTGGCCAAGCAGGATTTGCCTGCCAAATTTATTGATCTGGCACCGGGGCTAATGAACAAGACAACCGGACGTTATGATGTAATGCGTCAGGCGAGTCCTTTGTACTACGATGACAATCATCTAACTGCTGATGGTTCGTTGCAAATCATCGCACCTGCGTTGATCGCCACAATGAAATCAAAGCCAGTGAGTCAACAGCAATGAACAACAACAAGACACCAGAACTGGTCACAGTCTATTCACCCGAATCTTCGTTGCGGAGCCCGGCCTCCTTCCTCCGTGAAATGATTTTGGATACTTGGGCGGCGTGGGCACTCGCGATGGCGTTGGCACGACGCGACATCAGCAGCATGTACAGACAAAGTTTGCTGGGCTATGTGTGGGCATTTCTGCCACCGCTCGGAACCACCGCGGTCTTTTTGTTCTTACGAGCCGGTGGAGCTTTTTCGACCGGTGACCCAGGGATGTCCTACCCCGTGTTTGTTTTGGTGGGAACCCTGCTTTGGCAAGTCTTTGGGGACAGTGTCAATGGGCCCTTAAAAGCCGTGACAAATGCCCGACCAATGTTAACCAAAATCCGATTTCCTCGTGAAGCGTTAATCCTATCCGCCTTGTTGGTCACATTCTTCAACTTCTTGGTCCGGTTATTAATTTTGGTTCCAGCGTTATGTTGGTTTGCCTGGAACGGCACATACGAATTCACGCCATCCGCGATTGCCTTGTTTCCAATCGGTGTCTTGGGAATCATCTTACTGGGCTACGCCATTGGCGTGCTGATTACGCCAGCAGGGATGTTCTACAGTGATGTTTCGATGGCGTTACAAACAATCATGATGTTCTGGATGCTGGTGTCGCCAGTCGTGCTGACGCGGCCCGATCACGGAATCGTGGGGCAAGTGATGTATTTGAACCCTGTCACGCATGTCCTTGAATTCACTCGCAACGGCTTAGTCGGGATACCCTGCGATTGGCTGGCTTTCCTAACCGTTTCGATGCTGAGCGTTGTTGGGTTGTTCATTGGCATTGCGATTTATCGCGTCGCTCTTCCTCACACAATCGCCAGGATGGGAATGTAGATGAGTCACCTTATCTGTAGTCTTGCCCATTGTGGAAACACCTCACTGTTAGGCAAAAAACGGCCCTTGCAGATCGCAAATGGATCACCGCATGAATGATCACTCCCCCCCTAAGACACCAGCTATCGCAGTGAACACGGTCAGCAAAAAGTTTTGCCGCAGCCTAAAACGCTCGTTAATGTACGGCGTGCAAGACACGATCCACGATTTGACCGGGCGGAGCTTGGCAAACATCGGTCTTCGCAAGGACGAATTCTGGGCGAATGACGATGTCTCGTTCGACATTCACCAAGGCGAGTGCGTTGGATTGATTGGTCACAACGGCGCAGGCAAAACCACTGTCCTAAAAATGTTGAACGGTTTGATCAAACCGGATGGTGGCAGCATCACGCTGCGAGGCCGAGTAGGAGCGTTGATTGCTTTGGGCGCTGGATTTAATCCCGTCCTGACTGGCCGCGAAAACATCTTCATCAACGGAGCCGTGCTAGGATTATCACGGAGCGAGGTTGCATCGCAGTTGAACGAAATCATTGACTTTGCCGAGATCGGTGACTACATCGACACTCCAGTCCGATCTTACAGTTCAGGAATGCAAGTCCGATTGGGATTTGCGGTCGCGACCGCTATGAAGCCGGATATTTTGCTGATAGATGAAGTGCTGGCGGTTGGCGATCTGGACTTCCGCATGAAATGCATCACTCGGATTACAAAGCTCGTCGATTCCGACACTGCAGTAGTGTTGGTTTCGCACTCGATGACTGACATCCAGAGAGTGTGCACACGGACTATCGTCATGGATCACGGCAAAGTTGAGTTCGATGGAGACGTTAGCGAGGGCATCGCACATTACGAAGCGGTTGGGAATCGTCGCGCTAAGGCCCCACCTACAGGGCAGCCCAATAAATCATCTCGATCAATTTCGTTCCTTTCTGCGTCTGCGACCGTTAACGGCCGCAAGGACGAAGAGACAGATCGTCTCGTTGTCAACACGGGAGATAATATTCGGATCTCTTTTCAGATTGAGTGCCATCAGGCGGTTCCCCATGCTCGACTTCGACTTTACATCGATTCGGAAAACCTTTTAGTAAAACATATCGCGTCGCTGTCTACCGCAGATCAATTAACAACGTTAAGGCTTACACCGGGGATCCACAAACTCTCTATCGAAGTCCCCAATCTTCCACTTCGTGTCGGTGCCTATTCGTTCGGAGTAAGCGCACATACCGGAGAGAGAAACATACTGATCCCAAACACCCACGTGGGAACGATCCATGTAGTCGGCCCCACAATTCAGCTGGCCGCAAAAGGAGACGCTGGCCTGTTTGCAATGGAAACCAAATGGACCCGCGAGGAAATGCGTTGACACACTTCAGAACTGCAGTTCCCTCAAACCTCCTTTTCTTCAACACAGACCAATTCCTGAGTAGCAGATAAATGACATCGACTGTGGAAACCGACTACTACCAACACCATAGCTCCGTACTTTCGAAACAGGGACACACGACTGTTTTCCTGTGCGATCCCCTTGCCCAACCATTTATGGTCCTACGAGACAAGGCCCAGAAAGCGTTTGAAAGTATTGATAAAGAAGGAGTGAATAGCTCACTCAAAGATCGGCCGGAGAAAGCATCAATTGATTTCGATTTCGTAAAGGGTGGCGAAGATCTGATCGTCGAAATCGTGCAGGGCTCCAGCCTTATTCAGCTCGTCCGGTCACACCTTGGACAAAGCGTAATGTACGACGTGGCCTTCTCGAAGTATCGCTATGTTCGACACGATTTTCCTGAGCAAATGGCCTATACCCCGCTGCACTACGATGGAAATTTCCTGCCGGGCAAATCGATCAACGTATGTATTCCGTTTACTGGCTACGGTGGGCCCTTTCCCGGCTTGAAAACCTGGCCGGACACGGCAACTCACAGGGTTGCGCGCAAGTTGCTAGGCGAATCTGTCTACGCAAAATATTTACCACGAATAGTGGAACCTGACGAACCGTACTTAACCGCTGGATCCGCATTGGTATTCACTGAAAAGGTGTACCACTGCAGAAGTGTCGATCGGAAATGGCAATCTCGACTGAATTTAGAACTCCGCTTCTTCCCGGAATCGGCATTATCAGACGAAACCCTTGATCTCAGACCGATCAATTGACGTGCACCAAAACGTACTGAATTTCTTCACACACACAATCTACCGTGGCTGCACGTACGGCGTAAATTGCATTACACCCAAACAAGAAGTGGAGAAACGCGTCATGCAGCCAAGGAATTGGTGACCCGTTGCCGTCGTAAGCGGTTTCCACCTCCCACAGGGCAGGGCAGCCGAAGCAACGCTGCGCGCCGCGGAATCTGGAATTGAGTTTACGCCAACTCAACTTAGCATTTTGGAGTTACCGCAGAACACAACGCTACCGGACGCGGACCTTATCGTCTGTGTGCGATTCGTCAATTGGTTGTCGATGGGGTCTGTTGCCATCGCACTGGAGAACCTCACCCGCATCAACGCGACGCATATGATCCTGGGCGCCAGCACGACGCCAACAAACTGGCCGTGGTTACGCAAGCTGAAAAATCGATGGAAACTGTCGTGGCAAAACTCAAAACGTCGTCAAGGCAAACTTGCCCCAATCTATGTTCACCCTGAGAGCGAGATCGAAGCGTTAGTCGTGAAACTCAAGTGGCGAATCACGGAAAAACATGAGATCTTTAATGACGGCGAACGCGTTAACTATTTCTACATGCTTGAACGAACTTGATACTCCAATTCGCGTAGCAGTGACGTCATAGCATCTAGTTGGCTACCAATATCGACCTAGCTCATTTCCCACCCGAATCGCCGGCCAAACGGGCTTACGGAAGAGCCAGCTTCGCCGCAGCGTGTGATGAGTTGCAAGATGTCGATCTGTTTCAAGTTAGATGATACAAACATTTGAATACCCCCCAGCTATTCATGCGATACTGGTACGCCATGCTCAACAAGATCCGAAAGCCATTTCGCTGGATAAAGAATCGCGTCTTGCACGGTCAATTCCCTAGCGTGTGCTCTGATATCCGAGATTTGAACCTCGAAAAGTACACCGTCGCGCCTGACGTCTACCAAGAGGTCAAAAGCCTCTTGGACGACGATCTCTATTCAAAGAATGACTTTGATGGGCATCAAGATGATTATCGAAAGCCGCAAACGGTCGTACGACTTCTGAGTGCTCGAGTTCGGGACAGAATTGGTGCTGTCTTCTTGCCGAACGGAACGCTTTTGACCGAAAATCATTGGTGGCTCCCAATTTTACAAGGCACCCCCGCATGCTCCGCGAGATTTCGAAGACAGTACCGCACTGACGAACAATTATTTTACCTTCTGGGTTTATGGAGCGATCAATACTACCACTGGTTTCACGACGTTCTTCCACGATTGCATGTGGCCCGGAAATGCCTTCCCGACTCGTGCAAGTTTTTAATTCATGAATCCCCGTCGGCATACCAACTTGATTCGCTGCGGCTTATGGGCATCACGACCGATCAACTAGTGACACAGCCAAATAAGGGCGACCTATTTGCACAGAATCTTTGGTTCTCTTCTCCGTCAGGATATACGACGTTTGGCAGTGGAGAAGCGCTACGATCCGTTGCACACAGACTTCTGGGATCCAGCCAACCCAAAGGTGGCACAAACACCAGCAAAGGATTGCGACTTTATGTGTCCAGACAATCAGCACGTGACCGGTGCGTCGAAAACCTTGACGAAATACGTCCAATTCTGGAGAGCTTCAAATTTCAAATCGTGGAATTCGAAACGTTGACTCTCGCTGAACAGATGCAATTATGTGGGAATGCCTCAATCATCGTTGGCCCACATGGCGCTGGTTTAACCAACATGATCTTTGCTAATCGAAATTGCGCCGTCGTAGAGATTGCGTCGGAAGGCGTGGTCCCCTGCTACTCGATGATGGCGAAACAATTCGGCCTGAGCTTCACGCGATTCATGGCAAGTAAGACAAACGCGGGCAACTATTGGGTCTCGCCTGACGGTCTTAAAAAGTCAGTGGAAATATACACAGGACAACAAGACGCTTGAACAACAGTCTTCACAATACTTTTCGTTATCGCCCCGAGATAGACGGACTGCGGGCCATTGCCGTCATTGCCGTGGTGCTGTATCACGCCGGAATCGGATGCCCCGGTGGTTACATAGGAGTGGATCTTTTCTTCGTCATTTCCGGGTTTCTAATTAGCTCAATCATAATTCGTGATCTACGAAACGGCGACTTTTCACTGCAGAAATTCTGGACACGAAGAGCACGCCGAATTTTCCCGGCAAGCACAATAGTGTTAATCGCTACGTTGGCTGTATCCTCCATCGTTCTCCTGCCGAAGGATTTATCACGGCTTGGCGATTCTGCGATTTCGCAATCGTTATTTTCATCCAATATTTATTTTTGGCGAACCACGAACTACTTCGAAGGCGCAAATGCAGAAAAACCATTGCTTCATACCTGGTCACTCGCGGTTGAAGAGCAGTTTTACTTCATCTTTCCCTTTGCCTTGATTCTGCTAATTTCCTTCTTCAAGTATCGAGATCACAGGGGGCTAATTTCGTGCGTTGGAGTTACTGCAATTTTGAGCTTAGGGCTCTCCGTTTGGGGAGTTAAACACCAGCCCTTTGCAACGTTTTTCTTACTCCCGACTCGCGCTTGGGAGCTTCTATGCGGAACTGCTATCGCCCTAGCCCCTACCTCAACAGTACCAAAGTCCCGACTAACTCGAGAATTTGCATCCTGGTGCGGATTATTAGTGGCAACGATACCGATCTTCGTTTTCAGCGATGAGACTGCATTTCCCGGTTTGGCGGCGCTGCCAACTTGCTTAGGCACCTGCATATTTATTTGGTCTAACTCTGTCTCAGTCGAAACGAAGCCGACGACTATTACGAGATTATTATCCTCTAAGCCTTTGGTTTTCATCGGCCTGATTTCCTATTCGGTCTACCTATGGCATTGGCCAGTCATTGCCCTGTGCACTTACTGGCAAATCGAAGAGTTTTCGACACTTGAACGCCTTCAAATGGTTGGAATATCACTCGTTCTCGCGATTGCTTGCTGGAGGTTTGTAGAAACACCTTTTCGCAAGGGAACCTCAATCTTATTTGCTACTCCGTTTTCTTCACTGCGTTCCGTTTTCATGGGAACTGCACTGACGTTTGCAATTGGAGCTGCCCTATCTCTTTCGCAAGGGCTCCCCGGTCGAATGGCTCCCGATGCACAACGCCAAATTGCAGCGATCGAAAAAGACACCTTGATCAGTCAAGACCTTGCTGTTGTTGTCCGCGATATAGAACTGGTGAATAAGCCGATTCCTTTTTTGGGTAAATCTGACGAGCCAATCGCCTCCTTTGCCGTTCTGGGAGATAGCCATGCGAAAGCAGCTATTCCAGCTTTCGACTCGTTAGGCAAATCCTACGGGTTGAAAGGTATTGCGATCACACACAATGCGACCCCACCACTTCTTCATTGGGGCCATCGCCGCAAGCACGCAGCTGCACACCCAGATTCGTTATGGCAGTCTGCAGTGCAGCACTGCTCCGACGAAGGAATCAAGAACATTTTTCTTATTGCATTTTGGAGCAGGTATGAAGCCGATGGTCGTTCCGAGGAACTGTACTCTTCGATAAAGAGAACCGTTCGCTTGTTGCAAGAGAGGCAATTTAATGTTTGCATAGTACTTGACGTACCTAGCTATTCGTACAATGTACTTCGCGCGTCACTGCGAAAATCGGTCCTCCCATTCAAGATGAGGGAACCCAAGCCTCAGTTGTTTGCAACACACGAAGGCCGAAACAAGCTAATGTATTCCCTATTCGATGAAAACATCTGCGACTTTGCTGATCCTGCTCGGTTAATGCACCAAGGCTTGCGAGGTGTTTGCATGACGCATGTCGATGGAACCCCGTTGTACCGCGATCAGGATCACTTGACGTATCTAGGAGCAGAAATTGCGATTCTGCCCGCCATAGATCCGACAATGAAAAAGATTGCGGTAAGAAATTGACGCCACTTGGCGGCAACATTCGCAACAATCATTCACGAAACTAGGTTTTGACATTTATGAAATCCAAAATTCGCAGGCTTGCAGCCAAACTGATTGGCCGAATCCTTTCAAGGTACAGTCGAAGTGGGGCCTTAAAAGGGTTCTCTCCACTGGACATCCGCGGCCTCCGCATTTCGTACTCTCAGCTTGGTGAGGACCTTGTTATTGCAGATTTACTGCGAGCGAAAGGCATTTCGAATGGGGTCTATGTTGACATCGGCGCTTACCATCCCATCTTTTATTCGAATACACGCCTTCTATATCTTCGTGGCTGGCGAGGCATAAATATAGACATGGACGAATCTAAAATATCCGATTTCAGGAGGCAACGTCCTACCGACGAAAACGTCGTCGCTGCAGTCTCCGCCACTCACTCAATGCTGCTTAAGCTCGAATACGAAAGTGCAGCGGAAAACCGCGTGATTGAATTAGAGAGCGAAGATAAATTGAGTCCGCATGGACAGTTTCCGATAAGTGAAGAATCGGTATCCGCAACGCCTCTCGCAGACATACTCTCCGAATCTATATTTTCATTTGAGTCGGTTGAAGTCCTAGACATCGACTGCGAAGGTCACGATTTCCAAGTCTTACAAGGCGTGGATTTCAATAAGATTCGCCCCGCGGTAGTTTGCGTAGAAGCCTTGGACCCAACGGAGTTCCAGCGGATCACTTCCTATATGAGCGATCGTGCATATTCCACGCATGCACAAATCGGAGTGACCTGTATCTTTTCGAGGAATGACGGAAGCTCTACTAAAACCTCATCTGAATCTTGATTGCTTACTGAGATTTAAAATGGCTTCAAGGCACTCTGGCGGTAGGAAATTGAGAGGATTGTTATCGGAGATGTCCGCCGAGACGATTCACGGAGGTGGCGTGACGCTGCAACGCGTGATCGGGGATGAATTGGAAAGCTTCCGTTGGATCGCCAAAACGATTCATTTGCCGGATCAGCCGCTGCCTACGTATCGAAATGAAACAGACAGTTTCCTTTACCCATGGTGGCAGCACCAAAACTGGCTTTCGAAATTGATTGGCGACTCGCGAGCCTATCGGCTGGCAAATCATCGACTGATCCGCAAAGCGTTCGCCCGGCATGTTGCGAATGATCTAAGCAAAAGCATGCCAGCCCTTGATCAAGACCAGGTTTTGGTTTGCCCGCAGGCGGATATCACGCTTCTGGTGATGGAACAACTGCAACGCCAGCAACCGATCGATTATGTGACGTGGATGATGGACGATCACCTGGTGAAATGGTGCGACGGCGAATGGGCCTATCCGCCGGGCTTTCAGGAACGCATGGGGACTCACCTTCGTGATGCGCGTCAAGTATTCGTGATCAGCCAAACGATGCAAGAATTTTACCATGACCGTTTTGGAGTTGATTCGACCATCTTACATGCGCCTGCCGTTTGTCATGACATTCCGATGCAGCATAAGCACTTAACGTGCGTTCGCTTGGTGTACTTTGGTAGCTTGGGCCCATGGCAAAATGATGCCATTGAATTGCTAAAAACCTCATTGGAGGCCAGAGCAGCTACCCTTGACGTGTATAGTATGAACCCCAATGCAATACCGTCCGCCTTGGTCGGATTGGCACAGATCAGAGAGCCTGTGCCACCGTCGGAAGTGCAGACTACAATTGCAAACTATAATGCCGTTGTGTTGCCGATTAGTTTCAGTGACGAAAAGCGGAACATGAGCTATTTCAACATCGCAACCAAGTTCTCCGAATGCTTGGGTTCCGGAATTCCAACGTTGATCATTGGCCCGACAGACGCTGCCATGGTGCGATCAGCGACAGCCTCGAACGCAGCGATGGTTGTTAATCTCCCTGATTCAACTCTGGTTGAACAAGCGGTTGACCAGCTTTGTGATCCGAACGAGCGACAGCAGCTCGTGAAGGCCGCAAAGAAACTGGTGAACCGTGAGATGACTCCCGATGTCATGCAATCGCGGTGGAAGTCAGCGTGGAACTCATGAACGGCCCCATTCAAGCGACTAATTCGCAAGCCATCCGTGTGATTCTGATCTCGTCCGTTCTTCCGACAAACACCAGTGCCGGGAACGTCGTACTGCATCGCCACTTGGTGAACAGGCCGAACATCCAGTTGCAGATTTGCGAAAACCTCCAGCCAAAGTGGACTCCCGTGTCTTTGCTTCGAAGAATCGCGAGTGCGATCGGGGCAACACTGCCTCGTGTTGGACAGTCTGTCTTGTTGTCGGCCGATGGCAACTGGTTTACGCCTCCTGCGTACGTCCCAAGCGGCCAGCCAACCGTCGTGCTAACAGTTGCCCATGGCGATCTTTACGCACCTGCAATACGGTATGCAGAAAAGCATGACTTGCCGCTCGTGACTTTCTTCCATGATTGGTGGCCCGACATTGCCAATGTCACAGCATCTCGCCAGGCGAAGATCGAAAAACAATTTCGCGAGCTCTACCAGCGATCTTCACTCGCTCTGTGTGTTAGCGAAGGGATGCGAGAACACCTGGGAGACCATCCCAACTCACACGTCTTACTCCCGATTCCTTCGCAGACAAGTTTACCAACGCGATCAACTGGAAAGTGCGGCAACCCAATACGCGTCGCGTATGCTGGCAACTTGTCGGAATACGGGCCAATGCTGCAGTCGTTGATGGAAGCATCACTTAACTTCCCGTCGATTAAACTTGAAGTTCGGGGAGCAAACCCAGATTGGCCGACTGAGTTTCAGCAAGAGATGCGCCGGCGAAGAATGTGGCTACCGTTCGCGGCGGTGCAAGAATTTGAAGCGTGGATGAGCTCCGTGGATGCATTCTTAATCCCGCAGTCATTTGATCCCGCGAGCGCACGCATGATGGAAACGAATTTTCCTTCGAAGCTGTTGGAAATGGCGCAGTGGGGGAAGCCGCTGGTATTGTGGGGGCCCAAAAGTGCGTCGGGATTGCAGTGGAATCGAAATGGGATGGCCGTCGGAGTCACTACCCCAGACCCAAACGTAGTCATTCAGGCATTGCTTCACATTCAAAAAGACTCGGGGCAGTACCAAACGCTTTGTGAAGCGACAAGACAGCTATCTCACGAGAAATTGAATCCCAACCGAATTCAGAATCTATTCACAACGCTGCTAGTCAACACGGCCAACGAAAATTTCAGGTCTCGTGCACCCAATTCAAACTACTCCGAAACATCCTAGATCCGCACGAAGCCAGCGGCACTTAAAACTGGTCTACCCTGAGATTTGGTGACTAAGCTCGTTGAACGCCCACTAAAGAATCGCGGCTACCGAAATATTCGGTAGCAAGGATAATAGATTACTACGTTCGCGATTCGTTTTTGCTAATAAGGCGACAAATCTGAAAGATGACTATGAGTCCTGTGCATTCCATAAAGTCTACAGCTAAGAAATTTCTTAGACGGGTCGGGGCTAAACCTCCAATCTGCGAAGATATTGCGGCATGGGCGCGAGCAAGAGAAATATCGGCACTGGACGTTTCCCCTCCAGTACATGACGAGTTCTTCCCCATCTCCCAAGAAGATAACGCGGCAAAACAAGTATTGGATTACCACCTTGCGGAATATCAACGACCGCAGAGTTTGGTTGTTTTGAAGGAAACTCGAGTTCGTGATGAAGTTGGATTCGTATTTCTCTCAGATGGTTCAGTTTGCGAACAAGGGACTTGGTTTCGCCCGTATCTCGTGGAACACCGCGCCTATTATGCGTACTTCCGTCAGAAACAGCTTATCGGTGGTGACGTGTTTTCGCTGCTGGGAGTTTTTAGCGAGGGCTTCTTCCACTGGTTTCACGATACACTTCCGCGCCTCCTCGTGGCCTTGCCGCACCTTCCCAAGGGTGTGCGATTCTTGATACACCATCAGCCACGCGACTATCAACTCGATTCGCTGCTAGCGCTAGGCATTACCCAAGAGTCGCTGGTCTACCAACAAGAGAAAATAGACTCCGTTTGCGAACGACTCTGGTTCATTACACCGCATGGAAATGCAGTCTTCGGCGGTGGCGCGACGTTGCGGGATCTGGCATGCCGCATACGCCGAGCAAATACTGTGCCCCCAAGAGTTAGCGACAAACGTATCTACATTTCGCGAAGCAAAGCAAGTCGTAGTGTAGTAAACGAAACCGCTATTCTTCCTATTTTACAAGAACATGGATTTGAACTTGTGCACATGGAAGACTTGGCTTTCAGCGAACAGGTTAAACTATGCGCCTCTGTCAAAATTATGATTGGAGCACATGGAGCTGGGCTCACAAATTTACTGTACTGCGATCAAGGCGTCACGATCGGTGAAATTGCCAACATCGATGTCTTTCCATTCTATCTAGGGATGGCTCGGCAACTTGGGCATCAGTACATGCGATTTACAGCTAATAAGTCCATAGACGAGAAACTCGAGGTGGATGTTGATGAATTCGAAAAGTGGCTTGCGCAGGTCGTCAGCAACTCATTGTAAACAAACACGTTTGATAATTTGCAGGCTCGACTGCGGTCGATCTTGGTGCGAGTGAACCCATGAAACAAAAAAATAGGCGAAGAGTGTTCTGCCTCGGCTTGCACAAAACGGGCACAACCTCTCTGAAGTACGCGTTGGAATCTGTGGGGTATCAAGTTGCTGACTATTTTGGAGAGCACGACCCCGAAATTCGAAAACATGCTCTGCCTGAAGCTCTGATACAGATGGTAAATCATGATGCCGCGCAGGATGATCCTTGGTGGATGTTATATCAGGAGCTCGATGAAGAATTCCCGGGAAGCCAGTTCATACTATTAACTCGTGAAAAGACTGAGTGGTTTAATAGTTGCCTGAAATATTTTGGCGGATCAGGGATCAACCACGTGAGAGAATGGTTCTACGGTGATGGTCTCAGCATTCCATCCGAAGACAACAGAGAACACTGGATCGAACGCCACTGCGAGTTTGAGGAAAAGGTCAGAAACTATTTCGCGGAGCGAGATGATGACTTTATTGAGCTGGCGGTGTGTCACGGAGAAGGATGGGACAAGCTAGCCCCGTTTCTTGGACTGAAAGGTGTTAAAGGAGCATTCCCGAAAGCCAACACTTCAGCCAGTGCCCAGTATGCCATACTGCATGACAACTTGTACCAGGACTACTTGGAGGCAAGAGGTTTACGTAAGCTTTGGCTACGAATAAGAAGAAAATATTTAAGACACCTTCGAAACAGGACGGAGTAGATTAGAGTGCGTGGACACTCAGAGCATGTTTAAAACGAAGGCAGCATAGTCCTGGATTTATTTTTCATATCGAGTGGCCACTCTACAAAGACGTTTCACTCGGACGAAGAACGGTCCCACTTGATTTCGTTTTTGCATCGACGCTTCTCATAGCGTTTCTTCTTCAATCGATAGCGGCTTGGTTTGATGCTGGCTTTCGCCTTGAGTATTTCCACTTATTCACGCGTTGCGTCACCATCGGAGGCACCGTCTGCCAAAACGTATCCGGTTCAGTCGGGGTAGAAGTAAACCAATAGGTCACGCTCATGCGGACCATCACCTTCCCGGGCTCAGCCAGATTTCCACGAGACAACGGTTCGCATCGACACCCACATGAACCTATGTATTCAGCCACCTCGACTGCGAACAATGCACCGAAGACGATCTGCATACTCTTTTTTCCGTTGGCTTCTCGACACCCACCACTCGCCACTTGATAGACCTTCACTGAAGTGAAATCGAGTCGAAGTTCCACGAGATCTGGCTCATCAATCACTTTAGCAAAGTCACTCCTAACGTTTCGATGAGACCAGCGATCAAATCGCTTCCGACCACTGTTCTATTTCTCGTATTCGACCGGAAGGTCGCGCCATTGAACACCTGTTTTTGCAACATAGATGACAACATCGAGAAAGAACCGATTACTGACGGCAGTTCGGCCACTGTCTGCCTTCTTTCCCAGAACTAGTTCCGCGATCCGTCCTCATTGCTGATCCGTGAGTGAGTAATCGGCTGGCTATTCCTGAGTCCTCCTGACGCAGGTAGCGAGCCTATTAATGCCAAAACAGCAGCAACTCACGCAACGTTGAATGTCCACACAATCTAGCATAATCCTCCAGTTCCGTTGAACTAGCACTCCCGACACATCGGAATACATGCTGCTACCAATAAGCCCAAGTTGCCGCCTGCTCCGACGGAAAACAGCTTCACATACACTTCCTTTCAGCTGAATCGTTTCATGCTTCGTTAGTCTCAATAGCATGTTAACCTACATCAGTAGTTGTCCTATCAAGAGTAAATATGAAAAAACTCCTCAAGGCCACGCCGGCGTATCCTGTTTATCGTGCAGTCCGGAAATGGTTGAGTCATTCTTGGGTTTCTCTATCGAGGGACCACCGAGTTGAGGTGGATGGTGTAGTTGCTCGGTTCGCGACGAATGACATATTTTCCCACTCGTGGTTCATTCCTCGATACACACAGGGTCGAATTCACGAAGAAGCTGCTAGAGGCAGTTTCACAACTTCCTCATGACGATCATCATGCATGCGAGATGTACAAATCCTTCAAAGATATGTGCATGATGTTCATATCGAATGACCGTCCTTCTGAAGTTCTGGATCCAGCTGATGGTGCGTTCAACTTTCCAACGCCTTTGATATCCACCTAACTTACGCCCATCTTGAAGGGCCTTCTTTTTTCGAGACTTACGATGAGGAGTGACCTGCTCAATGCCTCTTTTGGCAAGAGCATTTCGCAGCCAGTCTGCATCCGCCGCTTTATCATAAACCAGCTTCCTTGGAGTCGGGCCGAAGACTTGCTGATCAACAAGCGTCTCAATCGTATTCACT
>JBDWHY010000006.1:0-25523 GCA_039974975.1 Fuerstiella sp. | reverse complement strand
AGCATCATTCGCAACGCAAGTATCAACTACATCAGGAGTTGTGGCCATCAATGCATCGCAGCAGCGTTGCGATCAAACGCATTACGCATTCCCGCACTTTTAACCAGACTCGGCATAGTCATTTAATGAGCCGCCCTGCTTGCACGTCTTGATTTGGTTGGCTGTTCCGCCCTCGATGAGTAGACTTGAGTTCCCTCCTGTTTACTTCGGATGATTCGGAGACGCTATGTCCGCATTCAAGCCCCGCCTTCTTGCCCTTCTTGGTACGACATTTCTGGCGTGCCCCACCGCCTGTCTTCAAGGCGACGAACTTTCGCTCGCTGACGCCGTTGCATCAACGACCGATGAAATGAAGGCGTATGCCGAAGTCATCGAACACACAGACGTGAAGATCGAACTTGTCCCAGTTCCCGGTGGCGAGTTCTTAATGGGCAGCCCGGACAATGAAAAAAATCGCCAGAGTGACGAAGGCCCCATTCGCAAAGTGAAAGTCGATCCCTTCTGGATGGGCAAACATGAAATCACCTGGAGCCAATACGAAATCTGGGGCGAAAACATCGACATCGCTCGCCGTAAAATTTTTCGCACCCCGGTGTCACCGCGTGATCCCATTGCTGATGCAGTGACTCGACCAACGCCGCCTTACACAGACATGTCCTTTGGCATGGGTAAGAATTCTCACCCGGCAATCTGCATGACTCAACACGCGGCCAGAAAATACTGCAAATGGTTGTCAGCAAAAACGGGACGCTACTATCGCCTGCCAACAGAAGCAGAATGGGAATACGCCTGCCGAGCGGGCACCAACACCAAGTACTCGTTTGGAAACGACCCGTCAGCCTTGAATGAATACGCTTGGTACGCGGGCAACACAGACGACAAATATATGCCCGTGGGACAAAAGAAAGCCAATCCATGGGGCCTGTTTGATATGCACGGCAATGTCTCTGAGTGGACTTTAGATCAGCATTCACCAGAAGGATATTTATCCAGCGAAGGTGTTGTAAAAAATCCGCTACGCATTCCAACCACACTTTACCCACGAGTCGTTCGAGGAGGAGGATGGGATGATCCTGCGAGCGATCTTCGCAGTGCCAATCGCATCGCGAGTGAAGAAGATTGGAAGCAGCAAGATCCTCAAGAACCCAGAAGCATTTGGTATCACACTGATGCGATCTCTGTTGGCTTCAGAATTGTCCGTCCTCTGAGGATTCCGTCTGCAGACGAACAGCACAGCCAATGGGATAAAACGGCCCCCATTCAACGAGACCCCGTCGACGATTAATTGCCCTCTAAGATTCACTGTTGCAAGCAGCTTCCCGCTTTCCCGCCTCTTCATTCAACAGGATCCCATTCATGACGAAGTCCAATTTCTCACCTGAATCTCGCCGTACATTTCTGAAGACCGCCAGTGTGGCCACAGCCGCATCAAGCGTTCTCTCGCGTTCGCTGGCCGGAACTTACGCTGCTGAAGACAATACAATCCAACTTGCCTTGGTGGGTTGTGGTGGTCGTGGTACGGGGGCCGCAAAAAACGCTCTGACCGTCGACAATGGCCCCATCAAACTGGTTGCGATGGCTGACGTATCTGAATCTCGTTTAAAGAGCAGCCATGGTCGGCTAAACAAAGCGTTCGGTGAAAAAGGGACTGTCGACGTTCCCGAAGAAAAACGCTTTCTCGGCTTCGATGCTTACAAACAAGCCATGGACTGCCTGAACCCCGGGGACATTGTGCTACTGACAACTCCACCGGGATTCCGTTGGGTCCATTACACCTACGCGATTGAACGCGGCTTGAATGTGTTTATGGAAAAGCCGCTCACAGTCGACGGCCCAGCCACCCGAAAGATGCTGGCGTTAAACGAACTGGCACTTCAGAAAAATCTGAAGGTCGCAGTTGGGCTCATGTGTCGGCACTGTGATGCTCGCCGAGAACTGTTTGACAGAATCCAGAACGGTGAAATCGGAGACGTAAATATGTTGAGGGCCTACCGAATGGCGGGGCCAACAGCTTCAGCCGCCGTCCCTCCGATGCCGGAAGGTGAAAATGAACTGATGTATCAGATCAAGAATTTCCACGGCTTCCTGTGGCTGAGTGGCGGAGCCGTCAGCGACTTCATGATTCACAACATCGACGAATGCTGTTGGATCAAAAACGACTGGCCCGTTGAAGCCAAAGCCAGTGGAGGTCGCCACTATCGCGGAGATTTCATTGACCAAAACTTCGACACCTACAACATTGAATACACGTTTGAAGACGGATGCAAACTATTGGTCAACGGTCGCACGATGGAGGGCTGCCATTCAGAATTTGCCAGCTACGCCCATGGCAGCAAAGGCATGGCCGTGATTTCATCAAGTTCTCACTGGCCGTCGAAAGCTCGCATCTACAAAGGGCAGCAAATCGACAAAGAACAACTGGTGTGGCAGTATCCACAGCCAGAAAAGCACAACCCATACGTTGCCGAATGGCAGCACTTAATCGAAGCCGTGCGTTCAGATGCGACATACAACGAAGTACAAAGGGGCTGCATGGCGAGCTTAGTCACATCCATGGGGCGCATGGCGGCCCATACCGGACAGGTGATCACTCGAGATCAAATGATGAACAGCACTCATGAATTTGCTCCCAACATCGATCAGCTGACGTTCGAATCAGACCCACCACTCAAAGCAGATGCCGAAGGCAAGTACCCGATCCCATACCCTGGCATTATCAAGAACCAAGAATACCCGGGATGATCGACTCATCACCGACCCCACGTTCTGCAGCACGCCGAAATCAGAGCACTCGAGCGCACAGAATTTGTGAACCAAGCCGCGTACCAAGGAGCTTCCAAGACATCTCTGGATATGCCCACTGTCGGACACCGAACGCTCGCAATAGCAATGAAGCTTAAAAAAAAGATTCCGCCTGCTGCGGATTCCTAACCACTCATGGGCCCAAACGAATGCAGCCGAAGTCAGATGACTCCGGCTGCATTGAAATCGAAATCCGCCAGTCGTTAAAACGCCCCAGACAGATTGTATGAGTTGAGGTATGGGTTCAGCGATGGAAAGTACCGATAGTAATTTAAACGCAAAGCAGGTCGCAGGTAGCCAAATTGCGAAGGATTAATCCGACGGCTTTGAGCAGCCGGGCGAACGATCTGCTGAGGTTGATGTTTAACAATCGTCTGATGCCGAGCATTGCCGGTCAGAATTTCCATTGCACTATCGTGTCGGTACGTTGGGTTACGGTTGTACTCAACACGATTAAACGGAATCGAGTGGTAGACCCGTTGATACTCTGAAGCAAATTCTTCACGAGACATTGTAGGCAGAGGTGTCACATGCAATTCGCTCTCCTGAGGTTGGTCAAGCAACTGAATTTCAGAAACCGCAACATCAGACTTCAGCTTCAACGCGGGGAGAATCTGGACGCTCCAGTCTTCATCAGAAATCACGGCTACAGGAGCAGACGGCACTAACGTCGCTGTTGGCAGTTCCGTCGGGGCACCTTCAGGGGTGGCTGGAACTGGCGCCATCTGAAGCGGAACAGATGCGTCTGAACTTGGAGCCAGCGGCAATGATTCTTGGGCGAACGTTTGTCCGCTGCAAAGCGATACCGCTAAGACAGCAAACCAAAGTGACAAACAAATCTTGAATCGCTTCGACATCTCGACTCTCCTGACCATGAAATCCAACCTACTTCTTGGCGACCACGCCGACGGCTGATTTTCACCTAGGATGAAGAGTCATCTGACCCAGAGTCAATTTTTGAATTGCGAAACTTGGCCCATTCCACACTAAGCTTCAGCGTGCAGCTTTTGTTCAACTTGTTCTGGTTTGTAGCCAATGTACACCGTCGCAATTCCTCCCGTCAGCTTATGGAATGACGTCTTTTCAAGACCCGCTTCCTCCATAATCGCAGTGAGTTCTGAGCCGCATGGGAATTCAGAAACCGATTGAGGCAGATACTCGTAAGCTGCCTGCCGGTTACGTACCAACAGTTGTCCGAGTCTTGGCAGTATGTTGCGAAAATACCACTGATAGGCTCGACTGAACAACTTGTTGTCGGGCAAGGAAAATTCCAACACCACAACTCGCCCACCCGGCGCACACACGCGAGCCATTTCGGTCAGACCGCCAATTGTGCTCGACACGTTTCTCAGCCCAAAGGCGACCGAAACCAATTGGAAAGTGCCGTCGTGGAAGGGCAGGTACTGAGTGTCTGCTTCCATAAAGACGACGTCGCGATCCGACTTCTTCTGCTCGGCCAGTTCCAACATCCCGAACGTGAAGTCCGTTGCCATCACAGGAGTTGCCTTGGCTGCCTTTTTGCGCCAAGAAAATGCCAGATCACCGGTTCCCGTGCAGACGTCCAGAATCGGAGTCGTCTGATTTAACGTCGGATTGCTTTCGACCGAATCTCGATTCGGTCGAGCCAACCGGACAGTCTTCCATCTCCAATAGATATCTGTGCCGCCAGACAGAAAGTGATTCATGAAATCGTACTTGCCGGCGATTTCACCAAACATTTGGCGAATTCGATTTCCTGATTTGTCGACTGGCATGTGATACCCTGTTACTTCATCAGACAGAACGAGCGGTTTTCGTGAACCTGCTGCCAAATTCTCTTGTCAGCCACTCAAGGCAATTTTCTGCTCACCCTGTGCCCCAAAAACTTCGGACCACCGTGGACCGCCCCTTGGAAGCAGCTTAGATTCAGAAAGACCGCATTTTTCAGCGAAGCATAACGAACGACTCAGCCAGAGTCTGATGGACTCATTCAGAATCATTCGGAATGATCAAGCTAGCGAATTTCCGGAAAACCGACGAAAATCAGACCATGCTGTACATCAACGAACGAATTTCAATTCCTGACGAAGAGTTCGAATTCACTTTCGCTCGCAGTTCCGGCCCCGGCGGACAAAATGTGAACAAGGTGAGCTCCAAGGCCGTCATGCGATGGAACGTCACTGAAACCACATCAATCCCAGAACACGTGCGACAAAGATTTCTGGCACGCTTCAAAAATCGACTCGCAAAAGACGGCTGCATCGTGATCCACGGACAGAAGTATCGAGATCAAGCCCGCAACATGGACGATTGCAAACTCAGAATTAAAGCCATGATCTTGGATGTCGCCGTCCCTCCCGTCAAACGCCGGCCCACTAAGCCGTCTCGAGGAGCACAAAAACGTCGACTACAAGGCAAGAAGCAGAATTCAGAAAAGAAACAGAACCGACAAAAACCAAGGCTCGATCAGTAGTACGGAAACACGGCTTCGCAACTTCAGACGAATGAACGGCCGTTCTGAAAAGCCCCGCCCGAAGCTACGACACGACACAGGCACAGGCACAGGCACAATGAGCAAGACGTTCCGCCCCGCTTACTTGCAATAGCTTAAACCAAGCAGACTGTATGCTGTCACCAAGTTGGGATCACCTTCGTACCATCGATCGGCTGGATTCTGCCAGCTGCCATTGCGTTGCTGAAGTTCTTCCAATTTCGCAGCCAGTTCAATTTTCCACTGATGCGACTTTCCATCGGCATCAACAAATGTGCCATCAGCTGCAACCAAAGACATCGTCTTGCCAAGCGTATGGAAGTAATAGAAAAGCCCCTGCTGCCCCATCCCCGGATTTTCCTGCAGAGTGTAGTGATTTTGCAGCCAGCTTTTTGCCGCCACAACTCGCTCATCATCTTCTTTGACACCCGCATAAATAAGGCTTTTCAAGCCAGCGTAAGTCATACTTCCATAACTTCGCAACCCACCGTTTTCAGTGGTGCCAGCTTTCGAATCTCCACCGGCCGCCGGCGTGTAATAAAAGCCGCCATCGTCGATCTTCCCAGCGAACTGAGTGGTGTTGGCATCGGATTCTAGATTCTGAGTTCGAGACACGAACACGCGAACTTTTTGCATCGCTGGATCGTCATCTTTCACGCCCGCTTTTTGCAGCGCTTCGATCAAGTACTGAGTATTCGACAGGTCGGGTCGTTGATGACTGCCGTAGCCACCGCCGCCGAAAGCTGGGTCTGACGATTCAACTCCTTCCCCTTGATCCCATTGAAGCTCACGAAGAAAGCCTTCCGCCTTTTTGATCGCAGAATCAAATCTTCCATCTTGATTGGCTTCAGAGAGCGCGAAGATGGTGATGCAGGTTGCGTAGTTCTTTTGCAAACTGTCTTTGCTGTGAAATCCACCACTGGGTTTTTGACTCGCCAACAAATGCTTCAGTGCAGCGGCGACCATCGGATCGTCTGCACTTACTCCTGAACGCAACAACGACGTGGTTACCAAACCCGTCACCCCGATCAGATCAGACTTGGTCCAAGATCCATCGTCGCTTTGAGTGATGCGAAGAAAACGAATCGCCTTCGCCTGCATGCCAGCAAGATCCGCAGCGTCAGACGACTTTTCAGATCCGAATAACGTGGAAGGTGCAGAAAGAAAGCCCAAGGCCACAAGGCAGAGAATAATGCGGGACATGAGATTCACTTTGAATGAGACAACGAAACAGACGCGAGTGTGATATTCTACGCGTTCCTGACATCAGTCAATACTTGGCGGCGACCGGGAATCCTATTTCGCCCCGCTGCCTCTTTACTGAATTCTCACAAAACATGAGTCCAATCGTCGATCAACGCCCCTCGCAGGCGAAATCGTCGCCCAAAAAAAAATCGCCTCGATCATGTCTGAAAACCAGCCGCTTCCGCAAATTTCAATCAATGACTGCAGCCCAGTCCCCGTATTCAACTGCCACATCGCGTTGCGCAAGGACTCAGAGACAGGGCGAATCACGGGACGAGTTGCCAACTTTCAAGGCATCGAAGCGGTCGGCACAAGCGAACGAGACATCTTGAGATCACTGTCGAAACAATTTAAAGAGGCCGTCCAAAAACACCATGAAGCTGATGAAAAAATTCCGCTGATTGAAACTCCACAGGTTCAGCCAGATGAAGTCGAGAGGTTTTTACCCATTCACCTATAAAAACAGTCTCGGCCCGTGCCGCAAGGAGACACCGAAACTTTGCGATCAATGCCTGCATCTCAAGCTGCTGCTTGCGTAGAAAATCGGCGTGAAGGAAAAATCAATCCGTTTTCTCTTCGCGCTAGCTGAAAAATCGCAAGGTCGTGCAAAAACCACAGGGTTCGACACTGGTCATGCTCGATCCCAACTCAAACATGACGCCTCTTAAACCTATTGACGATCGAGTGCTAAGCTATTTGAATACCGGCCCTGTTTTTGCAGCATCGTTGAATGCACTTGATGAAAACTTCATCACCTTGAACTCAGTGGCGTTCCGCCCTGATCACCACTGACCCAAAATGCCAAACACAGCCGGGACATCCCTGCCAAAGACACCCAATCTCATTGGCCAATTAGCGATCTGAACTTCTAACAATGTTCAATGTGCCTGTGGCGCAGACGAACTTAAAGTCAATCTCCTCTTCGGAAGACCACATCTATGTCCACGCCTCTCGCGACCCAATCTGCACGCACCTTGGTTAAGACACGTATTATTGCCACTGTGGGTCCAGCCTCTGAAGACAGCGACATGCTAAGAAAGCTGATCGAAGCGGGCGTGGATGTCTTTCGGCTTAACTTTGCCCATGGCAGCCACGAATGGTTGGAGGGAATTCTCGGGCGAATTCGAGCCATCAGCAAAGACATGAAAACCCCCATCGGTGTGCTAGGAGATCTTTCTGGTCCCAAAATTCGGCTGGGTGAATTGCAGGTCGAAGAACTGGTCTGCACCGAAGGGGAAACCCTGACCTTCATCCGCAAGGATGGTCATCCGTCCTCACCATCAGATCTCACATGCACCTACGAAAAACTGATTGACGACGTCAATGTGGGTGATCGAATCTTGCTGGCCGATGGGACCGTCGCGCTAAGCGTGGCGGAAAAACCAGATGACGGTCAATCAGTCGTTTGCACAATTACCGAAGGTGGAAAGATCAGAAGCCGCCAAGGCGTCAATCTTCCGGGAGTCGCGTTAAGCACCCCAAGCATCACAGAAAAAGATCAAGCTGATCTGAAATGGGCATTGGAAAACCAGCTGGACTTCGTCGGGCTTAGCTTCGTTCGCAGTGCCCAAGACATCGAACAGCTAAAACAAATGATCGCCGACGCAAACCCAAGCGTTGTCCCAACCGTTGTTGCAAAGATCGAAAAAACGGAAGCGATCGCAGACCTTGACAACATTCTTCATGCAACGGACGCCGTGATGGTCGCCCGTGGAGATCTTGGTGTTGAAGCAGAAATCACCAAAGTCCCGCTGCTGCAAAAACAGATCATTCGCCAATGCAATGAAGCACGAGTTCCCGTAATTACGGCAACTCAAATGCTGGATAGCATGACCACCAACGACCTGCCAACCCGAGCAGAAGTGAGCGACGTCGCCAATGCCGTGATCGATGGCACAGATGCTGTCATGCTTTCCGGGGAAACAGCAATCGGCACCAACCCAGCCGGCTGCGTAAAGATGATGCAAAAAATCGCCTTCGAAGCAGACCCCTATGTGGTCAGCACCGAAGGCGAGGCTTGTCTTTCAGAACCCTTGCGGCGAGCCAACCCCATCACAGAAGCTGTGTCACGCGGAGCGACTGTGGTTGCAGAAAGCCTTGATGCCGACCTGATCGTCGTTGCAACAGATACGGGAAGAACGGCGCTTGCCTTGTCACGCCAGCGAGGCAACGTTCCCATCCTTGCTGTGTCACACCGAGAAGAAACGGCTCGCAAACTGTGCCTTTACTGGGGAGTCACTGCGATTTTAAGCACGCTCGTTCGACAATCTGCCGACGCACTTCTCCAGTTTGTCGTGCAATGGGGCATCGAAAACGAGGTCCTCGAATCCGGCCACAAAATTGTGGTGGTTGGACACACGACGTGGCTCGGTGAAGGGCACGACCTGATGATGGTTCACGTCGTGCCTTAAGCCAATGGCCAAATGACGACGCCGCATGAAACCGCCGGCCGCCAAAAACCAAAACCATGTCAGACGGAGCTGGCATGGTCGAGTGGGACTGTCTAGCAAAAACGTGCCCACTTCATCTACGACACGCATCTGTCGCCATCATCCTGCTGGCCCTAAGTTGGAAGACTCGCTCAGCAAGTCCAGCACAACAGAACTCGTGACCAGCAATGGTCATCAACAATGGTCATCAGCAATGGTCATCAGCAAAGCTGGAGAGCCAACAGGAACCTAGCGGTTCTCACGTTCCAGCAGTCGAATCAGACTGGCGAGACTTGAGACCTCAAGTTTCTCCATGACGCTCTTGCGATGTTTTTCAACCGTCTTCATGGCGATTTCCAGTTGGATGCCGATCGCCTTGTTCGTCTTGCCTTGGTAAACCAGTTCAACAACTTCGCTTTCTCGAGGCGTCAGTCGGTCTAAATAACTTTGCCCTCGAGGCAATGGACTTGGCAAGCCAACATTGCTGAGCTGCTTCTTGTGGAATTCAACGCCCGCGTCCTCGACAGCCTTCAGCAAGACTTCACGAGGACAAGGCTTGTCCAATACAGTGACGGCTCCTGTCCTCATTGCCTGTACTGCGACTGACGTGTTTGGGTACCCAGAAATCACGATCAGCTGAAACGTTTCATCGTATTGAAACAGCTCTCTTTGCAATTCAAGCCCGTCAACCACTGGCATATTTTGATCTGTGATCACAATACCGGCTCGTAGCTCCGAAAGAGAATTCAGAAAACTAACTGGATGACTGAAACAGCTGGCGATGTACCCAGCTCGAGACAGAACAAGCTGCATCATCTTCAGGACATCGGGATCGTCATCCACCACGTAGATGGGCGGAAAGGCTGATTCTTGAGGATTCATAGAGGTCTCAGCCAACCCTGTTTCCGGATCTTGATGCAAAACCCCTGGTGCCGCAATTGTCATAAGAGCCTACCCCTTTGTGAAACACGCCGCGCCAATTGAAAAACCAGCCGCTTCAAGAATGGACGCTCCAAAAAGACTCACTCTTAACCAGCGAAACGCGCTGCCCACGAGCGATGAGTTGGAAACATCATTCATACTTCGACATGCATTGGAAATCTTAAGAATTCAATTTGTTAATCACAAGCTTGCAACATCTCAGCATTCGATCTTCATCACACTGATTCCACTCGCCGAAGACTCAGCCTGCTTCTTTTGCCTAGACTCAACACTGCCCCGACAAACACTGCCCCGACAAACGCCAACCTGACAAACACTGCCCTGAAGAACGCTACCGTTCACCCGCCTCCGCTCAGAAACTCTCAACGACGAATGGCTTACATGTGTCGGAATCTATGCCGTTCGGCAGCAGCCTGTCTTCTGCCAACGTGACCGGCTGACACCGGACTTTGTGGATTTTGCACCAACCGCCAAGATACACAACCTAGGGCGAGACAAATAAGCCACCACTAGGGGAAAATACCACCAGAAAACGAGCAATATTGAGCAAAATGCGGCAACTCGGCGTGATTCTAAGATTCCATCCAGCGCCAAACGCGCGTTACGAGAAACAACATTGGTATCCGTGTGCAAGTTCACCAAAGCAGTAAAAACACTTTTGAACAGGCGTCAATGACTTTGAGGTTCCACGCCAACTCGTCACACTGCGAAGTGCAGTCCGCGACAGCGACTGACGGATGATTAAATCGAAGCCGCGCCACACATTTCGAATGTGAGTTCCCTTTTTACCAGACAACACGGCAAATCAGAAGAATTGAAGTATGCCGCAAGTGCATCAGTCCCTTCATCCTGTCGCGACGCGCAACAAAATTAGCCACCACTGAAGAAACTGAACGTTGATCCTAGAAGATCCCACCCAACATCATGCCGGACAACAAGCAATACCCGACGCAGGACAATCAAGGCGATCAGGCAGATTGGCAGATGTTAAACGAAGAGCTCAAGCGGGCGCAAGAAGAGTTGCACCGCACGACAACTCGCTTTCAGGACCTTTGGAATCACGCCCCAATTGGCTACATTTTGCACACCGACACTGGGCAAATCATCATCGCCAATCGACGAGCGGAATTGTTGTTGCAAAAAAACGAAGCGCTTGCACGAGGCGGAACACTTCACGACTTCCTTACCCCACAGTCATCAGAAAATTTCTCACAACACCTGACTGATGTCGGCAACTCGGAAGCATCTCACGAAGTTGAAGTCCAGTTAAAAGGAAAAGCTGATCGGTGGCTGCAGCTTGAATCGATCGCAACTTCAACAAATGAAATCCGAACAGCTTTATTTGACATTTCAAAACAGAAACAAGCTGAACTTGATGGACGCAAACTGACCCAGCAATTGCAGCAAACACAAAAGATGGAAGTCCTGCACGAACTGTCTGCAGGCATTGCGCACGACTTCAACAACATCCTGCAGGTCATCATGACTTACGGAGAATTCGTGCTTGAAGACCTCGATGAAATCGGAGCCAACACAGACTCAATTTCATCCATGCTGGCCGGCGCTGAACGCGGTGCCGACCTGACTCGACGACTCTTAGCCTTCAGTCGCAAATCCTCTTTGCAGGCTGAAATCGCCGACCTCGGAGAAATTGCTTCGAACGCTGCAGAAGTCGTTCGAAGAACTTTGGGAGAACTGATCTCAGTTCGAGCAAGACTTCCGGTAGATTGTGTGACGGTTTGTGTCGACCGCAATCTCATCGAACAAGCCATTCTCAACCTATGCGTGAATGCTCGTGACGCGATGCCAAAGGGTGGCCACATTGAAATCGCCCTCGAAGAAATCAGATTTGACGAACCCGTCACATTTACCGGCATCACGCTACCTCCCGGAAGCTATGCGGCACTGAGCATATCTGACGATGGCATTGGAATGCCTGAAAGCGTCTTGGAAAAGGCGTTTGAACCGTTCTTCACGACGAAAGATATCGGATCAGGAACTGGGCTTGGGCTTTCCATTGTTTACGGAATCACAAGGCAGCATCACGGTGCAATTGAAAGCCTGAGCACTCGCGGTCAAGGAGCCTGCTTTCGCATCTACCTGCCATTAAAATCAAAACCAATTGAAACAAAACATCCTCCCAAGCCAATCACCCCAAACCCCGCTGCGAACCATTTTGGAACAATCTTGCTGGCCGAAGACGAAGTCGCGATCAGGCAAGTGATCGGGCGCTCGCTAAGAACCGCGGGCTACACCGTGTTCGATGCATCAGACGGAGAAGAAGCAATTCAGTTAATCCGTGATAGTCAAGCAAGCTTCGATCTGCTGTTAACAGATGCCGTCATGCCGGGGTACAGTGGTAAGGATGTGTGCGAAGCCTTTCGAAAGAAGTGGCCCGAAACACCTGTTATCATGTTGTCGGGACATGGTGACCGAGTCGTCGACAACAAATTTCTAAATCAACACTCGGCCACGCTTCTGGCAAAGCCCATCCCGTCAAGAGAACTCTTGCAAATCGTCCAGCGTATGATTCACCCTGCACTGGATTCCGTACCATCATGAAAAGCCACTTCATAAGCTCAACCCAAGACATGAATGCCGCCTTCACGAATCATCACGTGACCGGAGGCAGATATGCTTGAACCGGCAGCACCAATTAGCATTCTGCTTTGCGAAGACAGCGTGACAGATGCTCAATTGACACTCGAGGCGTTGCGGTACGGCAAACTTCAAAACCGAATCCATCACGTGCGAAACGGCGAAGAGGCGATGAAGTACCTTCGTCAAGAACCACCGTACGTCGACGTTGAACGTCCCGACTTAATCCTTCTCGACCTGAACATGCCTCGCATGAATGGCCGAGAAGTACTGAAGGCAATGAAAAGTCATGATGATCTGAAAGTCATTCCAGTCATCGTATTGACGACCAGCACACACGATAAAGATGTCGTTGAAGCCTACGGTTTGGCAGCCAACAGCTACATCGTCAAGCCGGTCGAACTCGACAAGTTTTTTTCGATGGTTCTGCAGATGCAAGAATTCTGGATGAACATCGTCAAACGGCCCTAAGCCAACACACAGCAAACCCACATTGCGTCACACAGAAACCGATCGCAAAAGCCGCTTACCACATCAGCGAAAATGGCTTCGCTTGACGTTCAACCCCATCGGCGAAGCGAGTTGTGAACACAGCCACTGGCGACAACCCACCATTTCGAACACACTCCCAAAGCTCATGAACCACGAACCCCGAATCATCATGCTGGCCACCGACCTGATGTTCTCAAGCAACGTCAGCGGTTTTTCCGCAGATCGAAAAGTAAAGTTCAAGCGAGTCGATTCTGTCGAAGACTTCACCACTGAATTACAATCCACCAAAGACACTCTGGTGATCATTGATCTTGGAGTCGACCAGTTGAACCTAGATGCCACCTTTCAAGCGATCCCCGAATCGCTTAAGCCAAACACCATCGCCTTTGCTCCTCATGTGCACGTCGAAAAGCTTAAGGCGGCCGAACAAGCGGGCATAGGGCACGTGATGTCTCGAGGTCAATTTTCGGCCCAAACAGGACGCATCGTGCACGGCTTCAAAGATCAGTTCGAAACAAAGTAAAAGTCGCCTTCGGCCCCTGACTCGATCCATTGAAAGAAGACATCCATGCGGGCACTGGTTACCGGAGGCGGAGGATTTTTAGGGCAGTACTTGGTCGAGCAACTGCTGTCAGCTGGGCATGAAGTCCGCGTTTTCAGCCGAGGGGCCTACCCAGAACTCACCCGCCTTGGAGCCACTGTCGTGCAAGGCGATCTTCGCAACGCACCTGCCGTCAGTGACGCCTGTGCGACCATCGAAGCCGTCTTCCATACGGCAGCGATCCCCGGAATTTGGGGCAGCTGGCAAACGTATCACGATATCAACACGGTCGGTACGCAAAACGTGATCGACGCCTGCCGGCGACATCGTGTGCCACGACTAATCCACACCAGCTCTCCCAGCGTTGTCTTCGATGGTTCAGACCATATTGATGCGAATGAATCGCTCCCATACCCCACAAAGTGGCTGTGCCATTACCCGCATTCAAAAGCGTTGGCCGAGCAATTCGTTCTGGCCGCAAATTCTGATGACCTGAAAACAGTGTCTCTTCGCCCGCATTTGATCTGGGGAAAACGAGACAACCACTTAATTCCTCGCCTGCTTCAGAAAGCCCGCAGTGGGCGACTAAGAATCGTCGGAAATGGCGAAAACCAAGTTTCGATGATCAACGTTGAAAACGCGGCCGCCGCGCACGTGCAGGCGGAACGGGAACTACGCGGCTCAGCCAAATGCCAAGGAAAAGCCTACTTCATTAACGAAGAAGAACGCGTCAATTTATGGAACTGGATCAATGAAATTTTAGGTCGAGCCAAGATCGCCCCCATCACCAAACAGATCTCAGCAACGTCCGCCTATCGCATTGGAGCCGCCCTCGAAACCATTTGGAAAGTTCTGCCCGGCGAACCTCCTATGACTCGATTTGTCGCCTCGCAACTGGCTACGTCTCATGTCTATCGCATTCAAAATGCAATCAATGATTTTGGATTTCATCCGATCATCAGCGTGGAAGACGGCATGCAAAAAATGCAGACAGATTTCAAATTCTAAAGCCCACTGAACGGCAGAACACGGCGACTAAAGAACACAGCGACGGTAGGACACAGCAACGACAAGCGACTACAGCAGAAAAGCGATCAACACAGCCCCGGTCAGCAATCCAGCTCCTGCCAGTCGACGAATCATCACGATGCGAGGCAATTCAGCTTCTTCAGTTCGCAGCCGCTTCGCCAAAGCCCACGCCAACAGAACGCCCCATAGCCCTCGCAGTGCATAAACGATATTGATTCGAGCCGCGTCACCAAATTCGGCTAACGAAAAGCACATGCTAAACGCCTGCATGGCCATCAAAATCGTGGCTAAAAACATCCAGCGAAAAGCCCCCGTTGTTTTCAAGTTTCGCACGGAATCCACCTTTGGCAACAGCACCAAAGAAAACAGGCCGACGAAGCCAAACATCACGGGCATGAAATCGTACGTATTGATGTCCTTCGCCCAAGCCTGCAAGCTGACGTCAAACAAAGACAATGTAAACGCAGCCAGCCCTGCAACAACGATCGACAACATTGTCTTCCGTCGATCCAATTTTGTCGCAGCAGAATCGACCCACTGAATCAACACAACTCCGCTCGTGGCCATGATTCCCGCGATCCAAATGCGACCGGAAATCAACTCACCAGCAAACAGCGACTGTAAGGTCGCCACAATAATCACTTTGATTCCAAACACAGGCGTTGCGACCGAAACGTCTCCCACCTGAAACGCCAAGTAAGTCAGCAACTGCCCCAGCACAAACATGGCTCCAATGACAGCTGCCGGTAACCACATATCGACGCCCACGACACTACCGCGAGCAACGGCCACAAACACCCAAAAAATGGCCAACCACTGGTTGCCCCAAAATGTGCCCGTCCATGGACTTGCTCCGCGAACAATCGCCTGCTTGGCGCTCATTACGCCAAAGACAAACAAAAAGCTGGACGCTAAAGGGAATAACAAATGGAAAGGCACGAACCACAGCTTTCAGAAGATAAACCGGCCCAACAAGAACCAGCAAGACAAATGAACGGTGGTCGACCGACCGGTGACAACACAAAGCACGTTCTGTAAAAAAGAGTCTCGTCAGCAAGGCCTCAGAAAGATATTCTTCTTCGATGATGACTCACCACTTTTCTCGAATGCTGACGATCTTTCTCACCGCTCTCATCTGCTGCACAGCCAATGCTTCAGCAGAGGAATACCAGACACTCGCTGTGATCAGTGACCCAAAGATCAACGAAAGCAGTGGACTGGCGATCAGTCGGAATCACCCGCAATGCGTGTGGATTCATAACGATTCCGGGGCCAAGCCCGTGCTGCATCTGGTGGGTTATGATGGAGAAACCAAAGCCGTTGTGAAGATCACGGGAGCAGACGCACTCGACTGGGAGGACATGTGCTCATTTGAAATCAACGGCCAATCATGGCTGCTAATCGCCGACATTGGAGACAATCTCGAAAAGCGATCACTGAAGAAACGCGCCTGTCGCCTTTATCTCGTGAAAGAACCACGGGTGCCTCGAGCAAACGGATTGCCAACCATTTCATGGCCCGTCACTTCGGTCATCAGCTTCGAATTCGAAGACGGACCGCACAATTCTGAGAGCGTTGCTGTCGATACGGATACCAAAGAAATTCTGCTGCTGACGAAAAAGCTGCCTCACAAATGCGGCTTGTATAGCCTGCCATTGAACATCAATCAGCCGAACCAAAGCATCACCGCCAAACGCATTGCATCTCCGTTTATTCTCTACGCAACAGCGATCGACATCTCGCCAGATAACACCACTTTGGCAATCTGCACCATGCTAAATGGAGTGATCGTAAGGCGAAGCCCAAACCAGACATGGAAAGCGGCTTGCAAAGGAACAGCCACCTCCTTCATGTTGCCGCCTCGGCGACAAGGAGAAACAATTTGCTTCGAACAAGACAGCAAGCACTTACTTTTAAACAGCGAAATGCCGAAGCAGCCAATGTATCGATTGGCCGCACCGAAATCAAAATAAGCGGTTGCCCCACACCTGACTGCCACGCCACGCCGCCACCATCGCAGTGCCACCGCGACCGCCAGTGCCACCGCGACCGCCGTCGCGAAGCTTGGCTGCACGGCCACGCTCCGGTTGCTGTTCGCAACTCAGAAACGAAGCCATCAGCCTGATCGCATATTCTTCAAAGGACTGGTCGCACCACAAGGCTTGAAACGCCCTTCTTATCGGCGTCAAATCGACGCAAGCCGCTATGCAACGTCGTCCGTTGTCCAGCGACCATCCACCAAACGAAACGTCTGCGAATTCTCATTGCCGTCTTGAAGAACTGCTGGCAGACGATTGGGGCGAATGTTGTCGTAGCTTTGCAGCATTCCGAACCGCATGGCTGAGCCCGGAAGTCCAACAGCTGTGAAGCCCGGATGCCCTGTGCACGGAAACGGACCGCCGTGATTCATTGCCGCAGAAACGGCAACACCAGTTGGCATCTTGTCGTTTAACAGGCGACCAACTTTGGTTCGCAACGCTGGTTCAATCACTGAATAAGCTTCGTCATCGGCTCCATTAGTGTCAGTGTACAGACACCCAGTCAGATTGCCTTCCAAAGCCTCGGCGATGTCTGCCATCTGCTGCACAGAATCCGCCAGCACCATCAAGGACCCATTTCCGAAAGCCTCGGTTTGAAACAGTTCAGGGTCTTTCAAAAATTCACTCGCAGAAACGGAAAGCAGCGTATTCTGAAAACTGAAACCAGTTCCTCCTCCGGGCTGACCACCAACAACCAAAGTCGCCCCCGCTTTTTGCAAAGTCTGCACGCCTTCACCAAAAGCTTTTTGCACGCCTTCGCTTAGCATCGTTCCGACAGCAGCATCTGCAAATCGTTTTGCAGATGCGTCAACAAACGCCTTCCCAGCATCAGATGCGGGAACAACCACCATTCCCGGGTTGGTACAGAACTGTCCGGTGCCCATCAGGCAACTGCCTGAAAAATCTTCTGCAATCGCATCGCCGCGTTCGGCCAAAGCACCTTCCAAAACGAAAACAGGGTTGATGCTACTTAGCTCAAGATAGATCGGCTTACCATGGGCGTCAGCACGTTCCTTCAACTTCAAACCGGTATGCCGAGCACCCGTGTAGCCAATCGCCCCAATTCGAGAATCCGACACAAGCTTGTAGCCATCGTCATGACTGGTTCGATAAACCAACTGAACCAGAGCTTCCGGCATATCAGTTTTCTTGATTGCTTCTATTGCCGCCTCGGCGAACAATCGAGTCGTTTCGGGATGACTACTGTGTCCCTTTGCAATCACAGGATTACCGGCTGCGATGGCAGCAGCAAAGTCGCCTCCGGCGATGCCATTGAAGGCAAACGGAAAATTATTCGGCCCAAACACAACAACCGGACCGATGGGTCCCAGCACCGAGCGAATGCCAGTGGCAGTATCGATTGTGGGCCGGCTCCACGAATTCGTTCGAGCCGCTGTGGCCGCTTGACGTAACTGATTCGTCGTTCGAGGAAGCTCTCCATCTTTCAAACGAGGCGACACAGGCAATCCAGTTTCCGCATTGGCGGCGGCAACCAAAGCATCTGCTTTCGCTTCGATGGCGTCGGCATAGGCTTCTAGAAAATCGGCGAACCGACTTCCCGACCAGCCTCGCATTTGTCGACTGGCGGCTGCTGCCGCTTCCAAGACTTGATCAATTTCTGACCAAGGACTCAAGGGAAATTCACCGGGAAGAACTTCTTCTGTCGCGGGATTAGATGCTTGAAATGTTTGGCTACCAGACGAGGCAACCCACTGACCGTTAATGAGGACGGGATGAACCATATCTAAGTCACTTTTGGAAAAGGCTGAATGAAATGAAAGGCGCCAGGAAGACGCTTCAGGGAGGCAAAAATAGGATCGCTTAGAAAATCCCCAGCTCATCACGAGCATCGTCCGTCATTCTTTCCGGAGTCCACTGTGGCATCATCACCATGTTAATCTTGGCTTCTTTAATGTCCTCTAAACGCTCAAGTGCCATTTTTGCCTGTTGGACAATTTGAGGTCCCGCAGGGCAAGAAGGGCTTGTCAAAGTCATTTCAATTGAAACTTGGTCAGGAACACTTTCGTCATAGTCAACAGAATACACCAAGCCCAGATCGACAATGTTAATCATCAGCTCTGGATCGATCACCTGCTTCAAAGCTTCGATGAATTGGCTGTCTGAAGTGACTCCGGCAACATTGCATTCTTCAGATGATTCCTCCGAATCCGAATCGCTGGTATCCACTGACGTGTCGGATTCAGACTTCGCGGGCACAGAACCGGCCGCCTGAGCGACTTCGCTGGCACCTGCCGTCGGCGCGGCCGAAACGACGGGAGCAGCCGCCGAAGCCCAAACAGCTCCATCTCGAACTTCAACATGGAAGGCCTTGATCGACTGTGTCGCTGGCATCGATTTCGCTTCACCCGTCTTCAGGTCGAACTTTGCCCCGTGTCGAGGACACGCGATTTGACCATCGCAAATTTCCCCACCGGCCAGTGGCTGACCATCGTGCGTGCACACGTCTTCAACAACGTAGAACTGGTCGTCAATCCTAGCCACCAAGGCTGGGTAATCATCAACAAATACCGATTGACTTTGGCCAGATTCGATTTCGTCGATGCCAATCAAACGTTCCATGGCTTTGCTTTATCTATAGTTTTTTGTAGTCAGGCGAAAATTCAATACAGTCTCTCGCCCCTTTCAAGGAGCGTGAAAGACTCTGCCTTTGAGTTTAGACGTCAAGAGGCGACAGGGAAGCCCGGACGGCCTGAATTCACTCGGATTTCGTAGGCCACCCATTCTCTAAAATCTCTGGCCAGCCGTAACAATCCCTTGCCCCTTAAGCAGGAAATTCCCAGCGATCTGCTAAACTTCACGCATTCAGGCCTACGATCTCAAGCCGTTTTACCTCGAATAGATTTCACCCGCACCAGAGGAACTCAACCGTGGCCATTGCCCCACAAACCAAGCAGCAGGTGATCGATTCCTACTTTATGGAACATCGAGCCAAGCTGATTGATCTCGCCGCCTACCTAGATCGCATCGATCGAGGTCAGGGAGAAGCGGTTAACGACTTTCGTGACATCGCGTTTCGCGCGGCGATTGAAATGTTGACCGACGGCCAACCTAATCGTGCCAAACGAATCTTGGAAAGCTTCAGCGATTTCACTCCAGATCTCCCCCAGTCGGCCGAAGGAATGAAAGGCGCTGCCGGAGCCGTCTCAAAGGAAAGTGCGTAAAATGAAATACATCGACCCTCATATCCACATGGTGTCTCGCACGACAGACGACTATCAACGTATGGCGACAGCCGGCTGTGTGGCAATTACAGAACCCGCTTTCTGGGCGGGCTTCGATCGCTCTTCAGCTCAAGGATTCTTCGACTACTTCAGGCAACTGACCGAGTACGAACCCAAACGCGCAGCTCAGTTTGGCATTCAACACTTCACTTGGCTTTGCATCAATCCGAAAGAAGCGGACGACCCGGGATTCGCTCGAGAAGTCATTTCTCTCATCCCTGAATTCCTGAAGTGCGAAAGCGTGCTGGGAATCGGCGAAATTGGACTCAACAAAAACACCAAAAACGAGCTGATCATTCTGGAAGAGCAAATTGCACTCGCCGAAGAACATAATCAGATGGTCTTGGTACATACGCCTCATCTTGAGGACAAGCTCAAAGGAACTCGCATCATTATGGATGCCTTGGCCGCCAGTAAAATTGATCCCGGACGAATCCTGATCGACCATGTCGAAGAACACACGGTCGCAGAAGTTCTTGATCGAGGTTTCTGGGCAGGAATGACGCTGTACCCCGATACAAAAGTCACCCCTCAACGGGCGGCTGATATCATCGAAACCTACGGGGACGAACGCATCTGGATGAATTCGGCCGGCGACTGGGGTTGCAGTGACCCCTTAGCAGTCCCCAAGGCACGACTTGAAATGAAACGTCGAGGGCACGGCAACAAGATTATCGACAAGGTCACGTTCGAAAATCCTCAGCAGTTTCTTGGCCAAAGTGCAAACTTCAAAATCAACGATGACTAAGGAAACTTGCCCCCACTGCAACCGCCCCGGCAGAACGATTTCCTCAAGTGCAGCCAGCCTCTGAAAGGCCAAACCTGCGGCCACCGCCTGTGAACCCGACACCAATTTCAGTGTCAACACGGAACACGCTCATTCCCAGATCTCAAAGGTCGAAAAGACCACAGCAAAGATGATCACATGTCTTCGACAATGACCTCCTTTGAACCGTCGGCGATGGCTCAACGAGCTTCCACGCAGGCGATCGGCTTCCTCATGCAACAGGGACTCGAAAACGCAGACTGCCTTTCTCTGGCAGCTGGCTTCGTTGACCCAGCCACTCTTCCCGTCGATCTTGCTCAAAAAGCAATTTCCGAAATCGCCAACCAGACCGCCCAAGGCCAAATTTCGCTGCAGTACGGAGCACCATCGGGATCCGATCAACTACGAGCCGTCTTTCGTGATCACTTGACGCAACTGGAAGGCCCCGGCAGCAAAATGCAGGAACTGCCGCTCAGCAGAATGATGCTGACCACAGGATCGCAACAATTCCTGACACTCGTCAGCCAAGCAATCCTGAACCCCGGAGACATCTGCCTTGTCGCAGCCCCCACTTACTTCGCCTACCTAGGAGTACTCGACGGAGTCGGAGCCGAGGTTCTACCAATCGCTGCAGACAACAACGGCATGGACCCAGCCGCGCTAAATTCAACACTCGAACAACTGGCTGCCGAGAACCGACTGCACAAAGTGAAGCTGGTTTATGTCGTTAGCTATCACGATAACCCTTCCGGAGTCAGCGTCAGCGAAGAACGGCGACCCCAGCTTCTGGATTGCGTGAAACGCTGGTCGAAGGAAAGTCACATCTTCCTCCTGGAAGACGCCGCCTATCGAGAAATGAATTACTCAGGCGAAACGCTTCCCAGCATCTGGTCGTTCGAAGAAGCATCCCATAACGAACACGTCATCTTGACTCAGACGTTTTCCAAAAGCTTCTCTCCGGGGCTGCGTGTGGGCATCGGAGTCCTGCCACCTCAGCTGGTGAATTCAGTCACCGACATTAAGAGCAACGAAGATTTTGGAAGCGCTCACTTCAACCAAAACGTGGTTGCTCACGTACTCAAGTCAGGCGACTACCAACGTCACGTGAAGAGCCTGCACACTGCTTACCGAATTAAACGAGATGCGATGTTGGCAGCCGCTGATGAATTCTTCAGCGACATTCCCGAAGTCACATGGCTAAAGCCAGAAGGCGGGCTCTATGTTTGGATGTCACTTCCCAGTTCCATCAGCACCAGCTTCAAAAGCCCTTTGTTTCGCCAAGCGACGGAAGTAAACAAAGTCATGTATGTTCCCGGACGACTGTTCTACCCATCAACATGGGAACAACGTCCCGACAATCAAATGCGACTTAGCTACGGAGTCTTGAACGCAGAACAAATTCATGATGGCATGAAGAGACTTGCAGAAGCAGTCAAAGCAGTCATCTCATGATCATTGTCGTGAATTGCTCCGCCACTTAACGTTCCGAGCACACACAGCGATCAACAACCAATCACCAGTGTCTGGGCACCAGTTCATAGGCCGCAGTTCAAGAGCCACCAGTTCAAGGGCCGGCAGTTCAAGAGCCGGCAGTTTTATGAACCCGATCAGCTGCTTGCGCAGCGTTGCAAGCAAATAGCAATTGTCAGAGCCCGCTCCTGCCACAACCTTACTTCACCACGATTTTTCGGAAGCCTCGTTGACACTCCCAACCGACGATTCTGAACGTAACACATCACCAGATTGGCAGCCCACATGGCATCCTTCTGCGATGCACATTCGATCGATCGCCCTGAAGACAATTCGAAACTTCTTCTACGAGCGAGACTACTGCGAAGTGACCACGCCTGTGATGTCCCATGACATTGTGGTCGATGCCCACTTGCACCCCTTCACGGTCATTGACCCAGCCAGCTCAGACACACTGTATTTGCAGACAAGTCCCGAAGCTGCCATGAAGCGACTGTTGGCGTCAGGTTCAGGATCAATCTTCCAAATCGGGCCCACGTTTCGATCGGCAGAACGCGGAATTCGGCACAACCCAGAATTCACGATGGTCGAATGGTACGGGATTGATTCCACTGACGATCATCAAATGCAACTGACCGAACAACTGGTCAGCGCGGTTCACGAAGCTGTCATCAAATTCATCAAAAATCAGACCACCCCACAACCGTGGACTCCTCTCTCACAGCTCACAGTCCCCTTCCATCGAACCAGCTACGAAGCTGCCTTTCAGCCATTTTGCCAAGCTTCAATCCACGATCTTCACACACATGAAATTCACTCTCTCTGTGAACAACACTGCAAACTAAAGCTTCCAAACGACACAGCTCGAGACGATTTATTGAATCTCATTCTGGCAGAATGTATTGAACCAAATCTTGGGCGTTCCAACCTGAAAACTACGACGCCTCAGTTTTTACATAGCTACCCGATTTCGCAAGCCGCCCTAGCTGTCGCCAGTGAACATGACGACCGAACGGCTCGACGATTCGAACTGTATATCAACGGACTTGAACTCTGTAACGGCTACTTCGAACTCACCGATAGCAACGAACTGGCCAGACGCACTGCAGTCGAAAACCAGCGACGATCATCGCACAAGTCCCAAAAACTCCCCGGAGCACCTCGTCTTGTGGCAGCAATGCAATGCGGTCTCCCAAAGTGCAGCGGAGTCGCGCTCGGGTTCGAACGGTTGCTCATGGCACTGTTAAACACAAGCAGCATCGATCACGTGCTTCCGTTCCCAATTGAAATCGCTTAGAGGGACCATCGGGAACCCACTTTTCAGCTCTTCGTCGGTAACCGCTCGTCGGCATTTACCGCCCATTAAAAAGCTTGGCGCTCTCCAGCGACAATGGCTTCGAACTGCTGAACCAGCTCTTTCTTTTTATCGCGACGTAGGTTTTCAGCAAAAATCACGTTGTCGATGGTGCGTAGGAAGCGTTCAAACTTCACCTTCCGTTTCTCCGCGCTATTGAATTTCTCTTCGGTCAAAGCTCGGTATTCAGCATAAGCAGAATGCTCTTTGATCGCTGTGATGAATTCTTTTTGGCGACTCGTAATCAGTTCGACGGAACCAGGATTCATCAGGTTCGAAAGTTCTGGCCATCGACGCTTCACAGTACCCGCGATCTTGGATTTCAGTTCCAATTGGCGTTGAGATTGTCCTCGTCGACCCCGAGTTCTTCTGTTGTTAGATGAACTTCGCGATTGCTCGTAAGCGTCCATCACTCGCTTGTCCCCGTTCAACCCAAGCTGCTTCGAAAGCCCTTCAAGCACGGCTCGCTGCACGGGTGTCGCTACTTCAAGGATTTCAGAATACGCAGCATCGTCGGGCAACAATTCAGACTCGCCACGCCCATACCGCCCCCACTTTGTGAGGAACTCGCCAGATGACTTCAAGGGCAAGTCAATCGTATCCGCCGTTAAAATGACATAGGCATGAGCCTCTTCCAACGACACTCGCCCATCACCGTCGTAGTCAGGTGGCTCGATCACATCACCCAACCGATCGCGACCCGATAGCGCGGCCCAAAAATAGGTGCTGTATTCGACGTAACTTTTTTGGTCAACTTCAGGAGTGCAGCCAGCCGCCTGCCGATCATGAACGGTTGCAAAAAAACCAACTCGCTGCTGAGGCGAAAGTCCGGCATCCGGATCTCCACCATTAAAAATAAACCGAGCAAACCCACCCGCGTGGCACTGCACCATCACGCAAACCACTTCCACCCCCTTGGGAAGTCCATCAAGTAATTTCACAAATTCCGTCATCCGCAATGAAGAATTTCCCCACATCGCAATCGTTGTTTCATGAGAATTATTACGGTCTCGACTGCCGCCCCCGTGTGCGGTCACGTACACAAATAATCGATCACCTGCATCCATCGTCGCCCCAACCGAGTCAAACCATTTACGGATATTTTCTGGCTTGGTGGCTCCTCGGACATCCTCAACAAGATGGTTCCGATAGGACAGTCCAAGATTCGAGGTGGAGCCGAAAAATTCTGCCATCAACTGATTGGACTCAGGAACAGAATTGCGATCCAAAACTTCGACGTCCGCTGCTTTGCTGTCACCATCGGCAAAGTAAACGTGGTTCAAACTATCATCCGAACGAGCACTCAATACGCGTTGCGAATACAGCACATTACTTTCGATTGATGCTTGGTTACTGCCCGGAGAATACCCGCCACCGATTGTCAAGAAGACATCGCGAGCCTGAAGAATAGATCCACTGCACATCGCGATGGCAACAACGAGAAAACTTCGCATGCTGAACGCCTCATGAACTAAGAAGATAGAGGAAGTGTTTTACAACACCGCTCGACGCGATTCGAGTCGCCAAATTTACCAATCCGCGAAACACTGATCAATTTCAATGGCGATCCATGTACGCATCGCAAATGTGGACAAGACGAACCTTCGTTGCTCGCCGTTCTTGGTGATCACTCAGCACTTTCGCATGCCAATCAACAACAAAACGGCACCTCCCGCAACCGCCTCAGTCTTCCCACACTTGCCGTTGCACAACTTCATAACCCGGACGCATCGCAATGTTCATCAGCAATCCCAATGCCAAGCTGGTCGACAACAAACTGGACCCACCGTAACTACACAGTGGCAAGGTAATGCCAGTGATCGGCATTAAGCCCACGGTCATCGCCGCATTAATCAGCGCCTGAGTCGCAATCATTGTCACGATTCCGACTGCCACCAATCGCCCGAATGGTTCTCGAGTTCGCAGCGCCACTTTTAAACCGCTGCCCACGATAACGGCATACAGCAAGAACAAGCATGCCACTCCCAAAACACCAAAGCGTTCTGCAATCAGGCACAAGATAAAGTCAGTCCGAGCAGCCGGTAAAGCCCAGGCTGACACATCGTCGATGACCGGCTCTTCGGAAGACATGCTGCCTCCGAAT
>JBDWHY010000005.1:0-22323 GCA_039974975.1 Fuerstiella sp. | reverse complement strand
TTTCTCACCTGAACCACCATGTCCCCTCGCTACCGTTGCGCTTGCACGGTCGCGGGGGGAAAGGGGGAATGACAGATCGACTGCATATCAAAAACAGTAAATCAACAAGCCGCTACGCGAGGGATGAATCCTCTCGAAACCCTCAAGGTTCTGCATAGCCGATATCTCTCGCTCACGCGTCGGGTTACCCTTTTTCAACGGGCGGCTAGGGAACAATCAAGGTTGTCGCGATTAATTGTCCGGCTCTGGAAACTGTAATAGACACTCTTTGACCGGATCGTCGATTCGAAAATTCAGTTCGAAAATCATCGACGGTCTGAATCACGGAATCATCGACAAGAACAACAAGGTCACCACGTTGCAACTTGGCGACGTTTGCCGCGGAACCCGGGATGATTCGATCGACATAAGCCGGAGTCTTCTTGAGGAAGCCCGGCAGCATTGTCAGGCCGTAATCAGATGTCAGTTTCCGATAGTCGATCAACTTCAGCTTTGTTTTTGCAGGACCGTTATCCTCGGTGTTTTGGCCATTCAGGATACGATCGATTCCGGGAGCTACAATCTTCCAAGGGACCGCGTAGTTTACCCAAACGCCGGTGCCTCGATGCCGAATTTCACGCCCAAGCAGGCCCAACAGTGCGCCATCCGTTGATAGCAATAATCCGCCTGCTGCTCCTGAATTATTCGTAATCGCATCGATCAGGTAGACGGGCGATTCGACTGGAAAATCCCAGCGTCCTAGTCCCGCTTCAAGTTTTGCTTCAGCTGCAATAATTCCATGTACGACTGAAACATGTTCATTGCCGGCAGCCACACGAAACATATTGCTGAATGCGACAACCGAATTTCCAGGTTCTGTTTCGTCGAATTGCTTCCAATTGACGTGGGGAAAATCAGGGCCCTCTGTTTGCAGTTGGATGATGGCCAGATCTCGAGACCGATCAGTACCTGTGACCTTCACTTCGTACTTTTGACCGTCTGCCGTCACGGCGGTGAGATACCCTGTATTGATCAAGTGGTTCCAGACGGTCACAACATGGCCCTCTGAACTGATAAGAACGCCCGTTCCGTACGAATCAAGTTGCCCTGCTCCAACCCCAAATAGTTTCACGAGAGTTTGTTGTTGGCGAGCAGCCATATCTGGCTGAACGGGAGCCGCCTGAACTACGGGGACTTCTGAAAATGCGTTTGCGGCTTGTGTACCGCCAGCTACGATGAAAAAAACGACGATCCAGCAACTGAACAGGGAATATTGACGTCGCCTGAGTGAGAGATGAATGTGCACTAGTTTGACCCCTGTTGCTGATCTTGGCCAGAAGCAGTTTCGACAGAATTGACCGTCAGCCAAATGGTGGCTTCGCTGTCGTGATTCACTACACCGATGCGTTGAGGGGTTGGAAACGGTTGTTGTGCTTTCCAGCCTTCAAAGCGGATACGAGCTTCGTCGGTGTCACTACTGAAGGTGACGTCAACTGATGTTGGTAGGTCTGATTCTTTTGTGAATCCCCAGCGACTGATGGTGCTGCCTGACCGAGTCTGAAGAATTTGGACGTTGTCACCGGAGGGAAGTAAGCGTTCCGCACCAAAAGAGAGGACTTCTGAAAATCCGTCTTTCTGCTTTGTAAACAGGCGGTGCCATTGCAGTGTTCCTGCCAAGAGGCCGTGCAATTCTGGCAGTTCCGAATCGCCCGTCATTTGATCTGCTTCTTGAATCATCGGAGGCAGCCCCTGTAAATCGATTGCAGCTGCCTTTTGATTGACGGTGATGATTCCGGGATATTCAATGCCATTGATCGATGCACTGACCTGAATTCTCCAATTGGACGATGATTCTGTTGCTGTCGGTCCAATGGATTCCAAAGCCGGAGTAAGAATGTGATCGACTCTTTGTTGATTAAAGTAGAAGTTCGTAAAGCCATCCTGTTCTACGAATAGGTTGGCGAATTCGTCAGGTGGTTGTGGAGTTGTATCTAGAAGGTCTTTATTTTCTTCTTCTGGACCCTGAAGGGGATTCTTACCCTCTTCTGGCTGTCTTCCGTTAGGCAATGCGGGAGCTTTTTGAAATTGATGCAAAGCGCTTAAACGAGTTGTCACACTTTGAACTCCATCACTGTTGCGGAACGTGACGGGGACTCGTGTGTTTTCAGGAAAGATGCCGACGATGTTCTTAAAGTCATTTGCACTCGAGATGGCCCGTCCACCGAAACTGATTAATTCGTCGCCAGGCCGCATGCCTCGTCGCCACACGTCTGAAAGTTCAGAGACTTGGTCGACTTCAATCGTATCGTCGTATGTGGCGACCGTGAATTCTGTACGCCCGTGATCCACGATTCTTCCAGACTTAAGGTGATCGATGAATAGCAGAATTTGGTTCACGGAAATTGCGTATGCAGCACCTGAATTGATACGGCCACGTTTTTCAAAAGATGCTCGACCATTGATACCAATCCACCGCCCCTGAATGTCGAAGAGTGGTCCTCCAGAATTCCCAGGGTTGATCGATGCGTCGATCTGGATGCAGTCGGTGTATTCTAGGAAGGTATTTGCTGGGTATTGGTAGCGGTGTACTCCGCTCGCGATGCCATACGTGATGGTTGGAGAAAAATCATCGGCGAGCAAAAATGGATTGCCCAACGCCAAGACTTCGTCTCCAACTTTAACTGTGTCGCTGTCGCCGGGGGTACAAAATGGAAAGTCATCTCGACCTAGCAATTTGATTAAGGCGATGTCACCGGTGGGATCAATTCCCACAATGACAGCGTCGTAAAGCTTTCCGTCGTTCAACCCGCACTTCATAAAGTTGCCCGAGCCGGAAGTCACGTGATAGTTGCTGATGGCAAAACCATCGGCAGAAATGAGGACACCAGAACCTCCGCCCTGTCCGCCAGCCGGCATGACGCAAACTACGGAAGGTGCGATTTTCTGAATCGTTTGAATGCGGGACTGCTGCTTCTGATTGATCTGGGCAGTTGCATGAGCGAGCGAGATCGCAAAGCAAGTCAGGCACAGGATGACAGTTCGAGCGGACATGAGTCAGTTCCAAGTCGTAATTGACACGGCAGCGAAGTGAAAGATGAGTGAATAAAACCGGGCCCCAATGTAGGGCAAGCAACAAATGTTGACACTGAAACAGACCACGGCTGTTCGACGTGCGATCAGCAGCACGATGTTAATCTGCCTGTGGCTTAACAATCAGTAAAGCGTTTGCCAGATCAAGGTAGTCGCAAGCACTACTGTTGTCTCCAAAGTCAACAAAGATCGATAGCGTGTTTCGATTGGCTAAATCAAGGTTCAAGTCGATTGGATCTGCAATGGCCGAAATCAGTTGTTGAAAAAGAATTTCGCCATCCGCTTCAATTCGTAGTTCCACCATCGTCTGCTGCCCCTTTCGAGGCTGCTGGAATGCGACGTCGTCATCGACTCCGACAACTGCTTTGAACTTCGAGTATTTTCGGTCGAGTGCGTATTCAACTTTGGCATTCGGAAACAAACACAGACCCTTTGCGTACGTCTTACTTCGAAGTGTTAACGGAGGCCGTCCATTGTTCATGAATTGGTCAGTCGACATTCTCCATTGACTGGACAGCCCCGTGCGAGTTCTTCGGTCATCGTCAAACAAAGTTCCCCACTCTTGGCCGACGGGATCCAAACCAAAATATTCTTCGGTGATCGGCGTCAGGTCCGAAAGATAATTCAATCTGCCAGAACTAAAGTCGATTTCTTGGACAGCATCTTGTGGCAGTTGTAAGGATTGCTTCCAAGATGTTTCGAACTGAAAATCACCGTCAGCAAATTCCATGCTGCGAATCATGATGGTTTGTCCATCGGTGGTTTGCAGGGCAATTTTTCCGTTGAGATTCGATTCTGCAAGTTCTGCAAGCACCAAGCCAAAGACTCGAGTTCGAGGGACAGGAATTTCGTCACCGTCAAGAAGGAACGAAACTTCAGTTTCGGAGATCGCTGACACGTTTCCTGTTAGGAAGTCGAGACCATCGAAATTTCGCTTTTGAATCACCAATAGGTCTTTCTGATCCGACCGACCAATGAACCCGTCCCACTGCAATTCAAATTCCTTTTGCATGGGCTTAAACCGGATGGCTCGGACATTACCTCGAGAAAGTTGCACTTCCTTCATCAATGGACTGGCGAGGCTGACAGTGTCTGCTGTGCTAGCAATCGATTCGGCAGTGAGGAGAGAACCATCCTTCAGTTGAATGGCCGCTTGTTGATCTGCTTGAATATTACTGCCGGAATTCGCCGAGTTTCCAAAGTGGATGCTCAATACGCTGTCCACAGGGATGATGTTCGATTCGCCTTCTGATTCCAAAACGATTGATGTCGATGTGGCTGTCGCAACCACACCTTCAAGTGAGCGACCTTCCATTGTGGAAACAGTGGCTTGCGGATCAGCTGTCTGCCATATTGTGGATGTCAGAATTGCCAGCTTCAAAATCATCATGACTTGTTCATTCTTTGCAGTAGAGAACAGAAAGGCATCGGGGCTCTGCGCTACTTCTTCTGTTCTGCAATCTTGCGAGTGTAGCGGCCAATTTGATCTAGAAAATTGGGTGGGAATTTTTGCTGGATCATCTCTCGGGCTTTTGCTTCTTGTTTGTTATTCAGCAGACCCCATTGTCCTGTCTCGTCCAGATTTTTGGGATCGGCCTCGCCCTTTGCATCTATCCCTGACTTGATCTGACTTTGGTTTGATGGACTCGCGTTTTGTTGCTGCTGTCCCTGTCCGCCTTGGCCATTTTGTTGTTGTTGTTGCTGTTGCTGCTTCTTTTTTTCGTTTTCTAGGTCTTCCAGCAGTTTATCCAAAGCCGCAATCACAGCATCTTCCTGAGACTGAGTTTGCTTGCCTGACTTTCCTAGGTCTAGGCGTCGCTCGACGTCTGTCATAAGCTCGGCCACGTTTTTCATTCCTTCTTCTTCTCGTTCCAGCAATTCTTTCTTCATCATGTCGGCGACGACAAGAAAGTGATTAGGGACGTCCAATGTGTTGTTCTGCAGCAACGTGACACTGTCCAAAGCGTCTTGAGTTTGTAACAGTTCTGACTGACAGATGGCTCGGTAAAACAACAAGCTTGCTGGGTCAACGACATCATCAGGGCCAAGAGCGTCAAGCGCTTCGAGAGCGTCGTCGTAAAAACGATGCTGAACCAACCATCGTGCTCGGAACAATTGGACCTGTGCGGAATAGAATTCTTGCTGTCCGGCTGTTTCGATCGGTGCAGGAGCATCTTGTCCTTCAGACTGCTGAAGCAGCATCGCGACATCATCATCGACTTCGGCAAATGACAGAATCACCACGTCCAGCATTTGTTCGCTGGAAAGATTTGAGACCTGTGTGCTCTTGGCCCATTGCTTCATGACTTTTTCAGCCGACGCTTTTGGCAGATTACGACTGACTAGCCATTGCATGACCTGAGTTTGAACCTGATCGGAAGGCATCGCAGAAAATGTGATGTCTTCAACGGACGCTTTCGCCGTTTCTGTTTTGGCAGCTGTTTGTTGGGCACACACGGCCGCTGGAACCGTGATGAAAATCGCGGCGACACAAGCGGATGTGACCATCCAGACTGACCGTTGAGCGGTGTTTGAATATGTCATGGTTAGTTTCGTTCCATTTGCCGAGCCAATTCACCGGCAGATTCTGTGAGGCGATTTTGCCTGAGTGCGAGCTCTTCAAGTTGATTCAAGAGTCCTGCTTGTTCTGCGGGATTATTGTCTTGAAGGAGACGATCCACAGTCGCCGTTCGTCGATTGACGCGTAGTTGTAGGGAACGCAGAACTTTGATTTCTGCCATGAGTTCCACCAAAGGCGCTTTTTGCTGCGGACCAGATTGCTGTGATTGTTGCTCCTGTTGCTCTTGCTTCATTTCTTCCATCTCTTTTTGAGCCGTTTCAATCAATTCCTTCAGAGCTTCGATGACATCGGTTTGCATTGCTTGAGTGAGTTCTGCAGCTTGAGTTTGCTGGAGCCGCCCTGCCACCGTTCTCATATCTGATTCGATGTCTTCGACGGCAATCAGAATTGAAACCGACGTGCCGTCTTCTCGCAGCAGTGCAGCTGTGAGTGAACATTCTCGAGTTAAATCAGCCTGTTCTTGGCTGAGTTCTTGGCAACGAGCAATTGCGGTGTTCAACCATTCTGCTCGAACGGTGGATCCAAGAGCGACGGTTTCTTCGTAGATCTGAGTTTGCAAAGAGAGCATTCTTTGGAACCGAGCTTCCAAAGCCGCCAAGATCATTTCTTTTTCTTCTTCGCGAAGTTGCTTCAGAGTTTCTTCCAGCTTCTTCTGCGCTTCCTGCAGCTTGCTGATCGCGTCATCTTGATGTTGTAAGGCTTCATCACGTTGCTGCTTTTTCAGCTGTTCAATGGCTTCTTGCATCGCCTTCTTGGCGTCTTCGAGCTGCTGTCGACCGGGGGTTTGCTGTTGCTTTTCTTGTTGCTGGCTTTGATTTTGTTGTCCTGACTGCTGCTGCCCAGATTGACTCTGTGCTGAATCACTGGATTCATTTTGTTGTGCATCCTGTGCATCCTGTGCATCCTGTGACTCAGAATTTTTCGGCGACTTGGCATCGCTTTGTTTTGGACCAACCTTTGATGGGGCTTTGGCGTCATCTTGCTGGGAAGGGTCTTTTGCATCTTTGCTTGCTGAGCGATCGTCTCCATCGGGCTGTTCGCCGCCGTGCTCTTTGTCACCGTGCTCTTTGTCATCAGAGTTCTGACTGTTGGATTGGTCCTGGTCAGACTGACTGCCTTCGCCCTGTGGTTTGCCATCTGATTTCTCTTTTTGTTGCTCCGAATTTTCCTCTTTGTCGTGACCATTGCCGGCTGACTGCTCGTCTTCAGAATCATTTTTCGTTGCGTCGCTGTCCGCGCCTTCTGATTCATCGTTGGGCCGGTCGTGAGACTGGACGTCCTCAAGAATTTCGTCTGTCTTCTTGAGCGTCTGCTGTTGATCTGGGGCAGCGTTGGACGGAGATCGTGAATTCTGAGCGGCTGCTCGAGCCGCTCTTTGCCGAGCTGTTAGGTTGCGAATATCTTTCAGAAGTTCGTTTAAGCGTTCTCGCTCTTTTTCCACTTCACTGCGACGGTCTTCACTTTGCAGCAGCACCAGAATCTGCTGCATGCTTTTGGCGACTCGACCTTGCTTTTCTCGAGCGAGTCCCAATTTTCCTTTGCTTAATGAATCATTGATCGATTCCAGTTCTAACGAGATTGCTTGTTCTCGTCCTTCACTGATTGCTCGGCGCAGCAGTTCGGCTCGTTCCGGATCTTCGCGACCGAGCATGTCGGCCATTTGAGAAAGTAGACGTTCGAAGCGAGAGTAACGGCCGGCGACAGCTTCTTGATCGTTACGCAGTTTTTGAAGTCCGTCATCAGCCAAAAGTTGCGAACTGAAAGTGCTGCTTGGGACGCTCACGAAAAAAATCATGATGCTCAAGAACATGACTCGATGAAGAGATCTTGTGATCATCAACATGCGGTCTGCGAACGACGGTCTTCTCATCAAGATTGCTCCTTCGAACAGAAATACTGCGCTGCTGTACTTTGATATTGTCCGTGTTTTCGTGTCACCGTGTCCAGCAGCATTTTGGAACTTACAGTGCTGAGCCACCGCAAACGGCGAGGTCTAGGACGACTTTGGCCTTTTATCTCATCAAAATTCAAGCTGTTGCCGTCTGGTATCGTCCATGAGTCGTTTTTGATCTTCCAAAATGTTCTTTAGGTCGCTGAGTGCTTCATGGAATTCAGCCATGTCGCGAACTTCATCTAAGATGGTCTTAAGCCGGTTAATGATCGTGCGAACGTCGCGTTGAGCAGCTGGAATCAGATCCTTCGTGGGCAAGCCTTTCCCAGCAGCGACTCGAAATTGACTGACAGAACGATCCGCTGTGTTGATGTCATTGTCACTGACATCCTGAAGTGGCTGAATAATTTGGCTGACCATGTTTTCAGCAAGCTGTTTTGGAGGAATTGCATTGTTAATCAACTGCTGAGCAATTTCTGCAAAGGCTTTGTTAATGGCATCCAATTCGTTTTTCTGTCGCCTAAGAGTATTGCCTGCTGATTCCGCACATCGATTTAAGCTGGCGACGTCTGCAGATTTTTGAGTGGCTGTGGCAGAGTTTGAATCTGTGTTTAATCCAGTATCAACTCGTTTGGCGATGTCTCCATGAAAAATAAGATCGGATTCAATCTGCTCAAGCTTGCCGATCACTTCTTCGAAGCGACGCCGCAAAGCGAGTTCTTGAGAGTACATCAAAGACAGGAGTTCTTCATTGCTGACGATCCGAAACACCATGGGTTCGGCTTGGCTTTCGTTGGCCTTTGGCAGATCACACCCGTCTGTTGCAAGAACCGTAATTGCCAGTGTTTGGCCTTCAGTTAAGTCGAGTGGTTGCACGGCAAAGTATTCGCGATCGTCACCTGATTCGGTCAGTTCGAATTCTAAGCCAGGCCGGAATCCACTTCTCAGCGTACGTTTGCGCCATTGAGATTCATCGTCGACCAAGAAGCGAAACCCAGCGGTCGCGATTCCGTAGTCGTCAGAAATGCGTCCCGTCATAGGAATGATGGCTCGTCGTGTAATTGCGTTGGTGACTCCTTGTTGTCGAACTGCAATCACGGGGGCTTGATCTGGAATGCCGGAAATCCGGAGTGATTCAGGAGTCGACGTCATAATGTCGTCTTCATCATGCAGGAAAAACTTTAGGTTCGTGTTCGACATCAGGGGCACTGCGGTCGAAGCGGGGTGGCTGACTGCGGAGCTATTTTCAATGCTCTGATTGGTCTCCGCAGATTGCATCAGAAAGTCCACACGAAAAGACAGACCATCATTCGTAAGCAGTGCTGGCAGGTCTCGGGATGCCATTCGGTTTTCGTCTCGCGATGTTAAACGACCTGAGATCGCGTCGCCTTCGATTTCAAAATCGTCAGTGACGATTCGAACGCCCTGCAGCTGCTTGCTGGATGATGCTGAAAGCTGAAACGTTGTGCCCATTGGCAAAGCCAGTTCGCTGCTGAGAACTGCAACATCGGGGCCTCGTTCTTGATTCCATCCAGTGTAGGACGGGTAATCGCATGTTGCAGAAAGTTGATCGAGAGCCGGTGAAGCAACCGCCTGGATTTGTAGAGGAGTGGATGTGCGATAGTCGCCTCCCAGCACTTCAATCGATATGTCTTCTTGGAGGCGAGTCAGGATGAATCGAAAGCTGCTATCCGACGATTTTGAAACGTAGCTTCGACTTGATGTTCCATCTTGGCGAAGCACATCAATGCGTACTCGATCAGGAACAGTCCATGGTTGCCCTTCATCCGATGGGCGTTTGGGGACTTCGATCAAGAGCTGTAAGTCTGAGCCTCGGGCGTGACTGTATCGCGGCCGGCCATCAAGTTCTGAAAACGCTATTTTTCGGTCACCGGGATCAGCAAGAATTGAAAACTGAAGATGAGTCGTCCGAACGTGGTAGGTGTCTTTGCATTCTACGAAAGCGTTCCACCATCGGGTGGGAGCTCCTGGTGAAATAAAAGCATGAATCAAAAACGTGGCAGCCAGCAGTCCAGCGATCCAGCCTTGCTTAAGCAAAGTTCGAGTGTCAAAGACATCTTGTAATGAGACAGTTTTGAGAATCGATTGAGCCTGAGTCGCCGTTCGCGCAAGCATGCTTTCAACATGAGTGCCTGTCTCAGGATATTGTTGTTCGTTTTCGACGACGGTGATCAGGCGGTCTTGGAATTCCGGAAATTTACGTTCGACGAGCAGAGCCATGTCGGTATCTGAAAGTCGTCGAAAACCGGGAAGTACCAAGTAACGTGCCGTCAGCCAGATGGCGGCGATCAACAGAAGGCTCGAAACTGCGATTCGAAAGCTGCGAGGCAATTCAAGTTTCTGCAGAGAAAACCAGGCGGAATCTAACCCTGTGGTAAGCCAATAAACGGCGATCGCAGCGATGATGAGAATCAGCACGCCAGACAACACTGCGTAACCTCGGGACTTGCCGCGCAGCATCTGGAGCTGTTCCGGAATTTCTTTCGGGACAGCAATGCGAGTTGTTGGTGTGGAGAGATTGGCTGTTGACATTTGTCGTCAGTAAATCAAAGAAACAAGTGGCATTGAGAGGACGGCAACTTACGAAAGTCTGACAAACTTGCGGACCGCCCATTCGACACACAACAAGCCGATGATCAAGTACATCAGCCAGCTTCGGTCCCACAATGTCTTCAACTGTTCATCGATGACCAGAGGTTCGCTGCGGTCGGGGAGTAAGTCTGGAAGGGTGGCGATGGCCTGTTCAAGACTCAGATAACGTCCTCCCGTTTCGGCTGACAAACTTGTCAGCAGTTTGACATCTTGAGCCGGATTTTCTGCTTCAAGATCTGGCAGAGAAACTTGAACGCTGTCAGTCAGGACATCACTGGATTCAGGTACTGGAATTGTCAGCTTGTATTCACCCGCTGCTCCGGGGCGGAACGTTGCCGTGTATTGCCCAGGTCGTCGAGAATCTGGTTGCAGTTGATTGGGCATGGCCACAGAGCGGCCATCGGAATTTGCAATCGTGATGGGGACAGATTCTCTTTGCAAAGGCTGCATTCGTGCGTCGTAAAGCTGAGCACGAATTGTCAGAGTTTGTCCGGGAGATAATTCTGATTGATCAAGCAGCAGCAAGCCTCGACTTTGTCCTCGACTGCGCCGGCCTTGTCCAACTTCTCGAATCATGTTGGTCCAAAACCTTTGATGCCCTTCTGCACTGATGGATCTCAGTCGCCAAGTTTCGGCGGATGATACGAAAATGGTCCGCCCCTTCCCGTAAAACTGGCTGGCAATAAATGGGGGTTGGCCATCCTGAGTTCTTGCTCGAGGATTTCCGTAGCGAGCCAAAACTGTCGCACCATCTCGAACCGATCTGACTGGATAAGAGCGATAGATTCCGTCGAATGATTGCCAAACGTCAGCGGATTCTTTTCCAGCGGCATCTGAGATTCGTAGAAAGCCGCTCGCCTTTCCTTCGGGTGTGAGTTCGATGGGCCAAGCTTTATCTGATCGTTGAGCGATTTTTAGATCAGCGAGCATGCGATTCAGGACAACGGGATACAGCACGCTGATATCTCGCAACTGATCGGAATCGGCGGCAAGTTCTGGAGTAAACAGTTCTCCGGCAACAAAAACGATGCCACCAGAATGTTCATCAACCCATCGATTCAGATATTCATGTTGCTGCTTCGACAACATTGCCCAGTTGGCATCAAAGGCCACGATGACGTCGTATTCGAATAGATCTGCTTCGGTTTTAGGAAACGATGTCAGCAGTTTTTGTGCTTCCTGACTGACGAACCCAATGTCTTCTTTACGTACGGTTTGCAGCCACACATCAGATTCAATGCCGCTATGGCGATACAACGTATTGCGGACAAACTGATAGTCTCGCATTGGGCCGCTGCTAATGACCAAGACCTTCATCTTGCGATCAGTGACTTCAATTGATCGAAGACGCTGATTGTCTGTGTCCGAAAGTTCCTCGACCGCTTCGTCATCCAGCTTTGCGACAGCCACGTATTCGTATTCGCCGGGAACACTGATTTGTTGCGAGAACGTTAATTCTATGGGCAAACCATCTTCGCCGATTTCGAACGGCTGTTTCTTGATTTCTCGGCGATCTTCACCTTGGCCGGACCCAGATTGTTGAAACAAGGTGACGGTCCCCGACTGATTGACGACTCCAGAACTCTGCACAGTTACGGAAAGATCAAAGGGATCTCCACGGTGCACGTCGGTGGGAGATTGGATACTTGCCAGCCGCAAATTGACGCTCGGTTTTTCGCTTCCAATTCCTACGGTTAGCAACTTGGTCTGGCTGCGTTCGGCTCTCAGTTTTGCCGTTGTGATATCAAGACCCGCATTGTTGCGGCCGTCCGTGAAGACCACGATCCCCGAAAGTGTTCGACCAGCCAATTGCCCAACAAGTTCGTTAAGCGATTCGCCAAGCCGAGTTTCCGAACCGGTTGGTGCCAGAAGTTCGTCCCACCGTTGCTGTTGGTCCGCATTACCTTCTGAAGTATCATCGAGTGACACTACGGTGGATCCGTCTGTCGTGTCCTCATTGCCGCCAGGTTGTGTGATTTCATCAGGGGAAGCGGTGGCAAAATTTGTTTGTTGATCCGTGACAATCGCCACGGGGCCATTCAGTTTCGAGTGAAACGTGTAGACGGAAACGGCGTGAGTTTTCGACAATTCTGTTAACAGGCTCGAATCTAGCAGCGCTTGTTTCGCAGCAGTGGCTCGATCCAAGACATCACTGGGCAAAGTTGACTGGTCATCCGACTTATCTTTGGAAGGAAAAGCCATTGAGGATGAAGTATCAACAAGGATGCCGACTCGCGATTTTTGAATTTGAGTCGTTTGAGTTCGCAGTCTTGGATTCACCAAGATAAAAACCAGAAGACCCAAAGCCGTCAATCGCAATGCTGAAAGGAAAACCCGATAGCCTCGATGAAGAAATCGTGTGTCTCTCAGAGAAACCCAAAGAGTGAATGCAAATAGCGAGCCCAGTCCCAACGTCCATAGGATGAGAGATGTGCCACTTTGCGGGAGATCAATTTCGGTGGTCTGAAAAGATTCAGCAACGAATTGAGCCAGTTGAGGAACATCACCAAAGTGCAGTTGTTGCATGAAGCTTTTCATTTCGCCGCCTCCGGATGAAAGCTCAGCCTTAGCGACAAAAGCTGTTCGGCCACTAGCACGACGACAAGTGAACCCAGCAATAGCCATCTGAGTTCTCGTCCGGTGTCAGAGTCTGATAACCCGACGGTATTTGCAGCTTGTATGATTCGAACATTCGACGAATCAAGTCCCGATTCGACCGTTGCCGGATCCGCAACTTTTAAGTTGCTTTCTGAAGTCGGCACACTCAGAGCAACCCACGTTTCATCAACTTGTCCGGAAGTTGGATACCGTTTAATGCGGTACACGCCCGGTCGAGTTGCGTCTGGAACGGTGGCAGATAACAGCACTGCGTCTGAAGTTTGTGACGCTGATGTTGGTGCACCTGGTATTGGTACAGCTGAATCAGATGGTGTCGAGTCTGTTCGTTCTTCGATGGGATCGACGGGGGCTGCCTGAAGTTTTAGAAACGCGTCGTCGATGCTGTTTTCGTCTGCAGGGGTTGGCAAGAACACTTCCATGGTGTCTGTGAACTGACTGGCTTCCCACTGAAAGGTGATTTCATCTCCAACAGTCGCCGCTTGCACAGACGAATCCGGACGTTGCAGGTGTTGATGGATTAAAAGGTGCATGACCACGTAGCCCGGTGACGCAGGAGTAATGGGCCAATTTGTCCACCGCCGCCCTGCGGTTGTTAGCAGCGTTAGGATGGTTCCTTGTCCGGCTTGCTGCTCGTAGATAATGGGAGTTCCATTCTTTAGGCGAGCCAGCACGGTTGCTTGCTGATCGATGCGATCTGGCTGAGTTTCTTCGCTGTCGCTTGGTAGCTGGAATTGGTTGTGATACCAGCGAGACACTTGGATGGTGTCGGCAAATGGGCTGTCTGGGATGTTGTAGACTGCGAACACAGGATGTTGTTCGAACACGATTTTTTGAAATTCAGGCGGGCTGCTTTCCTGAGTATCTTCAATTCCCATGACAGTCCCAAGGCGTGTTGGAAACAGCGACGGCTGAGCATTTCGAAGGGCCGTGTTGTACCACGTCGTATTGGCTTGTTCGTCTGGACACCACACAATGCCGCCTCCTGAAACCACGTAGTCTTTCAGCAGTTCTGTCGCGTCAGCAGGCAGTTCTCGAATGTTCAATAGGTAAATGCAGTCGTACTGATTCAGGGGCGTCGATGTCAGGACCTCTGAAGTATGAATTTCTGTTTCGATCCCCGTTAATTCAGGATCGGCGCTTAAGGCTGCGGAAAGAAAGCGACTGTCCGTTTGCAGTCCTTCGTCGTCAACGACCAGCACTGTGCGACGTTCAGAGACTTCTATGACGAGGAACTGAGAATTGTCAGCGTCCAAAACATCTTCTTGCAGTCGCAATTCAACCGTGTGATGTCCAACGGATTCAAAGACGATATCGTGTGAAAGTAGAGTCTCTTTTTCAGGCTCCAGATCTGGCAGCAGAATTTTTCGTGGTAAGGAATCACCGTCAATAAACACGGTTGCTCGTGCTCCGCTTAACAGCCGACTTCCAAAGTTGGTGACCGTCAAGTTGAGTCGACAGGGGATGCCAATCGCCGTTGACATGGTGTCGCTGGAAAGCTGCGATAGAGCGATGTTGTCTGCTTGAAGATCTGGAATTTGAACCAGAGAAACCTGTGCGTCGATGCGTTCCAAGGCCTTGACTGCGTTGGCAACTTCTGGCTGTTGTTGCCAGTCGCTGGCTCGCAAGTCGGTAATAAGATGGACGGCTGGCGAAACTCCTGCATCAGCTGCCAAGATGTTTTCTGCGGCCTGCAAAGCAGAAACCATTGAGGCGGATTGATAGCTGCACTTCAGGTTCCGTAAGCGTGGAATCAGTTCTTGAACGAGTGCTCCATCAAGTCGACGATCTGACACCAAAGGTCGCTCGGGTGAAGTCATTGTTAGCACGGAAACCTGGAGCGTTCCAGAGCGGCCTCCATCTTGAGACAGCAGTTGTTCTAAAGCTGCAATGCCTTGTTCGAAGACAGTGGAATCTCCGACTTGCTGTCTCATTGATAGCGTGTCATCAAGAATGACAACATGGTGACTGCTGGCTCCTTTCAGAAGCCACATGTTTGAAGAGCTAAGAATGAGTCGAGCGAGTAAGAACATGACCAACAAAACGGCCATGATTCTGAGCAGCAACAAGAGTAACTGTTCAATAATCAGTCGTCGCCGATTTTGTTCATCGCTTTGCAGCAAAAATTCCATGGCTGCAAACCGAACTTTGCGATGCCGCAGTCGGTTTAGCAAATGAATGATGATGGGCACAGACGCCAGCGCAAGCCCGGGCAGTACAAATGCCGGGTTGAGAAAGTACTGGGTGAGCCACGTCATGGAATCAAAAATTCTTTACCAGTTTGAGTTCGAAGTTGAGAAGCTGTTGTCGTTTGAGAATTTGATCTTTGCAGAAGACCGCTATTTGTTGGGCCCAGTTCTCATGCTCAGCAAATGAGCGATTACAGCGTCAAAGTTTTCACTTGTGCGAGTTAATCGGTAGTCGATTCGGCTGCCTGCGCAACGTCGGCGAATGGTTTCCAGTGCATCATCGAGTGCCGCTTTGTATCCCTGTCTTAGGGCCGCTGGATCGCATGTCAGTTGCCCTGCCCCTTCTAGCCCTTCAAATTTCAGGCTGCCCGAATAGTCGAAATCGAGTTCTTGATCGTCCATTGTGTGCACGATGACGATTTCGTGTTTGCGCTGTTGCAGAAGTCGAAGACCTTTAAACAATTCTTCTCGGTCACAAAGCAGGTCAGATACAAGCACGACGATGCTGCGTTGAGTCATTGATTCTGCTGCGGCTCGCAATACCTGAATGATGTCTGTTTTGCCCTTGGCTGTTTCTTGAGACAGTGTGCCAATAATTGAATTGATGTGATTGTGTCGGCTGCTTCCTCGAACAATGGTTCGCATCGAATTGTCAAAAATTCCCGCACTGACAGAATCGTTCTGTTTTAATGCCATCATGGCGAGCGACGTGGCCACCACTTGGGCGTATTCGAATTTGCTTAAGGCTCCCGTCTTAAAGTGCATGGACTCGCTGCCATCAACCAGCAAGGCGACTCGAACATTTGTGTCTTCCTCGTACTGTTTCAGGTAGTAGCGGTCGGTTCTTGACCAAACCTTCCAGTCGATGCGACGGATGTCGTCGCCCGGCACGTACTCGCGGTGCTGAATAAATTCCAGTGACTGTCCAAAGTATGGACTTCGATGCAAACCCGAAACAAAACCCTCGACGACTTTGCGGGCTCGAAGCTCCAACCTAGAAATCCTAGCGATTTCTTCAGGCCGCAAAAATCTTTCCAAATCGTGGGTCACTCGACAGGTCGCTTTCCTTGTCTGGAGTTTCGTTGATTAAACGTTCGACGACTTTGTCAGACGTAATACCTTCACTTTCTGCCGTGAAGTTTGGCGTAATTCGGTGTCTGAGCACAGGAGCTGCAAGGGCCTTGATGTCATCTGTCGATACATTGGTGCGCCCGTTCATCAATGCACGAGCCTTGCCGCCCAGCAGCAGGTTTTGCATGGCTCGTGGGCCAGCTCCCCAGTTCAACAGGTCATTGATCCAGTCCGGAGTTCCTTCTTCACCAACTCGAGTCTGCCGTACTAATGCCAGAGCGTAATTGATGACGTGATCTGTGACGGGGACTTGTCGAACCGTATTTTGGATTTGCAAAATCTGCTCAGTGGCCAACACTGATTTCAGTTCGACTGTCTTGTTTGAAGTAGTTCGCCGAGCAATCTGACGTTCTTCTTCGAAGGTTGGGTAGTCGACGAAAACCTTGAACATGAAGCGGTCTTGTTGAGCTTCAGGGAGAGTGTAAGTACCTTCTTGCTCGATTGGGTTTTGGGTCGCCAATACGAAAAACGGATCAGACAGTTTGTGGATGGTTTGCCCCACCGTCACTTGATGTTCTTGCATCGCTTCCAGCAAGGCCGCTTGAGTCTTCGGAGGCGTTCGATTGATTTCGTCAGCCAGCACCACGTTGTGAAACAGGGGGCCTTGGATAAATCGAAAAGTTCGTTCTCCTGTTTCGCGATTTTCCTGCAGGACATCGGTTCCTGTAATGTCAGCCGGCATCAGGTCGGGAGTGAACTGAATACGCGAAAACGACATCGACAGGCTCTTCGAGAGCGTACTGATCATCAGAGTCTTGGCTAAGCCCGGAGCCCCTTCGAGTAAGCAATGGCCTCGGCTGAACAAGGCAATCAAAAGTTGTTCGACGACTGCTTTTTGGCCGACGATCACTTTCCCGATCTGCTCGGTCAGTTCAGCATTGGCTTTTGTTAACAGGTCGATTGATTCTGACGACAGAGTCGTGTCTTGATCCGACATTCAGATGTCTCAATTTCGTTTCGGGATTTCGCTGACGGTACCTCATCAAAAGGCACCACAGGTCGAAGGCTTCACAGTGATGCCTTTGGAAATCAGTCTGCTTCTTTGGAAGTTATTGTCGTTGATGCCCTTCAGATCATGGTTGATCTGAGTGACATACCCACGACTGCATCATATCAAAGCCGGCACACAAGAGAATTCAACCGCTGGGCTGGATTTCTGTCTTCGTTCACTTCTGGTTGTCAAAGGAATTCAGGGTGGAATTCCGCTCAGGCGTCGATTTTGTATTCATTCGCACACACTTGCCGAGCGACTCGACTTTCTGACAGGAAAATCCAAGAATCCACTTGGATAGACGAATTGACCAACGAACCCCCAACACAATGGCGATGAATCGATGACATATTGGCGTTTATTGAGATCGATCTGAAATTCAAAAATTGCCATTTTACGAGCCAATTGTGATACCACGAAAACAGAGAAGCTTGGCGGGTCAGGCTTCCTACCTCTCATTTTTTGATTCCGGAGATTCACTGATGAAGCGAATTGTTCGAGCCACCTGCTTGGCCTTATTAAGCGTGTCATTCTTGCCTTCAGCCACAATGGCTGACGGGTTGATGGAAGCGGCTCCTAATGACGCTTATCTGGCCATTTATCGAAAACACAACCCTGAGCGTGACTACCAAAAGGCCTTTTTCGCTGAAATTCGCCAAACCGTCGAAGACACAAAGATCGTTGACAAGTTTTTTGCTGCCATTCAAAAGCAGGTGCCACCAGATCAGTTCGCTCAGTTCGAAGCGATTAAGAATCAGCTGATGCAAGCGGTTGCTCCCATCGATTGGGATGCCGCCATGGATTCTTCAGAATCTCTGTACATCCAGACGATGGAAATTCCAAGCACTCACCATCTTGTGATGGCTCGAATGGCGGATGGTGGAGCCGCGTCGATGGTTGAAGGCCTCACAAATCTGCTGAAATTGGCAGAAGCGGCTAGCCAGGGCCAAGTTCCAGTCGTCGAAACCGAAATCGGTGGAATCATGATGACAGGAATGGGACTGCCTCCGGGACTCCCCATGAATCCGATGTTTGGTGCAACTGAAGACGGCATGTTCTTGTTCACGACGTCTCCTGCGTTAATGGAACAATGCTTGGCGCTGATGGAAGATCCATCTGCCGTTTCCAAGTTCGACGACCCACGAGTGGCAACCGCAATTCAACAGCTTCCAAAGTGGGAAGACGCAATTGTGTTCTTTGATGGCCAGAAACTGTTTACAGAACTAAAAGGCCTTGAAGCCTTCATTCAAGGCGTTGGAGCCGGCAACGAAGAAGCAATTCGTGTTTCCGAACTGTTGGGCAAAGTTTTCGGCGAAATTGATGTACTGGATTTCGAACTTACCGTCGAATACACAGATGGTCATCAAAACCGCAGTGCAACTTATGGTGCTCTTCGTGATGGCTACGAAGGAACGGCTGTCGGCAAGATGTTTGTTGACCAAGAAAAGTTTGAAAACTGGAGCGGGTGGGTGCCTGAATCTGCCACTGCCTGGTCTTTGAACAGCGGCGCAACTTTGGCACCGCTATACGCATGGGCCATGGAAGTGATTCCGGCCACGTTTCCTGAAGCAGAAGATGGTTTGGCTCAGTTCCAAGCGATTCAAGATCAGTTTGATATCCATCTTTACGATGACATTCTGACTGGCTTCAGCGGTGAATCGGTTTCTGTCGCATTCCCTGGTCCCGTGACCGCGTTTGGGCCAACGGCGAAGTCGGTCACTTATTTGAAATGTGATAAGCCAGATCGAATTGAAGCTTTGGTAAATCGAGGCATCGAAGTCTTGCTGCAGATTCCTCAAGTGAAACAGCAGGGGCTTTCAATGAGCCCAGTCAGCGGCATGGACGGGTTCCAGCAGTTGAACTTTCCAATGTTTGCAATGATGCAGATACAGCCTGTGATGGGCTTCAAAGATGGTTGGATGGTGCTTGCCAGTCACCCAGATGCAGTGCAGACAATCGAAATGACTCGAGATGGTGAAGCACCAACGATTGAATCCAGTGAAAAATTCAGTGCATTCAATCTGCCGATCGATGGGCCAATTGCTGCAACTTCGTACGTCAACACAGGGCAGCAGACTCGGGACATGGCGAAAGGGCTGCAAAGCGTTGGCTCGATGTTGCCGATGATTATTGGAATGGCTGGTGGAGGCGGCGGAGGTGGACCTGATCTCAGCAAAGCTGCTGACTTCCTTAACCTGCTTCCAGATCTTGGCCGAATTGTTGCGAAGTTCGACTTCCTCGATTCCACTCTGACTGTCACGAAGCCAGGTGCTTCAGCTGGAACATACATGCGAGAATCTGTGACACTGATCAAAGAGATGGCATCAGCAACACACTAGACTTCGTAAGCTGTCTGTTCAAAAGCTCGTCGTTTGCATCTGCAGACGGCGAGCTTTTTTTGTGGACTGATATGACAAGCTGGCCTTGCTGCAGCCGCCCAAAAGTCGCTTTGAAAAACGGGGTCTGTTGGCCCTCTTCGACTTGAAAATTCAGATGATGATCAGTTTGCTTGAATCATGATTCAAGGCCTTCACGTCACCTATTCGACGATTGCCCACTGTCCATTGTCCATTGGGTGCTGGGTGCTTCGCGCTGCCATTTCATGGGAAACTGAGACCAGCTTTACCCGTAACGCGATGTTGAGCCAAAGTATGGACAGTGTTAGCGCGGCGAGTCTCTATCTGTCTTCGAGTCTTCGCTTGGGTGCGTCTTTACTTTGGCCCGTCTTTACTTTGGCCCGTCTTTGTTTCGGCCCGTCTTTGTTTCGGCACAGTGGCGTGAACCCGAATTCGTCTGCGTGTGTCGGACTACGAACGGGATCATGGCTGATCGATTGGTCGATTCGGTTTCAGTATACTGAACTTGTCTTGTTCAGATTTCTTGACTGTGCCAAGGTGCTGCAATCTCGTTTGGAAGGAACCCTGAACTCATGAATACTCGACAACTAGAACGAATCGGAGTACCTCGATACTGCGCGAAGGCTGCCATCGCTGCTGTCCAAAAACTGGTGGCCGAGGAGCGGCCGTCGCGCTCGATGATCAAGGCTCGGTTGATTCGGGTTGTCGATGATCCCAAGCTTTTTGTTGGAGATTCAATTTTTGACGGCTTAGCTCAAGAATTGCTGCTTGACGACGGTCCAGGATTGGGCGACCCCATCGGATATCGAACATGGGGAACAGATATCGATCAGGGCGCACATGCTCAGATGAACGACGCTTGTCGAGTACCTTCAGCGGTTGGTGCTGCTTTGATGCCCGATGCTCATATCGGATATGGACTGCCAATTGGTGGAGTCCTAGCATTGGAAAACGCTGTGATCCCGTATGCCGTTGGTGTCGATATCGCATGCCGGATGAAGTTGTCTGTCTTGGATATGCCCGAGGAAACTTTGACAAAGAACTTCGACTATTACCGGACTGCTTTGGAAAACGGAACAGCGTTTGGTGTCGGATCTGCGCACGCGAAGCGTCAGGACCACTCTGTCATGGATCAAGACTGGAACGTGAGCCGAGTGACTCGGGAGAACAAAGATAAGGCTCGTAAACAGCTCGGGTCATCAGGTTCTGGAAACCACTTTGTGGAATTCGGAGTGTTGAGTCTTCAAGAATCGGACGCCGAACTTGGGTTGAAAGCTGGTCGCTATGTGGCGCTGTTAAGCCATAGCGGAAGTCGTGGGACGGGTGCTTCGGTGTGTTCGACCTATTCGACCATTGCTCGTCGCATGATGCCTCGACAGTATGCCGAGCTGGGTCGATTGGCCTGGCTGGCAATGGATAGCGATGAAGGTCAGCAGTACTGGGATGCGATGAACCTGATGGGCGACTATGCCGCGGCGAATCACGATGTGATTCATCGTTTGGTGAGCAACCTTCTTGGTGCTCGAGTGATTGCGGATGTCGAAAACCATCACAACTTCGCATGGAAAGAAAACCACTTTGGAAAGGAAGTGATTGTTCACCGCAAAGGAGCGACTCCAGCAGGAGCTGGTGTTTTGGGAGTGATTCCGGGATCCATGGCAGATCCGGCGTTTATCGTCAGAGGCAAAGGGAAGGCAGATAGCCTGAACAGCGCCTCTCATGGAGCGGGTCGGGCAATGAGTCGCACGAAAGCAAAAGACAAGTACAACTTTCGAGCTGTTCAGAAGGACCTTGAGAAGAAAGGAGTTCGTGTGCTATCAGCTGGAGCCGACGAAGTGCCCGGCGTTTACAAGAGAATTGAAAACGTGATGGCCGAGCAGTCCGACTTGGTCGACGTTGTAGCTCGCTTTGATCCTCGGATCGTGAAGATGTGCGGCGATGGAAGTCGGGCAGAAGATTGATTCTTGGTCGCCCTTTACAATAAGCCTGTCGCAAACGAAAAGAGCGTTCGGAAGATGACTTCTGAACGCTCTTTTTTATTTGGTTTCAGCCTGAAATCAGACTTCTGATTTCAGGCTGAATGTCAGACATGTCGGTTATGCACCAGTCAGGTTTTCGACGTTGACGATCACGGTTCGATCTTCAAACGCAGTACCATCTGAGACTCGAAGAACGACAACGTACTGGTTGTCTCCATCGGCATCCAGTGGGCTCTCGAAGTCTGGAGCATTGATGAAGAACAGCTGACCAGTCTGAGCATTGATCTGGAAGAAGCTGCTGTCAGCTCCGCCAGAGATACTGAAGGTCAGTGCATCGCCGTCGGCGTCAGATGCATTTGCATCACCAACAAACAGCACGTTCTCGTTTTGCCAGACCACTTCGTTCTGACTAACGTTGGTGAAGAACGGAGCACTGTTGCTTCCCGTTCCACCATCACCCGAGTTCAGAACTCGGACGGTCACGTCGCGATCTTGGAACAGTGATCCATCACTGACACGCAAAGTCAGAGAGTAGATGTTGTTTCCATCAGCATCCAACGGTGTTTCGAAGTCAGGAGCATTGTTGAATGTCACAACTCCAGTTGCAGCATCGATTGAAAAGAACGATGCGTCTACTCCGCCAACGATGCTGAACGTGACGCTGTCGCCATCTGGGTCAGATCCGCTTGCATCACCAACAAAGGTGTTGCCTTCAACAACAGTAACCTGTTCGTTTTGCTCAACGTTTGTGAAGAATGGAGCGTTGTTTCCTCCTGTTTCTCCACCAACATCAGTGACTCTTACAACCACGTTTCTGTCTTGGAACAGTGATCCATCGCTGATTCTCAGCACGATGTTGTAGTCGTTGTCTCCGTTTGCATCCAATGGTGCTTCGAAGTCAGGAGC
>JBDWHY010000004.1:0-41669 GCA_039974975.1 Fuerstiella sp. | reverse complement strand
ACTCCTGGGAAGCCATTCGGTAGGAGGCCATCTGGAATTTCAGGAACATTGCCACCCGCTCCAGGCAACATTGGTTTTGGATCGAGTGCAGAAAATCCTTTGTAGAATTCAGCTGCTTCAGGTTCGTTCAAGCGAGCAATTCTTGATTCCGCCTGTTCCTTCATGATTGAATCGGGGAAGGAACCGATCACTTGCTGCCATGCGGCTTCTGCGGCGGCCAATGATTCGGAAGTACCATCACATTCACATTCAGCAATTTTCGCCATCCCAATCAGCACTCGTTCACGTAGAACATCTGGCAACCCGGATTGGCTGCCCAGATTTTCGTACGCGGCTTTCGCCGATGCCAGTTCTTCTAAAGCAACCTCTCGGTTCATGAACATGTTCGTGACCGCGTTGTCCAGCAGCCGGTCTCCTTGACGCAGTCGAGAAAACATACCAAGCAAGCTTGTTGGAGCACTGTCGGCGACGTCTTGATATTCTTCTGGCGAACTGGCGACTAACAGAAGCTGAGAAGCCTCGGGATTACCGGCAGGTTTTCGTTGCAAGTAAACAACGATCGCGGCGATCGCAAGAATTCCGGCCAAGGCGTAGATGACAGTGGTCAGGTTTGAAGACAACCCAACCAACGCCTTTCTTAAAACCACCTCCAAAGCGGTTTGCTCTTGGACATGCTCAGAATCAGTCGGTTGGATATCGGACATGGGGGGCAAAGTTGATGAAGTGTTGGCAAATCGGTCGGCTCGACACAGCGAATGACTGCATCCATCGAGCGGCTTGGAACGACCCAAGCTGCCCGAAGTATAAGTGTGAGTGGAATTTGCGGTCAAGTAGTCCATGTCCCCTTCTAGGATTCTCGATGTCGGAACAACCGAAAAGTCTGCCTTGCGGCGAATTTCACAGATCGAGATAAGGCATCTCGTCAAACAGACGCCCCTCAGAGATCTGAACTCAAGACCATTTTGCGCCTGAGCCCATCTGTCAAGTGCCGTCACAGTTTCTCTAGTTTCACACTCATCATTGACCTTGCGGGCGCTGGTTTATCTTTTCCATCGCGGGATATTTGGAAATCGTACTCCAGTTCCCGTCCGTCGGCGTTTCAGACCGATAGTCCCCTCATCAACCGAATACGCCAAAGCATCGACGCCAAGTCCATTCGGTTTGCCCTTTGAATTCGATTCCTGCCCCAGAGACACTGATGTCAACAGCGACAGCAAAAATCCGATTGCGACAAAGGCTTGGAAAATTTCGTATCGAAAGTCGCCTCGGAGAGGGTGGTTTCGCCAGCGTTTTCCAAGCGATGGATACGGTCATGGGCAATCGGGTCGCCCTTAAAATTCCTCACGAGTGCATTTCTGGTAGTGACCTACTGAATTCATTTCGCCGAGAAGCTCGGCTGGTCGAGTCAGTTGATCACCCCGGTATTCTGAAAATCAAAGACGCCAGTATCATCGATGACATGTTGGTGATCGTATTTCCGTTGGGTGTCGAAACTCTCGCCGATCGAATGACTCGAAGAATGTCGTTTGAACTCACGATTTCGATCGCCAGCCAACTGCTGCAAGCCGTCAGCTTTGCTCACAGCCGAAAAGTGATTCATTGCGACATCAAGCCTGAAAACGTCATCATGTTTGATGGTGGTCGAATTTGCCTCGGAGACTTCGGGATCGCCAAAGCGGCTCGACAATCCATGCGAGCTGCTGGCACGGGCACCGTGGGATATATGGCTCCAGAACAAGCCATGGGCCGCCCATCCTATTCTTCTGACGTGTTTTCTTTGGGCCTACTCTTTTACCGCCTGCTGTCGGGCGAGTGGCCTGAATGGCCCTTTCATTGGCCGATGGCAGGGCACGCCAAGCTCACGAACAAGCTTGAACCCAAAATGATCGCGTGGCTAAAAAAGGCCTTGGAAGTCGATCCTCGAGATCGCTTCTTGGACGCGACTCAGATGAAGAATTCCTTCAACAAGTTACGTGCCAGCGCGCTGAACCATGCAGAACAGAAAAGAGCAGCTCGACGTCGCCGCAATTCAGATACTGCCGGCCCAAGATGCCGAACTCGCAAAGCGGCTTAGCTAAAGTGCTGCGAAGCTTTCAACAACATCGAACGGCTGAAGTCTCCAACAGCCCAAAGCATTAATCCCTGGATGAATCTCTGAGCGACTTCGGTCGACCCAAGATTTCGTTCACGATAATCGCGTTGCGGACTCCATCGGAGTCTTGCAGCATCGCAAAAATTTCGGCCGAAGCTCCTTTTCGGCCCCGGCTGCGAAGTGGCGTACTTCGAGGCATTTCGGTACTGCGTTTGCCAAGATGCGATTCAACACTTTGAGCCACCGTTTCGTGAACTTTACGTTCTTCATGACGCGGTTTTGGTCGGTTCGAAGCAGATTGAGACTTGCCCTTTTTTTGCTGTCGCTTTCGTTCAGATGCTTCCTGTTGGCGACGACGAATGGCTTGCTGCTTACGCCTTTTTGCCTCTTCTTGCTCTTTGCGGCGTCGAGATTCATCGCTCGCTTTCGGAGTGGCTCGACCGTCGCCGACGTCGCTTAGAAATGATTCAATTTCATTTTGAACAGACTTCTTGGGCTTCTGCCGTCCACCATCAGCGACGCCGCCCGCGCGACGACGAGCCAACGCTTTTTCACGTTCACGCTTTTCTTTGGCCGTCTTCATCAGACTGCTGACAATGCTGAATCCCACGAAAAGCGCGAAGACGATTAGCTTTTCCATGTTCTTACTTTCTGTGGTGATTCAAAAACAAAAACGCTGACGGTAAGTCAATGCGGCGGAAAGATCTTGGAAGAACGGTTGGACCCACAAACTCGTCAACCAACAAGATGTTCAAGAAAGCGGCCGGACAGGCAAGCTCAAACATCTCACGATCAGAAGACAATCTGATGGAAGACTATGTTCCATCGATCGTATTCTGATTGACTCCTGTTCCTGCGATCGATTCACGCATTGACGTATCCGCCTGCACGTTCTTCAATTCATAGAAGTCCAGCAATCCAAGTTTTCCAGTTGAAAATGAATCGGCGACAGCTTTGGGCACCTGAGCTTCGGCCAGAGTTACCTTGGCACGATTCTCTTGAATTCTGGCGATCATTTCCTGCTCGCGAGCCTTCTGTTCAGCTCGAAGCTGTTCCGCCTTCGCCTGAGCAACCTGCATGTCGGCTTCCGCTTGGTCAGCTTGCAGTCGAGCACCAATGTTTTCTCCGACATCAATGTCGGCAATGTCAATGGACACAATTTCGTAAGCCGTATTGGCTTCCAAGCCTTGCCCCAAAACGATTTTGGAAATGCTATCTGGGTTCTCCAAGACCGTTGTGTAAGACTTGGTCGAACCGATGGCCTGGACGATCCCTTGGCCCACTCGAGCAATCACCGTTTCTTCAGTTGCTCCACCAATCAGCTGGCTGATGTTGGTTCGAACGGTGACTCGAGCACGAGCACACAACTGAATTCCGTCACCGGCAACCGCGTCCAATGTGCCCGATGTTCGCTTAGGATCTGGACAATCAATAACCTTGGGATAAACGCTGGTTCTGACGGCATCCAAAAGATCTCGACCAGCCAAGTCGATCGCCTGAGCTGTTTCCCAGTCCAATTCGATTTTAGCTCGTTGAGCGGCAATCAATGCTCGAATCACATTAGGAACGTTGCCCCCGGCCAGATAATGAGCTTCAAGTTTTTGAGCCGTAATGGGGTACGTTTTTGTTAATCCCGACTGCACCGACATAATCATGCTGCGAACGATGATCGTTGGATTCACCTTTCGAAAACGCATGAAGAACAATTCTGTCAACTTAACCCGAGCACCCGTGACGATACATTGCAGGTAAAGTCCGCCGACCTGAGCAATCAACGCCAACGCGATGATGAAGAACAAAATGATGACGACGATACCCGCCCATTCGAACGGCGTAATCGCTGCGAATGTTGCCGTGCCATGCAGTAAAGTAATCATCGACTTTGGTCTCCAATTATAAATCGAGTCGCCTGATGAATCAGACAACCGGTGTTGTTGCAGCTACGGTGTGTATTATTCCGGGATTTGGAAGTCAAGGATCTCTTCACCAGTCTCTTCTGACTTAACCACCGTTTCTGACGACTTTTTTGCCTCAGACGATGTCAGACTTTCCTCTGATGCAGTGGCTTCAGACGATTCCAGCGGCTTTTCGACCGCTGAATCGGTTGCCAAGACTTGCTCTGGCAAGAACGAAGGCACTCCGCGATCGGATGACGCGTTTGCCGTTTTTTTAACAGATTCTTCCAATTCTGCCACATCTTGGTCAGTCGGTGGCCTCACCACGACTCGAGTACCTCGGACGGCATGAACAACAATTGGAGCTCCCGTTTCCAGCATCATCCCCACCGATTCTGCGTGATACCTGCGGCCTTTGATTTCAATCATGCCGCCGGGAGTCAGCAAAGTTGCGGCTGTTCCGTGTTCACCAATTAAGTCGCTTAATTCGTTGCGAACCTTCGTCAATGGAGCAAGTGATTCCTTAGATTGCCCCTTCAAGATCACCCGTTTACCCAGCGGAGTTGACTGAAGAAGAAACAGCACTCCGCCTGTCACCCCCGGTATCCCCAGCGTCAGAAAGGTCAGATACGTCCAGAAAAATCCGGGCGACGTGCCCCACCAAGCCTGTCCCGCAGACCAAAAACTGATGACCAAGCAAATAAACGCGGCAATTCCAATGATACCGAAGCTAGGTACCATCAGCTCCAAAGCAATGAGGAACAACCCCGCAATCAAAAGTACAGTTGCCAACACACCGGCGTCCAAGGTTCTTGTCCCCTCGCTAAATTTGCATCCGTTGACTGTCTTGACCTGAAGGATCGCCTTCTGACAATCCTGAGATCGGTAACCGCAGACATTCGGTCGTCGCGATCGAGCCTTTGATGGTTTCCAACGGTTTCTTTGATATTGTTGGCACTTCGGTCGGCTGTGTCCACTTTCGGCCCTAAATACCGTGCCCTAGCCACCTGAAACCCAACGATACTTTCCGCCGACGCCCAATGACTGCCGCGCTTGTAACTCAAAACTTGACTGACCCAAGTATCGCAGCGGGAGTCCTAAAGAGCGGGCAACTTGTCGCCTTTGCCACCGAAACCGTCTACGGGTTAGGTGCCGATGCAACCAATTCAAAAGCCGTCGCGAAGGTCTTCGAAGCCAAAAAGCGACCGGCCTTCGACCCCTTAATCGTGCACGTCACGGACGCCACAGCGGCTCAGCAAGTTGCGTCAACTTGGCCGCCCATCGCCGCAGATTTGGCGGCCGCATTCTGGCCTGGCCCGCTCACGATGGTCCTGCCAAAACGAGATCATATTTCGGATCTGGTCACATCAGGATTGCCTGGCGTCGGCATCCGAGTTCCCAAGCACCCATTGGCTCAATCACTGCTGCAACACTTCGCAGGGCCGGTCGTTGCTCCCAGTGCAAACCTATTCGGATCAATCAGCCCCACAACAGCGGAACACGTTCGGCATGGCTTGAGCGGTCGAATCGCAGCCGTGCTTGACGGTGGGGCTTGCGATGTTGGAGTGGAATCGACGGTTGTGTCGTTGATGGACACACGTCCGGTCATCCTTCGCCCCGGAGGATTGGCTCAAGAAGACATCGAACAAATCACAGGACCGATCAAAATTGCCACGGCGAACAGCCATTTGGATGACTCTGCCCAACCCGCTCCAGGAATGCTGAGTCGACACTACGCCCCTCAAACTCGCCTACTATTGATCGATGTCGAGGCAGACGCGATCCCTGAAAACGACGGGCGATGGGGCCTACTGACCCACGGAACCGATTTCCATTCCGAACAAACTGCCACCAACCAGAATGGCTTAGCAACACCCAGCAAAAACATTCAGTTTCAAGAAATTCAATCCCTAGGTTCGACAAAAGACCTACCGACCTGTGCTGCAAACTTCTTCGCAGGCCTAAGAAGTCTCGACGCCGCGAACTTGGACGCTATCATCGCTCGAAAGTTCCCCACTCACGGCTTGGGAATCGCCCTGAACGACCGTCTTAAGCGAGCTGCTGCTCGATAAAACAAACCGCTATGACGACCAACCAAAAATATGTGATCGCTGCCGCCTGCCTGATCACCATTGTCTTTCGACTACACGTTCCCGGACTTCCCAACTTCGGAACCATGGTGGCTCTCAGCCTACTGTGCGGCTGTGCATTCAAAAACGGGTGGGGATTCGCGATCCCATTGGGTATCCGAATGCTGACTGATATTGGTCTAGAATTGCAGACAGGCTACGGGTTTTACTCAAGCTGGGCATACGATTATTCGGCCTATCTGCTGATTGCTTTTTTGGGTTACCAGCTCAATTCAAAATCTGCTTTGCAGGTCGGAGCAGGCACACTGACATCAGTCACCATCTTTTTTCTGATCAGCAATTTTGGAGCTTGGCACTTCGAGCCTTCTTATACATCAGATTTCGCCGGCTTGTGGCTGTGCTTTGAATTGGGGCTACCGTTTGCCAAAGCCACCATTTACGGCAACCTGTTAGCAGCACCCGTGTTCTTTGGAAGCTGGCACTTCGCGACAATCACCTCAACGCAAAACGCGGCCACCTCAACGCAAAACGCGGCGTCACGGCAAGCGACGACATCTGCCGACAACGCTTAGTAGATCGCAAAGAACCCATCTTCGAAATCACAGGCGAACCGGATCTGCTGGTCATTTTGTGAGCCACTGGAAGTTTGGAAACTGCGACTCTGCAAAAATTGAATACGAACTGCCCTGAATTTGTTGGAAATTTTACGCCGCAAAACTGAATCAAGAAGTCGCCATGAAAGTCGCCGTCTTTAGCACCAAGGCTTACGATCGTGAATTCCTGACTCGATTCAACGCGAACCACCAGTTGTATTTTTTTGAAGCTCGCCTGAGCCTCGACACAGTTCGCTTGGCGTCCGAATGCGATGCCATCTGCGTGTTCGTCAATGATGCAGTCACGTCTGCAGTCATCACTGAATTGGCCTCGTTCAACGTCCAAGTCATCGCTCTTCGGTGTGCAGGATTCAACAACGTCGACTTGAAAGCGGCCGACGCACATGGCATGAAGGTTGTCCGAGTTCCCGCCTACTCGCCCTACGCCGTCGCCGAACACACGGTCGGTTTAATGTTGTCCTTAAACCGCAAACTGCACAAAGCCTACCATCGAATTCGAGAAGGCGACTTCCGGCTGAACGGACTACTGGGATTCGATATGCATGGCCGCACGGTGGGAATTGTGGGCACCGGGAAAATTGGCGAATGCGTGGCCAAAATCCTATCCGGATTTGGATGCCGCTTACTTGGTTTTGATCAACAACCAAATCTTGCATGCGAACAACTTGGCATGGAATATGTACCGCTTAACCAGCTACTTTCCAACAGCGACATCGTCACCTTCCATTGTCCACTGAATCCAGATACTCATCACATGGTCAACGAAACGTCGATCGAACAGATGAAAACGGGAGTCATGCTGATCAACACGAGCCGAGGCGGTTTAATTGATACTGCGGCTACCATCGACGGACTCAAGTCTGGAAAAATCGGTTGGCTGGGCATCGATGTCTACGAAGAAGAAGCCGATCTGTTCTTCGAAGACTTCAGCGATTCGGTGATCCGAGATGACGTGTTTAGCCGCCTAGGCACCTTCCCCAATGTCATGATCACCGGACATCAAGCGTTCTTTACCTCAGACGCAATGACTCAGATTTCACAGACAACTTTGCAAAACTTATCTGATATCGAAGCAGGCAAAGACTGCTTCAATTCAGTGAAGTAAAATCGACCGCCTCGAAGGCTCGTGCCGTCGGCCAAACAACCTCTCGAAGCCACCTTTTGCTTCCCCCGTTTGACAGAACACTCTTCATTGGCAACAGTCGTCTTCTTAAGCCGTGCTTTTAATCAAGCATGTGTTCCGTTGCTGCTGCCAGAGGTTCATAAATGTCAATCCGCCATCTCTCCGTGTTTGCGTTGTTTGCTTCATTCGTAACTTTGCCCGCAAGTCATAGTGCTGCATCGGAAGCCAATTTAGCCAGCAAGCCCAACGTGCTGTTTATCGCGATCGATGATCAGAACGACTGGATCGGCTGCCTCAACGGGCACCCTCAAGTTCAAACTCCGAACATCGACGGTTTGGCTGAACGAGGAACCGTTTTTCTGAACGCCCATTGCCAGTCCCCCCTCTGCAATTCTTCTCGAACGAGCCTGATGACAGGCCTGCGACCATCCACAACCGGCATCTACGGCCTGGCTCCATGGTTTCGAAATCTTCCGGAATACAAAGACGTTGTATCGCTGCCTCAACACCTTCGTAACAATGGTTACAAGGCTTTGACTGCAGGCAAGATTTACCACGGCAGATATGGTCGCAATCCTAAACGAGACAACGAATTCGACACAATTGGACCGCCTCCCGGCGTTGGTGCAAGACCGGAAAAAAAGCTGGTAGATACACCCGCAGATCACGCGTTGGTCGACTGGGGAGTCTTTCCGCACGAAGACAAAGATAAGCAAGACTACGTGGTGGCATCATGGGCTGTTGAACAACTGCAGCAGAAAACAGATGAACCGTTCTTTCTTTCAGTTGGTTTCTTCCTACCTCACGTCCCCTGCTATGCAACTCAAAAGTGGTTCGACCTGTACCCTGAAGACACACTCAAACTGCCTCCGTTTCTCGCCAACGATCGCCAAGATACTCCTCGTTACAGCTGGTACATGCACTGGCAGTTGCCTGAGCCTCGGCATCAGTTTCTTGTCGAACAGAATCAATGGAAGAATCTTGTCCGGTCGTATCTAGCGTGCACCAGCTTTGTGGATTCGCAGGTAGGTCGAGTACTCAGCGCATTGGAAAAGAGTCCCCACGCAGAAAATACCATTGTCGTTTTGTGGTCCGACCACGGTTGGCATTTAGGTGAAAAACAGATTACAGGAAAGAACACTCTCTGGGATCGATCCACTCGAGTCCCACTGATTTTCGCGGGGCCAGGTGTGGCAACTTCCAGCCGTTGCGAACAGCCCGCCGAACTGCTCGATATCTACCCCACTTTGATTGACCTATGTGGCTTACCCAAGAACAAAAATCTAGAAGGGCACTCTCTTTTGCCGCAGTTGAAGGACGCCGCTGCAACCCGCGATTGGCCCGCCATTACGACTCATAACCACGACAGCCATGGAATTCGCTCAAAGGACTACCGGTTTATTCAATACGCCGATGGCAGTGAAGAACTGTATGACATGCGGGCAGACCCAAATGAATGGAAGAATCTCGCCTACGACAATCAGCACGAAGAAGTTCTGGCCGAACATCGCAAGTGGATCCCCAAAAGTGTGCTGCCGGCAGAAGGAAGCCGGAGTCGGATTTTAGTTCGCAATCCCGATACATCGGTTGTGTGGGAAGGTGATTCCGTCACCGTCAACAATTCCATTCCAGAACTCAACGACGAAGCTCAAAAAACAGCTTATCGATCAGATCGTCGTCGAGTTCTCCTTCTTGGAGATTCCATTTCAATCGGCTACACGCCGTTCGTTCAAGTCGCCATGAAACAAAACACGGACGTCGTTCGCCCCATGTCTAATCGCACTCGACCGGAAAACTGTGCGGGCACAACAAACGGAATCCAGCGAATCGACGAATGGCTGCAACTTGGAAATGGCAACTTCGACGTCATTCACTTCAACTGGGGCCTTCACGATCTGAAACGAGTTAACGCCAAAACTCGAAAAAACAGCAACAGCCCAGACGATCCGCATCAAGCATCTCCGAAAGTCTATGAACAGCAGCTACGACAAATCGTAAGCAAACTTAAGCAGACGAACGCCAAGCTGATCTTCGCCACAACAACTCCTGTCCCTGAAGGCGGAGTAAAACCGCACCGTGATCCAGAGGACGTGAAGAAATTCAACGACATTGCTCGCAAGGTCATGAAGGAAAACCACATTCCAGTCAACGACTTGTTCGCTGCCATTGAACCCAAACTGGAATCAATGCAACGTCCAGTCAACGTCCACTTCAACGGGGACGGCTCTCAATTCCTTGCAAAACAAGTGATCAAGTCACTGGAAGCCGCACTGAATGAGGACGCAGATTGAATTCACTACAAGCGGACTCTGAAGCGACCACGAAGTCACCACCATCCGCTTTTTCCTTCGTGGTCGCTGCTGCTTCCGTTCGCTACTTCCACCGTGGTCGCCATGACTCAAACAACCAATTTTTGGTCTGGCTTGTTCAATTTCATCGCCCCCATTAGTGACGCTCGTTTGGGTTTGATATCGACGCCGATGAAAATTTCACCGTCTTCCATCATCGAAATTTCATTTTCGGCAATGCAAGTCGGAACAAGAGGCTCTACGAAAACCGAAATCGTCAGAAGCCAAACGACGAACAAACAACGCACGGCTTTGCACATATTGAAACCGTATTCACCGCTGAAGAACCACACGGGCCAGACTGAAACCTGATCGAGTTAGCTAAAATCTGGGAGCATGACTTTGTCTCCACCACTCATCGCTGACTGATGAGCACAAATGCCCGTACTGGTCCAGTTGGCAGCAGTGGGGGCGTTCGGCCAAGGATCTCGGCCTTCCAAAACCGCCGATAGAAATTCATGAACCATATGAGGATGAGATCCTCCGTGGCCTCCGCCTTGCACAAACGACAGATGTTCAGAATCGTGAATTTCGGCGGGCAAAGTAAACCGCTGAATCGACTCTGGAAGCAAATGGGCAAAGTCTGGAATTACGATCTTCTCGGGAATCTCGTGCTCAGCTTTCTTCGCCGTGTGAATGACGTGAGGTTCGTTTTCCACAAGCGTCCATTCAAAACTCTTCTTCGTGCCATACACGTCGAAGCTTTCTCGATATTGTCGAGCAACATCATACAGAAACCGCCAAACGTGAGCCGTCACGTCGCTATCTTTTAGCTTTATGTGACAGCTTTCAACCGCGAAAGGACTGCCAGATTTTGCAGCCACTTCTTCGCGGACTTTTCCTGAACCGAAACAGCTTACAGATTCCGCCAAGGAATTCATCAGGCCAAGACAGGGACTGACCACATGAGTCGCGTAGTGCATCGGAATCATTGATTCCCAATAGCTTGGCCAGCCGTCCATATCCTGCGGATGAGAGGCCGCCAAGTGCTGAATTGCACCAAGCTCACCTCGATCATACATGTCCTTGATCAACAAAAACTCGCGGCTGTAAACCACCGTTTCAGCCATCATGTATTTTAGCCCCGTCGCCTTCACTTTTTCACAGATCTGCCGACACTCTTCGATCGTCGTCGCCATCGGCACCGTGCACATGACGTGCTTACCGGCGTCCAATGCCTTCAAAGACATCCACGCGTGATCACCAATGGGGCTATTGATGTGCACACAGTCAATAGCTGGATCGGCAAGAATTTGTTCAAGGTCGGTGCAGCGTTTCGCGATCCCAAACTGATCGGCCACCTTGTTCATTTCATCTTCGTTGCGACGACACACGGCAACAACTTCTGCGTTGGGATGAGCCTGATAAATGGGGATAAATTCAGCCCCGAACCCCAATCCCACCATTGCCATTCGCACTTTTTGATCGCTCATCGTTGCTGCTCTCGTTACCGACAATCTGATGGACAAGTCCGCTCAGCCATCGCCGTGATTGGAAATCCACAACGACTGCTTAGCCCCCCTTGGAACAACTCAGATCATACGAAAACAAAGCCGAAGGCAAATGTGAAAACGCGCAGTTTCCTTGTGCAATTTCACCCAACCGCGATCAGTAAGCAAACAATAAAAAGGATCGTGTCGTGCAGAAAAGTACGACAGCAGTGCCGTTGTTTGCCGAGAACCTTTCCTAATTTTGTGACTCTAGGCTTTTGTCGTGCGAGTCAACCGAGCGATGGTCCACGCTAACGGATCATCGTTTTGCTGAGCCAGTTGTTCCAATGCGTCGTGTAGCTTTAAGTCGACACACATTTCAGTAAACGAAAACCCATTCGGGTCTTCCATTTCTCCAACATGCGGCAAGACGTGAGGCAGGACGGTTGGCAAACGATCAGCACGTTCAGCCAAATCCAGAATGACCATGCTAATGAGGCGACGATCGGGCTCATCCGGTTCGTCTTTCAACCTTTTCACAAAGTAGGCGACTGCATCGTCTACTTCGGTTCCTGCAATGGCATTCAAGAACCATTGATTGCCGATATAGAATTCATCGAATGGAATGTCTCCGGGATACTGCAACGGAGCGTCCAACTGTCGCCCGTATGCACACAACTGAACGGCAAGCGCAAGTTCACCGTCTTGTGCCGTGAGTGCTCGAGCAAAGCCAACCGTGCTGTGTAAATGGGACACATCGATATGGTAGCTTCCCCCATCAAACAACCACGAATGCTCACGGACCAGCTTTGCTAAATCCGCCGTCACATCTGCTCCCGGACGTTCGGATGCAATCGTCCCGCGAACGTGATCGATCAGTTCATCGTAAATCGTCTGCACCATCAGCTTGGCTGCGGCACGTCGGTCTTCCGCCGACATCTGAGCCTGCAACTGACTTAAAGCTGTGACTGTGTTGCAGGTGCCATGAGTCGCCAATAGAAACTCAAGCCCTTTGACAACATGAGCACCTTCATACAACGCAAGATTCACCAGTTCATCGAACTGTTCGTCGGGCTCCTCTGGGACGGTCAACTTTTCGATCGCCGCTTTGATTGGTTGAGGTTCATTGATTGTTCGAAAGTAGGCCCACGCATCGGACAGAAGATTGTCCTTCAAGAATAGCGCGCCCACCTTACGAGCAGACTTCACATAGGCATTGCGGAACGTGCCTTCCAAATCTTCGGGCACCCCCGTCATCGAGGCGGGTTTCGCAAGTGGCAGTTTCATTTCAAGCCGAGCTTGCATCATCAGCGCATCAAACAGTCGATGGTAATCCTTTTGATTAATCAACGTTTTTTGAAGCGCGACAAGCACGGCATCGGCAGATGGTTCTGCTGACGAATCCTGCTTCGTGATTTCCTGTTGCAGAAGTTCAAGTTGAGTAAGCGGCATGGCAATCGTTTTAAAACAGAACGGCAGGTTGCTGGCGAATGAAAGCAGATCAAATCAGAACAGCCCACTTCCACAGACAGTTATAGAGTCTACAGCCTTCAGGAAACAACGACCTTGCCACTGCTTCACGGAATTCAATGCCGAGTGCCTATACGAGCACGAAACCGCTCGTCAATATGGCCAAAACAAAAAATTAATCAACGTTTTCCACAACAGCGTTTTGGCGGACACACTCTGATGATTCCATCCCATCTGGCTTTGCACACGCGGCTTCAAATTGAGCTGGTCCTGATTTCTTTGATTCTATTGCAATTGACCAGTGCCTGCTCACCTGTTCTTGCTCAGCAAGCAGAATCACGTCCCAATATCTTGTTTTGCATTTCCGATGATCAAAGCTGGAAGCATGCCGGAGCCTACGGATGCGATTGGGTGAAGACTCCTGCTTTCGACCAAGTTGCCGCCGATGGCCTGCTGTTTCAACGAGCCTACACTCCAAACGCCAAGTGCGCTCCATCTCGAGCCTGCATCTTGACTGGACGTAATTCGTGGCAGCTTGAAGCAGCCTGCAACCATTGGTGTTTCTTTCCGTCGAAGTTCGGCACATGGCCAGAAGCGTTGGCGCAAAATGGTTATCACGTTGGCATGACGGGGAAAGGCTGGGCTCCAGGAATCGCCAATGACTCCGATGGCAAAAAACGACAGATGACTGGCAGGAACTATTCCAGAAAACGCAGCAAGCCTCCGACTCAGAAAATCAGCCCGAACGACTATGCGGCCAACTTTGATGTCTTTCTTAGTGATCAAAAAGCGGATCAACCATTCTGCTTTTGGTACGGCTGCACAGAACCTCACCGAGCCTACGAATACGGGACAGGAGTCCGTGTGGGCGGCAAGTCGATCGAGCAAATCGACGAAGTTCCTCCATTTTGGCCAGACAACAAAACGGTCCGTAATGACATGCTGGACTACGCGCTGGAAATCGAACACTTCGATACACATCTCGGGCGGATGCTGAAATCGCTTCAAGACAAGGGCCAGCTTGAAAACACAATCGTGATCGTGACCGCCGATAATGGCATGCCGTTTCCTCGCATCAAAGGCCAAGAATACGAATTCAGCAATCACCTTCCTCTGGCCATTATGTGGAAGAAAGGCATCCGCAATCCCGGCCGAAAGATCGACGACTATGTCAGCTTTATCGATTTCGCTCCGACCGTCATTGAAGCTGCCGGCCTCAATTGGAAGCAACTCTCGCTTGCAGCCACATCAGGAAAATCACTCATGCCGGTCTTCGCCGATCAGCAAAATTCAGCCGTTCATCGTGACTTTGTCGTCTTCGGAAAAGAGCGTCACGATATCGGACGCCCGGATGACCAAGGCTATCCCATTCGAGGAATCGTAAGCGACGGTTGGATCTTCTTAAAGAACTATGAAACGTCACGATGGCCATCAGGCAACCCAGAAACGGGATACCTAAACTGTGACGGCAGCCCCACCAAAACCGTTCTGCTAAACGAACGGCGTCATGGTCCAGACACCGCAGGCTTTTGGAAAATGTCGTTCGGTAAAAGACCCGAATTCGAATTGTATGACGCAAACACCGACCCCTACTGCATGCAAAACTTGGCATCTCGAGCCATGTTTGACGAACAACAACGACACTTAGAAGCAATTCTGATGGCAACACTAAAGGCCCAACAAGACCCGCGTCTTGGGGACGATCCAACGACATTTGAACGTATGCCCTACGCAAATCAGCAAGGCCATGATTTTTTCAACCGCTACCAAAAGGGTGAAAAACTGAATGCTGGCTGGGTGAACCCATCCGACTTCGAAACTGTCCCCATCGAAGACGAATAATCAGCTTCGCACAAAAGCCATGTTGATCATCAAGGTGTCCGAATTTTCAATCGCTCAAATCGATCAATCGCCAACATGCATCGGGATGTTGCACCGCCTGATGAACGGACAAATGTATCAGCCATCAGCCGTTTTGATCAGGTCCAAAGCAGGCAGCGATGACTGCACTGAAGGTGCTGAACTGAGGGCAAGCCTAAATTCCGCTCGATTTCACTCCTGTTACGTGCTAACATTTATCCAATGGAGGCAACTCGCATTGATTTGATGACTCAAAGTCATCGAATCATCATTGTGTGTTGTTTCGAGAACGAAGTGACTTGTCGCTGACTGGCATCAGGAAGAAAAGCAGTCGGTGAAGTCTCACTTCTTTGTTCAACGTGCATAAACGAACTCAGCGGCGTTCGAAGATGCGGTGTTCTTTTCAAAGGCCGCTTCAGACTTTTCTAAGTGAAAGAAGTCGGACTTCTGCAATCTGGAAAGGCAATGACTATGCAACAAAAATTTCAACCCGGTGACATGATCATCTACCGGAAGACGAAGCACGGAGTACATCCAGGGCCTCGAGCTTCCAACGTGCATCCATCCGCAAATGGCGACACCTACAACTACACGGTCGACAAGTTTTGGATTGTTGAAGAAGTCACTGAAGACGGCACTTTGATTGCCAAGACTCGTCGTGGCAAGTTGAACTACCTGAAAGCCAACGACTTGAACCTGCAGAAAGCAAATTTTCTGCAACGGCTCTGGCATCGTTCTCGATTTTCAGCTCTCACTCTGCCAGCCCAGACAACACAAAAAGAATCATCCAGTTCATTGGCAACTCGTTGAATCACGGGTGAAACAAAAAGAGCCTGTTGTGAGACACACAACAGGCTCTTTTTTTGTTTCAACGCACAGTCAATTGGCCTGATCGACGGCCGGCTATGTCTGCCTCGCAGATCCCACTCGTACAAGATTGAATGATGAGTGCTTCGCTGGTTCGCCAAGGATGGCATTTTGTCGACAGCTCGTGCGAGCAGCCGACAGCATTCTGCCACCGCTGTCCACTAAGGAAACAGCACCTGTATCGAATCCAAGGGCACCATGATTCCGGTTCCGTCTTTTGGAATCAGTCTCAGATAACGCCGCCCATTTCGATCCACATAAGTTGAACTTGTGGCTTGCGAACGCTTCGAAATCCCCGGCTGGTTATATCCAAGCTCATTCAAAGCATTCTTCACTGCTCGAGGAAATTCATCGCTTTCGGCAGACGTCAATCGGTACGGAATCGAATCGCTACCGGTACTCGCATTGCTGGCAGTGATTGTCGGCGAAGCGTTGTCTCTAAGCAGCATTCCAGACAAAAATGCGACGCAAAGACACAGGGCAACTGAAGTGACGGGATGAGCAAACCAGTGCTTCCAACGAACGCTTCTCGCTACCGTTGGCTTGGCATGCTGACCTGATATCATTGGGCTTGGCTTTGAAACCTGATGCGATTGCGCCGCCTGCGACTGCAGCCTATGCAACTGGGCCATGTCTGTACCGACCGCTTTGGCAAACAGTTGATCTTCCATGTAAAGGCAGGCAAGCTCTTTCCAAGCCTGTGGTTCCTGCTCAAGTTGCTGCAGTAACTGTTGACGTTGATCGTCTGTCAGTTCTCCATCCACGCATCTTTGCATCAGCATTTCGTGCGTCATTGTGTTCTCCGTCATCGCTGAATCTTCAGTTGGCCCATGCCGTTCATATTTGATAAAACTGATTTACGGTTGTTCTTTCATCGTCTGTTCAAGCTGTCTTCTCAGACGTTTTCTGGCTCGAGCTAGTCGATATTCGATCGTGTCTTCTTTCACACCCATGTGCTGAGCTAGCTCTTGATAGCTCCAACCTTCTGAATACTTCAACATTAACAGTTGGCGATCCAGCTCATCTAAGTCGGCAACCGCTGAACGAACTTGATCCTGTTTTTCAGCCGCCAGCACCCGATCGACGGGCCCCGATTCTTCGCTCACCGACACCCCACTCGCTTCGGTCTGAGCCACCAGCTTCTTCTGGAACTTGCGGTAGCGACCTCGACTACGGCGATGCATCAAAACTTGTTTGATGGCGACCTGATACAACCAAGATCCCATCTGCTGAATCTCGCTTTGCGATTCACGTTGCCGTAGCAGCGCCAAAGCGATGTTTTGCATGATATCCTCGACAGCCTCAGGTTCTGGAATTCGACTGCGCACGACGGTACGCAGCCAGCTTTCGTTCTCCAAAAACAACACCTGAGGACTCAATCCAACTCCCTTCTTCTTTCACCACACTTCATTCATTTGCACTGTGACAGATTTGCACCGTGACAGATTTGCACTGTGACAGTTTTGCACTGTGGCAGATTTGCACCGTGACAGATTTGCACTGTTTTAAATTCACACTGATTTCAATTCACACACAATCAACTAAAACAAACCATGCCCCGGCATTCTCAACAACGTCGCGTCCTAGAGATGAGTTTCCGGATGGCGGCTGAATCCAGCGGAATTTTGAAGGCAATGATTTAGATTCACGCAAATTTTCAGACTTCTGATGCTCGTGGAACGACTTCGGATCCCCATTTTGGTCCGACTGTGACGGATTTTCAATTTGTAGTTGGGGGGATATACTGACCAGAAGACAAGTGAAATCCCTCGGCTTACCCCGTCAAGGTCGGGTTATTCCAAAACAACCAACAAAACAGCTGTGGGCAGAGTTGCTGGTGCATGCGGATTCATATGTCGAAGTCACTTGTAAGTCCCCCATTTTACTGCCCGACGTATTTTAACGATGCTGCGGGTTGTGAGGGTCGAATCGGGGTGACAGGAAATTTGATGAGCTGTGGTGGTCAGATTTTGCCGAGTAGGCGGAGTACAGTCTCTGTAAGTCGTTGGCTGGGTAAAACAAACACCTTGCATAGACCCTTTTGACATTTAGAATTGCGCCAGCATGAAGGATTGCGCGTTTGTGGCCATGGTTGGCGATTGGGTTCACTCTCGAAGGTTTCGGGATTGTGAAGCCGCACTCATCTACACAAGGCATTCCAGCGGTTGATTGGAATGCTGATATTTCCGGGGAAATCGGAGCAGGCATGGCCAACAGTAAGTACATGACTCTGGAAGAAGCGGCTCAATTCCTTGGCCTCACACCGGAAAAGCTGACTCGAATGAGTGAGGAAGGCCAGATTAAGGGCTTTCCCGATCGAGGTAGCCTGAGGTTTACTCGTGAGGGCGTGGAAGAACTTGGAAGGCTGATGCAGGCCGATTCTTCACCCGACATTCCAATCATCACCGACTCGGTTTCCATTCCGTCTCCAGACACGGACAGCGAGGAAATCGAAATTGACTTCGACGAAGCATTCTTCCTTGATGATGATGAAGAAGATGAAGACACCCCCGTCGCAAAAGATGCTACTCCGACGGATGCGTTGAAAGAAGACGATGACGAAATCGAGCTGATTGAAATCGATGACGACGAAGTCATTGATTTTGAAGCGTCGGACAGTGACGTACAACTTGACTTCGACGATTCCTTTCTGGACGACGATGCTGCTGTTTCAAGCAAACTTAGCAATTCAGACAGTGACGTACGTATTGCTCCATCTGAAGTCGATTTTGATTCAGACCCGGACCTATCGGTTTCGGATAGCGATGTTCAGCTGTTCGACGATGCCGTCGAAGTGGCCGATGATTCCGGTGACTTTGGTGATACGAATGTATTGGACTTCAGCAGCGAACTGGCTGGAACCGCGGATTCGGACAGCGATGTCCAGATGATTGCCGAAGATTCGGATAGCGACGTCAACATTGTGTCTGCTGACGATGATGAATCTCTCGGAACTGCTGGAACAGATCCAGAAATCAATCTCGCAGACTTCACCGACGTGCCAACTCCAGAAAAAATGTCGGACAGCAATATGGTGCTGCCCGGCATTCAGCCAGACAACGAAGAATCTCTGGCCGCCGCCATCCTGGGCGGTGATAGCGGAGTTCAGTTTGAAGACGACGATGATGAATCCGACATGAGCGCGATGATGCTTCCGGGGATGGATTCGGAACTTGACATTGAACTTGCTGAGCGAGCGGCCAATTCAAGCGGCCAAGCCTTTTCCGGTGAATCATCGATGATCGATGACGGCGAAGAAAACGAATCAGAAGAAAGCTCATACTTGCTTCCCGGAATGGATTCAGAGAGCGACATCAATTTAATCGACACAGATTCTGACGACGCCGACGATTCCGACCAAAGCACGACAACTCTGCAGGGCCTCGACGCATCAGCCGATATTGATCTGGTGGAAAGTTCGGTCGAAGATGAATCAGATCAAAGCGCCATGCTGCTGGAGGGCGTTGATTCAGAAGGCGACATTAACCTGATGGCCGCCATGCCAGATCACGATGAAAGCTTCGCATCGGATCTCAATTCTGACAGCGACATTCGCCTTTCATCCGACGATTCATCGGGCCCTCTATCGAGCGAAGATTCTGATTCCGTCAGCACAGATGACGATGATGCGATGCTGTTGCTTACCGATAGCCATACAACAGCCGACGATTCAAGCGGTTCATCGGCAGCAGCCGAATCGAATGCCCAAGACGACATGGCCATCGATTTCGACTCTGACAGTGATGTGCGTCTATCCATCGACGATGAAGATGATGCCGCCGCACTCTTGGCAGCTGGTTCTGCTCTGACATCAGATTCAGACGTTGCCTTGGAAGCGTTGGATATCGGAGATTCTGACAGCGACATTAAACTGGTTGACCTACCAGATGTTGACAGCGACAGTGACGTTGTGCTGTCCACGGGCGATTCGGGTTTAATTTCGGATGCTTCGGATGAAGCCTTCGACAACGGTGCCACCATCGCCATGTCACTCCCAGATGACAGTGATCTAAAGCTGATCGATTCTTCAACCACAGCAGATGACGACGACAGCGGATTGTCGCTTGAATTCGACAGCGATGTGCTGAATTCAGACGAAAGCGGAATCACTCTCGACATCGATGACAGCGGAATCAGCCTTGAAGCAGACGATAGCGGGATCAGCCTCGAAACGCTTGATAGCGGAGCCTTCCTTGCAGACGACAGTGGAATCAGCTTAGAACTAAGCGACGACGATGATGATAGCGGAATCACCTTAGAAGCAGACGACAGCGGAATCGCTTTGTTTGCAGACGATGATGATGACAGCGGAATCAGCTTGGACGCCGGGACAACTCAGCCCATGTCGGCGGTCGGCGGAGCATTAGCAGCAGGAGCGTTGGCTGGTATTACGGGCGCAGGAGGCGACAAAACTGAAGCTGAAATCAATCTCGGCGGCGACAACGATAGCGAATTCGAATTGGCCGGCCTTGACGACGACGACAATGACTTTGGCACAGACACCAGCGTGCTGATGTTTGACGACGACGGCGACGGCGATGGCGATTCCTTCGACGATGTCAGCAGTCCAGAAATGTCTTCTGAAGACGACAGTCTGGCAATGGACGCTCTCGGTGGAGACGCCTTCGAAGATAATCTTGCAGACGAAGATTACGACGACTTCGAAGACGACGAAATGGATGACGTCTGGGGAGCCGAAGAAGAAGACGATGATGATGGCTTTGACACAGGTGAATCTGAAGTCGGAGGTTTTGTCGCACCCGCAGCCGGTGCCGTCGCCTTCGGAGTGGAAGAGTCTTGGGGCACACTATGGACATTCATGGTCGGCTTTGCCGCCTTGCTATCCTGCTTGAGTGCTGTGGTGGGAATTGAACTGGTCCGAACGATGTGGATGTGGAATCAAACAACCACTGCGGCCTCACCACTGCTGGATGTTTTTGGCGGCCTCTTCGGCTAGCCAAAAACAAATAGCTCTAAATCGGTCAAATCGGGTCGGCAGAAGATTGTTTTCTGCCGGCCCTTTTTTATGCGCTTTGATTTCAACGCGAGAAGTCCTGATCCTGGGCATTCAAGCGATTCGATATAACCCTCACAATATGAATGTTGCCTCAACGCAACATGTGTTGACGCATCCGTCTAAGGCGTTTTCGCGGCCCACAATTCATCGGCGACCTAAATTCTTCACAGAGGATGAGTTGATGCGAATCGTCCTTGAGATCAGGGCCGCCGTTGGAAATTCGCTCGTCCTTTCCGCCCTATTTCACTGACGTGAACCGGATTCAACATGTGTGGTATTGCAGGCATTGTCTATCGAGACCAGCATCGCGGCGTCGAACAGCCTGTGTTGCAACAAATGTCTGACGCGATTGCGCACCGTGGTCCCGATGGCGAAGGATTCTTCAAAGCAAACAACGTTGGCTTAGTTCACCGACGCCTCGCCATCATCGATTTGGCAGGAGGCCAGCAGCCCATCGCCAATGAAGACGAAACCGTGCAAGTGGTTTTCAATGGCGAAATCTACAACTACCCCGAATTGAAGCAACAGATGCTGGCCAAGGGGCACCAGTTTCGAACAAACAGCGACACTGAAATCCTCGTGCATCTGTACGAAGAATTCGGCACCGACCTTGTCAAGCACCTGCGAGGAATGTTCGCATTTGCACTTTGGGATACAAAGACTCGTACGTTAATGCTGGGCCGAGATCATCTTGGTCAAAAACCACTTTACGTGTATCAGGACGAAGAGAAGTTGGTTTTTGCTTCAGAGCTAAAGGCAATTTTGGCCACGCCCAACATCGACCGAACTCTGTCACCTGCAGCCATCGAGGACTACCTGACATTCGGAGTGGTCCCCGGCGATGCGTGTATCTTCAAACGCGTTCAAAAGCTGCCTGCCGCACACTGGATGCTCATTCATACGGGCGGCAAACCGGCTCAGCGACATCGCTATTGGGCTTTGAATTACGATCAAGAGCAGCAAGGCACAGACGACGAATGGATGCAGCAAGTTGATGCATCCATCAAAGAAAGTGTGCAAAAACACCTGCTGGCAGATGTTCCTGTGGGTGCGTTTCTGAGCGGCGGATTGGATAGCAGTGCAATCGTTGCGTCACTGGCCGATACTCAATCGTCTCCGATTCAAACCTACGCCATCGGCTTCCAAGAAAAGCGATTCAGCGAACTCCCACATGCCGAAGCTGTCGCCAAACACTTCGGAACGACTCATCGAGAACAAGTCGTTACTCCGGATGCCGTTCGGGACCTAGACGAACTTTGCTTCTACTTTGACGAACCATTCGCAGATGCGTCCGCCATCCCCACAATGGCGGTGGCTCGAATGGCAGCTCAACACGTCAAAGTTTGCCTTTCAGGCGACGGCGGAGACGAAAACTTTGCCGGCTATGCTCGCTATAGCCACGATCTCAAAGAAGCTTCTATCCGTCAGCTTATCCCACAGATTGTACGCAAAAACCTGCTGAATCCCCTCGGAGTGATCTGGCCTAAAGCCGACTGGCTACCGCGACCACTGCGTTTAAAAACGGCTTTGCAAAATCTGGCTGCCGATCCCGCCGTGGCATACGCAAACACCATTAGCCAATGTCGAAGAGGGATGAGACGCACGGTCTTGAATTCTGACTTCCAAGCGACCCTGGGCAACCATCGCCCGGAAGCAATCGTCGAACAACACTTTTCTGCAGGTGATCGAGACGCGTTATCTGGCATGTTGTCTGCTGATGTTAATATGCTGCTGCCAGATGACTTTCTGACAAAAGTCGATCGAGCCAGCATGGCCTACGGACTGGAAGTGCGGCCGCCACTGATCGATGTTCCATTGATGGAACTGGCTGCTACGATGCCTTCGTCGCTGAAGGTTCGCAATGGACAGAAAAAATGGATTCTCAAGCAACTGTTCGAAAACCGACTGCCTGCCGAACTGGCTCATCGCAAAAAACAAGGGTTTGAATTGCCCGTTGATGACTGGTTGCGAGGTCCACTGCAAGAACAAGTTCAAGAGGTTGTATTAAACCAAAACGGAGCACTCGCCAACATCATCGACGTTGGCGCAATTCAACGAATCAACAATGCTCATCAAAAACATACTGGGCAGCATGGCCAACTGATGTGGTCGCTTCTGGTTCTTGGCCGTTGGATGGAATCATACGGGACGTCTTCACCCGCGACCGCCACCGCACAACCATCAATCAGTCGCAGCAACCAGCTGATGCCCGGAGGTGTATCATGATGGCCACGTTGGATCACGCATGCACAAACAGCCCCCGCCAAGACCGAGCAAGCAGTCACATGAATTCAGTTTCAAAGCCGGTACCTTTTGCCATCCAGTCTGAGCGCGAATGTACCAATGTTCCCGTGACCACTGGACTGTGTTTGCCTAAGGGCCATATCTTTGATGTCGCGTCCGCAGACATCACAATCAAATTGCCAAATGAAACTTCAATCACTGCTGCGACCAAAGTCTTGAATCGGTGGCACAATGGCAGCGTCCGTTGGGTCCAGGTCGACTTTGTTGCCCCGAAACTGCCCATCGGTCAGTCTCAGGCAGCGGTCACCTTTCGCTCAAAAAATCAGCCGATTTCAACGTCCGTCGACGCATCATTGTCTGTCAAAGGTCGCAGTTTTTTACTGGAGCTTGGCGATCGTAAAGTCCTGATCGACCCAACCATCACAGACCAGCACGGCCAGTCCCTACAGCTATCAACGACTGCAGTCACTCAAACAAAACAATCCGCTCAACGACAGAGTTGGAACGCCGAGTTAAGTGTCGATGGGCACTCAGACATCGAAATAGGGCTCACTTTTGACATCTGGCCAAGCACGGGCATTGTCGACGTATCCACTCGAATCCGGAATCGACAACGAGCCATCCACGCCGGAGGGCTTTGGGATCTTGGAGACTCGGGATCGTTTCACTTCAATGAGCTCAGCGTGAAACTTAGTTCGTCTTTTGCCCAAAACAGCAATCTGACATTTAGCTTGGATGGCGAATCACAAATTTCAGAGCAGGGCGATGGACCATTCCACTTGGTTCAATACAGCAGCGGTGGCCCAGCCTGGAACAGTTCCAACCACGTCAACGGCCAAAACCAATCGACGGTTACGAAGAATGGTTTCCAGCTACAAGTCGGGAACCAGCAACGGGACGGTTTGCAAGCTTCCCCAACGGTGTGCATGTCGAATGAACAGAGCAATCTGCAAGTTGCTGTCCCTGAATTCTGGCAGCAGTTCCCCGGCAGTATGACGTGTGATCCAGCACGAGGAACAGCTTCTGTCAGCTTGTTTCCAGCTGAAACTGAAGAAACTTTTGAACTACAAGGCGGTGAACAAAAGACGAAGCGATTCGTCTTTTCAATTGACGCAGATCGCCCGCAATCATCCCACAGCTCAATGTCTTGGGTTCACAAATCACCACGAATCATTCCAGATTCCGATTGGGTGCGAAGCTGCAACGTGATCCCTTGGCTACCCGACACTCAAGAATCGGCGAATCAAAACTCGCTGCATCACAACCGACTCACCGAATACTTAACGGCCGCACGATCCAATGAGTGCTCGCTGGATAAGCGACGCGATAAAATCGACGAGTATGGCTGGAGGAATTTTGGGGAAATCCATGCGGATCACGAACAGACTCATTTTGCGGGAACAAGCACGGTTGTTTCGCACTACAACAATCAGTTCGATCTGATCTTTGGTGCCATTCAAAATCTGATCGTCAGCGGTGATGCAACCTGGTATGACTTGTTCGACCCAATGGCTCGCCACGTCATTGACATCGACATTTACCATACTGATCAAGATCGAGCCTGCTTTAACGGTGGATTGTTTTGGCACACCGATCACTATGTCGATGCAAAAACAGCAACTCACCGCACCTATTCTGGGCACAACGCGGGTGAAGGTCCATACGGTGGCGGACCTTCCAATGAACATAATTACCCGACTGGATTGCTGTACTATTACTTTCTAACCGGCAATGTGGATGCTCGAGACTCCGTACTCAGTCTGGCAGACTGGGTGATCAACATGGATGACGGCCGACAGACACTTTTCGGAGCAATCGACGGCGGGGACACGGGCTTAGCATCCAAAACCGTGCGAGATGACTTCCATGGTCCCGGTCGAGGAGTTGGAAATTCAATCAACGCTTGCCTAGACGGATGGTTGCTCACAGCCGACAGCAAATATATGGCGAAAGCCGAGCAGCTGATTCTGCGGTGCGTTCACCCCGAGCAAGACTGCGACGCTCTTCACCTAGCCGATGCAGAAGGTCACTGGTCATACACAGTGTGCTTGACCGCGTTAGGAAGATATCTGCACGTCAAAGCAGGTGACGACCAACTTGACGAAACGTATGAATACGTAAGACAGACACTTGTGCATTACGGAAACTGGATGGCAACAAATGAAAAACCATCTCTGTCAATTCCAGAAGATTTAGAATACCCAACCGAAGCGTGGGCAGCTCAAGATATTCGCAAAGCGAATGCTCTGAAAATCGCAGCTTCGTGCTGTGCTGATGCTGATCAGAAATCTGCGATGAACAAAATGGCTTCCACGATTTACGAAACAGCGTGGAACGACCTCTATCGTTTTGGAAAGGCTCACCTGTCAGCACGTTGCTTCAGCATTCTCATGACAGAAGGACTCCGCCAACTGCATCACGGGAGCCCTTCTTCGAATCAATTTCCCGCAAGCAATCAAACGCCACCTGCCGTTCAGTGGCGTATGTTTGAATTGCAAAAGGACCGAGTCAAAAGCACAGTGAAAAACCCACTTCAATTGCTGAAAGCGATCTTCACGAACTTGCGTTTCAACACAGTCCGCCAGTCGCTGGATGCTTTTAAGCGGCAGACAAAATCCTAAACCGACGACACTTAATGAACGCCATTCAGTCAACACCATTCAGTCAACAGCACGTCAATCACCGTATCAGCTTTGAAGACAAGAATTGAAATTCCGCCAATTCAAATTCGATCGCTCATCAACTTACGTTCTTAACGCCGCATAACGCTCAACCATGATTCAGGCAACAGAAAATTCAGTGAATCCAGCAACCGATCATCGCCCTACGATTTGTCATGTCATTCATGCACTTGGAGTCGGAGGAGCCGAAGTATTGGTTGACAAAATGGTCCGTGAATCCAGTGACCAATTTCGTTGTATGGTTGCAGTCCTCGATGAGATCGGTGAAATCGGTACCCAACTTCAAGCAGATGGCTTTATTGTTAAGCATCTGCACAGACAGCCGGGGATTGATCGAGGTTCCGCCAAACGACTTCGATCATTCGCTGATGAAAACCAAGTCGACATTCTTCACGCTCATCAATACACGCCCTTTTTCCAAGCGATGTTAAGTCGAGGTTTTTGGGGACGACGCCCCGTTCTGTTCACCGAACATGGTCGCCACTTCCCAGATCTTCCCAGCCGAAAACGCAGCGTTGTAAACCGTCTACTTCTTAACCGACGAGACCGTCTGGTCGGTTGCGGCGGAGCTGTCCGTCAAGCTCTGATTGACAACGAAGGTCTGCCCTCCCATCGCGTCGAAGTGGTGTATAACGGTGTCGACCTGCAAGCCTTGGCCGCCGGCGATACGTCTCGACGGGGTGAGCTGCGAGAAAGTTTTGGGTTCACTGCAACCGATTTTGTTGCCATCCAAGTGGCTCGACTTCACGAACTCAAAGATCATTTAACGGCCCTCGCAACCATCGATGAGGCTCGCCAGCAAAACCCGAATATCAAACTTCTTATCGTGGGTGAAGGCGATGAACGTGATTCCATAGAAAGCGAAATTCAACGCCGAAACTTAAGCAATCATGTCGTCCTTGCCGGAAACCGAAGTGACATTGCCAACTTGCTGACGGCCACAGACTGCTTTTTGATGACCAGTATCAGCGAAGGCATTCCCCTGACAATCATCGAAGCGATGGCTGCCAACCTTCCAGTCGTTTCTACGGCTGTTGGAGGCATTCCTGAAATGATCGTTCATGGTGAATCAGGATTTCTATCAGCAGCTAAGGACAGCGGCGATTTAGCAAAACACTTGGTTCAGCTGTCGAATGACGTCAAATTGCGGAATGCCGTTGCGGCGGCCGGGCATGCTCAAGCAAAACAAAAGTTTTCGATCCAGAACATGCTGTCTCAGTACTCAAATATCTATACGGAGATGATTAAGTAATGGATGGATCATCGCAACCAGCTTCTCTTGTTGTCTTTTCGGATGACTGGGGCCGCCACCCAAGCAGTTGCCAACATCTCGTGAAGCAGCTCCTGCCGTCGTATCGAGTTCTATGGGTCAACACCATTGGCACTCGAGCACCGCGGATGGACATGGCCACTTTTCGGCGAGTCCGTGAAAAGGTGCGACAATGGAGCATATCCGAACCTCGTCCAGATGACACAGACGCAGTCGATTTGCATCACAATCTTCGAGTCGTCAATCCTCGCATGTGGCCATGGTTTTCAAAATCTTATGACCGTCGACTGAATGCATTTTTGCTGAACCGGCAATTGACATCGCTCGTCGAAGCTCTGCCACAACCGGTCACCGCAATCACAACGCTACCGATTACGGCAGATCTTTGTGGCCGACTTCCCGTCAGTAAGTGGTTGTACTATTGCGTGGATGACTTTGGGGAATGGCCAGGGTTAGACGGCGATACGCTTCGACTCATGGACGTCCAGATGATTCGCAAAGCTGACGAAATCGTGGCCGTCAGCCAAACTCTGCAAAGATTCATAGCGTCTCAAGGTCGTCAATCACGTTTGCTGACTCATGGGGTCGACCTCAATTATTGGGAAGACGGGGCGGCAGGCGGCGACCAATCGGCTGCATTGCCAGACAAGCTTGAAGGCCCCTTGGTGGTCTTTTGGGGGGTCGTCGATCAGCGCTTAAACATCGATATGCTCATCGCCCTCTCTCAACGAATGCAACAAGGTAATATCGTCCTTGTCGGACCTCAACAAGATCCCGACGAACGCCTGCAGAATCTTCCCAACGTACACCTCATCGGATCTCGTCCATTTCAATCTTTGCCTTATATCGCCGACCGCGCTGACGTCCTTGTGATGCCGTACGCAGACCTTCCGGTAACTCGAGCAATGCAGCCGTTGAAAATGAAGGAATATCTTGCGACCGGAAAGCCGGTGGTTGTGAGTCGCTTGCCAGCCGTCGAAGAATGGCAGGACTGTTTGGATATTTGCCAAGATCCTGAAGAGTTTGCAGCCACGGTCATGCGTCGAATTCAAAGCGACGTATCCACAGATCAACAGATCGCTCGTCAGCGACTTCAAAACGAAAGCTGGAAGTCGAAAGCAGGCGAACTTCAACAAAGCCTTCGGGTGAATTGCCCGGAAACGGCGGAATAAGATGAACCATCAACAAGATTCTCGCCCCCCTTTCGTACTTCACACTCGTGTGGTTACAGGAACGGGTGGAGGCCCCGAAAAGACCATTCTGAACTCGCCACGGTTTCTCGCAGAACACGGTGTCGATTCAGCCTGCCTCTTCATGAGACCTCCGAGCGACCCAGGATTTCAAACGCTTGAACAAAAAGCCCAATCATCCAAAGCTGAAATTATCGGTGTCGATGATCGCGGTCCATTTGATCGTTCAGTCGTCTCTCAATGCCTTGAAGTCTGTCGTCAGAAAAACGTTACGGTTTGGCACGCCCACGACTACAAAAGCAATGCCGTTGGACTGATGGTAAAACGCCACCACCCGATGCATCTTGTCACGACAACTCACGGCTGGGTCCGCAAGACTTGGAAGACACCACTGTACTATGCGATTGATCGATACTGTTTGAAGCGGTATCAGCAAGTCGTGTGCGTGTCTCAAGACCTGCATGATGCTTGCCAAAAACTGAAGGTGGCAAATGATCGACTTCATCTCATCGACAACGCCATTGTTGCCGACGACTACGACATGTCTGCTTCAACTCGTCTTGAACGAGCGGCTTTCGGAGTACCAGATGGACGAATTCTTTTAGGAGCCTGTGGACGGCTGTCTGAAGAGAAAGGATTCGATTTGCTAATCACTGCAGTCAGTCGGCTAGTGAAAGAAGGAATCGATGTTGGCCTCGTGATCGCTGGCGAAGGTCATTTAAAAGAACAGTTGCAGCAACAAATTCATGAAGCACAGATGCAGGATCGCATTCAACTTGCCGGATTTTTGAGCGACCCAAGAACCCTGTATCGTGCCATCGATGTCTTTGTACTAAGCAGCTTGCGAGAAGGGTTGCCCAATGTCGTCCTAGAAGCGATGGCGTCTGGACGAGCCGTGCTGACCACTCGCTGCAACGGCATCCCTCGGCTCGTCACAGATCAACAGAATGGAATCGTGATCGATTGCGACAATGTTCAACAATTGCATTCTGGATTGCAGGCATTGCTACAAAATCCACAACTGCGAAAAGACTTGGCGAGTGCGGGACGCAAGACCGTAGAAACCAATTTTAGTTTTCGCCATCGCATGCATCGCATGGTTGAAGTCTACGACAACTTGCCAAAATTTCAGAATGGCCGATCCGCCGCACTCGAAGTGCAGCCTGCTGAGAACGCAACAATTCCACTTACAACAACGGGTCTGGCATCAGAATGATTAGCACGATGGATAACTCAACTTCCGATCTTACTTCCACTGCCGCTGGTGAACCAATCAACCGTCGCCCAAGCGATGCCGCATCGCCTGCAACAGCCGCACAAGTGCAGACCGCTCTCATCGCTCCTGAGGGCTGGGATGCATACTGTCAAAAATTCGGCTACGCCGGCTTTCACCTACAAAGTCAATGGAGCGATGTCTTTACGAGCGCTCTGAAGCATAAGACTTACTTCATTTGGTGCACCCAAGGCGATCAGGTCGTTGGAGTGCTGCCGTTGTCATTTGTATCAGGCCCACTGTTTGGAAAATTTCTAGCGAGCCAGCCTTACCTAAATACAGGAGGAGTCCTCGCAGACAACGACCACATTTCAAAACTGCTGATTGATGAAGCCATCAAGCTTGCGGAAGAATTGGATGTCAAACATCTTGAGCTACGTCATGAACAACGGATCGAACACACGGGATTGAATGCCGAAAACACAGAAAAAGTCCATATGCGACTGGCTCTGCCTGATTCTTCAGACGCCCTTTGGGATAACCTGAAGTCGAAAGTTCGAAGTCAAATTCGCAAGCCTCGCAGCAATGAAGAATTGACTGTTCAGTTTGGGCGACATGAACTGCTTTCGGACTACTATTCAATCTTCTGTCGCAACATGCGAGACCTTGGAACACCCCCGTTTCCAAAATCTTTGTTCGCCGACATGCTGAACAAGTTTCCAGACGATGCGGAAATTTGCACCATCTTTCACAATGGCACGCCAGCCGCTTCAGGCTTCCTGCTTCATGGTCCCGGCACAACGTTGATCCCCAGCGCGAGTGCTCTGCGAGAATTCAATCGCTTAAGTGTCAACATGCTGATGTACTGGCACGCACTGTCCCGAGCCATCGAACGAGGACAACACACGTTCGACTTTGGACGCAGCAGCACAGATGCGGGAACTCATAAATTCAAGAAGCAGTGGGGCAGCGAAGAATTCCCAGCTGTGTGGCAGTACAACAGCCGGAAGGGCAGTGTCAGCGATGCTCGGCCCAATAGCGGCAAGTACGACATGATGATTGCCACTTGGCAAAAACTTCCCGTTTGGCTCACAAAGCTAATTGGTCCCACGATCGTGCGGGGCATTCCATAAACGACGGTCAAAAAACCTGAAGGCGCAGTTCGGGGACGACTCGCGCGATGCGAATTCTGCAACAGTCGCTGAAGTTGCCCATCGCAGTCCCCGCAACAGCGTCGTGTAACAGCGTCGTGTAACAGGGCACGTGACACGGTCGCATAACACAGTCTTGCCACAGCGTCGTGTCGCCGTAGTGCCTAGCGTCACTGGATCAGCGACTTACCAGCTGACCTTCTTACGAGCTCGATGACGGTAGTAAACTGCAATTCCGTTGATGCAGGTAAGCAGCACCATCAGGACCACAATTCCTGCGGCTGCGACGTGAGTAAAGTCTTTCTCGGGTTCTCGAATCCACGCATAGATGGCAATCGGCATTGCGGTGTAGATGTCGAACGGAGCATTCGCAATTCGCCCAGGTTCTGTGATCAATTGGCTGGGGCTTTGGATTCCGCCGGGAAAAACTCGACCCAAAGAAACCGCACCCACCATGATCAACGGAGCTGTTTCGCCGATCGCTCGAGAAATCGCCAAGATGGCTCCAGTGGCAATACCGGGCAGTGACGCAGGTAGAACTTGACGCCAAATGGTTTGCCAGCGAGTTGCCCCCAAAGCCAAGCTGGAAACTCGAATGGACTTTGGCACAGCTCGCAAAGCTTCCTGAGACGCGATAATGACGACAGGAAGGATCAGCAATGACATCGTCATTGCTCCGGCAATCACCGTCCGGCCGAACGGAATGGGAATATCCACCAAGCCGCCCAGCAATTTGATGCTAACCGGGTTCCCGACGAGGCCGAAAAACTTCACAAACACCATCAAACCTAGCATGCCGTAGACAATCGATGGCACCCCGGCCAAGTTTGAAAGATTCAACTTAATGAATCGTGTCAACCGTGTGTCGGAAGCATACTCTTCCATGTAGATTGCCGCTCCGATACCGATTGGCAATGTCAGCATTGTGGTGATCCCAATCAGCCAAAATGATCCCCAAAGCCCGCTCAAGATTCCCGCTTTTTCAGGATCATGAAAATGGCCGCGCTGAAAGAAATCGAGATCTAACCATCCAATTGATAGATAGATCACAACGGAAAGCAACGCCAGTAAAATCGTGATGGCGAGGTACACGGCAATTCGGCAGACCATGCGGAAGACTGCACTTAAAGCAAGTCGCCGTTGGATGCCAGAATCCGCTGCAGAGAACGAATCGATACTCATTCGTACACCTCACGATAGCGTCTCATGATGTACTGGCTGATCACATTGATAAAGAGCGTCATTAAAAACAGCGTAAGAGCAACTGCGAATCCGCTCTTCACGACTAGGCCTTGAGCATCGTCTTCACCGAAGGATGAATCGACGATGTAACCTGTCATCGTCTGCATGCTGTCAAACACATTAAACGTGATCTGTCGACGACTGCCACACGCGACCGTCACCGCCATGGTCTCGCCAATCGCTCTGGCAAATGCCAATAACACTGACGCAAGAATTCCGGAAAGGGCGGCGGGGACGACAATTTTCAACGACACGTCGTATTGAGTTCCCCCCAACGCATAGCCAGCATCTCGCAAACCACGGGGAACGGCTCTTAACACATCTTCACTCAAAGACGCGACCATCGGAGTGATCATAATACCGACCACAATTCCTCCACTCGCCACGTTATAAATTCCGACTTCGACTCCTAAGATGGATTCGAAAATCGGCTTCAGCAAGTAGGGTGTCACGAACACCAGCCCAAAGTAGCCATAAACCACTGTGGGAACTCCGGCCAGCAATTCTAACACGGGCTTCAAAAAGGTCCGCTCTTTCGGCTGTGCATATTCACTCAGGTAAATGGCTGACGCCAATCCAATGGGGACACCAATCGAGCAAGCAATGCCGGCGACTGCCACCGTTCCGAAAATCAATGGCCAAATGCCAAAGCGAGGCTCTGGATTATCAGGCAGCCATTCTGTATCGAAGAAAAACTGAGTGAAACTCACCTGCTGAAAAAATGCTTTTCCACCGGTGAAGTTGAATAGGCTATCGTTGACCAACACGGCGATGATGCCCACCGTTGTCAAAATCGACACTGTGGCACACAAGAACAAGCCAAAGCCGATGACTTTTTCGCCCGTTCTATTCGGAGGTCTGCCGAGACGCTCGGCAACGATGGCTGAAGCTGCTGTGGCTTCACCAGGCTGCTGATTCACCGACTGAGTTTGTTTCGCTGCGGAGTCAGACACTTCCAGCTTCCAAGTCTGGTTCGGCGAATAAAAAAGGGACTGAGCGGTGGGAGTCTAACCAAGACTCACGCCGACTCCATCCATGAGACGACGGGATATCTCAAAATCAGATGATTGCTGGTGAGCCCATTCATCGTCACCTAAGCCAACGATATTCAGCACGAAATCACGAGAAAGTCGACGAACGATTTGTAAGTAACCGGCCTGATTCATCAATCAAAACCTAAGCGGCCCAAATCCCCCTCCCCACGGAGGGGGGGGGGATCAGCGAGGCAGCCTCACAAAACACTACTCTGCCAAAGCGTCAGCGAGCGCCTGCTGGCTCGCCTTCTGGTCCGCTTCAGACATTGGCACACAGCCAACCTTCGAGACGCTCTTTTGGCCATCGCCGATGTAAAACGTGACGAATTCGGCAATTTCGGATCTCTTTAGAGATTCCTTTTTAACGTAGATGAAGACCGGGCGACCCAAAGGCTGATACTCGCCTGATTGGATTGATTCCAAACTTGGAGCAACCGCATCGTCGAGACTTTCCGTGGGACTCACTGGGAGCAGTTTCAATCGCTCCATATTTTGAGCGTAGTAGCCAAAGCCAAAGTAGCCCAAAGAATACTTGTCGCCAGCAACGCCGGTCACCAACAGATTGTCATCGCCACTGGGTGTGTAGTCGCTTCGAGTGGCTCCTTCTTCACCATTGATTTTCTTAGTGAAGTAGTCAAACGTGCCAGATTCTCGTCCCGGGCCATACAGCTTGATTTCTTCGGCCGGCCACTCTGGATTGACGTCTTTCCATGTTTTTACCGTGCTGCCCGGTTCCCAGATTGCCTTCAATTGAGCAGTCGTGATGGCATCGATAAAGTCATTTTCCTTATTCACGATGACGGAAATACCGTCCATCGCGACAGTCAGCTCGACGTATTCAATGCCATTCTTTTCGCACGCTTCTTTTTCTGAGTCCTTAATTCGACGAGACGCATTGCTGATGTCGGTGACACCTTCTGCGAAGCTCGCAAAACCACTCCCTGTTCCAGTAATGTTGACAGGAATCTGAACGCCCGCATGATCCTCTTCAAACAGCTCTGCCATCAGGTTTGTAATTGGCCCAACCGTACTGGAGCCTTCCGTGACGATGCGAGTCGTTGTACCGGCTTCCTCAACAGAACAGCCAACGAATGTAGCGGCCAGAAACGCGGTAAGGAGACAGTGTCTCATCAAGATGTCCTCAGTTTTTTGCTGATAAATCGTTCAAAAATTGGCTCAAAACCCTTCAATCAAGGGCCTCGAACCACGAAGTGCGGATGAAACTGACCTCATGTTAAGAAAGTGTTAAGACTTCGTGTATTTTCACATTACTGAACCAACGAACAGCTGCCTCTCCATCTTGGCAAAGCTGCCGCCTGAACGTGAATCCACAACAGCGAATTCCGCCCTCTCAAACGGCTCACACCACGCCCCTCAAAGCCCCACAAGCCCCCAAACTTCTCTTCAGGCCTTGTGGACTTGTGTATCAGGCGTTTATGCGTGAAAATCCAGAGGAATTGGATTGCCTGTTGATTTGAACGCGGAATCGCACGGATGCGAAAACCATCGGAAAACCTGACTCGCCAGCTGAAACAGTTAAATCTGTGTTCGCTCAGAGAATTGATGGCCTGTGAAAAGCAGGTTGACCGGCTCAGCGATGGCCTTCCGGATTTTGATTCTGTTTGGCTAGATGTGCTTGTCCAACGTCAGGTGATCAGTCGGTTTCAGGCAAATTTGGTACAGCAGGGAAAGCCTAACGAACTGAAACTGGAAAGCCTGATCCTACGCGAGCAGCTTGGTGAACGCTCATTCCTAGCGATGACACAGTCAGACCAACCCATCGTGGTTCAACAGCGAAATATCGCCACGGATGGAGAGCTGAAGTCGCTATCAACGACAATTGCAGCACTGCACGCCCAAGCCAAGTCAGCGCCATCCTGTCTCACCGTTCCAATTCGTCTGGCGACGAAAGGCGATGAAGAATCTGATCGCAAAGTTTTCGTCGCGAACCACTTCCAGCAAGGCTGGACATTGGCAGAATTGCTGGTTCGAGGTGGTCGACTTCCTTGGCAAGGCGTGTTGCATATTTGTCAACAAACTTTACGAGCTCTGCAGTGGCTGCATTCACAAGAATGCTGTCACGGAAACTTGAACACTCACAACATTCAAGTCACTGCTGAAGGCAAGGTTGTGGTCGTTGGAGCACTCGCAAGCCGATTCACAGACGGAGGTATCAGCCTGTCTGCAAATCTGACGTATGACGAAGCCAGATTTATGGCTCCGGAAAGAACACTGAATCTGCAGCCAGCAAACTTTCAATCAGACCTGTATTCACTTGCCGCCGTTCTTTGGAATCTGTTGGCTGCACGAGACGCGTTTTTAACGACCGACCCAATCAGCCGGATCACGAAAGCGGGACAGGAAAACCTTCCAGACATCCGAAGCCTGGTCCCAGACTGTCCTGCAGATTTCGCGCTCGCCATTCAACGATTTTCGAAAAGCAATCCTCAGCTACGTCCAGCGAACCCCACCGAAGCAATCGACTTGATCAAACCTGTCGGCAGTGGAAGTCGCCACGGGCTGCGAAGCTTAGTGAGAACTCTTCCTGATCGTGCGACAACAAGTTTGCCTGTTCGAAGAAACGCATCGCATTCCAACATACTGGTCACCGCTGCCGTTGCTTGCCTGATGATCATGGCGTTCACAGCCTACGGAATTCAACGAGGACTGATTCCATCTGTTGCCAGCTTAACAGCCCCCGCAGCCGACTTAGATGCGAACAGTAAGCCAACTGCTGACATCGTCACAGCTCAGCGAAATTCAGGTCAATCGCAGCCAACCGACTCACATGACCCTCACCGCATTCTGTCGCTGCCCAGCCCAGATATTGCTGGAGTCGTCGTACTTGTCTCGGGACGAAAATATCGGGCCTCCGACCTGCATTTTCCCGGAGTCATGCATGTCGAAACGACGGGCCAAGAATCTGCTCAAGTCATCGTCGCGAAACAGCAGACATGGAATTTAGATTCTCGGCAACTCACACTGTCGAACGTCCACGTTGTCCATCAAAACACAAGTCTCTCGACGACTGAAAGCGATTCACGTCACGGCCCGGAAGCCATCTCTGAATCATCCAATCAAGCAACCAGATTCGCAACGGCCGTGCATGCCACAGCGGACGTCGTTTCGATTCAAAAATGCATCATTGAATCGTCGCTAAACGAACAACAGGCAGTCTGCTTGCACTGGTCAGAATCCACCGGCACGACCTCGACACTTCAAATACAAGACTGTGTCTTCAAAAGCGATGGAGCCGCTCTGTCTACGTCCATCGCACCTCAGCGTTGCGTTCTGCGAAACTGCTTGATGCTCGTGAAGAGATCCGTGTTGAGAGCCACCGTGCCGGCAAGTATGTCCGCCCCTTGGCCGCTCACAATCCACCGAATCACTCAACCAACGGGACTCACATTCGCCGACTTTCTCATCCCCGATCAATCGGCGACTGCATGCCAAGTCAATATGACGGCGGGGGAATCAGTATTAAACCCAACACTCGCCCTCGTGCAGTTTGCTTCCAGAAACGAATCTGCAGCAAGTCAGTCGCGAATTGAATTCCAATTGCCAGAACGTGGCAACGCAATCATTGTACCGCCTCGAATCACATCAGCCGTCGCATGGGATCAGTCACTGAAATCCGTGGTGGAATTAGCTCCAGATCATGTTTATTCAGGAGCCATTTTATCGGCTGAACCTCGTTTCCGAGGGCAAGTCTCCCCCAAGCAGGGACAGCCAAGCAGCCCTTGGCAGGCTTTTGAACTGATCGATTACGAAGGCCCCAAACTGACCACGAAATTGCCAGGGATTCAGATCGCTACGCTGCCCAATTTGATGTTCACCCGAAAACCTGTTCGCCAATCCGCGGCTCGCATGAATTCGAATTAGCTAAGCTGGACGGCTGCGTTTGCCACAATTTGCTTAGGCTCGATTCCAGCAGCCTTTACCTCAACCAGTACTTCATCAATGTGATCTTTGAAATCCATTGGAAAGGCCGATAGCAGACCTCAAAACAATGCGGGCAGCGGTAAGGCCTCATGCACATCAAAAACATGGGAATGTCACGCCACTTCAGCGGAGCCCTTCGCAAGTTTTCTCGGCAGAAACTGCAACGAAAACAACTCGGGGAATTTTTGGATGGAGGAGATGCCATTCTGGTCTGTCACAAACATTGAATCGACCCTAAGGGAAACCATACCACGCGTACCTGCCGGTCTCAAAAAAACTGGCCCTTTTTTCTCTGATTCTGGCGGTTCCCGCTCAGACGATCACCATATTGATGACTCACGCTGTGTGATGATGCACAACGCGATACTGCACAGCGCCACACTTCGTGGTGCGACAACGCTGGGTGGCGTCGTTTTGAGTACTTCGGTCGATTGAAGGTGATCCCCCGAACGGGCAACTCTCCCACCTACATAGACGCTGGCAATTTCACGCGGCGAAGCTTCCACAGTGGGAATTCTGCCACTACATTTCTGTCATGACGGCAAAAAAGAAACAACTGGATCAACTGGTTCGAAGCCAACGAATCAACAGCGAGCAACGTCGTCTGAACATTCAGATGATGATCGATGCCGTTCAGGCGACGTCTCCGTGTCTGATTCAAGGCAATTTCGATCGCATTCACCCAGATGATCTCGAACTACTTTTCGAACTTTACGACGAGTACTTTTTTGACAACCTGATTCGCAAGTCGTTGCCTCGAAAGTATCTGACTTTTAGAATTTCCAAACGGATGACCAGCGTCGGAGGGACAACCACTCGCTGGCCCGGCAGAGGCTTCGTTCGACCGCCGAGATTTGAAATTGCAGTCTCTTCTACGCTGCTGTTTCAATCCTTTCAAGACCCCGAACGCCGCATCACTGTCACAGGAATCGAATGCGATCATCGACTGGATGCATTGATGCGAGTTTTCGAACATGAAATGGTGCATCTGCTCGAGCTTTTTCTTTGGGAAGATTCCAGCTGTTCGTTACACCGCTTCCAAACGATTGCTCACGCAAATTTTGGCCACACCGATCATCGCCACGATCTCTTGACTCCGTCCGAAGCCGCGTTTACTCAATTTGGAATTCGCCCTGGAGTATCCGTAACATTCCGCTACGAAGGTCGAACGTTGGCTGGAATCGTAAACCGAGTCACCAAACGGGCCACTGTGCTCGTCCCAGACCCAGCCGGCCGAAGGTACTCGGACGGTTCAAGGTATTCCAAGTACTATATTCCCGTGACCGATCTTGAAGTCCAAAGCTAACGAACGACCGCCGTGCTGTGGTTCACTCGAATTCTGCTTGTCCTCGGTTCAGCCGCCTTCACGCTCGAAATTCCAAAGCCTCAAGGCAACCACCACAAAGCTGATCCTCAGGCAAGAATCACATATGGCCCGGTTCAAGCAGGGTCAGCAACCATGCCAACGCAATTCCCGACGTCAAAGCGATGGTGAGCTGAACCTTGTTATGAGCATGAAATTCCATCTCTGGCAACAAGTCGCTCAACGAAATGCAAACGAAGACTCCGCATGCAAATGCCAACGTCGTCCCAACAAGTTCGGTTCTGAAACCCGGAAAGTGTTGCACGCCGGCGTAAAACAAAGCGGCCCCAAACGGACACATCAAAGCAAAGCCAAGATTCACCCAAGCGATTGATTGACGATTCCAACCATCAGCGACCATAAGTGCAGAAATTGAAACCGCGTCCAAAGGCTTATGCAGTAACACGGCCAGAAAAGTTCCAAGACCGAAAAACCAAGTGTGGCTATTGAGGCCTGATTCCATGTGGACACTGGCGCCCAGTGCAATGCCGTCGAACAGAGTGTGCAAAGAAAGCCCAAAGGCAATTCCAATCCAACTGACTCCGTGATTATGCCCCGTCGAATGACACTCGGCGGCGGAATGATCGGCTCCGCCAACAGACTCACAGACAGGACTTACGTTGCGATCATGATCACAGTGTTTGTGCCCGTCGTGTTTGTGCCCGTCGTGCTGGTGCCCGTCGTGCGACTTGTTCTTACTCACAGACAAAGTCACTGGTTCGTGATTATGAAAGTGGAATAGGCGTAGCAGTACGAATGTCATCGCGATGCCGACCATCATCCATCGACCAGCGAGATGAGCATTTCCCAAAGAATCGACCGAGTGCGGCAGCATGTGAAAGACTCCGATGCCAAGCATCAGCCCTCCCACAAAACTGATCATTGTTTGCAGCCGAGTATGAGTGAGTCGAATCAGCGTTGGCAACCAGCCACCCAACAAAGATGCGACAACCACTGCAAGGCAGTACATCGCCAACAAACTGATCGCCCAGCCGACACCGCCATCACTTGCCGAATTGTCATCCACTGCAACAAGTAACGCCGAGCTCATCTTCGAAGACATCACCAGCAACGAGTCGACGAACGGACCTGTGGAATGGTGCAATTCAGGAATTCGCCCCACGAAAGCAAGCGGGCTGGCAAAAACGTCAGCCGCCATCTTTTGGGTTGAGATCGCGAATTCGGCATTCATCAATCAGACACTCTTTTATTTGACGGACGAACAGACGGTAAAACCCACGAAATCGCAGGAAATCGCAGGAAATCGCGATCTCTCAGCCCGTCATAACGCCTCGGGAAGGAAGCAGCGAGACTTTACCAACGTGTCAAAGCAACACTTAGCCAACAAGTCTGATTTGACGGACGAAGTTGCAAATTCCGATGACTGGTTTAACAGCCTCGACTTTTCGTATTTCGGATTTCGCTCAATCTCTGGCTGCCAACGCAACACAACCGTGCATTCAAGAAAACAGCGGTGAACTCACCTGAGGATTGCGTTCAGACACTCATTACGGCTTGCGTATAAAGTCGGCAGCATAGGAACGAACTTCCTGTCCGTTTAACACATGAAATGTCCTCAGCTTTTCAATCGTTGAAGCTCCGAATCTGCCCATCGGAACGTGAATGAGCTTTCGAGAATACCGTTTTGCCAAACGTCGCCAACCAGCTCCCGGAGGCTTGTGACTGAGCAAAGCGACATGTTTTTCTCGACTGTAATTCAACGCCGCCGCCAGCAAACGCTCTTCCAACGTATCCGCGAAATCGAACTGCGGGTCTTGGAAAATATCGGGGACCGGTCGAGGGGGAAACAGAAACATGCAGCCGCCGTACTGAGCGACAGCAATTCCCGGTCCGATCACTTCTTCGTTGAAATCCGTGGCGAATAGGGAAAGAGTTGATTCGTCGTGATTCTCGGCGTGCCATGTGATGCGCCATGGGTAGGCTCGGGGATCTGCCGGAGAATCAAACAGCATCACGACACAGTCTATGTTGCCCCGAGCAGGCGGAAATTCTTTGACATACAAATCACCCGTATGCCAGTTACGCAGTGTCTCGCGGATATCGAGACCATCTTTCAAACTGGACGTAAATTTTTCCGTTCGAGCCAGATCGTTGCCGATCAAATCCAAGGCGGCGTCTTTGATATGAGTTCGAAAGTTTTCAATGGCGACGTCTTCTGGAGGCCAACTGCATTGACCAAATGGATTCCACGTCTTCTGCCATTCCTTAATTTGCTTGCGTTCCGGAGGAGCCTTCAGTTCGCACGTTCGCCAGACAACAGGCTGTCCCGGCAAACGACTTACGGCCAGCAACGTTGAAAAATCGGGCATCTGAATCTGATCGATGCCGAATCGAATTTCAGGAAACGTTTCGTCGTCAATGTAATCGTATTGACGCGCCGCTTCGGCCAAGTGGATGGCAAACTGATCGCCTGCGATCTGCTGAGCTGCCGTGACCAAAGTGTAAAGATCAGGAGTAAACCGTCGCTCTATTAATGACAAGTTGCGAATATACTTCAGCATCACCGTCAAGAGTTGAGGCGTAATGGGTCGGCCTCGAGTTCCAAACTCGGCCCGATACCGATCTCGACTGGCCAGCACCAAAGCCTTGATTCCGTCCACCGATAGATTTTCGTCGTCATCAAGTTCTGCGCGAGCACTCTCATACAAGCTTGTAATAAACGGCAACTCGCCCAACATAAAAGCCAGCGTCCGTTGTTCAACAGAATAGATCTCAGCATCATTCTGAGGCGAAGCGTTTGCTTCCGGGCGATCAACAACAGTCTGAAAGGCATCTCGAATCCACGGCCAATCTGTGACACTGCACACGAGCAGGATGGACTGATGTTGCTTTTGAAGATCATGTAATTCATTCGCCATCCAGTGCAGTCTGCGAATATGACTTTCTTCCTGAGGAGTTGGCAGCCCTGGCAAAATAGCGGCCGAAAACCGTTCCACACTGACGCGTTTTAAAGCATACGGATCGGGCAGCACACTGGAGAAAGGCAGATAGTTTTCGTCTTCAATATCGATGAAAGCTCGCGGAATGTGCTCTTGAATGGCAATCCGTAAAGCGGCAATCACTGGCTGGCAAGGATCCACGGGAACGTAACTACAAGCATCGATATCGTCATAGAAATCATCGTCGTCGTCCCCATCTGGGTCATCAGGATCGTATTCTCCAACGGTAAATTGACTCTGGGGTTCTCTTTGAATCACAGCTGATACGTTGGGCAACCACTGAACGGCCTCTTCGACCTTGGCCTGAAACGATGGAGGCAGAGGAACGGCCAAGCAATCAAAGCTTTGACCGAGCATCAGTCGTCGGATTTCCAGCGCAAAGTCTCCGCTGCCGTGAACGACTGGCAATACCGTGATATGGCGACCCAGTTGGAGAGCATTCGATGTTGTAGTCATGGGTCGCGAAAATGTTTCTTTTTGATGAAAACGCCAGATCGGCTCGATAGTTTATCGTTCTGTTGCGTACGAAGGAATCCGCCGCCGAAATCTCTTGCAGCTGTGTCATAAAAAGTG
>JBDWHY010000003.1:0-2630 GCA_039974975.1 Fuerstiella sp. | reverse complement strand
TTACTGTAGATTCAACCGGTGACGGCGTGGTGAACGCCACAAGAACCACGATTACAACGGTTGCCGTAGATGGCACACGCACGGAAACCAAAACCGACTATGCTGGCGATGGTGTCACAGCGGCTCATCGTATCAAGACGGTTGTAACCATCACCAACCCGGATGGCAGCGGCAAAACCGTCAACACGGATCTGGATGGTGACGGCACAACAGACATCACTAATATCAGTGCCATTCTGGACAATGCTGATGGCAGCCGGACCACCACTGAAGACATCAAAAATGGGGATGGCTCCCTTCGCACCAAGACATCAACGCTGGTCAGCGCGGACGGTAAAACCGAGACCATAAGCATAGATCTGGATGGCGATGGTATTTTTGACCGCATCAAGGTGGATGGCACGGTTGAGAATGCGGATGGGTCCAGCACACGCTCCATCATTCAAAGCTTTGCGAACTCGCAATTGGAGAGCAGTTCTGTTCAGACATGGAGCGCGGACAACAAAACCCGCACAACCAACATCGACAGTGATGGCGATGGCAATGTTGATCGCATTGAAACAGTCGCCGTTGTTGGTGGGAACTCTGTTGAAACCAGCTCAATCTACTCCGCTGATGGCGCGACGCTTGTATCAAAATCCGTTGCAACAACGAGTGCGGATGGCCTGACACAAACAACGAAGAACGATGTTGATGGCGACGGTGCGTTTGATGCGACACAAGACACCACAAAAGTCCTCAATGCGGATGGCTCCTCAACCGTCACCGTGGAGAACAAAAACGGCAATGGCACCGTTGTCCTTGGCAAAACAGTCACCACCACAAGCGCAGACGGTCTGACAAAGACGATAGAGACCTATCTGAACAATGACGCCAATTCCTATGAGCGTGTCACCAGCGTTAAGGTGCTGAACGCGGATGGCTCGATTACTGAAACGCAAACCACATTTGCCGGGGCCAATCAGGTTCAGATCTCACGTGTTGTGAGTGACATCAGTGCGGACAAGCTGTCCCAGACTGTTGAGAGCTTTTTGGGCACCAATACTGTCCCGCAATCTGTCACGACAAGTGTTACGTCAATTGATGGTGTGACAACAAAAACGGTGTTTAGCTATTCTTTGGATGGCGCGGTGCTGATTGGCAAAACAATCGCCACAACAAGCGCGGATGGTTTGACGCAGATTGTCTCCACAGATGCGGATGGTGATGGCGACATTGATGCGACCAGCATTGCCGTAAAATCACTCAACACGGATGGAACGACGACCACCACAACAACCAATTATGCCGGAACAGGTTCAAACCAAGCGGATAAAACAGAGCAGTCCATCGTCACAACAAGCGGCAATGGCCTGATTGTGACAACCCAGACCGACGCCAATGGTGACGGTGTCTTTGACAGTAAAACAACAGACGAAACCGTCTTGAACGCAGATGGGTCGAAAACGAAAACTGTCACCAGCTACAATGGTAATGGCACACTCCAAACCGGAAAAATCGTCTCAACGATCAGCGATGATGGTTTGACCACAACGACTGCTAGCTTCATTGGTAGTGCGCCGCTTCCTTACCAAACGCAAACAGAAATCCGCACGTTTGGTACTGATGGTTCCACAACGACAACCAACTCTGTGAACGGATCAGATGCGACTTTGATCTCCCGTGAAATCACGACACAAAGCGGCGATCAACTGACCACCACAGTCAGCAGCGACACAAATGGTGATGGCATAAATGATCGCGTTGTATCCACAACCACGAACGCAGACGGCTTGGTCACAGAAGTCACCTCTACCTACACGGCAGCAGGTGTTCTGGATTCCCAAACAACACGCATAATCAGTACAGACCGCCTGACTGTCACCACAACAACTGATCTCAACGGCGATGGTACAGTTGATGAGTCTTCAATAGAAGTTCTAACGCTTGAACAAGATGGCTCCAAAGAAACGAATGAATTCAACTACAATGCGGATGGAACACAACGAGATAGAGTCACAACTGTTGTTAGCGCAGATGAGTTGAGTACCACCACTGTTTGGAAGGATGAGAATAATCTCACCACCAAGACCCAAACGCAGACACTTGTGATTGAGGCAGATGGTACGCGGCAGCAGACACTGACGATCTTGAATGGCGATGGCACTCTCAACGAAGAAACCATCACCACCACAAGCGCTGATGCCACGCATGTTCAAACCACCAAAGATATTGATGGTGATGGAACCGTCAATCATACCATTGTTCAAACCAAACATGCTGATGGAACTGTGACCACTTCCAGCATGGAAGGGCCCCTGGCATCAGCCTCGGGCCGTGAATATGGCGCCGAAAGTGGTCGTTATGTAACAACCAGCGCAGATGGGCTTACAACGACAACCCAATATGACGCAGACGGCAATGGTCTTGCCGAAACGCAAACTGTTGTCGTGAATACGCTCAATGCAGATGGCAGTAAGATCAGAGCCGTCACCCGTGCGATACTAACTGGCGGCACCGCAACATCCGCAGCGCCAGTCTATTCGGAAACCGTCCAGGACATTACCACAATCACCACCAGTGCAGATGGCCGAACTGTCACAACTCAGTGGGACAAGGATGGCGATGGTACTCCTGAAACCAGCAAGGTC
>JBDWHY010000002.1:0-9145 GCA_039974975.1 Fuerstiella sp. | reverse complement strand
CAATTCTACCGAGAACGACGATCAACCTCCAGGGGGTTTTCAGCTGTCCGAGTCGCTCTCAATCTGCCGACAAAGCACGGCCGCCCGCAGGTAGATTCGCTCCCATTCCCGCAGCACTCGACGCTCTTTTTTCGAGATGTTACCGCCCGCGTTACCGCCGCTGCCCTGAAGTAGCATTTTCTCAAGGGTTTTCAGCGTTTCTTCGAGTCCTCTCGGGTGAACTTTCGACGGTCTGTACACACCGAAATTCTCAGGCACACGTTTTGTGGCGGAGGGTTTTGTTATTGATGGAGGACTTGCCCAGCATCCGAAGCCCGCTTTTTCACGTCTGTTGCGTTGAATCACGACTGGAAGAGTCGCGATCACCAACATCTTTGCAACTCAACAATCAAACGCATTAATTGCATGAGGTCGGTCCGCCGAAGAATGTGAGTCAAATTGCTTCGTGGCTTCGGACGATGCATCTGCCAGGGAGACGACATCACTCTTCGTACTGTCGGTGTGATTCAACCCAGCGAGTTGAATTCTTGTTGCTTATGGAGACGGGCGCGAACGTCACCACGGCACTAACGAGCAAGCTGGATATCGCTGAAGATTTGGTAGTTGTTTTCGTCGATCAATAGAAAGCAATAGGCTTGGATGTGCTTTGGGATCTTGGCGCTGACCGTGTTGCCGGAAGCGTCGATCGTCGCCGGCGATTTCATGCCGAGACTCACATCGAATGATTCTTTATCTCGCCTTGCATTCTTTTTATCCACACTCGGCGGGTTGCGATAAATCACATAAGCGGTCTCAATCGCGGGGGCAGAGCTGTCTAGCTTCACGCTTGCCTGGCGATCTGCCGCATTGAAATGCACCGTTTCGATTTCGGCAGACGGTTTAGTTTTGGACTGAAACGCCGGGTTCAGGTACGGACCTTCCACTTGGTTTTCTGTGAGATGTTGTTCCAGCTTTTCTGAAAGTCTTTTCAGCACACGACCGTATTCGGGATCCCTCGCTAGATCCTTCATTTCCTCGAGATCTTCCCGTTGTCCATTTTTGTAGAGACGATACAGACTGTGGTCCCGCGTTTGATAGTTCTTGAGAAGCTTGAAGTCTCCTTCGCGCAGTGCGGCTTTCATTGATTCCTGACCATGTGGGAAATGCCAAAACAGATTTTCTCGCTTCGTGCCTTTCGCATCCACAATCTGCTCGGCGCCGTCCAATAATACGGGCGTGATGTCCAAGCCGCTCAACTCTTTTCTAGCTTCTGGCTCAATCGTCGATCGAGTCAGATTCAGGATCGTCGGGAAGTAGTCGAGCTGGTTGACTAACCCATGAAATTGCGACCCCTTCGAAATGCCTGGACCTCGGATCACCATTGGGACACGAATGCCACCCTCTTCGCCATGTGTCTTGCCGTATTTCAGCGGAGTGTTATCGGACAGAACCTCTTTGCCATGTCTCTGCGCGCCTCCGTTGTCCGAAGAGAAGATCAGATAGGTCGTTTCGATTAGCTTCTTGCCTTCGTTGCGAGGGTCGTCGGTCTTCTCCAGATAGTCAACAATTCGTCCCAAGCTCCAATCGACCGTGCTGACCATGGACGCGAAGTATGGGTTGTTCTGACCTGGCTTAGACTGCTGTCCTTTTTTGGGAGGGAACGGTTGCCCCAGCTTATCGCAATAATATTCCAGTAGCTCACCATTGCGGGTCATCGCTGTCTTTAATAAATTGCAGAGCGGACTCGGTGACTCCATCGTAGGGATAAGAAATTCCGTCCGGATTCTTGGTGCTCAGTGGCGGGTACTTTATTTTGCTCAGCGGGTACTTGGGATCATCGGCGGTCGCAAAGTCTTTCGTGCGATCGGGGGTCTTCCGATGCACTCCGCGATCTTCATGGCTAAAATCGAAACCGAAAAGAGCTGAACTCAATCCAAGATGCCATTTGCCCACATGGCCTGTACGATATCCATTACCTTTGAGTGCCGTTGCTAGGGTGAGTGCATTCATCTGAAGATGGGCGCCCAGATAAGGATCAACGAACTCTTGCGACGCTCTTCCTTTGGGGATGGTGTCAAATGAAACATGGGTATACCTGAGCTTGCCCGGATGTTGGCCGGTGATGAGTCCAGCCCGCGAAGGCGCACAACTTGGCGCGGCGGAATACGCTTGGGTGAAATTCATCCCCTGCGCTGCCAGCTTCGCTACATTTGGTGTTTCATAGGGGCAAGGTGAATCCACGTCATTGAGCTGGGTTCCCTGCCACCCCAGATCATCCACATAAAAGATGATGATGTTGGGGCGGATCTGTGCTGAAGCACGCGAGGGAAACGCTGTGACCGAAGCACACATCAGCAGTGCAATTATTGTCGTTCTAAGTAGCCGCATGTTCATCGCCCTATTCGGATTGTATTCGTCTGTTTCTGGTTTGCTATTTTTCAAAGGTGAATGCTGCTGACTCCTGAACACGCCGCACTTTCGCCTTAGAAGACTACAGATAAGATTGTGGGTGAAGCTTCGATTCTCGCACAAAGACACGAAAAATGAAAACTCGGAAGACGCGACGATCGCTTTGTGACTCTTTACCTTCGTGGCTTCGTGAGAAGGAATTCCTTCGGGTAGCCGAAGCCACTTTTTTGAGCCAGTCTTGATTGGCCTTCGTTCAGAATCCAATGGCCTGCGGGCCATCGTCGCCGGCGATGACAGCCATGATAGAAGTGACGTTAAGATCGCCGAACAAGTGAACTCGGTGAATGCGACTTGGCGGATCCTCAAGCTGCATTGAAGCAGTCAAGAACCCGGTCGATCTTGGTGAGCTGATTTGCTTCTGGATCACTCATGAAATTAGGGTTGCTTGATAATTTCGAAGGCCGAACTTTGTAAGTCGAGGGTCATGAAAAAAAATGATCAACATCGCAATCTTATCCCGACTGCCAGACCGACACAAAGTGCATGTTAGCCGTGAGGGGTACAGCCCCGTTTCATTACGAAAGCTAACCTGAAATCTGTCCGCGAAATTCTCAGAAAAACATGGGGTTCGAAAGAGAACGCATCCGTTAGAATCTTGGTGTGCGACGAATGAAATTGTTTGCACGTCAAAACTTGCCCACTGAATTCGTTGAAGAACCATCCGTTCAGAATATTCATGAATACCATCGCTGAAGCTCAGTCATTCCTTGATCAGAACCAAAATTGTTGCATCTGGTACGCCGAATACAACGGCACAGAGGAGGCCGTCGTTTATGCCAATGCGCCCTTTTGCAAAACCTTCGGCCATTCTTTGGAAGAGATCGTCGAACGCAAACGCTACGAGCTTGTCAACCCGCCAGAGACGCCTGCGGATACGATCGAGCAATACAAAGCTGAAGATCATGAGGCCATTGAACGCGGCTACTTTTTGCAACGGAGCGTGATTGAAACGGGCAAAGACATTCTGGTGCTTAAAATCCGTTTTGATCAAGGCATCATCGGAATGTTCAAGGTCATCGATTCCAATGATCCTCAGCCAGCAAATGCGCCGCGAGATCTGGATGCAGACTTCCGCCGCGTGATGGAATCACTGAGGTCTGACCTGCTGGATTGAAAGACCTTGGCATGAGAGAATGAAGGAACACACGACTGACGAATAGAATTCAACGCGCGTCTCATCGCGTTAAGTTGCCCATCGCGTAGAGCTACCCCCTGACGTTGCTTTGATCTGAATTCCGTCACCATGCAATCTTAGTTCAACGTGAATTTTCTCCGAAACGTTGCCGTGTCGTACCGTTTTTTAAAGAGGGCATCAGCGTTTTGCGGCTGTCAGATTCAGTTGGAATCTGCATGTTGACAAACTTGCTTGGGCGGAAACGTTTTCCTCTTTGCTTATCGTTTTGGCTGTGGGTGAATCGTTCCGTTCTCACGTTCCACCCTGCCTTCTAGGTCAACGGGTTTTGTTCCCTTCATCGCTTTGGTTACGTCCTCCTGCATGACATTTGGCACGTGTTGTTGTCGATCAGTTACGATTTCAAACGACCACGCAATCTGACTGGTCTGTAAATCAACAGGAGGAGTGATCTGCAATCCAGCAGGCGTCATTTTATAAGTGATGTTCGCACTGCTGCCGAGAAGCGTCACTGATTTTACTTGTGCTGCGTCCCAGCCCGCCGTGCCAGTGATCACAAAGGGTGACGAAGGTTTGACCAACTTGATTGCGTACAGGTTTTTGCCTTTGGTGGTGAAAGCAAGGCGTTCGTTGGCCTGATTGCTGTGTTTCCAGTAGCGAGTTCCGTAGATCGCTTTTCCGTTAATCCGCAACCATTCCCCCATCGCCCGCAGTCGCTGTCGTTGTTCAGGAGCAATCGTTCCGTCGGCCTTGGGGCCAATGTTCACAAGGAAATTTCCGTTGCGACTAATCACTTCGATCATTTCATGAATGACATGCTTGATGCTCTTGTATCGGTCGCCTTCGAGATATCCAAAAGATGTTCCAAAGGTGGTACAGCTTTGCCATTTGGGACCGATGACCTTTAGTTTGAGATTGTCTTTTTCGAGGCACCCCACATTGTCTGGCCAGTTGCGATTTCCACCCTTGTTGTTCACATAAACTGCCTGTCCACGAGAAGCTCCATCGTTCATGAAGTCAGTGATCATGCTTCGAACCTGATCATCGAAATACTTAATTTCAGGCTTCATCGTTCCCTTGCGAACGTTGTTGCCATCTCGAGTATAGATCGGAAAATCATCCATCCACAACATGTCGGGTTGATACTTATCTTGAATCTCTTTCCAACGTGCGACATAGTCGTCGACGTAGGCTTTGCTGTAGCTGAATTCTGGTCCGTAAAGCATTGCTGCTTCGGGGACACGCCGAATTTCTTCGGCAATATCCGGACGTGGTTCACTGTGGACGCGGTATTTGTCTTTCGCAAAAAATCCAGTGTGACGTTCGCGATGATAAGAGGGGGCATACTTTAACCCCTTGGCTCGGACTGCTTTGCCGAGATCGCCGACCAAGTCGCGTTTCGGTCCCTTGTTCACCGAGTTCCATGGTGTGAGATCTGAATCCCAGTTGGCCCAACCGTCATGATGCTCGGCCGTCAGCACCACGTACTTGGCTCCAACTTCAGCGAACAACGTCGCCCATTCGTTGGGATCCCAGTTCTCTGCTTTGAATTCCGGAATGATGTCCTTGTAGCCGAATTCAGGCGGGTTGGCTCCCCAGCGTTTTTTGACGTAGGGATAGTAGTGCTTCGGATCTTCGTAGATCATCTTCGGTACATGTTCTGCATACCCACGACCGCCTTGGCGATAGCCGATCGCGCTGTAGGGACCCCAGTGAATGAAAATCCCAATTTTTCCATCATCGAACCAGGCCGGTACTGGCATCGTTTGCAAAGATTTCCAGCTTCCGTCGTACGGAGACTTGGGAGTTTGCGCTCGAACCAAAGATGTGGACAATGTGACAGCAAGAATCAAACCGGCAATGGTCTGTATCAGTTTGAGAGCAACCTTGTTCAATTGAGACTCCTTTGTTCGTGCTGAGCGCTGAGTGTGCTGAGCGCTGAGTGTGTCCTGCTTAAAACAGGATCGATTTTCGCCTGTCATTTTTTAGATCGGGTGCTCCAGCTTAACCGTAGATTTTGTTCGGGCGAACGGTAACGGTTAAAGAACTAAAAACCACAAAAGCGACTGCCATTCGAGACGTTTCGATAAGAGGAAAACAGTCACTGGACGGCTGCTTCCTAGCAGCCGTGGGGCTTACGTAGGTCACGACTGTGATCTGGAGTGTGTGATCTGGAATGTGAACATCCGAGCAGTTTCGTCGCTTGTCAGACTTCACCTTTTGCCAACATGCAAAGCTGACCTTTGCGGTTTACCGTGGTTGTTTCGCTGAGCTTTTGAATCCAGCCTTCTCTGCTGGTTGCTGGTTGCTGGTTGCTGGTTGCCTGACTCGCTCACAGTGCGAGCCAAAGGCGGGGACAGTCGAGCTTCCTGATACGTTAGCTGTCTTCCAATTCTGACCAATCCACCAACTGGATCTCTGGTTTAATGATCGCATCAAACTTGTTGCGCTTCGTGGTTTGTACGCCACGTCCGCCTCGAGACGTCACCAGGTATTTTTGCTGACCAAACACCATTTCCTTGCCACTGGAACTGATGACTCGAAGGCAGTCGCTTGGGCGAGTCAGTTGAGTGATGCCAAGCACTTGGTCGGATGTATCCAACTTAATTCCTCGCACACCCTTGCCCGCGTTGGTCAACATCGGAACATCACTGATTGCGAAGTGCAGGACTCGAGCATCCTGTGATGCGATAAACACGGTTTCTGCTTCAGTGATGACTTGGCAGTCGACCACTTCGTCTGCTTTGTTTAGCCGACAGTATTTTCGTCCCGCCTTTGTGCTGGGAGTTCGAAAGCCATGAAAAGGAATGCTTAAAACTTGCCCCCGCAAAGTGGCGGCCAACAACAGTACTCCCCACTCTTTGGAATCATCGGGCACGGCAGGAACAAACCGAGCATCCGTGGTTAACGCCGCCACCACTTTGGCTCCGTCTGTAAACCGAGCATGCTTTGCAATGGGTTCGCCATAGCCCGATGATACGGGCAGCTGATCGATCGGCAACGTAAAGGCAACTCCGTCCGAACTAAACACCACGACGTTATCTAATGTGCTGCCGGGACAAACGGCCAGCACGCTGTCTCCTTCGCGGACTCGAGTCTTCGCGACCGATGACATCGAATTCACTCGCTTGATCCACCCGTCTGTGGTGACCACCACGTTGGTGTTTTCTTTGATGATGTAGGCCGATGCATCAAATTCCACGATTTCGTCTGTGGAACCAAAGTTACTGCGGCGTTTGTCTCCAAATTCCGCAGCCAATTCTTCAAGCTCTGTTTTAATCAGCTTCCACATTGCCTTTTTTGATTTAAGCAGCTTTTCGATGGCAGCCGCCTGCTTGCGTTTGTCCTTCAGTTCAATGCGAATTTGGTCAATTTCTAACTGGCTAATTTTGTACAATGCCAGTTCCAAAATTGCGTCCGTTTGAATGGCATCCAGCGGAAACGCATCCATCAACTTCAACGCTGCATCTTTCTTACCAATGCTGGCTCGGATCAATTTCAAAGCCAAATCCAGACCATCAAAAATGATCTCGAAACCCTCCAAAATGTGAATCCGTTTTAACAGTTGAGCCAGTTGGTATTCCAAGCGGCGACGAACCGTTTCGTGACGGAAGTCGAGAAAGTGCTGGAGCAGTGATTTCAGATCCAAGACATCGGGAATCAAATTGCCTCGATCATCCGGCACCAACGCCGTTGCGTTGTAACTGAAGTTTTGCTCCAAAGACGTGTGCCGATACAGATAGGCCATCACGGCATCTGGATCGGCTCCGGGCTTGATTTCAAGCACGATCCGCAGTCCGTTCTCCTCGTTGGTTTCGTCGTTGACATGAGCCAGTTGAGGAATTTTTCGGTCTTCGATCAGGTTGCCAATTTCAGTCAGTAACGGCCCTGTTGATACTCCATGAGGTACAGAATACACCACCAATATATTGGTGAGTTCTTTGCGACCGTCTTTGTCAAATCGCCATTCGCCTCGAGTCTTAAACGCACCCTTTCCGGTTTCGTACGCTTTGCGAATGTCGGCTCGTTCGGAAACAATTCGACCGCCCAGTGGAAAGTCGGGCCCCTTAATGTATCTCATCAATTGAGCGATGGATGCGTCCGGATTGTCGATCAAATGCACGCACGCCTTTGTCACTTCATTCAGGTTGTGCGGCGGCATGCTGGTGGCCATTCCGACAGCGATTCCCTGAGTTCCATTGACCAGCAAGGCTGGGTAGCGAGCCGGTAGCACAGTGGGTTCTTCTAAGACTGCGTCGTAGGTGGGCTTCATGTCGATGGTGTCGAACCGCAGTTCAGTCATCAACTGTTCGGCCAATGCAGAGAGCTTGGCTTCGGTGTATCGAGATGCGGCCGCTCGAAGCCCCATGATCGAACCAAAGTTTCCCTGCCCAATCACCAAAGGATATCGCAACGTAAATTCTTGGCCCAAGCGCACCAAGGCGTCATAGACCGCAGTTTCACCATGAGGATGAAAGTTGCCCGTTGTGTCGCCACAGATTTTGGCACACTTTCGAGTTTTCCCGCTGGCCAACAATCGAAGACCATCAAACATCACGTACATGATGCGGCGTTGAACGGGCTTCAAACCATCTCGAACATCAGGCAATGCGCGAGACGTAATCACCGAAAGCGCGTAGTTTAAATAACGGCGCCGAGTTTCTCCGCTGATTCCGCGGTACTCAACGTTTCCCGCGCCAGAATCGGCTCCGAACAAAGACGGATTATTGTTTTTTCGAGACGCTTTTCGAGCCAACGGACACATCCTTGCGAGTCACAAACAGAAAACATCAGGCTGATCGGCGAACCACACCTGACGTAAACACCGGAATTCGATGAAACAGTTCGAATCGACGACGGATCTTAGAAACTTCGCCAGTTTATCAAAACCCCTGCGAAGCCCCTGAATCGCCATCGCCCAAATTCGATCCACGGTCACTCGGCTGATGACGGCTTTTCGCTTCTGTGAAATTGATTCAGCAAGATTCGCTGATTGGCAATTCGCAGCGTCGCGGCGGCGGCACGAAGGTGAAAGCCAAACCACCGTCCAACACATGGGGTGTCAGGAATACGTCTTCGGATTCACTCACAACTGGACTCGCCAAAGTTCATTCGCTTTCAGGGTGAAGCGTCGAAGTTTGGCAACCGTGGCTCGCAATCACCAGAGCGTTCACAGGCGACAGGGGAAACCAAGTTTCGGTGCTCCATGTCGTCTGAAATTTAGCCCCCTCATCTGATTCAGCCTTCTGCGATCGGTGCAGAATGACTCCTGAGATCGGTTTGCCAAACCGACGGTGGCCTTCAATGCATGTCAAAAAGCACCGAAAGCACCGAGGGAAACACACAATTTGTGCGGAATGCGGGAAGTGGTCAGAAGATCACATTTGAACGTCCACCTGCCTGCACAGGAGGGGGCGAGGGGGCTGCCGAGGCCGAAATCCGTCAATTCGTCCAATCTGTGAAACGGCCACTTGAGTTTAAGTTTTGGGCTTCCCAGGCAAATTTGCCGTCGTATATTAGTCACCTTTCCAGCATAGACGACAGCTTGTCGTCCATAACCCCGTT
>JBDWHY010000001.1:0-3259 GCA_039974975.1 Fuerstiella sp. | reverse complement strand
GTGTGTGAGGAGCCAATCTGATTCTGGGGCGATGGCTGCCCCGAGACCTGGGTGGCTTTGCGTTGAAAAATGGATCCGCGATCGAGTGTGCGGAAGTTTGAAACGCGGTGTGGCGGAGGCGCGGTGAATCGCGGAGACGGTGTGATCATGCCAATGCTTCCTCCGCGAGTTTCTCGGCGTCCGGGATTCGTAGTTCGCCTGAGATGAGTTTGGGAAGCAGGGTGTTGCGGAATGTCTGCAGCTCCTTTTGCATGCTGGTGATGAAGATTTGCCGAGTCATGAGCAAGTCCTCGCAGATAGGGGATTAAAACACAGAGGCACGGAGCACACGGAGTTGTGTCGCTCTCGAAACACGCAGATACCAGTTTTAGTCCAGCATGGACGGCATGATGTAGCCATGGGCGCGAGCCCATGGAGGGCGTTTGAATAACAATCGCAAAGCCCTGAAAGGGCGGCAGGAAACTGCGGCGGAGTTCCTGTCGCCCCTTCGGGGCTTGCTGTGTGGGGTGATTCGTTTTCCACGGGTTTGCACCCGTGGCTACAACCTGTTGTCGCTTCGCGACTAGTGTGTGAGGAGCCAATCTGATTCTGGGGCGATGGCTGCCCCGAGACCTGGGTGGCTTTGCGTTGAAAAATGGATCCGCGATCGAGTGTGCGGAAGTTTGAAACGCGGTGTGGCGGAGGTGCGGAGAATCGCGGTGACGGTGTGATCATGCCAATGCTTCCTCCGCGAATTTCTCGGCGTCCGGGATTCGCAGTTCGCCTGAGATGAGTTTGGGAAGCAGGGTGTCACGGAATGTCTGCAGCTCCTTTTGCACGGTGGTGATGAAGATTTGCCGAGTCATGAGCAAGTCCTCGCAAATAGGGGATTAAAACACAGAGGCACGGAGCACACGGAGTTGTGTTGCTCTCGAAACACGCAGATACCAGTTTTAGTCCTGAATGGACGGCATGATGTAGCCATGGGCGCGAGCCCATGGATGGCGTTTGAATAACAATCGCAAAGCCCTGAAAGGGCGGCAGGAAACTGCGGCGGAGTTCCTGTCGCCCCTTTAGGGCTTGCTGTGTGGGGTGATTCGTTTTCCACGGGTTTGCACCCGTGGCTACAACCTGTCGTCGCTTCGCGACTGGTGCGTGAGGAGCCAATCTGATTCTGCGAACAGATAGGGACCATGCACATCATGAAGACTGCCACATGCATGGTACCAATTAGCTTGATGCGTGGTACCAGATAGATCGCGACGACAAGCCCAGCATGCTGGAATTGCGACAAGCATTTGCCACACACATTTCGGGCAACCGGAATCACGAACTACCTGACGAACTCAGGCAGTTTGGAAATTGCTCAGCAGGTGGCAGGTCATGCGGACGCAAGAACGACCAAGCTTTACGACCGCAGAAATGAACAGGTTTCGCTTGATGAAATTGAACGCATCACGATCTGAGTTCGCCTATGTGTCCAGTTCAAGCTCGTCTTGCGTTAGCGGTGGCTGGCCTTTTCCTCGCACACGAAGTACTCGAAGCTCGTCTTCCACGATGACGAAAAGTCCCCGATAAATGTGGCCGCGTTTCGTACGGAAAAAGAAGTGATGGATTTCGCGATCGCAGCCATGATGTTCCGGTGCGAGTGCATAGCTTTCCGGGAAATCCACGGTTCTTGCTGATGCCGTTTTGAACGCTTCGAGCCAACGAAAAGCCCCGTCTGGATTTCGCTCAGCGATGTAGCAGAAGATCGCTTCAATGTCGCGTTCCGCCCGAGGAAGAATGACCAGTTGTAGCTTCACGATTTGCGAACAATCTGATGTCGCTCTTCGAACTCCTTCATGAACTCAGACATTGGTCGACCAGTTTCCCCAGCGTCCATGTCTTTAAGAGCAGCCTTGATGGCAAGGGTGTCTTCCTTCAGGTGATCCTGTGACTCGTGCTGGAACTGCCATTCAGCGGCAAGTTCAACCATGTCCAGTGCTGCTGAACCAGCGGTGAGACGCTGTTCTGCATACTCACGAAATTGATTAAGTTGTTCCAATGTAATTGACATGTTGCTCTCTCCTCTTGAAACAGACAGCTCAAGAATTGAATTGCCTGCTGTGTCATTTTACCACAGCGATGAGCGTCTCGTCAAAGAGTTTCAGTCAACCAGAACACTCACTCGCCACGACCTTCATAGATCGACTCTCGACCATCGTCAGCCAACTGCCTTTGACGTGGATGGAGATCGATCCACTCATCAAGGTTTTTGACAAAAGCGGATTCAATGGGAGCAGACTGATAACCGGATTCCGCCAGTTTTTTCTGAAGAGTGTCTCGCACAAACGTTTCAATATCGCCCCCAGCTGCTTTCGCCTGTGCCCGCAGCTGTTCTTCTGCAAGCGGTTCTAAATCAACTTGAATACTCATATTTCACTCCCGTCGTATTCCTTCATCGTACCACAGTTTGACAATAAACGTCGACAACGAGTCGAATGACTTTGGATGGAAGTTGCCAAGTAGAAGACAGATGAAGCTGCCGAAGCCGAAGGTGGCGATCGGTTTGTGGTGAATACGCGGTAAGGTCATTTCTGCTTTGCACGCCTCCGTCACCGACCAGACTTGGAACCCCTCAAAGAACTCACCAGAAAAAGCAGATGGGCACTCCGTCCCTGCTTTCTCCTGCACCGTTTTGTCGAGGCTAACGACGAGGCGAACCCCAACGAAAACGGCGCCGGAGAAAGCAGGCACCTAAGCAGTTCTTACTTGGCGGTTTAATGCCTTCAATCGCTGAATAGGTCTTTTGAGACTATCCACGGACATTTCGCGCTAGAAATGCTCAGACGCTCATCTATTTGCGAGCAGCTATCTTGGAAAGAATCTGCCTGAAAACTTGAGTGGCGAACAGATAGGGATCATGCACATCATGAAGCCTGCCACATGCATGGTACCAATCAGCTTCCCGTTGTTTTCTCATCAAAGCATTCAGAAATCCTCGGGAGATATCAATAAGTCCCAAGATGATCTCACTCAGCATCAAATTTGATGCGTGTGTTTCGAAGGGGCTCGGCCAGTCGGCCTGAATCCCATGCTATCCCAAAAGTTTAGTCCAGCATGGACGGCATGATGTAGCCATGGGCGCGAGCCCATGGATGGCGTTTGAATAACAATCGCAAAGCCCTGAAGGGGCGGCAGGAAACTGCGGCGGAGTTCCTGTCGCCCCTTCGGGGCTTGCTGTGTGGGGTGATTCGTTTTCCACGGGTTTGCACCCGTGGCTACAACCTGTCGTCGC